>JAHFRP010000023.1 GCA_023266195.1 Sulfuricella sp.
CACTTCAAGCTCAAGATCTTCCAGCTCAACACCAAGGACACGCCGTCGTTCCTTTATCACACCATGCCAACGGCATCGCCACCAACTCGCCTGACTACCGTAGGAAAACCGTGAAGAGCCCTTTTTTACGGCTACCCTGCGGGACCGAACATCCCGTATTCTGGTGGAGCAGGTTGAACTGTTGCGCGAAGCTTTCCGAACGGTTGGACGCCACCTTCCTTTCCGGATCGACGCAATCGTTGTTCTTCCCGATCACCTTCACACCATTTGGACCCTGCCGCCGGGCGACAACAATTTCCCGAACCGATGGCGCTCAATCAAGAGCGCATTCACCCATGCGGTCGTAAAATCCGGCGTTACCGTCACGCGCAACCCAAAAGGCGAGTATGCGCTCTGGCAACGGCGTTATTGGGAACACACAGTCGACGACGATGTTGATTTCCAGTGCCATGTGGACTACATCCATTTCAATCCGGTCAAACATGGTTTGGTGGAAAGGGTTGTAGATTGGCCGTATTCCTCGTTTCACCGTTATGTTCGTCAGGGAATTCTTGAGAGCGGCTGGGCGGGTACGCACGCAGAAAAAGGCGAGGCCAATTTCGGGGAGTAGCAAGCATGTTGGGCATCCCCGGATTCCGCTACGCTGCATCCGGGCTACACGGTGGCCATGCCCCCCTTATTCCGCCCCCTTCACCAGCACTTCCCGATTCCCATTCGTCTGCATCGCCGACACCAGCCCCGCCGTTTCCATCTGTTCGATCAGGCGCGCGGCACGGTTGTAGCCGATCCTGAGCTGGCGTTGCACCAGCGAGATCGAGGCGCGGCGGGATTTGAGCACGAGCGCGACGGCCTGGTCGTACATCGGGTCGGCTTCGGCGTCGCCGCCGGCTTCACCGCCGCCCTCTGCTTCGCTCGCCACTTCCGGCGCGTCGAGGATGCCTTCGATGTAGTCCGGCGATCCCAGCGCCTTGAGATATTCCACCACCTTGTGCACTTCCTGGTCGGCGACGTAGGCGCCGTGCACGCGCTGCGGGTAGCCGGTGCCGGGCGGCAGGTAGAGCATGTCGCCCTGGCCGAGCAGGGCTTCGGCGCCCATCTGGTCGAGGATGGTACGGGAGTCGATCTTGCTGGAAACCTGGAAGGCGACGCGGGTGGGGATGTTGGCCTTGATCAGGCCGGTGATGACGTCCACCGACGGGCGCTGCGTGGCGAGCACCAGGTGGATGCCGGAGGCGCGCGCCTTTTGCGCCAGCCTGGCGATCAGCTCTTCGACCTTTTTGCCCACCAGCATCATCATGTCGGCGAGTTCGTCGATCAGCACCACGATGAAGGGCATTTCCTCCAGCGGTTCGGGGGCGTCCGGCGTGAGGCTGAACGGGTTGGGCAGCTTGGCGCCGGACTTCTCGGCCTCGCGGATTTTCTGGTTGTAGCCGGCGAGGTTGCGCACGCCCAGCGCCGACATCAGGCGGTAGCGCCGGTCCATCTCGGCCACGCACCAGTTGAGCGCGTTGGCGGCATGCTTCATGTCGGTCACCACCGGCGCGAGCAGGTGGGGAATGCCTTCGTAGACTGAAAGCTCGAGCATCTTGGGATCGACCAGGATCAGCCGCACCTTGGCCGGGTCGGCCTTGTACACCAGGCTCAGGATCATGGCGTTGATCGCCACCGATTTGCCCGAGCCGGTGGTGCCCGCCACCAGCACGTGCGGCATTTTGCCCAGATCGGCGACGATCGGCTTGCCGGCGATGTCCTTGCCCATGGCGATGGTGAGCGGCGAGGCGTTGTCGGCGTAGACCTTGGAGCCGAGTATCTCGCGCAGGCGCACGATCTGGCGCTTGGGGTTGGGGATTTCCAGGCCCATGCAGTTCTTGCCGGGGATGGTTTCCACCAGGCGGATGCTGACCACCGACAGGGCGCGCGCCAGATCCTTGACCAGGTTGGTGATCTGGCTGCCCTTCACGCCCACCGCCGGCTCGATTTCGTAGCGAGTGATCACCGGGCCGGGATAGGCGGCGATGACTTTGACTTCCACGCCGAAGTCCGCCAGCTTGCGCTCGATCAGGCGCGAGGTGAATTCCAGCGTATCGGCGCTGATCTGCTCGGTATCGGGAACCGCCTCATCCAGCAGATTGAGCGGCGGCAGCGGCGAATCGGGCAGGTTCTCGAACAAGGGCGCCTGCACTTCGCGCTCGGTGAGCGGCACCTGGGGAATTTCCATCACCGGCTGTTCGATATGGATCGGCTGGTGGTCGTCGAAGCGCTTTTTCTCTTCCGCCACCACTTCCTCGCGCCGGTTCAGCGCGACCGAGCCGGCGCGGCGATCCTGCCACGCGTCCCAGGTCTGGATGATCCAGAAATAGCCGCCTTCCATGGCGGCGCCCAGGCCTTCCATGAACCTGAGCCAGGAGACGCCGGTAAACAGGCCGAAGCCGGCCGCCATCGAAGACAGCAGGATCAGGGTCGCGCCGGTGAAGCCCAGCGACCGGGACAGCGAGCTGCTGATCACCGAACCGAGCATGCCGCCCGGCGCGAGCGGGAGCGCGGCCTTGAGGCTATACAGGCGCAGCGCTTCCAGCCCGCTGCTGGCGAGCAGCAGGATCAGGAAGCCGGTCGCAGCGACAAACAGGGAGCGCCGGTCGGACAGGGCCGCGTTTTCGATGCGGTGATAGCCGCCCCACACGATATACAGCGCGAACGCCGCCCACCAGTAAGCGGAAAAGCCGAATACGTAGAGCAGCATGTCGGAGAGCCAGGCGCCTACCTCGCCGCCGGCGTTGTGCACCGTCAGCCGGCTGCCGCTGTGGGACCAGCCGGGGTCGCCGTTGTCGTAGCTGAACAGGACGATGACCAGGTACAGCGCGAATACCACCACCGCCAGCCAGCGCGTTTCGCGGATCAGGCGGGCCAGTTTCGGTGAAATCGGCTCCGGCGGGACCCGGCGGTTCGTTCCCCTGGTATTCGGGCCGGACGAGGATTTGTTGATCAGGGCCATTATATCGAGAGTTGAAATGACGCCACGATTATAACAATACCTGCCGGACAAACTATGTTAGAATGATTCTAAATTATGGAATGAATAGCCCGCGCCGCGCCCGTTTCGAGTGTGGCAAAATTGCGCCCTTTGCGATACCCTACTTTTTTTCGGGAGAACACCAAGATGTCCGTAAAACACTGCAAACTGCTCATTCTGGGCTCCGGCCCAGCCGGTTACACCGCGGCGATCTACGCCGCTCGCGCCAACCTCGATCCGGTGCTGATCACCGGCATGCAGCAGGGCGGCCAGCTCACCACCACCACCGAGGTGGACAACTGGCCGGCCGACGTCATGGGCGTTCAGGGGCCGGAATTGATGGAGCGCTTCCAGAAGCACGCCGAGCGTTTCAACACCGAGATCATCTTCGACCACATCCACACCGCCAATCTCACCCACAAGCCGATCACCCTGGTCGGCGACGCCGGCACCTACACCTGCGACGCGCTGATCATCGCCACCGGCGCCTCGGCGAAGTACCTCGGGCTGCCTTCCGAGCAAGCCTTCATGGGCAAGGGTGTATCCGGCTGCGCCACCTGCGACGGCTTTTTCTACAAGAACCAGGAAGTCGCCGTGATCGGCGGCGGCAATTCCGCCATCGAAGAGGCCCTCTACCTGGCCAACATCGCCAAGCACGTCACCCTGGTGCACCGCCGCAATACCTTCAAGGCGGAAAAAATCATGGTGGACAAGCTGTTCGACAAGATCGACAACGGCAACATCACCCTCGAAGCATTCTGCGAACTCGATGAAGTGCTGGGCGACAAAACCGGCGTCACCGGCATGCGCATCAAGAACGTGAAGGACGGCGGCACCAAAGAAATCCCGCTGCAAGGCATCTTCATCGCCATCGGCCACAAGCCCAATACCGAGCTGTTCCAGGGTCAGCTCGATCTGGACAGCGGCTACATCGTGACCCGCGGCGGCAACCACGGCAACGCCACCGCCACCAACGTTCCCGGCGTGTTCGCCGCCGGCGATGTGCAGGATTTCATCTACCGCCAGGCCATCACCAGCGCCGGCACCGGCTGTATGGCGGCGCTCGACGCGGAGCACTACCTGGAAACCGCGAGCAAGTAATGAAACAGCGCAAAGGCGGCGGCAAAGCAGCGCCGCCGCCCTTGTCCGAAGAAGAATCCGCCCTGTTCCGCGCCGCCATCGGCGACGCCCGGCCCCTGCCCGACAGCGGCAAGGCGGCACTCCGTCCACCCCATCCTCGACGCACAGCCCTGCCGAACCGACCCGAGCCAAGCCCAGCGCGGGCGGATGGCCTAAGCGACCACATCCCCAGCGCATTGGCCGAAGGCGGCGAAGAACTTGCCTACCTCCGTCCCGGCATGGCGCAGTTGACGTTACGCAAGCTGCGGCGCGGCCACTGGCCGATCCAGGCCGAACTGGACCTGCACGGCATGACCAGCCTGGAGGCCAGATCAAGCCTGGTCCGCTTTCTCGACGAATGCAAGGCGCTCGGCCTGCGCTGCGTGCGGGTGATCCACGGCAAGGGCCTGAGCTCGAAGAACCGCGAGCCGGTATTGAAGCTGAAAGCGGCCAGCTGGCTGATGCAGCGCGACGAAATCCTCGCGTTCTGCCAGGCACGGCCGATCGATGGCGGCGGCGGTGCGGCCATCGTGCTGCTCAAGACTCAATAACGACGGCTGTTCCAGCACCCGGCGCAAATGCTATACTTGCGCCCGCCAATTGTTTAAAAACATTCACTAAATGACCCCATTCCCACCGTCCATGCAACGCGGCCTCATGCTGTTGCTGGCGGTCGTCCTCCTGGTCTGGTTCGGCACTCTCGACTACCGCCACCTGGTCAAGCCCGACGAAGGCCGCTACGCGGAAATCCCGCGTGAAATGACGGCGAGCGGCGACTGGCTTACCCCGCGCCTGAACGACATCAAGTATTTCGAGAAGCCGGCGCTGCAATATTGGGCAACAGCCGCCGCCTACAAACTGTTCGGCGAGCATGAATGGACGGCGCGGCTGTGGAGCGCCCTGACCGGCTTCCTCGGCGTTGCCCTGGTTTATTTCACCGGGCGCCGCCTGTGGGGCGCCGAAGCCGGCCTCTACGCCGCCGCGGTGCTGGCAAGCAGCCTGCTCTATGTGCTCATCGGCCACCTCAACACGCTGGACATGGGCGTCACTTTCTTCATGGGCCTGAGCCTCGCCGGCTTTCTCCTGGCCCAGCGCCCCAGCGCCGGCAGCGGTGAGAACCGGCTGTGGATGCACGTCACCTGGGCGGCGCTGGCTTTCTCGGTGTTGAGCAAGGGGCTGATCGGCCTGGTGCTGCCCGGCGCGGTGCTGGTGCTGTACACCCTGATCGAGCGCGACTGGGGGTTGTGGAAGCGCCTCCACCTGCTCAGCGGCCTCGCGCTGTTCCTGGCCATCAGCGCGCCCTGGTTCATTGCGGTTTCCCTCGCCAACCCGGAATTTTTCCACTTCTTTTTCATTCACGAGCACTTCGAGCGCTTCCTCACCAAAGTGCATCACCGCTACCAGCCCTGGTGGTCGTTCGTGCCGGTGCTGACGCTGGGCATCCTGCCCTGGATCACGTTGATGGTGGACGCCTTGGCGCGGGCCTGGCAAGGCGACACCGGCGGCCCCAAGGATTTCAAGCCGCAGCGTTTCCTGCTGATTTGGAGCGCGTTCATCTTCCTGTTTTTTTCCGCCTCCAGCTCCAAGCTGCCCTCCTATATCCTGCCGATTTTTCCCGCCCTGGCGCTGCTGATCGGCGTGCGGCTGACGCAAGTTTCGACGCGCGCCCTATTCTGGATGCTGGTGCCGATCGCGGTGCTGGCTGGCGCGGCCCTGCTGCTGTCGCCCTTTGCCGTCGCTTTCGCCAGCGCAGAGGTGCCGGTGGAACTTTACCGGACCTACGCCCAGTGGCTCGCCGCCGCCGCGCTGGTCTGGCTGCTCGGCTCGTTGCTCGGACTTTACCTGCTGAAAAAGGAGCGCAGGCGCGCCGGCATCCTGGCGTTCTCCCTGAGCGGCCTGATCTTTGCGCAGACCGCGCTCACCGGCCATGAGAGCCTGTCGCCGTCGAATTCCGCCTGGCTCGTCGCGCGCCAGATCCAGCCCTATCTCAAGCCGGATGCACCGTTCTACAGCGTCGGCATGTACGACCAGACCCTGCCGTTCTATATCAAGCGTAGCGTCACTCTGGTCGCTTTTCAGGATGAAATGGAATTCGGGCTGACCCAGGAACCGGGCAAATGGCTGCCGACCCTGGCCGACTTCGAGCAGGCCTGGCGCAAGCAACCCTACGCGCTGGCGATCATGCCGCCGGATGTTTATCGACAATTCAAGGCGAACGGCCTGCCGATGCAACGCATCGCCCAGGACACCCGCCGTGTGGTGATCAAAAAACCATGAACCCGCTCAGCTTTTCCCTCGTCCTCACCGGCGTGCTGCTCAACGCCGCAGCCCAACTGCTGCTGAAAGCCGGCACCAACGCCGTCGGCCATTTCACCTTCAGCCGCGACAACATCCTGCCGATCGGCTGGCAGCTCGCCACCGAGCCGCACATCCTGGGCGGACTGAGCTTCTACGTGATCAGCGTGGTGGTATGGATCATGGCGCTGTCGCGCGTCGAAGTCAGCATCGCCTATCCGATGCTGTCGATCGGCTACGTGGTCAACGCGCTGGCCGCCTGGTGGCTGTTCGGCGAGGCGGTTTCGCTGACCCGCCTGGCGGGCATCGGGATTATTATCATCGGGGTTTATATCGTTGCCAGGAGCTAAAATAATTTTGGGTTTTTAATTTTGAATGTCGAATGGCGGTTGCGCTGCACCTCCGTACAACTCAAAACTAAAACCTCAAAACTAAAACCATGGACTACCTACCTTTTACCAGACCCACTCTGGACGAAGCCACCATCCAGGGCGTGGTCGAAGTGCTGCAATCCGGCTGGTTATCGAGCGGCCCCAAGGTCAAGGAATTCGAAGCCGCGCTATCCGAATATTTCGGCGGCCGGCCGGTGCGCACCTTCAATTCCGGCACGGCCACACTGGAAGTAGCGCTGCAGCTTTGCGGCGTCGGCCCCGGCGACGAGGTGATCACGACGCCGATGTCGTGGGTCGCGACGGCGAACGTCGTCCTCCACGTCGGCGCCAGGCCGGTATTCGTCGATGTGAACCCGGTGACGCGCAACATCGACGTGGACCGCATCGAAGCCGCCATCACCCCGCGCACCAAGGCCATCATCCCGGTCGATCTGGCCGGGTTGCCGGTGGATCGGGATCGCCTTTACGCCATCGCGGAGAAACACCATCTGCGCGTCATCGAAGACGCGGCGCAGTCGATGGGCGCCACCTGGCAGGACCGAAGAATCGGCTCGTTCGGCGACCTGATCTCGTTCAGCTTTCACGCCAACAAGAACATGACCACCGGCGAAGGCGGCTGCCTGGTGCTAAGCGATGAAGCACAGATTCCCCTGGCGGAAAAACTGCGCTTGCAGGGTGTGGTGCGTTCGCCCGACGGCGGCATGGACGTGGATGTCGCGGGCGGCAAATACAATCTGACCGACATCGCCGCCCGCATCGGACTGGGCCAGTTGAAACGGGTCGATGCCTTCAACGCCCGGCGCCGCGAGCTGGTGAAACACTATTTCGCCTGTTTCGACCGATCGCTGGGCTGCGAGCTGCCGCTGGAAGATTTCTCCGACAGCAACTGGCACATGTTCCAGGTCCTGCTGCCGCTGGACCGCATCCGCATCGGCCGCGGTGAATTCATCGAAGCGATGAAGCAGCGGGGAATCGGCGTCGGCGTGCACTACCCGAGCATCCACCTGTTCACGCTGTTCCGCAGCATGGGCTTCAAGGAAGGCGACTTCCCCCACGCCGAAAAAATCGGCCGTGAAACCGTCACCCTGCCGCTTTTTCCGGCGATGGAACTCGCCGACGTGGAACGGGTGTGCGCCGCAGTCAAGGACATCATCGAGGCCGCCAGGAAATGAACTCCATCGAACTCTCCGTCATCGTCCCGGTTTACAACGAGGAACAGGGCCTGCACACCCTGTTCGACCGGCTCTACCCCGCGCTCGACCGGCTCGGCATTTCCTACGAGATCGTTTTCATCAACGACGGCAGCCGCGACCGCTCGCCCGCCATCCTGCGCGAGCAGTTCCAAAAGCGGCCGGACGTGACCCGCGTGGTGCTGTTCAACGGCAACTTCGGCCAGCACATGGCGATCATGGCCGGTTTCGAGAATTGCCGGGGGAAACGTGTCGTCACCCTCGACGCCGACCTGCAAAATCCGCCGGAGGAAATCGGCAAGCTGCTCGCCAAGATGGACGAGGGCTACGACTACATCGGCAGCATCCGCAAGCAGCGCAGCGACAGCTGGTGGCGGCACGTCGCCTCGCGCGCCATGAACCGGATGCGCGAACGCATCACCCGCATCAAGATGACCGACCAGGGCTGCATGCTGCGCGCCTACAGCCGCGACATCATCGACGCGATCAATTCCTGCCGGGAGGTCAACACCTTCATCCCGGCGCTCGCCTACACCTTCGCCCAGCGCCCCGCCGAAGTGGCGGTGGAGCACGAGGAGCGCGCGGAAGGCGAATCGAAATACTCGCTCTACAGCCTGATCCGCCTCAATTTCGACCTGATGACCGGCTTCTCGGTGGTGCCGCTGCAAATGTTCTCGCTGGTCGGCATTGCGGTGTCCATCCTGTCGGCGCTATTCGTGGTTTACCTGTTCATCCGCCGCCTGATCGTCGGGCCGGAAGCCGAAGGCCTGTTCACCCTGTTCGCCATCGCCTTCTTCCTGATTGGCATCACCCTGTTCGGCATCGGCCTTTTGGGCGAGTATGTCGGGCGCGTGTACCAGCAGGTGCGGCACCGGCCGAGGTATCTGGTCCAGGCGATCCTGGAAAATGACAATCGCACGTAATTTACGTGCTATTATTTGCTTATGGGCGATAATAACCCGCTGTGAAACAAAATATCACCGAGGTGGGAACACGCACAAAGTACCGGGAAGCGCCGCATGACCGCCAAAGCACTCCTTGACACCAACATCCGATCTATGCATACGACCAAGATGCCAGACAGAAAAGCGAAATCGGCGCTGCGCGCATCAGGGAAACCTGTAATAGCGGATAGGTATCACCCGTGTTCAGATGCTACAAGAGTTCTTCACCAATATCGTTATAGCAGATTAATTTCCGAACAGTCATTTATTCGCCGCTCCAAAACTGGTTGCGGAGCAGATTTCTGTGGAAGGGTTCCAGTTGTATCTTCTTCGACTTAAATCTTAGAAGAGAGGAACCCAGGTTAAGCCAGAATCTCTGGCGTTTTTTTGTTTTTTTAGGGGGAAATTGCAATGAAATCCAAGACCCAGAAAGTACTGTTTGCGTCACTTGTCGCCACCGGCATTTTGGCTGGCTGCTCAACGGCTCCTATGATGGGCAGCCAGCCGGGCGATGTTCCGCCTCGCATTGTCAACGATCCCAACGACAACAGAAGCAGGGTATGGGATAACCCCGGTGCCTTCGGCCCCGTCCCCGCCAAACTCGCAGCGGATGGCCAAACCATTTGCAGCAGCATGGATACCAAGGATGTTCACTATCGAGCCATCGGCTACCACCCTCTCGCCAAAGATATCGATGGCAAACCTTTCCCGCGTGGCGGCTATTTCTGCGTCACCAAGGAATAGCCAACCTGACTGGACGTAGGCCCGTCGTTATCCGGATAACGAGCAGGTCACCAAAGAGGCCAAGCTCACTTTAACTCGGCTCCGTAAACCGGGGACACAGTTATTTGGTCTGTAGTAAATTGGGGACAAGCCACTGTTTTCGAGTGTGTCCGCACGAAAATAGTGGCTGTCCCCTATTATTTCTTACGCGATGAAGCCGCGCAGCGCCCGTCAATTCATTCGTCAAACAAACAATCATGCCCATCCCTCCGCGAGCCATCGTCTTCGCTTACCACAACGTAGGCGTGCGCTGTCTGTCGGTGCTGCTCGCCCACGGCATAAAAATCCCGCTGGTGGTGACGCACACCGACAATCCCAGCGAAAACATCTGGTTCGGCAGCGTAGCTGAACTGGCGGCGCTGCACGACATTCCCGTGATTACGCCGGACGATCCCAATGCGCCGGAAATCGTCGCGCAAATCAAGGCGCTCAGGCCGGATTTCATTTTCTCCTTCTACTACCGCAACATGCTGAAGAAAGCCGTGCTTGATATTCCGACACGCGGCGCATTCAACATGCACGGCTCGCTGCTACCCAAGTACCGTGGCCGGGTACCGGTGAACTGGGCGATCATCAGGGGCGAGCGCGAAACCGGCTCGACACTGCACGTGATGAACGAAAAGCCCGACAATGGCGCCATTGTCGATCAGCAGGCCGTGCCGATCCTGCCCAACGATACCGCGCTGGAAGTGTTCCACAAGGTCACATGCGCGGCTGAAATCGCGCTCGACCGCTGCCTGCCGGAATTGATCGCGGGGTCTGCAAGGTTCTTGCCGCAGGATTTGAGCCAAGGCGGATATTTCGGCGGACGCCGCCCGGAAGATGGTAAAATCGACTGGCTGCAAAGCGCGCAGACCATCCATAACCTGGTACGCGCAGTGGCGCCGCCCTATCCCGGAGCCTATACCTGGCTTGCCGGCCAACCGATGCGGGTGCTGAAAACCCTACCCGAGCCGAAACGCAAGGGACGCGGGCACGGGCCGGCATTCTATTGCGAGAATGGCAGCTGCTATGCCGACTGCGGCGACGGGGGCGTGCTGCGGATACTGGCATTCGAACTCGACGGCAAGGCGATGAGTGCAGACGAATTCAAGGCCCGAGGCGCCGGCTCCCTGCCGCTGGGAATATAGATATTTATTATTGACTTAGGAAAAAGAACGATGAAAAAGGTATTAATCCTGGGTGTGAACGGCTTCATCGGCCACCACCTCTCCAAGCGCATCCTCGAGACGACCGACTGGGAAGTCTACGGTATGGACATGTACAGCGAGCGCGTTGCCGATCTGATGGACAATCCGCGCTTCAACTTCTTCGAAGGCGACATCACCATCAACAAGGAGTGGATCGAATATCACGTCAAGAAATGCGACGTCATTCTGCCGCTGGTCGCCATCGCCACCCCGGCCACCTACGTCAAGGAGCCGCTCAAGGTATTCGAGCTGGATTTCGAAGCCAACCTGCCGATCGTGCGCCAGTGCGTGCAGTACGGCAAACACCTGATTTTCCCGTCCACTTCGGAAGTCTACGGCATGTGCCGCGACGGCGAATTCGACCCGGAAAATTCCGAACTGATCCTCGGCCCGATCAACAAGCCACGCTGGATCTACTCCTGCTCCAAACAGCTGATGGACCGCGTGATCTGGGCCTACGCGATGAAGACCGAATTCAACTTCACGCTGTTCCGCCCGTTCAACTGGATCGGCGCCGGACTGGACAACATCAATACCGCCAAGGAAGGCAGCTCGCGCGTGATCACCCAGTTCCTCGGCCACATCGTGCGCGGCGAAGACATCAAGCTGGTGGACGGCGGCGCGGCCAAGCGCTCCTATACCTACGTCTCGGACGGCATCGACGCGCTGATGAAAATCATCGAAAACAAGAATGGCGTCGCCACCGGCCAGATCTACAACATCGGTAACCCCTCCAACAACTACTCGGTGAAGGAATTGGCGAAAATGATGCTGGACCTTGCCGCCGACTACCCGGAATACGCCGAGAGCGTCAAGAAAGTGCATGCCGTCGACGTCAACTCGGTCGACTACTACGGCAAAGGCTACCAGGACGTGCCAAACCGGACTCCCAAAATTGAGAACACTATGAACGACCTTGGCTGGAAGCCGCAAGTCACCATGGCCGATGCGCTCCGGCACATCTTCGACGCCTACCGCGGGCAGGTTGCCGAAGCTCGCAAACTGGTGGATTAAACTCCGCAGTAAGGAGTGAAGAGTGAGGGGTGAGGATTACCCCCGACATACTCTTTACTCCTCACTCCTATCTCCTGACTCGTCACATGAAGTTAGCCTTAAAAATCGACGTCGACACCTACCGCGGCACCCGCGAGGGCGTGCCGCGCCTGGTCGAAATCCTGAAAAAGCATGAAGCCGGCGCGACTTTCCTGTTCAGTCTCGGTACCGACCATACCGGCCGCGCCATCAAGCGCGTGTTCCGCCCCGGCTTCATGAAGAAGATCTCACGCACTTCGGTGGTCGAGCACTACGGCCTCAAGACCCTGATGTACGGCACGCTGCTGCCCGGGCCGGATATCGGCAAGCACTGCGCGCCCATCTTGCGGGCGGTGCGCGACAATAGCTTCGAAATCGGCATCCATTGCCACGACCATATCAAGTGGCAAGATTACGTCGCGCATAAGGATGCCGTCTGGACGGCGCGGGAAATGAAGCTGGCCTGCGACGCTTTCGAAAACATCTTCGGCGAGCCCGCCAAGACCCACGGCGCCGCCGGTTGGCAGATGAACGTCCACGCCCTGCGCCTGGAGCAGCGACTGAAGTTCGATTATTGCTCCGACACGCGTGGCACGCATCCCTTCATCCCGATCTGGAACGCCGAGATCATCGCCTGTCCGCAGCTGCCCACCACCCTGCCTACGCTGGACGAACTCATCGGCATCGGCGGCATCACGCCAGACAATGTAGCGCAGCACCTTCTGGCGCTGACCGAAAACCCGCCGCCCACCGGCCATGTCTACACCCTGCACGCCGAACTGGAAGGGATGAAGCTGGCCGGCGTATTCGACGAACTGCTGTCCGGCTGGAAAGCGCAGGGCTACGAGCTGGTATCGCTCAAGGATTACTTCGCAAGCCTGGAACTGGACAAGCTGCCCCGGCACGAAGTGGCGATGGGCGAAATTCCCGGCCGCTCCGGCGTGCTGGCGTTCCAGAGCAACGAGTTTTTAAGCTAGCCTGGACTTGAAGAATCGAAGCGCAGAGGGTCAGGCAGGCAAGCCGCGAAGCGGATGCCCGCAAAAATCGGCTGGGCGAGGACGAATTTCATCCGGCCGGTTTTGCAGGTCAATAGTCGCTCTATTGACCAAAAAAGCGGCGAAACGGGTGCCGGCCAAGCGGATTTGCAGCGGATTTCCTTTAAGCCCGACAGATTCCTGAGCTTCTATCGTAGGCCGGCCACGCCGTGCCCGACGATCAGGTTGGATGTTGGGCACGGCGTGCCGGCCTACGCCTTATTCGGCGACGCCCCGCCCAATCAGACATACCGCCTGCGCTGCAACCCCCTCGCCCCGCCCGGTGTAGCCCAATTTCTCGGTGGTGGTGGCCTTGACGTTGACGCAATCCGCCGCCACGCCCAGGTCGGATGCGATGTTGGCCACCATTTGCGGAATGTGCGGCGCCATTTTCGGCGCCTGGGCGATGATCGTGGCGTCCAGATTGACGACTCGATAACACTGGTCTCGCAGCAGGCGGGCCACTTCGCGCAGCAGCCTGCGGCTGTCGATGCCCTTGTAGCGCGGGTCGGTGTCGGGAAAGTGGCGGCCGATGTCGCCCAGGGCCGCCGCGCCGAGCAGCGCGTCGCAAATGGCGTGGAGCAGCACGTCCGCGTCGGAATGGCCGAGCAGACCGCGCTCGTAGGGAATTTCCACGCCGCCGACGATCAGCTTGCGGCCTTCCACCAATTGGTGGACATCGAAACCTTGCCCGACTCTCATGAATGCCACCCTCCGAAATTTATATTTGCGGCGCCGTAGGTCGGGCACCCCGTGCCCGACAAATCTCGCCACGACCATCAAGGCGTCGGGCACAGGGTGCCCGACCTACGCCGCATCCACAAAACCATTCAGATGGCCGAATGAATTCGGCCCTACCCGCGGCCAACGATCATCTCCGCCAGCCTGATGTCCCGCGGATAGGTGACCTTGAAATTGGTGATGTCGCCGGCCACCAGCTTGACCTGGAATCCGAGCTTTTCCACGGCCTGCGCCTCGTCGGTCACTGCGCCGTCCAACAGCGACAGCGCGCGCTGCAACAGCCCGAAGCGGAACATCTGCGGCGTCTGCGCCTGCCACAAGCCGTCCCTCGGCTCGGTGCGCAGCACGCGGCGGTCCGCATCGGCGCGCTTCAAGGTATCGGCCACCGGCACCGCCAGCAGCCCGCCGAAAGGGTCTTCGCCGATTTCGGCGATCAGGCGGTCGAGCAATTCACCGCTCAGGCCGGGGCGGGCGGCGTCGTGCACCAGCACCCAATCCTCGAAACCGATCTCGTTCCGGATCGCCTCCAGGCCGTTCTTCACCGACTCGAACCGCTCCGCGCCGCCGCAATAAAGCGGCACGAGCTTGTCGGCGAAAGCGCTCCAGTCGAACGATTGCCAGAGGTTGTCGTCCGGCGCCAGGACCACGTAAACGCGGGCGATTCGGGGATGCGCGCACAGCGCGGCGACGGCGTAGTGGATCAACGGCCGGCCGAGCACGGGAAGATATTGCTTGGGCATTTCGCCGCCCATGCGTGAACCGGAACCGGCGGCGGGAATCAAAGCATAGTAAATTGGCATTATTTTTCGAACAGAGTTATCTTGAACCGATGGTTTAACAATCCCATATAGGTGACAGGAGATTCCATGAAGCAAATCCGTCCCGCCGCCGTCGCCGGTTCCTTCTATACCGGCCAGGCCGAACCGCTGGCCGGGGAAATCGCCTCCATGCTGGCGGACGCGGCGCGGCGCCTGGAAAAACCGGCCACCCTGCCCAAGGCGGTTATTGTACCCCATGCCGGCCATATTTATTCCGGGCCGGTCGCCGCCAGCGCCTATGCGCTGCTGCAACAGGGGCGGGACGTTTATCGCCGCGTGGTGCTGCTCGGCCCGGTGCACCGGGTGCCGGTGCGCGGGCTTGCCCTGCCCGATGCGGAAGGCTTCGCCACGCCGCTCGGCGTGGTGCCGCTCGACCTCGAAGCGATGGCGCGCATCGCCGACCTGCCGCAGGTCGTGCGCTTCGATCAGGCCCATGCCTGGGAACATTCGCTGGAAGTGCAGCTGCCGTTCCTGCAAACCGTGCTCGACGACTTCAAGCTGGTGCCGCTGGCGGTGGGCGACGCCACGCCGCAGGAAGTGGCGGAAGTGCTCGAACGCCTGTGGGGTGGACCGGAAACGCTGATCGTGATCAGCTCGGACCTGTCCCATTTCCTGCCGTACCGCGATGCGCAGCGCGCCGACGGCGGCACCGTGCGGGCGATCCTGGCCCTGCGCGGGCCGCTCAACCACCAGCAGGCCTGCGGCGGCACGCCGGTCAACGGCCTGCTCGTCGCCGCCCGCAATCACCGTCTCAAGCCGCTCCTGCTCGATCTGCGCAATTCCGGCGACACCGCCGGCGACAAGAGCCGCGTGGTCGGCTATGCCGCCTTTGCTTTTACCGAGGAACCGAACGATGACCACTGAAAGAGGGAAAATCCTGCTGCCGATCGCCCGCTCCGCCATCTCGCAGGCATTGGGCCGGCCCATCCCGGCGGACGAACAGGCTTCGTGGCTCGGGGAACCCGGCGCCTGCTTCGTCACTCTGACCCAGAACGGCGATCTGCGCGGCTGCATCGGCAGCCTGGAAGCATGCCGCCCGCTGCTCGACGACATCAAGGCCAACGCCGTTGCGGCGGCTTTCCGCGACCCGCGCTTTGCGCCGCTGACCCTGGCCGAGCTGGGATATACCGAGGTTGAGGTTTCCCTGCTGTCGCCGATGCATCCGATGCACTTCAGCAGCGAGAGCGACGCGCTGGCCCAACTGCGGCCGGGCATCGACGGCGTGGTGCTCGAATACGGCCGCCACCGCAGCACTTTCCTGCCCCAGGTATGGGAGCAGCTGCCGGAATGCGGTATTTTCATGGCCCACCTCAAGCGCAAGGCGGGACTGCCGGCGGATTTCTGGGCCAAGGAGGTCAAACTGTCTTGCTATACGGTGAACAAATGGAAAGAATCGGATCTGACATAAGCGGGAATTACCCCGCCCGCTGGTGGCACAAACTCGACGACGGCCGCATCCAGTGCGACCTGTGTCCGCGCGACTGCAAGCTGCGCGAAGGCCAGCGCGGCCTGTGCTTCGTGCGCATGGTCGAGGACGGCCGCATGGTGCTGACCACCTACGGCCGCTCGTCCGGCTTTTGCATCGACCCGATCGAGAAGAAACCGCTCAACCATTTCCACCCCGGTTCGAGCATCCTCTCGTTCGGCACCGCCGGCTGCAATCTGACCTGCAAGTTCTGCCAGAACTGGGACATCAGCAAAGCGCGCGACATGGATCGGCTGATGGATCAAGCCGCGCCAGAAACCATCGCCGAAGCGGCACAGCGCTACAACTGCAAGAGCGTGGCCTTCACCTACAACGACCCGGTGGTCTTCGCCGAATACGCGATGGACACCGCCGACGCCTGCCGCGAGCGCGGGATCAAGACCGTGGCGGTCACCGCCGGCTATATCCACGACCAGGCGCGGCGCGAGTTCTACGCCAAAATGGACGCCGCCAACGTCGACCTGAAGGGTTTCACCGACGATTTCTATTACAAGATTTGCGGCGCCCACCTCCAGCCGGTGCTGGATACGCTGGTCTACCTGCGGCGCGAAACGGACGTATGGTTCGAGATCACCACCCTGCTCATCCCTGGCCACAACGACAGCGACGAGGAACTCGCCGCCCTGTCGCGCTGGGTGTATAAGGAACTGGGCGGCGACGTACCGCTGCACTTCTCGGCCTTCCATTCCGACTACAAGATGATGGACGTGCCGCCCACCCCGGCGGCGACGCTGTCGCGCGCCCGCCGCATCGCCATGCGGGAAGGCCTGCGCTACGTCTACACCGGCAACGTGCACGATGCCGAGGGCGACACCACCTATTGCCCGTCATGCCGGAAACCGCTCATCGTGCGCGACTGGTATCAGATCGAATCCTACCGCCTGACCGACGACGGCCATTGCCCCGACTGCGGCGCGCCGATTGCCGGCCGCTTCGAAAAATTCGCCGGCCAGTTCGGCGCGCGCCGCATCCCGGTGGTGCTGCAAGCCGGCCGATAAGCCTGTGCTCGGCCGGCTCGTTCGTAAGAAGCTGTTTAAAAAAATGTAGCGAGCGGCTGCGAGGTGGGGGAAGCCGGAGCGGAGGAACCGGAATGCACTTGAAGTACATGAGGATTCCGAGCGCCGCCCGACCCCGCATCGCGGCCGCACAGTAATTTTTTAAACGGCTTCTAAGAGGAGTTACGCCATGAAACCTACTGGGTCCCCAAAACTGGTCAGCATCCCGGCCAACGGCGTCAGCCTGGAAGGCATGCTGGACCTGCCGGAAAACGCGTCTGGCGTGGTCCTGTTCGCGCATGGCAGCGGCAGCAGCCGCCTGAGCCCGCGCAACAACTACGTGGCCGGCGTGCTGCGCGATGCCGGCCTGGGCACGTTGCTGATCGACCTGTTGACGCGGTCGGAAGACACCGATTACGCCACCCGCTTCGACATCCCGCTGCTGACCGGACGCCTGCTGGCCACCACCCGCTGGCTGAAAAGCATGGGGCGGACGCAATCCCTCGCCATCGGCTATTTCGGCGCCAGCACCGGCGCGGCGGCGGCTTTGCAGGCGGCGGCGGAAGACGGCGAAATCGCCGCCATCGTTTCCCGCGGCGGCCGCCCCGACTTGGCCGGAGACGATGCCCTGCGCCAGGTCACTGCGCCTACCCTGTTGATCGTGGGCGGCGCCGACAGCGTGGTGATCGAGCTCAACCACGCGGCATATGAGCAGCTGAAATGCGAAAAGAAACTGGTGATCGTCCCCGGCGCCAGCCATCTGTTCGAGGAATCGGGCGCGCTGGAACAAGTGGCGAAATACGCCGCAAGCTGGTTCGGCCAATATCTGGCGATGCGCTGATTGCGTAGGTGCGAATTCATTCGCACGTAATTGATCAAAAACAATTAACCGCCGATGAACACCGATAAACGCCGATTAATCAAAACACTGCGTTTTCCACCGACTCATTTTGCGGGCGTGACTGAAAAAAGTTTTATAACGCCGTGGAATATCGGCGTTTATCGGTGTTCATCGGCGGCCAAGTAGGTTTTAAGGTTGTGTGCGAATAAATTCGCACCTACTCTGCCTTCCCGCGCAGGATCGCAATCACCTCGCTGTCCTCCACCTGCGGAAAGTCCGTGTAAAACTGCCCGACCGCCTGAAACCAGGCCGGCGTTTCCAGGCAGACCACCTCGTCGGCATAGCGTGCTACCGTTTCCAGCGTATCCGGCGGCGACACCGGTACGGCGCAGATCAGCTTCTCGGGGTTTTTCGCGCGCAGGGCGTGCAGCGCTGAAATCATGGTCGAGCCCGTGGCCAGGCCATCGTCGATCACGATCACGATGCGCCCGGCGGGATCGGTCGGCGGCCGCACCGGAGTATATTCGGTACGGCGGCGGCGCATGGTTTCCAGCTGTGCCTGCTTCTCGGTTTCGAGGTATTCTGGAGTGGCGCCGGCTCGCGCCGCATAATCTGCGATATAGGTCCAGCCGCTCTCATCCACCGAACCGACGGCGAATTCCGGGCTGAAAGGCGCGCGCAGCTTCCTCACCAGCACCACGTCCACCTCGCCGTCCAGCGCGTCGGCAACGATCCTGGCCATCGGCACCGCGCCGCGCGGAATCGCCAATATCAACGGGTTTCGGCCTTTGTATTCGGCAAGGTGCTCCGCCAGGCGAAGCGCGGCTTCGTTACGGTCGCGGAATGGCATGACTGCCCTTTACTCACTACTCCAGATTAGATTTTAGCCATTGTGGCGGGAGTTTTCTTGACCTGGCGGCCACAATCGTTAAAATAAGCGAATCCCTCCATAAGTAAAAATGATGCATTTTCACAAAATTTTCTTTTACGGTGGACTTCTATTGCTGGCCGGCACGGCTTGGGCCGGCGACAACAGCATTGCGCCAGAACCGGAAGCACCGCGCCAAACCATGCTGTCAAGCTCGATCAACAAGGCGCAGGACACGCTGGTCTACGCGCTGAGCCTGGTCGGTGTGAACTACAAGTTCGGCGGCAATTCGCCCGAGACCGGCCTGGATTGCAGCGGCTTCGTCAGCCATGTTTTCAGCCAGGCTGCCGGCCTGGTTCTGCCGCATAATGCCCGCGCCATCAGCATGTTCGGGCAGAAAATCGCAATTTCGGAATTGCAGCCCGGCGACCTGGTGTTCTTCAACACCATGCGCCATACCTATTCCCATGTCGGCATCTATCTCGGCGACAACAAATTCGTCCATGCCTCGGTCACCGGCCGCGGCGTCGAGGTGGTCAACATGAGCGAGAGCTACTGGGTCAAGCGGTTCAACGGCGCGCGCCGGATGGTCACGTCCCACCTGCCTTTTGCAGCTTCGAACGAATAAGCGGCAGCGCGGCTAGCGCCGCCTTCTCCCCTTCCATGATGGCCAGGTGCTTCCGGTCGAACTCGGTGGCGCCGATCATGCCGGTTTGCGGCCGGATCACCACGTCCGCCTCGGCCAGTTCATAGCGCCCTATCGTCTGCCCCATGATGCTGAACGCCTGCAGCATGATGTCGATGCTGTCGTTGAGCCGGGTGATCTTCGGCTTGCCCGAGATATCCACCGCGATCACGATGTCCGCCCCCATCGCGCGCGCCGCTTTCACCGGCACCGGACTGACCAGTCCACCATCGACATACTCCCTGCCGCCGATCGTGACCGGCTGAAATACGCCGGGAATGCTGCTCGACGCGCGCACCGCCATGCCCGTGTTGCCGCGCCGGAACGCCATCGCCTCGCCGGTCTGCAAATCGGTGGCGATAGCGGCAAATGGCTTGTTCAGCTTCTCGATGGCGCGGTTCTGCAGCGCCTTGTTGATGAAATTCTGCAGCATCTCGCCCTTGATGAAGCCCCGGTCTGGCAAGGCCCAGTCGCCGACGCTGTCCTGTTCCAGCTGCAGCGCGATTTTCTGCAGCTCGAAGCCGCTGTAGCCGCCCGCGTACAGCGCCCCGACCACGCTACCGGCGCTGGTGCCCACCATGATGTCCGGCACGATGCCGTGTGCTTCCAAAGTCTTGATCACGCCGATGTGGGCGAACCCGCGAACCGCGCCGCCACCCAGTACCAGCGCGATTTTCGGCGCCGGCTTGGGCGCGGGCTGGACTTGGGAAACGGGAGCATTCGCGGGGATGGGCGCCGTGGCGCAGCCGAAAAGGACAAACAGGGCCGAAACGAGTGGCGCGGCAAATCTGGTAAACATAACAAAAGGCAGTCCGATAACCGAAGCCGCAATTGTAGCGGATACGGCAGCATGAGACATTACCTGGGAACGCAGCTTGTTCCGGCGGTGAAAAGAAGAAAATCTTGGCTCTTCCGGTAAATCCTACGGAGAAATGAGATGACCGACATCCCTGATATGGTGTATCCACGCGGGTTTTCCAGGACTCGGGTAGGTACAGCATATGGGAGCGGTCATCCCGGCGAA
>JAHFRP010000026.1 GCA_023266195.1 Sulfuricella sp.
GTTCCTGATCCAGAACCAGATTCAGCGTAAACTGAGTACCATCTTCAAACTCATTCGGTAACCATCCAACTTGAAGAAACGATCACCCCTTCGGTAACCTTTTATCTTGAGGCAATGCGCCTGTCGGATAGCCCAGCCGTCGGGCACGGGGTGCCCGACCTACTTTGAATATTTCTGGATCGCCGCTTGGATCTCGGCGATGGCGCGTTCGATGTCCGCTTCCGATACTTCCATTTCGCCGTGTTTGCCCTGTGTCATGTCGAAGGCGTCGAGTTCCACGGTGAAGGAATCGAGCGGCATGGTGGCGGTGGAAATCGAACGCGGATTGAGCACTTCGCTCTCGTCGCCCCAGCGCATGCCGATGGCGCTCAGGTTGTCGCCTTCTTCGCCGCCGCGCAGCTCGGCGTGGTCGAGCAGTTCGGGGACGGCCGCGGTGATCGGGTAAGTGTCGAGAATCGAGGCGATTTCGCTGACCGAAAGCAGGCTCCACAGCCCGTCGGAACAGAGCAGCAGGGTATCCCCTTCGCGTAGCGGCGTCTTGCGCGACAATTCGATGTCGGGGGGGATGGGGCCGCCGAGGCAGTTGTAGATTTTGTTGCGGTCCGGGTGCGTGGTCATCTGGTCTTCGCTGATTTGCCCGCGCTCGAACAGCTGCTGCACCAGGGAGTGGTCGCGCGTGCGCATCACCAGCTTGCCGTTGCGGAACAGGTAGAGGCGGGTGTCGCCGACATGCGCCCAGTAGGCGTTGCGGCCCTGCACCACGCAGGCGATGCAGGTGGTGCGCGGATGATCCTTCAGGCCGTGCGCCAGCACGTAATCGCCGATCGCTTCGTGGGCCTGGCCGATGGCGTCGAGCAGGAAGCGGAACGGGTCTCGTAGCGCGGGCGTCGCCTGTTTCTGGAAGTTGTCCACCAGGAACTGGACGACGATCTGCGAGGCGATTTCACCGTGGAAATGTCCGCCCATGCCGTCTGCGACCACCATCAGGAGGGCGTCCCGGCTGTAGGAATAGGCCAGGCGGTCCTGGTTGTATTTGCGGCCGCCCTGGCGACTGGCTTGAAAAATGGAGAATTTCATCGGTCACCCGTTTTGCCGAATTTGTTGCGCAGGCTGTTCAGCAGCGAGGGTTTTTTCTGGGCTCCCGGTTCCGCTGCGTTTTCCAGCAGCGCCTTTTGCAGCGCGAACACGCTTTGTGGCCGCAGCAGCGGATCGAGCTTGAGGCACCAGTCGATCAGTTCAAGCAGGTGGTCGGAATAATGGCCGACCCAGATTTTTTTTACCGATTCCTGCTTGTCGTCCTCCATGCGCAAATTGGCCGCCTGCGGCGCAAAACCGAACAGGCAGGCGAACATGCTGGCGCCGACGCCGTAGATGTCCGTCCACGGGCCGAGCTTGCCGCGGTCATGGCTGTATTGCTCGGGCGCGGCGAAGCCCGGCGTGTACATCGGGTTGAGGCTGGTTTTTTCCTGGGTCAGGGTTTGCCGTGCCGCGCCGAAATCGATCAACAGCGGCGATCCGTCCAGGCGGATGTAGATGTTCGAGGGCTTGATGTCGAGATGCAGGATCTTGTGGGCATGGACCTCGCGCAGGCCGCCGAGCAGCTCGGCGAAAATGCGCCGGATGAAGTTTTCCTTGATTTCTTTCTTGCGGTGCAGGATGTAGTCTTGCAGGGTGCGGCCGCGCTCGTACTGCATCACCATGTAGACGGTGTCGTTGGCGCGGAAGAAATTGGTTACCCGCACCACGTTGGGATGGGAGATCTTGGCGAGGGCCAGGCCTTCCTCGAAAAAACATTTCATCCCATAGCGGAACAGGTTGAGGTTTTCCGCCGAGGTGGCCTGCACCAGGGATCCCGACTCGCGCAGGGCCAGAGCGTTGGGCAGGAACTCCTTGATTGCTACCGGCACGTCGTTTTCGTCCACGGCCAGGTAGACCAGGCTGAAACCGCCGGCACTGAGCTGTTTTTCGATGCGGTAATTGAGCAGCCGATAGCCGCAAGGGAGCGCCCGATTAGGTTGTGAGGCCATCGCGCCATCTGTATGATTGTCAACTTTTCCATTATTCTGATTTGGCTGGATAAAGTAAAGTCTTGGCCGGGCCGGTAACAGGACAGCCCCGCCCCAATACGCCAACGAAATTGTCGGGCACGGGGTGCCCGACCCACATAGAACTGAAACGGGTTCCCATGATTTACAGCATGACCGGATTTGCCGCAGTGGTGCAGGAAGTGGAGCCGGGCTCGCTCAGCCTGGAATTGCGCACCATCAACTCGCGCTACCTGGAGATCCAGTTCCGCCTGGACGAGGCGTTCCGCGCACTCGAACCCGCCCTGCGCGAACAGATCGGCGCCGTCCTGAGCCGCGGCAAGGTGGAATGCCGGCTCAACTTTACCGCCCGCGCCGCCGGACAGGCGCCGCTGCGGCTCAACGCCGCGCTGGCCGGTCAGCTGGCGCAGCTCGGCCGCGCCGCCCAGGCGCTGCTGCCCGACGGGCGGCCGCTGGGAGTGGCCGACCTGTTGCGCTGGCCCGGCATGATCGAAGGCGACAGCATCGATGTCGAGAGCCTGCATGGCGCTTGCCTGGGGCTGCTGCGCAGGGGCCTCGACGAGCTTTCCGCCTCGCGCCGGCGCGAGGGCGACAAGCTGAAAGCTTTCCTGTTGGAGCGTTCCGGCCAGATGGACGCGCTCGTGGCGGGCGTGCTGCCGCACATTCCGCGCCTGGTTGCCGCCTACCGCGAGAAACTGGCCTCCCGCCTCCGGGAGGTCATGGCGGCAGGGGACGAAGACCGCATTCGCCAGGAAGTCGCGCTGTTCGCCCAGAAGATCGACGTGGACGAGGAGTTGTCCCGGCTCCAGACCCATCTTGCCGAATTGCGCCGCATCCTCGAAAAAGGCGGCGCGGCCGGCAAGCGGCTGGATTTCCTGATGCAGGAGTTCAACCGCGAGGCCAACACCCTGGGCTCAAAATCGGTCGCGGCCGAGGTGTCGCAGACCGCGATGGAATTGAAAGTGTTGATCGAGCAGATGCGCGAGCAGATCCAAAACATAGAGTGACGTTTCACAACGTATCAGGAAACTGCACGTAACCACGTAAAGCCGCTTAAACAGCGGCTTTTTCGTTTCTGTACGTTGCATACAATTCCAGGAAAGCGCATGATTTGTGTGTACCCAAGCGTGTACCCACTGACCTTCCGAGGTGAAAATCTGGGTACACATTGAGCAGATGCGCAAATAACGTATAGCGAGGCGATCATGAGCAAGATTACCGACATTGAAATTCGTGCTTGGATCAAGACCGGGGAACGATTCGAGGGGAAGGCCATAGGCGATGGTCTTTATCTTCGTTTCAGGGAGGGCGATACCGTCCCCGGCTGGCGATTCCGTTACCGCTTTGCCGGCAAGCAACGAATCATGAATCTTGGCAGTTATGCCACCTTGTCGCTTGCCGATGCCCGAAAGACTGCCAAGGAAATGGGCGCCAAGGTTGCGCTTGGGCATGACGTGGCCGGCGAGAAGCAGGAGCGCAAGATCGAAGCCAAGGCCAAGATCGAGGAAGAAAAACGGGCCATGACCGTGGCGCAACTGGCGGACGACTATTTTGAACGCAATATTCTGGGCCGGTGGAAGCATCCCAATATCGTGCGCAGCCGTATCGAGAAGGACATCAAGCCCAATATCGGAAAACTGGCTGTGGATGCGGTAAAGCCCATGCACATAGACGCCATGCTTCAAACCATCGTCAAGCGTGGTGCGCCGACCATGGCTAATGATGTGCTGCGGTGGACTAAGCGCATATTTGACTTCGCCATCAAGCGCCACCTGGCCGAATATAATCCCGCTTCCGCGTTCGACTCTTCCGACGCGGGCGGCCAAGAGAAATCCAGAGATCGTGCCCTATCCGAAGCCGATCTGATCCAGTTGTTCACCGCCATGAAAACCGCCAGGGGCTTCAGCCGTGAAAACGAACTCACGATCAAACTGCTGCTGTTGCTGGCGGTCCGAAAATCGGAGTTGATTGGAGCGCCATGGACGGAATTTGACCTGGATAATGCCGTATGGCACCTCCCCGCCGAACGCACTAAAACAGAATCGGCCATTGATATTCCCCTGCCGTCCATTGCCGTGGAATGGTTGCATGATTTGCACCGGCTGGCCTGCGGCAGCGCGTGGGTATTGCCCGCCAGGAAGGCGCAGGCCCGCATGCTGCCGCATATCTGCGAAAGCACCATCGGCGTAGCGCTGGGTAAGGTCAAGCATGGCTTGGAACACTTCACCACCCACGATCTACGCCGGACAGCGCGCACTCACTTGGCCGCGCTAGGTATTTCGCCTCATGTTGCGGAAAGGTGCCTGAATCACAAATTGAAAGGCATGGAGGAACGTTATAACCGCCATGACTACTTCGAGGAACGCAAGGCGGCGCTGAATGCCTGGGCCGATCTGCTGGCACGGCTTGAGAGCGGAGACACTGACAAGGTTATCCCGATCAAGCGCGGCAAAAAAACAGCGTGATTTTCCCGGTTTTTTCATCCTCTCCCTGTTTTTCTGCCGGGACAGCCGGGACAACCGGGATGCTTGCCCCGGAAGCCGCGCCATTGCTTGATCTAGCTTGTCCCGAAAAGGCTATTTTGGCCGGGACAGTGCCGGGACACGCCGGGACACTTTGCCCGGTTTGGGTGAAAAGTTGTCCCGGAACGATGAAAAACCAGCGCGAAAAGTTTGCCGCGCCGTCCTCGCTACGGGGTGAAAAAATCGCTTAACAAGAAACCGCTTCACGATACTAATATTTGATACTACAATAAGCCATGAACAGCAAACACCGGAAAACCTTACACGCCATTTTCACCGAACCGCCGCTTTCCAATATCCCCTGGAAAGACATCGAGGCGATGCTTGAGGCGGCAGGGGCCAGGAAATCCGAGGGCGCTGGATCAAGGGTTCGTTTTCTGCTTAACGGCGTGCCCGGCGTATTTCACCGCCCGCACCCGCAAAAGGAAACCGACAAAGGCGCGGTTGAATCCGTGCGTAAATTTTTGAGCGATGCGGGTATCAAGCCATGATGGAATACAAGGGATATTACGGAGTAGTCAAATACGACGACGAGGCGGAAATCTTCCATGGTGACGTGCTGCTGGCAAAGGGTGCCGTTACCTTTCAAGGCAAGACCGTCGAGGAACTGAAACAGGCTTTCCATGAATCGGTGGACGATTACCTGGCCTTCTGCGAGGAATCCGGTATCGAGCCGGAAAAGCCGTTTTCCGGCAAGCTGGTGTTAAGGATGAAGCCGGAATTGCATCGGGCGCTGGCTGTTGCCGCTCGGCGTGAACACAAAAGCCTTAACGCCCTGATTAACGAACGGCTGGCCGAAGATTACGGCGTGTCGGCATAATGGGATTCCGCTTCCGCAAACGCATCAAGATTGCCCCCGGCATAAGTCTGAACCTCAGCAAATCGGGTGTCAGCACGTCCCTGGGCGGCAAGGGGCTGACGGTGAATGTCGGACGGGGCAAGACGCGCACCACGGCAGGCATTCCCGGCACCGGGATAAGCTACAGCACAACCAGCGCCAGGAGCGGGGATCGTCCCGCCGATAGGCAGCCGGCGCGGCTTGGCCTGTGGCTGCTGCTGGCGGTTGTGGTGTTGCTGGCATTCCTGCTGGGCGGAAAATGACATGCCCCACTACTGGGTTTTACCCGATCCGGCGCGGCCTATCGCCGGAAAATGAAGCGGCGGCAAGGGTGCAGTAACACCCAGGCCGCCTAACCACACCGCAACCTACCAAGGAGGTACGCACCATGGCTAACGACGATTCTATCACTCCCCTGGATAGAAAAACCGCGTCCAAATTCAACGCTTTCATTTCCGCGTGCAACACAGAAGAAAGCCTGAGCAACATCAGAAAAGGGCTATTTGATATGGGCTACATGGCTAGCGTTTCGGATAAGGAGGGGATGAGTTACCCCGATGTATTTCTCTATCAATTTACAAACACAATTTGCGCCGCGCTGGAATATGAGCAGAGTCAGCTTGAGGAAATCCGTAAAACAGTAGAGGTGCGGCAGCATGGATAAGACAATAAATATGTGCCTTTCCGACCTGAATGCCCGATTTGTCGCCCTGGGTTTTGCCTTGGATGGGTTTGCCGAATGGTCAAAGGCTTGCTGACGGCGGCGACCGGCTAAACTGTTTTGCCGCGCCTAGCCCGACGGGGTAAAAACCGGGAACCCTTCCCCGGCTGGCGCGGCTTCTGTTTTGAAGGGAAGCACGGAAGGGGGTTACGTGGCAGATAAGCCAGATTGGAAAAAATCATCTGATTATCCGTGTCCATCCAAAACTTCTATGAAGCGCTGGGCGTGGGAGTTTTTACGCCGGAACCCTAAATATAGGCAGGCATGGGCGGACTACCTGCATGTTTGTGATTCAATTATTCCGGGATTCAATCCACTGCATCCGCCATCCTGCCAGCCGGAAGAAAGCAATAGGCTATATGGCATTCTTGAGTCCGACGAAAAATACCAAGTCTATGACCCGCCCAGGCAACCCGGTGAAACTGAAAATGCCTGGATTGCACGTGTCGGCAAGGGAAAAATAACTCCGTTGAATGTTTGGCACGCCGAAAAGTGGGGCCTGCGCTCTGTTATGTTTGACCCCGATGGCGAATACAAGCCATTTCATGCTGATTTTAAATTTACCGCATACATGGTTACTACTGCGGGCCCTGGCTGGGATGGATTTAATGAGCCGATGCCAAGAACAAAAGAGGCCATGATTATCGATTACAGCAAGCCACTCGGCGTTCAGCTTGAAGCCATAGCAAGGCGTGCGAAAACCCATTTTGACTATCTCAAAAGCATAGACGCAGTTATTCCATGGCCGGAAAAAAGAGGGCAGGATTACCGGTTCTATTTGCGGGTGCTCGATGCCCTGGAAGAGGTGGGCGACGCCGACAAAGTGAAGTTTATCGGCCAGGAATTTTATGGCTCTTCCGGTAAATCCTACGGAGAAATGAGATGACCGACATCCCTGATATGGTGTATCCACGCGGGTTTTCCAGGACTCGGGTAGGTACAGCATATGGGAGCGGTCATCCCGGCGAA
>JAHFRP010000024.1 GCA_023266195.1 Sulfuricella sp.
GTCAGCACCAGCGCCGCTCGCCCACTTGTCCGCCCCATGATCATCTCCAAGTCGTATGGTATGAGGATCATGGCAATAAACGGCATGTTTGTAAATATATTAATGGAACGAACTACTAGTTTCCTTGCTTCCAGCCTGTTGCCGTTATTGCAAAATCCTTGATTCAAGCCGCCCAGTTTTCAATCAGCAAACCGGGCACCCGTTCGAATTCTCTCACGTTATTTGTTACCAGGGCGCATTGCAAACTGACAGCGTGGGCGGCGATCATAGTATCCAGTGGGCCAATCGGAGTGCCGGCAATTTCCAGTCCGGCCCGGATGTTCCCATAAGCTGCGGCTGCCGCATCGTCGAAATCAACGATATCGAAACGTTCGATAAAACCCTCGAATTTTTCCCGGTTCTGTTCCGGCTTGGCGCTCTTGGCGACCCCATAGCGCAGCTCGGCGATGGTGACAGACGAAAGGAGAATATCGCCGTACAGCATGCCGTCCATGTGCCGTAGCACGGCCTCATGGAGCGGCCTGCGGTTAATCAGGTAGATGCAGATGTTGGTGTCGAGCAGATAGCGCATTTACAGACCGAAATCGCGTTCTTGATTTTCGGTCGGTTGGTTGCGCTCGGTCTGGAAATCCGGGCTGAACTGGTCAAGCGAAGCCTTGAGCGAGGCGTAGGAATACCGCTTGGGCATCAGCATGATGGCATCGCCCACTCTCTTGATTACCACTTCTTCGCCTTCCAGGCGGAACTCTTTTGGCAGCCTTACAGCCTGGCTACTGCCGTTCATGAATAGTTTTGCGGTTTGCATTGTGTCACCCCTTAGACGCCATCTATACGCAAAGTATATACATAGCGCGTACATTATTCCAGCACAAGGGAAATTGAAAATGCCACGAGCGGGGGAATATCACCAGAAATCTGTCTACGATGCAAAAATCGGCCCAGCATTGGCGCGGCTCCCGGCGATGGCAAAAACCGTACATCTTAGACAAAAGCTACAGGTGTTATTGTTTCAAATCATACAGATAATGCCGCTTCGTTTCGCGGGTTGTGATTCCGGTTGTCGTGGGTTCGAGCCCCGTCAGCCACCCCGAATAATTTCAATAAAAACCGCCGCTTAGGCGGTTTTTATTTTTTTCAGGCGCCACCGCAAAACTAAGCGAAAAATCTGTTATCAGCACCTTCACTGCCCCCGTTTTGTCCCCGTTTTTACGTGCTTCACTGCTTTCAGAAGAAGGTAGAGAAGACCAGCAAGGTCGATCTGGGCTTGGCCGTTAAGCGTTATCGTGACTTGTTGAAGGAGCTAGGGCAATGAGCAACCAACCATTTGCCGGCGTCTGGGATGCTATCGAGGACACCCCAGAAGAAGCAGAAAACAGAAGCTGCGTTCCATCTTGATGACGGCGCTGAAGAACCACCTTACCCGCGCCGAAATGAGCCAAGCGCAAGCCGCCAAGCTTTTTGGCGTGACTCAGCCGCGTGTATCTGACCTGATGCGCGGCAAGATCAGTCTGTTCGGCCTGGATGCGCTGGCGAACATGGCGACGGCTGCTGGGCCCCACATCGAAATGCGGGTGCTCGAAGCCGCCTGACATTCGCAATGCCCCCCGAGCCCTACTACCCCAGCTTGCGGGCGAGGTCTTCGGCGCGCGGAGGTAATACCGGGCCAGCATCCGAGTGCCCTTGTGCGCGGTAACTTTCATAAGCAGGGCGGCGCCAATCAGGGTGGTGCCCTGGTAGAACCCCACCTTGGCCACCGTACCGTCGCTGTCGGCGGCGTTGGCGGTCACGTTGACGCTGGCCGGGGCAATGTAGACTTGGTTGGCGGTCGGGCTGGCGAGGCTCATCGTGACTTTGGCCTGGTCATCCAAATTGCCGTCCTGGGCAAGACTCGCCGCCGGGGCGGCCGGTGCCGCCACTATCCCGCTTACACGCCCAGCGTGAGCCTGAAAGTTCGCTTCGGTCGTGTCATGGATAGTGAAAACGATGCCCCGCCGCAACCTCTCTGGTGCGCGCGCAAGCACTATCAATCAATATGCCAGGCGTCACCTTGTCATTCGCCAACCAGCGCCCGAACTGAACTTCCCGTGCCCGACAGCCGGCCAGTCGGCGCAAACACACCGTTTGTCGTGCCCCCATGCGCTGGAGCGAAATCGCACCGTTCTTTTAAACGGGCATCGCCAAAATGACCCGCATCGTATAATTCCAATTCCCCCAGATTCTTGGCCGCTTCCATCTCGATTTCTCCGCTCGTCTTTGATCGAAAAAATTGAAGCAAGATGTATGCATAGATTTAGTCCACCAGGAGAGGGTTTGGGTGAGGACCTGCTGAAATGACGAATCCGGAATTGATCGGCTTTTCCCTAGCGAAGCAATCGGCCCGATGCCGCGAATCGTGCTGAAGAGACACTGCGGGGTACGGGTGCGCCCCTAAGAATCAACGGGCAGTGCAGCGTTTCTGGCGAGACCGCTCCCCATCTTCGCCGATGGGCGCGGTCTAGCCAAAGCGTAATGCAACATCACTTCACTGCATTTTTGAGCTTGGCACCCACCTTGAATTTGACGACCTTCTTGGCCGGGATCGCCATCTCTTTCCCGGTAGCAGGATTACGTCCGGTACGCGCGGCGCGCTCCTCGACGGCGAAAGTGCCGAAGCCGACGAGCTGAACGCTGTCGCCGGCGCTCATCGCATTTTCGACAGTGATCATCAGTGCATTCAGGGTTTCTTCCGTTTTGGCCTTGGATTGGCCGGAAAATTTGGCGACGGCATCGATAAGATCGGCTTTGTTCATGGTTTTCCTCTCTGTTGGTGGGTGTGACTAAGTGAATTGTAAGCGAGCAACTTGGCGGAGGAAAGGAAAAGTTGTATCGCGTATGTCAAATCGGTGATTAAACCAGCCGGCCGGTGGTCGAGGACCGCTATTCTGCCTTTTTTCCCTTGAACATCCTTCTTCAGCACCAGCCTGTCGGTATCGATCCTCAGCGAGATTTTTCCATCTTCTCCGGCTCACGCGGAAGCATGCGATTGGCCGGCCGACCCGGAAGTGCGCGCGACTCGGATGGAGGCGCCTCATGCAGGCGGTTTTCTTGCTTCGGATTGGCTTCGCGTGGAACCGGCACGACTTCATTTCTGCGCAACTCGCGGGGGTTGGCATGTTCCGCATCAACGCGAGGCACAACGGTACGCGGAGGTGGCGAAACTGCAACGCCACGCTCTTGAATCTTTCCAGGAGCGATTGGATTCATTTCCTCAAAACGCGGCAGGGGCGCAGGGCGAGGTCGTTCCGGGCCGCTTTCCTGCCCGAAGGGGGGCCGGGGTAATTCTGCCTGCGGCGCTTGCCGTTTGGACGTGGAAACAATGCGCGGCTGGGGTTCAGCGATCACCGGCTTGGCCTTGAAGCCCTCCACCCGCGGCGGCACCTTGTTTTCGTGGAACGGGCGGATCGCGACCACAGGCGTGGCAAAAACCGACGCCGGCGGATGCACCGCCGCTCCGTCGCCGCCGGCGACCAGGCTGACCGGCGCCGGTTTTACCGGAAGCGCGCCGCGGATAGGCGCCAGCTCGGCGGGCCGCACAACCGGAATGCGGGCATCGCGGGTCGTCCTGACCCGACCGAAACGGTCGGCGGGAACGGCAACGACAGCATCGCGCACCCTGATGTTCTGGAATGAAATATCGTTGGCATTCACGATGGCGGTGCGATTGATCACCACATTGTTGACGACATGCGGCCCGCCCCAGCCGCCCCACCAGGGCCTGCCCACGAAGCCGGGCCGCCCCCACCAAGGGATGACCGGCTCGCCCCAGCCCAGAGCCACCCAACTGACGGCCGAAGTGCCGATAAAAACGCCGCCGCGGCCCAGGCTGAAAAAAGCGACCAACGCGGGCGCATAGACCGGCCTCACCAATGCCGGGCCAGGCGCCCAGGCCCAGAAATCGTCGATGAATATCCAGCGTCCGTAATGGTAAGGCGCCCAACCCCACGGCGCTTCATCGACCCAGGTCCAGCCGAACGAGGGATCCCAGATCCACGATCCGGTACTGTATGGAACCCAATCCGGCGCCATGCCGTCCGGTACCCATACCGCCCCGTAATTGGGCACCTCGCGCCAATTCCCATAGTCGTCGAGCGTATCTGCGCCGTAAACGCCGGAGGGAATATAGCGAGCGCTCATCGCCTCGGCTTCGTGCTCAGTACGGGCATAGTTCCAGCGGTCCCAGGAGTCGATCTCGGGCGCCACATAGGTCTCGACGCTCGGAGCAACCGCCCCGCGAACAACGATCTCCTCGCTGGGCGAAATACTTTGCGATCCGCCGGTAGTCGTGATCGTGCCCCGACCGCCGCGGCGGGTAATAAAACGAGTAACATCGCCAGCCACTTTGATACGATAGTAGCCCGTGCGGTCGAGGATAAATACCGCGTTCGGCGTATCCAGCTCGACGGTGTAGCGAGCTGGAAGCGTGCGCAGGTCGAACGAGGCCAGGCCGGACGTGATTTTGAACTGGACGAAACCCGCGCCTTGATTGATCAGGCTGAGCTGCGTCCTCTCGGCGGCCCGCACGAACGCGCGCACGCCAATCTGGAGCTCGAAATTGGAGCGCTCGCCCGTATACAGCGCGTCGCCCGGCGCCAGCGGCGTATTCAGCCGCCCCGGTGCCCAGTCCTCGGCGCCGGGCCGCCAGAAAGAGGCCGAGCCTTCGATCAGGCTGAGGCGAGGCGGCGTCGGTTCGCCCTCCTGCGCCTGCTGCGCGCCTGCCGCCAAGCTGCAAACCATAATCAGCAGCGCCGCCAGCGGCGCAAAGAGTCTCGGTTCCATGTCCGGTTCCTTAACGAGGGTACAGGTGCCAATATTCATGGCCAACACTACCCGTTTATTGATAGCACATCATCAATGGAAGGCTCTGCGACCGGTGGAATCGGCTGATTATTTTCCGGCCCGTCCTGCACTTGTGGCTTTCAGCTCAAACCCTGGCGATTCCAAACGCCATATCTTCCGCATAAGGCTGGCTCGGGTATTGAAAGGCGACCGGTCCGTCCGGCTGGGAATGGACGAATTGGTAGACGAAAGGATTTTCGGAGGAAAGCATCTCTGTCGCTTCGCCTTCGGCCACGACCACGCCGTTGTGGACGAAGTAGACGTAATCGACGACCTTGAGCGATTCCGACATGTCGTAGGTCACCACGATCGAGGTCACGCCCAGCGCATCGTTGAGGCGCCGGATCAGATTGGCGATGACGTTGAGCGAAATCGGGTCGAGGCCGGCGAATGGCTCGTCGTACATGATCAGCATCGGGTCCAGGGCGATGGCGCGGGCCAGCGCCACACGGCGTTCCATGCCGCCCGACAGTTCGCTCGGCATCAGGGCGTGGGCGCCGCGCAGGCCGACCGAGTGGAGCTTCATCAGCACCAGGTCGCGGATCAGTTCCTCCGGCAAATCGGTGTGCTCGCGCATCGGAAAGGCGATGTTGTCGAAAACCGACAAGTCGCTGAACAGGCCGCTGACCTGGAACATCATGCCCATGTCCCGGCGCAGGGCGTACAGATCGTCGCTGTCGAGCTCGTGCACCACCTTGCCGGCGACCTTGACGCTGCCGCGCGCCGGCCGCAGTTGGCCGCCGATATGGCGCAGCAGCGTGGATTTGCCGCAGCCGCTCACGCCCAGGATAGCCACGATTTTGCCGCGAGGGATGGTGAGATTGATGCCGTTCAATATTTGCCGCTTGCCATAGGCGAAGTGCAAATCGCTGATCTCGACCAGGTTGGCGGATGATTGATCCAAGGCCGGCTTCCCTTCAGATTGTTCTGGATGGCGCCATTTTCCCGCGCTCCCGCCATTTCAGCAAGAACATATCAGTCTGAGGCGATGTACGGGGCTTTTTGTTGGATCAAGACGCGAGCAGCCCATCGTCGAATGCCGCACCGAACGCTTCCCAGTCCCGCCCGACCTGTTTGCAGTAGGTCGTCGCGTAATCAAGCAAGGCCGCTTGCCAATCGACCCGATGGCCGAACCCGACCCAGGCGTCGGCGATCGCCGAGCCTTGCCGCCCGCCGCTTCTCAGATGGCTCCAGGCAACGACCTGGCCCATCGTTTCCATCACTCCCTCCAGCCGGCGCAGCTTGCCGTCCCATAGTTCCAGGCGAATCCGGTCCTGGCTGGGCAGCAATTCGCGCAGCACGTAGGAACGGCCATTCATGACCATGGAAAACAGAAATGGAGGAGCAACGGCCTGAACCCGGCGCTGGACAGCGATCACCCGTTCGGCTTCATTGGCCCAAACAGGCTGGGGCAGTTTCAGGAACTGCCGGATGGCGGGGATGGGCGCGTGCTTGAGGTCGAGCAGGTAATTCCCGACCGGCGAGCCTTTTCCTTCGACCAGGACAAGATAGCGCTCCACCCCCAGGCTGCCGACCCCGGCCACACGGCGCCCCACGTCGAGCACGCGGAAGAAATCCGGTTCCGGCTGTTTCGCGGCGAATTCGTCCATGAAGCGGGTCACCCATGCGCGCCGCTCGTCCGAAACCTTCAATGCCCGCTTGCCATCGATGCGCAGCAGGCGCTGCCCTTTCTTGACGCGGATCCGGCCAGCGTAATATGCCACGCGAGAACTGTCCTTCAACCCGGCGAGCAAATCCCTGACCATACCCGTCGCAACCGAGCGCTCGACCCATAGCGCCTTTCCCGTCTTCAAGGCGTTGGAGTATGCGCCGATGAAGATGCGGCACAAACCCAAAGCATCGGCCTCGCTCAATCCCAGCGTATCGGCGGCGGCCAGCACGCTGACGAGAAAACGGGTGAGATCCCGGCTGCAAGGCGCTAGCGCCCCCTCGTCGAAATCGTTCATGTCGAAATAGGTCAGCTGATTGTCGCCCTTATAGCTGCCGAAGTTTTCCAGGTGCAGATCGCCGCAAATCCAGGCTGGCGGAACATCGTCGAGAGAAGAACCGGCGGGCCAGTCTTCATGGAACAAATGGCAGGTGCCACGGAAAAAGGCAAATACATTGGCGCGCATCGCCTGGTATTTGAGTTGCAGCCGCTCCGGGTCGCGCCCGTGGTTGAAGCGGCGGACGCGATCGACAACATGACTGCTGGACATAAGAGCGGATTCCATGAATTTTGGTAAGAGACGGGTCAATGCTGCGCCGTGATACGACAAACATCCGGCGCACCGGCAAAAATAGTCCGCAGGCCATTTTCCATCACATAGTCCGCCAACATCGAAACATTGTGCAAATCCAGTTCTTTCATCGGATTGGAGCGGTGTTTTTCCACTGTTTTCACGCTCAGGCAAGGATAATCGGCGATGCAACGGTTGGGGGTGGCCTTCTGCCACGAGCTTCGGCACCTGTCGCTCAGCGCGGGATCAGCGCATCCGATGATCCGGCTACGCACCCGCCGGCTAGGAGCCTGTCGGGCTTAAAGGAAATCGGCTGCAAATCCGCCTGGCCGGTCCATATTTCGCCGCTTTTTTGGTCAATAGAATAACTATTGACCTGCAAAACCAGCAAAATCTGTCCTCGCCCAGCCGAATTTTCGCCTCGATTCTTTAAGTCCGACAGGCTCCTAGCGCAAGCGCTTGCGCCCGGCCTTGGGCGCATGCTCGGAAGGATGGCAGGCGCGGCGGAAGGCTTGCAGGTTCCTCTGGGCCGCGCCCAGCACGGTATCGTGCGGGTAGCTGCCCGCCTCGTTCGGATCGCCGGCGGGAACGCCGGTAAGGAGTTCTATCCCCTCGGCCACGTGCTGCGCGGTGTAGATGTGAAACAGCCCCTTGGCGACGGCCTCGCCCACCTTGCGCTCCAGCATCAGGTGGCGCCGGTTGCGGTGGGGGATCAGCACGCCCTGGCTGCCGTCCAGGCCGGCGGCTTCGCAGATGCGGAAATAGCCCTCGATCTTTTCGTTGAGCCCGCCGACCGGCAGCACTTCGCCGTGCTGGTTGACCGCGCCGGTGACGGCAATACCCTGTTTGAGCGGCAGGTCGGAGAGTGAGGAAAGCAGCACATACAGCTCGGCGCAAGAGGCTGAATCGCCCTCGACGCCGTGATATTCCTGCTCGAACACGATGGAGGCGCTAAGCGAGAGCGGCGCGACATAGGCGAACAGCGCCGCCAGGTAGTTTTGCAGAATGAGCACGCCCTTGTCGTGAATCGGGCCGGACAGCTCCACCTCGCGTTCGATGTTGAGCAGGCCGTCCTCGCCGGCGTAGGTGCGCGCCGAAAGCCGCACCGGAAAGCCGAAGCGGTAGTCGCCCAGATCGACCTGGGTCAGCCCGTTGAGCTGGCCGACCCGCTCGCCGTGCACGTCGATCAGCAGCTCGCCCTCGAATATCGATTCGCGCAGGCGCTGGTCGGGGTAATCGTGGCGCCAGGCGCGCGCTTGCAGCGCATTCTCGACGTCCGCCGGCTCGACCAGGCCGCCGGCACGGGCGCGGCAGAGCGCGGCGCTTTCCATCACCAGGGCCTCGGCGTGGGCGAAAATCGCGCTTTGGCGCGCCTGATCGTCCGCGTCGCGATGCCCCTCCTCCAGCAGGCGCGCCACCGCGGCGGCGGAGAAATGGGACAGGCCGAGTTGGCGGCAAGCGTGGGCGACGAAAATCGCCGAGGCGCGGCGGGTTTCGGCGCCAGCGGCAAAGCTCTCGGCGAAATCCACCTTCACCCGGAAATGGCGGGCGAATTCCGGGTCTTGTTCCTGAAAGTCGTAATACTGGTCGCGCGAGCCGACCAGCACGATCTTGACATCGACGTCCACCGCCTCGGGTTCGAGCGAAACGACCGCCATCGGGGAGGACGTTCCGGGCTCCTCGACCTGCACCCGGCCGCTGCGCAGAAAGCGCCGCAGCTTCTCCCACACCTGCGCGTCGGCGAGCAGGTCGCGCAAATGCAGCATGAGAAATCCGCCGTGCGCCTTATGCAGGCTGCCGGCGCGGATGCGGCTGAAATCGGTCACCAGCACGTCGCTTTCCGCCTGGTATTCGACGCCGCCGAACAACACGCGGGACAACGGGTTGTCCTCGACGATCACCGGCGCGCCGGAGAGGCCGCCGTTATCCACCACCAGGTTGACGCGATAGCGCGACATCGCTTCGTTCAGGTTTTCCAGCCGCTCTTCCTCGTCCTCCCCGGAAGCCTGGAACAGCGCCAGGTTGTCGAGCACGTCCTGGGCGATGTCGTCCAGATAGGCGTTGAGCTTGGCCGAATCCTTGATCTGCTTTTTCAGCCCGGCGCGGATTTCCTGCAATTCGCGCTCCAGGAGCGGCTTCACCACCTGGCGCTGCAATGCCGCCAGCGCCTCGTTCATGGCGCGCTCCAGCGGCCGCGTCTTCTCGAAATAGGCGGCGATCTCGGCCCGCAGCTCCTGTTCGGCCTGCTCCACCGCGCCCCTGTGCTCCTTCGGCAAGGCCAGCACTTCGTCCTCGGACAGCGGCTGCCCGGCCTCGCCCAGCAGGGTGAATACCATGCGCCCTTCTTCGCGCCGGATGTCGAAATGGCGCGCCTCGGCGAAAGCCGACAACTCGGCGTAGCTCTTGCCCTCTTCCGTCTTGTAGGCTTTCCCGATGCGCTCGCTCTCGGCCTTGAAATCCGGCCCCGTCAGCAGGCGCGGGATCTCGATCAGCACAGTCTTGACCAGCCGCGCCAGCGATTGGCGCAATTCACGCCCCTGCCCAGCCGGCAAGCGCAACGCCAGCGGCCGCTCCGGCACATCGAAATTGTGCAGATAGCATAAATCCGGCGGCACCAGCCTTTCGGCGGCAGCCGCCTGCATCGCCTGTTTGAGCAGCGAAGACCGCCCGCTGCCCACCTCGCCCAGCACGAACAGGTTGTAGTCCGGCTGATCCATGCCCAGGCCGAAGCGGGTCGCCATCTGCGCGCGCTCCTGGCCGATCCACGGCAAGGGCAGATCAAGCAGCTCGGAAGTGCTGGCAAAGCCGAGCGTAGCGGGGTCGATGGTGAGGCGAAGCTCGGCGGGGGTCAGGGTTGTTATTGGCATTTTTGGAATAATTTTATCGTAGGTCGGGCACTCCGTGCCCGACAAATCGCGCATCCCGAATATCGGGCACGGGGTGCCCGACCTACCTGCAATGAAAGATTACAAATTTCCGCAGATATCCGGCGCGCCGCCCGCTTGCAGCGGCAAATCGCCGCTTCTCACGCCCAGGCTGCCGACTGCGTGCACCGCCGCGACATAATCCTTGTCCTCGTGCAGCCTGGCCCAGGATTCCGGGTGCGGCCGGCCGTGCATGCGGATCAGGCGCGCCATGGAGGGTGCCGGCATTTGCCACTTCAAGCCGGACAGCAATTCGTCGGCGCTGGCCGGCTTGTTGCACACCAGTACCATGTCGCAGCCCGCGTGCAGGGCGGCTTCGGCGCGCCGCACCACGCCGCCGGCAACGCTGGCGCCTTCCATGGAAAGATCGTCGCTGAAAATCACGCCGTCGAAACCAAGCTCATGGCGCAAAATTTGTTTCAGCCATTTCTCTGAAAAGCCCGCCGGCAGAGGGTCGATCTTGGGGTAGATCACGTGAGCCGGCATCATCCCGGCCAAGCCGAAATCGATCATCTGCTTGAACGGAATCAGGTCGTCCATCTCGACGTCGGCAAATTCGCGCTCGTCCACCGGGATTTCCAGGTGGGAGTCGGCGCGGACATAGCCATGGCCGGGAAAATGCTTGCCCACCGCCGCCATGCCGCCGTGCTTCAGGCCGAGCATGAGGCTGTGGGCGAGCGCGGCGATGGCCTGCGGCTCGCGGTGGAAGGCGCGGTCGCCGATCACCCCGCTCTGGCCGAAATCGATGTCCAGCACCGGCGTAAAGCTGAAATCCACGCCGCTGGCGCGCAGCTCCGCCGCCAGCACCCAGCCGGTCTGCTGCGCCAGGGTCTTGGCGCGGTTCGGGTGCTCGTCCCAGATCCGCCCCAATTCGCGCATCGGCGGCAGCCGCGTAAATCCGTCGCGGAAGCGCTGCACCCGCCCGCCTTCATGGTCCACCGCGATCAGCAGATGGGGATTGCGCAAGGCATGAATCTCGGCGGTCAACCGGGAGAGCTGCGCCTGCGACGTGTAATTGCGGCTGAACAGAATCACCCCGCCGACCAGCGGATGTTTCAACCGTTTCCTGTCCTCGTCCGTCAGTTCGGTGCCGAGAACATCGAGCATTACCGGGCCTAAAGGCATGTTTAGGGTTCTTTTATCGAAATTTGTAGGTCGGGCACCCCGTGCCCGACGGTTTAGGTTGGGGCGCGTGATTTGTCGGGCACGGGGTGCCCGACCTACCGCCTCACGTTTCCCTCTCCCCTTGCCCTCTGGGTGAAACAACTAGCCATTCGACTAAGCTGCCGAAGACCGCAGCTAAGTCGCTGGTTATCCCGCAAGCACCCGCGAGGAGTATCCCCGCCGGGTTCCCGCTGCTACGCAGCGACCACGGCGAGACGGGCGAGGGGGACGAGGTCTCGCTGCGCGAGTTTTACGTTATAGCTCCAGCACGGCAAACGCCACCACCATTTCAATCTCGTCGCTGATGGAAAGATGATGCCCGCGAATATGGCGCTCGGCAAGGGTCCGGCCAAGCTCGGGAGCCAGCCCGAACCCCGGCCGGCCCAATTCGTCGTGAATGACATGGATATTCTGCCACGTCGCGGGATGGCGCATGCCGGTTCCGAGCGCCTTGGCGAAGGCCTCCTTGGCCGCGAAGCGCTTGGCCAGGAACCGCGCAGGCTGGGGGCAGGCGCTGAATTCGGCCCACTCTTCCGGCGCCAGGACGCGCCGGGCGAAGCGCTCGCCGAAGCGCGCGAGCGATTGCTCGACGCGCCCCACCGCGATGATGTCGGTGCCGATACCGTAGATCATTTGTCCTGTCTTTCGCCCTCCGGGGGAGGGGAATATTCTACCGGGCAGCCACCATCAGCGCCTTCATTTCCGCCACCGCCCGCTCCCAGCCCACGAACAGCGCCTGCGCGACAATGGCGTGGCCGATGTTGAGTTCATACACGCCGGGCAGGGCGGCGATTTTCTGCACGTTGTGGTAATGCAGGCCATGGCCCGCATTGACGCGCAAGCCCAGCGCAACGCCCTGCTCGACCGCCGTGCGGATGCGCGCCAGCTCCGCTTCCTGTTCCGCTTCGCTCGCGGCATCGGCAAAGTGGCCGGTATGGATTTCGATCACCGGCGCCCCCGCCGCTTTCGCCGCCTCGATCTGCGCTGCGTCCGGCGCGATGAACAGAGAAACCCGGATTCCCGCCCTGCCCAGCGCCGCGCACGCTTCTTTGACCCGCTCGAACTGGGCGACCACGTCGAGTCCGCCCTCGGTCGTCCGCTCCTCGCGCTTTTCCGGCACCAGGCACACATCCTGCGGCTTCAGGCGCAGGGCGATGGCCACCATCTCGTCGGTCACCGCCATTTCCAGATTCATCCGGGTTTGCAGCGCGGCGCGCAGGATTTCAACGTCCTCGTCCTGGATATGGCGGCGATCTTCGCGCAGGTGCAGGGTGATCGAATCCGCCCCGGCGGTTTCCGCCGCCAGCGCCGCCTGGACCGGGCTGGGATAGCGCGTCCCGCGCTGCTGGCGCAGGGTGGCGACGTGGTCGATGTTGACACCGAGATGAATCATAATTCCTGTAAATCCTTTAAAATCTGGCGGGTGTGCAAGACTTCGTCGCCCAGGTAATGGTTGATCAGCGCCCGCATCAGCGCCTTGCTCTGCTGCAGGGTCGCCGGGTCGGCGTAATCGTCCGCCGCCATGTCGAGCAGCGTCTTGCCGCGCAATTCTACACCGGATTGGCCCGCTTTTCGCCGCACCGGGCCGCGCTCCATCACATAATGGTAGTGCGTTTCCGGCTCGATCGCGGCGCCGCTTTCGGCATCGTGTTCGAGCATCAGCGCGTAACCCAGCTCCTTCAGCAGATTCTTCTCGAAGCGCCGCAGAATGGCCGCGTAATCCTGCCGACGCGCCAGCTCCTGCAAAGTTTCCTGGTAATGCAGGAACAACTGCTCGTGCGGGTCGTCGCGGTGCAGCAGCTTGAGCAGCAGCTCGTTCAGGTAAAACCCGCAGATCAGCGCGGTGCCCTGCAACAGCGGCTGCCCGCCCTGCCACTCGGCGCGGTGCAGGGTGCGCAGCTCGGCCTTGCCGAACCAGCTCAGGGCAAGCGGCTGAAACGAAAGCAGCAGCCCTCGCACCGCCGACTTGGGCCGCCGCGCGCCGCGCGCCATCAGCGGCAAACGCCCGAAATCGCGGCTGAACACCTCGACGATCAGGCTGGTTTCGCGATAGGGGTAGGTATGCAGGACAAAGGCGAGTTGCTCTTCCTGACGGGTTTTATCTGGGCTGGCCATATACGGCGACTATGGACTGTTGCCTAGTTCAATTTGAGGGTGCAACTTTATCACAACCGCCCGGCCCGATGGCAATAACGCTTGACGTTATATGATGCATCACGTTATAGTTAAATATGATTATCGATTTTCTCTCCGGCGAGACCGAAAAAATATGGCGAGGCGAAGTATCGCCACGCCTGCCGCGCGAAATCCAACAAGTTGCACTGCGCAAACTTTTCATGCTCGACAAGGCCCAAACGCTTGATGACTTGCGCATCCCTCCTGCCAACCGGCTGGAGCCACTCAAGAATGCACGCAAAGGACAACACAGCATCAGAATTAACGATCAATGGAGAATCTGCTTTATCTGGACAGAGCACGGCCCGTCAAGGGTCGAGATTGTGGACTATCATTGAATACCGAATTTAAGAGGTGGATTTATGGAAAAGCTGAAAAACATTCATCCGGGCGAAATTCTGCTTGAGGAATTTCTGAAGCCGATGAATATCAGCCAGAACGGCCTTGCACGGGCAATTGGCGTGCCGCCCCGCCGCATCAATGAAATCATCCTGGAGAAACGCTCCATTACGGCCGACACCGCCCTTCGACTGGCCAAGGCGCTGGGCACGTCTGTCCAGTTCTGGATGGGGCTGCAGGACGAGTATGACTTGAGGAAAGCGCGGGAGATCATTGCAAGCCAACTGGATAGCATTCAAAGGCTGGCGGCCTGATACCGATCAAAGCCTGTCCAGCGGGCTTTGCACGCCCTTGCCGCCGCGATTCAAAACATGGGTGTAAATCATTGTCGTCTGCACGTCCTTATGCCCCAACAACTCCTGAACTGTGCGGATATCGTAGCCGGATTGCAGCAGATGAGTCGCGAAGGAATGGCGCAAGGTATGCGGTGTCGCCGGCTTGGCAATGCCGGCAGCAAGCACCGCGCGCTTGATTGCGCGCTGCAAGGATTTCTCGTCGACATGATGGCGCCTCGTCACACCGGAGCGCGGATCAACCGACAGGCTTCGCGATGGAAACACATACTGCCAACCCCATTCCTTCGCCGCATTGGGATATTTTTTCTCCAGCGCATAAGGCAAGTAAACCGCGCCGTAGCCCGCCGCCAAATCCTCATCGTGTAATGCCTTGACCCGGGCGAGATGCGCCTGCAACGACGCGATGGAATTTTCCGGCAGCATCGTCACGCGATCCTTGAAACCCTTGCCTTCGCGCACCGTCACCTGACGCATTTCGAAATCCACGTCCTTCGCCCGCAGCCGCACGCACTCCATCAACCGCAAGCCGCCGCCATACAACAAACTCGCCATCAACCACAACGAGCCGTCCAACCGATTCAGCACGGACTTGACTTCGCTCACGGTCAACACCACCGGCAAGCGTTGCGGCGTTTTTGCCTGCGTCACATTGTCCAGCCAGGGCAACTCTATCGCCAACACCTCGCGATAAAGAAACAGCAACGCGCTCTTCGCCTGATTTTGGGTCGAAGCCGCCACCTTCCCCGCCACCGCCAGATGCGACAAAAAAGCCTCCACTTCCGGCGCGCCCATCCGCGCCGGGTGAGTCTTGTCATGAAACAAAATATATCGTTTAATCCAATCCAGATAAACCCGTTCTGTGCGAATGCTGTAATGCTTGACTCGCAAGATGGATTGCACTTGATCGAGCAGTTTTGGCGGGTTCGCGGGGTTCGGCATGATGGCGTGTTAAATTCCCGAAGTTAAGCCCGATAAAAATCGGTTTGCCCTGATTTTAAATTAGGTTTACAATTTATGCCATGTATATAAACCAACCCGATAAAATTTTAGGTATTTTATCGGGGTCTACTTTACGTTAGAGGCGATACTTCGTGCCTTCCACCCCACCTCGAAATCCCGCCACCGACGTTGCAGCATCTCGTCGGAAAACCCGGCGTGCGCTCCAGTCCAGTGGGCTTTCAGCGACCATTTGCACCCCGGCTCGCGGTATAAGTTCTCCTCCTTTATCGCTACAACAAAAGCGGCTCGGCATGCGCTCGCCCCTAACACGTCGTTCGAGGAGGGACCGCCCGCCAGCGGCGCCGTTTGCGTTTCGTGGTTGCTCATCCGGCGTCACTCCTTTTCATGTCCGTGGTGCGGGCGGCCCCTCAACTCCACGTTAGCCCTCTTGAGCATGTGCCACCTCGAACGCATGGAACACGAGAGCGCCGCCGCGCATCTGGAACGTAGCGAGGTATTCGCCAGGTTCGTCCGGCATCGGGTTGCCGGTGCCGTAAATCGCAAGGTGGCGCGGCCCTATCGCGGCATTCTGGTCGCACAGCGCCCACACGCAGCAATCTCCGTTCTGCATCTGCACATCGAGCAACTTCGCACCGGCCGGCATCATCACGGTCTGCCGGTCTGTCACTTCGATTTTCCATTTCCAAATTCGCATTTTCGCTTCCCTTCAAAAGTCGGTCCTGGTGGTACGGCGAGGGCTAACCCTGCGGTCGACCTCGCTCCCTTCGGTCGCTGGACGCTGCGCCAAAGAGCGGCGCAGCGCCGGTCACCTCCACGTTAGACCGCACCCCGACCCAATGAGTCTTTCACGTCAATTTCTTCGATTTGCTGCTGTGGGCGCCACAGGAACGTTGGTCCAGTACGCCGTACTTTGGCTTGGGGTCGAGGGTCTTGGGATGCCGGCTGCAATTGCCTCTGGCGTTGGCTACGTTCTGGGATCGGTCGTAAACTATTTTCTCAACTACATATTCACGTTCAAGAGCGCCAAATCGCACGCTGAGGCCGCGTCCAAATACTATGTTGTCCTTGGTGTCGGCTGGTTCATCAACACTGGCCTCATGTGGCTCCTTGCTCATCATTGGCACCAAAACTATTGGCTCGCTCAACTCTTTGCCACCGGAATCGGTCTGGTTTGGAATTTCAGTGGGAGTAAATTGTGGGCATTCAAACCCGCGGTCTAACCCGGCAGTCAACGCGGACGCTGCGCGATAAAGCCGCGCAGCACCGGTTACTTTTACGTTGGGCCCCATGAACATCGCTGTGACTGACTTGGATCCCTCTGCGTCGTCGTGGTGGGCCGCGCGTCGCCTTCGCTACAACTTGATCCTGTTGCTTGGTGCGGCCGGTTCCTTTGTCAGCCTATTGGCCGTGGGGTGGCTGTTTGAGGCCCGTCTGCCGTGCCTTGAAATCACGGCCTTCTCGGTTTTGTTCGGTGGCATATTGTTTGTTGCCGGCCTTGGCTTGGCCAATCTCTGCTATTTCCTCGGCCCGCTGTCGGAACGTTTGGTGCACCCGAAAAATGTGCTTGCGTTTCGACGCGCTGCCTTCACCCTTGGCACTGGGTTCTCACTCGCCCTCATTTTTCTTCCGGTCGTTGGCAACCTTGTGGCTGCCGCCTTCGGTCCGGTGGCGGGAGGGCAGTGTGGCTAGGCTGCAATGGGGCCCAACCCTGCGGTCAACCCGGACCTTGCGCATAAAGCCGCGCAAGGCCGGTTACCTTGAACGTTAGAGGTTTCATGTCTCTGGCTCGCACGTTTCTTTCTCTGATGGCCGCTCTTCTGCCGATGGTGGCTCGTGCCGAATGTGGCGCTTCGGCGGCCGAGATCTCCGTGCTGCGTGAACTCTTGCGGAGCAACCCCACTTTGATGGCTCAGTCCGCCATCGCTCAAGGGAACACTGACTTTCTTGGTGTGGCTGGATATTCTGTCGCAGTCCCAAGCGTTGACAGCCTAGGTTGCTTCGCTGATCGAAACCATGTTCGTGTGGTCCCTGGAACCACCGATGTCATTTGTAATGCCGAGCATGCAAAACTCGTCCGTGGTGCATCCGCGTTCGCCACGAAATACAATTCTGTCATTAAAGAATTTTTGGTTGCGAAGGGTGCCTCTTCCTGTGCGAAGTAAAGCAACCTCTAACATGGCGCTCAACCTCGCTCCCTTTGGTCGCTGGACGCTGCGCGATAAAGCCGCGCAGCGCCGGTTAGCTCTACGTTGGGGGTATCCATAGTGGAAGTCACCCAGATTCGTTGTCTTGTGTCCCGCGCCGGGTCAATAGTCGGGCACTTCAACGCCGATATGGTTTTCATTTCTGGCATCCCTCACGTCGTTTTTGAATGGGAGCATCAGCCGGATGGTTCTGAGAAGCCATGCCATCTTGTTGCGCTCGATCCAAATCTCCTTCATCCGCTTCCTGGGTGGGGAGAGGTAACGCATATGTATGAACATCCAATCCAAGACCCAAGGCCATTGACGTGAACTCTTTGTTCAGCTCCTCTGTGTTTCCGAGAAACGTAACACCGCTTCTTCGCTTCATGGCGCATCACCCCCAACCCGGCGGTCAAGCGGACAGCGCGATAAAGCCGCGCTTCCGCTTACCTCTACGTTGGGCCGTTTCAGTGAGAGGCTTGGCACAATGACAATCCAAGAACCAACACTTTTGTTCTTCCGGCATAGGCCTGAAGGGTGGGAAACAAATGCGTCAATCGCGAGTTCGATGCAATCGCTGGAATCGAGCTTCTTTCTGATTGCGCTCGGTCGATATCCGCACGCACTAGCAGTTTGTGCATCTGCAATTGAGAGCAGCTTGCAGGCAGCGGACATTGACGCGAAAGAGCGAGATGGTTTTCAAGACTTAGTCAAAAAAGCAAAAAGAAAGTCGCCCGCAATCGAGGCATTTGGGGACGAGTCGCTCGACCTTTTTCGCGAGACACGGAATCGCATCACTCATCGTGGGTTTAGTCCTCAGGACGATAGTGAGTCGGTAAGTCTATATCTCGAGATAGGGCTGCCGTTTCTTTCTCTTTGTTATCGTGAATTTCATGCCTTTGATCTTATGGGCGGGCTATTAATTGAATATGTAGATCATATCAATATCGCACAGAAGGTTTGTGCACTGGCCAAAGAAACGCCAAGTCTCGATCTATCCTATTGTCTAAACAGCTTCGGCCATCTTATTCGCTGGTGTTTCAAGCGTAATTTTTCGGCCGAGTGGGAGATTGATGCGCTTGTCCATTCTGAGGAAGTCGGCGGTAAGTTCGAGCATATGTATGCAGAAAAACAGGAATTGGAACGGCTATTTGATGTGCCGTATTCATTTGATTGTCCAGTCTGTGACGATATTGAAAGTGTGGTGGCTGAACTTGATTCCGGTGCACTTGATCTACAAGAGGTCAAACCAATTCGCATGGCATGTTCTAACTGCGGATTCGTGGTTTCCAACTCTCAACCACACCTTAGCCAAGTTCTCCTTGAGAAACAGGTTGTAGCGTCACGAGAAAAAATCCTGAAAGAGTATGGGATCGAGTGACGTAGTTTTGCCCAACGATTAAGGTTAGATCGTGCGAAGCCACGATCTGAACCGTTTGTTGGACGAGCCCGGTCCCTGGGCGCGGGGTTTGGAGCGCCCCAGAAAATATCTTTTTGGAATTACCCCGGCGCGAAGCCCGGCCGGGAGCGCGGGCGGCGGATGGCTCGCTTCAAGCCTGCCGTTGCGGCAAGCCAGCCTGAAATTGGGCGATCGCTCGTCGATTGCCGGGCAAAACGCCCTGTTTTTCGGCGAGCCCGTTCCTCGGCTTGTGGGTGCCGATGTCCCGCTGCTCGCCAAGGGGCGTTTCGCTCACATGGTCAGGGGGCTCTGAACGGCATGGGGAGCGCGCATGGCCTCCGTGAGCGAGGATTGAATCCGCGTTCGCACGATCTTCATCACCGCCCCGCAGCAGGTGCACAGGATGGGCGCGCGCGCCTTGACCCAGTCCGACGCCCGGCCCGGAGCGAACTTCAGCAGCACGTGCAGCAGGGCGATCAGGCGCTTGCAGTTGGGGTGCATAAAGCCGAAATTGCGGGCGCGCCGGAAACCCTTCGGCAGCACATGCTGCAATACCAGCCACAGGAACTGCGCGCCGGAAACCGTCCGGCGCTCCATCCTCCCCGTCTTGGCGTGGCGATAGCGGAAACTCACTTGGCCGTCGCGGCAGGCAAGAATATCGTCCTCCCGGATCACGCCCCGGTACAGATAGCGCCCGAGGTAGACGAGCGCCGACGCGCCGCTGCCGACCGGCTTGCAATCGACCACCCACTCTGTCGGATAGCGACAGGGCAGCGGCAGACCGGCGGCCGCGATGCCTGCCAGCAGCTTCGCCCGAAACACCTTGGCCAGGGCCTTGTGAAAACAAGGGGACACCCATTAGCCGGCCGGTGTCAAGCGAGCAAACGATTCCATGGCGGCGCCAGCCGCCGGTTTTCAATCTGATTAACGCCGTTTGCAGTAGCTGACCGCACCCTTTTCTTCAACG
>JAHFRP010000025.1 GCA_023266195.1 Sulfuricella sp.
GCCGGGATGACCGCTCCCATATGCTGTACCTACCCGAGTCCTGGAAAACCCGCGTGGATACACCATATCAGGGATGTCGGTCATCTCATTTCTCCGTAGGATTTACCGGAAGAGCCTAAAAAAGAAAGTTCCGCCCGACAGGCGGTTGCGGCGGTAGAGAACCATGATGAATGTTAACCCGGATTCCGCTACGCTGCATCCAGGCTACGCTTCCTGGCTTTCTTCATAAATGAGGGTTTTTGCCGCTGAATCAATCTTGATTCTTCAGCCAAAAAGTCATTGAGTTCTTTAGCTGTTCTTTCAGGGGAGTAGCCGCTTCTGGCTAACTCAAAGTCGGTGAGTGTGTCCTTTAGCTTCTTTATTTTGCTGTACAAGTCCAAGTTGTCAGTGGCAATACGCTCTTTCTGTCGGTACTCCTCTGTGGCTTGATAGTAAGGAATTGCCCAGTATTCAAAGAATTCGTAGACCGCCTCGACATCAACTGCTTTGCGATCAAGCAGGAACCCCAGTTCTTCAAAGAAATTGAGTACATCCCAAACCGCACCATCTTCTGCATTGGGATTGGTGCGCAAGATTTGTGCGGCCTTAGCACGAGACGTGCGCATTTCCGCTTTGTCAAAGCGTTCGGAGAGCTTCAGGATTAAGTCAATACGCTGGTTGAATCGTGCCCGCTTCACCTGCCACCAAAAAGCGATTAACGCCAGTGTTGGTCCCGTGATCGGTACATATTTGAGCAGTGTGTCGTCAATGCCCTTAAGTGGGATAAACGCGGCGAGACTTGGCCAGTAAGCGCCGAATAGGACGCCAACAAGCAGTGACAGCGAAACAAGTGCAGCGCATAGGGCATGGCGGCGGAGGCGCATGCGCCAACGGGCAGCCCATCGCAACCTACACATTTGATGAAAGAGGTGCGGATATGATTTTCGGGCTGAGGGTCATAGCAACTGCCCTTCCTCGAAGGCGATGTCGTGGATAGGCAGCCGCATCAGGTTGGGCGCGGCGAGCAGCACGTCCACTTTGCGGCCGTGCATCAGGCGGGTGACTTTGGCGGAAAACCGCGCGGCCAGAAGCGCAGGGTTGTCCACGGGTTCGGGCAATTCGAGCATGAGGTCAAGGTCGCCGCCGCGGGCGGCGTTGTCGAGCCGGGAACCGAATACCCGCACGCGGGCCTGGTTTCCCGCCAGTTGCAGGGCAAGCTGGCGGATGGCTTGTGCTTGGTCGTCGGTGAGGCGCATTGTTTTCGAATTCTCCGGGCTGTCGTTTTTCATCGGCCACTATAAGGCATTCCCCCGGATTACGACAAGCGGATATGCCTGCCGCACCCTTGGCCGGGGGATGCGGGGCTCGTCTCTTATCCACCCCCACGCCAATATCTCCATAAATGCCATCCCCAGGCAAGCGGCCATCGATCCGCTCGAAATTCACGATCCCCGCTTGCTTGGAAATGATGAAAACGGAATAATTGGACGTAATGTTGCGGAAATATGAAATCATTTCCACGCATTGCCGCCCCGGTTGTTGTGGGAATCGATCAGCGTTTCCTTACGAAAGGAATAACAACATGAGAAATCTGGTGGTTTGTTGCGACGGCACCTGGAATGCCCCGGAAGACATGAAGAGCGGCGTTCCGGTGCCAACCAATGTGGTGCGGCTTTATAACTCGCTGGCGGAAGCGGATGCACAAGGCAGTCCGCAGATCGGCTACTATCATCCGGGGGTCGGCACCGAGGGCGGATTCCTGAAGCGGCTGTGGGAGGGCGGCGTCGGTGCTGGGCTCGACCGCAACATCATGAGCGCCTACCGCTGGCTGGCCGCCCACTACCGGACGGGGGACCGGCTGTTCCTGTTCGGCTTCAGCCGGGGCGCCTTCACGGTGCGCAGTCTGGGCGGGATGATGTCGGCTTGCGGGCTGCTCGACCTGTCCGGACTCGACGACTCGGAGGCCTGGCGGCGGGTGGAGGCTGCCTACCGGGAAGGCTACCGGCGGCGCAAGGGGGATTGGGTGCGAGGCTGGGCGTTCCATGGCGGGGAGGGGCCGGGCGGAATTGTGCCGATCCATTTTCTCGGGGTTTGGGATACGGTGGGCGCGCTGGGAATCCCCGACGATCTGGGGGTTCTCGATTTGCTGGACTTTCCCAGCCGCTACCGTTTTCACCACACCGAGCTCGGCAAGAATGTGCTGAACGCCCGGCATGCCGTGGCGCTGGACGAGAAACGCGCCAGCTTTACCCCCACCCTGTGGACCGCGCGGGAGGAGCTCTCCACCGTCAAGCAGATATGGTTTCCCGGCGTGCATTGCGACGTGGGCGGCGGCTATGCCCAGAAGGGGCTTTCGGACGGCGCGCTCAAGTGGATGATGGACGAGGCCGCGGCGCTGGGCCTCGCCCTCGAACCCGAGATGGCAGCTCAACTCCGGCCCGATTTTCGGGACGTGCTGCACGATTCCGCAGCGGGGGTCTTCAAGCTATTCCGAACCCAGCCGAGGAGCGTGCCGCTGCTCACGGATCAGGCGGCCTTGCACGAGTTGACGCTGAAGCGCCGCGATGCGCCGCCCATCGCACAGGCGCCTTACCGTCCCAGCTTTCGGCTCGCGCCGGGAGAGGAAAAAACCCTGTCCATTTTCGCCGCGCAGCATTGGAACGATACCGGTATCTACCTTGAAGCCGGCGCCCACTACGCGTTCAAGGCAAGCGGAGAATGGCTGGACAGCACCGTTAAATGCGGTCCGGGCGGCCCCAAGGCGGGCTTCCAGCCAGGCAAGGCGGCCTATTTCCTAGCGTCGTTGGGGGCGCTGGGCGTAAAGCTCGTCAGGATGCTTCCCAGGCTGCAAGGAACCAAGCTCGGCATGCGCCGCGAAGAAAACATGCCCTGGTTTGCTTTGGTCGGCGCCATCGCCAACGGCGGCAACCCGAAGCTGGACGGCACTCCGCAGCCACACGAAACCTTTCTCGTCGGGGAAGCCTGCGAATATCCCGCCGAAGGCGTCAAGCTTGCCAAGCCCGGCTATCTATATTGCTTCGCCAACGATTTGTGGCGGATGTACGGCAATAATCGGGGGCAGGTGACGCTGACTGTCAGGCGGCTGGAGTAAGGCAGTGCTTCGTAGTTAGTGGGTCAGGCTTGGGCCGGCCGATCAGGCTAGAGCCAGCTTGACCGGCAGCCGCGCCTCGATCTGTACGCCGTCCCCGGGCTGCGCGCGGATGGTCAGTTCGCCGCCCATCGCTAAAACTTGCCGGCGTATTCCCCATAGGCTCAGGCTGTTGATATGCTCGGTCAAGTACATGCCTTTCCCGTTGTTGGTGATCGACAGGGCCAGTCCATTGCTTTTGGTGTTGCGCGATACCCGCACGAATACGTGATTGGCGGCGGCGTATTTGGATGCATAGACCAGCCCTTCCTGCACGAAGCGATAGGCGACGATGTTGAGGGTGTCGTCCAGGTTGTCCAGTTCGCCTTCCAACGACAGATCCAGTGCCACGCCGGGGTTCAATCGCCGCCACCGCCCGGCCAGCTCCTGCATGGCGTCGGCCAGCCCGAGCTTGTCCAGCGACTCGGGGCGCAGGTCGTTGACGAGGGTACGAATGGCGTTGTGCACACGGCTGACGCTTTCGATCAAGCCCTCGGTGCATTTGTCTACGCCGGCTTCCGTGTTGTCGCTCAAGCCCGCCAGGGAGCGGGCGTAGAGTTCCGTTGCGGTCAACCATTGGCCGGTGTCTTCGCTCAGGTCATGCGCCAGATGTTTCTTTTCTTCCTCCTGTTTTTCCAGGAGCAGGCGGGTCAAGGCCCGATTTTCGTCGAGCGTCTTTCGGGTGGCTTCTTCGGCCAGTTTGCGTTCGGCCACTTCTTTTTTCAGCGCCTCGTTGCTTTCGAGGAGCGATGCAAACGATCTGGAAAGCGCCTCCAGCACGCGCGACAAGCCGAGCAGGATGAGCGCGGCAAAGAACAGGATGCCGAAGAAGTTGCTGACCCAGGACGACGGGTGGACGGAATAGCGCGCGACGTCGAAATTGTCGAACGACCACAATCCGCCGCCGACCGCTGCGCCGAAGCTGCCGACGAAAACCAGCACGGCGCCAAATATCCATATGCTGGTTTTCTTTTCCAGCAGGAGTACCGCCAGGATCAGGCACAGCAGTAAAAAGTAGCCCCCGTAGCCAATCAGCCCCCAAGTCATCATCTCGCCGACGCCGAGGAGGAACGCGGCGCCCACCAGGGAATAGGCGCGCATCTTGTAGGATAGATGTCTGCGTAGCTGCGTCAGTCCGACGATGTAAACGTAAGTGCCGATTTCGCCTGCCATGAAAAATTGCCAGCCCGTTTCCGGCGCCTCGACCATCGATCCTGTCAGCGCCAATGCGCCTAGCCAGGCAAAGGCGAACAGGAGCGAGTTGGCCATTCGGTCGCGCAGGCGCGCTAGCGCTGCCGGATTGATTCTGGCGTCGGGCGTCATGCCGTTGCTCCGGTGGATCCGGAAATGTCCCGGTTCATGATCGCCGCGATCGCCTCCGGTTTCTGGAACGGCAGGGCGTGGTCGGCGCCCTGGATCAGGTGGCAGCGCCAATCGCTCCGGCCGGCTGCGATTTCCCGGCATAACTGGTATACCGCCGGATGCGAGCGCCCGCCGATGAAGCTGCCGACGCCGGCCTGGGCGGCGATCAATTGCCGGCGGTCGAGGCGTCGGGCGGCGCGGGATACGCATTCGATAGCGGCGGCCAGCCCCGCCGGGCGGTGGGACAGGCGCTGGAGCATGATCTCTTCGTTCTTCGAGCCGCGGCTGCGGCTCGGGGCGACGGCATCGAGAAACAATTCCAATCCCTCCTCCAGGTTTTCCAGATTGCGCAGCCGCTTGGCGGCGTGCAGGATCAATTCGTGCGAACGGAGCGATTCTTCGCCGTTCATTTTGCCCAGCAACGCGGGTTCGAGCAGAAAAGTCCTGCCCACCGATTCGGGGCGGGCGGCCTTGAGCAGCATGGCGATCAGGCCGCCGTAGGAGTAACCTCCGAGGTCGAATTCATCCCAGGCCAGGCGATCGAGCAGGGTGGAGAGGTCGGCCGCTACCTCCTCGGCTTCGAAGTCGTGTTCCCGATGATCGGGATAGCGGGTCTTGCCGGTGCCGCGCAGGTCCGGCACCAGGATTTCATTCCACTGTCTGAGTTCAGGCAGAATGCCGCCCCAGGTGATTCCGCCCGCCAGGCCGCCGCCGTGAAGCAGCAGCAGCCGGCGCGAAGGCGCACTGTCGATGCGGTAGAGGCGGTAATAGACTTCCTGCGTCGGCAGGGCGAGAGTGGCTTTGACAGTGGGCTCGATCATGGGCGTTTTTCACCGCGGAGGGCGCGGAGGAATGAGACGATGTCGTTTTTCCTCGGCGTCCTCGCGATCAAGTATGTCCTGCCACCGGAATCCTGCCGATTTTCATGCGCCATTCCGCCGGTCCGGTTTCATGTACGGCCACGCCATCGGAATTCACCGCCACGGTGACCGGCATATCCTTGACCTCGAATTCGTAAATCGCTTCCATGCCCAGGTCGGCGAAGGCCAGCACCCGCGAAGCCTTGATCGCTTTCGACACCAGGTACGCCGCGCCGCCCACCGCCATCAGGTAAACCGCCTTGTGCTTCCTGATGCTGGCGATCGCCGCCGGGCCGCGCTCGGCCTTGCCGATCATGCCGATCAGGCCGGTTCTTTCCAGCATCAGGTCGGTGAATTTGTCCATCCGGGTGGCGGTGGTGGGGCCGGCCGGGCCCACCGCTTCGCCCCGCACCGGATCGACCGGGCCGACGTAGTAAATGAACTTGTTGGTGAAATCCACGCCCGCCGGCAGGCTTTCGCCGCGTGCGAACAGGTCGGCGATGCGCTTGTGGGCGGCGTCGCGGCCGGTGAGGAGTTTGCCCGACAGCAACAGGGTTTCGCCCGGTTTCCAGCCGGCGATGTCCTCGCGCGTGATGGTGTCCAGGTCGACGCGGCGCGCATCGGCGGCGGGCTGCCAGTTCACCTTCGGCCACAGGTCCAGATCGGGTGGCGTCAGCGCGGCCGGGCCGCTGCCGTCGAGGGTGAAATGGATGTGGCGGGTAGCGGCGCAGTTGGGGATCATCGCCACCGGCAGGCCGGCCGCATGGGTCGGGTAATCCATGATCTTGACGTCCACCACGGTGGTGAGTCCGCCCAGCCCCTGCGCACCGATGCCCAGCGCATTTACTTTCTCGTAAAGTTCCAGGCGCAGTTCTTCCGCCCGGTTGCGTGGCCCTCGCGCTTGCAGATGGTGGATATCGACCGGCTCCATCAGGGCTTCCTTGGCGAGCAGCATGGCCTTTTCCGCCGTGCCGCCGACGCCGATGCCCAGTATCCCCGGCGGGCACCAGCCGGCGCCCATGGTCGGCACGGTTTTCAGCACCCAGTCCACCAGGCTGTCCGACGGGTTGAGGATGGCGAATTTGGCCTTGTTTTCCGAGCCGCCGCCCTTGGCGGCAAGCGTGATTTCGAGCTTGTCGCCGGGAACGATCTCGTAATGGATCACCGCCGGGGTGTTGTCGCCGGTGTTCTTGCGTGCGCCCACCGGGTCGGCGACGACCGATGCGCGCAGCACGTTGTCGGGGTTGGAATAGGCGCGGCGCACGCCTTCGTTGATCATGTCGCCGACGCTCATTGCGGCATCCCAGCGCACATCCATGCCGATCTTGACGAAGGCCGCGACGATGCCGGTGTCCTGGCAGATGGGGCGGTGGCCCTGGGCGGACATCCTGGAATTGGTGAGGATCTGGGCGATGGCGTCCCTGGCGGCGGGAGACTGCTCGCGCTCGTAGGCCTCGCCCAGCGCCTGGATGTAGTCGAGCGGGTGATAGTAGGAAATATATTGCAGGGCGTCGGCAACGCTATCGATCAAGTCGTCCTGGCGGATGGTGGTCATGGCGGCGGGTTCTCTGGGCAGCATAACGGTGATGGTGACATATTTTACCGGGGAATGGCTGCCGTGTCGTGGCCCGTTTCATCGCCCGGACGACGATTTGCCGGAAGCATGGAATGGGCTGGACAGCGCATGGCGGCCCTGTTGGCCGTCGAATCGCCTATACTGAAAATCATCTGTTCTTGAGCAGTCCGCTCTGTAACGATCTCGGGAGGAAACCATGCCCATCGACGAATTCTGCAATCGGGAGGTGATTTTCGCCTCGCGCAAGATGAGCATCCAGGATGCTGCGCGGTTGATGCGCCAGCACCATGTCGGCGATCTCGTGGTGGTGGACGAGATTGGCGGCCGCAGGGTGCCGGTCGGCGTGGTGACGGACCGCGACATCGTTATCGAGATCGTCGCCAATGGATTGAAGCTGGAGGATTTCACCGTCGGCGACATCATGAGCCCGCAGCTGGTCACCGTGCAGACGGACGACGGCGTACTCGACACGATCCAGCTGATGCGCAGCAAGGGCGTTCGCCGCGTTCCCGTGGTTGGCCGGGACGGCGGGCTGGAAGGCGTGGTGTCTGCCGACGACATGCTGGGCCTGCTGGCCGAGGAAATGACCGATCTGTCCAGGGTGGCGCCGCGTGAACGGGCAAGGGAAGCCCATATCCGGGTTTGATTTCAGGAGGCGATCATGCAACGCCCACTCCAGATTGTCATTCGCGATATGCCGCCCTCCGAGGCGGTGGAGACGCATATCAGGGAAAAAGTGGATAAGCTGGAATCCTTTTATCCCCACATCGTCGGCTGCCGCGTCACCGTGGAAATGGCGGGCAAACACAAGCACCAGGGCAAGGAGTTCAACGTGCGGCTCGACATCACGGTGCCCGGCAGCGAGTTGGCGATCAACCGCGACCGGCATGAAGATCTTTATGTCGCGCTGCGCGACGCTTTCGACGCGGCCAAGCGCCAACTGGAGGATTATGGCCGGCGCCAGCGCGGCGACACCAAGATTCACGAGTCCCCAAGCCACGGCCGCATCGCCAGGCTGTTCCCCGACGACAGCTGCGGCTTCATCGAAACGCCGGACGGGCGGGAGCTCTACTTCAGCCGCGATAACGTGATGCACCCGGATTTCGACCGCCTGGCGGTCGGCGACGAAGTGCAGTTTCTCGAAGAAGCCGCGGCCGAGGGCATGCAGGCGAAGCGGGTCAGCGTCGGCAAACACCATTATCCAGGTTGAGTTACCGGCCTGCCTAAACGCTGTCGATTTCCCTGTTCCGCAGACCCGGCGGAACCCGTTATACTGTGGGCACTTGTCGTCAGTGGCCCGCAGGATGAACGCAAAAACCGCTTTGCTCCTTGTTCCCCTCATGGCCTTGCTTTGTTCCTGCGCTCCGGCGCCTGTCGGGCAGGAAGGCAAGCGGCCTGCGCCCTCGGCGTCCGAGCTGAAGGCATCTTCCCTGGCCAAGACCGATATCGATACCGTGGCCGAAATCCATCAGCAGGAAAGCCTCGGGCACTTGCGCACCTTGATGGAAAAACTGTATCGGCTCAACCCGCGCGAATGGAAAAAAACCGGCCAGCCCTCCGTCGAAAGCGCCGTGGCGCGGGCGTTCGACCCGGCTTATGGCTGGCGTTTTCCGGAATTGAACGGAAAGCGCAGCGCCGAATGCGTCTATTTGTCCTTTCAGGAAAATTACCAAGGCGACCGGGTGCTGGCGTTCATTGCGGGATTGTCGACGATGATCATGTCGGCCTATAACGACAAATCCGAGTTCTATGTGCTCGACGACCTCGATTCGCAAAAACTATATAACAGCGCGCGCAACGTCGAGATCGCGGTGTGGAAGCTGAGCAATACGCGCGACAGCCGGGGGGAGCTGTTCCTGTTGAGCAACAGGAACGAAGGGGTGAACCGCAACCTGAGTTTCGAGCGCGAATTCGGCAAGCTGATCGCGCAGCAGGATACCCTGGCGCGAATCGTCGCGGAAAAGACCAACCGCTCGATCGTGCGTATCATCCAGAGCGTCGCCACGGCGGTTTTTCTGCCGATCTGATTCTTGCGCCGCAATCAAAAAAGAGGCCTTCGCGGGCCCCTTTTTTTGCGGTGCTGCGCCCGAATTACAGCTCGGTTGCGTGGCCTTCCAGGTAGGCGGCGACGCCTTCGGTCGTCGGCTTCATGCCGGCTTTGCCCTTGTTCCAGCCGGCCGGGCAGACTTCGCCGTGGCGTTCGGTGAATTGCAGGGCATCGACCATGCGCAGCATCTCGTCGATGTCGCGGCCGAGCGGCAGATCGTTGACGACCTGGTGGCGCACGATGCCGCTCTCGTCGATCAGGAACGAGCCGCGGTAGGCCACGCCGCCGGCGGCTTCCACGTCGTAGGCCTTGCAGATTTCATGTTTGATGTCGGCCACCAGCGGGTAACCGACCTTGCCGATGCCGCCGTTGTTGACCGGGGTATTTTTCCAGGCCAGGTGGGTGTAGTGGGAGTCGATCGAAACGCCGATCACTTCCACGTTGCGCTCCTTGAAGTCCTTCAGGCGATGGTCGAAGGCGATCAGTTCGGAAGGGCAGACGAAGGTGAAATCCAGCGGGTAAAAGAAAACCACCGCGTACTTGCCCTTGATGTGGGTCGCCAGGTTGAAACTCGCCTCGATGCTGTTGTTGCCCATCACGGCGGCGGCGGTGAAATCGGGTGCGGCTTTGCCTACGAGAACGGCCATTTTTAATCTCCTTGGGTTGGTTGTCGGGGACGATTTAGAATATGTCTAAATATTGCACTGTATTTTATTTGTTGTCAAATATTTTTACTTAGTTCAGTGTCAGCCGCCGGTAGATTTCGGTTATTTTGAGGGGCAGTTTTCTGACTTCGTCCACAACAGTATAGTTGACCGCGCCGTAGAGATGAGGCAAATAATCCCGCGCTTCCTGGTCGATGGTGACGCAAAACGGGTGGATGCCGCCACGCTGTGCTTCCTGCAATGCCTTGCGCGTATCTTCGATGCCGTATTTGCCGCGGTAGCCGTCGTGATAGTCGTCCGGCTTGCCGTCGGACAGCGTGATGAGGAGCTTGGTGCGCGCTTCCACTTCATTCAGCAGATGGGTGAGATGGCGGACGGCAAAGCCCATGCGGGTGTACTCCTGCGGGCGGATGCCGCTGATGCGCGCCTTGACCTCGTCGTCGTAGGCTTCGTCGATGCGCTTGATCCGGTACAATTCGCAGCGCTTGCGGGTGATGCCGGAGAAGCCGTAGATGGCGTAGCGGTCGCCCAAAGTCTCCAGCGCCTCGCACAGCAGGATCAGCGATTCGCGCTCCGCATCGTTGATCCAGCCCTTGGTGGAGCCGCTCATGTCCACCATGAACATCACCGCGATGTTGCGCTCGCTGCGCTGTGTTCGCATGAACAGGCGGTCGCTCATTTCGCTGCCGTCGCGGGCGTCGGCCAGGGCTTCAACCAGGGCATCGATATCCACTTCGTCGCCGCTGGGTTCGCGCTTCAGCAGCCGGTTTTCATCGCGCAGCGCTTCGAAGGTGCGGCGCAGGTGCTTGACCAGGCCGCTATGCTTACGCAGCGTGTCGGAGACGAATTCGTCGTAAACCGGAGGAACGTCTTTTTCACGCATCACGCACCAGTTCTTGCGGTAATGCTGGCGGCCGAAATCCCATTCCGGATAGAACGTCGCACCCTCTTCGTGGTAGGTACCCTGCCAGACGTCGTCGGGATCGGCGTGTTTCGCTTCATACAGGCCGGGATCGTATTCGCCCGGATCGGCCGGCGTCAGATATTCGGGTGGAATTTCACCCAGATCGAGCTGGATCGAGGTGAGCAACTGGCGCACCTCTTCCGGTGGTGCGATCGGCATGTCGTCCAGTGTCAGTTCCAATCGCTCCAACCCGGCCTGATCTTCTGGCGCCCGCCTTGTTTCGAAGCGGGGCGGGCCGGCGGGACTTTCCGGTTTCTGCTTGCGCAGTTCCTGGGCCAGTTGGGCGAGTTTGACCCGGAGCAGGATTTTCTCCCTTTCCTTGCGCGCGGACATGACCAGGGCGACAGCATCGGGCCGCAATTCGCCCTGATAGCAGACTGGGGAAGGGGCTTCGCCGCGATAGGCATCCTCCAGCAGGCGCAGGCTGTCGAAGACCGTGGCGTCCGCTACGGCCAGTTCCTGCGAATAGCGCTGCCAAGCTTTCGGCAAGGATTGGATTTCGCCCAACTCCGCCCGCAGCCGCGTCATTTCACGGAACAGGCCGGGCAGTTCGCGGCCGATACATGCATCCAGGCGCAGGGTTTCCAGGGCATGGAAATGCCTCAGCGCCCGTTCCGGTTCGGGGTAGGCGGCGAGGGCGGCGGGCAGGTCCGCCCGGAACGTGCCGAAGCGCGTCTGCGCCCAGAGAAAGGCGGCCATGGCTTTGGCAAGGGCGAAGTTGTCGTCGGCCCGCTGCATGCGTGCAACTACCGCGGGCAGGAACAGGGTTTCGCTGTCGGTGTGGACGGTTTCGCCTTCTTTCAACTTCAGGCGGCGGCCCGATAACCCGCAGATGAAAGTCAGCAGGATGCCGCCGACTTCCTCGAATAAGACGCCGGCAACGCGCTCATGGGCAAGCTGGACGAAGTTGTCCAGATCCTTGATCGCCTTGATGGCGGGGCGCAGTCCGGCGCGGTCGTAGGTGTCCATCGCGTGCAGCGCCCAGGCGCCGATCACGTGGTGATCCAGCTGCGCCAATCCGGTAATGGCGTGATGCGCGAACTGGTTGGCGATCTGGATGTTGGTGGTGGCGATGCGCTGTACCCAGCCGAGCAGGAAGTCCTGATCCGGCCGCGGCAGGACGGCGATCGAGGCAGCCAGTTCGGCTACGTGGAGGAAGGTGAATTCCACCTCCAGCCACTGTTCAAGGGCTTGTTCGATGTGTTCGGCCGATAACTGGAAACCGTTATCTGCCATGAATCAGAAAAGCGAGGAGGAGAGTTCCCGCATGGCGGCGAGCATTTCGCCGTCGTCGGTGATGGCCTGGGCAATGGCGCTGCGGCAGGCGGATACCGGTTCGACGCCGGAGGCGATCAGCTTGGCGGCATGCACCAGAAGGCGCGTGCTGGCGCCTTCTTCCAGGCCGCTGCCCTTGAGGTTGCGGGTCATGTGGGCGAACTTGACCAGCTTTTCCGCGAGGGCGTCGCCCACGCCGGATTCCTTGGCGACGATCTTGCGCTCCAGGTCGGCGGCGGGATAATCGAATTCAAGGGCGACGAAGCGCTGTCGCGTGCTTTGCTTGAGGTCCTTGAGCACGCTCTGGTAGCCGGGGTTGTAGGAAATCGCCAGACAGAAGTCCTGGTTGGCTTCGAGCAGCGTCCCCAGTTTTTCCATCGGCAGCACGCGGCGGTCGTCCGCGAGCGGGTGGATGACGACCATGGTGTCCTTGCGCGCCTCGACGATCTCGTCCAGGTAGCAGATCGCGCCGGCGCGCACGGAGCGCGCCAGCGGCCCATCCACCCAGACGGTTTCGCCGCCCTTGACCAGAAAGCGGCCGACCAGGTCGGAGGCGGTCAGGTCGTCGTGGCAGGAAACCGTGATCAGCGGGCGCCTGATGCGCCACGCCATATACTCCATGAAGCGGGTCTTGCCGCAGCCGGTCGGCCCTTTGAGCAGGACCGGCAACTTGTTCCGGTATGCCGCTTCAAAAATGGCGATTTCGTCGCCGGTGGCCTCGTAATAAGGCTCCGCTTCGACGAAATGCTCTTCAGGGGCCAGGGCGCGTGCTTGCAAGGCGTGGCCTCAGTTGCAGCCGCATTCCGGGTTGTCGTAGGGCGATTCCCCAGCCGGCGCCGGCTCGCTGGAAACCAGGCCGGCGGCTTCGCGCTCCTGCTTTTTCGCCAGGCGCTTGTCGTAGGCGTCGGCTTTCATGACGATGCTTTCCTCGCTGAACATCACCTGACGGAGAAAGCGGAAACCGAATTGCATCAGCTCGATTTCATCCTCGGCGATCTTCTGCTTGAGTTCGTCGGGCAGGTCGTAAATGTCGTTGAATGCATCGCTGGTGACGAAGTTGCGGAAGCGGTCGAGATCGTAGCAGGCCATGAAGAACAGTTGCAGGCTGCGCTTGGAGGGCGTGCCGACGGTCGGACCGGACGATTTCTTTTTCAGGATCAGCTGGCGCCAGCCGCGGCCCAACTCGTCGTAATCTTCCAGTCCCTGCTCATGGCGGTATTCGTCGATGGTGAGGGAGCGATTTTCCTTGTGGCCCATGCAGTGCGCTTCTTCGACCAGGGCGTAGGAATTGGTGTCGGTGTACTCTTCCTGCTTGCGCATCGAGACCAGCGCGACGGGGTAGTAGCGGCAGGCGGTGGGGCGGTCTTCATAGACGCTGCAGCCTTCCTCGGTCATGAACTGGCAGGCGGTGCCGCCTTCCACCGGCTTGAATTTGACGCCGGCGATGCTATCCTTGTCCATTTCGTAGGGCTCGGTAAAGCCGAGCAGGAATTCGCCCGAAGTCAGGCCGAGGCGCCGTTTCAAGCGCAGGATGTCGTAAGGGGTGAGGGTGATGTCGATGTTCTTGCAGCAGGCGTTGAAGCAGGCGATTTCCTTGTGGCAACGAAACTGGATGACTTTCGAACCATCATACGAGGTGGGCACCACCGGGCTTTGGACAAAGGGGGAATCGCTGACATCGACAATATTTTCCATCATTTTCACCTTATCGTTTGCTGCAAAAAATACAAATTCGACTCTGCCATAGGCGCAGAGTTGCATGAAGCGTGGATTTTCTCGCCGTCACAGTACGGCGGACGGTCTTACGGAATGTTATACCTGAAACTCGATTCTTTGGAGTTCGCGTAAAGAACCCCATGCCGGGAAACAAAAACCGGGCGCCTCGCAGCGCCCGGTTTCTTTACTACACTATTCGCGACTGCTTAGTGAGCAGCAGGCTTGAACAGCTTGGACTTGTCCACCAGATCCACGTGAGCGCGCTTGAACACGGTCCACTTCTGGGTGGTCTTGTCGTAGATCGAGTTCACGAAGCACTTCCAGTTTTCCTCATCGACAAAGTTCTTGTCCATGCGGTAGTAGAAGCCCGGGTAGCGGGATTCTTCGCGGAACTGGATGTGCTTCATGTGAGCTTCGGCCGTCAGGATGCGATGGTAGTTTTCCCATGCGCGGAGCAGTTCGTGCAGATCCTTGGCACGCATCTTCTTCGCATCTTCCTTCAGCATTTCCAGCTTCTCTTCGGCAACGGCCAGCATCTTGTCGTTGGTCTTGTAGTAGGTGGCAACGCCAGCAACGTACTCGTCCATGATCTTTTGCAGGCGGAACTGAAGCATCTTCGGCGTGATGTAGTTGGGGTTCACGTCGATGGCGGTGGTGTAATCCTTGTGCTCCAGGAAGTTACGCACCGGCTGGTAGATCTGGGCGACGAGTTCGTCGGCAGGGGTATCCAGCTCAGGCTTCCAGTCCTTGTTGTCGAGGCAGTACTTGACCATTGCCTTGGCGGCCAGGCGACCTTCGGCATGGGAGCCGGAGGAGAACTTGTGGCCGGACGCGCCCACGCCGTCGCCGGCGGTGAACAGGCCCTTGATGGTGGTCATGGCGCGGTAGCCCCAGTTCCAGCCAGCAGGCAGGTGAGCAGGAACGCCATCCTTGGATTCGGCAGTCGGCGCGCCGACGTCTTCCGGACCCGACACCCAGATGCCGCAGCAGCCGGAGTGGGAGCCGAGCAGGTAGGGTTCGGTCGGCATCAGTTCGGAGTTCTTCTTCTCCGGTTCGATGTTTTCACCAACCCACACGCCGCACTGACCCACGCACATGTCGAGGAAGTCTTCCCAGGCTTCGGCTTCCAGATGCTTCACTTCGCGCGGGGACAGGGTCTCACGCAGCTTGGCGAGAGCGGTCACGGTATCCATGTAAATCGGACCGCGGCCTTCTTGCATTTCCTTCAGCATCAGGTGGTTACGCAAGCAGGAAGCAGGAACGGCAGCCTGGCCATAGGGCGGGTAGTCGTTCAGCATTTCCTTGTTCTTGACCATGTACACTTCGCCGTTGGCGTTGGTGGCTTGGGCCTTGAACAGCAGGAACCAGGCACCGACCGGGCCGTAACCGTCTTTGAAACGGGCGGGCACGAAGCGGTTTTCCATCATGGTCAGTTCGGCGCCGGCTTCGGCGGCCATGGAGTAGGTGGAACCAGCGTTCCAGACCGGGTACCAGGCGCGGCCTTGGCCTTCACCAACGGAACGGGGGCGGAACAGGTTCACGCAACCACCGGCGGCCAGCAAGCAGGCCTTGAACTTGTACACAACAACCTTGTGGTCGCGCACGGAGAAACCGACGGCACCGGCGATGCGCTGCGGGTCGTTCTTGTCGTTCACCAGCTTGACGATGAAGATGCGTTCCTGAATGCGGTCCATGCCCAGCGCCTTTTTGGCGGCTTCGGCAACGATCCACTTGTAGGATTCGCCGTTGATCATGATTTGCCATTTGCCGGAACGAACGGGCTTGCCGCCGTCTTTCAGCTTGGGCATGTCGACGGAACCGTCATGGCGCTCGCCGTTTTCGTCCAGTTTCCAGATCGGCAGGCCCCATTCTTCGAACAGGTGAACGGATTCGTCAACGTGACGGCCCACATCGTAGGCCAGGTCGTCGCGGGTGATACCCATCAGGTCGTTGGAGACCATGCGGGCGTAGTCGGCGGGGTCTTGCGCATCGCCGATGTAGGTGTTGATCGCGGACAGACCTTGAGCCACGGCGCCGGAGCGGTCCATGGCGGCCTTGTCGACCAGCTTGATTTTCAGATCAACGCCGGTTTCGGCCTTGGCGGCGTCGGCCCAGCGCATGATTTCGTAAGCGGCGCCGGAGCAAGCCATGCCGCCGCCAATCAGAAGAATGTCAACTTCTTCTTGGATTACTTCAGGATTTCCAAAAGTTCCAGACATTGTTATTACCTTTCAATGTTCGTTGAATAATATCCGACGGCAGATCTTACTTGCGGATCAGTTCGGCAGGGTTGCCGGCGCGGTAGCCATTTTCCTGGTTGAAGAAACCGGACTTGGCGATGTTGGCCATGCTCGCGGTGGGCTTGCCGCCGTAGCAGTCGATCGAGCCTTCCGGGGTGGTGCGGATCGGGAACTTGAAACGCTTCATGCCGCCGTTGCGGAACTTGATGGTCCACATGATGGAATCGGTGCCGCGCAGAGGCTGAACGGAGCCGCCCAGGGGGACGATGTCGGCGTAGTGACGGGCTTCGATCGCGTTTTGCGGGCAGATCTTCACGCAGGAGTAGCACTCCCAGCACTGTTCCGGTTCTTGGTTGAAGGACTTCATGGCGTGGCCAGTTTCGGAACCGTCCTTGTCCAGCTTCATCAGGTCATGCGGGCAAATATACATGCATGCAGTTTTGTCCTGACCTTTGCAGCCGTCACACTTTTCGGTGCGCACAAATGTTGGCATTGATTTACTCCTCGAGTTATTGCAGTACTGCCATTTAACAAAAAGCCGTTTGCTCGCGCAAACGGCAACCTTAAACAACTATTTTGCGGAATGCCCTTTGAGCTCCACCTTGACGTTCTGCTCGGCGGTGAGGCCGGCATAATACTTCTGCAACACCTTGGCGACTTCCGGGCGGCTGAATTCAACCGGCAGATCCTGCCCTTCGGACAGCATCGAACGCACTTTGGTACCGGACAGCAGGATGCGGTCGTCCTTGGTGTGCGGGCAGGTGCGCTGCGAGGCCATGCCGCCGCATTTGTTGCACCAGAAGGTCCAGTCGATGTTCATGTTCTTGGTTTCGAGCGAACCGGCAGGGATCTCGTCGAAAATCTTCTGCGCATCGAACGGGCCATAGTAATCGCCCACGCCGGCGTGGTCGCGGCCGACAATCAGGTGCGAACAGCCGTAGTTCTGGCGGAACAGGGCGTGCAGCAGAGCTTCGCGCGGACCGGCATAGCGCATGTCGAGCGGATAGCCGGCCTGAATCACGGTGTTGGGGGCGAAATAGTTGTCGATCAGCACGCTGATGGCTTCGGAGCGGACTTCGGCAGGGATGTCGCCCGGCTTCAGGGCGCCCAGCAGGGAGTGGATCAGCACGCCGTCCATGGTCTCGATGGCGATCTTGGCCAGATATTCATGGGAACGGTGCATCGGGTTGCGGGTCTGGAATGCGGCAACCTTGGACCAGCCCATCTTCTCGAAGGCGGCGCGGGTCTCGGCGGGGGTCATGAACTGCTCGCCGTACTGCTCCTTGAAGCCGCCGGTGGACAGCACCTTGACCGGGCCGGCCAGGTTGTACTTGCCCTGGGCCATGACCATCTTGACGCCGGGGTGCTCCATGTCGGTCGTCTTGTAGACCTGCATGCATTCGTGGCTCTTGTCGATGGCGTACTTCTCGGTCACCTTCATGGTGCCCATAATCTCGCCGGTTTCGCTATCAACCAGAGCGATCTCGTTGCCGGCGTTGATGGCTTCGTCGTCCGTGGACAGGGTGACCGGGATAGGCCAGAACAGGCCGCTGGCCATTTTGTAGCCGTCGCACACGCCTTGCCAATCGGCATGCGTCATGAAGCCGTCAAGCGGGGTAAACCCACCGATGCCGAACATGATAAGGTCGCCGGTTTCGCGCGAGCTCATGCGTACCTTCGGCATGCCCTGGGCGCGTGCCAATTCTTGCTTCAGTTCCTCGCCGCTCAGCAACAAGGGTTTGAGTTCGCCTCCGCCATGCGGTCTAACTAGCTTGGACATAAATCATATCTCCGGTGGGTATCAATTAAGTCCGCGAAGAATATCATGGATGTAAAAGGGCGGTTATCCATTCTTTTTATTCTTATATAAGAAATTTCGATAAATTTCATCGGATATGGCGGTTGTGGCCCATGGCGCTGTTTTGGCGTGGAAAACTGGTTGTGCGCTTCGTTATGTAGTCGTGCGGCGTGTTTTTGTCTCGTGAGTCACTAATGTAGTGCTTGCGAATTGTTTGAATTAAATATAATTGCATTCGTCATATTGGCGTCCTTTCTTTGGAGCGAATGATGAATCAAGGCAAACCGATTGCGCTGAGTACGCTGGATGGCAAGGTGATCTCCCGGTGTGCTCAGCGTCACCGCCATATCGAGTGGCTCGACTTCCTGCGCCAGATCGACCGGGAGACCCCCAAGGGCAAAGCCTTGCATCTGGTCTGCGACAACTATGCGACGCACAAGCATCCCAAGGCCAAGGCGTGGCTGGAGAAGCATCCGCGTTTCCATATCCATTTCACGCCGACCCCCGCGTCCTGGCTCAACATGGTCGAGCGTTTCTTCCGCAGCATTTCGACGGTCCGACTGGAGCGCGGCGTCATCCGTGGTGTGCCTGAGTTGATCGCCGCCATCGAGGAGTACATCGTTGTGCATAACTCAGAATCCGAAACCCTTCGTCTGGACCGCCAAGGCGAATGACATTCTCCAGAAAGTCATTCGCGCCAATCGGCAGCTTGGTTCGAAGAAAAACGAAGCGCTACGCTAATGAATATCAATAAATTTAGGGCATATAGTAGTAAGCGTATATTAGGAACGCGCTAAGTTGGGTGGTCGGTGGACCGGATACAGCGCATTTGACTTCGTCTTGCAGCTGAAACAAATGGTGGGCGGCATTGTTGCGGATTTGGATTCGAAATGCTTGCGTTGGCTTGTTGGTTTTGCTATAGTCTCACTTCTCGGCGCGGGGTGGAGCAGTCTGGCAGCTCGTCGGGCTCATAACCCGAAGGTCGTAGGTTCAAATCCTGCCCCCGCAACCAAGAATTTGAGGTGTGTCGAAAAGAGGTCTTGCGGATTGTCTAGAACTCTGTAGAATGCGCCCCTCTCGAAGCGCAAAGCATGGCGACGACGAGGGGGTGAAGCGGAAAAAGAGTTGTTGCAAAATGTTGGGAACTCTGTAGAATGCGCACCTCGCTTCGGTGGT
>JAHFRP010000003.1 GCA_023266195.1 Sulfuricella sp.
ATTCGCCGGGATGACCGCTCCCATATGCTGTACCTACCCGAGTCCTGGAAAACCCGCGTGGATACACCATATCAGGGATGTCGGTCATCTCATTTCTCCGTAGGATTTACCGGAAGAGCCGATTTTCAAGCAGATGCCTTTGCTCAGGTGCTTGCCCTATTTTGACATTTTCCATATGAACTCCTCAAATGCGTTTGACCTCCTCATGCACCGCAAAAGCTTGGTACAACAAATTGAGCGTTTTCCTGTAAATCAGCGGGCTTGTCATAATCCAAAATATCCGTAACTGAGCATTTTTCGGTATTTTCAAAATAGCAATAGTTATTAGTGGGAAACTTAGGAGAATGAGATTGCTTTACATATATTAAGAATGTTTCGTCTGGGTCAAATTTACTGAGAATTTTCAAAATGGAACATCCTTCAACTACTACATTTCGGTTGGTTTTCTTTTTGTTGCACAGGATGTTATGAATATAGCCATAATCGTAATCACTCTGTCCCTCTTCATTAAACAAGAAAAGATCAGTTTCTAATTGTGAGATATCGAGCTTCCATGATAAGTAACGAGCTAATGTCGTTTTGCCGCTTCCGAGCACTCCACCGATCCCAATTATACAGAAATGAGAATTGTTGATTTTTTCCTTAACACAATTGATTATTCTTTCGCCGTTCCCAGAAAACTCATCCATTCTAAATCCCTTTACTTCTAATTAGATAGGCATACAGCATCCGTACCCAAGTAAAGCGAAGCGGCAAACGCAGCGCAACGGGGGTCACGTCTTGACATCGTTCTTTTCGGCGACACACTACTCGCATGGCCCAACAATTATGCTTAGCATTTCTCGATGCCAACGCAGCCCGGATTGCGTTTTGCTTCATCCGGGCCACTTGCTGAACGAGGAGGAAAAAGCGCACTAAAATCCGTTCCCCCCAACGTCAAACCACCTCCACCCGCGTCAACTCCTCGCCTTCCGGGGTGAGCAGATGCACCGCGCAGGCGATGCAGGGATCAAAGCTGTGGATAGTGCGCAGAATCTCGATCGGTTGTTTCGGATCGTGGATGGCGTGGCCGCGCAAAGCGGCTTCGTAGGCGCCCGCATTGCCCTGAGCGTCGCGCGGGCCAGCGTTCCAGGTGCTGGGCACCACCGCCTGGTAGTTGGCGATCACGCCGTCGCGAATCACCACCCAGTGGCCCAGCGCGCCGCGCGGGGCTTCCATGAAGCCCACCCCTTTCGCTTCCTTCGGCCATGACGACGGCTCCCACAGCGCAGCGTTGAAGGTGTCGAGGTCGCCGGCGCGGATATTGCCCATCAGCTGGTCGTACCAGCCGGGCAGGGCATCGGCCAGGAGCTTGGTTTCCAGCGCCCGCGCCGCGGTCCGTCCCAGGGTGGAAAACAGCGCTTCGACCGGCAGGTCGAGCTGTTTCAGCGCCTGGCCGGCCAGCTCGCGGGTCGGCGCGTGGCCCTTGGCGTAGAGCATGGCGACGCGGGCGAGCGGGCCGACTTCGACCGCATGGCCGCGCCAGCGTGGCGACTTCATCCAGGAATAGGCTTCCATCGGATTCAGCTCGCGGTAGGGCGGCTTGGGGCCGGTGTATTTGAGTTTGGTTTCGCCGTCGTAGGGGTGCAGGCCGCGGTCCTTGCCGGATTCGTATTCGTACCAGGAATGGGGCACGAATTCCTGGATCTGGTCGGGTGCGTCGAGGTCGAGTTCGTGGACGCGGGACAGGTCGCGGTTGAGGATCACCCCGCGCGGCACCAGGAAACTGGCCGCGTCGCCGATGTCTTTTTCCGGGAAGTCGCCGTAGGTGAGGAAGTTGCCCAGCCCTTCGCCCTGCTTCGCCCAATCCTTGTAGAAGCCGGCGATGGCCAGTACGTCGGGCAGATAGACCTGGTCGACGAATTCGCGCATCTGGTCGATGACGGATTTGACCAGCTGCAAGCCCGCCAGATCGACCGCCGTGGCGCCGGCGCCGCCCCGAAAATGGGGGCCGCGTCCGTGGCCCGGATGGTCGGGATGGACGCTGATCGCGCAGGGCATGCCGCCCACGGTGAAATTCGGATGCGGATTCTTGCCGCCGAAAATGGCGTGCAGTTTGACCACGTCGCGCTGCCAGGACAGCGCTTCGAGGTAATGCGCCACCGCCATCAGATTGGCCTCGGGCGGCAATTTATACGAAGGGTGCCCCCAGTATCCGTTCCTGAACAGGCCGAGCTGGCCGCGCTCGACAAAATCCTTGAGCTTTTTCTGGGTGTCGGCGAAATAGCCCGGCGATGACTTGGCGTAGCGGCTGATGCTCTGGGCCAGCTCCGAAGTTTTCTTCGGATCGGCCTTCAGCGCGGAAATCACGTCCACCCAATCGAGCGCGTGCAGATGGTAGAAGTGCATCACGTGGTCGTGCACGAACTGGGCGACGCCCATCAGGTTGCGGATGATGCGCGCGTTGGCGGGAATCGGATAATGCAGCGCATTTTCCACCGCCCGCACCGACGCCATTCCGTGCACCAGGGTGCACACGCCGCAGATGCGCTGGGCAAAGGCCCAGGCCTCGCGCGGGTCGCGCCCCTTCAGGATCAGCTCCAGCCCGCGCACCATGGTGCCGGCGCTGTAGGCCTCGGTGATGGTGCCGTCGGCGGACGTTTCAGCCTCGATGCGCAAATGCCCTTCGATGCGGGTGACGGGATCGACGATGATGCGGCTCATGATTTTTCCTCGAAAACGTAACTACTCAACGGGTTGCCCCCTTCTCCCGCAGGCGGGAGAAGGGCCAGGGATGAGGGTATGCGCAAAGCCCCTCTCCCCAACCCCTCTCCCGCCCGCGGGCGAGGGGGCTTATCTGAGGCATTTTCACAATTTGTGTCTCTGTGGTTAATTTTTTTTCCCCGTTTCACCTTCCACCAGATGCTCCGCCACCAGCTCGGTCAGCCCGATCAGGCGCACGTCCATGTTGTAGTGTTCGATCGCTTCTTCCATCACGTTGCGGCAGTTGGCGCAGGCGGTGACCATGGTTTTCACGCCCAGCTTGTCGAGCTGGCGCTTCTTGACCTGGAATACCTTGAAGCGGAGTTCCTCGGCGCGCGGGTTGGCGCTCACTCCGCCGCCACCGCCGCAGCACCAGTTGTAGATGCCGGCGTCTTCCATCTCGCGGAAATCCGACGCCACCTGGTTGAGCAGATGGCGCGGCTCCTCGACCACGCCGCCGCGGCGCACGATCTGGCAGGGGTCGTGGAAGGTGAGCGGTTCGTCGAGCGTACCTGCGGTCGGCAGCCGGCCCTCGCCGCGCAGCCGCTCCAGCAACTCCAGCACATGCACCACCTCGAAGCCGTAAGGCCGGCCGATCAGGTTCGGCCCGTCCCAGCGCAGGGCGGTGAAGGCATGGCCGCATTCCGGGCTGATCACGGTCTTGACCCCGAGCTTTTCCGCCACGTTGACGATGCGCAGCACGATCTCGCGCGCCAGGTCGGACACGCCGATCTGGATGCCGGCGTTGGTCGCTTCGAACGCCTCCGACGAAACCGTCCAGCTAATTCCCGCCTGCTTGAAGATGCGCGCCAGCGCGCCAAGGTATTCGGGGAAGCCGACGATCTCCATCGACGACATCAGCACCAGATAATCGACGCCGGCCCGGTCCACCGGCACCTCGACGCCGGACTCCGCCGCCTCGACGCTCACCGTCTTGAGGAAGGCGGCCGGCTTGATCCCCATCGGGCTGCCCTGCTCGATGGTGCGCGTCACCGCATCGACCACGCCGGGCGGGGCGTAGCCGGCGATCGCCATGCCTTCGCGGATCTTGCGCACCATGCCGGTGATGTCGTTGCCTACCGGGCAGATCAGCGAGCAGCGCCCGCACAGGGTGCAGGAATCGTAGACCAGCTCGCTCCAGGCGGCAAGCTCCTGTTCACCAACGGGTTTGGTCAAGCCGAGCGCCGCGCCGATCCGGCCGAGCAGCGTGTACTCACTCCGCCACAGGCGGCGCAGCGGTTCGAGCTTGTGGATCGGCGTGTATTTGGGGTCGCCGGTTTCGGTGTAGAACAGGCAGGCTTCGGCGCACAGGCCGCAATGGACGCAACTGGTGAAATAGCTGGCGACGGGCGCATCCAGCACTTCGCGCATCAGGTTCAGGCCACGTTCGAGCGAACTCATAGCGTCACTCCCTTGCGGCCGAGCGCGCTGCCGTTGTACCAGCGCGAGATGGCGAAAGAAAAAGTGTGGGCCAGCTTGGTGAACGGCAAACACACCAGCAGCAGTTCCGCGCTGAGGATGTGCACCGCCAGCATGGCGGTATAGGGCAGCGCCAGATGATGAAAGGCGAGGTAGCCGGTCAAGATCGGCGCGGTCGTCAGCGCCCAGGCCAGGTAATCGTCGAAGGTGGAAAGAAAGCGCTTCACCGGATGCGTCAGCCGCAGGATCAGCACTCCCGCCAGGGCCGCAATGGTCAGCAGCGATGCCGCATCCACCAGGGCGCTCGGCAGCCCAGGCCAGCCGAAGCCGAACAGGGACTGGAACAGGCGGATATGGGGGACGAACAGGAATAGCGCCGCGAACAGGCCCAGGTGAAACGCGTAGCCCAGCAGGTAAGTAGCCACATTGCCGCGCATGAAGGGCAGGCGCGGCAGGCTGCGGCTGAACACGGTGCGCCAGCCGCTCCCCGCTGTGCCCGGCCGGGGTACGGCCAGGTCGCGCTTGCGGCCGAGGCCGAAGATTTCCGCCAGGCGCAGCACCGTCCCGGCGAGGAGCGCCGCGACCGCAATTTGCAGGCCGGGGCCGCGCGCCCACAACAACAAATCCATCTCGCTCATGGTTTGCGCTCCAGATCGTCCACCGTGGCGGGCTGGTGTTGGGCGCGGGCTTCGCTCTTGGCCTTGCGGTTGGCGATCGCCACCGCGGCACCTGCGGCCAGGCCCGCGCCCGCCGCCGCCACGGCGATTTTTCCGAGCGGGCTGACCGGCGTGGAAAGCGGCTGGTAAAAGCCGCCCGCATCCCAGAAATGCGGCTCGGAACAGCCCAGGCAGCCGTGGCCGGACTCGATCGGGAAGCTCGTCCCGCCGTTCCATTTGGTGGTCGCGCAGACGTTGTGGGTGGTCGGCCCCTTGCAGCCCAGCTCGAACAAACACCAGCCGTTGCGCGCGCCCTCGTCGTCGAAGCTCTTGGCGAACTTGCCCTGATCGTAGAACGGCCGCCGGTAGCAGCGGTCGTGGATGGTTTCGCCGAAGAACGAGCGCGGACGAAGCTGGTCGTCCAGTTCCGGCAGCGCGCCGAACAACAGAAAATGGGCAAGCACGCCGGTCATCACGGTCGGCACCGGCGGACAGCCGGGCACGTTGACCACCGGCTTGTCGCGCACGATCCGGCTCACCGGCACCGCGCCGGTGGGATTGGGGTTCGCCATCGGCAGACCGCCGAACGAAGCGCAGGTGCCCACTGCGATCACCGCCGCGGCGCCCTTCGCCGCTTCTTCCAGCAAATCCAGGTTGGTGCGGCCGGCGATGGTGGAATAGACGCCGCCGTCCTTGAGCGGGATGGAGCCGTCCACCGCCAGCAGGTAATGGCCGAAATTTTCCTTCATCGCCTGTTCGCGGGCGAGTTCGGCGCCTTCGCCGGAAGCGGCCTGCAATGTGTGGTGGTAGTCGAGGGAAAGGAAATCGAAAATCAGCGATTCCAGGGTGGGCGAATAGGAGCGGGTGAGAGCTTCGGTGCAGCCGGTGCACTCCTGGAACGAAAGCCAGATGAGCGAGGGCTTGCTCACGCTGCCAAGCTTGTCCGCCAACGCTTCGCCGGAACCCGGCGGCAGCGCCAGCAGCGCCGCCAGGCCGCTGCAATACTTGAGGAACTCGCGCCGGCTGATGCCATGGCGCGCCAGTTGTTCCGCCAGATTGAGCTCCATCATTTCCACCTCCCAGAAGGCAAAACCGAAAGAACCATTGAGTAGGTCGGTTCAAGCGCAGCGGAACCGACGGCTCCTCTATTTTTGACAGTATAACCCCCGTGAATGCGAATAGCGTTAACTACTGCTATCCTTAGCCCTCATGCAAAACAAATCATCCGAAAATCTGATACTGCTCGATACCGGCCTGCAATCGGCCGGGTGGAACGCCCGCTTCGACTGCACCTGGCTGGAGCTCCACGCCGCCGGCGAACGTCCCGGCCTGCTGCGCTTTTATCGCAGCCTGCCGAGCGTCAGCCTGGGGCGGCATCAGGCGCCGGAACATGAAATCCGCGCCGATTATTGCCGGAAAAAAAACGTCGAGATCGTGCGCCGGGTCAGCGGCGGCGGCGCGCTCTATGTCGATGAAAATCAGCTCGGACTCAGCCTGATCATGCGTCGCCCCGCGGCCTGGATCGGCTTCGGGATGGGACAAATGCTTGCCGTTTTCTGCGCGGCGATCGCCGACGGACTCTCCCGGCTCGGCATCAACACGGTTTACAAGGCGCCCAACGACCTGGAAATCGATGGCCGCAAACTGGCCTCTGCGTTCATCGCCATCGAAGGCGACGCCATCCTGCTGCACGCCACCCTGCTCGGCGAGGTCGATATCCAGACCCTGCTGGAAGCGCTACGCGCGCCGACCGAAAAACTGACCGTCACTGGGCTGGAGAGCGCGCGGCAGCGGCTGATAACGGTCAAGGAAGTGCTTGGCGAAATTCCGCCCGATGCGGTGCTGCAGCAGGCATTATGCGAAGGACTGGCTGGTGTGGTGGGTGGGATATTGCAGACAGGGAAGGCAACAACGTGGCGGACGCTTTCTTTCGCAAGTATTGCCCCGCCAGACACACCCTCACCCCAGCCCTCTCCCGCCTGCGGGAGAGGGGGAAAATCTCCGCTCGTATCCAAGCACGTGAACAATGAACCATCCGGCCGACTAACCACCATGCTCGAAGCCCTGCACAAGACCCCGGGCGGCGTACTGCGCGTGCGCCTGTGGCCGGATGCGGCCGGGCACTTCATCGACCGGATTCGCTTTGCCGGCGACCTCCACCTGCATCCGGCCAACGCGCTGGAGCGCCTGCAGCAAACACTGGCCGGGTTGTCGCTCGTACAGGCGGAAGCGGCCGTTTCCGCCTTTTTCGACCAGCATCCCTGCGACCTGCTCGGTTTCTCCGCCGACGACATCCGCCACGTGCTACGGCTGGCCATCGACAAGCTGGCGCAGCAAAAACTGATGGGCTTGAGCGCAGACCAGGCCAACCGCCTGATGGTGACGGGCGAAGGGAACGCCGAAGCCGTCCTGTCCCGCGCCTCGGTCATGCTGCTGCCCTACTGCGCCAAACCCGCGTGGTGCAAGTGGCGACATCAGGACGATTGCGTCGAATGTGGCAAGTGCGAAGTGGGCGACGCCTACCGCATGGCGCGCGAACGCAACATGCCGGTGACCACCATCACCGATTATGAACACCTCACCGCCACGCTCGGCGCGATGAAAGCCGACGGCATCGAGGCCTACGTCGGTGCCTGCTGCAACCAGTTCTTCGTCAAGCGCCACCATGCGTTCGAACAGGCCGGCATGGGCGCCGTGCTGATGGACATCAGCGGCGCCAACTGCTATGAGCTGAAACAGGAAGAAGCCGCCTATGCCGGCCGGTTCCAGGCCGAGGCCGAACTCGATGCGGATTTGATGGAGCGGGTGATGCTGCGGGTGCCAGTCCTGCCCGTTGATCAAGTTCACGACGCAACTCCTCCGCTTGTCGTTGCGACCCGGCCGCGTGCAAAATACATCATTCCCGTGATCCCTTTGACGAAAAAACGAAAGTCCGCATGAAACGCATCGACCGGCAGCTCCTCACCTCACTTTCCAGTCTGGCGGCGTCCGCACCACGCCTGCGGGCGCACCACAACCTGCACCCCGAGCTGGACGACCCGGTCCAGCGCCTGTGCATCGCGATGGAGCCGGGCACCTATGTCCGCCCGCACCGGCACGCCGACCCGGCAACCTGGGAGATCCTGCTGGTGCTGTCCGGCGCGGTGGTGCTCCTGGTATTCGACGAAGCGGGCCAGGTGACGGAGCGGACCGAACTCTCCGCCTGCGGCGAAGTCGGCGCGGTGGAAATCCCCGCCCATACCTGGCATGCGGTGGCCTCCACCCAGCCCGGCACGGTGGTATTCGAGGTCAAGCAGGGGCCGTACCGGCCGATTGCCGAAGCCAACTATGCGCCGTGGTCGCCGGCGGAAGGAGAAGCGGCACGCAAACTCGCGGCATGGTACAGCGTGGCCCGCCAGGGCGATGCCATACCCCAGTTGTAACCGGCTGAATCCACAAAACAGATAAATCTGGGAAAAGCATTTAGCCACAGAGAACACAGAGCTCACAGAGGAAAAACAATCAGTTGCGCGGGGCAACTGTTCCCCACCCATCATCTCTGTGGACTCTGTGATCTCTGTGGCTTGAACTGAGGTTTTAAGGATAAAATACTACGCAACTAAATTTGCCCGAAAGAATCACATGAACCTGCCCGCGTTCAAAATCCCCAAGCCGCTCGGCGCCGCGCTGTCGCTGCTGCCCGCCTACCCGCATTCGCTGCTGTTCAGCCAGGGGCTCAACCTGGCGCTGGGGCGCATCATCAAGCGCGAATTGCTGGAGCCGCTGCACGGCAAGGTGATCCGCATCGGCGTCACCGATGCCGGGCTCAGCTTTTTCTTCACCATCAACAGCACCGGCTTCATCGCCTGCAAGAGCGACAAGACGCCCGACCTGTCGATCAGCGCCACCGCCTACGATTTCCTGATGCTCGGCATGCGCAAGGAAGACCCGGACACCCTGTTCTTCAGCCGCCGCCTGGTGGTGGAGGGCGACACGGAACTGGGCCTGATCGCCAAGAACACGCTCGACGCGGTGGAACTGCCCAGGTTCGACATCGAGCAGCTGATGCCGGGCAAGGTGCTGGAAAAGGCCGCAGCCCGGCTGCTCGCCGCCAGCGCTCCCGGCTCTCGTTAAACCATCCTTCTAAACTTCGCGGCCGCCGGCGGCCGCAAAGCCCCTCCTTACCCCTACTCCCAAAGGCGTTTTTTTAACTCCTTGGTTTCTTGCCGGATATCCCTCACGTACCCCAACTTGATTTTCAACGGTTAATTTTTCGTCATCCATTCTGGATAAAAAGCCTCTTCATCTCCACTTGACACAACACAAGACTATGGGTAATTTTGCACCCATACACACAACATCTTGTGGTTTATGATATTTGTCAACCAATTCTGGATTCACGGCAAATTCATGAACGGCAAGCACGCCAGGAGGAAGCAATGACGGAACACGAGCCGCAAGGCGGCAGCATCAATCTGGTCTCTCTCTCCAAGGGAGTCCTCAAGCGCGACAACACCCTGGCGCCGTTCGATTCGGACAAGATCCGCTCCGCCATCCAGCGCGCCGGCGCGGCGACCGGCGAGCTCGACGCCAACGAAGCCTTCCTGCTCACCGCCCAGGTGGTCAAGGTGCTGATCCACAAGTTCCGCTCCGAGCCGCCCCACATCGAGAAAATCCAGGATGCGGTGGAGCAGGTGCTGATCTCCGCCAACCACCTCAAGACCGCCCGCGCCTACATCGTCTACCGCGAACAGCACACCAAGCTGCGCCAGGACCGCAAGACGGTGGTGGACGTGGAAAGCTCGATCAACGAATACCTCGACCAGATGGACTGGCGCGTCAACGCCAACGCCAACCAGGGCTATTCCCTGGGCGGCCTGATCCTCAACGTTTCCGGCAAGGTGGTGGCCAACTACTGGCTGAATCATGTCTATCCGCCCGAAGTCGGCGTCGCCCACCGCGAGGGCGACATCCACGTGCACGACCTCGACATGCTGGCCGGCTACTGCGCCGGCTGGTCGCTGCGCACCCTGCTCAACGAAGGCCTCAACGGCGTGCCCGGCAAGGTCGAGGCCGGCCCGCCCAAGCACATGTCCTCCGCCGTCGGCCAGATCGTCAACTTCCTCGGCACCCTGCAGAACGAATGGGCCGGCGCGCAGGCGTTCAGCTCGTTCGACACCTACATGGCGCCGTTCATCCGCAACGACAATCTGTCCTACGCCTGCGTCAAGCAATACATCCAGGAACTGATCTACAACCTCAACGTGCCGTCGCGCTGGGGCACGCAGACCCCATTCACCAACCTGACCTTCGACTGGGTGTGCCCGGAAGACCTGCGCGAACAGGTGCCGGTCATCGGCGGCAAGGAAATGCCGTTCGCCTACGGCGACCTGCAGGACGAGATGGACATGATCAACCGCGCCTACATCGAGGTGATGACCAGGGGCGACGCCAAGGGGCGCGTGTTCACCTTCCCCATCCCGACCTACAACATGACGCCGGATTTCCCGTGGGAATCGGAAAACGCCACCCTGCTGTTCGAGATGACCGCGAAATACGGCCTGCCCTATTTCCAGAACTTCATCAATTCCGAGCTCAAGCCGAACATGGTGCGCTCGATGTGCTGCCGGTTGCAGCTCGACCTGCGCGAGCTCCTCAAGCGCGGCAACGGCCTGTTCGGCAGCGCCGAGCAGACCGGCTCGGTCGGCGTGGTCACCATCAACTGCGCCCGCCTGGGCTATCTCTACCAGGGCAACGAAGAAGCCCTGTTCGCCCGCCTCGACGAGCTGATGGAAATCGGCAAGAACAGCCTCGAAATCAAGCGCAAGGTGATCCAGCGCCACATGGACGCCGGCCTGTTCCCCTACACCAAGCGCTACCTCGGCACGCTGCGCAACCACTTCTCCACCCTGGGCGTGAACGGCATCAACGAAATGGTGCGCAACTTCACCCACGACGAGCACGACATCACCACCGAATTCGGCCACACCTTCGCGGTGCGCCTGCTCGACCACGTGCGCGCCAAGATGCTCGCCTTCCAGGAAGAAACCGGCCACATGTACAACCTCGAAGCCACGCCGGCGGAAGGCACCACCTACCGCTTCGCCAAGGAAGACCGCAAGCGCTTCGCCGACATCATCCAGGCCGGCACCAAGGAAATGCCCTACTACACCAACTCGTCGCAGCTGCCGGTCGGCTTCACCGACGACCCGTTCGAAGCGCTGGAGCGGCAGGAGGAATTGCAGCGCAAATACACCGGCGGCACCGTGCTGCACCTCTACATGACCGAGCGCATCACCAGCGCCGAAGCCTGCAAAACGCTGGTGCGCCGCGCCCTGGAACGCTTCAGCCAGCCCTACATCACCATCACGCCGACCTTCTCGATCTGCCCCAAGCACGGCTATCTCGACGGCGAGCACAAATTCTGCCCGAAATGCGACCAGGACCGCCTGGCCGAAAAACGCAAGAAACTGGCGGCCGCCTGATTCCTGCCTTATAACTACGCAAAGGAGAACACCATGAACGATCTGTCCCACCAAGCCCAACTGGAAACCGAAGAAATCCTGCTGACCGACGAAGAACGCCAGCCCTGCGAAGTATGGACCCGCGTCATGGGCTACCACCGCCCGGTCGCTTCGTTCAACATCGGCAAGAAAGGCGAGCACAACGAGCGCCAGTATTTCCAGGAATGCCGCGCCAAGCTGGCGGCTTGAAAGCGATAGCAACGCTTCACATGTAGGTTGGGTTCACCCTAAAGGGTACAAGAGCGGCTTTATCGCGTAACCCAACAAACCCAAAACTTCAAAACCAACAATTTGAAGGAGGATCGGGTTTGTTGGGTTACGGCGCAAAATGCGCGCCTAACCCAACCTACATGACCGCAGCTTGCGTAAGCAGTATCGCGATCGCACCATGCCTCCGACATCATCCAACCTCCAAATCGGCGGCCTCACCCCGCTGACCAGCACCGATTACCCCGGCTGCCTGGCGGCCGTGGTGTTCTGCCAGGGCTGTCCGTGGCGCTGCGGCTACTGCCACAATCCCCACCTGATTCCGCGCAGCGGCGAAAGCGCGCTGAACTGGCCCGGTGTGATGGACTTCCTGCGCCGCCGCCGAGGCCTGCTCGACGCGGTCGTCTTCAGCGGCGGCGAACCGACCCTGCAGGACGAGCTCCCCGCCGCCATCGAAGAAGCAAGCAGCCTCGGCTTCAAGATCGGCCTCCACACCGGCGGCACCTACCCCGCCCGCCTGGGCGCCGTGCTGCCGCTGCTGTCCTGGGTCGGCATGGACATCAAGGCCGAGTTCGCCGACTACGACCGCGTCACCGGCACACCGGCCAGCGGCGAGAAAGCGCGGGCCAGCGCCCAAATGCTGCTCGACAGCGGCGTCGCCCACGAATTCCGCACCACGGTGCATCCGTTGTTCCATACCCGGGAATCCCTGCTGCGACTGGCGGAGGAACTGCGCGGCATGGACGCGCGCCACTACGTGCTGCAGGAATTTCGCCCGCAGGGCTGCGCGGACGAGGCTGTCGCCGCCTACCCCGCCCAGGAGCTGCTGGACGATGCGCTGTGCGACCGGATCGGCGCGATGTTTGACACTTTCTCCGTGCGGCGAGCATAAAACAGCGGTGCGCCACGCGGACCGCAACGCCTCATAACCGGAGGAAACGACACCGCCGCCTGTCGGTCAGGCAGCAAGCATAGCCCGGATGAAGCTCCGCGCAATCCGGGATGTGTCTCTACGCCAAGACCGCCCCGCATTCCGCTGCGCTTCGTAGAGGCTACGACTCTAATCCTGCGGTCCACCGGATGCCGCTCGCCCCTCCCGTCACAAAGCAGTCATATTGCATCTTTATACTCGCGCAAGCCATCCAACCCGCGAGATAAATCCATGCACCTGAAACGCATTATCGCCTGTTCCTTGATTCTGCTGTCGTCAACCGCATGGGCCGGACTCGATGACGATGCGCCGTTCAAGAGCGACGGCAGGACGCGCAATGCGGTCGATCCGATCCAGGGCGACGCCAGGCTCGCCGACTTCCCGACTCATGCGGAGGCCCAGAGCGGGCTGCGCATCCTGCCGCCGGCCGGCACCGAGCTGTTCGCCGGCCAGCGTTTCGATCTGCGCGTGGAAACCCAGATTCCCGCCCAGGCGGCGCCGGTGCTCAAGCGCCTGAACGTCAACCGCCGCGACATGACGGCCCGGTTTCTGCGCACCGTCGCACGCCAGGGGAGCGGCCCGGAATCCGGCACGCCGCAGAGCGATTCGCTATTCGGTGCAACGGCGCGCAACCTGACGTTCGATCGGCCCGGGCAGTATGCGGTGGAGGCGGTCGTCGAAGTCGACGGCGTCGAGCGGCGCATCGCGAACACTTACAGCGTCGCCGCCGCACCCAACCCCAGGGCGCCGCATGCGGCGCGCCGGGTCGTGTTCTTCCTGGGCGACGGCATGGGGCTGCCCTTGATCACCGCCGCCCGCATCGCCGGCAAGGGCCTGTTCGAAGGCCGCGCCAGGGATCAGCTGGCGATGGAAAAAATGGCCTATCACGGCATCAGCATGACGACGTCGTTCGACAGCATCATCACCGATTCCGCACCGGGCATGGCGACCCTGATCTCGGGCATGAAGCAGTCCAACAACGCACTGCAGGTCGCGGTGGACAACACCCCGGAAAATCCGCTCGACAATCCGCGTGTGGAAACCCTGTTCGAATACATGAAACGCGTGCACGGCTGGAAAATCGGCGTGGTGACGGATGCTTTCCTGACCGACGCGACTCCGGCTGCCACGCAGGCACATATCCGCTCGCGCCGGGTGTATCCGGCCATCGCGCAACAGATGATCGGCTATTACGCCGACGGCACGGCCATGCCCAAAACCGGCTATGCTTCCCTGGCCGCGCTGTCGCAGCCGCTTGACGTGCTGATGGGCGGCGGCGCGGCGCAATGGATGAGCGAGAAAAATCCCGACCTCGCGCGGTTCTACCAATATGCAAAAGGCGGGCGCAAGGATGTCGATCTGGTTGCCGACGTGGCACCGGGTCTGGGTTACAGCGTGGTACGCAACGGCGACGAACTGAAGGCGGCGCCCAACGGCCGCAAACTGCTCGGCCTGTTCACCGGCGAATTCCGCCCGGCCTCCAGCGGCCTCGGCCCCGACAACGTGCCGGGCGTGCTCGACCGTCTGGTGGCGCGCGGCGCGGCGACCATACGCGGCAAGGGCGCCGACGACGCGGAAACCGGCATGAACGTCGCGCCGCCCAAAGGCACCGGCTGCGGCGACAGCGTCGCCGAATGCTTCCGCAAGGTGCCGATGAAGACCGAGATGGTGGACAAGGCGATTTCGGTACTGGACGGGCTGGCCGGCAAAAATGGCGGATGGATGCTGCTGGTCGAACAATCGCAATCGGACAAGTTCGGCCACATCCTTGAATACGACCGCGCCGTCTACGAAGTGCTCGAACTCGATCAGACCATCGCCCACACGCAACGGCGCCTGGCCGGCGACAAGCGCAGTCTGCTGGTAGTCACCTCCGACCACGCCCAGCCCGAGACCATCATCGGCGTCACCATGCCGGGCCTGTTGAAGGGCGATCGCGAAGGCTGCTTCCGCGCCGCCAGCGGACGCTACCCGATCATCCTCGGTTCGGAATCCGACCCCGAACGTCCGTGCGCGTTGCAGGATGCGATCGCCACTTTCAACGACGCCACTTTCCCGACCTATCGGGACAGCAACGGCGACGGCTTCCCCGACGACCCGGACCCTGCCATCAAGCTGGTCATCGAGGACGGGGGACGGCCGACTTACAGCACGACCTATGAAACCAACTACATGCCGCTGAAGCCGCACGCCGAACGCAAGGACGAGAAAGGGGCCGCCGTCGGCCTGCCCGCCCTGCCCAATTCCGCCCGCCAGCCGCAAGGCCTGCTGATGACCGGCAACATGCCGACGCGCAACATCAAGAATGGCGCCAACAAGACCTCGGGCGCGGTGGAGATCGCACCGCACACCGCCGACGACGTGCTCGTTTCCGCGAATGGCGCGGGCGCCGCGCAGTTTGCCGGCATCTACGAAAACTCGTCGATCCATCTGCGCCTCGCCCGCGCCATGGGTAGCCGGGCCGCGCGGTCCACCGCGCAAGCCGGCACCCTGACGGGGTGGTAGCCGTGCCGCGCAAGGCCATCCGGATATTGCTGGCAGCCGGTGCGTTCATCTCCATGGCGGCGCTGGCTGCTCCGCTCACGGGGCGCTTGGTCGATACCATGGAGGCCGTGGTTTTCAGCGGTGCACAGGTGCGGCTGGTCGGCACGGAGCGCAGCGTAAAAACCGATTCGCGCGGCTTCTTTCGGTTTGCCGACGTCAACAGCGGCGGTCATTGGCTCGACATCGCACTGCCCGACGGCCGCAACTTGCGCGCCCATGTACTGATAGGCCCAGGCCAGGGGGCCGCCTATACGGAGTTCGATCTCGCCCGCATCGTTCCGCCCGACGACGATGCCGACTACTGAGCCGGCCCCGGCATCCCTTCAGCTGTCTCCCGATTTTTCAAAGCGCGCGTAGCGCAAAGCCAGTCCGGGCAATATCAGGAGGTTGAGCGCGGTCGATGTGATCAGTCCGCCCAGAATCGCGAGCGCCATCGGCCCTTCGATCTCGCGCCCCGGGTCGCCGCTGCCGATGGCCAGCGGCAGCAGGCCCAATGCCGTTACCAATGCGGTCATGAGGATCGGGGAAAAGCGTTCGCGTGCGCCCCTGACCGCCGCATCTGGCCCCCATTCCATGCCTTCCGTGAGCACCAGATGTTCGTAATGCGACAGCAGCATGATCGAGTTGCGCAGCGTAATGCCGAACAGGGTAACGAACCCGACCAGGGAGCCGATGGAGAGCACACCGCCGCCGGCGAACACGGCGAGGATGCCGCCGACCAGCGCGAAGGGCAAATTGACTAGGACCAGCAACAGATTGCGCGTGCTCCCCATGACCAGCGACAACAGCAGAACGACGGCCACGCCGGCCAGCAGCGAATGCCGGATGAGGTCGCCGGCCGATTGCGCCCGCGCGGCCTCCGCGCCGCCGAATTCGACATAGCTGCCGGCCGGCAGGGCAACGTTTCCACCGATTTGTTTTTTCGCTTCGGCGACGAACGCATCGACATCGCGCCCGGCCACATTGCAGGTAATCGTTTGCACGCGTCTGGCGCCATTATGCGACACGCCGTAACGCCCCGATGTTTGGTGGATGTCGGCCAACTGGCCCAACTGCAGATAGGTTCCATCCGGATTGCGCAGGGGCAGCGCGTCCACATCGTTGATGGTGTTGCGGCGGCCCGGATCGAGGATCACGGCAACGGCGGACGTCTGACTGCCATCATAGGCCTGGCCGACGATTTCACCGTCGAAAGCAGTATGGATAACATCCAGCACCTCGGCGGAGTTCATCCCCCAACGCGCCAGTTGGTCGCGGCGCAGTCGCACGATCAGCTGCGGCGTTCCCGGCGGCGACTGGGCCTGGACTTCCGTGGCGCCCTGCACGCGCCCCAATGTTTTGGCGATTTCCTGCGCCTTGCGGTCCAGCATTTCCAGATCGTTGCCATAGACATTGACGACGACGGCGGCGGAATAACCGGACAGCGTCTCTTCCACCCGCTCGGTGAGAAAAGTCTTCACGGCGAAATTCACGCCGGGGAATTTCGCCAGGGCATTGCGGATATCCGCCTGCGCCGATTCGGCCTCCTCGCCTCTCAGCGGCTTGAGATCGACCTGCATTTCGCTGTAATGGGTGCCCGCCGTGTCGTCGGCTTTTTCCGCACGGCCCGCGCGTTGGCCGACAGAGCGGACGAACGGCAACTTCAGCAGCTCGCGCGTCACTTCGCGCCCGATGCGCAGCGATTCCTGCAGCGACGTGCCCGGCACCGCCGACATGTGGACCACAAAATGCCCTTCCTTCAGCTCGGGAATAAAGGCGCCGCCGAAAAACGGCAGGGTCGCGAAAGTCGCCAGCGTAAGCACTGCAACTCCGATGACGATGGTTTTATGGCGCGCTTCGACGCACCCCAGCAGCGACGCATAGCCATCCCGGAGCCAGCGCACCAGGAGCGGCTGGCGTTCAGGCAAACGGCGCCGGCCGAGCAGCATCAGGCACAGGGCTGGCGTGATGAAGAGCGCCACCAGCAGCGATGCCAGGGTGGCGAGAACATAAGCCACGCCCAGCGGCGCAAACAGGCGGCCGGCAATCCCCGACATGGTCAACACCGGAATGAATGTCACGGCAACCGCCAGGGTGGCGTAAACCACGGCGCTGCGCACTTCCCACGTCGCCGCCAGCACCACCGCCGACGCCGTCCTCGCCTGTCCGGAGCCGTCATTTTCGCGCAACCGGCGGAAAATGTTTTCGACGGTCACAACGGCATCGTCGACCAACAAGCCGATGGCGATGGCGAGCCCGCCCAGGGTCATGGTATTGAGGCTGTATCCCAGGTATTCCATGACGATGACGGCGACCAGCAGCGACAGGGGAATCGCGGCAATGGAAATCGCGGTCGCGCGAAAATCGAACAAAAACAGGAACAACACGACGACGACCAAGGCCGCGCCCAGCAGCAGCGAATTTATTACATTCTCGGTGGCGATCTGGATGAAATTGGCCGGGCGGAACAGATCGGTCTTCAGGCTGACGCCCTGCGCCTCCACCGCCGGCCGCAGTTCGCGCAGCGCCGACTCGACCCGCTTGGTCGCTTCAAGGGTATTGGCGCCATATTGCTCGGACACCAATATTTGCACACCGGGCTGCCCCATCACCGAGGCCGCGCCGATGGCCGGCTCGGGAGCTTCGACGATTTTCGCAACGTCGTCGAGCCTGATATTGCTGCCGTTCTGATGAAGCACGACGGTCTGCGCCAACGATTGCGCCGTCAAGGCCTGGCCTTCTGCCTGCAACACCAGGCGCTGATTGGGGCTGTCGATGAAACCGGCGCCGCGCACGCCGGTCGCACGGCGCGCCGCGGCCAGCACATCTTCGACCGAGAGTTGATACAGCATCAGCCGTTCCGGGCGAATCTGGACCTGCACCTGCCTGACTTCGCCGCCGAACACGACGACCTTGGCGACGCCCGGCACCGCCAGCAAACGAGGCTTGATCGTCCAGTCGGCAAGGCCGCGCAGCGCCATCATGGAGCGGTTGCCGGGCGTCAACCCAATCGCCAGAATCTCGCTGGTCGATGAAGTCAGCGGCGTCATCGCCGGCACCTGAACGCCTTGCGGCAACTGTCCGCCGAGCGTAGCCAGTCGCTCGGCGACGGCTTGCCGATCACGATGAATATCGCCGCCCCGTTCGAACGTGACAGTGACGACCGACAAGCCCTGTATCGAATTCGAGCGCAGGGATTCAATGCCGGCGACGCCGCTGACGGCATTTTCCACCCGTTGCGTGACCAGCGCTTCGACTTGCTCCGGGGCCAGGCCTGGCGCTTCGGTCTGGATGATCGCTTGCGGCGGGGCGAATTCGGGAAAGACGTCGTACTTGGCGCGCGACAGCGAATCGAAGCCCAGCCCGAGCAGAACCGCGGCCAGAATCAACGCCGTGCCGTGAAAGCGCAGGGAAAGCCCGATGGCCCTGGCAAGCAGGCTCGTTTTCGGCTTGTTCATTGGCCGGCGCCTTCTTCGCCGATCTGGATTTGCGCGCGAAACTCTTCTGACAGCAGCAATTGCGCTCCCGCCACCACCACACTATCGTTCGGCGTCAAGCCATTATCGACGACAAAACCATCCTCGACCGGATGAAACGCGGGAATCTCCCGCCTGACATACCGCCCGGTGCCGGCTTGCAGGTAAACCCAGGTTTTCCCCTGCCACCAGACCGTCGCGGCTCGCGGCACCACGATGCTCCGGGGGGTGATGCCGGCAGGCAGGTAAGCCAGCACGTTCATGCCCGGCACCAGCATCCCGGCGGGGGCCAGGTAAAGGAAGCTCAACCCCTGGGTGCGCGGATCGACGCGCGGCAAACGGGAAGCCAGCATCGCCGCGACAAGGACATTTTCCCTCGCCTGGATTCTGATATTTTTCGGCGGCGCGGCGCTCGCCCCGTGCGATGGGAAAGCCACCTGAACCAGGACTTCCTGTTGCCGCAGAAGCCGTTCATAGGCCGGCGCATCGCCAGCCAGCCAGGCGCCCACGGTTTCGCCATAGCGTTGCGCGACGCTGCTGGCGCTGGCCTGGAGGGCAGCCTGCGCGGCCCGCACGTTGGCCTCCTCCAATTGCATCGCGACCACGCCGGCATGAAAGGCTCTATCCGAGACATTATGGTCATCCTCGTGCAACTCTTTGAGGCGTTCATGATCTTGGCGCGCCAGTTCCAGCCCGGCCAGCGCCTTGTCCAGGCGTGCTCTGGCCGCAACGTAGCCGTTATGGGCATCGACCAGTTCCTGGGTTTGCAGCACGGTAGCGCAGACCTGCTGCTCCTGCCCGGAATTCGCCATTAAAGGCGCTGCCGTAATCCCGCTTTTGGCCTGGGCCGCCCGATCGAGCGTAATCACCGCCTCGTGGTTGGATATCGAAACACGCGAGGGCGATTTCACCGGCGCCTCGCGCGCCAGCTCCCCGGCAAATTCGGCACGTCCCTGGATAAAGGCGAGGAACAGGAGCGCGGCCAGGGCAATGAAAATGGTGGCGATAGCCAGCGACTCGCGGTTCATGGGTTGTTTTTCCTCATTATTGGGCGGCATCGTTCAACGCCCGCTGCATGGCGTCTTCGAGGACGCCCAGTGCCTGTTCTGTTTTTGCCAGGGCGTCAAGGCGGGACAAATCGACCTGCACCTGTTCGAGTTGTGCGCCGAGCAGCGCCACTTTGTCTGTTTCGCCGGCTTTAAAAGATGCCATCGCACCACGGGCACGCTTGCCCTGCTCACTGGCGAGCGCGTCGGCTGCGGCAAGTTCTCCCAGCATGGCGCGGTATCCGGCCGCTGCGCCGTCGATTTCACCGATGGCGCGGGCCTGAACAGCATTGAAATTCGCCATCGCCTGGGCGCGCAGGGCCGTCGCCTCCGCAATCGGCCCCTGATTCCTGTTGAATATCGGCAGCGCGAGCGACAGGCCCAGCGACCATTTGCGCTCGCCGGCGTCCCAGGTGTAGCCGGGGCCAAGATGGAGGTCGGGATATTGCCTGGCGACTTCGAGCTGCAATGCGCTCTGGCTTGCCGCATATTCCGCCAGCGCGATCAGGATGTCGGAACGGGAGAGCAGCGCCGCCCGACGCCCCGCGTCGACCGGCGCTGCCGGCAAGCTGCCGAACAGGTCGGGAGAGATCGGGATCCCCGCGATGGATTGGTCGCTTACCCCCAGAGCAACGGCCAATTTTTCCTGCGCCTCGACCCGGGTTTTCCGGTTTTCGCTCAGGGCCAGCGTGGTCCGGTTCAACGCGATCCGCGCCTGCGTCACTTCCGGTTGAGAGGCCATGCCCAGTATCAGACGGCGCTCCAGCAAAGCCACATTGTTCTGCTGCAGGCTTTGCTGCCGCAGCAGCAGCACTTGCGCCTGTTGCGCAAACTGCGTGTCCACCAGGCCGGCACGCAGCCGGCTGCGGACCTGCCAGGCCGTGCCGGCAATGGCCAAGCGGGCCGCCTCGGAGAGATGGCGCGCCTGATCGGTGCGGTAGCCGCGTTTTCCGGCGGTTTCGACCGGAACGTCGAAGCTCCAGCCCAGCGTCCACGGCGAGGTGCCGCCGGGCGCATCGGCGTTGCGCTGGACGCCCAGACCGACAGCAGGATTGGGAAGCATGCCGGCGGTGGCGATCGCAGCCTCGGCCACCTGCCACCTGGCGCGGGCCAGGTCGAGATCGGGGTGGTAGTAAAATGCGGCCAGGACCAGCGCATCGAGATCCCATTGCGACAGCGGCCAGGAAGCGATGCCGCCCGCCCTGTTCTTTTGCATGAATGCGCGCAGGCCGGAACTGTCCAGCGCACGCGATTCGTAATGGGCCGCAGTACCGGACGGCGACAGCGGCAGCGGTTCGAAGCTTGCGCAGCCGCCGAGAACGGCGGCGGCCAGGGCGGAAACGGCAAGAACGCGCATGGGTTGGAGTTTTCTGTTGAATTGTTCGGCGACACGCCCGCCGCCAAAGGCTGGAGGCGGCGGGGCGGGGGTGCTGGAGGCTGATCGGCTGGTTACTTTTCCGTGGCCGGCACGCAGTGGGTCTTCGCACCGGCCAGACCGCACCGCAGCATCGCCTTGCCGTGGCGGTCCCATTCGGTGAACGTCCAGGCGCGGCCGGCGCGCTCCATGGTCAGATACCCGAATTCACCGCTACTGAAGAACTCGTCCACCACGGCGCCCGGTGCGGGCTGCGCGCCATTCGCCAGGGCTGCGGGCAGAGGCCGGCTCAGATCGGCGCCGGCATTGCCTCCGACGAAAACGGAAGGATGGTCGGATTTGAAGCTGATCGACTCGAACAGATGCACATGGCCGTGCAAGGTCAGGTCGATGCCCGGCCCGAACAGCCGGTCCGGGTGCAGGGCGCGCATGACGGACTGCATCGCCGAATTGCCCGGAATCACCGTCTGATCCTTGCCCGAGGCAAAGCCCAGCACGGGGTGATGGCTCAGAAAGAAGCTGTGCGGCTTGCTTCGCGCCAATTCGTCCACCTGCCGCAGTTGGACCAGATAACGCTTGTAAGCCGCGTCTTCCGCCGCATAGGACTTGCCCGCCGCCTTGGACGAGTCGAACACGATCAATTGGGTATCCGCCGCAATCGGCACAGCATAAGGCTCGGAGAAATCGCCGTCGGTATCGAAAGCCGGATCGTCGCACGAGCGCCTGCTGTCATAGGGGCTCGGATCGAGAAAGCGGAACCAGCCCTGGCCGGCGCGAATGCAGGATTCATGGTTGCCCCGCACCGCCACCCAGGGCGCGGCGCGCAGCAGCGCTTTGCCGGGCTGGAAGAAGTCGGCATTCCAGGTATCGAAGCCGTAGCCCCAGGCACTGTCGGCACAGCCGGCATTGTCCGCCGGACAGGGGCTTTCGCGGTAATTGATGTCGCCCAGGTGGACGATCAGGTCCGGCTTCCATTTCGCGGCGGTCTCGCTGATCGTCCGAAAAGCCCAGGTTTCAGGGTCGTTGCAGGACTGGAAGGCGTTTTCCGACCCCTTCATGCGGCAGCCGGTATCGCCGATGATCAGAATCCGCTTCGGATGCGCGACGGGAACCGGCAACGCCACTCCCGCCACCGAGATTTTCTTCGCCCCGGCGGGCACAGGGCTATCGCAGACGGCCACGGAAAAATTGACCCCCTTGGACTCCGTCTGGGCGCCGCCCCGATTGGGCACATTGGCCGCGGCCGCCCGCATTTGCATGGCGCGGGGCGGTTTGCCGTCGATCGATATGTCCGGACAACGGGTGTCCGTGGTCACCGCGCGGGCAACGGGCTTGCCCGCCTCGCCCACCACCACGTAGGCCTGGAAAAACGAACCCGCCGAAGCCCCGGCCGTCAGGCCGAAAGTGAACAGCACAGAGAGGAATGAACGGATCAATGCTTTTGGTTTCATGGATATACCCTGCAATTATTTTTTCCAGTTAAATTACCTCCGGCTTTGCCGGGGGCTTACCTCCTATGCGTTAGCGTGAACCATTCAGCTCGAAAACCACTGTCACCTGGTAGGTCATGTTTTTGCCCTTGAGCGAATCAGGCAGCGGCGGAACGGCAGCGTTGGCCACGGCAGCCAAGGCCGCCTGGTCAAGCAGGCCGTTGCCGCTGCCCTGGACAATGCGTACATGGCTGGACACGCCGTCCCTGAATGCGAATTCCACCCGCGCCTTGCCATGGGAACCCATGGCGCGTGCTGCGTAAGGGTAGGCCACCGCTGCCTGAATGGCCGCCCTCAGCTTGGCTGCGAAATCGGCTTCTTTCGCCGCCGCATCATTGCTGGGCATGGGTGGCGGAGGCGGTGCCGGCGGCGCAACGGGTTCGCTCACCGGCGACTCCGCGACCGGATCGGCGACCGTCGGTACTGGCGGGGCGACGGGCGGCGCCGGCAAGGGGGGCGTCGGTGAGCGCTTGACCGGCACGGGCCGTTCGACCGGTTTCGGCACTGGCTTGGGTTCTTCCTTGGGCGCTACCGGCTTGGGTTCTTCGATGGCCAGTTCGATTGCCTGATCCGCCGCTTGGGGGCTGGCGGTCCTAGCCTGCGCAATCAGCGAACCCGCCGCCAAGAGCAGCAGAGCTTCGATGGCTACCGCCAACAGGACAGTGCGGGCGGGCGACAACGAAGGTAGCGCCGACGGCCGGATAGTTAGGCTGCTATTTGACATTCTGCGTGGAGAGCCCGATTTGAGTGATGCCGCTCTGGTGGCAGACGTCCATGACTTCCGCCAACTGCTGCAGTGACGCCGCTGCGGAGCCCGCGATGGTGGCCACCGTTTTCCCTCCTGAAGCCAGCGAACGCAGCCTGGCGCGCAACTGGTCGAGCGTCATGGGAACCTGGTCCACCACCAGGCCGCCGCCCTGGTGAATCTCGATCAACACCTTGGTCGGCGGCAGCGCCTGGCTGGTGGTGCTGGAAGGCAGGTGGCCGATCAGCCCGCTGGAGGGGATCATGTTCATCGCCATCATGATGAAAAACACCAGCAGGAACAGCATGATGTCGATCATCGGGACGATCTCGATGCGGGGCTTGCGAACTTCGAAATAGCGCATCGCTCAGCTCCCGGTGCGGGCCAGCGCCATGGGGCGTACTTCACCCCGATCCCCCACGTCGCCCGAATGGGCGTAGCGGTTGATCAGCATTTGCTTGAGCGTTTCCAGTTGGTGTACCAGGAGGCGGACGCGGTTATTCAGGCTGTTCAGGAAGATCATGCCGACCATCGCGATGAACAGGCCGCTGGCGGTCGCGATCAGGGCTTCCGCCACGCCGCCGGTGACTTGGGTGGGAACCGACCCGCCCTGGCCGAGGCCGGCGAAGGCGTTGAACATACCGATGATGGTGCCGAACAGACCGAGCAGGGGCGCCAATGTCACCGCCGTATCGAGCATCCACATCGACCGGTCCAGTTTCGGCACTTCGTGCAGGATGGACTCTTCCAGGCGGTCCGCCAGCACGTCGCGGTCATTCAGCTCCGGATGCGAAAGTGCCATGGCCAGCAACGCAGCGTGTGGAAGATGCCCGGCATGTTCGACTTCCTGCTGCAACAGATCGGCACGCAAGCGCGGCAGACTCGCGACGCGCTCATTCACTTCCCTGCCGCCGGCCATGACACGGTACAAGAACCAGCCGCGCTCGATGATCACGGCCAGAGCCACCAGAAGCAGCAGCGCCATCAGGTATAGGGTTCCCCCCGACGCGGCGGCAAGATCGACAACATATTGAATATTCATATTTGCTCCGCATAAACGTTGGCAAACTTCGATACCGAGAAAGTCAGCCCGGCGATCAAAGGCTGAACCGCCGGGCCGACCCGCAACCTGCTGTTAAAATTCGGCTTTGGCGGAAACCATGTAGCTACGCTCCGGCTGGAACAGGAAGGTGTCCGCAGCGTTCGGCTGGCCATAAGTGGCCGAACCGACGGTGGTGTTTTTGGCTTTCACCGAAATGACGTCCTGATTGTTGGCCAGGTTGAATATTCCCAGTTGCAGCTTGAGGCGCTTGGCCCCCAAGCCGGGATGGGCGAAGGTGTAGCCGACGTTAAAATTGGTCGTGCTATATGGATCGAGTTTGTACCCCTCATTATCCAGCGCATAAGTGCTGCCGACCCGTTTGTACATCAGGGAGCTCGACCATCCGCCCGACGTGTAGAGCAGGCCGAGCGCCGAAGTCGTATCGGGCACGCCGGAAATTTGCAGGCCGGTATCCTTGGCCGCGGCGCGGTTGACGGAGCCGTTGGCATAGACCGAGAAGCCGCTGCCGATCATGTAGGTTACGTCGCTTTCCAGGCCCTTGTAGACCACGCCGCCCTGGTTGTAATAAATCGGGTTGTTCGCATCGCTGCCCGGAACGACGCCGATCTTGTTGGCGAAATCGATGTAGTAGGCGTCCGCATCGAAAATTACCCGCTCCGACTTGTGCACCACACCCCACTGGTAATTGGTGGAAGTTTGCGGGGAAATGTCGGTCGCGTTGGCGTTGGTGCTGTAGTAGTTGCTGATGTCCGGCACCAGCATGCCCTTGGCGTACTGGGCATAAGTCGACCAGACCGGATTGAGCTTGTAATTGGCGGTCAGGAACGGCAGCGTGGCGGTGTAATCCTTCGAGACATTCTGTGGAATACGGTCGGTCTGGTTGACTGCCGCATTGATATTCAGGTTGTAGCTCAGATATTTGAGCCCCGGCGTGACGGTCAGATCCTTGGTGGCGGCCCACTCGAACTCGGCGAAGGGCTGGTATTGCTTCCAGCCGGAATTCTGCTCGAATTTCACATTGTTGATGCCGCCTGCACCCACCGAACCGACACCGGCAGGAAGGCCGGGCACTGCGGCGTCGGCGTAGCTGGGCGCCATGTTCAACAGATTGATGTCGTACTGGGCACGATGGGTATCGGCTTTTTCGTACCATACGCCAGCCCGCGCCAAACCGGATTGGAGTTGCTTGGTGGCCTTGAAGATGTCGCCCCAGACGTCGTACTCGTTGAGTTTGGTATACCCCGGCATGCCGCTGACGCTCGCTCCCGCGGCAGTCTTAACCTTGGCGGAACCGACGCCCGGGACATTGCCGCTGTTGCTGGCCAGCGTGGTGTTGGTGTAGTTGTAATAGTAAGCGTTGTTGTCGATGGCCCAGCCGGAGCCCAGGTCGCTCTGGATGCGGACATAGTTCATGGCCGTGCTTTTGTCCGTCCGGTTGTAGCCGAAGTAGTTGGCCTTGGTCGGATCGTCGCTGAGGGCGTAGTTCTTGCCGTAGGTAGCCACTTGCGCCGTCGTCAGGCCGTTGTCCTTGTCCGGCTGGTAGAAGTAGTTTTTGTTGTAATTGGTGTTTACGGTCAGCAGCGTGCTGTCGCTGATCGCCTTCTGCAGCTTGAAATTGAGGTTCTCGCCCTGCAACGCACTGAAGGTGCGGTAACCGTCGCTGGTTTCCTTCTGGTAATTGACCGCGAACGTGGTATCGCCCAGGCTTTCAAGCGCGCCCGAATCAAAACGGACGCCGGTCAGCCGCGTATTCCAGGAGCCGATGGAAAAATAGGGGGTAAAAGTCTGCTCTTTGGCCAAATCTCTCGAGAACAGCGCAATCGTGCCGCCGAAAGTCGCGTTGCCGATATTGCTGGCGTTGCCCGGGCCGCGATCCACCACGATGCTGCCAATGGTCTGCGCCGGGAAGTAGGCAGTGGAATGGTGGGTCGGGCCATTGGTGTCGCCGAAGGGGATACCGTCCCAGGTGATGTTGTATTCGCCGTCCTTGAATCCGCGGATGCCGTTCTTGGCCTCGCTCAGGCCGGGGCCGTTGACCGAAATTCCACCTGTCACGCTCGGGGCGATGGCGGCGATGGCGGTAAAGTCGCTGACTGGCGAAGCCGAATTTTCAATAAACGAACGGCTGATGACCGACTGCGGCTGAGTCGCATCCAGCGAAGTCTGCGTCGGCGCAACCGCGGCCGCCCCCTGGACACCGGCCGCCGCACCCTGGACCGTTGCCTGGGTTCCAACCGTTCCAAGATCAGTGGCATGCTCATCGGCATGAGCGACGAAAGGCGCGGCCATACACATGACAGCAAGCGCACGCTGAATATTCAGGGTAAATGGCTTAAGACTGGAGTGGTTCACTGAAAGCTCCTCGAAAAAGTGGTGGCGCGGTAAAGTGATGGCGCATCTTAGGCAGCCAGACTTAGAGCCGGATTAAACTTTTATGAAGAATTTGTGACGGCGATAGGAAAGGAGAATGTTGGCCGTAAAATACCCGCCGTCTGCCGAGCCCTGTCGGCGCCGGCCGTGAAGCGAAACGGGCAAAACATGCACGCTCTTATTATTGAAGATGACTCCATGATCGGCCAGAGCGTGGTGCGCGCGCTGGCTGATCGCAGCATCCAGAGCGACTGGGTACGCGATGGCCTGGCGGGACAAAGCGCGATTGAAACCGGCAAATACGAGCTCGTCCTGCTCGATCTGGGATTGCCGCGCAAGTCGGGCTTCGACGTGCTGAAAGCAATACGCGACCAGGGCAATCACACGCCCGTCCTGATCATCTCGGCCAAGGACGAAATCGATGATCGGGTGGCAGGACTCGAATTGGGTGCAGACGACTATCTCGTCAAACCGTTCGGGCTTAATGAGCTCATGGCGAGAATCCGCGCCGTACTGCGCCGGCACGCCAGAGCCGGCTTGCCCGTCGTGGGCAATGGCGAAATCATGCTTGATCTGGCGTCGCATGAGGCGACCTATCGGCACAGGACCGCACCGCTTTCCGGCAGGGAATTGGCCTTGCTGCACGCGCTGGTCGAGCACCCGGGCGCGATTCTTTCCCGCAGCCAGATCGAAGGACGGATATGCGCACCCAATGAAGCCATCGAAAGCAACGTGGTCGATGTGCTCATTCATAGCCTGCGAAAAAAATTCGACCGCGAAATTATTCGCAATGTTCGCGGCATCGGCTGGATGGTGCTCAAACACCCATCGTGAGATCCTTGAAAAGACAGCTGATCGGATGGCTCTCCGGCTTATTGGCCTTAGTGGCCGTATTTGCCGGCATCGTTGCCTACTCCCTCATGCGGGAAGATACCAGCAGCTTTCTCGATCGGCAGTTGCAACTGGTCGCGGGCAGCATCGATGAAGGTTCCCGGTTTGACACGATGCAAGCGGACTTTCTCACGGCGAACCCGCAGAAGAAAAATAAAGAGCTGGTCCTCCAGGTTTGGCTGGGGCAGAGCGCTACGGCCAGAACATCCCGCCCTGGCTTCGACCTCCCCAGGGGGAAAACAACCGGATTTTCCCATGGCTGGCTTCATGAAAAAAAATGGCGGATTTACACCATTGTTTACCCCGACCGCACGGTTCAGGTCTCGCAATCGGTCGACGTCCGCCACGATATCGCCAAAAAAACCGCGGCGCTCTCCCTCGTTCCCTTCGCCGTGCTCATCCCGCTTTCATGGCTCATTATTTCCATTGGGGTTGGCCGCATTTTGAAACCGCTGGGCGCCATGGCCGAAGCGCTCACCAAACGCGATGCGTTCTGCACCACTCCTCTTCCTGCCGAGGATGTTCCCGAGGAAATATCGCCCCTGATCGGCGCCATGAATACCCTTCTGCTGCGTCTGCGGGAAACGCTCGAATTGCAGCGCCACTTCATTTCCGACGCGGCCCACGAATTGCGCACGCCGCTCGCCGCGCTCCAGTTGCAGATCGACAGCCTGTTTCAAGACTGTCCGCCGGCGGATTTCGAATCCAGAATCGGGGCACTGAAATCCGGTGTAAGACGCGCCTCCCATCTGGTAAATCAATTGCTGAAAATGGCCCGCCACGAGGCGAAAAAAGAAACGCTCCGGGCCGAAATCGATTTGGCATCGTTCGTGAAAACCCGCATTGCCGATTTCATTCCGGTTGCCGAAAAACGCGGCATCGACCTGGGCATGGTCAGAGACGAGAGCGTTTCCATCCAGGCCAACGCCGACGACCTGCGCAATTTGATCGACAACCTGCTCGACAACGCGGTCCGCTACGCTTTCGCAAACGGCAGGGTCGATGTAAGCGTCGCCGCTTCCGCCCATCAGGCTGTCATAGAAATTGTGGATACCGGCCCGGGAATACCCGAGCACCTGCTGTCCAGCGTTTTCGACCGCTTTTTCCGCGTCGCGGGACAGGAGGCAGAGGGAAGCGGCATTGGGCTTTCCATTGCGAAAACCATTGCCGACCGCGAGTCCGCCACGATAACCCTGACGAACAGGACGGATAGAAAAGGCCTTAAGGCCGCCATCCATTTCAGCCGAAAAATTGAAAGGTTTTCCCAATGTTAAATTACCCCGGCAAAGCCGGGGGCTTACCTCGGTAAATCAATCAGGTCGACCCCGATTGATTCAGCGATTTGAAACCGAACGAATGACATAAAGGCATACCAGGAGGCTGATTCAGCCGCCTTTATGTCGCAGTGAATCGCACTCGGCCCGATATTGGCTCCACATAATAATGCCGTGCCCAAGCGATGTTTTTCGGGTGGCGCGTACCGCCAATATCAGCTCGACATCTCAGCCGGGATATTTTTGATCCGGCTCCTGCCGCAAATCACTTCCAGTTCAGACAGGCCCCGCGACACCCCGCCCAAATTCGGCACGGCGAGGTCCTGCCGTCCGCCGCCTTGCAGACGGCGGAAACCGTCACTGCTGCCTTGCCGGTGATGTAGCGGTAGCAGACTTTCACCTGGGGCGGATCGATCGATGAGAACACAAAAAAACGGCCACCCGAATCTGGGTGGCCGGATTCCTGCAACTCGCGGTCCCCTTATCGGGCTACGGCGCGCTTGGTGCGCACGATCTGGTACGAGCGGCCCAGGTAACCCAACGGCACGCTCCAGACATGCACCAGGCGGGTGAACGGGAACAGCAGGAACACCGTCATGCCGAAGAACAGGTGGGTGCGGAAGATGCCGTCCACGCTGTCCAGCAGGGCGGGGTTGGGGTGCAGGTAAACGATGCTTTGCACCCACTCCGCCAGCGCGATCATCACGCCGGGGTTACCGTTCTCGGCATGGCCGATGGACACCGGGATGGTGGACAGCCCGAGCATCAGCGTGACCAGCAGCCAGGACAGGATGGGCTTGTCCATGCCGCGGCTGGTGATCGAGATGCGCGGGTTGAACATGCGGCGGAACCACAGCATCGCGCCGCCGACCAGGCACATGCCGCCGAAGATGGAGCCGGCGGTGATGGCGAGGTACTGGTGCTGCATGTCGGTCACGCCCAGCGCCAGGAACAGGTGGTGCGGGGTGAGCAGGCCGACGGCGTGGCCGAAGAACACGGCGATGATGCCGACGTGGAACAGATTGCTCGCCAGGCGCATGTTGCCCTTGGACAGCAACTGGCTGGAGTCGCTCTTCCAGGTGTACTGCTCCCGGTCGAAACGCAGCCAGCTGCCCAGCACGAACACGGTGAGGGCGATGTACGGGTAGGCCCCGAAGATGAAGGTGTGCAAGTTCATGGTTGACTCCTTAAGCAGCAAGCCGGTTCAGGCTTGCCCGGTTCTCGATAATGCGCACCAGCGGTGCATAGGGGCTGTTCGCCTTTTCCAGGTTGACCGCCAGCACGGCGAACACCTTGACGGCGTCGCTGAGGAAATCCTGCGCCTCGCTGTCCTCCTGGTAGGCGGCGAACTCCAGGATCAATGGCAGATAGTCGGGCAACTCTTTGGTTGCCACTTCCACGCCATAATCCTTGTACAGCTCGGTCAGGTCGATCAGGGCCGGGCCGCGGTTCTTGTCGTCGCCGAACAGGTGATGGGTCAGGTGCAGGCTGTGCTCCGGCGTGAGGTCGAAGGTCTGCACGTACTCCTCCTGGAGTTCCGTGAGATTCCCCCGGTCCAGCCGCGCCAGGAACTTCCGCACCACCGCCCGCTCCGCCTCGTTGACGTCCAGGCTGTCGTCCAGCGCCAGCCGGATTTCAGGCAGGGCGTCGAGCAGGTCCTGTTCGGGATACTCCAACAGCACCGATAGCAGTTTGTAGATAGTCATGCCGATCTCCTTTTAGCGATCGCCCGACGGCGCAAGTTCCTTCGGTTCCACGGTGTCCTTGCGGCGCCGCGGGAACAGGGTGATCTTGGATATGCCGCGCGAGCTGTCGTTGCCGAAGGTGAAGCCGTTCTGGCCCTGGAAGCCGAACGGATCGTCCAGCCGCTCTTCCTCGTGGCTGGTGGGGATGACGAAACGGTCTTCGTAGTTGGCGATGGCCAGGTAGCGGTACATTTCCTTCGCCATGACCTCGGTGATGCCCGCGGTTTCCAATGCGCGGGTGTCGGCCACGCCTTCCACATGCACCGAGCGCTGGTAGCTGCGCATGGCGATGAGGCGGTTCAGCGCGCGTTCGATCGGCTGCTCGTTGCCCGCGCAAAGCAGGTTGGCGAGGTACTGGATCGGCAGGCGCATGGTGCCGGACAGCGGAATCGCGCCGTCCGGGCCGACCGGCAGGTTGCCCTGGTCGATCTGGGACTGCACCGGCGACAGCGGCGGCACGTACCACACCATCGGCAGGGTACGGAACTCGGGGTGCATCGGGAAGGCGATCTTCCAGTCGATGGCCATCTTGTAGATCGGCGACTTCTGGGCGGCGATGAGCCAATCCTCAGAGATGCCGTCCTTGCGCGCCTGGGCGATCACGGCCGGGTCGTTCGGGTCGAGGAAGATCTTGCACTGGGCGTCGTACAGATCCTTCTCGTTGGCGGTGCTGGCCAGGGTATCGATCTTGTCGGCGTCGTAAAGCATGATGCCGTTGTAGCGGATGCGGCCGACGCAGGACTCGGAGCACACCGTCGGCATGCCGGATTCGACGCGCGGGTAGCAGCCGATGCACTTCTCGGCCTTGCCCGATTCCCAGTTGTAGAACACCTTCTTGTACGGACAGGCGGACACGCACATGCGCCAGCCGCGGCACTTGTCCTGGTCAACCAGCACGATGCCGTCTTCCTCGCGCTTGTAGATCGAGCCGGAGGGGCAGGCCGCCACGCAGGCCGGGTTCAGGCAGTGGTTGCAGATGCGCGGCAGGTACATGTGGAACGTGTTCTCGAACTGGCCATACATCTCTTTCTGGATGTTGTCCATGTTCTTGTCTTTGCTGCGCTTGGCGTATTCACCGGCGAGGTCGTCTTCCCAGTTCGGGCCCCAGGTGATTTTTTCCATGCTGCTGCCGTCGATCTGCGACAGAGGACGGGCGGTCGGCGCGGCTTCGGACAGCGGCGCGTTCTGCAGGCGGGCGTAGTTGTAGGTGAACGGCTCGTAGTAGTCGTCGATCTGCGGCATCTCGGGGTTGGCGAAGATGTTGAGCAGCTTCGATGCGCGGCCGCCGGATTTCAGTTCCAGCTTGCCGTCGACCAGCTTCCAGCCGCCCTTCCACACTTCCTGGTTTTCCCACTGCTTGGGATAGCCGATGCCGGGCTTGGATTCGACGTTGTTGAACCAGGCGTATTCCACGCCCTTGCGGTTGGTCCACACGTTCTTGCACGTCACCGAGCAAGTGTGGCAACCGATGCATTTGTCCAGATTGAAGACGAATGCGAATTGTGCACGTACTTTCATTTCATTCTCCTAAATTCTTAAGCTTGTAGCTCGTGGCTTGTAGCTTGTAGCCGGGTTTTGCGGCTTTGCCGCGCTGTTTTTGCTACCGGCTACCCGCTACTAGCTACCAGCTTCTCTCATTTCGGGCCGATACCGGGCGGGTTGGTTGCAGCTTCGCGCTCCGGGGTCAACGGCCGTTCCAGCCAATCCACATCCTTGTCGGCGATCTTGTGCAGCGCCACCATGGTGTCGCGCTGGCAGCCCACCGTTCCGTAGTAGTTGAAGCCGTAGGACAACTGAACGTAGCCGCCGATCATGTTGGTCGGCTTGATGATGACGCGAGTCACCGAGTTCAGGATGCCGCCGCGCTTGCCGGTGGTAGGCGATCCGGGCACGTTCACGTTCTTCTCCTGGGCGTGGTACATCATCGCCATGCCGCTTGGAACACGCTGCGAAACCACGGCGCGAGCCACGGTTGCACCATTGTGGTTGACCGCTTCCACCCAATCGTTGTCCTCGATGCCGGCAGCCTTGGCATCGACCTCGGAAATCCACACGTAAGGGCCGCCGCGGAACAGCGTCAGCATGCGCAGGTTGTCCTGGTAGGACGAGTGGATACCCCACTTGGAGTGCGGCGTGATCCAGCTCAGCTTGAGGTGCGGCTTCTTGGTGACGCTGGCGGGCAGGCAATTGAGTTCGTTCAAGTCCACCTGCGGCTTGTAGGCGCAGAAGCCTTCGCCGAAATCCAGCATCCACTCGTGGTCCTGGTAGAAGTGGGCGCGGCCGGTCAGGGTGCGGAACGGAATGTGTTCGTGGACGTTGGTGTAGCCCGCGGTGTAGGACACCGTTTCCGATTCGATGCCGGACCAGGTCGGCGCGGTGATGATCTTGCGCGGCTGGGCCTGGATGTCGCGGTGGGTGAACTTGTCCTCGTGGCGGCCGGCGTACAGGTGATGGTGGTCGATGCCGGTTTTCTTCGACATCGCGCTCCACGCCTTGTGCGCCACCTCGCCGTTGGTTTCCGGCGCCATGCGCATCACCGCGTCGCACACGCCCATGTCTTCCTCAAGCGAAGGCATGCCAAAGGAAACGCCCGGCTCGGTCACGGTGTAGTTGCACTTCTTCAGCTCTTCGTATTCCTGGTCGGTGTTCCAGTCAACGCCCTTGATGTTGTTGCCAAGCTTGGTCATCAATGGGCCGAGGGCGATGAATTTGCGATAGGTGTCGCCGTAATTGCGCTCAACCAGCTTGATGATCGCCATGGTCTTGCCGGGGATCGGGTCGCACTCGCCTTCTTTCCAGTTCTTCACTTCGCCGAAGGGCTGCGCCATTTCCGCCGCCGAATCGTGCTGCATCGGCAATGCGACGACTTCCTTCTTGGTGCCGAGGTGCTTGTCGGCCAACGCGGAGAAGTTCTTCGCGATGGTCTTGAAAATCTGCCAGTCGGACTTGGACTCCCAGCCCGGCGACACCGCTTCCGACAGCGGATGGATGAAGGGGTGCATGTCGGTGGTGTTGAGGTCGTTCTTCTCGTACCAGGTGGCGGTCGGCAGGACGATATCCGAATAGGCGCCGGTGGAGTTGAGGCGGAAGTTGATATCCACCATCAGGTCCAGCTTGCCGATCGGGGCATTCTCGTGCCAGGCGACTTCCTTGCTGCCGCGGCCCGCGCCGGATTCCTGCAGCACGCCGTTCTGGGCGCCGAGCAGGTGCTTGAGGAAATACTCGTGACCCTTGGCGGAGGTGCCGATCAGGTTGGCGCGCCAGACGAACAGGTTGCGCGGCCAGTTGACCGGGTTGTCCGGGTCGGCGAAAGCCACGTCCAGCGCGCCGGATTTCATCTTGTCGGCGACGTATTTGGACACGCCGGCCTCGTCGGTGGCACCGGCTTTCATGGCCTCTTCGGCCAGCTCGATCGGGTTCTGGTTGAAGTTGGGCACCGACGGCAGCCAGCCCATGCGGGTGGCCTTGACGTTGTAGTCGGCCAGCGTGTTGCCTTTGTTCTTGCCTTTGCCGGCCGGCGACAGCAGCGTGTCGGCATCAAGCGTCTCATAGCGCCACTGGTCGGTGTGGAAATACCAGTAGGAGGTCGAATTGGCGTGGCGCGGCGGACGGTGCCAGTCGAGCGCGAAGGCGATCGGCGCCCAACCGGCTTGCGGACGCAGCTTTTCCTGGCCGACGTAGTGCGCCCAGCCACCGCCGGATTGGCCGACGCAGCCGCACATGTGCAGCAGGTTCATGATCGAGCGGTAGGCCAGATCGTTGTGGTACCAGTGGTTGATCGCCGCACCCATGATGACCATGGATTTGCCCATGGTCTTGGAAGCGTTGTAGGCGAATTCGCGCCCGGTGCGCTCGATGTCGGCGGCCTTGACGTTGGTGACCTTGGCGGCCCACGCCGGGGTATAGGCGACGCTGGCGTCGTTGTAGTCCTTGGCGACGTTGGCGCCGCCCAGGCCACGGTCGATACCGTATTGTGCGATTTGCAGGTCGAACACGGAAGCGACCAGCGCTTCTTCGCCGTTCGCCAGCTTGATCCTGCGCGCCGGCACGTTGCGGTAGAGCAGTTCGCCCTCGCCCGGCTCGAAGTGCGGGAAGCCGACCGAAACGATCTCGTCCTGTTTGCCGACAGCGGTCAGCTCGGCGACGATTTCTTCCTGGTTGGCGGCGTTCTTCGGCAGCAGGTTCCACTTGCCTTCCTCGCCCCAGCGGAAGCCGACGGAGCCGTTGGGCGCCACGAAGGATTTGCTCTTCTCGTCATAGACGATGGTTTTCCAGTCGGGGTTGTTGGTCTCGCCCAGTGCGCCGTCGAAGTCGGAAGCGCGCAGGTTGCGGTCGGACACGTAGCCGTCGCCCAACTTGCGCAGCAACACCTGCATCGGCAGGTCGGTGTATTGGCGGGCGTATTTCTGGAAGTACGGATCCTGCTTGTCGATGTAGAACTCTTTCAGCGCGACGTGGCCCATCGCCAGGAAGGCGGCGGCGTCCGTACCTTGGCGGATCGGCATCCACAGGTCGGAGAATTTGCAGAATTCGGCATAGTCCGGCGCCATCGAAATGATCTTGGCGCCCTTGTAGCGCACTTCGGCGGCGAAGTGCGCGTCCGGGGTGCGGGTCATCGGCAGGTTGGCGCCGGTGATGATGATATAGGTGGAGTTGTACCAGTCGGCCGCTTCCGGCACGTCGGTCTGCTCGCCCCAGGTCTGCGGGGACGCAGCAGGCAGGTCGCAGTACCAGTCATAGAAGGAACCGCAGGCACCGCCGATCAGCGACATGTAGCGCGATCCGGCAGCGTAGGAAATCATCGACATGGCGGGAATCGGCGAAAAGCCGAAAATCCGGTCCGGGCCCCACTTCTTGATGGTGTGGACGTTGGCCGCGGCGATGATTTCATTCACCTCGTCCCAGTTGGCGCGCACGAACCCGCCCAGGCCGCGCACGGCGGTGTACGACTTGCGTTTCTTTTCGTCGGCCTGGATGGCAGCCCAGGCATCGACCGGATCCTTGCCGCTGCGGCGCTCCGCGCGGTAAAGATCGAGCAGGCGGCCACGGATCAGCGGGTGCTTGACGCGGTGCGGGCTGTACAGGTACCAGGAGAAGCTGGCGCCGCGCTGGCAGCCGCGCGGTTCGTGGTTGGGCAGGTCCTCGCGGGTGCGCGGGTAATCGGTTTGCTGCATTTCGAACGACACCAGGCCGTTTTTCACGAAAATCTTCCAGCTGCAACCGCCGGTGCAGTTCACGCCGTGGGTGGAACGCACCACCTTGTCGTGCTGCCAGCGATGGCGGTAGACGTCTTCCCACTGACGGTCTTCGTTGGTGACGATGCCGTGGTCGTTGGAAAAAGTCTCTTTGATTTTGTCGAAAAACTTCAATCGGTCGAGAAAGTGACTCATGTTCTACTCCTGATGTTGCGGGCCGGGACACCCCGGCCCTTAGTCTACGTTTGTTGTACTGCTATTATCTTCGCAGTCGCTGCTGCTGTTACGGATTCTTGATTTCGGAGCCTGAGCGCAGGTAGAACCACCAGTTCAGGACCAGGCAAAGAGCGTAAAAAACCGCGAAGCCGTACATCGCGTTTGCCGGCGTGCCGGCCTTGATCTGCGCACCAATCACCACCGGGGCGATGAACGACCCGTATGCCGCCACGGCGGAAGTCCAACCCAGTACCGGGCCAGCTTGTACACGATCGAAGATCACGCCAACAGTACGGAAAGTCGATCCATTTCCCAGACCGGTCGCGGCGAACAGCACGATAAACACAACCAGGAACTGGGCAAAGTAGACTTCCGGGGTGGCGGAGTTGTATGCCTGCATCATAATATAACCAGCATAACCCGAGGCTGCCACCATCACTACCGAAATGATCTGGGTGACGATGGAGCCGCCAACCTTATCCGATATCCACCCCCCGATCGGGCGCGCCAGCGCGCCAACGAACGGACCAATCCAGGCATAGGTCAGCGCGGATGGAGCGTTGGGGTTTTTCAGGGTATGCATCATCAGGCCCGTAGCCGGGTCAATCACGTGTTGAAAACCGAAAATCACCGTGATTGCGAGCGGCAGCGCCATGGAAAAGCCAATAAACGAGCCGAAAGTCAGCACATACAGCACGGTCAGAGACCAAGTGTGCTTATTCTTGAAAATGGCGAACTGCTTGGCAATGTTTTCCTTCATGGAGCCAAAAGCTGCAAGCTTCATCACCAGCAATGTGCTGGCAATGATCAGCGGCATTGCGACCCACATGTTCAACATCCCCAGGCCGGTCGGCGCAGGAAGGTATAGATAAAGCCCAATCCCCGCTGGAATAAACGCCAATGTGTACAGCCAAGTGATTTTGATAAACGCCATCAGTGTACTCTCAGAGTCCGGAGAGATGGGTAACAAATTGTTCATGCCGAACCAGCCGGCCACGGCGAGGGGTGCCAGCAACAACAACCAGACAAAACCGGCATTCTGGACGTAGGTGGGCGTACCGGCGGAAATCTTGCCTAGAATCCAACCGGAGTCCTTGACCAGCACCATCGGGTCGCCACCCATCGCGCCGAACACGCCCATGGTCATCACCAGCGGAATCAAAATCTGCATGGTGGTCACTCCGAAATTCCCCAGCCCCGCGTTCAGCCCCAGCGCGGTGCCTTGCAGGCGCTTGGGAAAGAAGGTGCTTATGTTACTCATCGAGCTGGCAAAGTTCCCGCCGCCGACGCCCGACCACAAGGCGATCAGCTGGAATACCCACAACGGCCAGTCCTTGTGCTGCAGCGCGATCCCAGTGGCAATCGCCGGCGTGATCAACATCGCGGTGGTGAGAAAAATAGTGTTGCGGCCGCCGGCGAGGCGGATGAAGAAAGAGGACGGGATACGCATGGTAGCCCCAGCCAACCCGGAGATTGCGGTCAGCGTGAACAGTTCTTCCGGCTTGAACGGAAAGCCCAGATTCAACATCTGCACCGTGATGATGCCCCACATCAACCAGATGGCGAAGCCCAGCAAAAGGCTCGGGATCGAAATCCACAAGTTGCGGTTGGCGATCTTCTTGCCGGTGGATTCCCAGAATGCCTGGTCCTCCACGTTCCATTCTGAAATATTGGCCGGCGTTCCGCTTTGGCCAACCTGGCTGCCGGCCATGCTGCCGACCGATCCGCGCTGCTTGTTTCGGGTTGTCATAATTACATCTCCTTTTATTTCGTGAAGTTACTCCAGCGTATCCACCACCGCCCGCTTGAGATGCCTTTTGGCATCCAGCGGCCGCACTTCCGTCCAGTACATCCACATCAACGACACCCACACGACGCCGAACATCAGCATGAAAGCCGAGGAGCGAATGCCGGTCAGATCGACCAGCGCGCCGAACATGATCGGCATGAGGAAACCGCCCATGCCGCCCGCCAGGCCGACCACGCCGGAAATCACGCCGATGTTGTGGGGGTAGTCGTCGGAGATGTACTTGAAAACGGACGCCTTGCCGATGGCGAAGGCGATGCCCATGGAAAACATAATGACCGTAAAGACTGGCGCGCTCAGGCCAATATGGAATGCCTGCGGGCCTTTCACGGTCTGGATGGTGAAATCGGTCTGCGGGTAGGACAAAAAGAACAGGCAGATCAGGGAAAACCACAACACCCACCAGGTCATGGCGTGAGCGCCGTATTTGTCGGAAAAATAGCCGCCGATCGCGCGCAGCACGCCGCCCGGAATGCTGAACGCCGCGGCCAGCAGGGCGGCGGTCTTCAGATCGAAGCCATATTCTGACACGTAGTATTTGGTCATCCACAGGGCAAGCGCCACATAGCCGCCGAACACGATGGAGTAGTATTGGCTGTACTTCCACACCTTGGGATCCTTGAGGGCGGCGAGCTGCTCCGCTATGGTGATCGACTTGCCGACCTTGTGATCGTGGTCGGTATAGCTGAAGAACCAGAACAGGAGCGCCGTCACCAGCATCAGCACGGCATAAACCTGCGGCACCATCGTCCAGCCATAGCCCACGACGATGATCGGGGCCACCAGCTTGGTCACCGCCGCGCCGGTATTGCCGGCGCCGAAGATGCCCATGGCGAGACCCTGCCGCTGCTTGGGAAACCAGCGAGCGCAGTAGGCGATGCCCACCGTGAACGAGCCGCCGGCGACACCGACGAACAGCCCCGTCACCAGGAATCCGAGAAACGTGGTGGCTTGCGAAATCATGTAAATCGGGAATATGGTGGACAGCATCAACACGAAGAACACGATGCGCCCGCCGAATTTGTCGGTCCACATGCCCAGCGGCAAGCGAATCAGGGAGCCCGTCAGCACCGGCGTCGCCACCAAGATGCCGAACTGGGTTTCGTTGAGCCCGAGGGTTTTCTTGATGGGTATGCCGATCACTGCGAACATCATCCAGATCATGAAACAAACAGTGAACGCAATCGTGCTTGCGGCCACCACAGACCAAGCCTTATATTGTTGCGAAGCCATGTTTCTCCCCTTTGTTTGCCGAAGAATCTTCCCCGAAATGGAAACCCCGCTTCCGTTTCCCGCGTCCATTCCAAGATGTGACATTTATATCAAAGCGGATACATAAAAACGATTGGGCTGAATACTTAGCGGCCGACTAGTTCTTTTGGGGGAGACGTCTGGCCGGACGGCCTAAGGAAACGCTGAATTAATCGTCGCCCCGGCGAAGGCTGGGATCCGGTTCGGAGACTTTCCTGGATTCCGGCATTCTCCGAAATGACGGCTCCGAACGGATTGATTCAGCCTTTTAATGTCGTCATTCCGGGCTTGACCCGGAATCCAGGAGTCTTAGCGATACTGGGATTCCCGCCTGCGTGGGAATGCCGTTTAATCCGCGCATCCTCAAGGGAAATCGGCTGCAAACCCGCCTGGCCGGTCCCTATTTCGCCGCGTTTTTGGCCGATGGAATGACTACTGACGCGTAAAACCGGCAATATCCATCCTCACCCAGCCGGATTTTCGCTTCGATTCCTTATGTCCGACAGGCTCCTAGCGGTACCGCGGCTTGATTCCGCCAGGTCTTCCCGGTAGTCTCCGAGTTTTCCGCACCGGACCGTCCCATGGTTGCCCTCGATCAAAAGCTCGGCACCAAAATCGTCAATATCCTGATCGTCTTTTTCATCGTCGCGCTCGCCGCGATCAGCATGACCCTGTACGTTTCCTGGCAGCTGGAAGGCGCCGGGGCGGCGATCAACGACGCGGGCAGCGAGCGCATGCGCTCCTACCGCATGGCCTACCTGCTGTCGCAGTTCACCCACGAACGCACCGACAAGGCGGCACTCAAGTCGGAGGTCATGCAGGAAATCGACCAGTTCGAATTCACCCTGCGCACGCTGGAAAAAGGCAATCCGGCGCGCCCGCTATTCCTGCCGAAAGAGCCGGAAGTGCAGGCGCAAATGAAGCGGCTGCGGCAGGGATGGCTGGATCGGATAAAACCGCTGATCCTGCAAATCCTGAACAGCGACCAGCCCACCGGGCAGTCGGTGCTCACCGGCGCCTACCAGCCCGCCTTGCAGGATTTCGTTGGGATGGTGAACGACCTGGTGCTGATGGTGGAGCGCAGCAATTCGCGCAACACCTCCTTGCTGCGCTCGTTCCAGATCGGCCTGGTGGTACTGGCATTGATCGGTACGATTATCTTGATCTCTCTGTTCTTCGTCATGGTGATCCGGCCGGTGGCAAAGCTGCGGGGAGGCATCCAGCGCATGGCGGCCGCCGATTTCAGCGTGCGCCTGCCGGTGCAGAGCAAGGACGAATTCGGCGCGCTGGCCGAAGGATTCAACCAGATGGCGGACCGGCTGAAAAACCTTTATGGCACGCTGGAAGACCGTGTGCAGGAAAAAACCCGCAAGCTGGAGGATAAAAACCAGGAATTGGCGATGCTGTACGAAATCGCCGCCTTCCTCAACAAGCCGGCCTCGGTGGAAGACTTGTGCACCGGCGTACTGAAAAAGCTGATGGGCATCCTCGCTGCTCAGGGTGGGCTGGTGCGCCTGACCGCCCCCAATTCGGACGCCCTGTACATCATCATTCACGAAGGGATGTCTGAAAGCTTCACTCATGAAGAGGAATGCCTGACCCTGGGCCAATGCCTGTGCGGAGAATCGGCACGGGACGGCACGCCGGTATCGTGGAATCTCAGCCTCCAGTCGCCGCGCCAGCTGCTGCTGCGCTGCCAGCGCGACGGTTTCCAGTCGGTTTCCGCCATCCCGATCCGTTCCAAAAAACGGGTGCTCGGCATCTTCAACCTGTTCTACCAGGAACAGCATGTGCTGGACAGCCAGGAAATCCAGCTGCTCGAAAGCATCGGCCAGCACCTCGGCATCGCCATCGAGAACCAGCGCCTGGTTTTGCGCGAAAGGGAAATGGCGGTATCCGAGGAACGCAACCTGCTCGCCCAGGAACTGCACGACAGCATCGCCCAGTCCCTCGCCTTCCTCAACATCCAGGTGCAGCTGTTGGCGGATTCGCTCCGGCGCGGCAACGCCACCGAGGCGATGGAAGGACTGGAGCAAATCCGCGAGGGCGTCCAGGAAAGCTACGACGACGTACGCGAGCTCCTGGTGCACTTCCGCACACGGGTGGGCAACGCCGATCTGGCCAGCGCGATCACCAGCGCGCTGGAAAAATTCGAAGGCCAGACCGGGATCGAAACCACTTTCGACAAGAGCGGCGGCGGCCCCCCGCTCGCCCCGGAATACGTGATCCAGTTGCTGCACATCATTCAGGAAGCGCTGTCCAACGTGCGCAAGCACGCCCAGGCGACGCGGGTCGACGTGGACCTGGCGCAGAACGAAGAATGCCGGATCACCGTGACCGACAACGGCAAGGGATTCGTCGTCGGCCCCAAGCCCGGCATCGACACCGATAGCCACGTCGGGCTCAAGATCATGCGGGAAAGGGCCCATCGCATCGGCGCGCAGCTGGAGGTCCATTCCGCGCCTGGAGAGGGCACGCGCATATCCCTGACCCTTGCCCGGCAGCCGAAAGGAACCGCATGAAACAGCCGATTAGAGTATTGATCGTGGACGACCACACCCTCTTCAGGAGCGGCATCAAGGCCTTGCTGCAGCGCCAGGACGACTTCGAGGTGGTGGGCGAAGCCGGGGACGGCCTTGAGGGTCTGAAACGCGCCAAATCCATGCGGCCCGACGTGGTGCTGCTCGACCTGCACATGCCGGGCATCGGCGGACGCGAAGCGGTCAAGCTCCTGGCCGAGGAAGCGCCGGAGTGCAACGTACTGATGCTGACCGTGTCGGAAGACGCCGAGGATCTGGTCGAAACCCTGCGCGCCGGCGCCAGCGGCTACCTGTTGAAAAACATCGAAACCGAATTCCTGCTCGACGCCATCCGCGCCGCCGCGCGTGGCGAATCGGTGATGTCGCCGCAGCTGACCGGCAAATTGATGATGGGCCTACGCACTGGGGATAAGGCCGGAATCCACCCCGACCCGGAAGAAGAGAAGCTCAGCCCGCGCGAAGCGGAAATCATCATTTTCCTGGCACGCGGCGCCAGCAACAAGGAAATCGCACGGGAACTGAATGTGGCGGAGAGCACGGTAAAAGTCCACGTCCAGAACATCCTCAGGAAGCTGAAACTGACCAGCCGGGTGCAGGCCGCAGTGTTCGCGGTGGAGCATGGACTGGTCAAGAAAGAGGAATAATCCTTAACGCCGAGTAGAGCAGCCCGGACCACCCCGCTTCGGGTGGTCGTCGGCCGATTGAAGAAATACGAGGAAAACCCCGGTAAAACGTCATTCACGCTTTGCCAAATCAGAATTCTTCGGCTTGATTAACTGCCGCACTTTTCAACCTCGCACAAGTACGAACGCAGCGCCACCGAGCCGCTGACCGGATCGCCGTGCTGCCCGTCGATGAGCGCACTGAAATTGGCCTGCCCGCCCGCCTCGGCGCCAGGCGCCCCCTTCGCCTCCCACCAGCCGTATTGGGCACAAACCACGCGCGGGTCGAGGTGCGCATTGAACTGAGCACGGGCAAACATTTTGCCGACGGGAGAACGAATGACGATCCAGTCCCCTTCCAAAATATCGCGCCCGGCGGCAGTGCCGGGGTGTATCTCGACCAGCGGGTCAGGCATCCGGCGGCGCAACGGTGCAAGGTTACGAAACTGGCTGTGGCAGTACTGCACCCACTTGGCTGAAGTCAGTATCAGCGGGTATTCTTCATTTAGCTCGGGCCGGCTGGCCGGACTCACCGCCGGCTCGAAAAATTCCGGCAGGGGGTTCTGGCCGATATCGAGCAACTGCTGCGAGTAGATTTCCACCCTACCGCTGGGCGTCTTGAAGCCATGATCGCGGTATTTCCGGTATTGCATGGACAGCGGCAGCCGAATTCCCCCGGGCGCATTTCGCAGCGCCTCGAACGAAAGGCCAGTCGGGGCAAGCACATGCCTGGCTCCGGCCTCGATGCTGCCATCGAAAAAATGCTCGCCGAGCCGCAAGCGTTTCGCCAGCTCGAAGGCGATCCAGGCATCGGACTTCGATTCGCCTCCCGGCTCAATGACCTTCTGCCGGAATTGAACCAGGGCGCTCGCGTCCTGGCTGACCTGGAAGCCCGCGGCAAGCCCTTCCCTCTCCCACGGCGAAGCCACCGGCAGCACGATATCCGCCAGATCGGCCATGGAGTTGAGGAACAGATCCGCATGGACATAGAAATCAAGCGATTGCAGCGCCTCGATTCCTGAAGTCGGGTCCGGCCGGGATTGCAGCAGGTTGCTGCCGAAGGCCAGCAGGCCTTTGACCGGATAAGGCTGCCCATGAAGTATCGCGCGATAAAGCTCTGTTTCGGTGATCCAGCCGTGCCGGGCCGGGCCCAACGGCCGGGCGGGCAGCCCGATGGCGGGCTTGCCCGCCCGGCCGGTGCGCAGCTCTACACCTGAAACATCGTTCAGCGCCGGCTTGGCAAAGTAAACATTGCCGCCGGGGGCGTCGATGCTGCCGGTGAGCGCGTACAGCAGATTTACCGCACGGGCCGTTTGCGAGGCATTGGTGTTCTGGCCGATACCCGACCAGGCATAGTAGGAAACCGGCGCATGCTCGTGCAGCACACGGGCAGTCTGCCCGATCTGCGTTGCCGGAACCCCGGTGATCCGCTCGGCCCGCTCCGGCGTGTATTGGCGGCATAATCGGGCATAGCGCTCGAAGGCGGGGGTACAGGCGACCGTGCCATGCAGGGTTTGGATATCGAACTCCCCGAACAGCGCCGCCCGTCCAGGCGCGGCATCGTATTGGCGCGTCAGCGGGTCGTAGATTGCAGGCCCGCGGCCATGTTCGTCCCAGGCGACGAAACGGCTGACCGATCCTCCCGGCCGGATGTCGGCCTCGGTAAGAAAACGACGGTTGTCCGCGCGGACCAGGAACGGGCCGTTGGACCACGACCGGACAAAATCGGCGTCGTACCAGCCGCGCTCGATCATCACCCCGGCGAGGCTCAACGCCAGCGCACCGTCGGTGCCGGGGCGGACGCGCAGCCATTGGTCGGCTTTCGCCGCCAGGCCGGCGTGGCGCGGATCGATCGCGACCAGCTTCGCGCCGCGTTTGACGGCAGCGCCTGCCAGCCTCGCCTGGGCCGGCCAGGACACCGCGGGGTTGAATCCCCAATAGACGATGCAGCCCGTATTGGCGTAATCCGGCATACCGATGTCGGCGCCGAAGGTCAGGGCGTTAGTGAAATCCCGATGCCAGTTACAGACGTGGGTGGTCCAAACGGCATTGGGGCTGCCGAACGCATTGATCAGCCGGAAAATCCAGCCCATGCCATCGGCGACTGCCGTGCCGCTCGGCGTGGTGACCGAAAACGCCACCGACTCCGGCCCATGTGCCTGGGCCGCGCTGTTCATATGGGTCGCGGTGAATTCCAGCGCCTCGTCCCAGGTAATGCGCTGCCAGCCAGGGTCAGGCGCGCCCTTGGGACGGGTGCGTTTCATGGGATAGAGAATGCGGTCCGGGCTGTTCACCAAATCCGGCGCAGACCTGCCCTTGATGCACAGAGCCTGGCCGGTCGGATGGCTGGTGTCGGGCTCCACCGCTGTGAGGATGCCGTCCCCGTTCACCACGCTGACGCAACCACAGCGGGAAATGCACAAGGGGCAATAACCGGGAATTCGCCTGTCCGTCATTTGGCGGTACCTGTGTCGAAGATCAATGGGTTTGCCTCGATTCCTCGTCCGCAGCTCAACCACGGGAACGACCGGCTGCGCGACATGGTCAGAGTATTGTCCTTGATATTTTTGTATGCATGGGTTATAAGTTAAATATATCACAGTGTGATATATTTAATAACGCTCGATCCGCTTTTTAATGCCAACACTTTAGCAGGAGATGCGTCATGAACATTGCACAATTCCCGAAAATGATCATATCTTCCCATGAAGGATGGGACCAGCTGGAGAAAACCCACCCCTCGGCGGAGAAACTGTTCTTCTCGCTCGTCGTCCCGCTGTCCTTGCTGCCGCCGATCATGCTGTACCATGCCGGACCGCATTTCGGAGATGCTTTCTTTCCGGGATTGGGCGGCAAGCCGTGGAATATGATCGCCGTCATGTTCTTCCTGGCGGAAATGGTGACCTACGCCGGCATGGGCTGGCTCATCAAGACGATCGCCGACACCTACAAAGTCGAAATCACTTTGCACGACGCTTATACCCTGTCCGCCCTCAGCCCAATCCCACTCTGGCTTTCTTCCCTGTCGCTGCTGGCTCCGAGCCTCGCCTTCAATGCCGGCGCGGCGCTCCTGGCTTTGGGTATTTCATGCGCCATCATCTATCATGGCGTTTACGCGTTCTGCCATATGCATGAAGAAACGGTCGCAGCCTCCTTCACCTACACCGTCGCTGGCGCCGGACTCGTCGCCTGGGCATTCCTCATGCTGCTGGTCATTCTTCCCATTTGAACCAACCGCCGCTCGGCCGGATGCCGCCGCTCGATCTGTCGAGCCGGCGGCATCTTTCTGTAGTTCCTCGTCAACCGGGCAATACTGTGCGCAAAAGCTGCGCCATGCCTTGACACTAATCAAATATTTCGAATATCTTGTGCCTGTTGCACCACGGTAGAGCATGCACGACGCCGGTGGCTCGCCCTTCCATTGAACCCGGAAAGCGCGATTGACCCAGCCGGTTTGCGGGTGCGAAATTACTTAGCCCCTGCAACGCCCGCCAACCGTGGCTGGCCCAATGAAATATTTTTCGCGGCCCACCTGCCGACTCCCGAGAGGAAACGACTTGAGCAGTACTAAGGTTCACGCCATTCTGGCCAATCTCCCCCTGTTCAAGCAGATGAACCCGGAAGAGATCGACCGGATTGCGCAAAGCACCAGGGAATTGCACGCTACGCGTGGGGAAATGATGTTTCAGCGCGGCGATCCGGCGCATGGCTTTTATGTCGTGGTGCACGGCCAATTGAAACTGGCGTTTTCATCGCCGCAAGGGGTGGAAAAAGTGGTGCATCTGGTCGGCCCCGGCAAGACCTTCGGCGAAGCGGTGATGTTCATGGGCATGCCTTATCCGGTCTATGCCCAGGCTTTGGTCGATACCCTACTGCTGCATATTTCCAAGACGGCAGTGTTCGAGGGGATCGAGCGCGACCCGGTATTCTGCCGCAAAATGCTGGCCGGCTTGAGCAGCCGGCTGCATAGCCTGATCGGCGACGTCGAAGCTTATTCCCTACGTTCCAGCACCCAGCGGGTAATCGGCTATCTGTTGCAACACGACTGCGACAACCCCGACAGCTGCCAGGATATTCATGTCAATCTGCCCGCCAGCAAAACCGTCATCGCCTCGCGCCTCAACATCTCACCGGAAACTTTTTCCCGCGTCCTGCACGACTTGTCCGCCGCCGGCCTGATCAGCGTCAAGGGCAAGGATGTGGCCATCCTGGACATGGGAAAGCTGCGCGCCTACGGGCAGCAATAGAGCCCGAGCTACCGGGCAGTGTACCCACGCTAATGGCTGGTGCCGGCCGAGCGGGTAATCTTGTTGAACACGTTGTACTTGCCGGACGGCTTGTTCATCGGCAACCGCTTGACCTCCTTGAGCGTGGCCGCATCGTAGATCACCAGCGCGCCGTCGTTCTCCCATACACTGACCAGCGCATATTTGCCGTCGCGGGTGAATTCCACGTGCGCCGCGGTCTTGCCGGGAATCGGCCGCAGCACCTGCGCCACTTCCAGGGTGCGTTTGTCGATGAGAGTCATAGTGTCGCGGCTGGCCGGGTCACCACTGCTGAATCCGTCGGTCCAGGCATAGGGTGTATTTTCATGGCTGCGCATGAAGAAGCCGGGGCCGGAGGTCTTGATCTGCTTCACGGTTTGCCAGGTGGTCATGTCGATCACGCTCACCAGCGCCTCTTTCAAATTGGGTGTCGCCATCACCGGATGACCCTGGTATTCCCAGGTAATGCCCGAGCCCAGGTGGGGCATGCCCGGCAGGTCGACTTGAGCCACCTTGGTCCCGGTGTCGAGGTTGATTACCTGACCTTTCCGCCCATCGCGTGCCGCGCCGATCAGGTGACGGTAGGACGGATCGAAGAAGAAATCGTCGAGATAGCCGTCCACCTCTATCCGCCGTACCGGGAAAGTGCGTGCCGGCGGCACCACCATGCTCGCTGACGCGGGGCTATAGTCGCGCCGCCAGCCGTCGGCGGGCAGAGTCTGCAAGGTGTAGGGAATCTCCCACACTTCCTTGGCGTCTTTCAGCGCAGCGATGAAGCTGCCGCGCGGCTCGGCCTGGTAAACAGCGGACACTCGCGAACTCTTACCATCCAGCCCGACCGCGGGAATCACCTTGATCAGCGACAGGTCATCGGCGTTCAGCAGCACCAGCGAGTGCGGCAGATAATTGCCCACCAGCACCGTCTTGCCGTCGCCGGAAACCGCTATGTTGCGGGTGTTGATGCCGGCACGCACTTCCGCCACCATTTTCAGGTTGTAGATATCGAACTTGCTGATCCAGCCGTCGCGCGAAGCGAAAAATACATAACGCCCGTCCGGGGAAAATTTCGGCCCACCGTGGAGCGCAAAGCGAGTGGGGAACCGATAGATCGGCTCGAACTTGTCGCCGTCCAGGATGGTGGCATGGTGATCGCCTACTTCCACCACAACGAAGAGATTGAGCGGGTCGGCGTCGAATACCGGCTTGTCGGGCAGACTCCCGACCGGCACGTGCTGAAGGTGGGAAGCGGTGATTTCCTTGGCACCCCACTCCGGCGCTACCGGCAGCGGCTGGTAGATGAAGTCCACCAGCGCCAGAATCTCGTCCTTGGCGAGCTTGTCGGCGAACCCCGCCATCTGGCTGGCGATGCGGCCCTCGCTGATGGTTTTCACCGCCTCGGGCCGGCGCAGGCGTTCCAGGTTTTCCGGCAGCAGCGCCGGGCCGGCGCCGCCCAGCCGGTCGGCGCCGTGGCAGGCCGCGCAGTAATCGGTATAGTTTTTCTGCACCGATTGCCCCGCCAATGCGTTTATCGAAAGAACCGCCACCCCTACAAAAAACAAAAACCTGCACATCGCCAATCGTCCTCTAAACACTGCCTGCCTCCAACCCGATTTCCTCGTCATCCAGATAACAAGCCGGGTCTTCCGCCCACGGATCGCCCGTTACCTGCCACGCGCGCACCCGCGTATTGCCGCCGCAGATGTCGAAATGCCTGCATGCGCCGCAGCGCCCGCCGATCTTGCGCGGCTGGGCCTTGAGCCCGGCCATGATAGGATCGCCGACATCCGCCCAGATTTCCGAAAACGGCCGCTCGCGCACGTTGCCCAGGGTGTAGTTCCACCACATGGTGTCGGGGTGGACGTTGCCCAGGTTGTCGATGTTGGCGACGTTGACGCCGGAGGAATTGCCTCCCCACTGGCGAAGCTTCGCGCGAATGTGCTCCTCCAGTTCGGGGAATTTGCGCCGCACCCAGTGAAGCAGATAGACGCCGTCGGCATCGTTGTTGCCGGTGACGAATTCCCGCTGCCGTCCGTCCTGCCGGTCGCGCCAGCAGGTATCGAACAGCAGGTCCATCGCCTGGCGGGTGACCTGGTGGAACACGTCGTCCTTGCGGTTTTTGTTGCCGCGCCCGGCGTAGTTGAGGTGCGACAGGTAAAACTTGTCGATTCCTTCCTCGTTCATCAATTGCAGCAAACCGGGCAGGTCGTGGGCATTGTCCTGGGTCAGGGTGAAGCGGACGCCAACCTTGATACCGCGCGCCTTGCACAGGCGGATGCCGCGCATCGAGGCGTCGAAGGCGCCGGCCATGCGGCGGAATCTGTCGTGGGTGTCCCGAATGCCGTCCAGGCTGACGCCGACGTAGTCGAACCCAACCGCCGCAATGCGCTCGATATTGCCCTCGTCGATCAGCGTGCCGTTGCTCGACAGGCCGACATAGAAGCCCGTCTCCTTGGCGCGATGGGCAATGTCGAATATATCCGGCCGCAGCAGCGGCTCGCCGCCTGACAGGATCAGCACCGGCACGCGAAAACGCTGGAGATCGTCCATCACGCCGAATGCTTCGGCCGTGGACAATTCGCCGGGGAAATCCTTGTCGGCCGAGATCGAGTAGCAATGCTTGCAGGTCAAGTTGCAGCGCCGGATCAGGTTCCAGATCACGACCGGGCCGGGCGGGTTGCGTTTCGGGCCAAGCGGGGTCGGCTGGGCGATTTCCTGCATGAACTGGGAAATGCGGAACATCTATCCTCCGATCCGCAAACCGGTTTTTTTCAGGATGCGGGTACTGTAAAGAATTTCGTGGCCGCGGTCGGCTGCGCCGAGCAAATCGGCGATCAGACGCACCTGCGCCTCCACCTCGCCGCGGTCGTGGCCGTGCACCATGGCAAAGAAATTGTAGGGCCAGTCCGGCAAATGGCGCGGGCGATGGTAGCAGTGGCTGACGCAATCCAGCGCCCCGACCTGCGCGCCCAGCTCGTCAACTTTGTCGTCCGGCACATCCCACACCGTCATGCCGTTGGCCTTGTAGCCCAGGGCGTAATGATTGGGCACCGCGCCGATGCGGCGGATCACGCCGGTTTCGAGCATCCGCCGCATGCGCGCCATCACTTCTTCGGGAGAAACGCCCAATTGCCGGGCGACCGCGCGATAGGGCTCCGCTTCCAGCGGCAAACCGGCCTGGGTGGCCAGGATGATCTGCCGGTCAAGGGGATCCAGGTCGGGGGATTCATGTTCCATCATTTAGCTTCCATCCGACTTCTCATAGAGCGCGGCGATGTCGTCCATCAATTCCAGGATGTGCTCGCTGGAAGTCGCCACGTTCGATGCGTACATCAAATCCGCGCCACTGTCGTGCTGCGTGAGCGCGTTCTTGAAGAAAATCCACTGTATCTTCGCCAGATCCAGTTCCTGCTGGATCTGCATCGTTTTCCCGGGCGCATCCGCCAGCGTCTGCAACGCGCCGCCAAACTCATTCTGGGCCTGTTCGATTCCGCTCGCAATTTCGGGTTGGCTGAAGCCCCATCTTCTCAGCATGTAAAACTTGGCCAGACGCTGCGACAGCATGCGCTGCCGGCCGGCAAGGTTAACCAGTTTGCCGGATTTCGTGCCCGACGCACTTTCCAGCAGCATGGTCGCCTTGTGCGCGGCCTGCAACAGCGCTTCGTTCTGCTCCATCAGTTTTTTGGCGCCGTCATGGCTGACCGGCGCCAGAGCGATCGCCCGAAACTCACCCCAAAGTGCGGCTTCCTTGGCGAGGGCATCCTGAATATCTGGTGTAAAAGAATACTGCCTGAGCTCGGCCAATTGCGCGTCGAACAAACTCACGGATTTCTCCAGAATCACCCTGGACTTGTCCGGCTGCACCCTTAAACCAAGCTGGCAATAAGCCTTGACGATGCGCTGCGTCAGCATGCGCTGGCGTCCCGCCTTATTGATCGCGCCGGACAGAGGCATCGGTTCCGGCTTCGCGGCAGACGACGCCTCACCCACGGCGAATGCGAACACCCAAAAAAACAGGAGCGCAAATTGTTTAGCAGGTATTTTCATATCATGAATAGCCAACAATGATCTATATAGGATACCTGTTTTTGTGCAGAACTTCCGCTGCCCGCGGACAACTCTGAACTGGAACAGAAACACAAAAATCAGTGCGGCAACGACCCCAAACATCATTCCATGGTGGAGATATATGTTGCCAGCGCGATGATGTCCGCGTCCGTGAGAACCTTGGTATTAGCCGCCATAAAAGGGTCCAGCCGTTCCCCGGTGCCGTCGCGATAGCGCTTCAACGACGAGGTAACATATTCGAATTTCTGCCCAGCCAAGCGCGCGATTTTTTCACTGCCCCGCCCAGCCTCGCCATGGCAGCGCTGGCAAATCTTGAAGAACAGGCCCCTGCCCCGAGCCGCCAGAGCCTGGTTCACCACCGGCGCAGGCTTGACGTTCATGCTTGCGTAATACACGCTCACACTGACTTTTTCCTCGTCGCTCAGCGCCTTGATCAAGCCTTGCATGAATTCGTTGCGCCGCCGACCGTCCCCGAATTTATGAATCTGCTCAAGCAGGTAAGACGAATTTTGCCCCGCCAGGTTAGGAACTTCCGGCAAATTGCTGTTGCCGCCTTCGCCGTGGCAATTCGCGCAGAAAAAAGTCACTTTCTGCGCTGTCTTGATGGCCGCCTCCGTCGCCTTGGCATCCTGCCTGACTGCGTTCAGCCGCTCATCCAAGGCCGCTTCCGACAGGCGCCCTTTATCTGCCGCCGCCGCGAACATCGAGGTGGCAAGCAAGCAGAAACCCAGCAAAAACAAACAACCCGTTTTGTTCATGGCGCCCTCGAAATCCAATAACCCTATTCCGGGCAATTGTATCAAGGAACGCCAGATACAAGACAAACCTTCCAATCCGACATAGGCAATTAGTGCATTGCCCGTCAAGCAGGCGCTTGGCGTATTTTACTTCACGCCCGCAGTACCAGCCCGACAAAATACTCCCTGATCTTGGGCATGTCGTACACCGGATAACCGGTCTCCAATTCGATCTTCCTGAGTGCCGCAGCATGAGCCTGGAGGGTCTCGGTGGCGAGCACGAACCACATGCTGAACACGTGGTCGCGCGCATAGTTATGCGCAACCTCCGGCATCGCATTGACGATCCCTGTTACCCGCTCGAAATCAGCCACGGGAATTTTCATCGCTGCCAGGCTCAACCTCCCACCCATCCGTTCAGCGTGGTACATCGGGCCGAAGCGCGATAAAACGCCTTGTCGCAAAAGACGCTCGACGCGGCCGATCAGTTCCTGTTCGGAAATGCCGTGCTGCGCCGCAGCCTCGGCAAACGGCCGCTCGCACACCGGGAAGCTGCCGGCCTGCTGCAAGCCGTTGACGATCGCACGGTCGAGTTCGTCCATCCGTGCTCAAACCCCGGCGGCCGCGCTGCTTGGGGCTGCCGGATGCGCCGCGTCGTTTGCCACGTAACGCGCGCCGCATTGCTTGAAGCGCCGGCGGCTGAACAACACTTCGTGAGCGATGCCGTCCAGGCCGCACTCACTTTTCAGCCGTTCCACCAGACGCAATACCTCTTCTCGGCTCTGGCCGTGGATCATGGAGAACAGGTTATAGCGCCAGGCGGGCAAGCGCCGCGGCCGCTGGTAGCACAAGGTAACGAAATCGAGACGGCCGATGCGCCGCCCCAACGCGCTGACGTGTTCATCCGAGATATCCCACACCACCATCGCGTTGGCGCGGTAGCCGAGCTCGTGGTGGCGCACCACCACGCCCATGCGCCGGATGATGCCCTGTTCGGCCAGATAGGCGAGCCCGGCGATCACGTCGCTTTCCGGCAGGCCGATGTCCGTCGCAATCTGGGCGAAGGGACGCGGCACCAATGGCAAACCCTGCTGGATCGCACCGACCAAGGCGGTTTCATACGCCGGCGGCAAACAGGGCGCGGCCGCCCGGTGCCGGGGCCCCGCGGCCGCGCCGGGCCGGTCGGTGTTGCGTGCCGCGTGCGGGTGCAGCAGGTCGAAGCCGAGATCGATATGGTAGTCCTCGGCCATCGGCAAATGCAGCGTCGGCAACCCGGTTCTCCGCCCGATCTCGCCCAGCACCTCACGCACCCGCGCCTCGTCGGGAGCGGCGATGACAAACCATAAATTGAACCGATGCTCGCGTTCGTAATTGTGGTTTACCTCGGGATAGCCGTTCACCAACTGCGCGACCTTTTCGAGCTCCGCGGCGGGGACCGCCATCGCCGCCAACGCGCTGGAACCGATGCTGTGCGGGCGGAACACCGCGCCCACCCGGCTGATGGCACCACGCTCCTGCAGCAGCGCCAGCGTTTCAAGCACCTGGGCCTCGCTCACGCCCAGACGCCCGGCCAGCACGCCGAAAGGCGCCGGCACCAACGGAAAATCGCGCTGGAAGTCATTAAGCAGGTGAAGCTCGAGTTCCGTCATTTGGAAGTAGGGCCTATAAATGCGGCGCAAGGCGCAGCCACGGGGCAATTCCAGGCAAGCGGCCGGTTCCGCCGCGCGCCCGCCGCTACGGCAAGAATGTTCATGCTATTCATTTATAGGTCCCTAGCCCGTTAACCAGATGGGTACAGTGTGCACCGCCGGTTTCGGGACGACCTTGTTCTAGATCAAATTTTCGCCATTTCCAGGTCACAGGCCGGTGCGGTGCGCGCGCGGCGTAAAGAAAATACCGCTGGGCTTGTCGGCGGGCAGCTCGCCGATTTTCGCAAAAGTCTCGCTGTCGTAAACCTCCACCCGATCGTCGTCGCGCACCGACACCCAGACGTTTTCGCCGCGCGGAGTGAATTCCATGTGCAGCACGGCCTTGCCCGGTTTCAGGGTTTTCACGACCGCGCGGCTCGGCACATCGATCACCTGCACCGTATCGTTGTTGGGGAAGGCGAAATTCACCCACACCTGGCGATTGTCGGGGCGCGCCACGACAAATACCGGCTGGCCGTGAACCGGTATGCGGCCAGCCTCCATCCAGTTGTTCTGGTCGATCACCAGCACCTCGTTGCGCCCGACCGCCGGCACCAGCAATTCGTTGCCGGTCGCGGCCCAGCCCTCCAGATGCGGCATCTTGTATACCGGCAGCTTCTGCTCGCCTTTGCCGTAGCCATTGAGCACGCGCTTGACGCCGGCGTCCAAATGCCATAAATCCAGCAGCGCCAGGCCGTCCTCGCCAAATAGCCCGGCCACGTAGTAGCGTCCATCCGCCGTAATCATGCCATCATAGGGCTCCTTGCCGATATTCGTGAATTTGTGCAGTGCCGGCTTGGCAGGATCACGCAGTTCGGCCACCCATATCTCGCCGGCATCATAGAGACTGAAGACAAAGCGGTTACCGGGCGCATCCACCAGCCCGACCACCTTGGACGGCTTGCCGGTGTGGTCGATGGCCGGAATATCGGCCACCTGTTCGAGCGTTTCGCTATCGAAAACCTTGATTCCCCCCGGCGTGTAATTGGCCACCGCGATCAGCCTGCCATCCTGGGAAATCGCGCCGCCAATGCTGTTGCCGGATTGCATCACCCGCTTTTCGATGCGCATCTTGAGCAAATCGACCTTGGTCAGCGCGCCGTCGCGGCCGAACACGTATGCGTAGCGTTCGTCGCGGGAATAATTGACCGAGGCATGGGACAAATCGCCGAGACCGGCGATTTGTCCCAATCGCGTGCGGTGCGTGGTTTCCACCACCTGGATGCTGCCGGCGGCGCGTTCGATCACCACGCCCAGATCGCCGGTACCGCGCAACGGCGGGGTGGCGCATCCCTGCAGCGCCAACAGGCCAATGAATACAGTAAAAATTGAATAACGGCGCATCTCAGGGCAATCCTTTCAACAGCATTTGCACAATCCAGCCGGATTCCGCATCGGTCAGAAACGGTTTCCACGGCGGCATCGGAGTGCCGGCGCGCCCATATAAAATAGTTTCCTTGAGCGCGTCGGGAGATTTTTCCCGCAACGCCTGCGGCGTGAGCGGCAAGCCGAGCCCGCCCTCCAACCGCAAGCCGTGGCAGGAGCCGCAATCCTGTCGCACCAGGTTGATCAGCTCCTTCTGGCGCGCCGGAGCGGGAGCCACCGCCTCGGCGGTTGGCTCCGCCTGCGCCAGGCCAGGAAAAAATACGGCGACACACAGCAAGCCGCAACCGGCCACTTGAAAAAGCTTATTCAACAACTTCACCATTTTAAGAACCAAGAGCCTATTTTCAATAGATTTCAACCAAAAAATATGGGGTGCCCGCAGGCACCCCATAAATTGCCAGGCGTCGCCGCAATGCCGGCGTGTCAGTCGTCGTCGCCTTCACCCTTGGGCAGCTTGTGGGCGATGCCTTGATGGCAGTCGATGCACGATTTGCCCGAATCGGGCTTCGCCGCCATCGCGTGCTTTTTCGCCGCGCTCTTGTCCTGCTTCTCAGGGTCCATGCCGTCGTAGTTGTGGCAATTACGACATTCCCGCGAACCGACGGACCGCATGCGCGCCCGCTCGTGCTCCGCCAACTCCTTCCGGTGAGCCTCGAATTTTTCGGGGGTATCGATCACGCCAGTGATTTTCCCCCACACTTCCTGGCTGGCCTGCAGTTTGCGCAGCATCTTGTGCCCAAAGTCTTTGGGCACATGGCAATCGGCACACACCGCGCGCACGCCGGTACGGTTGGAGTAATGGATCGTTTTCTTGTATTCCTGGTAAACCGTATCCTTCATTTCGTGGCACGAAATGCAGAATTCGAGTTTATTGGTCGCTTCCATGGCGGTATTAAACCCGCCCCAGAAAATAATGCCGGCGACGAATCCCCCACCCAGCAGCGTCAAAAGCGAATAACGGGCGCTCGGACTACGCAGTGCGCGCCAGAAACCGCCGGATTTTTTTTCTTCAGTCGGGTTCGACATGGTTTTGCCTCTCTCTGATCTTTACCCGGTGCGTACGCAGGGTGTCAACGAACGAACCTGGCTTTACTTGAAGCTGCCGTAGTAATTGATCAGCGCCTCCATGTCCGCCTTCTCCAGCTTTTCGAATTTCGGCTTCATCTTTTTGTGCATCGGCCGCTTGCCGGAAGCGAATTCCTTGAACGCCTCGTCGATATAGGCCATGTGCTGGCCGGCGGTAATACCGGCATCGTCGTCGGCAACCGAACCGCCTTCGGAATGGCACTTTTCGCAGCTATGCGCGTGGATTTCCTTGCCCTTGGCGGCCAAGGCCGGATCGAATTTCTGCGTCGCGCGAACGAACTTCTGGTGGCTGAAGTACTGGGCGATCTGCTTGATGTCGGCGTCGCTCAGTTCCTTGGCCGTTTGGCACATGTCGGTCTTCGTCCCTTTCTTGGCGCCGGAGCGGTATTTCGTTTCCGGGCATGGCCTTTCCTGGTTCTTGTACGCAGTCAGACTACCGGCCAGATAGGTTTCGGAGTAGCCGCCGATGATCGGCACGTCCGTTTCCGTGCTGGCGCCGCCCTTGCCGTGGCAGCTGACGCAGTTGCCGGCCAGCTTGTCGATATCGGCCGCCGAGGCGCCCGCGGCAAAAGAAAAACCGAATAACGCGGCACATGCCAACAACGCGTGAACTTTATTTCCCTTCATCATTACCCTATTCCCCCAAGTTGACGTCGCGAGCCCGACCATGCCACCGGACCCGGCGTAAATTTTTTTAATCAAGATACCGCGAGCCCCGGATATTCGAGGGCGATACAAACTGAAAACCGATTATATGATGCGTTTCGGAATAATTCCATTATCGGAAGAACTTCAGCATATTATTGATTTCTTAAATGCCTCGACCGTAAATAAAACGGGGGGAGCGCAAGCTCCCCCCGTTCTGGTTGGCACTGGATTAATAAATGTCGTGCTGCGTGTTGTAGACGTTGAACTTGCCGGTAGGCGTGATCAGCTTGGGATCCTTGACTACCGCCTTGAGTTTGCGGGTCTTGTCGTCCACCACCACCAGCGCGGATTGCTTGTCTTTAGCGCTCCACACCGAGAACCACACCTCGTCGCCCGCTTTGTTGTACTCAGGCTGGAGAATACGCTTGGCACCCTCGCCCAAGCCGGACCATTCGCCGATCGGCAGCGCGACAAAACCCTTGTCCAGATGGTTGATGTCGAATACCGCGATCGACTGGCTCAACTTGGCATCGGGATTGAGCGGCGTATCCACCCACAGGTTCTTCGACTTCGGATGGGTCTTGATGAACAGCGAACCGCCGCCTTGACCCTTCAAGGTGCGCACCACTTTCCAGGCATTCGCCTTGTGCTTGACCGGGTCGGTGCCGATCAGGGAAATGCCGTCGTCGCCCAGATCGCTCGTCGCCCAGACCGGGCCGAACTTGGGATCGACGAAGTTGGCGCCGCGACCCGGATGGGGCGTCTTGCCGACATCGACCAGGGCAGCCAGCTTGTCTTCCTTGGTGTCGACCACCGCGATCTTGTTGGAGGCGTTGGCGGCATCCATGAAGTAGCGGCCGGTGGAATCGAAGCCGCCGTCATGCAGGAAACGGGCGGCATCGATGACGGTGGTCTTGAGGTTGGTGAGATCGCTGTAGTCGACAATCATGATCTTGCCGGTTTCCTTGGCATTGACCACGAACTCCGGATGGAAGTGGGACGACACGATAGCGGCGACGCGCGGCTCAGGATGGTATTCCTGCGGATCCACAGTCATGCCGCGGGTGGCGACGATTTTCTTCGGCTTCAGCGTATCGCCGTCCATGATCACGTATTGCGGCGGCCAGTAGGTGCCGGCGATGGCGTACTTGTCCTCGAAACCCTTGTACTTGGAGGTTTCCACCGAACGCGCTTCCAGGCCGACCTTGATTTCGGCAACGGTATCGGGTTGCGCCATCCACAGGTCGATCAGGTTGATTCTCGCATCGCGACCGATCACATAGAGGTAGCGGCCGGAGGCGGACATGCGGGAAATGTGCACGGCGTAGCCGGTCTTGAGAACGGAGACGATTTTCTTGGTGTCGCCGTCGATCAGGGCGATTTCACCGGCGTCGCGCAGCGTCACCGAGAACAGGTTGCCCAGATTGAGGTTGTTCATCTTCTTCTTGGGACGCTGATCCACCGGCACGATCACCTTCCAGGAATCGGTCATTTCCTTCATGCCATACTCGGGCGGTGCGGGAGGGGTCTGCTGCACGTAACGCGCCATCAGGTTGACCTCGTCGTCGCTCAGTTCGCCCGAGGTGCCCCAATTCGGCATGCCCGCCGGCGAACCATACTTGATGAACGCGCTCAAATAGTCGGTGCCCTTGGCCAGGGTAATGTCCGGCGTCAGCGGCTTGCCGGTCGCGCCCTTGCGCAGCACGCCATGGCAGCCGGCGCAGCGTTGGAAGAAAATCTGCTTGCCCTTGGTGAATTCCGCCTCGGTCATCTGCGGCGCCTTGGGATTGATATCCTGGTGCATCGGCACGCTTTCCATCGGAGACCCGCCGGCCTCTTGATACTGGGCCGACGTGCTGTCCCCATGATGATCCATGTCGGCAGCAAACCCCACGTTGCACACTCCGGCGACGGCCAACGCCAGCGCGGAAATGGTAAATTTGTTCATAACCCCCCCTTAGTTCAAGTAAACAGCGCTGTTCGCGCCTCCAAAAAACCAAAAACACCACTTACCCGTGTCATACACGATGGCCCATCATGCAACGCGTAGAAATAGCTCACATTGATCCATATCAAGATATTTTGATTTTCAGCGGGGGCTTACTTGTGCCATCTTCCGTCCCGGAGTGGAAAGACCAAGGCGCAGGCATCAACCCAAATTATCCCTTAGCCCAGAAACCTTTCGCCCTGAGCCTGTCGAACGGCCGTTCATGGTTCGATGAGCTCACCACGAACGGCTTTTTGCTCGATTTTCGTCTAACTGGATAATTTGGGATTAAATTTGGGGAGGGAAAATTCAGCTGCCGGAAACCGCGGCCCAATAAGCGCGATGCAGATCGACACTGGCTTCACGCGGCACCGACACCTCAATCAGGTCAGGCCCGGCATGCGCCAGCGCCTGGGTGAACGCATTCTCGAAAGCGCACACCGTATCCACCCGGCGGAAATTCAGTCCATACAGGCTCGCCGCCTGCTCGAAATCCAGGCCGGCGGGCGTCAGCCATAAACGCTCGAAATTCTTTAGTCCAGCCTGCGGCAGATAGCCGAAAATACCGCCGCCGCCGTTATTCAGCACCACCAGCGTGACGTCCAGACCGCGCGCCAGCGCCAGCCCGCCAAGGTCGTGGCTCAGTGCCAGGTCGCCGAGCAGGCCGACGACGGTCTTGCCGGCGGCCGCCATGCCCAGCAGCGTGGACACGTTGCCGTCGATACCGCTGGCGCCGCGATTGGCGACAATGCGCAGCGATTTTTCACCGCTGCCGGAAAAACCGTCGAGGTCGCGGATCGGCATGGAATTGCCGCTGAACAGGACGGCGCCGGCGGGCAGATGCTCCACCAGCGCGCGCACCACGCCGCTCTCGACCGGCGGCTCCATTTCCGCCAGCCGCTCTGCGGCGAACCGCTCCTGTTCGAGAAAATCGGCCAGCCAGGCGGCCGGCGCGGGAAGCGGTTTTTCTTCGGCAAGCGCGCCGCATGCCGCCGCCGCGTCGGCGCGCAGCAGATCGGTCGTCAGGTGCAGCGGATCGGGCCAGCGGCCATGCGCGTCAACCAGGATGTGGCGGGCTTCGCCCTGCGCCGCCAGGTATTGCTGCAGCGCTCTTGAAACCGGCAACGCACCGAAGCGCAGCACCCAGGCCGGACGATGGCCGGCGGCGAAATTCTCGTTGCGCAGGAAAGCGTCGTAGCGGCTCAGCACGCAACCGCGCGAGTGTCCGCCGAAGCGCAGCCCGGACAGCGGATCGGCCAGCACCGGACATTCCAGCGTGTGCGCGAGCTGCGCCACGGCGGCGGGAAAACCGTCGGGATAATCCGCGCTGCCGCAAACGATCAGACCAGGCCGGCCGGAAAATTCGGCGGCGAGGCGAACAATCTCTTCCGGGCGTGGCGCCATGACCGGGTAAACCACGGTTGCCGGGGCGGAAAAGGGGAAGTCGATCATGGCGCGCGGCACCAGCGGCTCGCGCAGCGGCACATTCAAATGTACCGGCCCGGCCAGCGGCCAGCGGCTCCTGTCCGCCGCCTGAGCGGCCCGCAGCGCAACGTGGCGCAAGGCGGCGGGGCTGTCCTCGGCGATACCCAGATCGAAAAAGAGACGGACATGGCCGCCGAACAGCCGGACCTGATCCACCGTCTGGTTGGCGCCGCACTCGCGCAACTCCGGCGGGCGGTCGGCGGACAGCAAAATCAAGGGATGCGCGCCGTGATTGGCCTCGATCACCGCCGGAAACCAGTTGGCCGGGGCGCTGCCGGAAGTCCCGGCCACCGCGACCGGCCGCTTTTCTGCCATGGCCAGGCCGAGCGCGAAGAACGCGGCGCTGCGCTCGTCCAGCACCACCCAGGTGCGCAGCGCCGGATGGCCGTCGCACGCCAACGCCAGCGGGGTGGAGCGCGAACCTGGCGAAATCACCGCGTGGCCGACCCCGGCTGCGACCAGACCGTCGATCAGGGTCAGCGCCCAGCGCAGGTTGACGGCGGCGGTGTCGAGGCTCATGAATCCTCCAGCGCCTTCAGCATCGCATTGAGCTTCGCTTCGGTCTCGGCCAGCTCGACCCGTGGCGCGGAACCGGCGACGATGCCCGCGCCGGCCGACAGTTCCGCCTCGTTCCCGGCAATCCAGGCGCAGCGCAGCGCCACCGCGAAATCGCCGTCGCCGTCCAGCCCGAGCCACCCGGTTGCGCCGCTATACCAGGCCGGCCGCGCCTCGCCATGGTCCACCAGCCATTGCTGCGCGCACCGCACCGGGTAGCCGCCCACCGCCGGGGTGGGATGCAGGCGCTCAACCAGGCTTAACAGCGTGGTTCCCGCCTTGATTTCGCCCCTGACCACACTTTTCAGATGGCGTAGATCCTGGAGTTCGAGCACGCCTGGGCGGGTCGGTATCTGCAGCAGGCGGCAGGCAGGCTCCAACGCACGAACGATGGCGTTGACCACCAGGCGGTGTTCGCGCCGGGTCTTGTCGTCGCCAAGATCGTTCGCGGAACCCTCGTCCCACGCCGTGCCTGCCAGCGCCTCGCTGGTTGCCTGGCCGCTGCGCAAGGACACCAAACGCTCCGGCGTCGCGCCGAGGAATGCGCCCCGACCGGCTTCGGCATGGGAAAACTGGAAACACTCCGGGTAGCGTGCCGCCAACGCCGCGATCACGGCCGCCGGCACGAACGGTCGGTCGCTACGCACACGCACGCGGCGCGACAGCACCAGCTTGTCGAGCGCCCCGGCGCGGATATCGTCGATCGCCTGCTGCGCCAGCTCCAGCCAGGCTTCATCCGGGGGATAAACACCGACCCGGCCGAGAACATGGCCGTTCTTTGCGAAAGGTATTTTCCCTGCGAAGGCGGCCCGCACCTGCCGCCAAGCGTCCAGCCAAACGGCCAGCGCCTGGGCGGCGCCGCTCTCCCGGTCGCAACTGAAAGTCGCGGCGCATATCCCGTTGCGCTGTTGCAGCAACAGCAACGGGATCGTCAGGCGCGCATTGGGCAAGCGCTCGCCGCGCCGATCCTGGCCGAAGGCGAAACCGGCCAGCGCCGCCGGCTGCATCCCGGTGCCGTCCGCATCCACCGCCTGCCAGCGCCGGCGATATTCGGCGAAGGCGGCGTCCATGGCGCGGAAGCGCCCTTCTCCCTGGGTCTCGACATTGGCCGCGCGGCCCAGACCGAGCAGGAACAGGCCTTCGGCCGGGTTCGCCCAATAACTGTGTTCGCCCAGCTTATGCGGCAGCCCGGAAAAATCCAGGTCGGGCAAGGCGATCGTCAAACTTAGCAAGCCCTGGCCGCGCCCACCGCCGTGGCGGCGCAGCAATTCCGCCAAGCGCGTTTCGAGCGTCGGTGGGGTAAAGTACAAGTTGGCGTTATGGTTCATCGTTTATCGCTTCCTGCGCCATTTGTCTCAGTTTGCTGCGCTCCAGCTTGCCCAGCGCGTTGCGCGGCAGGGCGGGCACGCGCCGCAGCAAGCGCGGGCGGCTCGCGCCGGCGATATGTTGGCGGCACCATGCGTCCAGTCGCACCGGTTCGGCATCGCCAACCACCAGCGCCACTAGCCGGTCGCCCCAGATTTCGTCGGGCAGCGCCGTCACCGCCGCGTCGTCCACGCCAGGGCAGCTCAGCAATTGCGCCTCGACTTCGGCCGGGTGCACGTTGGTGCCGCCGCTCACCAGCATGTCGTCACGCCGTCCCAGCACGTGAAGCCTGCCGGCGGCGTCGATTTTCCCCAGATCGCCAGTGGTCAGCCAGCCGTCGATCAGACCTCGCCCCAATTCGCGGCCGGAGTTGGCGTAGCCCGCCATCACCGCCGGGCCGCGCACCTGGATAATGCCCGTTTGGCCGCCGGCTTCGCCGGTTTTACCGGCGAGCCGGATTTCGAAACCCGGCAGCGGAGCGCCGACCGAGCCCGGTTGCCAATCCTCCGGCACAGGAAACAGCGTCGCCAGCTGCGAGCCGGTTTCGCTCATGCCGTAGGAAACGCACAACGGCCAGCCGGCGGCGCGGGCGCGCCCGGCGAGCGCGGCCGACAGCGCGCCGCCTCCCACCAGAGCGTATTTGAGCGTAGCCGGCGGCAATGCGCCATGAGCAATATCAAGCAGGCGCGCCAGCATCGCCGGCACCAGCGAAATATGCGTTACGTTGCGGCTCGATAGGTCGTCCCACACCCGCTGCGCGTCGAAGCCCTCGTGCAGCAGCACCGCCGCGCCCGCCCCGGCGCAGCGGTAGAGAATCGCCAAGCCGCCGATATGGTGGAGCGGCAAGCAATCCAGCCACACGTCGCCCGGCTTCAGCGGCAAAATGGCTTGCGAGGCGACGACGCCGGCGGCCAGGTTGGCATCGCTCAGCATCACCGCCTTGGGCTCGCCCTGGGTACCACTGGTGGCGATCAGCAATTCGATTCCCGCCGGCAGTGCCGCGGCTGTTTGCAGCAAAGCCGCGTGGCGTGCGGCGGACAGTGCCGGGCCAAGCGGCAGCAAAACACGCCCGAGCAAGGAGGCGGCATAGGCGGCCAGCGCCAGTTCCAGCGCCGAGGCAGGTTGCGGCGCCAGCAGGGTCGCCGGCGCCACTCCTTGCGCCTGCGCTTGGGCGCGATCAAGCAACTGGCGATAGCTGAGTTTTTCGTTCGACGCAATCAGCGCTACCGCGTCGGGGTGCCCGGCCGCCATCCGGCTGGCCCACGTCGCCAGCAGGTTCAAGATGCCTTGGTTGCGCGATGCAGGCAGGCGACGCCGAACGTCAGGTTACGGTAGCCCACGCCGGCGAATCCGGCCCGCAGCAGAGTTTGCTTGAACGACTCCTGATCGGGGAAACGGCGGATCGATTCAACCAGGTAGGCATAGGCCTCCGGCTCGCGCGCGATCCACGCACCCAGACGCGGAATCACGGCGAAGGAGAACAGGTCGTAGAACGGCCTGATCGGCCGCCACGGGCGGGAAAATTCCAGACAGAAGAAGCGGCCGCCCGGCTTGAGCACGCGCAGCACTTCCCGCAACGCGTCTTCCATACTGGTGACGTTGCGGATGCCGAAAGCGATGGTGACGGTGTCCACCGAGGCGGACGCCAGCGGAATGCCCTCGCCGCTGCCGGCCAGCCAGGATACGTGGCGCATGCCGCGCTCGCGGCCGACGCACATCATCGCCAGGCTGGGATCGCACACCAGCACGCGCCGATCCTCGCCCGCCAGCAAACGGGCCACGTCGCCGGTGCCCCCGGCCAGATCGACGATCACCTGCCCCGGAAGGGGATGGGCGGCACGGGCCAGGGTGCGCTTCCACAACCGGTGGATGCCGAAGCTCATGGCGTCGTTCATCAGGTCATAACGCCGGGCGACGCCGGCGAATACCCGGCGGATGCGGCGCCGGCGCTCGTCCTGGTCCACCTGCTGATAACCGAAGGTGCGGGAAAGGTCGGACATGAAGAAAAATCCTCACCGCAAAGATGCGAAGTAACCACAAAGAGCGGCGCCCCGCTTCCTCCGCGCCGTTGCGGTTGTTTTTTAACTTATGGCAAATCGCCGCGGCGGAACAGGAGATAGCCGCCACCGGCCGCCACCGTTCCCAAAACCACAGGGTAAACCAGTGCGTAAACCTTGAACAGGGGACCGCCGAAATAGTCGAAAATCACATAGGCCGCCGGGCCGATCACCACCAGCTGCGGGTCAAACAGCATCAGCGCGGCGGTGCGGAACACCTGCAGGGGATTAGCCAGGGCCAGCGCGACCGCCACTTCCGGCGCGACATGCCCCTGAATCATGATACCGAGCAGGATCAAATCGAGAAACAGGAGCATGGTCAGCCAAACCAGGAATGCCGCGCCCTGGGCGACGTCGATCGAGCGCGCCACAGTGGAGATCAGCATACCGACGCCAAGAAAGCACCACGATATCGAGGCCAGCAGGCCAGTGTAATACAGGAACATCGCCCACGGCACTTCGACGTCCTTGACCATCGCCCAGCCGGCAGCGGCCGCCATTGCGGCGAACACCGGCAGAAACACCACCAGGTAGCGACCGATGATCTTGCCCCAAAACCAGGCGGAAAGGGATACCGGCAGGGACAACAGGTATTCGAATACCCCGGCTTCGCGGTCCCCTGCCACCGAACGCACGGTGGTGATCAGCACGAAGATCGGCAGGATCGCCATCGACAACTGGATATAGGTGACCAGCAGGCGCGACAGCCCGATGAAGCCGAGCACGCGCGACTCGGTCAGGCCGAAAGCGAACAGCAGCGCGACGATGCCGCCGAACACCAGGGTGTAGATCATGAACCAGCGCGCACGCAGGGATTCCACGATGTCGAGTTTTGCAGTGAGCCAGAGATGTTTCATATTTTCTCTTTATCCAATGGACTATTTGAGAACTACTTGCCCTTTGCCAGCAGTTGCTTGCTGGCCTCGTCGAATCCGATGCTGCCCGGCAGCGCTTCTTCCGCCGCACCCAACCCGTAGGCCATCGGCGTGGTCTTGCCGGGAACATAATGGGCGGTGCGGGCATCCAGCCACTTGCCGCTACGGTAATCGGCTACCCAGATTTTCGTGGCCGCTTCCTTGCCCCAGGGCTGCTCCCTGAGCCATGTGACGGCACAACCGATATCGTCGAACTTGAACACTTGTTTTTTCGGCCCACCGCGCACTTCGGCCGCATAGTGCCGGTCGCTGAGCGCCATGCTGCAACGGACGCAAGTATCCCGGTCCCATTTGACCTCAACCGGGCCGGTTTCAGGCTGCCGCGAACAGGCGGCGAAAAGCAGTGCGGCCGCAACGAGCAAAAACAGATTTCTCGGCATCGTTACCCTCCGTTCCGTTCGATTTCATCCATCGACATCCTCGCAAGCAGCCCGACATAGCGCGACAGCATGCCCAGAAAACGCAGCCGGTCGGGGCCGGCGATCATGCCTTCCCACTCGGTGCCGTTGCCGGTATCGCGGAAGTTCCAGCCCGCCAGCGCCTTGGCGATAGCTTCTTCCGGGCGGCGCAAGGTCAGGCGACAGGCCAGCTTGCCGGACAGCGAAGCATCGTCGGCGACCCGGTCGTCCAACACCACCTTGCCCCGATCCATTTCCAGCACGCGGTTGACCAGGGACGCCACCTCATCGAGGCGGTGACTGGAAATCAGCATGGTGGTATTTTCAAGCCGTTCCGCCAGCAGCTCGAAAAAAATATGGCGCGCATCGGGATCGAGGTTGGCGGCGGGCTCGTCCATCACCAGAATATTGGTATCGCGCCCCATCGCGATGGCGATCAGCAGCTTCTGCTTCATCCCGCCGGACAGCTTGACGAACGGCAGGCGGGCGATTTTCCCGAGGTCGAGGCCGAGGCGCTGGGCGATGCCTTCCATGCGCTTCACCTCGCTGTCGCACAACGACGCCGCAAAGCCGACCAGCTGGCCGACCGGCATTTTCAGGGGCGGCGGCAACTGTGGCACGAAGCCGATCCGGGCCAGCACCCTGGCGCGCTCGCGCCGCGGCACCAGCCCGTTTACCGCGACCTCGCCGTCGTAGACGTACTCGCCGAGCAAGCATCGGATCAGGGTGGTCTTGCCGGCGCCGTTGGAACCGACCAGCGCGATCCGCTCGCCGAGCCCGATCTTCAGGTCGATGTTATCGAGAACCCGGTTGCGCTTGAAGGTCTTGGATACGTGATTGAATTGGATCATTTTTTAGTTGGGTGAGGAATGAAGAGCCGGGAGCGGGGAGAAAACACGCCCCACTCTACTCCTCACTCCCGACTCCTCACTCCTCTACATTATCTTTCTCAAGCCCTTGATTTCGAATGCCAGTGCGCCGCTCGGGCAGACGTCGATGCACATCCCGCAACGGGTGCAGTCCGCACCGATATCCAGCTGGGCCGCCGGCGCACGCCCCTTGATCACACAATCGAGCACGTGCGGCACTTCGCAGACTTTGCGGCATTCGCCTTCATGATGGCAATCGGCCAGCTTATAGGTCACGTGCAGCGGCGAAAACACACCGACAAAGCCGTAGGTGAGCCCGATCGGGCACACATAACGGCACCAGGCGCGGCGTGAATAGAATACCTCGAACATCAGCAGCACCGCCACCCAGCCCAGCGCCACTCCGGGGCCGTAAATCAGCGCGCGGCTGACGATACCGGTGGGCGAAATGGTCTCGAATACGGTATAGCCGGTGATGATCGCCATCAGCGCGAATAGCGCCCAAAACATCGTGCGCACGCCGCGATGAAAAGCGTGATCGGTGACGATCTTTTTTCCGACCAGCCAGACGTGCAACCGCTCGGCGTTTTCCGCCAGGAAATGATAGGGGCAGACCCAGGAGCAGAACGTGCGCCCGCCCAGCAGCAGCCACAGGACGAAAACCGTGCCGGTACCGATGAAAAGGTTGACGATGATGTGCTTGTGAGCCAGCATCACCTGCAGCGCCGAGTTCAGGTCGATCAGGTGGAAACCCAGCATGCGGGAGGCAGTCAGCGCACCTTCCAGAATCTGGATATCGAACCAGTAGGACACCACGAACAGCAGGTTGATGGCCAGCAGGGCAGCCCAGCGCCGTTTCAGCCATTTGCCTTTCTTCTGGTGCGCCCGCGCCTCCTTCTTCAGCGCGACAAAATCGAGCGTCTCGTTCTTTTTGTAGAAATGGATGGTCTTGGCTTCTTCGGTAAACTCGGAGGCATCCATCTTGCGCGGCTCGCCGCCCAGCATCACCCGCACCGAATCGAGATATTTGTTGTTCATCATGCACCCCAACCTTTACGCGGGTCCACCACGATCGCCGCGGATTCGACCGGGCACACCATTTCGCACACGCCGCAGCCCAGGCACGGCTCGTGCACTGTCGGCGTCATGCGCTTGATACCGTTTTTGTCCACCACTGCCTCCAGCGAAATCGCGCCCTTGATCGGACAAGTGCGCACGCACAGATCGCACAACGGCAGGTCGAATGGATGATCCCTGAGCGGGATGGGCTTCCAGCGATCCACCTCGACAAAGCGCATGACACCCTTGAAATCGGCGCCGCGCGCCGGCCCCTTGCAGCCCTTGCCCAGCACGGCGAGACAGGCGTCGGGACGAGCCAGCCGCGCCAGACCGGCGCGCTCCCTGAGGTTCAGGGTCGGCTCGGGGTCTTTCTCCTTGGCCAGCAGGATGGGCGGAGCCGCCACCTTCATCTCGCTGCGGCTCGGCATGAACGGCGGTTTTTTGTAGACCAGCGCGCCGGTGGGGCAGGCCAGGATGCACTGCACCGCATCGCAGGAAAAATCGCAGGCCTGCTTGCGCGAATCGATGTAAGGCACGCCGACGCCGAACCCCTGGTCGAGGTCGTCGAGCTTGATCGCCTGCACCGGGCAGACCTGGACGCACTGGCCACATTTGATGCAGGAAGAGAGAAAATCCGATTCCTCGAGCGCGCCCGGCGGTCGCATGCGCACGCGCCAGGCGCTGGCCACGGGAATGTAGCCCAGCGTCGAAATACCCAGCACCGCCGCACCCAGAATGATGGAGCGCAGGAATCGGCGGCGCTCCTCAAGCTTGCGCTTGTTGATCGCCCCGCCGCCGGGGGCTGCCGGTTTCTTTTCAGTCGTCACTTTCGTGTCTTCCTCGGTAGGTGAAACATCGGAGCGTCATCGGTCAGGATCAGCTCTGGATCGGAAAACGGCGCCAACCGCTCCAGAAAATCGAGCGCTTCCATCAGCGGCGCGTTCTTGAAAAAACGAGCATGGGGCACTTCCATCCATATCCGGTCCGCGTAGGCGTAGAGGTTGTAGGGCGTATCGCCGACACCGTCGTTGTTGCGGTCGAACCCTTGATAGTCGTCCCAGTAATTTCCCCGCCATACGTTGCGCTTCGCAGACCCCGCCCCCCCCACGGATACATCGGTCAAGTTTCCCTCGAAAATGTTGCTGGTAAAGAAATGTCCGTCCCGGTCGCTATTGAATGCAACGGCGACACCGTTGTAGGCGAAGCGATTACCCTTGATCTGAATCGTCGTGCCCGGCTGGAAAGGCGACAAATCGGTGCCGATTCCGATCGCGCAGTAGATGATTTCGTTGTTCTCGATCAGCACCGTGCTGGCCTCCTTGAAGCCGATCGCCATGCCGGTCGCGCTGGTGGAGTGGGAAAAAACATTGTTCCGCACCACCGTGTTTTCGTTGTACATCAGGTACACGCCGACGGCGTTGTCGTAGAACGAATTGCTGTCCACCACGTTGTTGTTGGCGAACATGAAATGGATGGAATAGCGGCTGCGGGTGCCGTAATTCCGGTAAAAAACGTTGCCGTTCGAATACCAGGCCACGTTGTCGCGGGAATCCACCACCCGGTTTCCCTCGATGCGGTTGTCCATGCTGTACCAGAGGCGGATGCCGTCACCGCGGATACCCAGCTCCAGCGGCTTGGAACGAATCTGGTTGTTGCGGACAACATTGTGATTGGACTGTTTGAGATCGATGCCGAACAAGCAGTTGTCGATCACCAGCGATTCGACGTAATTGTTGTTGCCGCGCACGTTGATGCAGGCGTCGTCGGTATCGTGGTTCGAACCGGACCCGGTGAGATGCAGACCGCGTATCGTCGAACTGTTGGCCTTGAGCACGAACACCGTCCCCTGGTCGCCGCCATCGATGGTCACCTTGCCGCCGCCATCGATCACGATCGGCTTGTCCACCAGAACAGGTCCGGCATAGGCGCCAGGCTTCGGTTTCAGCACTCCGCCGGCGGGCGTCGCGTCCACCAGTTTCTGGAAGGGGACTAAATGGTGGATGCGAGGGTCGCGCGCCGCAAGTGGGATCAGTTCCACCGGCTTGTCCACATCGACGCGAGGTGCATTGCTCAGGTCTGGGCTGCTCGCGGGCTCGGCGGCAAAGCCCACCGTAACATGGGCCACCGCCAGCAAAATCCCTACGCATAACTTATGCAGACAATTGGTCACGAGTTCAACTTTAATTGGATGAAACGCCAGAAAGCTGCAACAGCCCGCACTCCTCCGTTGGGTTGGAGTGGGGCTTCGCAAAAACGATCCCGTTAAGCCTGCCCTTCCCGCATCATTTTGCGACGAATCAGGAGTGCCACGATCGACGCGGCCGAACAAGCCAGCAACAGGGCATAGCCATAGTACGGATAGGAATAGGTGCTGAACTGCGCCACCTTGCCCTCGCCGAATACAGTCGGCATGAACGGCTTGACGGTGAAAGCCCCCCACGGATGCAGGTTGTGGCCGAAGAACCACAGCCAGCCGGCATAATCCAGCACGAAGAAAACCGGAAGCAACGCGGGCACCAGCACCAGCACCAAGGAAAAACCGCGGATTTTCCAGACTCCGAGCATGACGATGACCATCGAAACGATCAGCCCGGCCATCGCCGCCTTGGTCGCGAATTTTAGGTTGGCCGTCCAGCGGGCCAGCACTTCGGGCTGGTTGAAGAAGGTGCTTGCCTCATGGTAGTAGTGGTCGGCGAATGCGTTCAACTGACCCATGACGATCTGGTCGGTCACCATCCAGGCGGCTACGGCCACGAAGCCGGCGCCCAGAATCATGAGCTGGTTCCTGCGCGTAGTCGCCATGAATCCCAGCATCATCACCGCCATGAAGCCGAAAATGAATTTCGACAGCCGCAGCTCCACCGGAGAGCCGGTATCGATCGGATACATTCCGACATAGTGGTTGATGGTATTCATTTCATGCACGCAATTCAAGCCGAGTTCGGCCGACTCCTGCGTTGGCGCTGTGCCGCCGGCCCGCTCGGCCAGATCGTCGCCCAGGTCGGCCTGGATGGTTTCCTTGCCGAGGCGGCTGCTGGCGGAAATCGGGCTGCAGCCGTTAAACACGCCATCGAAGTGGAAATGGATGCGGATGCCGTCCGGAAACGCTTCCTTGGGATAGTTGGGCGCCGTCAGCGACACCCACCAGATCGGTGAAAAATAGGCTAACACCATTAAAACCAGGGCGGCCAGCGTCAACCCTCTGACCCACAACATCTGATTTTTCGTACTGTTCATCGTCTTTGACTCACTATGTTGAACTGGGTCTGCACCCATAGGCATGAAGCCCCTCCAAAGACATCGCCTTAACCTGTCTTGGCAACCGTGGTTTTTTATATTCTTATAAACTTATATTCATCAACCATAGAAAGCAGGCGAACCTGCTTTCTATGGTCTGTTGCAAGGGCGAAGTCAAACGGCTATTTCTTCTTGCCGCCTTTTTCCGCGCACAGCGTGCCGGGCATGGTCAGGGTGGACATATAGGTCACCACGGCGTCCAAGTCGCGATCGCTGTACTTCTTCACGATCTTCACCATGTCCGGGTTGGCGTTGCGGCGCTTGCCGTCGCGAATCTCGGTGACCTGGCGCAGCATGTACTTGTAGTGCTGGCCGGCGAGCACGGGGTAGAACTTGTCCTTGTCGCCCGCGCCGGTAGCGCCGTGGCAGGTGGTGCATTCCTGTTTGTACAATTCCTCGCCATGCTTGAGGATGGCCGGGTCTTTCGAGCCCATGCCGTGGTCGCGCGGAATACACAAAGTCTGGATGTAGGTGGCAACGTCAGCCAGCTCCTGCGCATCGCTCAGGGTCACCGCAAACGGGTACATGGTCGGATTGTCGCGCAGGCCGCCGCGAATGTCGGCGATCTGCTTGATGATCACGGTGGCATGCTGACCGGCCAGTTGCGGAAAGGTGCCGTCGGGGCGGCCGGAACCGCTCGGCAGGTGGCAGGCGCCGCACACTTCATAGGCTTCCTTGCCGCGCTTGGCATCGCCCTTCAATTTCAGGGCTTCGATCTTCTCGCCCGCCTGTTCGTTCCACACATAGCCCTTGGAGCCGATGCCTTCCTTATGCAGTTCCGGGCCGGCGGCGAGAACCGCAACCGGGGTAAAGGCCAGGGTCAGTGCCACCACTAAAGTTTTTTTCATCACATTCCTCTCAATTTCTACAATAAGTTACGTACATCTGAAAAATCTGGTCAGCTCGTTGTTTTTATTTAGGTTTAAATATATTGATATTGTCACAAGCCTGCATTGACTTACATCAAGCATCAAGGTTTCAGCTTGGCAACGTATGCCGCGATATCCTTGATCTCTTCGTCGCTCACCAGAACCATCACGCCCTTCATCGCGGCCGCATTGCCGTTGGCACGGACGCCGCTCTTGATATCGGCCATCTGTTTTTCGATGTACTTCACGTTTTGCCCGGCGATTTTCGGGTAATCCGGCATCAGCGGGGTCTTGCCGTCCTTGCCGTGGCAGGCGGTACAGGTCTTATCCGCAAACAACTTGGCGCCGTCGCCGGCGAAGGCCATGCCGCTGGCCAAAGTGACAGTTGCCGTAGCGACCAGGATAGATATTAATTTCATCGTCATTCTCCTAACAATAATTGCGTCATGCATCAAACGATCGACAGTTGACGCATGCTACACGAGCATATTGACATAAATCAACATTCGCGACAACACGCCCCTGCCTGCCCAACTCGTCCGCCTTTTTACGGTCAAAAAAAGCAGGGAGCATTCGCATGCCCCCTGCTTCGGGGTTACAGCCAGTTAGACGGGCTTACTTGCCAACTTTGTGAGCGCCATGCTGCTCCAGGTAGGTTTTGGCACGCAGACCGATGTCGGCGGCTTTAACCTGGTACTGCCAGACCTGCTCGGCCCACAGGGTGGCTTGCTGCCAATCCTGTTTCTTGGCCGCTTCTTCGTGCTTGGCCTTGGCGTCCTTCATGCGGCCCAACTGGTCGGTTGCATCGTTCACCAGTTCCACGACATCCGGGAAGTCCTTGTAGTTGACGCTGGTGATGTAACCCACCACGCTGTCAATTACCGCCTGGGTATCGGCAATCTTCTTCACCTGCTTGTCGTAGTCCGCCTTGGTGTATTCGGCCTTGGCCGCGGCCACCTTGACTTCCTTGTAGCCCTTCGGCTTGACCAGCAGATAACCTTCCATCTCCAGGTGCAGTGCCGAGCAGAACTCGGTGCAGTAGTACGGATACACGCCTTCCTTATCCGCCTTGAACTTCACCGTGACCGACTTGCCCGGTTCGACGGACGCATGCACGTTGTAAGTGCTCACCGTAAAGCCGTGGGTTTCGTCTTCCGCCCGTTCCAGGTTGGTCAGGTGGATCGTCACTTCGTCGCCCACCGTCGCTTCGATGGTTTCCGGGGTGATGTGCGAGCGGATCAGCGTGCCGAACACTTCCACCTTGCCAGGCTTCTTGTCGGTATGCTCTTCGCCGGCATGGACCGCGCCAGGAGCGGGCTTGTCGGTGCGGCTGTTGGTGCCGACCTTGTAGCGCACGCCAGGTTTCAGGGTCTTGGCATCGATCGACACCATGTAGTGCGGCTCACCCAAGGGCAGCGGCATGTCGTACAGCAGCTGCATCTTGTCGTTGCTGATGTCGATCAGCTGGTGGTTCTGCGGGTGCAGCGGGCCCACCGGGTTGAAACGGTCGATCGCCAGCTTGTTCAGCGCCACCAGGTAACGGCCCTTCGGATCGACGGAATCGCCTTCCATGGTATTCAAGTGGCCGATGTTGTAGTGGATGGAAAGCTTGTCGAGCACCTTGCCTTCGCAGTAGTCCCACTTGGCAACCTGGGAATCCACGTAGAGCGAGGTGTAGGCCACGCACTTCTTGGAGTCATACTGGGTATGCAGCGGCCCCAGACCCAGTTGCACCTGGCGCTCCAGAGCATCCTTCATGCCGATCACCGGAATGCCGTAGGGATCCTTGCCTTCGAACTTGCCAGCCTTGATCGCGGCCTGAATCTTCTCGAAGCTGAACACCGAAACGTGGGTATCCAGCTTGCCGGCCACCACCATGAACTTGCCGTCAGGCGTCACGTCCACGCCGTGCGGGCTCTTCGGTTCCGGCACCAGGAACAGGATGCCTTCCTTGATGGACACGTCCAGCGGCAGCACGTCATGGCCATTGATCTTCTTGGCCTTGCCGGCGGCAACCAGTTCCGCGGCTTTCTTCCAGTTGATCACGTGCATGTAGTCGGTGTCTTTCGCGGAGCAGCCGGCCTCATACGGAGGGCGACCCTTCTCGATACCGCCGACATAACGCTCGGAGCAGAAGGAGTTGGTGAACGACCAGCCGTCGGACGGGCCTTTACCCGCATCCGACAAATCCTGGCTGTAGGGAGGCAGTTCGAGCGAGAAGGAGTGCTTCACGTCGATGCGGCCTTCCTTGCGGTCGAACTTCCAGTAGGTCACGCCGCCGCGGTATTCGTCGTTGAAACGCTCGAGCGGAACGAACTTCTTGTTGGCCAATGGGGCGGGGTACTGCGCCGCCTCGATCACGTAGTCGGTATTGGGGGTGACGAAAGCGCCGCCGTGCTCCGACTTGTAAATCGGGTTGACCACGATCTGCTTGGTTTCGAAGTCGCGCAGGTCGATCACCGCGATGCGAGGGTTGGCCTTGTCGTTGATGAACAGGAACTGGCCGTCGTATTTGCCGTTGGTTTCGGAAATCGCCGGATGGTGCGTATCGCCCCAGGTGATGTCCTTGCCGTCGATGCGGCCGCCTTTCAGCACTTCCTTCGATTCCTCGTCGAAGCCGTAGCCCTGCCAGGGTTCCGGCGTGAATACGCCGATGTATTTCAGGATGCGCATGGACGGAATACCGTACACGATCACCTGGCCGCTCTGGCCGCCGGAGCTGAATGCGATGAAGTCATCGCGCTTGCCGGTCGGAACATAAGTTTTAGATGCGGCCAACAAGTCCTGCTGCGACAGGCCGCGACGTTTCATTACATCCTGCAGCGATTCCGCCGACCAGGCACTCGACACCGCCGCGACGCCAATCCCCGCTGCGGTAATCATCATGGCTGTCTGCTTGCTGAAAAGCTTCATAACGCCTCCCTTTTCATTAGACCAAAAAAAACCCCACACTACCTACTTCTTCTATCGCGCCAACACACAATACACCGTGTGTGCGATTTGACACACCGATTATTTTCTAAAACGGGTCGAGCGTCCTTGATGTAAATCAAGCCGCGAGCCCCATCCTTTCGTTGCCGCTCGCCATTAATGCATTAAATATAGTAGGATTTTTAGCGAGTGGTCTCCCCCGTTCGCCCAATATTCCGGATATGCGCATCCGGAAGCCATGATACGCGACATTCTCCGACATGTATCAGTTAACCTCTATCCGTACGCCATGTTTTACGACAAGAATATTACCGGGCGATGAACCCCAAGCCGGTTCCTCGCCCGATCTCCAACATCCCTCCCACCCGCTGAGGCGGAAAGCCGACATCGCGTACGAGCCAGGACGACGTCGCCAAGCCGTGCGCCAAGCCATTCGCCACGGCGGCGGCCAGATGCAGTGCGGAGTGGACGCCGGCGGCGCTATCCACGGTCGTAGTCACGACGCATTCCATGCCGGCGTCCCGCGCCCGGTTTGCCAGCGCCAAAGCCGGCCGCAACCCACCAAGCACCATCGGCTTCAGCACCAGTCGGCGCACCGGGCGCTGCGCCAGCAGGGCCTCCGCGCCCAGCACCGGCAGCGTCTCGTCCGCTGCCAGGGGAAATGCGACTCCGGCCTGCAACCGGCCCAACCCTGCCACATCCGGCCTGTCCAGCGGGTCTTCGACCGACTCCACCGGAAGACCGCTCAATGCGCCGAGAAAAACGGCTGCCTCCGCCTCGCTCCACGCCCGGTTCGCATCGAGGCGCAGGCAGATGCCCGCCGGCAGCCCACCCGCCAAATCGCACAGCAAGGCCAATTCATGCCTGACCGGGGCAAGGCCCACCTTCAGCTTGAGCACGTTGAAACCCGCCGCCGCTGCCGCTTGCGCGCGCGACAGCGACTGGCGGTCGAGCGCGCCGATCATGGCGTTTACCTTGACGGAAGGGGAGGAAACGGGATTGAGCCAGCGCGCCAGACCAAGCCCGGCTTGTTGCGACAGGAGGTCGAGCAAAGCGGTTTCCAGGCCGCAGCGAACTGCCGGCGCAGCGCCCGCGATGCCGTCCAACGAGGCGAGCGCGACTTCCAGCGCCATGCCGGACAAAAATGCGGCGCACTCCGCCAGGCGCGAGGCCGCGCACGCCCGGCCTTCGGTACCGGCTTGTGGCAGCGGAGCGCAGTCGCCGTAACCGACCAGGCCGCCGCCGGTTTCCAGCCGGATCAGCCAGCCCTCGCGCACGGCGAAGCCGCCCTGCGCGCTCTCCCAGGGAACGGCCAGCGGAAGCCGGTAAGGTTGGATGGAAAAGCCGGCAAGACGCACGACTACAACATGGATTCGAGTATCTGCTGCAGGCGCTGCGGCGTCAGGATGCCGCGTTTCACGGCGAAGACATTGCCCTGCCGGTCAAGCACCACGGTGTAGGGCAGGCCGGCGATCTTGTTGCCGAGCGCCTGCAACAGGGCGATGCCCTTTTCCTTGCCGGCCAGGGCCACAGGATAGGTGATGCCGTTGGCCTTGGCGAAATCGCGCACCGATTCGGCATCGTCCTCGACCGCGGCGCCGACGAACGCCACGCCGCGCGGACCGTATTTTTTGTAGCCTTCTTCCAGGGCGGGGATCTCCGTGCGGCAAGGCGCACACCAGGTCGCCCAGAAATTTACCACCGCGATCTTTCCCTTCAGCTCCGCCAGCGCCAGCGGCTTGCCGTCAAAACCGGCGAGGCTGACGGCAAAAATCGGCTCGGCGGATGGCAAAGCTTCCACCGCCGCGGCCGGAATGGCGAACAGCCCCGCAGCCAGCGTCCACACGACAAGAAAACAAGCTTTCATAGCAACAGTCCCATGCTTAACAACACCCCGAAAACCAGCTGCAGTTGAGCAGTCTGCGCCAAAATCCGGTTGAACGCCGGCCCCGGCGCCTCGCGCCAGAACCGCTGGATCAGGTATGCCGCCCAGGGCAGGGTCAGCAACGGCAATCCATGGCCGAGCGCCGGAAGCAAGAGGTATGGCAGCAGCAGCAGCAGCAGGTATTCGACCTTGCTGCCCGTCCGCCCCATGCGCACCGCCAGGGTATTTTTACCGACCTCGAGGTCGTTGTCGAGATCGCGGTAATTGTTCACAACGATCACGGCGGCGGCAAGCAGGCCGACCATCGACGCCGCGGCGAAAACCGGCCAGCCCAGGCGCAACGTTTGCAGATAATAGCTGCCCATCACCGCACCCAGCCCGAAAAACAGCCAGACAAACAGCTCGCCCAAACCACTGTAGGCAATCGGCCGCGGCCCGCCAGTGTAGCCCCAGCCGGCGCCGACGGAAGCGAGCCCGAGCAGCAGGATCGGCCAGCCGCCATGCCACACCAGGAAAACCCCCAGCAGCACCGCACCGCCGAAACAGGCGAGCACACCGCGACGCACGACGGCCGGCGCGAGCCAGCCCGAAGCGGTGGCACGCGCGGGGCCGAGGCGCCCGGCACCGTCCGCGCCGCGCTCGAAATCGCTCACGTCGTTATGCAGATTGGTGCCGACCTGGATCAGGATGGCCGCCGCCAGCGCCGCCAGGAGCGGCAGCCAGGCCATCACGCCGGTCTCGGCATAGGCGGCGCTGCTGCCCACCAGCACCGGCACGATGGAGACGGTCAGCGTCTTGGGGCGGATCGCCAGCCACCAAACCACGAGCGACGAGTAAGGGGTGAGGGGTGAGGAGTTGGTCATGTTAAGTGGCAAAGGACTTCATATTACGGTCTTCGCGGAAACTTGCCGAAATCGGGGGGGCGTTTTTCGAGCCAGGCATTGCGCCCCTCCTGGCCTTCCTCGGTCATGTAGAACAGGGCGGTGGCGTTGCCGGCCAGTTCCTGGATGCCCGCCAGGCCGTCGGTATCGGCGTTGAATGCCGCTTTAAGCATCCTCAGCGCCGTAGGCGAAAGCCGCAGCATTTCGCGGCACCACTTCACCGTCTCGGCCTCCAGCTCGGCCAGCGGCACCACGGCGTTGACCAGCCCCATCGCCAGCGCCTCTTGCGCATCGTACTGGCGGCAGAGGAACCAGATTTCCTTGGCTTTCTTGATGCCCACCGTGCGCGCCAGCAGGCCCGCGCCGAAGCCGGCATCGAAGCTGCCGACGCGCGGCCCGGTCTGGCCGAAGCGGGCGTTGTCGGCGGCAATGCTCAGGTCGCACACCAGGTGCAGCACATGGCCGCCGCCGATGGCGTAGCCCGCCACCATCGCCACCACCGGCTTGGGCAAGGTCCGTATCTGGCGCTGCAAATCCAGCACGTTGAGGTAGGGCACGCCTTGATCGTCGTGATAGCCGCCGTCGTCGCCGCGCACTTTCTGATCGCCGCCCGAACAAAATGCCTGGTCGCCGGCGCCGGTCAGGATAATGGCCCCCACGGCCGGGTCGCGATGCGCCAGGTGAAAAGCGTCCATCAGTTCCCGCACGGTCTGCGGGCGGAAGGCGTTGCGCACGGCGGGACGGTTGATCGCGATCCGGGCGATGCCCTCGGCCTGATGGTAAAGGATGTCTTCAAACTCGCCGGCAGGTTTCCAGTCCATGATTTTCGGCCCACAAAATCGCCACAGTATATCGGCACGGTCGATTTACACCAATATGGCGTGGCCCGCGCGAAACCAAACGCCCTTTTTAAAACAGCGGCATTTCCCGCCGACGGCAAATTCCATTCACCTGTTTTTTCAGATAAACTTTCTCCGCGGCACCGTCTAAAATCCACCATTTCCGAGGACACTCCATTCCATGCTCAGCAACCTCAATGTCGGCCCGCGCCTGATCGTCCTGAACGTCCTGCTCGCCCTATTCATGGCTGTGATCGGCATTGTCGGCCTGCACGGCATGTCCACCGTGGTTTCCAACCTGGAAACGGTCTATACCGAGCGGACCGTCCCCCTCACCGACCTGGGCAAGATCAGCACACTGCTGAATTCCAATTTCAGCGAGGCTCTGCGGGCCTTCCAGCACAACCCCGCGGGCGACCTGGCCAAGCTGCACGACCATCCGGTCAGCGAGCACACCGCCCGCATCCAGGCCAATATGGCGACAATCGACGAAGCCTGGGCGCGCTACATGGCCATCAGTCATTCGCCGGAAGAACAGAAATTGGCGGAGGACTTCACCCGGAAACGCGACGCTTACTCCAGCGAGCTCCTGGCGCCAACGGTGCAAGCGCTGAACAACAACGACTATTCCATCGAAACGGTAAGCCGCTTCCTCAAGGGCAACCGCACCCGCTACAAACCCATGAACGATGCGCTGGAAGCATTGATCGCCCAGCAAATCCAGACCGCCAAGGCGGAATACGACGAATCCCGCACCAGCTACGCCAACGCCCGCGCGCTCTCGATCGGGGTCATCGTCGGCGGTGTGGCACTCGGCCTGGTCCTGGCATGGTGGATCATCCGCTCGATCACCGGCCCGCTCAACCAAATGCGCGCCACCATCGCCGACGTCGAGAAAAACGGCGACTTCACCCGCCGCATCGCCATCGGCGCGGAAGACGAAGTCGGCCAAGCGGCCAAGTCCTTCAACCAACTCATGACGACGTTGCAGCAGACGCTTGGCCAGGTGCTCGCCAGCGTGGCCAAGGTGGCCGACGCGGCGCAAAGCCTGTCGTCCTCCTCCGAGCAGGTCGCCGTAAGCTCGTCGAACCAGAGCGAGGCGACCTCCGCCATGGCCGCCGCGGTGGAGGAAATGACCGTCAGCATCAACCATGTATCCGACAACGCCCGCGAGGCGGTGGACATTTCGAAAAAATCCGGGGATATGTCCACCGACGGCCGGGATGTCATCCAGCAGGCCGCCGCGGAGATGTCGCAAATCGCCGAGACCGTGCGCCACACCGCCCGCGCCATCGAGGAACTGGGCCAGCACTCGAACGAGATATCCTCCATCGTCCAGGTGATCAAGGACGTCGCCGACCAGACCAACCTGCTCGCCCTCAACGCCGCCATCGAAGCCGCCCGCGCCGGCGAACAGGGACGCGGCTTCGCCGTCGTGGCGGACGAAGTGCGCAAGCTGGCGGAGCGCACCACCAAGGCGACGGAAGAAATCACCCAGATGATCGCCTCCATGCAGGCAAGCGCCCAATCCGCGGCCGCCACCATGGGCTCCGCCGTCGGCAAGGTCGGCGGCGGCGTGGCGCTGGCCAACCAGGCCGACACGTCGATTGTCCGGATCAGGGATAGCGCCGAGCGCATCATCAACGTCGTCAACGACATCTCGTCGGCGCTGGCCGAGCAAAGCAGCGCCAGCAACGACATCGCCGGCCAGGTGGAAAAAGTCGCGCAGATGACCGAGGAAAACAGCGCCGCCGCCAGCGAAACCGCCTGCGCCGCCAACAACCTGAAAGCGCTGGCCAGCGACATGACGGCGGCGGTAAACCGGTTCAAGATTTAGAGATCGGACGAGATGTTGCGCAAATCGGCGCTCGCCCTGTTCGGGGCACTATTCCTGGCCGGCCTTGCCGCCGCGGCCGACCCGGCTCCCGCCCAGACTCAGGAACAGCATTGCCCGGTCTGCCGCATGAACCCGGCCAACTACCCGAAATGGCGCAGCCGCATCGTTTTCCGCGACGGCGCGGCGGCGGCTTTCGACTCTCCCGCCGACCTGTTCCGCTTTCTCGGCAACATGGCGAAATACGACCGCCAACACACTGCGGCGGACATCGCACAGATCGACGCGACCGATTTTTCCAGGCGGGTTCGGATCGACGCGCGGCGCGCGTTTTTCGTTTCCGGCTCGTCGGTCAGGGGGCCGATGGGGCCGGACCTGCCGGCCTTCGAAAACAGGGCCGATGCGGAATTTCTCGCGCGAAGCGCGGGAGGCAAGGCGATAAACTTCGACCAGGCAGCCAAGGAAATAAACGGTGCGGCCACCCGCTGAAGCGCGGAAAAGTCCAATTGGGCCGGTATTTAGAAGAGCCTATTTCGTATGAAATCTGCTGAAATACGCTCTTTAAAAAGAACCGATTCCCCGGTTGTCCGTCTAAGTTTCGTGTCTCCATCGCTCCAGAGACAGCGGCCCGACAGCGATGGCGGCTTTTGTTTTTTGGCGGAATGATGGCTACAATACTTTCCCCAAGCGCAAATTACCGGCCCCAGGAAAATTCATGACCCAGGATGTTGGCCTTCAGACCGCCTCCGCCAGCACGATCAGAATCCCCGTCCACGGAACCTACAAGATTCCCGCGCTGCGGGTATTGTCGGAGATCACCAGCAGCCTGTCCACCGAGGACAACCTCGAATCCTTGCTGGAGCGCTTTCTCGGCACCATGATCAAGCTCGCCGGCGCCGATGCCGGCGCGGTGCGGGTGCTCACCGCGGACGGTCTCCACCTGCGCCTGGTGGGCTCGCTCGGCCTGCCGCCCGACGTGCTCGAACAGGAGCGCTACATTCCGGTCGAATGCGGCGTGTGCGGCGAAGCCGCGCGCGAGCATACGGTGCACAACAGTACCGACCTGAAAGCCTGCGAGGAGCGCACCGCGCACAGCTATTTCGGCAAGCAGTGCCAGCGCGTGGTGGCGGTGCCGCTGCGCTACCAGGGCAAGATGCTCGGCGTCTACAACCTGTTCATGGCCACCGACAGCCCGGTGCCGGAGGACGTTTCGCTGCTGTTCCATTCGATCAGCGAACACCTCGGCATGGCGCTGGAAAATTCCCGGCTGACGCGGGAAAACCTGCGCATCACGCTGACCAACGAGCGCCAGATGCTCGCCAACGAACTGCACGACTCCCTCGCCCAAACCATGGCCTACATGAAAATGCGCCTGCCGCTGCTGCGCGACGCCATGGAAAACCGCGACGAATCGCGCTCCAACAAATACCTCAACGACCTGAGCCAGGCGCTGGAATCGGCTTACGCCGAACTGCGCGAGCTGCTCTCCCAGTTCCGCAACAAGATGGATCCGCGCGGGCTGCTGCCGGCGATCTACGACATCGTCGGCGATTTTTACGACAAGACCGGCATCACCATCGACTTCGCCAACCAGGCGCCGGACATCAACCTCACGCCGGACAAGGAAGTGCAGGTCTACCACATCGTGCGCGAGGCGCTCGCCAACGTGTCCAAGCACTCCCGCGCCAACCACGTCGCCCTCGCCATCGAGATCAAACAGGGGCGCTATCTGATCAGCATCGAAGACAACGGCATCGGCATCGCCGGCAAGATCAATGCCGACAACGGCATGCACCTGGGCCTCAACATCATGCGCGAACGGGCGCGGCACCTGAACGGGGAAGTCACCGTCAGCCCCGGCGACAAATGCGGCACGCGGGTCGTGCTGGATTTCCCGGCATCGGCGCAGCGGGGAGATGACGAATGAGCGATCCGGTCCGCGTCGTCTTGGTCGACGACCACACCCTGTTCCGCATGGGGCTCGCCGAGCTGCTCGAACAGCGCGGCAGCATCAAGGTGGTGGGCGTCACCGGCAACGCCGACGAAGCGCGCCGCCTGCTGCGCGAAGAAAAGCCCGACGTGCTGATCATGGACCTGCACATGCCGCCGCTCGACGGCCTCACCCTGTTCCGCCAGCTGCGCCACGAAGGCTACACCACCCCCACCCTGATGCTGACGGTGAGCAACGCCGAGGAGGACCTGTCCAACGTGCTGCGCGCCGGCGCCCGCGGCTACCTGCTCAAGGACATGGAGCCGGACGACGTGGTGGACGCGATCCTGCGCGCCTCGCGCGGTGAAACCGTGGTCGCGCCGGCGATGACCATGAAGCTGGTCAAGCTGCTGCAGAACGACCAGCCGACGCCGTCTTCCAGCTCGATGCTCGACACGCTCACCCAGCGCGAGCGCGAAATCCTCACCCATCTGGCGCAGGGCGAAAGCAACAAGGTCATCGCCCGCGCGCTCGACATCAGCCACGACACCGTCAAGCTGCATGTGCGCCATATTCTTTCCAAGCTCAACCTGACTTCGCGCGTCGAAGCCGCGGTCTTCGCCGTGGAACACAAACTCAGCGCCCAAAACGGCCAGCTCACCAGCTGACCGCCCAACCAACCCACGGATTCGGATTTTAAATTATGGATTTTTTCCCGGTTTTCTTTGACATCAAAAACAAGCCCTGCCTGGTCGTCGGCGGCGGCGAAGTGGCCTCGCGCAAGGCGGGGATGCTGCTCCAGGCCGGCGGCAGCGTCACCGTGGTGGCGCCGGAACTGTGCACCGCGCTGCAAGAGCTGGCGACAGCGGAAAAAATCGTTTTTGTCGCGGAGAAATTCCGCCCGGAACACCTCGGCCAGGCGATCCTGGTCATCGCCGCCACCGACGACCGCGCCGCCAACGAGCAGGTGTCGGAAGCCGCGAAAGCGCTGCGCATCCCGGTCAATGTGGTGGACAATCCCGACCTGTGCTCCTTCATCATGCCCTCGGTGATCGACCGCTCCCCATTGCTGGTGGCGGTTTCCAGCGGCGGCACCTCGCCGGTGCTGGCGCGGGTGATGCGGGCCAAGCTGGAAACCATGATCCCGGCGGCCTATGGGCGTCTGGCCCAGTTCGCGGCGGGCTTCCGCGACGAAGTGAAAAAGCGCTTCGCCGTGCCCGCCAAGCGCCGCATGTTCTGGGAAAAAATCCTGCAAGGTCCGGTCGCCGAAATGGTGCTGGCCGGGCAGGACCAGGATGCCAAGGAAACCCTGCGGCAGGCGCTGGCCGCCGATTCCGACGCGGTGCAGCGCGGCGAGGTCTACCTGGTCGGCGGCGGCCCCGGCAACCCCGACCTGCTCACCTTCCGGGCGCTCCGCCTGATGCAGCAGGCCGATGTGGTGGTGTACGACCACCTGGTCTCGCCGGCGGTGCTGGAACTGGCGCGGCGCGACGCCGAGCGCGTCTATGTCGGCAAGGAACGCGCCAACCACGCCATGCGCCAGGAAAATATCAACGAACTGCTGGTCAAGCTGGCGCAGGAAGGCAAGCGCGTGTTGCGGCTGAAGGGCGGCGACCCGTTCGTGTTCGGCCGCGGCGGCGAGGAAATCGAAACCCTGGCGGCCAACGGCGTGCCGTTCCAGGTCGTGCCCGGCATCACCGCCGCCACCGGCGTCTCGTCCTATGCCGGCATCCCGCTCACCCACCGCGACTACGCCCAGTCCTGCGTCTTCGTCACCGGCCACCTCAAGGACGGCAGCGTCAACATCGACCTCACCGGCATCGCCAAGACCAACCAGACCATCGTCATCTACATGGGCCTGCTCGGACTGCCGACGCTATGCCAGGAGCTGGCCGCCCACGGCCTGCCCCTCACCACGCCCGCCGCCATCGTGCAGCAGGGCACCACCTACCAGCAGAAAGTCGTCACCGGCACGCTGGCCACCCTGCCGGAACTCGCCGTCGAGGCGAAAATGAAACCGCCGACCCTGATCATCGTCGGCGAAGTGGTGAAGCTACACGACAAGCTCGCCTGGTTCGACCCGCATCCGAGCGAAGAGGGCTCGAGCTTCGCCGAGCCTCAAAAGTAGGGCGTCATGCTGGGCCGAATTCATCCGGCCATGTATCGGCCCAGTCGACGACAGGTAGATTTACAGCCTATTTGCATAGCCTGCTTTACCCTTCTCAAGGGATCGGACTCATAACTTTGCACTTGCCGTGACCTCACTCGCTCTGCTTCTTATTGGCTTTTCGATATTCAGCGCGATCACCCTTACGCTGACGCACTTCCGTAGCGAGAACTACCAGGGCCAGCCGATGGCGAGAACCATGGGGCTGATACTGCTGCTGGCCCTGAGCGGATTGCAACTTGCCCATTTCTCTTGGCTATACCTCAATCATGCTTGGGTTTCGACGCTGCTTTACCGCATGGCCCTCTTTGCAGTGGCGCCGGCTTTCTTCCTGTTCAGCCAGCCATTGCTGCGTCCACAGGAACAGCCCCAGGTCCGCCCAGCGCTGCTGTGGCATGCGACTCCAGTTCTGATTTCCCCCTTATTCCGTGGTGGCATAGCGCTGCCGTTAGCATTTGCCGTCGGTGCCGGCTACCTCTTGTGGCTCGCCCGCAGCCTCCATGCGCTTCGCCATGAACGAGCCAATTTCCATCTTGAGATGATTTTGCTGGGCGGCGTCTTTGCCATAGCCATTGGCGTATCTGTGCTCGGTCTTGCCCAGGCAGCGTTACCGGAGAAACTGTTTTTCAGCCTCTATGCGATTTCGATAGGGGCCGCCTTCCTTCTGGTGCAAACGACGCTCGGCCTCCGGCCGCGGTTATCCACCGAAGTCAGCGAAGCCGTACAGGCCGCCTATGCCAGCTCTACGCTCACCAATATCGACTGCGAAGTGGTTCTATCCAAGTTGGACACCCTGATGCTGACCGACCGGATTTACGAGGATGCGGAGTTAAGCCTGCCACGCCTAGCGGCGCGGCTGGAACTCAGCACACACCAACTATCGGAGTTGATGAATACCCGCCTGGGTAAGGGCTTCTCTCGCCACCTGCGGGAGTTGCGCATCGGCGCCGCCAAAGGCATGCTACGCGACGAGCCATCCGCCTCGGTCCTGTCCGTTGGACTCAGCGTCGGATTTACCTCGCAGTCTAATTTCTATGAAGCGTTTCGTGAAATCGAAGGCATGACGCCCGGACAGTACCGCAAGCTGAATGCCAAGGACAAAACACCCGCATAACGTATTTGGGGTGCTTGCTGCTCCGAAATGATCTTTCCGGAGCCGAAAACTGTTCCGGTTCGATCGGAACGGAAGAAAAGCGGACGGGTATTCTCCAGACTGAGAACTCCAGCAACTCATCAGGAGCCGTTCATGAATGCCTATTTCCTGCTGTTCGTCGAATCCCTAACGAGCATAGCCGTGAGCCTCTCGGTACTTTACGTGCTTTCCCGTCCGCTGATGAATACCCTGGCCCGTATTTGCCCGGATGAGCAGTCGGCCGCCTTTTGGGCAAGCTACACGAAGGTGATGCTGATGATCGCCCCTCTGCTGCTCGTGCTGACAGTGGATATGTTCACACACTTCACCGACCCGAGGGACACCCTGCGCCTCGCGCTGATGGCGGCCTTGGCCGGGATACTGATAGCCCTGCACTCGATCGGAAAGCGCTTGGGCCAGTTCGTAACGACACCCAAAAAAGGGGGGAGCGCATCATGAACGTCCTGCTCACCGGTGCAAACGGGTTCCTTGGCCGCAACATCGCCGCCGCGCTTGCTGCCGCAGGCCACCAAGTAACGCCGTTGTCGCGCAACTTCGGCACCGACTTCTCCCGCATGCTTGCCCCGACGCACTGGTTGCCGCACCTTGAAGGGATGGATGCCGTCATCAATAGCGTGGGCATCATTGGGGAAAGCGGCTCTCAGCGGTTCGAGCCCCTGCATACACTGGCCCCGGCCGCATTGTTTCGCGCCTGCGCCCAGGCGGGAGTGCGCCGGGTCCTGCAAATCTCGGCGCTGGGCGCTGACGAGACGGCGTTTTCGGCCTACCACCTGAGCAAGCGTGCCGCCGACGACCTCTTGCGCAGCCTCAATCTCGACTGGTTCGTGTTGCGCCCGTCGCTGATCTACGGCCGGGGCGGCAAAAGCGCTGGCCTGTTCATGCGTCTGGCCGCCTTGCCTCTGATTCCGGTCATCAGTGATGGGCAGCAAGCGCTGCAGCCAGTCCACATCAGTGACGTCGTGGCAACTGTCATGCACAGCCTCGCTTCGCCGGAGGCGAGGCAGACGCTGGATATCGTCGGAACCGAAACAGTTACCTTCGCCGAATGGCTGCAATGGATGCGCCAGGTCCAAGGTCTGCCACCTGCCCCGGTAATCCGCATCCCATTTCCGCTGGCGATGGCGTTAGCGCGGGTCGGGCGCCACTTCACCCCGATGTTGCAACCGGAGAATCTGCGCATGCTGCAAACCGGCTATCGGGCGGATGTTCGGCCGCTGGCGCAATTTTTGGGGCGCCTGCCGCTGGCCGTCGCCCCCCACCTGTTCTTCTCCGATATCTTGCCGTCGGGGAGTGCGTCATGACCTATACCGTTCTCAAGACACTCCATATTTTCAGCATGGTGCTCCTCTTTGGCACCGGCCTTGGCAGCGCGTTCTACAAATGGATGGCCGACCGCAGCGGAAACGTTGCTCACATCGCCGTCACCAATCGGCATGTCGTCTTAGCCGACTGGGTCTTTACCGCGCCGACCGTCATTTTCCAGCCCATCAGCGGCCTGGGAATGGTATATCTGCTCAAACTACCGCTGGCTACCCCGTGGGTCGCGGCCAGTCTCTTCCTGTTCGTCTTGGCCGGTGTCTGCTGGCTGCCGGTGGTTTGGCTGCAAATCCGTATGCAGAAGATCGCCACTATCGCCGCTGGCCAGGAATCCCCATTGCCCGCAATCTACTGGCGGATGGCACACTGGTGGTTCTGGCTGGGCGTTCCTGCCTTCGCCTCTATGATGCTTGTAGTAACGCTGATGGTGTTCAAACACATACCGGGGATGGGATCATGAAAAGTTTGATGCAAACTGCCCTCGGTGACGACTGGCACAAATTGCCGCCAGCCCTGCAGGCGCACTATCGCTTCGGAAGGACGACAGACACCGGGCACATGGATATTGAGTACCCCCGGTTCATGCAACCCTACCTCAGTATGCTTCGAGTCTTCGGAGCGCTGGTCAATCGCAGAGGGCGGCAGGTAAACACGGTTGTCGAAAAGAGTGTGGTGGGCGCGCGCCAGTATTGGCGGCGGACCATCACGTACCCCGATGGGAAGGCGGTCTATTTCAACAGTTTCTGGGTTTCCGCCAGCGGCAACCAAGTCATCGAATTCGTCAATCCCATACTGGGCTTGCAGATGGCCGTTCACGTCGAGGGAGGCCGGCTCCATTACCGCGGAGTCGGGTTCGTGGCAAAGTTGGGGCGACTGCTACTGCCCATTCCTGAGTGGCTGGTTCTCGGCCGCACCACAATCGTCGAGGAGGCGGTGGACGAAACCCATTTCGTCATGGATTTCCGCCTTACGCACCCTCTGCTAGGCTTGGTATTTCGCTACTCAGGTAAATTTGCGGCTGAACCAGGCGCTTTCCACGCCGAATCCCAACCAATAAATCCGGCCCTATCGGCGGCGGACGACGGCAACAATCCCCACCAGGACAAACAGCACGAACCAGCCCAGCGCCCATTGCGCGATGGACAGGTTGAGGAAGGTCCAGGTCACTTCGGCGCATTCGCCGGAGCCCTTGAAGATCATCGGCAGCACCTTGGAAAGGGGCATGGCGTCAAGCATGTACTCCAGCCCCGGCCCGCATTCCGGCACCTGGTCGGGCGGCAGGTGCTGCAAGTGGACCTGCCAGGCTGCGACCCCTCCACCCGCCAGCGAAAGGAACGCCAGCAGGCTCCCGTAGACGTTCCAGCCGCGCCGTTGCGGATTGTGCAGTGCCGCCGTCAATGCGACGCCGCCGATGGCGATGAAGGCGATGCGCTGCAAGATGCACAGCGGACAGGGTTCGAGGTGCACCACGTGCTGCAAATACAGGCCGAAGCCCATCAGCCCGGCGCAGACCAGGAAGATCGCCAGAAACAGCATGCGGTTATTGATGGTCAAGATAACTCCTTAACGTAAGACACTCATCCTGGAAAAAGCATTTAGCCACAGAGAACACAGTATCGTAGGTCGGGCACCCCGTGCCCGACAAATTACGTGTCACAACCCAAACCGTCGGGCACGGGGTGCCCGACCTACAGTGGATTACTGACTACTCAAGTCAACGAATGCGGTGCCGCGCCCTTGGCAATTCCAGCACCGATTCCACGCTCAGATCGACATAACCCGGCCGCTTCGGCAGCGCACCCACCAGCACCGTTTTCATGCCGAGCTTCCGGGCCGTCTTGAGATTTTCCAGCGAGTCCTCGACCATGATGCAGTTCGCCGGATTCAGCCGCATGCGCCGGAACAGGCGACGGAAGCCGTGCGGGTCGGGCTTGGGCCGGTAGGCGGCGTGCTCGATGGTAAACACCCGCTCGAACAGGTCGGCGATGCCGAGCAAGCCCAGCACCTTGCGGGTGTAATGGGCCGGCGCATTGGAGTACACCAGCTTGCGCCCCGGCAGCCGCTGCAGCGCCGCCCGCAGGCCCCGGCTGCGCAGCACCATCTGGTGCAGGGCGGGAAACTGGTGGGTGTGCCACAAAAAATGCTCGGGATCGGTGCCGTGATGGCGCATCAGCCCCTGCAGGGTCGCGCCGTAGCGCAGCCAGTAGCGCTCGCGCAGCGCGTTGGCGCCGGCCTCGTCGAGCTTGAGGAATTCCTGCAGGTACTGCGTCATCGCCCGGTTCATGTGCGGGAAGATGTGCGCGCCGGCATTGTGCAGGGTGTTGTCGAGGTCGAAAATCCAGGTCTTATGCACTCGTCCCGCCCACCTCGTCATTCCCGCCTTCGCGGGAATGACGGATAAATATCATTCGGCCCCGGCCTTCACCCGTTCGCGCGGATCAGCGTGCCGACGCCCTCGTCGGTGAGGATTTCCAGCAGCAGCGCGTGCTCCACCCGGCCGTCGATGATGTGGCTGGTCTTGACGCCGTTCTTCACCGCTTCGAGCGCGGTGGAAATCTTCGGGATCATGCCGCCGGAAATCGTGCCATCCTCGATCAGTGCATCCACCTGCGCCGCTTTCAGCCCGGTGAGCAGCTTGCCTTCCTTGTCGAGCACGCCGGCAGTGTTGGTGAGCAGGACCAGCTTTTCCGCATGCAGCGTTTCCGCCAGCTTGCCCGCCACCAGATCGGCGTTGATGTTGTAAGCTTCGCCTTCGTCGCCGACGCCGATCGGCGCCACCACCGGAATGAAATCCTGGGAGTCGAGCAGCGTCACCAGCGCCGGATCGATCCCCACCACCTCGCCGACCTGGCCGAGATCGACCAGCTCGCCGGGCTGCTCCCGGCTTTCCAGCCTGAGCTTGCGCGCGCGGATGAAATCGCCGTCCTTGCCGGTCAGACCCACTGCGCGGCCGCCATGCTGGTTGATCAGGTTGACGATATCCTTGTTGACCAGGCCGCCCAGCACCATCTCGACGATGTCCATGGTTTCGCGGTCGGTGACGCGCATGCCCTGAATAAACACGCCCTCCTTGCCGACCCGTTTCAACAGGTCGTTGATCTGCGGCCCGCCGCCGTGCACGATCACCGGGTTGAGGCCGACCAGCTTGAGCAGCACCACGTCGCGGGCGAAGCCTTGCTTCAACCTTTCCTCGGTCATGGCGTTGCCGCCGTACTTGATCACGATGGTCTTACCGTGAAAGCGCTGGATGTAAGGCAGCGCCTCGGCCAGGATATTGGCTTTTTCTGTTGCGGTGGATGCGCTCAGGGGCATGGGAAGTCTTTCGCCGGGAATAAGAACAGGCGCTATTTTAGCGCGTTTTCATATCCACGGTCATGGCGATTCGCCATGACCGTTTCCCTCTCCCCTAGCCCTCTCCCGCAAGCGGGAGAGGGGGACGAGGTCTCGCTTCGCGAGGTTCGCAGTAACGAAAAAGGCGGCACGCGGCCGCCTTTTTCGGGGAGGAGCGAAATCACTGGATTTGCAGCTTCTTCGCGCTCGCCATTTCCTTCTTGGGCAAAGTCAGGCACAGCACGCCATTGTTGTACTTGGCGGTGGACTCGACTTCATTGACCTCCTGCGGCAGGGTGAAACTGCGCATTGTCTGGCCGTAATAGCGCTCGCAGCGCAGCAGCTTCTCGCCCTGTTTTTCCTCGTGCTCCTTCTTCATTTCGGCGCTGATGCTGACCTGGTTGCCGACGATGTTGACCTGGATATCCTCTTTCCTGACGCCGGGGATCTCGGCCAGCACGGTATAGTCCCGGTCGGTCTCCTTCACATCCAGTTTGATCTGCATCTGCTGAGGCTGGAGCGTGCTCTCCAAACGCACCGGGCGGAAAAATCCGCGGAACATGTCGTCGAACGGCTCAAGGGCAAGGTCAAACGGATCGTAACGGGTAATGTTAGCCATCTTGATTCTCCTAAAAAAAGCGATCGAAAAACTTCTGTAGTCCGTCTGCAGATACTCCAAATATAGAAGATGCCGCCGGTTTTTCAAGGGCTAAAAATGGCATCGCAAAGGGCTTGCCATGATCATAATCCGGCCACTTCAATTGCCGTGAACCCGTTATAATCCAATAAAATATCCACCAAGCGGGGAATCTCATGCCACGTCGAATGCTGCCGCTGATCCTTGCGGCCCTGTTTCTCTCCAGCGCATTGGCCGCTGCCGTCGAAGCGCCCCGGGTAGAATCGTTTTCGCCGCAAGGCACGGTCAAGGGCGTGCGCCAGGTGACGGCCCGCTTCTCGATCCCGATGGTTCCTTTCGGCGACCCTCGTCTGCCGGAGCCATTCGACATCGACTGCCCGGCCCAAGGCACGGCCCGCTGGGTGGATGCACGCAACTGGGCATACGACTTCGACCGCGACCTGCCGGCCGGCGTCGCCTGCACATTCCAACTCAAGCCCGGGCTCAAGGCCCTGGACGGCGTCCCGCTCGGAGGCGAAGCAAAATTCTCGTTTTCGACCGGCGGTCCGGCGGTAATCCGCAGCGCCCCCTACCAAGGATCGAATATCGACGAACGCCAAATCTTCATCCTCGGGCTGGACGCGCCGGCCGACAGGAAATCCGTCCTCGAGCATGCATGGTGCGGCGCCCAGGGCCTCAACGAGAAAATCGGCGTGCGCCTGGTGGAAGGCCGGACGCGGCAACAGATACTGGCGGCCAATCGGGGTTTCCTCGGCGGCATGATTCATTTGCTGTTCACGTCGCGTGAGCGTGCGGCGATCGCTCCCCTTGCCCTGGCGGAAAAAGGCACGCCGTTTGAAAAAGCCCTAAAGGCCAATGCAGGCAACATCATGGTGCTGCAATGCGCCCGCCGCCTGCCGGCAACATCTCGGGTCAGCCTGGTGTGGGGAGCGGGCATCGAATCGGCCGGCGGCGTGGCCACCGAGGAAGATCAAACCCTGGCCTATCGGGTACGCGACAATTTCCGCGCGCATTTCAACTGCGAAAGGGCGAACAAGGACGCCAACTGCATTCCCATCCTTCCGCTGACACTTTCCTTCAGCGCCCCGCTGCCCAATGGATTCGCCCGGCGCATTGTGCTCGCGGGCGGGGGGAAAACCTGGCGCCCCGTGCTGGACAAGGGCGACCGCGGCACGGTGGTAAGTGTCCGGTTCGACGGCCCGTTCCCGGAAAACGCGCGCCTGTCCCTCTCCCTGCCGGAAGGGCTGCGCGACGATGCCGGGCGCCCGCTCTACAACCGCAAGCGCTTCCCGCTCGCGGTCAAAACCGATGCGGCGCCGCCGCTGGCCAAATTTCCCGCCGATTTCGGTATCGTCGAGCTCAATGCCGGCGCACTACTGCCGGTCACCGTGCGCAGCCTGGAAGCCGACCTCGACCTGGCCAAAACCAGGGCGGAGGAGGGCGTGCCGGGCAGGATGCTCAAAGCCGGGCAGAACTCGAAAGACATCCTGCACTGGCTGAAGTTGATGAAGGCCAATGCCAACGACGCATGGGAATACGACCGCGAACTCGGCCGCTCCGTGCCGATAGCGCGTTCCGGCGATCATTCGATCTTCGCCGCCGACGAAAAACCCGCACGATTCAAGCTGCCCAAGCCCAGCGGCGCCAAAGCCTTCGAAGTGATCGGCATCCCTCTGGAAAAACCTGGCCTGTACGTGGTGGAGCTGGCCAGCCCAAAGCTGGGCGCAGCCCTGCTCGGCGACCGAAAACCTTATTACGCGCGCACCGCCGCCCTGGTGACCAACCTTTCCGTCCATTTCAAGCAGGGGCGGGAATCGTCCCTGGTATGGGTCACCAGTCTGGACAAGGGCGAGCCGGTGGCCGACGCGGAGGTGGAAGTCCGCGACTGCGACGGCAAACGCCACTGGCACGGCAAGACCGGCGCGGACGGCCTGGCCCGCATCGAAACCCCGTTGCCGGGGCGCAACGAATTGCCGATCTGTTTCGATTACCAGCGCAGCTACTTCGTCAACGCCAAACTGGCCGACGACCTCGGCTTCGTCTTTTCCCACTGGAACGAAGGCATCGACCGCTGGCGCTTCAACCTGCCCGGGCCCGATTATCAAGGCCCCGTCCTGGTTTCCACGGTATTCGACCGCACCCTGCTGCGGGCCGGCGAAACCGTGCACATGAAGCACTTCTACCGCCGCCACAGCCGCGATGGCTTCGCCCTGCGAGACCCGTCCACTCTGCCTCCCACGCTGGCCATTGCCCACCTCGGCAGCGACCAGACCTACGAGCTGCCCCTGAAATGGAACCCCGACGGCAGCGCCGAATCCACCTGGGCCGTGCCCAAGGACGCCAAGCAAGGCACCTACCAGGTCAGCCTGGCCGAAACTCACGCCAAGAACCGCAACGGCATCAGACGCGATAGCGGCAGCTTCCGCGTCGAAGCGTTCCGCGTGCCCACCATGAAAGCCATCCTGAAACCCCTCGGCACGCCACTGGTAAATGCCGAGCGGGCCGAGTTGGACATCCAGCTCAACTATCTCTCCGGCGGCGGGGCGGGCGGCCTGCCGGTGAAATTGCGCGGGCTGGTCGAACCGCATCTGGCGAGCTTCCCGGACTACGCCGACTTCACTTTCGCCAACGGCGGCGTGAAGGAAGGGCTCCAGGCGGATCGAAGCACTTCCTGGCGCTATGGCGACTATGACGCCGACGACGGCGAGGAAGAAGCGCCCGCCGAAGCGACGCCCGGCAGCAGCCGCCCCCTCGCGGTCAAATCGCTGGTGCTGGACGCCGCCGGCGCCGCCCGCACCGCACTGGAAAAACTGCCGCGCTCCGAATCGGCGCAGAACGTCACGGCGGAACTGGAATACCGCGACCCCAACGGCGAGACCCTCACCGCCTCCAGCCATTTCACCGTCTGGCCGTCCAAAGTCATCCTCGGCCTCAAGCCCGATTCCTGGGCGGTGAGCAAGGACCACCTCAAGTTCCAGGTGCTGGCGCTGGATCTTTCGGGCAAGCCGCTGGCCGGAGTGCCGGTAACGGTGGACCTGCTGCGGGAAAGCAGCTTCTCCCACCGCAAGCGGCTGATCGGCGGCTTTTACGCTTACGAGCACAAGACCGAAATCAAACGCCTGGGCGATGCCTGTACCGGCGCCACCGACGCCCGCGGCCTGCTCCACTGCGAAGCCAGCAGCGCAGCTTCCGGCGGCCTCATCCTGCGCGCCCGCGCTGCGGACGGTGCCGGCAACCCGAGCTGGGTGCACCAGAACGTGTGGGTGGCAGGCAAGGACGAATGGTGGTTCGGCGTCGCCAACGACGACCGCATGGACGTGCTGCCGGAGAAAAAACGTTACGAACCGGGCGACACCGCCACCTTCCAGGTGCGCATGCCGTTCCGCAGCGCCACGGCCCTGGTCACCGTGGAACGGGAAGGGGTGATCGAATCCTTCGTCCAGCCCCTGTCCGGCAAGGAACCGGTGGTCACGGTGCCGATCAAGGCCAACTACGCGCCCAACGTCTTCGTCTCGGTGCTGGCGGTACGCGGCCGGGTGGATGGAATCCAGCCGACGGCCTTGGTCGATCTGGGCAAGCCCGCGTTCAAGCTGGGCATCGGCCGGATCGACGTGGGCTGGCGCGCCCACGAGCTGAAGGTGGCGGTGAGCGCGGACCGGGCCGAATACCCGGTGCGCGGCACGGCAAGGATCAAGCTCAAGGTCGCGCGCGCCGACGGCGGCACCCTGCCGGCAGGGGCGGAAGTCGCCCTGGCGGCGGTGGACGAAGGGCTGCTGGAGCTGATGCCGAACGGCAGCTGGAAGCTGCTGGAAACGATGATGAAAACGCGCGGCCTGGAAGTGGATACCGCCACCGCCCAGATGCAGGTGGTGGGCAAGCGCCACTTCGGGCGCAAGGCCGTGGTTCACGGCGGCGGCGGAGGGCGCCAGGCCTCGCGCGAGCTGTTCGAAACCCTGCTCAAGTGGCAGGGCCGGGTCAAGCTTGACGCCAGTGGCGAGGCCAGCGTGGACATCCCGCTCAACGACTCGCTCACCGCCTTCCGCGTCGTCGCCGTCGCCAGCGCGGGCGCCGGCTTGTTCGGCACCGGTGCCGCCACGGTGCGCACCAGCCAGGACGTGATGCTGCTGTCCGGCCTGCCGCCGCTGGTACGGGAACAGGACAGCTATCGCGCCGCCTTCACCGTGCGCAATGCCTCGAAACGGCCCCTCGCGCTACGGGTGGAAGCCCGCCTCAGCCAAAGCCGGGGCGGCGCCGCGCCCACGGCGGCGAAAACCGTCCTCGCCCCGCAGGACGTGCAGCTCGCGCCGGGCGAAGCGCGCGAAATCGCCTGGAGCGTCACCGCGCCGCTCGATGCCGACAAGCTGCACTGGGAAGTCGGCGCCAGAACGAAGGAAGGCGATATCGGCGACAGCCTCAAGGTCGGCCAGAAGGTCGTGCCCGCCGTGCCGGTGCGCACCTTCCAGGCGACCCTGATGCAGCTCGACCAGCCCCTCGCCCTGCCCGTGGCGAAACCCGCCGATGCCCTGCCTGGCCGGGGCGGCGTGGTGCTGCACCTGAAAAACAGCCTGGCGGACGAGCTGGCCGGGGTGAAGGACTACATGGCGGCCTACCCCTACACCTGCCTGGAGCAACGGATTTCCCAGGCGGTGGCGCTGCGCGACGAGGCACAGTGGAAGCACGTCATGGCGTCCCTGCCGGCCTATCTGGACGGCGATGGGCTGGCCAAATACTTCCCGTTGATGGGGCAAGGCAGCGATACCCTCACCGCCTACCTGCTGGCGGTAGCCGACGAGGCCGGCTGGAACATCCCCGAGGCGGCCAGGTCGAAAATGACCCGGGGTCTGACCGGCTTCGTCGAAGGCCGGGTACGGCGCTATTCCGACCTGCCCACCGCCGACCTCGCCATCCGCAAAGTCGCCGCGCTGGAGGCACTCTCGCGCGACGGAAAAATCGCGGATGCCTTGACCCAGTCCTTCTCCATCGAACCCAACCTGTGGCCCACTTCGGCGGTGCTCGACTGGTACAGCCTGCTGAAGCGCTCGCCCGGTTTGTCGGAGCGCGACCGGCGGATGAAGGAGGCGGCGACCATCGTCCGCTCCCGCCTCAACTTCCAGGGCACCGCCATGGGGTTTTCCACCGAGCGCGCCGACTACCTGTGGTGGCTGATGGTATCCGGCGACGTCAACGCCAACCGCGCCATCCTCGACCTGCTCGACGACCCGGCGTGGAAGGAAGACCTGCCCCGCCTGGTGCGCGGCAGCCTGGGCCGCCGGCACAAGGGCCGCTGGAACACCACGGTGGCCAACGCCTGGGGCGTGCTGGCGCTGGAGAAATTCGCGCAGCGGTTCGAGGCCGCACCCGTGGCCGGCAAGACCGGCGCCAGCCTGGCCGGCCAGCACGGCAAAGAACTCGACTGGTCGCGCAGCGCGCAGGGCGGCGAACTCGCCTTCGGCTGGCCACCGGCGCGGGAAACCCTGAACGTGGCCCACGTCGGGGGCGGCAAGCCCTGGCTCACCGTGGAAAGCCGCGCCGCCATCCCGCTCAAGCAGCCCTTCTCGTCCGGCTTCAAGGCGACCAAAACCGTCGCCGCGGTGGAACAGAAAGCCAAGGGCCGCTGGAGCCGGGGCGACGTGCTGCGCGTGCGCCTCGACCTCGAAGCCCAGTCCGACATGAGCTGGGTGGTGGTGGACGACCCGGTCCCCGCAGGCGCGTCCATCCTCGGCACCGGCCTGGGCCGCGATTCGCGCATCCTCGCCCAGGGCGAGAAAAGGCGCGGCTGGGTCTGGCCCGCGTTCGAGGAGCGCACGTTCGAGGCTTTCCGCGCCTACTACGCCTTCGTGCCCAAGGGAAAATGGACGGTGGAATATACCCTGCGCCTGAACAATGCCGGCCGCTTCGAACTGCCCGCCACCCACATCGAAGCGATGTATGCGCCGGAAATGTTTGGGGAGGTGCCGAATCAGGGGATGGTGGTAGGCGAATGAAAACCGTCGGCACCATGCTCCGGCGCGGCCCCGGCATCCTCTTCCTGCTGCTCCTGCTCCTGGCTCAGTCCGCCGACGCAGCCCTGCCTTCATTCGCCGAGGCAAAAGCGGCCTACACGCCGTCCGACGCCGCATTGCTGGACCGCAACGGCGAAATCGTTCACCTCCTGCGGGTTGACCAGAACGGCCGCCGCCTCGACTGGACGCCCCTGCCGGAGATTTCTCCCGTCCTGGTGGCCTCCCTGATCCAGGCGGAAGACAAGCGCTTCTACCTGCACGGCGGGGTGGACTGGAAGGCCCTGGCGAGCGCGGCCGCCGATTCGCTGTTCCACGGCAAGCGCCGTGGGGCGAGCACGCTGACCATGCAGTTGGCAGGCCAGCTCGCCCCGGCCTTGCGCCCTAAGAAAATTCAGCGTACCTACCGCCAGAAATGGGATCAGATCCGGGCGGCGGAAGAACTCGAAAAAACCTGGACCAAGCCCCAGATTCTGGAAGCCTATTTCAACCTGACCACCTACCGCGGCGAACTCCAGGGCATTGCCGCCGCGGCGCAGGGGCTGTTCGACAAATCGCCGAACGGGCTGGACGAGGCCGAATCGCTGCTGCTTTCAGCCTTGCTGCGCACGCCCAACGCCACCCCCAGCGCAGTAGCGAAACAAGCCTGCATACTTGCCGCCGGCGCCGGAGCGAAAACCTCCTGCGCCGTCCTCCATGCCCGGGCAGCCGCCACGCTGGACGGCGGCCACGGCTTCTCCACTGCCGTCGCCCTCGCCCCCCATGTCGCCCGCCGGCTGGTCAAGAAAGGCCGGGGTGCCGCAGCCTCCACACTCGACGCGGCAACCCAGCGTTTCGCCAGCCAGGCCTTGTTCGAACAATTGCGCCAGCTTGCCGGCAGCAACGTCGGCCAAGGCGCCGTGCTGGCGGTGGACAACCGTAGCGGCGAGGTACTCGCCTACGTCAGCGGCGGGCCAGATTCCGGCGCGGGGTATGTGGACGCGGTGCAAGCGCCGCGCCAGGCGGGCTCTACCCTCAAGCCCTTTCTCTATGCGCTGGCGCTGGAACGGCGCCTGCTCACCGCCGCCTCCCCGATCGAGGACGCACCGCTCGACCTGCCCACCCCCAACGGCCTCTATGTACCGCAAAATTACGACCACGACTTCAAGGGCATGGTGAGCGCGCGGCTGGCCTTGAGCAGCTCCCTCAACGTGCCGGCGGTGAAGACGCTGATGCTGGTAGGCACCGACGCCTTCGTCGACCGGCTGCATGCGCTGGATTTCACCGGGCTGACCGAAAGCGGAGATTTCTACGGCTATTCCCTGGCGCTGGGTTCGGCCGACGTGACCCTATGGCAGTTGACCAACGCCTATCGCGCCCTCGCCAACGGCGGACGCATAAGCGCCCTGCTGCTTGTTCCCGACGGAAAAGTAAAAACGGCGCAGGCGATGGATCGCGGCGCCGCCTTCATCGTCGGCGACATGCTCGCCGACCGCAGCGCGCGCAGCCTCACCTTCGGGCTGGGAAGCCCGCTCGCCACGCGCTACTGGGCGGCGGTGAAGACCGGCACCAGCAAGGACATGCGCGACAACTGGTGCGTGGGCTTCTCCGACCGCTACACCGTGGGCGTGTGGGTGGGCAATTTCGACGGCGAGCCGATGCACGACGTCTCCGGCATCAGCGGCGCGGCGCCGGTCTGGCGGCAAGTGATGGACTTCCTCCATAGCGCGGCCCCCGGCCGCCAGCCCGCCGCGCCACCGGGCGTGGTGGCGCAGGAAATCGTCTTCGACCCCGCCGTCGAACCGCCGCGCCGGGAATGGTTCATCGCCGGCACGCAAACCGAGCGGGTGGCACTCACCCCGGCCGGCTCGGTACGGCCGCGCATCCGCTACCCCGGCGACGGCGAAATTCTCGCCCTCGACCCGGACATCCCTCCCGCCAACCAGGCGGTGTTTTTCGAGATGGCGCCGCCCACCCCCCATCTGCGCTGGCGCCTGGACGGGAACGACACCCTGCCCGCCGACGCCCGCTGGAAGCCGGAATCGGGACGACATAGCCTGGAGCTGCTGGATTCCTCCGGGCAGGCGCTGGACCGGGTCGGCTTCGAAGTGCGCGGCGGCACCAGGCGGTAGGAACACCGGCGGGTGCGTCTGGTATCATGGCGCCATGCTCAACATCCAGAATCTGACCTATTTGCAGGGCGGCATCCCCCTGTTCCAGCAAGCCAATCTGCAAGCATTCGCCGACCAGCGCATCGGTCTGGTGGGCAAGAACGGCAGCGGCAAATCCACCCTGTTCCGCCTGATCCGCGGCGAGCTCAAGCCGGACGGCGGCGAGATATCCCTGCAAGCCGGCAAGACGCTGGCCTTCGTCGAGCAGGAAATCGCCAACTCGGCGCTGCCCGCGCTGGAGTTCGTGCTCGACGGCGACGTCGAATTGCGCCGGCTGGAAAAAATCCTGGCGCGGGAACGGCACGACGCGGACTGGTTCGACGCGCAGCACCGCTACGAAGCCATCGACGGCTATGCCGCCAAGGCCCGCGCGGCGCAGTTGCTGGACGGCCTGGGCTTCGCCAACGACGCGCTGGAGCGGCCGGTGGCGAGCTTCTCCGGCGGCTGGCGCATGCGCCTCAACCTCGCCCGCGCGCTGATGCACCGCGCCGACCTGCTGTTGCTCGACGAGCCGACCAACCACCTCGACCTCGAAGCGATCCTGTGGCTGGAGCAATATCTGGCGCGCTATCCCGGCAGCCTGATCGTCGTCTCCCACGACCGCGAATTCCTCAACGCCTGCGTCAACCGCATCGCCCATCTGCACGATCGGGTGATCGACGTCTACAGCGGCGACTACGACGATTTCGAGCGCGCCCGCGCCGAGAAAATCGCCCAGCAGAACCAGGCCTTCCAGCAACAGCAGGCGAAAATCGCCCACCTGGAGGATTTCGTGCGCCGCTTCCGCGCCAAGGCGACCAAGGCGAAGCAGGCGCAAAGCCGCGTCAAGGCGCTGGAACGGCTCACCCGCATCGCCCCGGCGCACGTCGCCGACGGCCATTTCGAGCTGGAGATCGAGGCGCCGGAGCGCAGCCCCGACCTGCTCCTGCGCGCCGAAAACATGGGCTTTGCCTACGGCGACAAGGTGTTGTTCCGGGACGTCAACCTGATCCTGCGTTCCGGCGCGCGCATCGCCCTGCTCGGCCCCAACGGCGCCGGCAAATCGACCCTGATCAAGCTCCTGGTGGGCGAGCTTGCGCCCACTGCGGGCCGGCTTGAGATGACGCCCGACATCCGCATCGGCTACTTCGCCCAGCATCAACTCGAACACCTCGATGCCGCCGCCACGCCGCTCGCGCACATGGAGCGGCTGGCGCCCAAGGAAACCACGCTGGCGCTGCGCAGCTTCCTCGGCCGCTTCGGCCTCGCCGGCGACAGCGAGGATCGGCCGGTGGCGAGCTTCTCCGGCGGCGAAAAAAGCCGCCTGGCGCTCGCCCTGCTGGCCTGGCAGAAACCGCACCTGCTGTTGCTCGACGAACCCACCAACCATCTCGACCTGGACATGCGCGACGCGCTTTCCCTGGCGCTGGAGGAATACGGCGGCGCGATGGTGCTGGTGTCGCACGACCGCAGCCTGATCCGCGCCGTGGCCGACGAACTGTGGCTGGTGGCGGACGGCGAAGCGAAGGTCTTCGACGGCGACCTGGACGACTACAAAAGCTGGATCGAAGCGCGCCGCCCGCGCGAAACCGCCAAACCGGCGGAAAAGCCGCGCCAGGAAGCCGCACCCAGGCCGAAGAAAAAAGCCCTGCTGTCGAAACAGGCCAAGATCGAAACCGAACTGGCGACCGTCCAGGCCGATCTGGCCGAAGTCAGCCGCCGGCTCGCCGACCCGGCCACTTACGCCCAGCCCGCGGCGGAAATTCAGGCCCTCAACGGCCGCCATGCGGCGCTGGAAACGCGTATGGCGCAGCTTGAGGAAGATTGGCTGGAGCTGGAAATGGAGTTGGAATAGACGCGCCGGCAGCTCAAATGCCCCAGCATTCCGGCAGAGCTATGATTGGATGAAAATTCGGCATAACATCCGAAAGAAGCAGCATCGATCAGAAGGAGGAGAGGCAGAATGCACGGCAAAATCACACCTACCGACAAGGAAAGGGCGTTGCACGACGACGATTTCATCGTCTCCAAAACCGACCTGAAAGGCCGCATCCTTTATGGCAACCGCATTTTCATCGAATTGTCCGGCTACAGTGAGCGCGAGCTGCTGAGCGAGCAGCACAGCATCGTGCGCCACCCGGAGATGCCGCGTGGCGTTTTCAAGCTGATGTGGGAGATGCTCGGCCGGAAAAAGGAAATGTTCGCCTATCTCAAGAACATGAGCAAGGATGGCGGGTTTTATTGGACGTTCGGCCACGTCACACCGTCCTTCGACGATCGCGGCAACGTCACCGGCTACTACTCGGTACGCCGCAAGCCGAAGGCAGCGGCGATTCCCGTAATCGTCGGCCTGTACCGGGCGATGTTGGAGCAGGAACGCAAAGCGGGGGAACAAGGCGCTCCCGACGCATCCCTGAACTACCTAAACCATTTTCTGGAACAACGGGGCGTGAGCTATGAAGAATTTGTCCTTGGCCTTTAAGATCCGGGCAACCGCCCACGTTTACAATTTCCTGCTGGGCGGCGCGGTGCTGCTGGTTTTCGTCCGCCACGGCTTCGACCCGTTCTTCCTTGCCTTCCTGGCGATCGGCGTAGGCTACGCCGTATTCGTCCAGATCGGCACCGCCGGCCTGCTCGCGCCGCTGCAGAAGATATCCGAAATCGTCAAGGAAGTCAGCGAAGGGCATTTCGACCACCGCGTCACCGACATCCGGACGACGGACGAACTGGGCACACTGTCCTGGCAGATCAACGACGCGCTCGACCAGCTCGAAGCCTATTTCAGCGAGGTGGAAACGGCCTTCAAATACGCCAGCGAAGGGAAATATTACCGCAAGGCGCAGCCGCAGGGCCTGCACGGCATGTTTGCCGTCGCCATGAACAACGTCAACAATTCGCTCGAATCGATGGCGCAGAACACCAAGCACATGGCCAAGAACGAGCTGTTCGCCGAGGTCGAGCACTTGAGCACCAGCCAGCTGATCAAAAACCTCAAGCTGATCCAGTCCGACCTCGTCAACATCTCGGGAGAAATGGAAAGCGTCAAGGCGATCTCTGGAGATACCGTGACCGAAGCGGGGCGCAGCAAGGAATCCGTCGGCAACATCGTATCCGCGCTGAACCGGATCAACGACATGATCAACAACGCCAATCAGTCGGTCACCGAACTCAACAACAGCAGCGCCGAAATTTCCAAGGTGGTGGGCATCATCACCACCATCGCCGACCAGACCAACCTGCTCGCCCTCAACGCAGCTATCGAAGCCGCGCGCGCCGGCGAGCAGGGTCGCGGCTTCGCCGTCGTGGCGGATGAGGTCAGGAAGCTGGCGGAAAACACCAAGCGCGCCACCAGCGATATTGCCGCCATGCTGGACAGCTTCTACCAGAACGTGATCAGCATGCAGCAGGATTCCGAAACCATGAAGGAAGTCGCCAATTCGTCGAAAAATGTGGTCGCCGACTTCGAGGACAAGTTCCGCCGCATGGAAACCTCGGCGCAAACCTCGCTGCAGAAAATCAGCCACGCCCACGACCTGAGCTTCGCCTCACTGATCAAGGTCGACCACCTCATCTTCAAGCAGAACGGCTACATGGCGCTCACCAATGGCAACGAGTCGGCGGAAGGCAAGGCGGTACAGGTGAACCACCACAATTGCCGCCTCGGCAAATGGTACGACAGCGGGGCCGGCTTCGCCCTGTTCAGCCACGTACCGTCGTACAAGAGCATGACCACCCCGCATTCGCTGGTCCACGCCAAGGTGCAGGAAGCGCTAAGCCATTGCGCGGAAAGCGACTGGGAGCGCAACCGCGACACCCACGCCAGGATGATCGAAGCCTTCGGCGCCGCCGAAGCGGCCAGCGACGACGTGCTGAAAGTCATCGATGAAATCGTGCGCGAAAAGCATGCGGGCTGAAATGGCTGTCGGCGGGTCGCAGAGCTAACCGGTGCGCATTGCACCCGCAAGGGGTAGGCGGTGGCTGCGAGGCCACCAAAACGGCAACAACCACGCCCCGCCGTATATGCCCAGCCGACATCCGGTGCAATGCGCTACGCTCATTGCACCTTACGGTTCTGCCTTTTGAGGTTCAGTCCAAGACGACATAACGGCAACGCGTCTCCCGGACAAACAGCGTCGCCGTCAACCCCGCCAGCGCGAATCCCAGCATCACACCCAGCCCGGCGCGGTAATCCGCCAGGACGTGCGCCGCGCTGGCCGGATGACTGTCGGCGGCGCGGTCGATCATCCAGCCGGTCAGCGGCTGCAAAATGCCGGTGCCGAAAAAGGCGCCGGTATTCACCACGCTGGTCGCCATGCCCGACAGAGCATGCCGGTTCACCTCCTTGGCGCATGCCCAGGTCAGGGTGAAGCCCGAGGCGCCCAGGCCCATCGCCGAAAACAGCACGTAGCCGGCCGCCGGCGCCAAGTTCCAGCCGAGCAGCAGCGGCAGCCAGCACAGGCAATAGAGCAGTGCGCCCACAACGATCACCGGCTTGCGCCGGCCGAGACGGTCCGACAGGGTGCCCACAATAAAAGCCCCCAGCGCGAAACCAAGCAGCAGCAAGGAAGTATGGGCGGTGGCGGCGCCGCGCCCCATGCTATAGACATCGCGCAGGAACGGCACCGCCCACAGCCCGCCGAACGCGAAAAACGAGCCGGAGATGCCCAGGTTGACCCAGAAGCCGGGCCAGGTGGCGCGATTTTTCGCCACGACCACCAGGCCGTCGTACCAATGGCCGTGATGCGGCGGATGAGCGGCCTTGCCGTCGAGTTCGCGCATCGAGGGCAGGCCGGCCCGGCCGGGATGGTCGCGCACCGCCAGCCAGCCCAGCGCGGCCACCGCCAGGGACAACCCGCCCACCGCGACGAACACGGTGCGCCAGGAAACGAAGCCCAGCGCCCAGGCCAGCGGCGATGCCGCCAGCAGCGCGCCGATATTGCCGAGCAGAATGGAAAGCCCGGTGAGCGTGGCGAAATGGCGGTCGTGAAACCAGGCGGCATTGAGTTTGAGCAGCGAAATGAAGGTGACCGAGGCGCCCAGACCGACCAGCAGCCGCCCTGCCGAAGCCGCTGCCAGCCCGTCAGCCAAGCCGAACAGAAGCGACCCCGCCCCCCCCACCAGCCCGCCGATCACCAGGATCTTGCGCGGCCCGAGCGTGTCCACCAGCACCCCGGTGGGAATCTGCATCGCCGAATAGACGTAGAAATAGGTGGCGGCGAGTCCTCCCAATTGGGCCCCGCTGGCCTGAAACGACTGCTGCAGATCGCCGGCGATCGCCGCCGGCGCGAAGCGATGGAAAAACGACAGGATGTAGGCCAGCGCCACCAGGCTGAACGCCGCCCAGCGCAGGCGAAAATAACGCGCCTTCTGAGCGGGGGTAAGCACCGTCAGCCCGGCCCGACGATCGAATCGATGAAGTCTAGCCGTCCGCGTTCCAGCACGTCGGCAATCTGTTGCCGCCTGTCGGTGGAGACCTCCAGTTCCAGCACGGTCCTGCAGCGGGCATGGTAGGCCTCGAACGCGGCCAGCACCGCCTCCGCCGTCAGCACCTTGTCCGTCTTCGCAGCGAAAGAGCGCTGCTGGCCATCCAAAGGCAGCACCCGCGCGGAGCGGGCCATGAATTTCTTTTCCGCGCCGGCTTCCCTGCTCGCCAGCACCGGGCTGGTCTTGACATAGATCGCGCCGCCCAGCTCGAAACGCTGGCCGATGGCTAAATCGTGGAATTTCATGTGGGGAATCTCAAAGTTTAGAATCAACGTGTGGAACGGCCTCCTGGCCGCAACTGAGTTGAAGATCGCGGCCGGGAGGCCGCTCCTTGCGTTGCTGGATACGGTAGCTAATATTCAGTGTATTTTATTTGCCTCGCGCCATCGACAGCCCCAACTGCAGCAGCCCGTCCCACACGTCGCCCCGGCCCAGACCCTTGATCGTGCGGTCGAGCGCCGCGGCCTGCTTCAACCCGGCGAGGACGCGCGCCTCGTCGAGCCGGCCGAGGGCGCGCTGCATCAGGTTCTGGCGCGATTCCCACACGCGCAGGTCGCGCATCAGCTGCGCCACGGCGACGCCCCGGCGCTGGCCCAGCTTCAATCTGGCCAGCGTGCGGATTTCCTGGGTCAGCGCCCACAGCGCCAGCGTCGGCGCCACGCCTTCGCCCTTCAATCCTTCCAGGATCCGCGCCAGGCGGGCTGCATCGCCGGCCAGCATGGCCTCGGCCAGGTTGAATACATCGTAGCGCGAAACATCCAGCACCGCTTCCCGCACCTGCTCGAATTCCAATGGGCCGGCCGGGAACAGCAGCCCGAGCTTGCGGATTTCCTGGTGCGCCGCCAGCAGGTTGCCCTCGACGCGATCCGCCAGGAACTGTAGGACCGCCGCGTCGGCGCGCTGGTTCTGCGCCGCCAGCCTGACTCCGATCCACTGCGGCAGCCGCTGCCGCTCGACCGGGTAAACCGGCAGGTTGACGCCGGCCTGCTCCAGCGCCTTGAACCATTTCGTCGCCTGCGCCTGCTTGTCGAGCTTGGGGCAGGTGACCAGGGTGACGGTATCGGCCGGCAGGCGGGCGCAGTAGTCCTGCAACGCCTGGCCGCCCTCGGTGCCGGGCTTGCCGGTGGGGATGCGGATTTCGACGATGCGCCTGGCGGCGAACAGCGACAGGCTGTTGCCGCTGTCGAGCAGGTTCTGCCAGCTGAAGCCGGCCTCCGCGGTGAACACTTCGCGCTCGTCGTGGCCCGCCAGGCGAGCCCGGGCGCGGATCGCGTCGGCCGCTTCCATCGCCAGCAGGGGTTCGTCGCCGTGGATCAGGTACAGCGGCGCCAGCCCGCGCTGCAAGTGCGCGGCCAGCTGGTCAGCGCCGAGCCTCATTCACCGGCTGGGGTTTGGCCGCGGCCAGCCGCCGCATCAGCTGCGTGATCGCATCGTTTTGCATGTCGCGGTAGAGCAGCGCTTCCTCCTGTTCCTTCGCCAGCACCTGGGTGTCGTCATAGGACAGGTCGCGCAGCAGTTCGATCGGCTGGTTGGGCATCAGGTCGAGGCCTTTCTTGTCCATCAGCCGGAAATTGACGCGATAGGTCAGCTGGTATTCCCGCACGCGTCCGGCACCGCTCAGCGAGAGAATGCGCTTTTCCCGCGTCCCGCCCTGCACTTGCAGCACGGCGTCGGCATCGGCGGCCTTGTCCGCCAGCCGGGTCTGGGTGCCGGTGCGGATCGCCCGGCCGATCTCGGCTGCCAGCGCGGGGTTGCTGCCGCCGTCCAGGTACAGCGACTCGAACGGCAGGTTCGTCACGCCGCGCAGCTGGAAGCCGCACGCGGCCAACGACAAGGTCAGCGCGATTCCGGCCAGCAGCTTGCCCGTCGGCGTTCCTTTCGACTCGTTCATATCACGACGTTGACCAGGCGGCCCGGCACCACCACCACTTTCTTCGCCGGCTGGCCCTCCATGAATTTCTGCACGTTGGGGTTGGCCAGCGCGAGCTGTTCGATCTGCTCCTTGGCGGCGTCTTTCGCCACCTTGATGCTGCCCCTGAGCTTGCCGTTGACCTGCAGCATCAGCTCGATCTCGTCCTGCACCAGCGCCGCTTCGTCCACCCTGGGCCAGGGCGCGTCGAGCAGGTTCGCGCCCGGCCGGAGTTCGGCCCACAATGCCTGGCAGGCATGCGGCACGATCGGTGCGAGCAGCACCACCACGGCTTCCAGCGCTTCCTGCATCACGCCGCGGACGGCCGGACTGCCGTCGCTGGCCTTGCCCAATGCGTTCATCAGCTCCATCACCGCGGCGATGGCGGTGTTGAACTGCTGACGGCGGCCGTAGTCGTCGGTGACTTTCTGGATGGCGGTGTGCACCTGGAAACGCAGTGCCTTGAGCTGTGGCGAGAGTTCCCCCCCCCTCTCCCCCGGCCCCTCTCCCTGAGGGAGAGGGGAGGCGGAAACATGGTCGTGCACCGCCTTCCATAGCCGCTTGAGGAAACGGAACGCGCCTTCCACGCCGGCATCGGACCATTCCAGGCTCTGCTCCGGGGGCGCCGCGAACATCATGAACAGGCGCGCGGTGTCGGCGCCGTACTGGTCGATCAGGGCCTGCGGGTCGACCGTGTTGCCCTTGGACTTGGACATCTTGGTGCCATCCTTCAGCACCATGCCCTGGGTGAGCAGGCGGACAAACGGTTCGTCAAATCTATTTGGGTTTGACGATTGCCCCCTCTCCCTTTGGGAGAGGGTTGGGGAGAGGGCTTCCTTGCCAAAAAGCCCTTCGTCGCGCATCAGCTTGTGGAAGAAGCGGGCGTAAAGCAGGTGCAGGATGGCGTGCTCGATGCCGCCGATGTACTGATCGACCGGCAGCCAGTATTTGGCGCGCTCGTCGAGCATGCCCGTGGCGCAGTCGTGCGAGGCGTAGCGCGCGTAGTACCAGGACGACTCGACGAAAGTGTCCATGGTGTCGGTTTCGCGTTCGGCCGCGCCGCCGCACTTGGGGCAGGCGGTCTGGTAGAAAGACGGCATTTTCTTGATCGGCGAGCCGATGTCGATCTTCACGTCCTCGGGCAGCACCACCGGCAGGTCTTTTTCCGGCACCGGCACGTCGCCGCAGGTGGGGCAATGGATGATCGGGATCGGGCAGCCCCAGTAGCGCTGGCGCGAGATGCCCCAGTCGCGCAGGCGGAACTGGGTGCGCCTGCCACCCCGATTTTCGGCTTCGAGGTCGGCCGCGATGGCGGCTGACGCCTGATCGAAATCGAGCCCGTCGTACTTGCCGGAATTGATGCACGTGCCATGCGCGGCGTAGGCGTCCTGCCAGGGCGCCGGCGTGGCGTCGCCCGCCGCGGTGCGGATCACTGTCCGCACCGGCAGGCCGTATTTGGCGGCAAAGGCGAAATCGCGCTCGTCGTGCGCCGGCACGGCCATTACCGCGCCTTCGCCGTAGCCCATCAGCACGTAGTTGGCGACCCACACCGGCAGCTTCTCGCCGTTGAGCGGATGCACCACGAAACGGCCGGTCGGCATGCCTTTCTTCTCCATCGTCGCCATGTCGGCCTCGGCCACGCTGCCGTGCTTGCATTCCTCGATGAAGGCGGCTAGCGCCCGGTTGCCCTGCGCCGCTGCCGTGGCGAGCGGATGCTCGGCGGCCACCGCCACATAGGTGGCGCCCATCAGGGTGTCGGGACGAGTCGTGTAGACTTTGAGCGCCCCTTGGCCATGCTCATGCGGGAAATGCACCTCGGCGCCGAAGCTCTTGCCGATCCAGTTTTTCTGCATCGCGCGCACCTGTTCCGGCCAGCCGGGCAGGGTGTCGAGGCCGGCGAGCAGTTCCTCGGCGTAGGCGGTGATCTTCATGAAATACATCGGGATGTCGCGCTTTTCCACCAGCGCGCCGGAGCGCCAGCCGCGCCCGTCGATCACCTGCTCGTTGGCGAGCACGGTCATGTCCACCGGGTCCCAGTTCACCGGGGCGGTTTTCTTGTAGATCAGGCCTTTTTCGAACAGCCGGGTGAACAGCCACTGCTCCCAGCGGTAGTAGTCCGGCTTGCAAGTCGCCAGTTCGCGGTTCCAGTCGACGGCGAGGCCGAGGCTTTTCAGCTGCCCGCGCATGTAGTCGATGTTGGAATAGGTCCACGCCGCCGGGGCGACGTTGTTCTGGATCGCCGCGTTTTCCGCCGGCAGGCCGAACGCGTCCCAGCCCATCGGCTGCATCACGTTGCAACCCTGGAAACGGTGGAAGCGGGCGAGCACGTCGCCGATGGTGTAGTTGCGCACGTGGCCCATGTGCAGCTTGCCGGACGGGTAAGGGAACATCGACAGGCAGTAATATTTGGGCTTGGCAGAGTCTTCGACGGCACGGAAAGCCTGGGTCTTTTCCCAGTAATCTTGAGCCTCGCGCTCGATTTCGGCGGGTGAATAGTGCGCTTGCATGAACGGTAGTTATTCCTGGATTATTCCTGATGGACCCGCAATTATAACCACGAAAGGCCGGCTTCGCTTGTGCCTTGCCGGGACGGATATAAATAACCTTATGCGTCCATACAAGAATCGAATGGCCGGATATAGTGACAAAAGCGACAAGCCAAGATTATACTCAAACGATTACATTTAATAACTTAAGCAGCGGGAGAACCTTAGAAATGTCCAAAAAACACCCAGTAATCGCGATTACCGGCTCATCCGGCGCCGGAACGACCACGGTAAAAGTCGCGTTCGAGCATATTTTTACCCGCGAAAGCATCAAGGCGGCGGTGGTGGAAGGCGATAGCTTCCATTCCCTCAACCGCGCCGAATTTCGCGAAGCGGTAAAGAAGGAAGAAGCCCAGGGCGGCGTGCATTTGAGCCATTTCGGCCCGGAAGCCAACCATTTCGACAAAATCGAAGCCTTGTTCAAGGATTACGGCGAAACCGGCTCCGGCAAGAAGCGCTATTACCTGCACAACGAAGACGAAGCGGCCGCGCATAACACCCGCCTGAAAACCAAGCTTAAATCCGGCGAATTCACGCCGTGGGAAGACATCCCTGCCGGCACCGACCTGCTGTTCTACGAAGGCCTGCACGGCCTGGTCTCGAACGGCGACGTGGATGCGGCCAGGTACGTGGACCTGGGCGTCGGCGTGGTGCCGATCGTCAACCTGGAGTGGATCCAGAAGATCCATCGCGACGGCAAGGAGCGCGGCTATTCGGCCGAAGCCACGGTGGAGACCATCCTGCGCCGCATGCCCGACTACGTGCACTACGTCACGCCGCAGTTCTCGCGCACCGACATCAACTTCCAGCGCGTGCCGACGGTGGACACTTCCAACCCCTTCATCGCCAGCGACATCCCGACCGCGGATGAAAGCTTCGTGGTGATCCGCTTCAAGAACCCCAAGGGCGTGGATTTTCCCTATCTGCTCAACATGGTGCACGATTCGTTCATGTCGCGCCGCAACACGCTGGTGGTGCCCGGCGGCAAGATGGGCTTCGCCATGGAAGTCATCTTCGCGCCGATGATTCACGACATGATGGAAAACAAGAAGAAAAAGAAGGGCTGAGTTTCCCGCCTCTTATAAAACCCGGCTGCCGGTTCTCCGCCAGCCGGGTTTTTTTATTCCGAAAACCAGGGGGGTGCGGTTGTAGGTGCGAATTCATTCGCACAATTAATGGGTTCCGTGCGAATGAATTCGCACCTACACCTGTAGATTTATTGCCGTTCCGGGATGAAAGCGATTTCGTCGTTTTGGGTCACCGCGGTTTCCATCGTGGCCGGCTGCCGGTTGACCATCACCGTCAGCCCCTTGCCGTCCGCCAGGCTCTTCCAGCCGGCGCCCTCGCGCCGCGCCAGCCACGCGATCAGGGTTTCCACGCTGACCACCGCGGCCGGCAGCGCGGCCTCTTCCGCCGTGCGCCCCAGCGTTTCTGCCAGCTGCGCGAAATACATCAGTTTTGCCATGGTGTTGTTGCCTTATAATGGATTCCCGTTCGTTTTGAATTCTACCACGCCATGTCCCATCCCTTTCTTGCCGGCCTCAACCCCGAGCAGCGCGAAGCCGCTACCTTGCCGCACCAGTCGGCGCTGATCCTGGCCGGCGCCGGCAGCGGCAAGACGCGGGTGCTGACCACGCGCATCGCCTACCTGATCCAGACCGGCCAGGCCAGCCCCGCCGGCATCCTGGCGGTGACGTTCACCAACAAGGCCGCCAAGGAAATGCTGACGCGGCTTGCCGCCATGCTGCCGATCAATACCCGCGGCATGTGGATCGGCACCTTCCACGGCCTGTGCAACCGCCTGCTGCGCACCCACCACCGCGAAGCCGGGCTGCCCGCGCTGTTCCAGATCCTCGATTCGTCCGACCAGCTTTCCGCCATCAAGCGCCTGCTGAAAGCGCTCAACGTCGACGACGAGAAATACCCGCCCAAGCAGCTCCAGCATTTCATCAACGGCGCCAAGGAGCAGGGGCTGCGCGCCGAGAACGTGGACGCCTACGACCCCTACACGCGCAAACAGCAGGAGCTGTTCGCCGCCTACGACGAACAATGCCGGCGCGAAGGCGTGGTGGATTTCGCCGAACTGCTGCTGCGCAGCTACGAACTGCTCAACCGCGACACCGCCTTGCGCGCCCATTACCAGAGCCGATTCCGCCACATCCTGGTGGACGAGTTCCAGGACACCAACCGCCTGCAATACCTCTGGCTGAAACTGCTGGCCGGGCCGGACGCCGCCATCTTCGCGGTGGGCGACGACGACCAGTCGATCTACGCCTTCCGCGGCGCGCGGGTGGGCAACATGCTCGATTTCGAGCGCGATTTCCATATCGAAAAAGTCATCAAGCTGGAGCAGAACTACCGCTCCCACGGCAACATCCTGGACGCCGCCAACGCGCTGATCAGCCACAACCGCGGCCGCCTCGGCAAGAATCTGTGGACCGCCGAGAGCACCGGCGAACCGATCCGCCTGTACGAAGCCGCCACCGACCAGGAGGAAGCCCAGTTCATCGTGGACGAGGCGCGCGCGCTGAAGCGCGACGGCATCGAATTCGCCCATATCGCCGTGCTCTACCGCTCCAACGCCCAGTCGCGCGTGCTGGAGCACGCCCTGTTCAACGCCGGCGTGCCTTACCGCGTCCACGGCGGCCTGCGCTTCTTCGAGCGGCAGGAGATCAAGCACGCGCTGGCCTACCTGCGCCTGATCGGCAACGCCGACGACGACGGCGCGTTGTTGCGGATAATCAATTTCCCGGCGCGCGGCATCGGCGCGCGCAGCCTGGAGGCGTTGCAGGAAATCGCCCGGCGCCAGCAAACCAGCCTGTGGCAAGCCGCGGCCGGCGGCCAGCTGGGCGGCAAGGCGGGCACCAGCATCGGCGGCTTCATCGCGCTGATCGAATCGATGCGCCAGGTTTGCGACGGCCTGCCGCTGCCCGAGCAGATCGAGCACATGCTGGCGGCGAGCGGACTGGTCGCGTATTACCAGGCCGAAAAGGACGGCGCCGACCGGGTCGACAACCTCAACGAGCTGGTCAACGCCGCCGTCGGCTTCGTCCACGAGGCGGAGGACGACAGCCTCGCCGCCTTCCTCACCCATGCCGCGCTGGAAGCCGGCGAACACCAGGCCGAGGCGGGCAACGACGCGCTTCAAATGATGACCGTACACGCCGCCAAGGGACTGGAGTTCCACGCCGTGTTCCTGGGCGGGCTGGAGGAAGGGCTGTTTCCGCACGACAACGCGCTCAACGAACGCGACGGCATCGAGGAAGAGCGCCGCCTGATGTACGTCGCCATCACCCGTGCCCGGCGCAGGCTTTACCTCAGCCTGGCGCAGAGCCGCATGCTGCATGGCCAATTCCGCTACGGGCTGGCCTCGCGCTTCCTCAACGAAATCCCGGAAAACCTGCTGAAGCGGATCAACCCCGCGCCCAGGGCTTACTACGCGCCGGCGAAGAACGACTGGACGGCACCGCCCGAACGCGCCAAACCCGCGACCAGCGTCTACAAGAACACCGGCTCGCCCTGGCACGTCGGCCAGAATGTGAGCCACGCCAAATTCGGCGCCGGCGTGATCGTCAACTGCGAAGGCAGCGGCGCGGAAGCGCGGGTGCAGGTGAAATTCCGCAATGCCGGAGTGAAGTGGCTGGCGCTGGAATATGCCAAGCTGACGGCGGCTTAGGAAAGACTGCGACCTTCTCGATTCCTTGAATCACCCCGTCAAATCTACTAAACTACAAAAGTAGCAATTTGTAGCAGGAGAATATCATGGGTATGCCCGTTCGAATCGACGACCTGTTGTACGAAGACGCCAAGGCTCACGCCAAGTCGGAATGCCGCACCATTGCCGGGCAAATCGAATTTTGGGCCAAGGTCGGCAAAGCGGCTCTGGATAATCCCGACCTGCCGGTCGATTTCGTTCGCGACCTCCTGATCGCGCGCGCGGAAGACCACGACAAGGCCACCCCTTTTGTGCCGGAAGGCAGCCGGGCCGACAAGCTTGGTTGAGGTATTGCAAGGAAGCGGCTTTCGCCGTGCCTATAAGCGCCTGCATCCGAATCAAAAAGCCGACGTGGATGATGCCGTCGCCGCTATCGTCGCCGATCCGACTCTGGGCGAGGGGAAGAAGGGCGATCTGGCGGGCGTGTTTGTCTACAAGTTCCAATGCGTCGGAAAGCTTTTCCTGCTCGCCTACGAATACGACCCCACAACCCGATTGTTACTGCTGGTCGGCACCCACGAGAATTTCTATCGGGAGCTGAAGCGGTGATGCAAACCCCAATAGTGGCTCTCTCTGTGGGTCAGGCTCTTGTGCCCTTTAGGGCGCAGCCTGACATGTACGGCTAAAGCCGTACCCACAATATTAACCCTTGTGACTGGAGCGGCGGGGCATCACATGTAGCGGGGACCCTTCCTCTCTAAGGCTGCGGCGCCGGCGGCTGGAGCCTTGCTTTTTGGCCCTGCCGGTCCAGGCAGACGAAGGTGACATTGGTGGCGAAGATCAGGTCTTCGCTGCCGCTCTCGATGTCATCGCAATAGACGTCCACATGGTACTGCACCGAGGTCTTGCCCTCGCGCAGGCGCTGGACACGGAAGCGCAGGATCGAGCCCTGCTCCACGCCCTGGTGGAATTCCACCTTGTCCATCGCGACGGTGACGAAGCTGCAGCCGGGATAGTCCCGGCTGGCGGCAATCCAGGAAATCTCGTCGATCCACTTGAGCATGTTGCCGCCGAAGAGGTGGCCGTAGTGGTTGAGGTGCTCGGGGAGAACAAGCTTGTAGCTTTCCATGTTGCGTTTTCCTGGATATCCGCACGGCTAAAGCCGTACCCACAACAATAATCTTTGTGCTGGGCGGTGCAAAGGTCGCAACAATTAGACCATTGTGCTATTTCCAAACATCGACGATCATGCGGATTCATTCTTTTGTCGCATAGGTGCCGCCAACATGCTGAATAACCTCGATCAATCGCTTTATACCAGATTCAAGAGAGAAGGCTACCGAATCGCGAAGTATAAGGATTCTCCAGTTGCCACCATCGCCGATCTAGTGCGGTTGGGCTATTTGGACGTGAATCGGACTATTCGAGGTGTAACTGACGAGCAAAGTCGCTCGATCAAGGAGACCGTCCAAGCGTTTGTCGAAGGATTATTAACGCGGCCACCGGCAACGATAGCGGAGTTTGACGAACGCCATAATCAATGCTGCCAAGATTGCGTGGCCCATACTGCCGTCGGCGGCGCGCGTGTTCACTACGGCCAGTCGCAGAAGATTGTCAATATGGCCTTGAAATACCTCTACAACGAGTATGCCACCTACAGGGGAGTCTCAAATCAGTTTGGCTTTCCGGATATGGGTGTTGAGCATTTCTTTCATCTTCCCATCGATAACCAAGTTTTGGATACCTTGGTTGGCAAGTGCCATTTCAGCAAGACGACCTTGCTGCCTTGGTCGCAATGGCCGCGGACGGATTATCTCCAGTTCCAACACCAAGTGCGCAGGCGTTTGAATGCACGCTACTGCCCGCTTGAGCTGGATTACATGATCTGGAATATTAAAGGGCCCGCATTGGACCTTGCCTTCATGTCTTAGTGGGCCGGAGGGGGAAAAGAATTTGTCGGTGCTCACGACCTACGCCCCGGCTGCGACCAACTGGACGGCGCAGCCCGAACGCGCCAGACCCGCCGCCGGCGTCTACAAGAATACCGGCTCGCCCTGGCACGTCGGCCAGAACGTGGAGCACGCCAAGTTCGGCGCCGGCGTGATCGTCAACTGTGAAGGCAGCGGCGCGGAAGCGCGGGTACAGGTGAAATTCCGCAACGCCGGGGTGAAGTGGCTGGCGCTGGAGTATGCCAAGCTGACGGCGGCTTGATCGACGGATTTCCTTCTGCTTGAAACTCCACATTCCTTACTTTATAGTAAGAATCTATAGATATCGAAGGAGTGCATCATGACCACCGCCACGATGACGACCAAAGGGCAAGTGACCATCCCGCTGGATGTCCGGCAACGGTTGGGGCTGGACGCTGGCGACCGGATCGAATTTGTCGAGCTTGAAAGCGGCGAATATGCGATCAAACCCGCAATCGGCGATGTCCGGTCTTTAAAGGGGCTTTTGCGCAAGCCGTCCAGACCCGTCACCGTCGAAGACATGGATAACGCCATCCGGGCACGGGGTGCCGGACGGTGATCGGCATCGACACCAATGTTCTCGTGCGTTACATCGCCCAGGACGATGCCGTCCAGTCCCCCCGCGCCACGTGTTTCATCGAGAACGAATGCAGCGCCGCCACGCCGGGCTTCGTCGGATTGGTGGTTCTCGCCGAGGTGGTTTGGGTCAGCGAGAGTTGCTATGAGGCGACGCGGGCCGAAGTTGCACAGATCGTGCGCAGAATACTGAGCATCAGGCAACTCGTGGTGCAGGATACCGAGACGGCATGGAAGGCGCTACGCTTGTTCGAGGCCGGCAAGGCCGATTTTCCCGACTGCCTGATCGAGCGCACCGCGAATTCGGCTGGGTGCGCGCAAATGGTGACTTTCGATAAACAGGCATCGAGGTCTGGAATGACCCTGCTCGAATAGGCCGCAAAGATTTCCGGCATATCGGCCACACCCATGCTGAAACAGCTTTTGTGTGGGGTGGGCCGGATAATGCTGGAATGTTGGAGCTTACAGCTTTCAGGGCTGGGGCGGCGGGGCGACCATGCGCAGGCCGAGGTGGGCGGCAAAAGGATCGAAATCGCGGTCGTCATGCAGCAAGGTAAAGCCTTCCTCAATGCAGAAAGTGGCGATCAGGCAATCCACCGGCTTGCGTATCGTCATCCCTTTTGCTCGCAGGAAACGGTAATGGGTTGCCGCTTTGACAGCCATGGCTTCCCCGCCCATTTCCACGATGGGCAACCGGGTCAACCAATGTCGTGCAAGCTCAAAATCGCGATCCTTGCGAAAACCCTGAAGAACCTCAAGCAGGACGAGGTCGGCCACCAAAAACTCCAGTTCACCAAGGTCGAACTGGGTGCGCAGCCAGCCCACGGCAGGCGTCACATTCCCGTTGAAGTGATTGATCCAGACACTGCTGTCAACCAGGATCAAGGTTTTTGGTCGATCTGTTCGGAAAAGCGGCCGGTGCGCATTTCATCCAGATCGCCTTCCCAATGGAGCTTGCCCCCCAGTTTGCGCAGCTCCTGATAAACCTGCTTGCGGGCGAGGAGCTTGAGGCCGGCCTCCACCGTTTCCTTCTTGGTTTTGAAGCTGCCGGCCTTCATCGCTTCCTGCATGAGCTGGTCGTCTATTTCAATGTTGGTACGCACGAGCGGCCTTTTTGTGTGTATTGAATTGATGGAGTATACACACTGGACGAAGGGAAAATCTATTTTTTTCCCGAACGCGGCAGTTCTCGCCGCTGGCTATGCCAAGCTGACGGCGGTTTGTGGCTTAACCAGGGCGATCACGGCGGGAGAACCCTTCCGCGCTAAGGCTGCGGCGCCGGCGGCTGGAGCCTTGCTTTTTGACCCTGCCGGTCCAGGCAGACGAAGGTGACATTGGTGGCGAAGATCAGGTCTTCGCTGCCGCTCTCGATGTCATCGCAATAGACGTCCACATGGTACTGCACCGAGGTCTTGCCCTCGCGCAGGCGCTGGACACGGAAGCGCAGGATCGAGCCCTGCTCCACGCCCTGGTGGAATTCCACCTTGTCCATCGCGACGGTGACGAAGCTGCAGCCGGGATAGTCCCGGCTGGCGGCAATCCAGGAAATCTCGTCGATCCACTTGAGCATGTTGCCGCCGAAGAGGCGACCGTAGTGGTTGAGGTGTTCGGGGAGAACGAGCTTGTAGCTTTCCATGCTGCGCTTTCCTGGATATCGGGCGCCGTGTTAGGGGCTAATGCGGAAACCATACGCCAAAGACCAATTTAGCTCCGCCGCTCAATACAAATAGACCTGCGGCGAGGGTTGCCAGCCACATGAGCATGCTGTCTTCGAAGCGAAGTAGTAGGGTCAAAAGTAAACCGACGACAATGAAAGAAAAGCCCGTCGAGAGAAATATTGCCCCAAAAGTTGCGGTGACGGATGGCATTAGTAACTTCAGGAACAAATTTACCGCTGCATAAACCGCAGCGAAAAGCCAAGGGTTTTTGAAGTGGTCATTGGCTTTAGCTAGGCCGATTAGAAGTAGAATGTTCATAGACCCCAACTTTGTTATACGGAGACGCAGATGTCTCCATAACTCCAGACCGTCATAAGCCTGAAAATTCCCGCCGTTACTGGATATGCCGACTGTTTCGCGTACCGGGCGCCACTAAATTTTCGTAAAAGCGGCGCGATGATTCTGACATGGCTTAACCCGCGTGTCATCTCCAAACCGCCGTCATGGGCGTGGTTTTGAGCCACTCGCTGAAGCAGCTAAACCGGAGTCAACCCAATCGGCGCCTATTCGTGCACATCGACAGTCGAATCCGTCTTCTCGCTCAAATCCGGCTCAGCCGGAAAAACATCCTTGTAGCCCAAATAAATCGACGCATTCAGCACCGGCACCAGCACCAGCATGCCGAGGCCGAAGGGGATCATGGCGACCATCATCAATACAAAAGCGATGACGCCGTAGACCGTGAACGGCAGCCAGTTGCGCAGGCAGCCGACAAAGCTCAGCTTCATCGCTTCCGTCGCGGTGACGCCGCGCAGCACCACCAGCGCCGGCGCGAACCAGTAGGCCATGAGCAGGGGCACGAGCAGGGCCATCGCCACCAGCAGGGCGATCAGCATGCCGCCCATGGCGCCGACCATTACCTGGTTAGGCTCCAGGCCTTGCATCTCGCCGAGCGCGGCCGAGCCGAGGATGGCGCCGCCGCCGCTCATCATCATCAGGCCGAGGATGGTGATCGATCCCACCAGGTACAGGCCGCCGACGGTGACGAGCTGGCCGGTGTGTTGTTTGAAGCCGGCGGCCAGGTAGCCGAGTTCAAGTTCGCCGCCCCCTTCCACGTCGCGGCAGGCGAGCATGAATCCGGCGGTGAACACCGGCGCCAGCAGCGTCATCACCAGCGGGCCGACCACCGGCACGATGGACACCACGATCACGATCAGGAAGTAGATCACGAACAGGGTGATCCAGATCGGCGGATTCTTCCTGAACAGGGCGAATCCGTCCGCGATCCATCGCCAGCCTCGGCCGGCATCCACTTTTTGCGCTTCCATGTTGATCCTCAAGTAATCGTGCCTTGCCGCCAACCCCGGTCGAGGCATGGTGTCGAAACGTTGTAGCAGCGGTCTTGCGACCACGATGGTTTTAGTTCTCGCCCGGAGGCGGCTTCTGCATATTATGCCGATCAGTCGAATAATTGCCGCAATTCGGACGGCGCCGCGATGTGCCGTTGCAGAATGCGGCGGAAATGGCCGGGGTCCTTGGCGTAGGTCAGCTCGCCCGGCCGCGGGAAATAAAAATCGACCAGGCGCGACAGCCAGAAGCGCAGTGCCCCGGCGCGCAGCATCACCGGCCAGTCCTTCAGTTCCGGGCCGGTGAGCGGGCGGGTGCGCTGGTAGGCGCGCAGCATGGCCGCGGTCCGCTCCGGCTCCAGCGCACCGTCCGGGCCGACGCACCAGTCGTTTGCCGCGATTGCCAGGTCGTAAAGCCAGGCATCGGCGCAGGCATAATAGAAATCGAGTACGCCGCTCAACCGGTCGTCCTCGAACAGCACGTTGTCGCGAAACAGGTCGCCGTGGATTACGCCGCGCGGCAATTGCTCGGCGCGGAAGCCGGACTGGTAGGCGATCTCCTGGCGAAGCAGCGCGGCTTCGTCGGCCGGCATCCTGGGCAGCACCTGCGGCGCGGTCGCCGTCCACCAGGCCGGGCCGCGCGGGTTGGGCATTTGCGCCGGGTAGCTTTGGCCGGCCTGGTGCAGGCCGGCGAGCAGTTCTCCCACCTGGGCGCAGTGGGCGGGATCGGGCTGCTCCAGCGACTTGCCTTCGAGACAGCTGACGATGCAGGCCGGCTTGCCGTTCAATTCGCCGAGAAAGCCGTGATCCAGGTTGGCGATCGGGCGCGGGCAGGGGATGCCGTGGGCGGCCAGGTGGTCGGTCAGGCCGAGGAAAAATGGCAGTTCCGCGCGGCCGAGCTTTTCGAACAGGGTCAACACGTAGCGCGCGTGGCTGGTGGTGACGAAGTAGTTGGTGTTCTCGATGCCGGCGGAGATGCCCTGCAGATCGACCAGGCTGCCGAGGGAATAGTTTCTCAGCCAGGCGGCGAGTTCATCCCGGGTGACGGTGGTGTAAACGGACATGTTCGGCCGGCGGGGCGCTCTCAGAACCGCTTCAATACCCACTGCGGCACGCGCACGCCGGAATCCAGGTTGTCCTGGCGCGAATACTGGCCGTCGCCGCGGTAATCGATCAGGTAATAGGGCACGCCGTGGGGCGGGGTCACTTTCAGCATGTAAAGTTTGCCGCCGACGCGGTATTCCTCGACCTGGTCTTCGCCACGCTTGGTAATGGTCACCTGCGGCTCGAACGCAGGGTCAAGCTCCATGCCGGCCGGCGCCGCGGGCGGCTCGGGAATCGGTTGTATATCCTTCGGCAGGGGCTTGGCGCCTTCCGCGTGGGCGGACAGCGTCAGGGCGAACAACAGGAAGGCAAGCAGGGCGCGCATGTTTTATCCTTTTTGGTTATCGGTCGGTGGCCGGCGAGCCGGTTTACAGGCTGAGCAGGATTTCCCGCTCGGCCGGGGAAGGCTCGAAGCCGCGGGTTTCATAGTACTTGAAGATCGCGTCCACCACATCTTTCGGCTCGTCGATCACCTGGATCAGCTCCATGTCCTGCGCGTCGATCGTTCCTTCCTTGACCAGGGTCTCCCTGAACCAGTCGACCAGGCCCCGCCAGTAGGGTTCGTGCACCAGGATGATCGGAATCTTCCGGGTCTTGCCGGTCTGCACCAGGGTCAGCGCTTCCATCAGCTCGTCCAGGGTGCCGAAGCCGCCAGGCATCACGACGTAGGCGGTGGCGAACTTGACGAACATCACCTTGCGCGCAAAAAAATGGCGGAAGGTCTGGCTGATATTCTGGTACAGGTTGGTGTGCTGTTCGTGCGGCAACTGGATGTTGAGGCCAACGCTGGGCGATCTGCCGAAGAAGGCGCCCTTGTTGGCCGCTTCCATAATGCCCGGCCCGCCCCCGGAAATCACGGAAAAGCCGGCATCGGACAACTGCCGGGAGATTTCCTCGGTCAACTTGTAATAGGCATGGTCGAGGGGGGTGCGGGCGCTGCCGAAAATGCTCACCGCCGGGCGGATGCTGCTCAAGCGCTCTGTCGCCTCGACGAATTCTGCCATAATCTCGAACACGCGCCATGATTCCCTGGCCGAATAGGCGTGGCTGGCGACATCCGAGTCCTGCATCTTGGGGATTTTTTCTGAGCCGTTCATTGTTGGGAACCGTGAGGAGTAAAGAGTTGGGAGTGAGGAGGAAAAACGGCCATAGCGGTTGACTTGACTCCGTGACTCCTGGCTCCTCACTCCCGACTCTTCGCTGAATTAAAGGTTGTGTATGGAAACTAAAACGCTGCTGCTGGTGGACGGGTCGTCTTATCTGTACCGGGCCTTTCACGCCCTGCCCGATCTGCGCAACCGCCACAACGAGCCGACCGGCGCGATCTACGGCGTGCTCAACATGCTGCGCCGCCTGCACAAGGATTATAGCGCCGATTACAGTGCCTGTGTGTTCGACGCCAAGGGCAAGACCTTCCGTGACGAGCTTTACCCGCAATACAAGGCCCACCGCCCGCCGATGCCGGACGATCTGGCGCGGCAGATCGGGCCGCTGCACGATGCGATCCGCGCCATGGGCTGGCCGCTGCTGATGGTGGAGGGCGTGGAGGCGGACGACGTGATCGGCACCCTGGCCGAGCTGGCCGGTTGCCAGGGTATCCGCACCGTGATCTCGACCGGCGACAAGGATATGGCGCAGCTGGTCAATCCGCATGTGTCGCTGGTCAACACCATGAGCAACGAAACGCTCGACGAGGCCGGCGTCATGGCCAAGTTCGGCGTGCCCGCCGCACGCATCGTGGATTATCTCGGCCTGGTCGGCGACGCGGTGGACGGCGTGCCGGGCGTGGCCAAGGTGGGGCCGAAAACCGCCGTCAAATGGCTGACCCGGTACGGCTCGCTCGACAGCGTGATCGCCCATGCTGGCGAGATCGGCGGGGCGGTCGGCGAGAATCTGCGCAATACGCTGGACTGGCTGCCCAAGGGACGGCAACTGCTTACCATCAAGTGCGACGTAGCGCTGCCGGTAAGCCTGGCGGAGCTGGCGCCGCAGCCGCAGGACACGCCGAAACTGGTCGAGCTGTTCGAACGCTGCGAGTTCAAGACCTGGCTGAGGGAGTTGTCGGTCTCCGGCGATCGATCGCCAGCCAACAGCGGTCAGCCGACGCCTGCCGGCGGGGAATTGGCTTTTCAGCCGCAGCTGCACTACGAAACCGTGCTCACCGAGACGCAGCTTTCCGACTGGCTGGAGAAATCGAACCATGCTGAACTGATTTCGGTCGATACCGAGACCACCAGCCTCGACCCGCTGGCGGCGCGTATCGTCGGCATTTCCCTGGCGCTGGAGCCATATCATGCGGCCTATATTCCGCTTGCCCACCACTACGCCGGCGTGGCGCAGCAGCTCGATCGCGAAGCCGTGCTGGCGAGGCTCAAGCCCCTGCTGGAAAATCCCGCCCGACCCAAGCTCGGCCAGAATCTCAAGTACGACAAACATGTGTTCGCCAACCACGGCATCGCGCTCAACGGCATTGTTCACGATACCCTGCTCCAGTCCTATGTGCTGGAAAGCCACCGGCCGCACGACATGGATTCGATGGCGCTGCGCCATCTCGGCGTCAAGACCATCGCCTACGCCGAGGTCGCCGGCAAGGGCGCGAAGCAGATCGGCTTCGACCAGGTGGACATCGACACCGCCACCCGCTACGCCGCCGAGGACGCCGACGTTACCCTGCAACTGCACCAGGCGCTGTACCCGCAGATCGAGGCCGAAAAACCGCTGGACTATGTTTATCGCCGGATTGAAATGCCGTTGCTCGACGTGCTCTTCACCATGGAGCGCAACGGCGTGCTGCTCGATACCAAGCTGCTCACGCAGCAAAGCCAGGAACTCGGCAAGACCATGCTGCGGCTGGAGGGCGAGGCGCATCGGCTGGCCGGGCAGCCGTTCAACCTCAACAGCCCGAAGCAGATCCAGGAAATCCTGTTCGGCCAGCTCAAGCTGCCGGTGAAAAAGAAAACCCCGAGCGGCACGCCCTCCACCGACGAGGACGTACTGGCCGAACTGGCGCTGGACTACCCTTTGCCCAAGCTGCTGCTGGAATACCGCGGTGTGGCCAAGCTCAAGTCCACCTACACCGACAAGCTGCCGCGTAGGGTGGACGCCCGTACCGGCCGCGTTCACACCAGCTACAGCCAGGCGGTGGCGGTGACCGGGCGGTTGGCAAGCTCCGACCCCAATTTGCAGAACATCCCGGTGCGCACCCAGGAAGGACGGCGCATCCGCGAGGCCTTCATCGCCCCGCCCGGCAGCCATATCGTCGCCGCCGACTATTCGCAGATCGAGCTCAGGATCATGGCCCACCTGTCGGGCGACGCCAGCCTGCTCAAGGCATTCGCCGCGGGCGAGGACGTCCACCGCGCCACCGCCGCCGAGGTGTTCGGCGTGGCGCACGACGAGGTGAGCAGCGAGCAGCGCCGCTACGCCAAGGTGATCAACTTCGGCCTGATCTACGGCATGTCCTCGTTCGGGCTTGCGCAGCAGCTCGGCATCGAGCGCAGCGCCGCCCAGTCCTACATGGAGCGCTACTTCGCCCGCTATCCGGGCGTGGCGAGCTATATGGAGCGCACACGGGAAGCCGCCCGCGCCCAAGGCTACGTCGAAACCGTGTTCGGCCGCCGCCTGTGGCTGCCCGAAATCAACGCCGCCAACGGCATGCGCCGCCAGGGCGCCGAACGGGCCGCGATCAACGCGCCGATGCAGGGCACCGCCGCCGACCTGATCAAGCTTGCCATGATCGCGGTGCAGGGTTGGCTGGAAAAGAACCGGATGAAGAGCCTGATCGTCATGCAGGTGCACGACGAACTGGTGCTGGAAGTGCCGGACGACGAGCTGGCCGCGGTCAGGCGCGAACTGCCCGGCCTGATGTGCGGCGTGGCGCAGCTGGCGGTGCCGCTGTCAGTGGACGTCGGCGTCGGACCGAACTGGGAACGGGCGCACTAGGAGCCTGTCGGACTTGAAGAATCGAAGCGCAGAGGGCCAAGCAGGCAAGCCGCGAAGCGGATGCTCGCAAAATTCGGCTGGGCGAGGACGGATTTTGCCGGTTTTGCCGGTCAATAGTTATTCTATTGACCAAAAAAGCGGCGAAATATGGACCGGCCAGGCGGATTTGCAGCCGATTTCCTTTAAGCCCGACAGGCTCCCAGGTGAATGGCTGAATTATTCCGATTTGCCGGTGCTTCCCCAAGCGTTACGGAACCGCGGAGGGCGCAGAGGACGCGGAGGGGCTCAGGGGATTTGCCATTTGCGCACTTGCCCCGTAGGGCATTCGGCGTAATCCCCTATCCCTCTTGTTTTTCTCCCCCCGCGTCCTCTGCGCCCTCCGCGGTAAGTCGTCTTGGCTTTTCGATTCCGGCCTAACGGTCATGGCGAATCGCCACCCAAATCATGAAACGGCGATTCGCCATGGCCGTCCCCCTCCCCCTCCCCCTAACCCGCTCCCGCAAGCACCCGCGAGGAGTATCCCCGCCGGGTTCCCGCTGCTACGCAGCGACCACGGCGAGACGGGCGAGGGGGACGAGGTCTCGCTTCGCGAGTTTCACGCTCTCAAAGAAACACCATTCAACCCATTGATTTTGTAGAGTGCGCCATGCGCACCATAGCCGTGAATCGGTGCGCACGGCGCACACAGTGGTTCTTCGGCACGATTTGCGGCACAGGGCCGATTATTTCGCTAACCCAGCCGCCCGTTGCGGCGGCGATAGCCGAGCAGAATCAGGCCGACGCCGGCCAGCGCCAGGCTGGATGGCTCCGGTACGCCGGGCGGATCGATCCTCAGGTTGTCGATGCCGATCATCACTGGCCAATCGACGAACTCCAATTTCGTCACGCCATTGGGGAACAGCCAGGCAGTGCTTGTGCCCAGGTATTGCGGGGCGTACTCGTTATGATTCCAGCCGCTGTTGGGCGAATGCGGGTAAGTGCCCGACTGGCCCGGCACAATGCCCAGGGTATTGAACTTAACCACGCCATCGGCGATGAAGCTGAAGTCCGGCCAGGTCGAACTGCTCGGCTGGCAGCCAGTGCCTTGCCTGGGGCAGGTGCCGTCGGGAAAAATTTCGTAGTCGAAGGAAGCCGAATAAATCGGCACCGCGAACGTCATGGTGATCCGGTCGGTGCCGCTGTTGGTCAGAAAGGTGTCTAACCCGCTGTGATGCACCCCGCCATCGCCGGTACCCAGGGTTTCCGACGTGACGGTGTGATACGACACCGGTCCCACCACGTGGTTGTCGCCATTGTAAGTCTGCTGCGCCAGGGCGCCGGTGACGGTCACGTTGCCGGCGGGGAAGAGGTTTCGCATATAGCCTTGTACGGCGGCATCGCTCGCCTGGTCCGCCAGCGAGTTGAAGTCGAACGTAATCGTGCCCGCACCGGCCGGCGCCGCAACCAGCCCGAGGAAAGCCGTGGCGACCGCAGCTCCGGCTTTGACCCTCGCCCTTCGCCGCGGCGCCCTGCCCATATGCCCCTGCAACCAACACCCCGAGCCGGAAAGCAGCGAACCCAAAATTCCGAGTGTGTCCATGATCCCCTCCCTTTTTGAATATTGTTTCGGTTGTCAGGTACTGAACAGGGGAGCAACGGCCATGCCAGAAAAATAATCAATATATATAACAATGCAGTGCATGAAACGGCGAACGGCTGGCCGGACTTGATGTAAAATTTTTCGACAGATTTTCCGATTCGCTCCTTCGTGCTTGCGGACACGACACGGCCCCGGCGAGCCACGTCCGGTTTCTCGACGCCAGCCGCTTTGCGCGCGCCGGGATTGGGTTTACAATTACGCCCTTCCGCTCAAAAAATAAGCAATGCGCATCGGCCCCTATTCGCTCAACAGCAATCTGGTCGTCGCCCCCATGGCGGGGGTGACCGATCGGCCGTTCCGCAAGCTTTGCCGCGCGTTCGGCGCGGGGCTGGCGGTTTCGGAGATGGTGGCGTCCAATTCCCTGCTCTACGGCAGCGAGAAGACCAAGCGCCGCGCCAACAACGAAGGGGAAGCGGAACCGGTGTCGGTGCAGATCGTCGGCGCCGACCCCGCCATGCTGGCACAGGCGGCGCAGTACAACGCCGACCGCGGCGCCCAGATCATCGACATCAACATGGGCTGCCCGGCGAAGAAAATCTGCAACGTGATGGCCGGCTCCGCGCTGCTGCAGAACGAGGCGCTGGTGGCGCGCATCCTGGAAGCGGTGGTGACGGCGGTGGACGTGCCGGTCACCCTGAAGATCCGCACCGGCTGGGACAAGAACAACCGCAATGCGCTCAACGTGGCGCGCATCGCCGAGGCGTCGGGCGTCCAGGCGCTTGCCATCCATGGCCGCACCCGCGCCTGCGGCTACAGCGGCGACGCCGAATACGACACCATCGCCGCGGTCAAGGCCGAAGTCGGCATCCCGGTAATCGCCAACGGCGACATCACCTCGCCGCAGAAGGCCAGGCAGGTGCTCGATTACACCAGGGCCGACGCGGTCATGATCGGCCGCGCCGCACAGGGCCGGCCGTGGATTTTCCGCGAGATCGCCCACTACCTGAAAACCGGCGAGGCCCTGCCGGCGCCGGCGGCGGTCGAGATTCGCGCGCTGCTGCTCGACCACCTGAACGACCTTTACGCCTTCTACGGCGAAGGCACCGGCGTGCGCATGGCGCGCAAGCACATCGCCTGGTACACCCGAGGCCAGGCCGATTCCGCCGTGTTCCGCCACGCCATGAACCAGCTGCAAACCCCGCGCGAGCAGATCGACGCCGTCGAGCGCTTCTTCGCCGGATCGACCGGTGCTATTGATATGGAAAACGAGATGGCAGCATGATCAACGAAAACGAAATCTCCGCCTGCGTGCGCAATGCCTTGGGCGAATACTTCAAGGATCTCGACGGCGAAAAACCCTGCGCGATCTACGACATGGTGGTGGGCTGCGTGGAAAAGCCGCTGCTGCAGGTGATCCTCGACCACGCCCATGGCAACCAGACCCGCGCCGCGGAAATTCTCGGCCTGAACCGCAACACCCTGCGCAAGAAAATGCAGATTCACGGCATCAAATAATGATCGAGTGAGGGGTGAAGAGTCGGGAGTGAGGAGTAAGATAAAAAGCGATACCGCATAGATTTTACTCCTCACTCCTGACTCCCAACTCCTTGCTTCTCACTGAATCCAGGAAAAAAAATGACCAAAATCCAACGTGCGCTGATCAGCGTTTCCGATAAATCCGGCGTCCTCGAATTCGCCCAGACCCTGCGCGAATTCGGCGTCGAAATCCTTTCCACCGGCGGCACCGCCAAGATGCTTGCCGACGCCGGCGTGACGGTGACGGAAGTGGGCGATTACACCGGCTTCCCGGAAATGCTCGACGGCCGGGTCAAGACCCTGCACCCCAAGGTCCACGGCGGTATCCTGTTCCGGCGCGATTTGCCGGCGCACGTGGCGGCGGCGGCGGAAGCCGGCATCCCGCCGATCGACCTGGTGGTGGTCAACCTCTATCCGTTCCGCGCCACCGTCGCCAAGCCGGATTGCTCGCTGGAAGACGCGATCGAGAACATCGACATCGGCGGGCCGACCATGGTGCGCGCCGCCGCCAAGAACCACCGCGACGTCGCGGTGGTGACCGACCCCGCCGACTACGCCGCGCTGGCCGCCGAAATGAAGGCCAATGAGGGCGCCCTCTGCAGCGCGACCAAGTTCGGCCTGGCGGTGAAGGCGTTCTCCCACACCGCCGAGTACGACGGCGCGATCAGCAACTACCTCACGGCGATCGGCCCGGACGGCGCCAAACAGGCCTTCCCCGACCGGCTCAACTTCCAGTTCGCCAAGGCGCAGGGTATGCGCTACGGCGAGAACCCGCACCAGCAGGGGGCGTTTTACGTGGCCGCGGGCGAAAAGGAAGCGAGCATCGCCACCGCGCGCCAGCTGCAAGGCAAGGAGCTGTCCTACAACAACATCGGCGACGCCGACGCGGCGCTGGAATGCGTTAAGCAGTTCGACGCCGCGCCCGCCTGCGTCATCGTCAAGCATGCCAACCCGTGCGGCGTGGCCTACGGCGCCAGCCTGCTCGAAGCCTACGACCGCGCCTATCAGACCGACCCCGAATCCGCTTTCGGCGGCATCATCGCCTTCAACGGCGAACTGGATGCGGCTACCGCCCAGGCCATCGTCGAGCGCCAGTTCGTCGAAGTGATCATCGCTCCCAAGGTTTCCGCGGCGGCGAGCGAAATCGTGGCGGCGAAGAAAAACGTGCGCCTGCTCGAATGCGGACAGTGGCCGCAAGAGCCGGCGAAGCGGCTGGATTTCAAGCGGGTGGTCGGCGGCCTCCTGGTGCAGGAAGCCGACCTCGCGCTCTATAATGAGCTCAAGGTGGTCACCAAGCGTGCGCCGACCGAGGCGGAGATGGCCGATCTGCTGTTCGCCTGGCGCATCGCCAAGTACGTCAAATCCAACGCCATCGTCTATGCCCGCGACAAAATGACCATCGGCGTCGGCGCCGGCCAGATGAGCCGGGTCAATTCCGCGCGCATCGCCGCGATCAAGGCCGAGCACGCCGGCCTGGAGGTGCGCGGCTCGGTGATGGCGTCCGACGCCTTCTTCCCGTTCCGCGACGGCATCGATTCCGCCGGCGAGGCCGGCATTGTCGCCGTGATCCAGCCCGGCGGCTCGATGCGCGACGAGGAAGCGATCGCAGCCGCCGACGAGCACGGCATGGCGATGGTGTTTACCGGGATGAGACATTTTAGGCATTAAGCTTGAACCGCGGAGGACACGGAGGACGCAGAGGTTTTGTATCGTTTTGGGTTTTCCTCCGCGTCCATTGCGTCCTCCGCGGTGAAACGGGGTTTTAAAACATGAAAATATTAGTCATCGGCAGCGGTGGGCGGGAACACGCCCTGGCCTGGAAACTGGCGCAGAGCCCGCGTTCGACCAAGATCTTCGTCGCGCCCGGCAATGCCGGCACCGCGCTCGAACCGGATCTGACCAACGTCGCGCTGACGGCGATTCCCGACCTGGTCGAGTTCGCCCGGCGGGAAAAGATCGCGTTCACCGTGGTCGGCCCGGAAGCGCCGCTGGCCGCCGGCATCGTCGATGCCTTCCGCGCCGAGGGTCTGAAAATCTTCGGCCCGACCCGGTTCGCCGCCCAGCTCGAAAGCTCCAAGGATTTCGCCAAGGCGTTCATGGTGCGCCACGGCATTCCCACCGCCGCCTACGCCACCTTTACCGACAAGGAGCAAGCCCACGCCTACATCGCCCAGCATGGCGGGCCGATCGTGGTCAAGGCCGACGGCTTGGCGGCGGGCAAGGGTGTGGTGGTTGCAGAGACCCCCGCCGAAGCCCATGCCGCCGTGGACATGATGCTGGAAGGCAACGTGCTGGGCGCTGCCGGCGCGCGGGTGGTGATCGAGGAATGCCTGCTCGGCGAAGAAGCCAGCTTCATCGTCATGGCCGACGGCAAGCACGTGCTGCCGCTCGCCACCAGCCAGGATCACAAGCGCCTGCTGGACGCCGACCAGGGCCCCAACACCGGCGGCATGGGCGCCTACTCGCCCGCGCCGGTGGTCACTCCCGAACTCCACGCGCGGGTGATGCGCGAGGTGATCGACCCGGTGATGCAGGGCATGGCGCAGGAAGGCGAACTGTTTACCGGCTTTCTCTACGCCGGCCTGATGATCGATCCGCAGGGCGGCGTCAAGGTGCTGGAATTCAACTGCCGCATGGGCGACCCGGAAACCCAGCCGATCCTGCTGCGCCTGAAGAGCGACCTGCTCACCATCGTGGAGCACGCCGTCAACGGCAGCCTGGACCAGGTGGAAGCGGAGTGGGACCGCCGCACCGCGCTGGGCGTGGTGTTGGCCGCCGCGGGCTACCCCGACAATCCGCGCAAGGGCGACGTCATCAACGGTTTGCCGGCACTCACCGACCTGCTGGAAACCGTGCCGCGCGACTATCACGTGTTCCATGCCGGCACCGCGCTGCAGGACGGCAAAGTGGTCACCAGCGGCGGCCGCGTGCTGTGCGTCACCGCGCTGGGCGACAAGGTGCAGCTGGCGCAGCGGCGCGCCTACGACATCGCCGACCAGATCAAGTTCGGCGGCTGCCAGATGCGGCACGACATCGGCTATCGGGCGATCAAGCCAAAAAGTTGATACGTTCCCTGTAGGAGCGGCCTCCCGGCCGCGACGGGTTTATCGCGGCCGGGAGGCCGCTCCTACATAAACTGTCTGAATATCTAGGAGATTGATTGTGTCCACCCCCTTCGTCGCCGTCCTGATGGGCTCCGATTCCGACCTGCCGGTCATGCAGTCCACGCTGGATACCATGACCAAACTGGGCGTGGCGTGGGAAGTGAAAATCACCTCCGCCCACCGCACCCCGGAAGCCACCATGAACTTCGTGGTCGATGCCGAACGGCGCGGCTGCCGCGTGTTCGTCGCCGCCGCCGGCCTGGCGGCACACTTGGCGGGCGCAGTGGCCGCTCACACCATACGCCCGGTGATCGGCGTGCCGATGGAAGGCGGCCCGCTCAACGGTTTCGACGCGCTGCTTTCCACCGTGCAGATGCCCGGCGGCGTGCCGGTCGCCTCGGTCGCCATCGGCAAGGCCGGCGCGAAAAACGCGGCCTACCTCGCCGCGCAAATTTTGGCCCTGCAGGACGAGGCGCTGGCGCAACGCCTGAAGGACGACCGCGCCCGCACCGCCGAACAGATCACCGCCAGGAACCAGGAGCTGCAAGCCTCGCTCAAGGCATGATCCTAGAAACCTCAGTTGACCGCTTGCCGTGAAGGTTAAGATTTTGGTTCTAAACGGCCTGGTCATGATTTTTGGGTTCACCCATGTGGTTAGAGCGCTACGGGCCGGATTGCACGGTTTTGCGGGCGCAAGGCGTTGTTGCAACTCCTTGGAAGGGAATAGCCATTCCGCGTCGTTGCGCCTAGCCCTGCACCCGCAAAACCGCACACTCCAGCCCGTCCAACTGAGGTTTCTAGGATGATGGCTTACTCCGCCGCCCTGCTCAGGAAAGTTCGCGCCCATTTTCGGCGCGGCGGCCTGATCGCCTATCCCACCGAATCCTGTTACGGCCTCGGCTGCGACCCGCGCAATGCCCGAGCCGTGCGCCGCCTGCTCAAACTCAAGGGCCGCCCCCAGGCCAAAGGCTTGATCCTGCTTGCCGACCGCTACAGCCGCTTGCGGCGCTACGTGCGGCCTCTCACCCCTGAACAAAGCCAACTGCTCGACCGCACTTGGCCGGGGCCGCACACTTGGCTGATGCCCGCCCCGCGCCATGCGCCGCGCTGGCTGCGCGGCCGTCACGACAGCATTGCGGTGAGAGTGACCGCACACCTTGGAGCGGCGGCGTTGTGCCGGGAGCTGGGCTCGGCGCTGGTTTCCACCAGCGCCAACCGCGCCGGCCTGAAGCCGCTCAAGACCTACGCCGCCTGCGCCAAAGCCTTCGGCGCAAACGCGCTGGTGCTGCCGGGGAAGATCGGTCGGCGCAAAACGCCGTCCACCATCCAGCACCTGGTCAGCGGCGAGGTGGTTCGTGGTTGACCGGCATGGCGAGCAGGTAAAAGCCTGGCTGCTCGACCTGCAGGAGCGCATCGTCGCCTTGCTGGAAAAAATCGACGGGCGAGGCTTTCGGCGCGATGCCTGGCAGCGGCCGGGAGACGGCGAAGGGCTGACCTGCGTGATCGAGGATGGCGAAATATTCGAGCGCGGCGGCGTGAATTTCTCCCATGTGCACGGGCAAAGGCTGCCCGCCGCCGCATCGGCCGAACGCCCCGACCTCGCCGGCGGCGGCTTCGAGGCCATGGGCCTGTCGCTGGTGCTGCATCCGCGCAATCCCTACGCGCCGACCACCCACCTCAACCTGCGTTTTTTCGTTGCGCAGCCGCCCGGCGGCGAAGCGGTCTGGTGGTTCGGCGGCGGCATGGACCTGACGCCCTATTACGGCTTCGCCGAGGACGCCGTCCATTTTCACCGCGCCTGCCGCGACGCGCTGGCGCCGTTCGGCGCGGAATATCATCCCCGCTTCAAGCGCTGGTGCGACGAATACTTCTACCTCAAGCATCGCAGCGAGCCGCGCGGCATCGGCGGGATTTTCTTCGACGATTTCCACGAGCGGGACTTCGAGTTCAGCTTCGGCCTGGCGCAAAGCGTCGGCGAAAGCTTCCTCGCCGCCTACCTGCCGATCCTGCAACGTCGTAGCGCCACGCCCTACGGTGAGCGCGAGCGCGATTTCCAGGCCTACCGCCGCGGCCGCTACGTCGAATTCAACCTGGTTTGGGACCGCGGCACCCTGTTCGGCCTGCAATCGGGCGGACGCGCCGAATCCATCCTGATGTCGCTGCCGCCGATCGTGAAATGGCGCTACGACTGGCAGCCGGAGAAAGGCTCGCCCGAGGAAGGGCTCTACCGCGACTTCCTGGTGGCGAGAGACTGGCTGGGATAATGTCCCGGATTTCTGGTTATAATCCATAAAAAATAAGGGGGAAAACAATATGCAATCCATCGAGGCGCTGATCGCGACCCTGTCCGGCTGGGTGTGGGGGCCGCCGATGCTGACTTTGCTGGTCGGCACCGGACTTTACCTGACCATCCTGTTGAAGGGACTGCAATTTCGCGTCTTGCCGCTGGCGTTTCGCCTGATTTTCCACAAGGATCACGGCCATGCCGGCGACATCAGCCATTTCGCCGCGCTGATGACTGCGTTGGCGGCCACGGTCGGCATCGGCAACATCGTCGGCGTCGCCACCGCGATCACGCTGGGCGGGCCTGGGGCGGTGTTCTGGATGTGGATGACCGGGCTGGTCGGGATGGTGACCAAATATTCGGAAGCCGTGCTGGCGGTCAAGTATCGCGAAAAGGGCGAGCACGGCATGCGCGGCGGGCCGATGTATTACCTGGCGAAAGGCGCCGGGCTGCCCTGGCTCGGCTGGCTGTTTGCGCTGTTCACCGCCCTCGCCACTTTCGGCATCGGCAATATGACCCAGGCCAATGCGACCGCCAAGATTTTCGAGGCCACCTTTCATGTCGCGCCCTGGGTCACCGGCGTGGTGCTGCTGGTGCTGACGGCCCTGGTGATTCTCGGCGGCATCCGCTCGATCGGCAGATTCACTTCGTTTCTGGTGCCGTTCATGATCGTCGGCTACGTCTCCGCGTCGCTGCTGGTGCTGGCGCTCAACGCAGCGGAAATCCCCCATGCCTTCGGCCTGATTTTCAGCCATGCCTTCTCGCCTGCGGCCGCCACCGGCGGCTTTGCCGGGGCCACCCTGGCGGCCGCGATGCGCTTCGGCATTGCCCGCGGCGTGTTCTCCAACGAGTCCGGCCTGGGCTCGGCGCCGATTGCCGCGGCGGCGGCGCGGACCCACGACCCGGTCAAGCAGGCGCTGGTCAGCATGACCCAGACCTTCATCGACACCCTGGTGGTGTGCACCATGACCGCCCTGGTGATCCTCACCGCCACTTCCTGGACCAAGGGCATCGGCGCCGAGCAGCTGACCTCCGCCAGCTTCGCCGAGACGCTGGGCGGCACCGGCGAGATCGTCGTCGCGCTGGCGACGGCGCTGTTTGCCTACTCCACCCTGATCGGCTGGAATTATTACGGCGAGAAAGCCATCGAATACCTGTTCGGCGCGCGTTCGATCCGCATCTACCGCATCGCCTTCATCGCCACGGTGGTGGTGGGCGCCATGATGAACCTCGAGTTCGTGTGGAATTTCTCCGACCTGATGAACGGCATGATGGCCATCCCCAACCTGGTTGGCCTGCTCCTGCTGTCCAAGGTGATCAAGGCCGAAACCGACCGTTATTTCAGCCAATCGTGAGGCTGCCATGAGCGCAACCGCCCACCGCAGCCACTGGACCAACCGCTGGACCTTCATCCTGGCCACCGCCGGCTCGGCCATCGGCCTCGGCAATATCTGGAAATTTCCCTACATGACCGGGGTCAACGGCGGCAGCGCCTTCGTCCTGGTGTTTCTCGCCTGCATCGCCCTGGTCGGCATCCCGCTGATGATGTGCGAGATCATGCTGGGTCGGCGCGCCCAGCGCAACCCGGTGGACGGCATGGGGCTGCTGGCGGCGGAAGCGCGCGCGTCGGCCTTGTGGAAATGGGTGGGCATCATGGGGTTGTTTGCCGGGCTGCTGATTCTCGCCTTTTACAGCGTCATCGCCGGCTGGGTGCTGGATTACGTGGTACAGGCCGCCGGCGGCGAGTTCAAGGGCATCGACGGGGCGACCGCGCAAAGCCGCTTCAACGCCTTCCTCGCCGCGCCGCTGGAACTGGTCCTGTGGCACAGCGTATTCATCGTGATGACCATGGGCGTGGTGGCGCGCGGGGTCAATTCGGGGCTGGAAAAGACCAACAAGATCCTGATGCCGGCCCTGTTCGGCATCCTCCTGGTGCTGCTGGGGTACAGCATGGCCGAAGGCGATTTCGCCCGTTCCGCCCGTTTCATGTTTACGCCGGATTTCTCCAAGGTGACGCCGGTGGTTGTGCTTTCGGCGCTGGGCCATGCCTTCTTTTCGCTGAGCCTGGGCATGGGGGCGGTGATGGTGTATGGCTCCTATCTCCAGCGCCACATCTCCATTGCCCGCACCACGCTGTTTGTGGCCATCGCCGACACCGCCGTCGGCCTGCTGGTGGGGCTCGCCATTTTCGCCCTGGTGTTCGCCAATGGGCTTGAACCGGCCGCCGGGCCGGGGCTGATTTTCCAGACCCTGCCGATCGCCTTCGGCAAAATGGCCGGCGGCGCCTTCATCGGCACCTTGTTCTTCCTGCTGGTCGCTTTCGCCGCGTGGACTTCGGCCATTTCGCTGGTGGAACCGGCAATCGCCTGGCTCACCGAGAATACGCGCATCACCCGCCACCAGGCAGCCTGGCTGATCGGCCTGACCGACTGGGTGCTGGGCATCGCCGCTTTGCTTTCCTTCAATGCCTGGAGCGATGTGCGCCTGCTGTTTGGCCTCAACATCTTCGACACCCTCGACAAGCTCACCACCAATATCCTGCTCCCTCTCGGCGGACTGCTGATGGCGCTGTTCGCGGGCTGGGTGATGCGCACTCACCATGTCCAGGAAGAACTCGGCCTGGAAACCGGCGCTTACCGGATGTGGCGCTTCACCATTCGCTTCGTGTCGCCGCTGGCGATCCTCGCCATTTTCCTGTACCTGTTCGGGCTGGTGAAATAAAAAAATCCGGCTGCGCGCCGGCTTTTCCGCCAGGATTTGTAAATCCTGTTTCCGCGCTCTTTAGAGCATCCGGCTTTTGTCGCCACGCGCAAAGCCGATCAGCGGCACATCCATTCCCTTGCCCAGCGCGATGGCCTTGAACAGCTCGCCCATTTCGGCTGGGCTGAGCAGCTTCTGCACCTGGGCGGCGAGCGGCAGGTAAGTGCTTGCTTGCTCCGGCGGGGTTTCCGCCAGCAGGTCGGTGATGCCGCAGTTGAGCAGGAAATGCGCCTGGCTGGTGTAGCCGAGCAGGTTGAGGCCGTGCTCGATGCCGGCTTCGGCGATGGCGGTGAAATCGACGTGGGCGGTGATGTCCTGCAGGCCCGGCAGATAAAACGGGTCGTCGTGGGCGTGGTGGCGGTAATGGCACATCAGCGTGCCGGTCCGGCGCTGCGGGTGGTAGTACTCGCTTTGGCCGAAACCGTAGTCCAGCATCAGGATGGCGCCTTTTTCCAGCATCGCGGCGAGGGCGGCGATGAAGCCGCGCGCGGCGAGGCCGATTTCGCTGAAGCTGTCCGTAGGCATTTCCAGCCGGGTGGCCTGGTCGAACAGTTCGCCTGCCGCGAGTTCGCGTTCGCTCCATCGGAATTCGCCGTCATCCAGCGCCACGCCGCGCTGGTAAATGCCATCCCCGCGCCAGGCGGTGATCTCCACCGGCATGGCGTCGAGCACTTCGTTGCCGAGGATCAGCCCGGTGAAGCTGTCGGGCAGCGTGTCCAGCCACTGCACCCGCGGCGCGTAAGGCAGCAACAGCTGCTGCTGGCGCCGGCGCAGGTCGGCGCTGACTTCGAGGATGAAATAGCGCGGCAGCGGCTGCCCGGACCGCGCCAGTCCGGCCAGCAGGTCGAACGCCAGGCGGCCAGAGCCCGCGCCCACTTCCAGGATGTCGCCGCCGGTTTCGGCCAGCACTTGCGCCGCCTGGCGCGCCAGGGTACGGCCGAACAGGGCGGAGATTTCCGGCGCGGTGACGAAATCGCCGGTTTCGCCGAATTTGCCCAGGCCGGCACTGTAATAGCCGAGCCCCGGCGCATACAGGGCCAGCTCCATAAAGCGGCTGAAAGGAATCCAGCCGCCGGCGGAGTCGATTTCGCCGGCGATGCGGGCGGCGGTTTCGGTGCTGTGACGCAAGGCGGCCGGATCGGGCGTGGGTAGTGGAGGCATCGGGAAATATGGTAGATTCGACCTGTTCGAGTTTAGTGGAGATCGGCATGCGAGGTAAAGTGGTGTTGATTACCGGCGGCGCCAAACGCGTCGGCGCGTCGATCTGCCGCCGGCTGCACCGCGAGGGGGCGAACCTGGTGATCCATTACCGCTCTTCCGCGGCGGAAGCCGCGGCGCTGTGCGACGAATTGAACCGCCTGCGGCCGGATTCCGCCGCGCTGGCACAGGCCGACCTGCATCAGGTCGAGCACCTGGCCGAGCTGGTGAGCGCGGCGGTCTCTCGATTCGGCCGGCTCGACGTGCTGATCAACAACGCGTCCAGCTTTTACCCGACGGCGGTGGGCGAAATCGGCGAACAGGACTGGCACGACCTGATCGGCACCAACCTCAAGGCGCCGCTGTTCCTGGCGCAGGCGGCGGCGATGCCGCTGCGCCACAGCCACGGCTGCATCGTCAACATCGCCGACATCCACGCCGAGCGGCCGATGAAGAGCTACGTGGTGTACAGCATCGCCAAGGCCGGGCTGGTGGCGCTGACCAAGTCGCTCGCCCACGAACTCGGGCCCGAAGTGCGGGTCAACGCGGTGGCGCCGGGGCCGATCCTGTGGCCGGAGGCGGACGCGTCGTTCGACGAGCAGGAGCGCCGCCGCATCGTCGCCCATACCCTGCTGAAGCGCGAGGGCTCGCCCGACGACATCGCCCGCGCCGTGTCGTTCCTGATCAAGGACGCGCCCTACGTCACCGGCACGGTGCTGCCGGTGGACGGTGGGCGCAGCGCGAGTTTGTGAACCTAAAAACTTTGATTGGCCGCCGATAAACGCCGATAAATCAAAATGCGAACATAGCCTTTTTTAAGGAATCGACACCGGAGCAGTGGTAGGTCGGTTCAAGCGTAGCGGAACCGACATGCCGCGAGCGAAATCGTCGGTTCCGCTACGCTTGAACCGACCTACATAAGAGCGAATTACCCTACCTACGCAGGTGATTTTTAAGATGAATGTTGGCGAGGAGCAAAGGGTGAAGGGTGAGCAAGTCATTCCGCCGAGATCGTTAATCAGCGCAGCCGGCCGCGCCATCGGCGATTTTTCCATGATCCGGGCGGGCGACCGTGTGCTGCTCGGGCTGTCCGGCGGCAAGGACAGCCTGTCGCTGCTGCACGTGCTGGTCGCCCTGCAGAAAAGGGCGCCGATCCGCTTCGAGCTGGCGGCGGCGACGGTCGATCCGCAGTCGCCCGAGTTCGATCCTTCGCCGTTGAAGGATTATATGGCACAGCTTGGCATCCCCTATTTCTACGAAAGCCAGCCCATCGTCGCGCAGGCGGAGCAATCGATGGAGGGCGATTCGTTCTGCGCCTTCTGCTCGCGCATGCGGCGCGGCATCCTCTACCGCGCGGCGCGGGACAACGGCTACAACGTGCTGGCGCTGGCGCAGCACCTGGACGACGCCGCCGAAACCTTCCTCATGTCCACCTTCTTCGGCGGCAAGCTGAGGACCATGCAGGCGCATTACCTCAACGACCGCGGCGACATCCGCGTGATCCGCCCCTTCATCTACGCCCGCGAGCGCCAGACCGCAGCCTTCGCCAAATCCGCCGGCCTGCCCGTCATCATGGAGAATTGCCCGGCCTGCTTCGGCATGCCGACCGAGCGCATGCACATGAAAACCCTGCTGGCGCAACTGGAGCGGGATAATCCCAAGGTGTTTTCCAGCATCAAGACGGCGTTGAAGCCGATGCTGGGGGCGGGAGTGCCGGGGGAGAGGGTGAATCTAAAAAATGCCAAAGCCTTGCGCAGTAACCAGACTGAAGCCGAGCAACGGCTGTAGTATCACCTGCGGGCGCACCGTTTCACGGGTTTGAAATTCAAGCGGCAAAAACCGATGGGGAGCTACATTGTGGATTTTGTCTGTTTGGAGCTCCGGCTGATTGTCGAGTTGGACGGCGGCCAGCATGCCGAACAGATGGCGTATGACCAGCATCGGGACGCGTGGCTGCGCAGTCAAGGTTACACGGTGCTGCGTTTCTGGAATAACGACGTGATGCACCAGTTGGAGAGTGTATTGGAGCAGATACGCTGTTCCCTCTCCCCCAGCCCCTCTCCCACGAGTGGGAGAGGGGAGTGAGTGCGCCTTTTCGCGGCTAACCGGTTTTTCTCCTCGGTTCGAACAACTCCACTTCCTGCGTCCGCCCCTTCACCTTGAACAGGCCGTGGCCGACGAAATCGAACGCGCCGGCGCAGCGGGTCATGGTGTCGGCCGATACCAGGATGCGGCTGACGCCCTTGGTCTGGCCTTCGATGCGGCTGGCAAGGTTGACGGTGTCGCCGATGGCGGTGTAGTCCTGACGCTGCTCCGAGCCGATGAAGCCGACCACCGCCGGGCCGCTGTGGATGCCGATGCCGACGTCGAAGGTTGCGCCCATCGCGCCGATCTCCTGCCGGAAGCGCTCCAGCGTATCGGCCATTTCCAGCGCGGCGGCGATGGCGTGTTCGGCCTGCGCCGCGTCTTCTCCCGGCGCTCCCCAGAACGCCATGATCGCGTCGCCGATGAATTTGTCGAGCGTGCCGCCGTGGCGGAAAATCACTTCCACCTGCAAGGAAAAATAGCGGTTGAGCAGGGCGACGATCTCGGCCGGCGCGTGCAGTTCGGACAGGGTGGTGAAGCCGCGGATATCGGAAAACAGCACAGTGATTTCGCGCGCCTGGCCGCTGATGCTTTCCGTCGTGGTGCCGTGGCTGACCAGTTCCTTCACCACCCGCGGATCGAGGAAACGGTTGAAAATTTGCACGGTTTTTTCGCGTTCGCGCCGCTCGCGCAGGTATTCCAGCAGGGCGGCGGCGAAATAGAATGTCCACGCGAAAACCAGCGGCGCCGCCACCGGCAGCAGCAGCTGACGGCTTAGCGCGGCATATTCCGCGCCGAGCACAACGGCGGACAGCGGCAGCAGGACGGCGCCGATTGTCAGCGTGTTGCGGCGGGTGAGAAAAGCGGCGCACAGGGCCGCCACCAGCAGCAACGCCAGCGCGAAAGAGGCGGGCGCCGGCACGGTGCGCATGTAGCCGCCGTTCTTCAGGTTGTCGAGCGCGGTGGCGAGGATTTCCACCGCCGGCGCCAAGCTGGACAGCGGGGTGGCGCGGATGTCGTGCAGACCGGTGGCGGTGGTGCCGACGATGACGATTTTGCCGCGGAACTCTTCCGGGTCGCGCAGCGGCTTTTTCCGCTCCAGGTCTTCGTACACGTCGGCATACGATACACGGGCATGGGACAAGGCCGCGCCGCGCCAGCCGAGCACGATGGTTTCCCGGTCGGGCAGCGGGTAGCCGAGGTCGCCGACGACGCGGGCGGGCAGGGAGGGGATGCGCCAGCCGTGGGCATCGGTGTAGACGTTGTAGCGGCGCCCGATGCCGTCGCGGTCTTCAACGAAATTGATCGTGCCGGCACGCCAGTTTTCCTTGGCCACCGCCAGCGGCAGGATCAGCGACACCCGAGCATCGCGCCCGGCGCTGGGCGTCGGTGCGATGCCCAGCGCCGGGGCATATTCGGCGAGCGGGATGCCGCCGGCATCCTCGCTCGGGCTGCGGCGCACCATCGGGAAATAGGCGTTCGGCACACGGCGCACCGCCTCGTTGAACAGCGCGTCGCTTTCCGGCCGGTAGACGTCCGGTTCGGCGAACAGGATGTCGAACACGATGGCCCTGGGGTGCTGGCGGGCGATGCCTTCGACCAGCTCGCCGTGCACCGAGCGCGGCCACGGCCAGCTGCCGGCGGCGTCGATCATCTTGGCCAGGCTGCGGTCGTCGATATCCACGATCACGATGTCGGGATCGGGCCGCAAACCGCCGGCGTGGATGCGGACAAAGCGGTCGGAGACGCGGTTGTCCAACGGCAGCAGCAGATGGGAAAACGAAAAATCCACCGCCGCCAGGGCGACGATGAAGCCGGCAATCAGGAAGAACGGGGAAATCAGGGCGCGCCGCATATTCTTATGCTACGGCATGGGCCGAAGATCGACAACTCGCGGAGCGGCCCTGATCTCCAGTCTTACAGCCCGAGCCGTTGCCAGATGGCCGAGACCGGCCCGGCCTGGTTGAGGGTGTAGAAATGCAGCCCCGGCGCGCCTTCCTTCAGCAGCCGTTCGCACAGGTCCGTCACCACATCCAGGCCGAACGCGCGGATCGAAGCAGTGTCGTCGCCGTAGCCTTGCAGCTTGAGCCGCAGCCAGCGCGGAATCTCGGCGCCGCAGGCGTCGGAAAAACGCGCCAGCTGGGAAAAGTTGCCGATCGGCATGATGCCCGGAACGATCGGGACGGTAATCCCCATCGCCTCGCATTCGTCGACGAAATGAAAATAGGCGTCGGCGTTGTAGAAATACTGGGTGATCGCGGCGTCGGCGCCCGCCTCCACCTTGCGCTTGAAGTTGACCAGGTCGGCCTGGGCCGTGGGCGCCTGGGGGTGGTATTCGGGATAGGCCGCCACCTCGATGTTGAACCAGTCTCCGGTTTCGGCGCGGATGAACTCCACCAGCTCGTTGGCATAGCGGAATTCCCCCGGACAGGCCATGCCGGAGGGCATGTCGCCGCGCAGGGCGACGATATGGCGGATGCCGTGGCCTTTGTATTCGTCGAGGATGGCGCGGATGTTGTCCTTGGTCGAGCCGATGCAGGAAAGATGCGGCGCGGCCTTGTGGCCGTCCTGCTGGATTTCGATCACGGTTTCCAGCGTGCGGTCGCGCGTCGAACCGCCGGCGCCGAAAGTGACCGAGAAAAATTCCGGGTTGAGCTGGGCCAGCTGCTGCCGCGTGGCACGCAGTTTTTCGACCCCCTCCGGGTTTTTGGGGGGGAAGAATTCGAAGCTGAGGATAGGTTTATTATTAGACATGCTGGTTCACCGCAGAGGACGCGGAGGGCGAGGAGGAAAGTCGGAATGTGACTCCGCGTCCTCCGTGTCCTCCGCGGTTCAACAATCAATACCGATAATGCGCCGCCTTGTACGGACCGTTCTTCGGCACGCTGATATACGCGGCCTGCGCGTCGGTCAGTTCGGTGAGGTGCACGCCGATCTTCATCAAATGCAGGCGCGCCACTTTTTCGTCCAGATGTTTGGGCAGCACATACACCTTGTTCTCGTAGTTTTCCGGGTGGTTGAACAGCTCGATCTGGGCGATGGTCTGGTTGCTGAACGAAGCCGACATCACGAACGAGGGGTGGCCGGTGGCGCAGCCCAGGTTCACCAGGCGGCCCTTGGCCAGCACGATCAGCTTCTTGCCGTCGGGGAAGATCACGTGATCGACTTGCGGCTTGATCTCGTCCCACTGGTATTTTTCCAGCGAGGCGATGTCGATTTCCGAATCGAAGTGGCCGATGTTGCAGACGATGGCTTCATTCTTCATCTTCACCATGTGGTCGTGGTTGATCACGCTCAGGTTGCCGGTGCAGGTGACGAAAATGTCGCCGAGCGCCGCCACTTCGTCCATGGTCACCACGCGGTAGCCTTCCATCGCCGCCTGCAACGCGCAGATCGGGTCGATTTCGGTCACCATCACGGTCGCGCCCATGCCGCGGAACGCCTGCGCGCAGCCCTTGCCCACGTCGCCGTAGCCGAGCACCACGCAGATCTTGCCGGCGACCATCACGTCGGTGGCGCGCTTGATGCCGTCCAGCAGCGATTCGCGGCAGCCGTACAGGTTGTCGAACTTGGACTTGGTGACCGAATCGTTGACGTTGATCGCCGGAAACTTGAGGCGGCCGTCCTGCGCCATCTGGTAGAGGCGGTGCACGCCGGTGGTGGTCTCTTCCGTCACGCCCTTGATGTGCTTGATGCGTGCGGAATACCAGCCGGGCGAGGCTGCCAGCTTGTTCCTGATCGCGGCGAACAGCACGCGCTCTTCCTCGCAGGTCGGGTTGGCGATGACGGCAAGGTCGGCTTCCGCGCGCACGCCCAGATGCAGCAGCAGGGTGGCGTCGCCGCCGTCGTCGAGGATCATGTTGGCCGGTGCTTCTTCACCGTTCGCGTTGCGGGGCCACTCGAAAATGTGGTGGGTGTATTCCCAGTATTCTTCCAGCGATTCGCCCTTGTAGGCGAACACCGGCGTGCCGGTCGCGGCGATGGCGGCGGCGGCCTGGTCCTGCGTCGAATAGATGTTGCAGGAAGCCCAACGCACCTCGGCGCCCAGTGCCTGCAGGGTTTCGATCAGCACCGCGGTCTGGATCGTCATATGCAGCGAGCCGGCAATGCGCGCGCCCTTGAGCGGCTGCGCCTTGGCGAATTCCGCGCGGATCGCCATCAGGCCGGGCATTTCGACCTCGGCGATGGAAATTTCCTTGCGGCCCCAAACGGCCAGGGACATGTCGGCGACTTTGCAGTCGGTAAAGTTTCTGGTTTCAGCCACAGCGTTCATGCGCAATTCCTTACGATGTGGCCGGGGGGATGCTGTGGTGCGGCTCACCTGGCATCCCGTGCCCGGCACGGGGTTGATAACAGGTAAGCGCGGTTTTGAAAAGCCGAGCCTGACGGATGGAATCCGTTGCAGCGCTCCTCGGTTGGATTGAATTATAACCGAAATTTGGGATTTTTGGTTTTTGGGTTGGTTTGCCGTGCTGTGAAGGTTGGGCCGCTCTTACTCGTAGTGCGCCCACATACGCAACACACGAACCACGCGCAACTTGGGGAAGACTTCATAGACCAAACGATGCTGAATGTTGATACGTCGTGAATATGCACCAGCTAAATCGCCGACCAGCTTTTCGTATGGCGGCGGATTTTGAAATGGATCGGCAGTGAGCACATCCAGGAGCTCTAACGCTTTGGCCTTCAGGCCCGCGGATGCCAGTTTCTTTGCATCCTTCTGCGCGTGCTTCGAATAGACGATCTGCCAGTTCACCATTCAAGTCCTTTGGCGCTTTTGCCAAGAGGCTCGGCCATACCCTCCTTAATGGATTCGCGCATGCCGGGAATGGAAAGCAGGTATAGCGTTTCCTGGATTGCTTCCCAATCCTCAGTTGATAGAAGAACGGCGCTGGTGCGCTTCCCCGTGATGTGAATCGGCTGATGTGACTCAGCGGCTTGGTCGATAAGCCGATACAGGTTGGCGCGAGCTTCGCTTGCAGTGAGAGTAGCCATCTTCATTCTCCGAAGTAATGGAAGTTAAATGGTACGCATTGACGTACGCGGAGTCAATCTGCGTTCTGGGCGGCCGTTTGATTGAGGTGTATTGGTTTTGTGCGCTTCGCGCAGTTGTTTGGGTGCCGGTTCCGCCCGGCGGACGGGATACTTTCTTTGTACGGACAGTGGTGGCGCATAGTGGGCGGATTTTCTCCACTTCCCCTCTCCCCAGCCCTCTCCCCGGAGGGGAGAGGGGGACAAGTTCCTTCCCCTTCAAGGGGAAGGTCAGGATGGAGATGGGGTTGTTTGGTTTGAATTCCCCTTGATTCGCCGCCGAGTAGCGCAGCCGAGCCGGGGGCAGTCGATGCGTACTGTTTGAGGCCGCAGGCCGAGTTTATACTGCGCATGTAAATGCATGGGGTCAAGTCTAAATGCATGGGGTCAAGTCTAGCGTTGTAGCATAGCCCATGCTAAATGCATGGGGTCAAGTCTAGCGTTGTAGCATAGCCCATGCGATATTCCCGCCATCAGGGCCAAATGCATGGGGTCAAGTCTAGCGTTGTAGCATAGCCCATGCGATATTCCCGCCATCAGGGCCACATCAGGGCCATACATTTCACGACGGTGGGGCAAATTGTAAGGGTAACAGAGTAAGCTGGACGCTACTGAAATAGACCTGACCCTGCCCTTCAGCCCCTACTGAAATAGACCTGACCCTGCCCTTCAGCCCTCGGAGGGCGGTTCATGCGTGAACCCTCCGGTAGAACCGCCCGTCAGCCAGTAGTCAGGGGCGCCGTCGAGCAGCTTTGGCCCCCATTGCGACACAAATGCATCGCTAGTGCTTTTGAGATGGGTCACTAGCTCACGAGTGAGTTCGGAACGTAGCGGATGCAAGACTCCCGTAAATGCAATGCTCCGACGTTCGTATTCATCTTGGGAAATGTGTTCGTCGATACGGTCTAGCTTCATCTTCGGATGGACGAGGGCATTTCTGATCTCAAACATTCGAATGGCAGACCTGTTTGGCTCTACGTTGCGGTCAAACGCTAGACCAGAGGTGGAGAACACCATACGACATTTCTCTTCGAAGGAGAGCTTACGTTCGAGAATGTCCCAGTGCTCCAGTTTCAGCTTTCCTGCGACGTTGATAAACGCCTCAAGTTTCACTGCACATAGGATTGCAATAGAAAATCGAAGGCCGATATTTCCGCCGCCCCATAACGCATAGATGGCCTCCAGGTTCTGCTCAATATCCTTGAACAGAGAGTCGCGGGACGTTTCCTCGTGGCGGATATGGTTCATTGAGAGGCCCAACGAATAGCGTTTATCCGCCGCCCCGCGAACTCCGCATATCCACTATCGTTATTGGCGGCGGATAAACCTTGTTGGACTGAACCGCGGGGGAAAAGCGGTACTTATGGGGATTGTAAGATGCAAAATGCATGGGGTCAAGTCTAGCGTTATAGCATAGCCCATGCGATATTCCCGCCATCAGGGCCATACATTTCACGACGGTGGGGCAAATTGTAAGGGTAACAGAGTAAGCTGGGCGCTACTGAAATAGACCTGACCCTGCCCTTCCGTGTTTGTGAGCTGTTAACGACAAAGTTGGAGATCATGACCGGCCACCTTTCCTGAAGCCGAGATATGTTGTTAGCATAACATGCGGGGCGCCAAAATTTGGCTCCAGCAACCACGCACTGCCCTGCTGGACTAGCGAATACTTGATTTCTTCCCGCCCGCCATTTCGGTGGGCAACGACATTGGGGTCATCAAGACCTGCCGTAGGGAACAGTGAAAATTCAACCAGGGCAATGCACCGGCTTGCGGAGGAGCATTGTTTGGCGCGAATGCGGTAACCCGCTACTACTGTGACCTCATCCCAACCCGGCTCATCGTAATTCTTTGGCGCTGCGATGTACCGCGAAACGTAGGTCGTCCAATTCGCCCCCGTAAGACGTCCCCCGTTTAGCTCAAATTTCAGAAACTCTGATAGCGCCCGATCTGGCGTGTCCCAAGCCAATGTGTGTCCGCAGAAGAGACTGAGAAATAGCAGCGTGCTCAGGCGAGTCAGCAAGATGACCTCCAACGTGCTAGCTCAGGGGCGCGGAGTTGGGCGTCATGGGGCTCATGATTACGCCGTACCACCTTTCGGTCGACTGGCTACACGCTTGGCTTTGGTAGCGGCACTTTGATATGCCCTCTCTGCTTTCGTGCGGATATCAACGGCCTTGGCAAGAGCCTCGTCGTATCGTTCGTCGGTGATTGTGTTCTCGGTGCCGATGTACACATTGACGTTGGTTGGCTTATCTCCGAATCTCGGGATGGTGACGCCGAAGTTGTACTCGGCCACCTTTCGGCCTTTACGAGTCCGTGAGATGGGACCAGATATGCCGACTGGAAGGTCGTTGTTCTTTGAAGCATTGGGTTCCCGCCTTAGCCCCGTTGGTGCGGGCAGGCGATCAATTCGCCGGTGAAGCTCCTCGATTGCCAATGCCAACGCAGTACCGGCACCGCTTCCATCAGCCGTACCGTCTGAAAAGGATAGCCACTTTCCATAACGAAGTTGCCATCCTCGGTTCCTCTTCGAGTCGAGGCGTTGGATGTGTTCTGGCACCTGAAACCGATGGCCAGAAAAGATTTCCACCTCTCGATATTTCATTGAGCGATCTCCTTTGCGGCAATAGGGGACAGACCACGGTTTTTCGGTGCGGCGCAACCCCATAATTCACCATCCGATGAATCATATAATCCATTGGCATGGTAGCGCGGATGGCGTGGGTTGGGCAACCGTTTGATGAGGGGTGTTGGTTTTGTGCGCTTCGCGCGCTGCTTGATGCCGGGGGCTGCCCGGCGGCAGGTTCCTTTATTTTGCTTGCCCAAAATAAAGGAACCAAACAAAAGGGCACCCTGCCGCGCCGGCCCTTCGGGCTTCCCCCGGATTTCCGGGCAAACCGGGCGGCTGCGTAAACTCGGCCTGCGGCCTCAAACAGTACGCAGCCGACGGCCCCCGGTTTACCCGGAAATCCGGGGCGGCGCAGAAGGGGATTGTGGTTTTGTGGGCGAAGCCCGGTTTGATTGGGTACCCTCCCCGCCGGGGAGGGCTGGGTGGGGTGGGTTGGGGTTGGGTTTTCTTCCCCTCGATTCGCCGCCGAGTAGCGCAGCCGAGCCGGGGGAAGTCGATTGCGTACTGTTTGAGGCCGCAGGCCGAGTTTACGCAATCGCCCGGCTTGGCGAGCAACGCAGGGAACCCCGCAGGGGCGGCGGATGGGAGTCGCCTTCTTTGGTACACCTTTCTTGGCGAAGCAAGAAAGGTGTACAGCCGCCGGGCTGCCCCCGGCATCGATCATCTGCGCGAAGCGCACAAAACCAGAAGCCCCAGGGTAAAAACAATACGTTATTACACCCCCGAAAAAACAACATCCACCGCTCGGATGATTTCGGCGTGACGTTCCCTCAGGCTGGCTACGGTCTGGCCAAGGTGCTTTGCGGAAACGCCCGCCATTTCGGGGGTAAGCATCACGAGTTTTTCGCCCCGGATTTCAAAGACCGGATTCAAATAGCGGGCCGACTTATTCCCGATTACCTCCGGTCGGGCCAGGGGCACCACAACCCGCGTGATCAGGTGATCGAGCAGATTGGATTGCACATCGAGCAGGTAAGGAATGTTTTTGACTGTGGACGGATTGGGATTCGGATATACATCGAATTGCGCCATTCAGAAACTCCGCAAGCCATCGCTGAATACCCCGTCACGTTCGATATGGGCATTGTAGGCTTCGAGGGCTTCCTGGTTCTCCGCCCGCCATTTTTCCTGCTTGCGCTGTTTGACCATCTGCGTGAGATGCGCTTCGAATTCGCGGGATAGGTTGATTTCCAGCGCTTTAGCTTCCTGAATCAGGGCGCCGCTGACCGTCAGGTTGACGGATCGTTTGGGTTGTGTGGTAATCATCTTGATCCTCGGCAACGTTGATGATGCGCATTTATTATACGCACGAACTGCCTTTGCTGTCGATTTGTCAATCGCTTGGTTCGTATTCCCCTCGGTTCCCCGCCGAGTAGCGCAGTCAAGCCAGTACAAAAACACGACAAAATCACTCTGGTATTGTGCTATAACCAATTTATAGTCAAAGGCGGATTTTTTAGATGGAGGTTCTTGCTATGTCCAATAAAATTTCGATTGTCGCCACATTTGCGGATCACGACCTGGCCGAAGTCATGGTCAAGAAATTGCAGCTTGCCGGGTTCGATGGGGAAAAACTGAGCATTGTTGGAGATAGGGCGGCTGGAGCGGGTAACGTGCCCATGCTTGGCGGGCTCGACGAACTGGATGCGGAAGCTTACGCCTGCATTCCAGGCGACGATGTTCTCGACTATGAGGACGAATTGAGGAGCAACAGGCTGCTTCTCGTGGTACACGGCACGGCGGATGAAATTGCCCAAGCCAAGAGCATTATCGACACCGCTGAACCCGCTGGCTGGAATGGCAAGGTGGGTGCCGCAGTCTATTACGGATGCGCCGATTGATCGGCTAGAGTTGACCGCCCTGCCGGCGGGGGCAGGGCGGTCCCGTAGATCGGTTGGTGTGGCCTGGCTGAATTACCCGCGCACTTGAACCGAACGGGCTACCGCTTCCACTCTCTCGATATGCTTACCGAAATAGAAGATTTTCGGAGCCCGGAAAACCATCAGGTAAAGTTTTCCCGCACGTAATGCGCCATAGCCGACGCCCTTGAGTTCGACTTCATCCCCTTTTCGTATTTGGGTGAAGTCGAAACGGAAGCCATTGCCGCCCGCGAACTGCATGGGAGAAAGCTTGTCGAGTTTGAAGCGGGTACCATTTTCCGCTGTTACCGCATCGAATAATTCCACGATTTCATGCGGCTGCATCGTCGCATGGAAGCGGGGCTGTTGTTTTTCCTGCCGGTTTTGAAGTTCCACCAAGGGGTCGCCGTCCTTTACGCCGACATAAAACATGAGGTTGTCCAGCGGCAGCCCATCGGTAGTCCAGATTTCGGTTTTTTGGGCGCCGCGGGCCTCCAGCCGATTCCACGAGCTATCCAGCTTTGCGACCATCTGCTCCTTGATGGTGACCTCACCCGGCCCGACTTTCGTCATGGCGGCGCACGAGGTGAGGAAAAGTATCGATCCAAGTAATAGCCATCTCATGAGTCAAACCCCTTCTTTGATATAGTTCAGAATCATTTCCACGTCTTCGGCGCCCGGCTTTGCCGCCACATAACGCCGGAAGGCATCCACTGCCGCTTGCTGGTTTCCCGTTTGCCGGTAGATTGTGCCCATCGAACGGTACAGTTCCGGCGGAGCTCCGGCCTGGCCGGAAGCGGTTTGGTATGCTTCGAGGGCTAGTTGGATGTCCCCCTCCGCGCCGCGTATGCGATAGGCTTCCCCCATGAAGAAGCGCAACTCGCTATCCTGCGGAGCGCGTTCCAGCATGCGCTGCAGCAAGGCAAGAGTTTCCCCCGATTTGCGGCGCTTTAGTTCGTCTTCCAGTAAGCCCCACCGATGGGGAGCGAGCATGGCGTTGTAGGCGGCTTCCCCCGTTTCGGCATTCGTCGCGCCGAGTGTGGCGGCGCGCGCTACCAATTCCTGCTGGCGTTCTTGGGCGGGCGGATGGGAAGCGAACAGTATGCTGCGCTCGCCCGCATCGCCGGACCAATCCTTTTCCGACTTGATTTCGGCCAGCAGTTGTTCCCACACCCGCGACGCTTCCATCGGCTCGTAACCTGCACGAGCCATGAGCTCCAGTCCGATGCGGTCGGCCTCCCTTTCGTGTTCTCGGCCATAGGCGAACATGCTGGCGGTTACCGCGAGCTGCGCTAACGGGGCCGCTCCCCCGGCGCCGGCTGCGCCCAGGGCAATGCCAAGGAACTGGCCGAAGGCCGACCGGCTTTTGGCGTCACGCAGGCGATCCAGGCTATGACGGGCGAGATAGTGGCCGATTTCATGTCCCAGGACCGCGGCAAGTTGCGCCTCATTCGCCATGCGCAGCAGCAGGCCGGTCCACACCTGCATCATGCCGTTTGGCGCCATGCTCGCATTGAAAAAAGGGGAGCGGACGATGTAGACCCGCAAATCCGGGCAATGGTCGCCGACGAGTCGGCAGGCGATGCGCGTGACATATTCGTTTATCGGTTTGTCGCGCAGCAGGAACAGGCTGCGTCGCAGCTTGGCTTCTTCCCGGTCGAGCATGGCCCAAAGGCCGCCCTCATCGGTATTCGGGTCGGGCCGCTGGAAGCGTGTGGGCGCCAGCAAGGCTGTCTCGGCAAGCAACGATGTCGGAAGGGCTCCCAACAGGCCGCAGCAGCCGCAGCCGGCGATAAATTGCCGACGTTTCATGCCGGTCAGCCGGGGAAGCTGTCCAGCAATGCGCTGAGGGATTCCTTGGCTTTGTCGGCATCGCGCAGATCGCCTTTTGCTCGGACCAGGCGGCTGAACCAAACGATTTCCCCTGTGGACAGGTCGACCAGGGAAGCGTAACCGAGCTGCACCCCTCCCGGCAGCCCGACACCGAACAGCGCCGCGACAACCATGGCGGCAGCCCGCTCACTACTGGTGTAACTGTCGCGGACGAAGGTGAATAGCGCATAGTCCGCTCCCGTCTTCTCGCGCACGATCGCTACCTCGGGACCTAATGTCCATTCAAGGCGGCCTTCCTTGGTGGGAAGTTTGAGAGGACCAAAGTGATGAATGTTGATCGCGGTGCCCACGGCGCCATGCAGGCGATTCAGGCTGTCGATGGTTTCATCCGGTTCGCTGGGGAACTCGCCGAATACCACCTTGCCGGTTTGTTCTCGCTCGTGAAATGCGACTTTCAGGTTCTGGAGCGCCTTGGTCGTCCATTCGGCCTGCGGTTCAAGCACGCCGCCGGCGCTCACCACAAACAGCTCGACGTCCATCGGCATGACAACCACCTTGGCCCCCGGAGGCAGCGCCTTGAACGTTGGCGCCTGCTTGGCGTCCGCGTATGCGTCATAAGACAATACCGCCAGCATTAACAACAACGATGGCCAAAGCAGTTTCTGCAATTTCATGGGCCGATTCTCCTTGTTTCTTTTAATGGTTCTTTCGTTTTTTTGAGGGCGCTCTCTGCGATTATGACATTTGATCATGCCGTTTGGGAAGCGGCGACAGGCTTTCTTTTGCGGACATTCTTGCGGAGCAGATTTCGGCGATCGAAAGTCGGGATCATGCAAAGCTTCGCACACTCAGTATAGTGCATTGCATGCCAGTGAGATGGATGGGGGCGTTATGCAGCTGTTCTCTCACGCTCTCAGGAAAACCGCACCAGATTCCCGTCCCGATCGAAGGCCAAAAAGTTGGAAACCGCCCCGTTCTGCACCGCTTCGACCATTTTTTCCAGCGGCACCCGCGCATCCTCACTGCTCGGCATGGTGCCGCCGCGCCCGTCCAGGGCGGCGACGAACACGATTTTCCAGTCCTGGCCGGTCTGGCGGGATTCCTCGACCAGGTCGGCGAAACTGCCTAGTTCGTCCAGCGCCTTGTCGGTGCACATTTTGGGCGTCAGTACGCCGCCCTGGCCGGCGTGGAAGCGGTCGATCTGCACCTGGGTATAGCCCTCCGGCAGTTCCGGCTGGGTGAAAACGAACAGCAGCCGCTGCGGCTCGGGCTGTTGTTTGGCGGCTTGCAAGAGGTCTTGGTAACTCGAGATATTCATGCGGCTGTACCTTCCAACTTTGTTTGTGTGTGGATGCCCGTTAAAAAGCCCTACCTTTCACAAGGCAGGGCTTTTCGATTCGAGCGGAAATTACAACCCGGCGTCTGCCCTGAGCGCTTCCGCCTTGTCGGTCGCTTCCCAGCCGAACTCCGGCTCCTCGCGGCCGAAGTGGCCGTAGGCGGCGGTCTTGGCGTAGATCGGGCGGAGCAGGTCGAGCGACTGGATGATGCCTTTCGGGCGCAGGTCGAAGTTGGCGGCGACCAGCTTGGCGATTTTCTCGTCGCTGATCTTGCCGGTGCCGAAGGTGTTGACCATCAGGCTGACCGGCTTGGCGACGCCAATGGCGTAGGCGACCTGGACTTCGCATTTGCTGGCCAGGCCGGCGGCGACGACGTTTTTCGCCACGTAGCGGCCGGCGTAGGCGGCGGAGCGGTCGACCTTGGACGGATCCTTGCCGGAGAACGCGCCGCCGCCGTGGCGGGCCGCGCCGCCGTAGGTGTCGACGATGATCTTGCGCCCGGTCAGGCCGCAGTCGCCCATCGGGCCGCCGACGACGAAGCGGCCGGTGGGGTTGATCAGGTAGCGGATGTCGCCGCTGCGCAGTTTTTCCGGGATCACCGGCTTGACGATTTCCTCGATCACCGCTTCGGACAACTCGGCGTGGGAAACGTCGGGGTGGTGCTGGGTGGAGATCACCACGGTATCGACATGCTCGGGACGGCCATCGACGTAGCGGATGGTGACCTGGGATTTCGCGTCCGGGCGCAGCCACGGCAGGCGGCCGTCCTTGCGCAGCTCGGCCTGGCGCTGCATCAGGCGGTGCGCGTAGTGGATCGGCATCGGCATCAGCTGCGGCGTTTCGTCGCAGGCATAGCCGAACATCAGGCCCTGGTCGCCGGCGCCCTGTTCGAGGTCGATGCCCTGGCCTTCGTTCACGCCCTGGGCGATGTCGGGCGACTGTTTGTTGAGCGCGGTGAGCACGGCGCAGGTGAAATAATCGAAGCCGATTTCCGAGCTGTTGTAGCCGATGCGCTTGACCGCTTCGCGGGCGATGTCGATGTAGTTCACCACCGCATGGGTGGTGATTTCGCCGGAAATCACCACCAGCCCGGTGCTGACCAATGTCTCGCAGGCTACTCGCGCATGGGGGTCTTGCGCTAGAATGGCATCCAGCACGGAATCGGAGATCTGGTCCGCGACTTTGTCGGGATGGCCTTCGGATACGGATTCGGAGGTAAAAAGGAATTCTTGCAAGATTTCTGCTCCTGAGTTGAGATAATCCCCGTGTTGCTGCCGGCGCGACTGGCTCCGGGGAAGGAAGCAGGCGACGCTTTAGCCGAATTTATATCCCGCCCGCAAGTTGTCTCGTTAACACGGCGGCTGACCAATTGTATTTTTATAGCGCGCGTTCCGTCAAATTTCAAATTCTTTACATGATCCACCTTCTGCGCATTCTTGCTTATCTGCCGCTGTGGCTGCTGCACCTGGTCGGCGCGGCCATGGGCTGGGCCACCTATCTGGCTTCGCCGCGCTATGCGGCGCGCATGCGGGAAAACCTTTTTTCGAGCGGAATCTGCGCGCCGGCGGAACAGGCCCGGATATTGCGCCAGGCGGTGGCCGAGGCGGGCAAGAGCGTGACCGAACTGCTTGCCGTCTGGCTGCGGCCCGAGCGGCGGGCGCTGCGGTTGCTGAAGTCCTGCCACGGCTGGGAGCATGTCGAGGCGGCGCACGCACGGGGCAAGGGGCTGATCTTCCTGACGCCGCACATGGGCTGTTTCGAGATCACCAGCCTGTATTACGCGGCGCGCCACCCGATCACCGTGCTTTACCGGCCGCCGCGCCTGCGCTGGCTGCAACCGTTGATGGAAGCGGGCCGCAAGCGCGGCGATGTCACGCTGGCGCCGACCGATATCGGCGGCGTGCGCGCCTTGTTCCGGGCGCTGCGCCGCGGCGAGGCGATCGGCATCCTGCCCGATCAGGTGCCGAGCCAGGGCGAAGGCGTGTGGGCGAAATTCCTCGGCCGGCCGGCCTATACCATGACCCTGGTGGCGCGCCTCGCCCGCGCGAGCGGCGCCGCCACCATCCTGGCATTCGCCGAGCGCCGGCCGCATGGGGCCGGCTATGACTTATGGCTGGCGCCCTTTTCCGCGGAGCTGCCGGAAGACCCGGCGGCTGCCGCCAGGCTGATCAATCAGGCGGTGGAAGAGGTGATCCGCCGGAAGCCGGCGCAATATCTGTGGAGCTATAACCGCTTCAAGGTGCCGAAAGGCGCCGAGAGGGGTGAGGAATGATGCGTGGCGTGGCAGTAGGGAGTGAGGGGGTAGGAGTGAGGAGTGAAAACCTTCGCCGCGCCGCCTTTGACCTTACTCCCCACTCTTTACTCCTCACTCCTTACGGTTATCCCATATGATGGCCCGCCTCGGCATCTTTCTCATCTGGCTGCTGCATTTTCTGCCGCTTGCTGTGCTGGCGCGCTGCGGCGAGGTGTTCGGCTGGCTGCTCTACGCTTTCGGGAGCGAGCGGCGGCGGGTGGCGCGCATCAATCTGCGCCTGTGCTTTCCGGCGCTGACCGACCGGGAGCGGGAAAAGCTGGTGAAGCGCCATTTCCGGGCCTTCGGCCGCAGCCTGCTGGAGCGCGGCATTTTGTGGTGGTCGCCCAGGTCGCGCATCCGGAAACTGGTCAGGGTCGAAGGGCTGGAGCATTGGCAGGCGGTGGCCGGCCGGCCGGTGATCTGGCTCGCGCCGCATTTCGTCGGCCTCGACATGGGCGGAGTCAGGCTGACCACTGACCACCTGCTGGTTTCGATGTACAGCCGGCAGAAGAACCCGCTGTTCGACGCCTTGCTGCTCCATTCGCGCACCCGCTTCGGCAATTCGCCGATGGCCTCGCGCCAGGACGGCCTCAAGCCGGTGGTGCGGGCGATGCGCCAGGGGCTGCCGTTCTATTACCTGCCGGACATGGATTTCGGCGCGCGCGACGCCGTGTTCGTGCCGTTTTTCGGCGTGCCCGCCGCCACCATCACCGCCCTGTCGCGGCTGGCGAAAATCACCGGCGCGGCGGTGGTGCCCGCGGTCACCCGCCAACTGCCCGGCGGAGGGGGCTATGTGCTGAAATTTTACCCGGCCTGGGAGAGTTTCCCCGGCGCGGACGCGGAAAGCGACACGCGCCGCATGAATGAATTTATCGAAGACCGCGTGCGGGAAATGCCGGAACAGTATTTCTGGCTGCACAAGCGCTTCAAGACGCGGCCGCCGGGGGAGAAGAGATTTTACGGTTGAGCTTGAAAGGCATTTACCGCAGAGGACGCGGAGGGCGCAGAGGAAAGGCAATGGCTCTATGTCCATTGCCGGCAGAGGTGTTCCCGGTTTTGTTTTCCTCCGCGTCCTCTGCGTCCTCCGCGGTTCGGTTTTTTTTGTTTATCCTGGAAAAAGCACTTTAGCCACAGAGAATACGGAGTTCACAGAGGACAAACAAGGGGTTGCCTGGCTGGCTGTTCTCACCCATCAGGTGAATGCGGAAATGTCAAAAACCCCTGCTTCATCATCTGTGTTCTCTGTGATCTCCGTGGCTTGAACTGAAGTTTCAAGGTTTATAAAACATATGCAACGCATCCCCGAACCCGATCTGATGAATGACTCCGAGCAGGCCGAGGTTTACGCCCAGGCCGATTTCTCGGAGCCGCACGACGCTTTCGTGGCGCACTTCCGGCGCCTGTTCCGCGAGTTCGGCGCGGGGCGCGTGCTCGACCTGGGCTGCGGCGCGGCGGACATCGGCATCCGCTTCTGCCGGGCTTACCCCGATGTGCACCTGACCGGCGTGGACGGCGCGGCCGCGATGCTGCATCTGGGCATGGTCGCGGTGCGCACGGCGGGTCTGGCCGAGCGTCTGACCCTGATGCAGTGCTATCTGCCCGACGCGGCTCTGGCAACGTTCAGGTTCGACGCGGTGATCAGCAATAGTCTTCTCCATCATCTCGACGACCCGGCCGTGCTGTGGGAAACTGTCAGACAAACGGCGCAACCCGGCGCGCCGGTGCTGGTGATGGATTTGATGCGGCCGACCTCGTTTGCCGAAGCGGGCATGCTCACCGAGCGCTATGCCGCCGATGCGCCGCCGGTGCTGCGGCAGGATTTCCACAATTCGCTGTTGGCGGCCTACCGCCCGGAGGAAGTGCGGGCGCAGCTGCATGCCGCCGACCTGTTCGGTTTCCGGGTGGAAGCGGTGAGCGACCGCCATTTGCTGATTTGGGGGACTGTGTGAGCTTCGACAATCCGGACGACAGCGCGCTTCGCGCCCTGCTGAAAAAAATCAGGAATATCGCGGTGGTGGGGCTATCGCCCAGGGCGGACCGGCCCAGCTACTGCGTGGCGAAGGCGATACAGGGTTTTGGCTACAACGTCATTCCGGTGCGCCCCGCCACCGCCGAGGTGCTGGGACAGAAGGCCTATGCTGCCCTGACGGACGTGCCGGGGCCGATCGACCTGGTCGACGTGTTCCGCGCCGCGGAGCATCTCGATGCGATCGTGGACGAATGCATCGCCCTGAAAGTGCCGGCGCTCTGGATCCAGGAGGGCATCGTCAACGAAGCGGCGGCGCGGCGGGCACAGGAAGCCGGCATGACGGTGGTGATGGACCGCTGTATTTACAAGGATTACGTGGCTTTATGCACTTGAAATTCACCAAGATGCACGGCCTGGGCAACGATTTCGTGGTGTTCGACGCGATCTCGCAAAGCGTGGATTTGACCCCGGCCCAGTTCAAATTCATCGGCGACCGCCATTTCGGCATCGGCTGCGACCAGATTCTGCTGGTCGAGCGGCCGACCCGGCCCGATGCCGATTTCCGCTATCGCATCTTCAACGCCGACGGCGGCGAGGTCGAGCAGTGCGGCAACGGCGCACGCTGCTTCGTGCGTTTCGTGCACGAAAAAGGCCTGAGCCCGAAAAGCGAGATCCGCGTGGAAACGGCGTCCGGCATCATCGTCCCGCGCCTGGAGCCGAACGGCCAGGTGACGGTCAACATGGGTGTGCCGCGCTTCGAGCCGGCCGAAATCCCGTTCGTCGCCGAAAAGCGCGCGCCGACCTATCTGCTCGGCCTGGAAGACAAGATCGTCGAGGTCAGCGTGCTGTCCATGGGCAATCCACACGCGGTGCAGCTGGTGGAAGACGCGGACAGCGCGCCGGTCGCGGCGGACGGGCCGCGGATCGAACATCATCCGGGCTTTCCGGCGCGGGTCAATGCCGGCTTCATGCAGGTGCTCGACCGCGGCCATATCAAGCTGCGGGTTTACGAGCGCGGCGCCGGGGAAACGCTGGCGTGCGGCACCGGCGCTTGCGCGGCAGTGGCTGCGGGCATCGCGCGCGGCTTGCTCGATGGCGAAGCGAGGGTAACCACCCGAGGCGGCGAGCTCACCATCCGCTGGGCGGGAGAAGGCCAGCCGGTATGGATGACCGGCCCGGCCGTGACGGTATTCGAAGGCCAAATCAATCTTTAAAAAAGGGAACGTGAATGAGCTTGAATTCGGAAGAGGTTGCGAGCTACCTGCAGGAGCACCCGGAGTTCTTCGAACAGCACTCCGCCCTGCTGGCGGAGATTTTTCTGCCCCATCCTCACGGCGGCCGGGCGGTTTCCATCGCCGAGCGCCAGCAGCTGGCGCTGCGCGACAAGAACAAGCTGCTGGAAACCAAGCTGCGCGAGCTGATCCAGTTCGGCGAGGAAAACGACGCCATCAGCGAGAAGATGCACCGCCTCAGCCTGTCGCTGCTGGGCGCGTGCGACCTGGACAGCGCCCTCAACACCGCCTACTTCAACCTGCGCGAGGATTTCGACGTACCGCATGTGGCGATCCGCATCTGGGCCGGCGCCGATCTGCCGGCGCGGCCGGAATTCATGGGCGCGACGATCGAGATGTGCGCCTTCGCCGATGAACTGATCACCCCGAAATGCGGCCCCCAGCTCATCGAGGAAGCGCCCTCCTGGTTCGGCGAGGCCGGCCCCAACCTGCGTTCCTTCGCCTACGTGGCGATGCGCTCGGAACAGGCGTTCGGCCTGCTCGCCCTGGCGAGCGAGGACGAGCAGCGCTTTTACCCGGAAATGGGCACGCTCTACCTGAAACGGCTGGGCGAGCTGGTCAGCGCCGCACTGTTGCGGTATCTGAAGTAACAAGGGGATCCTGATTAGCCAACCTCAGCCGAGGGGTGCAACGGCGTTGAAAAATTGCTGTAGGAGCGGCCTCCAGGCCGCTCCTACATGCTCTGCTGAACTCGTGGCTAATCAGGAAGGAGTTTTACCGCAGAGAAAAGTCCGGAATCGAGATCGCCGTGCTTTGATCCTCCGCGTCCTCTGCGGTTCACTGGCTTTTTATGGATGATCCGATGAGCGACGGCACGGCCTATTTGCAAGGTTTCCTCATCCACCTCGCCAGCGAGCGCCGCCTGTCGCCGCTCACTTGCACCAGCTACGGCCGCGACGTGGCCGAGCTGCTCCGGTTGGCGGGCGACGTCCCGCTCGATCGGCTGCAAGCTCTCCAGATACGGCGCTTCGTCGCGCAGCTGCACGGCCGCGGCTTGGGCGGGAAAACTCTGGCGCGCATGCTGTCCGCCTGGCGCGGCTTCTACGCCTATCTGGCGCGCGACCACGGCTTTACCCTCAATCCCTGCGTCGGCCTGCGCGCGCCAAAATCAGCCAAAGTCCTGCCACATGCGCTGTCGCCGGACGAGGCGGTACGCCTGATGGATATCCCCGGAAACGACCCGCTCGCCCTGCGCGACCAGGCGATGTTCGAGCTGCTCTATTCCTCGGGCCTGCGCCTGTCCGAACTGACCGGCCTGCCGCTGACCGGGCTCGATCCGGTCGCCGGCATCGTGCGCGTCACCGGCAAGGGCGGCAAAACCCGCGAGGTACCGGTCGGCCGCCATGCGCTGGCGGCGGTGCAAAACTGGCTGCCCGCGCGGGACAGCCTGGTGCGTCCCGGGGAAAACGTGCTGTTCGTCGGCAAAAACGGCACCCGCCTGACGCCGCGCGCCGTGCAGTACCGGATCAAGCAATGGGCGCTCCGGCTCGGTATTTCAGCCAATGTCCACCCGCACGTGCTGCGCCACTCTTTCGCCAGCCACGTGCTGCAATCCAGCGGCGACCTGCGCGCAGTGCAGGAGATGCTCGGCCATGCCAACATTTCCACCACTCAGGTGTATACGCACCTTGATTTTCAGCATCTGGCGAAGGTTTATGATGCGGCGCACCCGCGCGCGCGGAAAAAATAGGGGTGGCGGCGCCGGTTGCGGGCGGTCTATTTTCACAAGGATCCGGAATTCGCCCGAACTTGACACTTTACGCCGGCGTGTACGATCATAAATAAACCTAGAAAAAGCATTTGGCCACGAGAGAACACAGAGTTCACAGAGAAAAACAAGGGGTTGCTGGGCTAACCGTTCTCACCTATCAGGTGAATGCGGGAATGTCCAAAAATCCGGTTCATCTCTGTGTTCTCTGTGGCTTGAACTGAGGTTTTAAGGGTAAATGAAATTCCGCCTGTTTTTCTCCCTGTGTCTTGCCTTCGCCCTGCTTTTCGCGCAGCAGGGCGCGGTACCGCACGCCCTGTCGCACCTCGCGGACGGCGTGCCGGGCCAGTCGCAGCAGGAAAAGCATCTGCCCCACTCGCCGGCCTGCGACAAATGCGTCGTCTATGCCGGCATCGGCAGCGCGGCGCTGTCCTCTCCGTCGGCATTCGTCGCCGAGGAATCGGTCTTTATCCCGGCTGCGGCACTGTTTGCGCTGTTCTTCTCCGCCCCGCTTCGATCCTACCGTTCCCGCGCTCCGCCCCGCCTCGCCTGAAAACCGACTGAACCGGGCGGCGCGTGCCGGAAGCTCGCGCCGCGTACCGTGCGTAGGTCGGGCACCCCGTGCCCGACGAAACCACGCGTTCCAACCTGAACCGTCGGGCACGGGGTGCCCGACCTACAGAGCGTCGTAACCAGTTTTTCGACGAGGCAACCATGTTCGCAAAAAAAACCATCGTGTCGAGTGTCGTGCTGGCGCTCGGCCTGCCGTGCGCGGCGCAGGCGGCAAGCGATGCGGATCTGGCGCAGATTCGCGGTGAAATCCAGCAAATGCGGCAGGCTTACGAGGCGCGCATCGCCGGCCTGGAGGCGCGTCTGCAGCAGGCGGAAGCCGAGGTCAAACAAGTCGGCGGCAAGGCCGACAGCGCCGCCGACCAGGCGCGCGAGGCCACGGCCGCTGCGGCCCAGGCGGCGCCCAAGGGCGGCGATGTCGGCGCCTTCAATCCGGGCGTATCGCTGATCCTGTCCGGGATATACAGCAACCTTTCCCAAGACCCGGCGGGCTACCGGATCACCGGCTTCCACCTGCCCAACAACGTGCTGGACGACATCCGGCCGCGGCGCGGCTTCAGCCTGGCGGAGTCCGAGCTCGGCATCTACGCCAACATCGACCCCTCTTTTTACGGCGGGTTGAATTTTTCCATTCACTCCGACGATACCGTATCGGCCGAGGAGGCGTTCGTCCAGACCACGTCGTTGCCACAGGGGCTGACGCTGAAGGCGGGCCGCTTCTTCTCCGGCATCGGCTACCTCAACGAGCAGCACGCCCATACCTGGGATTTCATCGATGCGCCGCTGGCCTACCAGGCCTTTCTCGGCGGCCAGGTCAACAACGACGGCGTGCAGTTGCGCTGGCTCGCGCCCACGGACCTGTTCGTCGAAGTCGGCGCGGAGCTGGGGCGCGGCGCCAATTTCCCCGGCACCGACCGCGACAAGAACGGCGCCGGCGCCGGCGCGATTTTCGCCCACCTCGGTGGCGACGTGGGCGAGAGCAACAGTTGGCGCGCCGGGCTTTCCCTGCTGACGACTTCGCCGCAGGGCCGCCAGTGGGACGATGTGGATGCGGCGGGCGCCGGCGTCACCAACAGCTTCAGCGGCAACAGCAGGCTGTGGGTCGCGGATGCAGTGTGGAAATGGGCGCCCAACGGCAATCCGTACTCGACCAACTTCAAGCTGCAAGGGGAATATCTGCGCCGCACCGAGGACGGTAGCCTGGTTTTCGACACCGCGGGCGCCGCGGCGCCGGGAAGCTATGCCGCCACCCAGTCCGGCTGGTACGTGCAGGGCGTCTATCAGTTCGCGCCCTACTGGCGGGCCGGCGTGCGCACCGAGCGGCTCGATGCCGGCAGCGTCGATTACGGCGCCAACAACGTCAACCTGCTGCGGCCGGATTACGCGCCGACCCGCAACGCCTTCATGGTCGATTACAACCCCAGCGAATTTTCCCGCATCCGGCTGCAATTGGCCCAGGACAAGTCGCGCCAGGGCGTGATTGACAACCAGGTTTTCCTGCAATACCAGATGAGTCTCGGTGCTCACGGCGCACATAAATTTTAAGGAACGGACATGTTGAAACGAATCCTGAAACTCCTCCTGGCGCCGGCGCTGGGCTTGATTGCCCTGCCTGCCTGCGCCGCCCTCAACATCCTCGCCTGCGAGCCGGAATGGGGCGCGCTGGCGCAGGAGCTCGGCGGCGACAAGGTGAGCGTCTACAACGCCACCAACGCCATGCAGGATGTCCACCATATCCAGGCCAAGCCCAGCCTGCTGGCGCGGGCGCGCAATGCCGACATGGTGGTGTGCACCGGATCGCAGCTGGAAATCGGCTGGCTGCCGATCCTGCTGCAACAGGCCGGCAATCCGAAAATCCAGGCCGGCCAGCCCGGCAATTTCGAGGCGACGCGCTATGTGCGGATGCTGGAAGTGCCGTCCAGCGTGGACCGTTCCCTCGGCGACGTGCATCCCGGCGGCAACCCGCACATCCAGACCGATCCGCGCAACATCGCCCTGGTGGCCGATGCCCTGGCGAAGCGGCTGGCCGAGGTCGATCCGGCCAACGGCGCTTATTACCAGGGCAGCTACAAGGCCTTCGCCGGGCGCTGGCAGGCGGCGCTGCAAAAATGGGAAAAGGAGGCCGCGCCGCTCAGGGGCGTGGCGGTCGTCGTGCACCACAAGGCCTTCACTTATCTCGAAAACTGGCTCGGCCTGCGCGAGGTCGCCGCGCTGGAACCCAAGCCGGGCGTGGAGCCGACCAGCGGCCACCTGGCCGAAGTGCTGGCGCAGCTGCAACGCCAGCCGGCCAGGATGGCGATCCGCGGCGCCTACAACGACCCGCGCGCGGCGGAATGGCTGGCGGCGCGGGCCAATATCCCGGTGGTGGTGGTGCCCTTTACGGTGGGCGGCTCGGAGCGGGCGAAGGATTTGTTCGGGCTCTATGACGATACGGTGCAGAAGCTGCTGGTGGCGGGCAGCCGGTAGCTGGTAGCTGGTAGCGGGCGGCTTTAGCTACAAGCTACCCGCTACAAGCCACCAACTCAATGAAAGATAAAACATGAACCTCGACGCGCTCAGCCTTTCCATCCTTTTCCCCGCCTTCCTCGCCGGCCTGCTGGTGCTGGCGACGCATGTGCCGCTCGGCATGCAGGTGCTGGCGCGCGGCATCGTGTTTATCGACCTGGCGATCGCCCAGATCGCCACTCTCGGTGTGATCGCGGCGGATCGGGTCGGCTTCGAGCCGGAAGGCTGGGTGGCGCAGGCGGCGGCGGTATCGGCCGCCCTCCTCGGCGCCTTGTTGCTGACCTGGACGGAAAAGCGCTGGCCGGAAATCCAGGAGGCGCTGATCGGCGTGCTGTTCGTGCTCGGCGCCAGCGGCGGCATGCTGCTGGTGGCGAACAACCCGCACGGCGGCGAGCATCTGCAGGATTTGCTCGCCGGCCAGATTTTGTGGGTCAGCTACGCCCATCTCCTGCCGGTCGCGGCGCTGACCGCCGTCATCCTGGCGTTGTGGTTCGGCTTGGGGCGGCGGCTGGGCCGGTTCGGCTTCTACGGCTTGTTCGCCTTCGCCGTTACCGCCTCGGTGCAGCTGGTCGGCGTCTACCTGGTATTCGCCAGCCTGATCGTGCCGGCCCTGGCCTGCCGCGCTTATCCCTCCCGCATCAGGCTGGGCGCGGGCTACGCGCTCGGCGCGGCGAGCTATCTGCTGGGGCTGGGGCTGTCGGTGGCGTTCGACCTGCCTTCCGGCGCCGTGGTGGTGTGGGCCCTGGCGCTGGCCGGCATCGCGGCGTCCACGCTATCGCGAAAAGGTGTTCCATTACGGGCGGCGATTCGACAATAGATTAAAGTCCAGAAATGGGCTCCAGGTTGAGCATTCCCGGATCAGATCCTATAATCAGGAAGGGTATGTTTTATCGGGATATGAACGGTGGCTTTTTCCTTTTTTCGCAAGAACCGACAGGGCGAGGCTAAGCCCGTTCCCCGTTCGCCCTCGCCGTCCAAAGCGACGCAGACTGCGCGAACCCCGGCGCCAGCCAAGCCGAAACCTGTTTCCGGTGTGCCGTCCCAAGTGGTGCCGGCCCCCTCCGCCGCTGCGCCGTCGCCCGCAACCGACCTGCGGGCAAAAACCAAAGAGGCCGATCCATTCACGGTAGGCACTGGAGGGATGGCCGCGGTTGCCTCCGCGGAAATGACCTCGGTGGCCGAGGAAGCGGCGATTCTCTATGCCAGCGGCCACGCCGGACAGGCTGCGGCTTTGCTGGCGGACTACGCCAGGAGCGCTCCCGACAGGATGGAGGCCCAACCCTGGCTGATGTTGTTCGAGATTTTCCAGCTGCAAGGCGACAAGCGCCGATTCGACGAGCTGGCACTGGAATTCGTCGTCAAGTTCGAGCGCACGGCGCCGGTCTGGGACGATGTCAAGGTGCCCGGCGCCACATCGGCCCAAGCCCCGGCGGGCCCGGCGGCCGAGCGCTATGTGTCGCTGACCGGCGTATTGAAAGGCGACAAGGACACTTTTTTCCAGAGCATGGTGCAGACCGCGCAAAAGGGGGCGGGCCTGCGCCTGGATTTTTCGCGGCTGGAGGGCGTGGAGGCGTGCGGCAGCCGCCGGCTGGCGGACACCATGCTCGAACTGAAGAAAAATGGCAAGAAGATCACCCCGATCGGCGTGGGGCGCCTGGCCGACCTGCTCAAGGGCATGATCGGGCGGGGTGGCGAGGACGAACAGGCGCATTGGCAGCTATTGCTTCACCTCTATCAGTGCCAGGACATGCAGGCCGAATTCGAGGACATGGCGGTGGAATATGCGGTCGCATTCGAAGTCTCGCCCCCCTCCTGGGAGCCGATGCCGCAATGCAAGGCGGTCGCGGCAGCGAAGTCGCCCGCCCCGGATGTTGCGCCGCACGATGACGGCGCCTTCTACCTGAGCGGCGTGATTTCAGCGGCCAGCGAGCATCAGTTCCAGAAAATGGCGGAGTTCGCCTCGATCCACAGCGAAATACTCCTCGACATGTCCAATGTGCCGCGGGTGGATTTCGTCAGCATCGGCAATTTCGTCGGCACGCTGGCCGGCCTGAGCGGCAGCGGCAAGAAAGTGCTGATCCGCAACGCCAATGAAATGATCCATGTGCTGTTCGCCATCATGGGCGCCGACCAGTTCGCCACCATCCTGCGCAGAAAGGTCGGCTGACCCCACCGCTCTCAATCCGCGTTCGGCAACGCCTCGGCGTGCATCATTTTCTCCCGTTGAAACACCAGCACCGAGGCGATGCGCAGGCTGCCCAGCACGAATACCAGCGTGCTCAGGGCATAGATTTCCTCGACGGCGATCTTGTGCTCGAACAGCTTGATCATGATCTCCCGCAGCACGAAGACGATCCCGGCATCGACGATGAAGGTCATGCGCAGGCGTTGCGCGCTGAAATAGTCCACCAGGGAGCGGGACAGCTCGATCAGGATGAACAGGGTCAGCACTTCCGAGATGATCCGCATGTACTGGCGAGTGATGTCCTCGTTGATCAGCAGGTCGCCCAGGTTGAGAAACAGGCGTACCACCCCCACCATGATACCGATGGTGATGAACACCAGCATGAGTCCGAACACGATGCAGATCACGCGGTTGAACAGGACGATCATGTCCAACTTGAACGGGAGTTTCGGGAGTTTGGAGAACGGTTTCGTTTGCATGTCTTCTAGTTTTGCACAAATGGGTGACAGTATAATGACGGTATCGAATACAGGGCCATTATCGGCCCGTTGAGGAAACCATGGAACAATTTCGCGGCACCACCATTCTTTCCGTGCGGCGCGGCGCCCAGGTCGCGCTGGGCGGCGACGGCCAGGTCACGCTCGGCAACATCGTGGTCAAGGCGAGCGCGCGCAAGGTGCGCCGCCTGTACCACGACAAAATCCTGGCCGGATTCGCCGGCGGCACGGCGGACGCCTTCACCCTGTTCGAGCGCTTCGAGGCCAAGCTCGACAAGCACCAGGGCCATTTGCTGCGCGCCGCGGTGGAGCTCGCCAAGGACTGGCGCACCGACCGCATTCTGCGCCGGCTCGAAGCCATGCTGGCGGTGGCGGACCACGAGTCTTCGCTGATCATCACCGGCAACGGCGACGTGCTGGAACCGGAGTTGGGCCTGGTCGCCATCGGCAGCGGCGGCCCCTATGCGCAGAGCGCGGCGCGTGCCCTGCTCGATCATACCGACCTGGCGCCGGCGGACATCGTCAAGAAGGCGCTGACCATCGCCGCCGACTTGTGCATCTATACCAATCAGAACCACGTGATTGAAGTGCTTGAATGAGTGAGGAGCAAGGAGTCGGGAGTGAGGAGAAAAACCTCGACCGATTCCTCACTCTTCACTCCTAACTCCTCACTGAACCTATGACTCCCATGACCCCGCAGGAAATCGTCCACGAGCTGGACAAACACATCATCGGCCAGCACGCCGCCAAGCGCGCCGTCGCCATCGCGCTGCGCAACCGCTGGCGGCGGCAGCAGGTGGCCGAGCCGCTGCGCCAGGAAATCACGCCGAAAAACATCCTGATGATCGGCCCGACCGGCGTCGGCAAGACCGAGATCGCGCGGCGCCTGGCCAAGCTCGCAAACGCCCCGTTCATCAAGGTGGAGGCGACCAAGTTCACCGAGGTCGGCTACGTCGGCCGCGACGTGGATTCGATCGTTCGCGACCTGGTGGAAATGTCGATCAAGCAGACGCGCGAGCAGGAAACCCGCAAGGTGCGCCATCGCGCCGAAGACCACGCCGAGGAGCGCATCCTCGACGCGCTGCTGCCGCCCCCGCGCGACGCCGCCTGGAGCGGCGATGCGGACAGCGAGGAAAACGCCACGCGGCAGAAATTCCGCAAAATGCTGCGCGAGGGCAGGCTCGACGACAAGGAAATCGAAATCGAAGTCGCCGCCGCCCAGGCGCACATGGAAATCCTCGCGCCGCCCGGCATGGAGGAAATGACCTCGCAAATCCAGGGCCTGTTCCAGAACATCGGCGGCGGGCGGCGCAAGCAGCGCAAGATGAAGGTGAAGGAGGCGATGAAGCTCCTCACCGAAGAAGAAGCGATGAAACTGGTCAACGACGACGAGCTGAAAATCCAGGCGGTGCAGAACGTCGAGCAGAACGGCATCGTCTTCCTCGACGAAATCGACAAGATCACCAGCCGCTCCGAATCCTCCGGCGCCGAGGTATCGCGCCAGGGCGTGCAGCGCGACCTGCTGCCGCTGGTCGAGGGCACCACCGTCTCGACCAAATACGGCATGATCAAGACCGACCACATCCTGTTCATCTGCTCCGGCGCCTTCCACCTCGCCAAGCCGTCCGACCTCATCCCCGAACTGCAAGGCCGGCTGCCCATCCGCGTCGAGCTGGATTCGTTGAGCGTGGCCGATTTCGAGCAGATTCTCACCAACACCGACGCCTGCCTCACCAAGCAGTACGAAGCCCTGCTCGGCACCGAAAACGTCAAGCTCGATTTCTATCCCGATGCCGTCAAGCGCCTCGCCGAGATCGCCTTCGAGGTCAACGAACGCACCGAAAACATCGGCGCGCGCCGGCTCTACACCGTGATGGAAAAGCTGCTCGAAGAAATCTCCTTCGACGCCGGCCGCGTCACCGAAGAAAGCATCGCCATCGATGCCGCCTACGTCGACGGCAAGCTGAAGGAGCTGGCGAAGAGCGAAGATCTGGCGCGCTACGTACTGTAATCAATTGAGCGGCTAGGAGCCTGTCGGACTTGAAGAATCGAAGCGAAAATTCGGCTGGGCGAGGACAGATTTTGCCGGTTTTGCCGGTCAATAGTCATTCTATTGACCAAGAAAACGGCGAAATATGGACCGGCCAGGCGGATTTGCAGCCGATTTCCTTTAAGTCCGACAGGCTCCTAGGCGCCTGTCCACAGCAAATTTTCAACGCTATCCCCATCCGATGATGGTTGGGGCTAAACAGGAAATGCCATACAGAAATCATCGCCGCAAAAAAGCGAAAAGACGAAAAAAAACAGCTTGTGCATTTTGTGTCTTTTTGTGGCAAATTTAGGGTTTGAAGCAAGAGGTAAATAATGGATATCAAAACATACATGCTACAAGTCGGCCGGCAAGCGCGCGCCGCTTCCCGCCACATGGCGAAAGCCGACACCAATGCCAAGAACACGGCGCTGGCGGCGATGGCGCAGGCGATCCTGCGCGACTCGGCCAAGCTGATCGAGGCCAATGCACGGGATTTGGCCGAGGCCCGAGAAGCCGGCCTGGACGCCGCCCTGCTCGACCGCCTGACCCTGACCGAAAAAGGCGTCGCCGGCATGGCCGAAGGGTTGCTGCAAATCGCCGCGCTGCCCGACCCGGTGGGCGAGATCAGCGGCCTCAACTACCGCCCCTCCGGCATCCAGGTCGGCAAGATGCGCGTGCCGCTGGGCGTGATCGGCATCATCTACGAAGCCCGTCCCAACGTCACCGCCGACGCCGCCGGGCTGTGCCTGAAAGCGGGCAACGCGGCGATCCTGCGCGGCGGCTCCGAGGCAATCCATTCCAACCAGGCGATCGCCGCCTGCGTGCGCGAGGGGCTGGCCGCGGCCGGCCTGCCGCAGACCGCGGTGCAGGTAATCGAAACCACCGACCGCGCCGCGGTGGGCGAACTCATCACCATGAAGGAATTCGTCGACGTGATCGTGCCGCGCGGCGGCAAGGGGCTGATCGAGCGCCTGATCGCCGAGGCGCGCGTCCCGGTGATCAAGCACCTGCACGGCGTGTGCCATGTCTATATCGACGACAAGGCCGACCTCGCCAAGGCGATCAAGATCGCCGACAACGCCAAGACCCAGCGCTACGGCACCTGCAACACCATGGAGACCCTGCTGGTGGCGGAAGGCGTCGCCGCCACGGTGCTGCCGCCGCTGTGCAAAATTTACCTGGACAAGGGCGTCGAGCTGCGCGGCTGCCCGGCGTCGCGCGCCATCGTGTCGGAGATGAAGGCCGCCACCGAGGAAGACTGGCACACCGAATACCTGGCGCCGATCCTCTCCGTGCGGGTGGTACCGGACATCGACGCGGCGATCGAGCACATCGGCACCTACAGCTCGCAGCACACCGAATCCATCGTCACCGAGGACTACAGCCGCGCGCGGCGCTTCCTGCGCGAGGTGGACTCCAGCTCGGTGATGGTGAACGCTTCCACCCGCTTCGCCGACGGCTTCGAATACGGCCTGGGCGCGGAAATCGGCATTTCCACCGACAAGATCCACGCGCGCGGCCCGGTCGGACTCGAAGGACTGACCAGCCAGAAGTTCATCGTGCTGGGCGACGGGCACGTAAGAGGGTAAGCACAACATAAGAAGGAGGACGGCATGGCGACCAATATCCCCGAAACCCCGGCCGGATACGATCAGACACGGATCTTCGAGCGTCCGGACGGCTTTTACTGGCAGGACAAGGAAACCGACCGCCTGTCCGGTCCCTTCCCCACGCTGTGGGAAGCCGTGCAGGACATGGAGTACAGCGCCGAATCGGACTACGAGCCCGGCGAATCGCTGGCGGAGGTGGAATCGGAACTGGGCATCTCCGACTGGAGCGACCCGGATACCGGCCTGCCCGCCGAGGAGACGCACCATTTCGAGGACCATTGATCGGGAAATGGGTAAGCGGTGAGCAGTAAGATGGAGCAACACCTCACCCCTCACCCCTCGCCCCTCACGGGTCAGTTCGCTCCGATCGGCATTCTCGGCGGCACCTTCGATCCGCTCCACTTCGGCCATTTGCGGCTGGCGCAGGAGCTGGCGCAGCAGTTGGCGCTGGGCGAAGTGCGCATCATCCCGGCCGGTGCGCCGCCGCACCGCGCGCCGCCTTGCGCATCCGCCCGGCACCGGCTGGAAATGGCGCGCCTGGGGCTGGCCGGCAACCCGCTCCTGATCCTCGACGAGCGCGAGATTTCCAGGCCGACTCCCAGCTACACCGTGGAAACCCTGCTCGACCTGCGCCGCGAGCTGGGCGCGGCGCGGCCGCTGTGCCTGTTCCTCGGCAGCGACGCCTTTCTCGGCCTGGCCGGCTGGCACCGCTGGCGCGAACTGTTCGAACTGGCGCACATCGTCGTGGCGCAGCGGCCCGGCCACAGCGGTTTGACCCGCGCCGCCGCCACCATGCCGGCAGCGCTGCGCGACGAGCTCGGCCGGCGCCTCGCCAACGAGCCGGAGGCCTTGCGCGCGGCGCCCGCCGGCGCGATCATTGTCCAGCCAATCACCGCGCTGGACATTTCCGCCACGCGAATCCGCGAGGAACTCGCCGCCGGCCGCAGCCCGCGCTATTTGCTGCCGGATGCGGTGCTCGATTATATTCAGACCCATAGCTTATACAAGGACATCGATGAAACCTGAGGAAATGAAACAGGCGGCCGTCTCCGCCCTGGAAGACATCAAGGCGCGCGACATCGTCGTGATGGACGTGAGGAAACTCACCAGCATGACCGATTACATGATCGTCGCCAGCGCCGACTCCAACCGCCAGACCCGCGCCTTGTCCGACAACGTGCAGAAAAAGCTCAAGGCGCTGGGTACTGAAGTGATCGGCGTGGAAGGCGAAGGGTCCGGCGAATGGGTGCTGGTCGATCTGGGCGCGGTGGTGGTCCATATCATGCAGCCCACCATCCGGGAATATTACAACCTCGAACAATTATGGGGCGGCCAGCCGGCGAGCAGAAAGCCCAAGTTGGCGGAGCCCGCGCTGCAGCCGTGAAGCTGATGATCGTGGCGGTCGGGCACAAGATGCCCGCCTGGGTGAACGACGGCTTCGGCGAGTACGCCAAGCGCATGCCGCGCGAGGCTCGCATCGAGCTGGTCGAGATCAAACCGGAAAAACGCGCCGGCGGCAAGACCGCCGATCAGGTGCACGAGGCCGAGCGCAGCCGCATCGAATCGGCCCTGCCGGCGGATTGCGAGCGGGTGGTGCTGGACGAGCACGGGCAGAACTGGAGCACGCTGGAATTGGCCGACACGCTGACCGGCTGGATGCGCGGCGGGCGCGACGTGGCGTTCGTCATCGGCGGCGCGGACGGCCTGCATCCGGAACTGAAGCGCCACGGCCGGCTCTGGTCCCTGTCGCGCCTCACCCTGCCGCACGGCCTGGTGCGCGTGGTGCTGGCGGAGCAATTGTACCGGGCCGTCACCGTGATCCAGAATCACCCTTATCATCGGGAGTAGTCTTGTGGGCGCGAGCATCGGCGGCAAACGGATTTACCTGGCGTCCCGCTCGCCGCGCCGGCGCGAGCTGCTCGCGCAAATCGGCGTGGGTTTCGAGCTTCTGCTGCTGCGGGAAGACCCGCTGCGCGGCGCGGACGTGGACGAGACGCCGCATCCGGGCGAGGCGCCGGATGCCTACGTAACGCGGATCAGCCTCGCCAAGGCGGAAACCGGCTGGCTGCGGGTGCAGCAGCGCAGGCTGCCGGCTTACCCGGTACTGGCGGCGGATACGGCGGTGGTGCTGGGCGAGCGGATCATGGGCAAGCCGTCGGGGCCGGACGAAGCCATGGAGATGCTGGCGGCCCTGTCCGGCAAAACCCACCAGGTGCTGACCGCCGTGGCGGTTTCGAGCGGGGGCCGGGTCAAGCAAAAACTTTCCGCATCCAGCGTGGAGTTCGCCCCCTTGGCGAAGCCGACCATCAGGCGCTACACCATGAGCGGCGAGCCGCTCGACAAGGCCGGCGCCTACGCGGTGCAGGGCCGCGCGGCGGCGTTCATCGAAAAAATCGAGGGCAGCTATTCCGGCGTGATGGGGCTGCCTCTGTATGAAACGACGCAGTTGCTGATGACGTTTGGCATCGAAGTCATATGAAATCACCGGACGCGCAGACGCGTAGGTCGGGCACGCTGTGCCCGACGATTTGATGGACAGTGAGCGGAGATTTGTCGGGCACGGGGTGCCCGACCTAGGAGCCTGTCGGACTTAAAGGAAATCGGCTGCAAATCCGCCTGACCGGTCCATATTTCGCCGCTTTTTTGGTCAATAGAATAACTATTGACCTGCAAAACCGGCAAAATCTGTCCTCGCCCAGCCGAATTTTCGCTTCGATTCTTCAAGTCCGACAGGCTCCTAGCAGCGCAAGCCACTAAACGAACGAATGACAATAGACCAATGAGCGAAGAAATCCTGATCAATCTCACCCCCCAGGAAACACGGGTGGCGGTGATGCAGCAAGGCGTGGCGCAGGAAATCCACATCGAGCGCACCGGCAGCCGCGGCCTGGTGGGCAACATCTACATCGGCCGGGTGTGCCGGGTGCTGCCGGGGATGCAGTCGGCGTTCGTCGAGATCGGCCTGGACCGCGCCGCCTTCCTGCACGTGGCGGATATCTGGCAGGAACGGCAGAACGAAGAAAACCGCCTGATCGAGAAGATCCTGCACGAGGGCCAGACCCTGCTGGTGCAGGTGATCAAGGACCCGATCGGCACCAAGGGCGCGCGCCTCTCCACCCAGATCAGCATCGCCGGGCGCTTCCTGGTGTTCCTGCCGCAGGAAACCCACATCGGCATTTCCCAGCGCATCGAGGACGAAGGCGAACGCGAGCTGCTGCGCGAAAAGCTGCAGCATCTCCTGCCGCCCGAAGCGGGTGGCGGCTTCATCATCCGCACCATGGCGGAAACCGCCTCCGACAGCGAACTGGCGGCAGACATGGCTTACCTGCGCAAGCAGTGGAGCGACATCAGCGACAAGGCCAAAACCGCCAAACCAGCCACCCTGCTTTACCACGACCTCAATCTGGCGCTTCGGGTGCTGCGCGATTTCGTCAACGACGAGACCATGCGCATCCGGGTGGATTCGCGCGAAACCTTCCAGAAAATGCAGGTCTTCGCGCTGGAATACACCAGCAATGTGGTCGGCCTGCTTGAGCACTACGCCGGCGAACGACCGCTGTTCGATCTCAACGGCGTGGAAAGCGAAATCGAGAAGGCGCTGGCGCGGCGGGTCGATCTCAAATCCGGCGGCTATCTGATCATCGACCAGACCGAGGCGCTGACCACGGTGGACGTAAACACCGGCGGCTTCGTCGGCGGACGCAACTTCGACGACACCATTTTCAAGACCAACCTCGAGGCGGCGCAAGCGATCGCGCGGCAACTGCGGCTGAGGAATTTAGGCGGCATCATCATCGTCGATTTCATCGACATGGATAACCTGGAGCACCAGGAAGCGGTGCTGGCCGAATTCAAGAAAGCCCTGGCGAAAGATCGCACGCGCATGACGGTAAACGGTTTTTCCGCGCTCGGCCTGGTGGAAATGACGCGCAAGCGCACCCGCGAAAGCCTGGCCCACATCCTGTGCGAATCCTGCTCCACCTGCCAGGGCCGCGGCGTGCTCAAGACGGCGCAAACGGTATGCTACGAAATCCTGCGCGAACTGGTGCGCGAGGCTCGCCAGTTCAGCGCGAAAGAGTTCCGCATCCTCGCTTCCCAGCAGGTGATCGACCTGTTCCTCGACGAGGAATCGCAAAGCCTGGCGCAGCTCGGCGATTTCATCGGCAAGCCGATCTACCTTCAGGTGGAGACCCAGTATTGCCAGGAACAATACGATATCGTATTGATGTAGCGCCTTTCGCGCCTACCGGGATGGGCTGGCAAGCGCTAGGAGCCTGTCGGACTTAAGGAAAATCGGCTGCAAATCCGCCTGGCCGGTCCATATTTCGCCGCTTTTTTGGTCAATAGAATAACTATTGACCGGCAAAACCGGCAAAATCTGCCCTCGCCCAGCCGAATTTTCGCTTCGATTCTTCAAGTCCGACAGGCTCCTAGAACCCGCTCCAGCCCTTCTTCCAGCCGGCGCTGCCGGGCGAGCGCGGTTTCGGCCTCTTCCAGCCGCGCATCGAGGGTGACGAGGTGATCGAGGATTTTCCCGAGATTTTCCTCGCGCAGCTCCAGTCCGACCCTCCGTTCCTGAAGCTGGACTTGCAGCAGCATGGAGACCTGCTTCAGCCAGCGTTCCACCTCCAGTCCGAGCTGCACGAACAGCTCGCGTAGCGGCGCCACCACTTCCTGTCCGAATTTTTTCACCAGGGAGTTCTTGTCGGTAATCAGGTTGATCCGGCTGCGGCAAAACTCCCTCGTTTTTGCCGACAGGGCCTGCAAGTCCTGGCGGTAGCCGTCCATGTCGACCCGTCCGGGCCGCGCCAGCGCATAACCTGGCGCATCGCTGAAGCGGGCGTAGACGGCATCCACCAGCATCCCGATCCGGCGCTCCTGGTAATCGATGCTTTCGAACAGGCTGACGGCCTGGTCGGCGAGCGTTTGCATGGCCTGGGTCAGCTCGCCCGTGGTCGGGCTGGACAGGATATCCCCCCGGTTCCTGGCGAACAGCCTGTCCAGGTTCTCGCCGCCGAGCCGGGCCAGCAGCGCAAGCCCCTGCCGGGCGATCAGCTTGCGCGAGATACCGAAGCTCTGCCAGGCTTCTTCGCCCTGCCGCAGATCCGCCGCCAGGGTTTGCCCCAGGCGCTCGGCCACCTCGCGGTTGGTGCGGATCAGCCCGGCCAGGGTCGCCACTTCGTGGCCCAGCTCGGCCAGCCGGCAGCGAACGGTCTCGCGGCCAATTTCCATCAACATGCCGATGACGGCGCAGCCGGGGCGGTCCGGGCCGGCGCCTTCCAATTCGGCGTACAGCTCCTGGGCACGCATCCGGACCTGCGGGTCGATCTGCTCCAGCGCACCCGGCAAGGCCAGGAAGGCTCCCAGCGCTTCAGCCAGGGGGTCCTGCCGCGAAGCGGTCATCATGGGGCCCGTGCCAACAGGGCTTGCGGCGAAACATCCGAACCCTGGATTTCCACCACCTTGCGCCGCGCGTGCTCGCCGTGCTTGACGCTGACGCGGCTGGCCGGGACTTTGAACGCCTTGCGCAGGAATTCCAGCAGCCTGGCGTTGGCTTGCCCTTCCACGGCGGCGGCGGCGACCTTGATTTTCAGCGCATCTCCATGCAGGCCGATCACCTCGGTACGCTTGGCACCGGGCTGCACGTGCAGGGTGAGGGTGAGTTTGTCGTCCTTGAGATGAAACCAGGACGTGTCAACGGTCATGGCATGTCGCCGCCACGGTATGCTTCGCGGCCCACGTCATGCCAATTGCATGGCAAGGCTTTCCAGCCAGGCGATCGGCAGCATCAGCAACAATTCGCCGGCGAGGAGAACCGCCAGCGGGGAGAGATCGACGTTGCCCACCGGCGGCACGATCCTTTGCACCGGACGCAGGAACGGGTTGGCCAGGCTGGACAGCACCGGCGCGAGCGGGCTGTAGGGGTTGACCCAGGACAGGATGGCCTGGATGAAAACCGCGCCGAGCACGATATAGACGCTGAGCTTCAACAATTTCACCACGGCCAGCACGGCAATGGCGAGAAAAACCAGTGGCCCGGATTTGAGCATGAACATGCCGGCGAGCCAGAACAGCGCAAGCACCAGCACGAATTCCGTCAGCCAGGCCAGCACCAGCGAAGCCAGGTCCATGCCGAACAGGCCGGGAATGACGCGGCGCAGCGGCCTGACCGCAAAATCGGTGAGCGCCGCGACAAACTGGGAGAATGGGTTGCGAAACGGCGCGCGCACCAGTTGCAGGAAGAAGCGCAGCAACGCGACCAGGGCGAACAGGCCCAGAACGGTATCGAGCAGGAATTGCAGGGCTTGGACTAGCATGGTTCTCCTTATCTTTGTAATGCGCGAAGCTTGTCCACCATATGTTCCCCCCTTTGAAAAGGGGGCGGCGGCAGCCGTCGAAGTCAGCCTGACCGTCGATGACTATCCCATTTTACCCAATTCGTCGCCCAGTTCCTGCGAGCGCGAACAGGCTGCCTTTGCCGCCGCGACGATGGCCTGCTTGATGCCGGCGCTTTCCATCGACTGGATCGCCCGCTCGGTGGTGCCGCCCTTGGAGGTGACGCGGGCGCGCAGGGTGGCGACATCCTCGCTGCTCTGGCCGGCAAGCGCGACTGCGCCGGCAAAGGTTTCCAGGCCGAGGACGCGGGCTTCTTCCGGCGAGAAGCCGAGTTGCACGGCAGCTTCCTGCAGCGCTTCGATGAAGAAAAACACATAGGCCGGGCCGCTGCCGGAAATAGCGGTGACGGCATCCATCCGGCTTTCGTCGTCCAGCCATAGCGTGGTGCCGACCGCGCCGAGCACGGTCTCCGCCTGGCGGCGCTGGCTTTCGGCCACACCCGGCAGCGCATGCAGGCCGGTGACGCCGGCCAACACCATCGCCGGCGTATTCGGCATGGCGCGCACCAGCTGCGCGTGGCCGCCCAGCCAGCGCGAAAGGTCGGCGCCGCGCACTCCGGCGGCGATGGAGATCACCAATTTGCCTTCGATCAGGCCGCGCAGTTTCTGCGCCACTTCAAACAGCTGCTGCGGCTTCACCGCCAGCACGACGATGTCGCCGGCGAGCGCCGGTGCGCCGACCGCCGCGTAGGTCGCCACACCGAACTTCGCGCCCAGCCGGGCCCGGTTTTCCGCCGAGATTTCCACCACACCGATATGTTGCGGATCGAAGCCCTTTTGCAGCAGGCCGGTAATGAGCGCGCCGGCCATGTTGCCGCCGCCGATGAAGGTGATGTTCATGTTTTTCCTTTTTTTGTTCGAGTTATTCGCTGGTTTATATTTTTGGCCGTTTGCCGAAAATCGCCGACCCCACCCGCACGATGGTGGCGCCTTCCGCGATCGCCGCTTCCAGGTCGTCCGACATCCCCATCGACAGCGTGTCGAGCGAAAAGCCGGCGGCGTTGAGCTGGTCCAGCAGCTCGCCCAGAACGCGCAATTGCTGCCGCTGGTGTGCCGGATCCGGTGTCGGCTCGGGGATCGCCATCAGGCCGCGCAATTTCAGGCGCGGCAGCGCCTGCACCTGGCGCGCCAGCGGCAGCAATTCTTCCGGCGCCACCCCGCTCTTGCTCGCCTCGCCGCTGATGTTGACCTGGATGCAGACCTGCAGGTCGGGCAGGCCGGCGGGCCGCGCCGCGGACAGGCGCTCGGCGATTTTGGCCCGCTCCAGGCTGTGCACCCAGGAAAAATGCTCCGCCAGCGGGCGGGTCTTGTTGCTCTGAATGGGGCCGATGAAGTGCCATTCCAGCGGCAGGTCGTTCAGCGCGGGTATTTTTTCCATCGCCTCCTGCGCGTAGCTCTCGCCGAAAGCGCGCTGGCCGGCGGCATAAGCCTGGCGGATCGCCGTCGCGGGGACGGTCTTGCTCACGGCCAGAAGCTGGATGCCTTCGGCCGGCCGACCGGCCGCGGCGGCGGCCTCTGCGAGGCGCTGCCGTATGGCTTGCAATGCGTTTGCTACTGTAGTCATAATGGCAACGAATATCTTGGATGGGAAATTATAATGGAAATCTCGGATTTGCTTGCCTTTTCGGTGAAAAACAAGGCTTCCGACCTGCACCTGTCGGCCGGCCTGCCGCCGATGATCCGCGTGCATGGCGACGTGCGCCGCATCAATGTGCCCTCGCTCGACCACAAGGACGTCCACGGCATGGTGTACGACATCATGAACGACGGCCAGCGCAAGTTCTACGAGGAAAACCTGGAGGTGGACTTTTCCTTCGAGGTGCCCAACCTGGCGCGCTTCCGCGTCAACGCGTTCGTCCAGAACCGTGGCGCCGGCGCGGTGTTCCGCACCATTCCGTCGAAAGTGCTGACGCTGGAAGAACTGAACTGTCCGGCGATCTTCAAGGACATTTCCGAGCAGCCGCGCGGCATCGTGCTGGTAACGGGGCCGACCGGCTCCGGCAAATCCACCACCCTGGCGGCGATGGTCAATCACATCAACGAAAAGGATTACGGCCATATCCTGACGGTGGAAGACCCGATCGAATTCGTGCACGAAAGCAAGAAGTGCCTGATCAACCAGCGCGAAGTCGGCCCGCACACGCTCTCCTTCAACAACGCCCTGCGCTCGGCATTGCGCGAAGACCCGGACGTGATCCTGGTGGGCGAACTGCGCGACCTGGAAACCATTCGCCTGGCGCTCACCGCAGCCGAGACCGGCCACCTGGTGTTCGGCACCCTGCACACCAGTTCCGCCGCCAAGACCATCGACCGCATCGTGGACGTGTTCCCGGCCGCGGAAAAGGACATGGTGCGCTCGATGCTGTCCGAATCCCTGCGCGCGGTGATCTCGCAGACCCTGCTCAAGACCAAGGACGGCCAGGGCCGCGTCGCCGCGCACGAGATCATGATCGGCACGCCCGCCATCCGCAACCTGATCCGCGAGAGCAAGATCGCCCAGATGTACTCGGCGATCCAGACCGGCCAGAACGTCGGCATGCAGACTCTGGACCAGAACCTGACCGACCTGGTGCGGCGTAACGTCGTGTCCGTGGCGGAAGCCCGCTCCAAGGCGGCGAATAAAGACAGTTTTGTCGGTTGACCGAGGATAAAACGTGGAACGCGATCAGGCTCTCAAGTTCATGCACGACCTGTTGCGGCTGATGCTGGCGAAGAAGGCATCGGACCTGTTCATTACCGCGGACTTCCCCCCTGCCATCAAGGTGGACGGCAAGATGACGCCGGTTTCCGGCCAGAAGCTGACCCAGCAGCACACCAAGGAACTCGCCCGCGCCATCATGAGCGACAAGCAGGCGGCGGAGTTCGAGGCGACCAAGGAGTGCAACTTCGCCATCAGCCCGCAGGAGATCGGCCGCTTCCGCGTCAGCGCCTTCATCCAGCAGGGCCGGATCGGCATGGTGCTGCGCACCATTACCACGGAAATCCCCAATTTCGACGAGCTCGGCCTGCCGGCGGTGCTCAAGGACGTGGCGATGACCAAGCGCGGCCTGGTGATTTTTGTCGGCGGCACCGGCTCCGGCAAATCGACCTCGCTGGCGGCGATGATCGGCCACCGCAACCAGAACAGCTACGGCCACATCATCACCATCGAGGATCCGGTCGAATACGTCCACGAACACCGCAACTGCGTGGTCACCCAGCGCGAAATCGGGGTGGATACCGATTCCTGGCAGGCGGCGCTGAAAAATACCCTGCGCCAGGCGCCCGACGTGATCCTGATCGGCGAGATCCGCGACCGCGAGACCATGGAATACGCCATCGCCTTCGCCGAGACCGGCCACCTGTGCATGTCCACCCTGCATGCCAACAGCGCCAACCAGGCGCTCGACCGGATCATCAACTTTTTCCCCGAGGAACGGCGCCAGCAGCTGCTGATGGATCTGTCCCTCAACCTCAAGGCATTCGTGTCGCAGCGCCTGATTCCCAAGGCGGGCGGCCGCGGCCGGGTGGCAGCGACCGAGGTCATGCTCAATTCGCCGCTGATCGCCGACCTGATCTTCAAGGGCGAGGTGCACGAGATCAAGGAGTTGATGGCCAAATCCAACGAACTCGGCATGATCACCTTCGACCAGGCACTGTTCCAGCTCTACGAAGCCGACCAGATCAGCTACGAAGACGCCTTGCGCAATGCCGATTCGGTCAACGATCTGCGCCTGAGAATCAAGCTCCAGGGCAAGGCCGCCAAGGATACCAACCTGATGAGCGGCCTCGGACATATGGATATTATTTGAAACGGTGAGCGGTAAAAAAACGGCTTCGGCTCATACGGGCCGAAACCGCTTACCGCTTGCTATTCACCGTCCACCGAAAAATGCCCAACCTCGCCAGCCTGCTCGCGCAGCATCGGGCCAGCCCGGACAAGATCCTCTGCCGCCAGTATGTCGACGATGCCTGGCATGACTTTTCCGCACAGGATGTAATGAATCTGGCAGCGCGCTGGCAGCGCGCCTTCCGCGGCGCAGGTTACGAAGTGGGGGACCGCGTCGCGCTGTGCCTGAAGAACAGCGTCAACTGGGTGGCGATCGACCAGGCCGCGCTGGGCCTGGGCCTGGTGGTGGTGCCGCTGTATCCGGACGACAATCCCGAAAACCTGGCGTGGTGCCTGAACGACTCCGGCGCGCGTCTGCTGGTGCTGGAAAACGCCCGCCAGCTCGATGTCCTGAGCCGGATCACGGCTTCACTGCCGACCGTCGCCTGCCTGCAGGAGGACTCGCCCGCCCCCGCCATTCCCGTCAGCCGCTGGCTGCGGGAGGCCAATACTCCGTTTTCCGTGGCCGACCTCGACGAAAACGCGCTGGCCACCATCGTCTATACGTCCGGCACCAGCGGCCGCCCCAAGGGGGTAATGCTGTCCCACCGCAACATATTGAGCAATGTTGCCGCCTCGCTCGAAGTCGTCAGCCTGCACCCGGGCGACCTGCTGATTTCGATCTTGCCGCTGTCGCACATGTTCGAGCGCACCTGCGGCTATTACGTGCCGCTCGGCGCCGGCGTGCCGGTGGCCTACGCCCGCTCGATCAATCAGCTGGCGGAGGACTTGGCGGTGCTGCGGCCGACGGTGATGGTGGCGGTGCCGCGCGTGTTCGAGCGCTTCCTCGCCCGCATCGACCAGGCGCTGGCAGCCTCCCGGCTCAGGCGCTGGCTGTTCCGGCTCACGGTGATGCTGGGCTGGCGCGGCTTTCTCGGACGCGCCGGCGCCATCGAGCGAGCGCTCTACCACCTGCTGCAGCCCGCGGTTGCGCGGCCCGTACTGGACCGGCTCGGCGGCCGGATGCGCCTGGCGGTGGTGGGCGGCGCGGCACTGGAGTCGCGCGTGGCGCGCAGCTTCATCGGGCTGGGGCTCGACATGCTGCAGGGATACGGCCTGACCGAAGCAAGCCCGGTGGTGGCGGGCAACCGGGAAGACGACAACGACCCGGTGTCGGTCGGCGCACCGCTGCGCGGCCTTGAAATCCGGGTCGGTCCGGCGCACGAACTCCTGGTGCGCGGCCCCTCCATCATGCGCGGCTACTGGCGCAATCTGGAGGCCACGGCGGAAGTGCTGGGCGCCGATGGCTGGCTCAACACCGGCGACCTGGCCGACATCCGCGGCGGCAAGATTTACCTCAAGGGCAGGACCAAGGATATCCTGGTGTTGTCCAACGGCGAAAAGCTGTCGCCGCAGGACGCCGAAATGGCGATACTGGAAGATCCCCTGTTCGAACAGGTCATGCTGACCGGAGAAGGGCGCGCTTATCTGGTGCTGCTGGCGGTGAGCCGGGAAGGGGACGAAAAAACCCTGCTGCGTCACGCCAACGCCCGGCTCAAGGCGTTCCCCCGCTGGGTGCGGGTGCGCCGGGTAATTGCCATATCCGAGCCGTGGACGCTGGCGGAAGGGCTGCTCACGCCGACCCTGAAGGTGAAGCGTGCCGCCGTTGCCGCCAGATTCAGCCGGGAAATCGAGCAGGTTTATCGCAACGGAATTAGGCTCTAGGAGCCTGTCGGGCTTAAAGAATCGAGGCGAAAATTCGGCTGGGCGAGGACAGATTTTGCTGGTTTTGCAGGTCAATAGTTATTCTATTGACCAAAAAAGCGGCGAAATATGGACCGGCCAGGTGGATTTGCAGCCGATTTCCTTTAAGCCCGACAGGCTCCTAGAACGGTTTGACGACGACCAGGATCACCACCGCCACCAGGATCAGCACCGGCAGTTCATTGAACCAGCGGTAAAAGACATGGCTGCGGGTGTTGCGGTTGTCCCTGAAATCCCGCAGCAGCTTGCCGCAATACCAGTGATAACCGAGCAGGAGCGCGACTAGGGCGAGCTTGGCGTGGAGCCAGCCGCCGTGAAAGCCGAAACCGAGCCACAGCCACGAGCCGAGGCCAACCACCGCGATCGCGCTGGGCGTCATGATGCCGCGGTAGAGCTTGCGCTCCATCACCTTGAAGCGCTCGATGCCGATCGCGTCCTCGCTCATCGCGTGGTAGACGAACAGCCGCGGCAGGTAGAACAGCGCGGAAAACCAGGTCACCACGGCGATGATGTGAAAAGCCTTGATCCAGAGCATGTTCGTTTCTCAAGCTGTTAAAATCCGGGCAACTATACCACAGGGGTATGCCGCATATCGGGGGGTGAAGGTGAAAGGCGAGGGATGGCGAAAATGGGCCAGATTGAAACCGGACTGGCTCACGTTGGTGCTGTTCGGGCTGATCGCCTATGTCTGGTTCCGTCCGCCGGCGTGGGTATCGGATGAAAACCGCACCGCACCGGCAATTAAGGCAACCTCGCTGGACGGCCGGCCGATCCCGCTGGAGCAATGGCGCGGCAAGGTGGTGCTGGTCAACTTCTGGGCCACCTGGTGCCCCTACTGCCGCCATGAAATGCCCGCGATGGAGCGGTTCTATCGGGATTACCGGGCGCAGGGCTTCGAAATCCTGGCGCTGTCGCAGGACGATGCGCCCGAGCCGGTGCGCCGGTTCATGGAAAAAGAAGGCTACCATTTTCCCGCCGCCATGGCCGAAGCGGGGCAGGCGGATTCACTGGGCGGCGCCAGCCGCCTGCCGACCTCGTTCCTGATCGACCGGCAGGGCCGGGTGCGCTACAAAATCAGCGGGCAGGTGCACTACGCCCGGCTGGAAAACCTGGTGAAGCCGCTGCTGGCGGAGAAATAATCCTAAACGGGTTGCGGATTACCACGTCGTCAACAACCATTTCTCCCTGCATATCTTCCGACCACAGAACCGCCGCGCCGGAGAGAACCGCGGTCGCGCAAATGTGCGCGTCATAAAACGAAAGTGGGCAGCGCTTTGCAATTTCGACGGCCCGCTCATGCGATTCCACGGTCAGCGGCAGCACGTCGCACGCCGATTTCACGGCAAGCAACAAAGCTTCTATCTCGCCCCACGGCATTTTGAGCTTGCGCCGGCAAACCGACACGACTTCATTCAATACCTGCACGCTGACGATGCCGCCCTCGCCGATTACGGCTTCGGCCCGGTCCGCCTTGGAAGGATCGCCGGACAGCAAATACAGAATGACGTTGCTATCGATGAACGGCTTGCTCACAGATCATTCCGCTCGTTCGCCTCAAGACGATCGAAGTGAAAATCGGCGGGCAATCGCCCCCGGAACTGGCGCAAGCGGGTCAACAGCGCCTGGGTATCGGGTTTTTTGGAAATCTCGAAGCTTCTGGCGCCGACAGCGTGAAGATCGATTTCCTCGCCTTCCTTCAGATCGAGTGCCTGCACGACGGCAGCGGGTAGCCTTACGGCAAGGGAATTGCCCCATTTTGCGACTTGCATGACTGGCCTCTCATGATATACGTGTTATAAAAGTATATCCTTGACGGTGCAAAATGAGAAGCGGAGAGCGGGTGAGTCTTTGTCGCCGACAAAGCGCTAATGGACTGTCGCAAACTCGACGATTTTATCAACCTGGGTGGCAGCTACTACCATGACGCCTTCATTGCCCATTTTCCGGGTGATTTCCTGGAAAATATCGAACCGCTCGCCTTTTTCCTCGGGACCCTGTACGGGGAACAAGACTTGCTCGGGCAGCAGTTTCAGGGCGCGCAGCTTTTCGACTCTGCCCATCCATGCCCAGCCGTGGTCATAAATCTTGGCCGGGTCCTCGTGGGCCAGGTGCAAGGGCTTAAGCGCCTTTAGCGGCTTGCCGTCCCGCATGTTCACAAACGGGAAGTGGGTGTGATATGAGGCCGGGTTGCCGATGGTTTGGCCTTTGTATTGTTTGTTCAGGTTTGCATCGCGCAAGACCCGGAACACGGTTTTTTCCAGCAGTTTTTCCTGCTCGGCCTTGGTGGCGAAGTTGCGTTCGACATAGTGGGCAAACAGGGCATCCAGCTCCTGGGCGGGATCGTCGGCCAGGATGGCACGGGCGCCGTCGAAGCGCATCATGACTTCGCGCGGACGGGTCAGTTCGGCAAAAAGATGGCGGCCCAACTCGGCTTCGGCAAAACCACGGTTTTCCTGTTGCTGAGCCAGAAATTCCTGGATTCGCTTCAGCTCCTTCCTGAAATCATCCCGCGCACGGCGGTAAATTCCGGCGTCGAGCTCTTCAAAAAAAGCCGTGATGCGGCGGATGTGCGTCATTAGCCGGAAATCGAAATAGCCGGTATCGGGGCACATCAATACCACGCCCACGTTGGCGAATTCACCGGTTTCCAGATAGGGAAGGAAACGGACGATAGCGTACTGGCAGAGGTGTTTTTTCATCACGCCATGTTCCAAAAATCGTTGCCCATGTATCGTAGAAGCGTAGCACGAAGGGTATCGCGGTCAAGGTCGGCGGGAACCCCGTGATCCACCCACCACCATTCGGGCGGTACAGTATCGCAGGCCTGATCGAATTCGGCAAATGCCTCGGCCAGACGGGCCTGATAGCCAAGCCGCTCGACCATATCGTCGAAAATCGACGACAAATCCTGATGGAAAACGTGGGTCTGGCGGAACCGTCGCCGGTCGAAATCCGGATCAAACGCCTGGTTATGGTCGATAACGGCCAATTTGCCGGCTTCCTGATCCCACAGCAGGTTGGGGTTGCCGCCCTGCTCCGTCAGATTGCGGTCGCCGTTGTGAACCCACCAGTCGAACACCAAAATATCCCTGCGCAATGGCGCATTCACCGCCGGCAACAACGCCACCGAGAATTCCTGCGGGTGCGGCACGGCGCGTGAGCCAAAAGCCGGGCCCGCCCCAAGATCATTGATCCCCTCGATATCGTTTTCCTGGATCAATTCAGGCGGCACATCGACGATCTGGAAATCCGCCACCGGCAAGCCAAAGGCCATGGCCAGCTTGCCGCAGACATATTCGGCGATCAGGCTATGCCGCCCGGCGCCGTGGCCTTTGACGAAATAGGCATGGCCGTCCTCGCCCCGGCAAATAAATGGCCGCGTCACGCCTTGAGTTGATCGACGAATCACTTCGACAATTTGAACCGGCGCGGCGTTCACGGTCTCAGGCCTCGGCGGAGGATGATTGGGTTATTGCTTGCATCAGCTTCTGACTGAGCTGCCGGGCTTGGGTGAGCTTTTCCGACAGCGCATCGCAGACGGCCATCATTTCATCGACCTTGGCGACGATGCGGGATTGTTCTGCAAAAGGAGGTAGCGGAACAGGCAATTCATTCATGCTTTTCAGTGAAAGATTTTTGATTGTCGTACCACTTGCGCTCTGCAAGGCATAGTCAATGAAATATTGGCTTTCTATTACCAGCCTTACAAAATGTTTGTTGACGTATTCAGACAAGTCGAAGTAACAAGCACTTTTTCCAAGAATAACCTGCTCGTTATTGTAGAAGGCCATGCTACCCAGAGTGCCGTTAATTGAAACCAATACGGTATTTAACGACATTGGTTTCTTATGTTTTTGCATTTCATCAAACGACACGGTCTTTGTGTGCGGCTTAATGACAATTTTTCCGTCAGCCAAGTTGTTACCGTTAATGAAGTAATAATTTGTACCTCCAACGTATGCTGGAGTGCCATGCAGCCCGTCTCCTAGTGCGAAAACCAATAATCGGAGGCGTGACCACTCCCAGCATCGAGGTACTACAAACGGCTTTTCATCCTCGCCAATCCCCGCCAGCGGCTTGTCCTTCCTGATCTTGCCCCCGGCCACCAACCGCGCCTTCTCCGCCGCAATCTTCTTGAGCAGTTCGCCGGCGGGTTCGTCGCTAGGGTCTTGCGGCACCAGCTTGCCTTGCACGGCGAGTTGCAGCAGGGTTTGTTTGAGTTTGGCGATGGATTCGGGGGTGTCGAACAGCAGGTCGAAGTGCGCCGCCAGCCGCGCCCAGTTTTCGGCGAAAGCCTGCGCGTCGGCGCTTTGCGTGAGGGTGCCGAGCAGCGCCGCCACCAGCCGCTCGTGGGCTGCGCCTTGGCTGGTCTGCTGTGCTTCAAGCTGGTCGCAGAGCTGCATCAGTTCATCGACCTTGGCGACGATGCGGGATTGTTCCACAAGGGGTGGCAAGGGAAAAATAATGGATGCGAGCACCTTCCCGGACATGTTGGAGATGCCTACACCTTGCCGGTATTGATTTATTTCACCAGTAGTATTCAGCTTGTCAAAGAAACGATACGCGAAGTATGGATTTATTGCTTGAAAAAAACGGGCGCGATGTATGTGATTTTGTATGCAAATATCTGAATCAAGATTCCATACTGCGGCTCTACCCGCTTCTCCGCCTTCGCAGATCAATAGGTCATTTTTTGTTGCATTACATTTCTCAAGCTCTTCATCTCTAATGGGCATTTGACGGACATTTTCTAACTCGAAGCGGCCCCAATATAGATTTGAGGTTGTTATGTAGGCTCTGAGCTTCCCCGTATTTCTCCCTTTATCAAGAGTCTTCCCTGAATTGTGCTGAGCAATTTCCCCAAATCGCACCCATTCCCACCCCTGCGGCAAGGCATAAGGCTTTTCATCCTCAGAAATCCCCCCTAGCCCCCCTTTTTCAAAGGGGGGAACCGAGGCGGCAGTCTTCCCCCTTTGAAAAAGGGGGATTGAGGGGGATTTGATCTTGCCCTCGGCCACCAGCCGCAACTTTTCCGCCGCGATCTTCTTGAGCAGTTCGCTGGCGGGCTCATCGCCGGGGTCTTGCGGCACCAGCTTGCCGCGCACCGCCAGATTGAGAATCAGCTCGCGCAGCTTCTGCACGCCATTGGGCGCGGCGGCGAGCAGATGGAAATGCTCGGTGAGCAGGTGGGCGCCCATTATCCGGCTTCCAGCGCGGCGGCGAGGATGCCTTTCAGCTTGTCGCGGGTGGCGGCGATGTCGGCTTGCAACGCGGCGTAGTCGCGCAGCAGTTCGTCCGGGTCATGCGCGATGGCGTCCGGGCTGTGCGGGTTCTTGATGTCGAGGTTGTAGTTGCGGGCCTTGATGTCGGCCACCGCTACGCGCCAGGCGTATTCGTTTTCGACCCGGTTGTTCCACCAGGCTTTTTCCGGCGCGAATTCCTCGATGCGCATCGGCTTGGTCTTGTTGTAGCTCTTGGCGCCCGCCGGGTAGGGGTGCTCGTAGTACCAGATTTCCTCGGTGGGGCTGCCCTTGCTGAAGAACAGCAGGTTGGTCTTGATCCCGGTGTAGGGGTTGAACACGCCATTGGGCAGGCGCACGATGGTGTGCAGGTTGCAGGTTTCCAGCAGGTGTTCCTTGATGCGGGTCTTGATGCCTTCGCCGAACAGGGTGCCGTCCGGCAGCACCACGGCGGCGCGGCCGCCCTCCTTGAGCAGATGGGCGATCAGCACCAGGAACAGGTCGGCGGTTTCGCGGGTGCGGAAGGTGGCCGGGAAGTTGGATTCGATGCCGTCTTCTTCCATGCCGCCGAAGGGCGGGTTGGTGACGACCACATCGAAACGGTCTTTGGGGCCGTAGCCGATGAGCGGGCGCGACAGGGTGTTGTCGTGGCGGATGTGGGTGGGCACGTCGATGCCGTGCAGGATCATGTTGGTGGTGCACAAGAGGTGCGGCAGCGGCTTTTTCTCGACGCCGTTGATGCTGGACTGGAGCAGCCGGTCGTCCTCGACGGTTTTGACGCCGTGCTTGCGCACATGCTCGACGGCACAGGTGAGAAAGCCGCCGGTGCCGCAGGCCGGGTCGAGCACTTTTTCGCCCAACTGGGGATCGACCATTTCCACCATGAACTGGGTCACGGCGCGGGGCGTGTAGTATTCGCCCGCATTGCCGGCGCTTTGCAGGTCTTTCAGAATCTGCTCGTAGAGGTCGCCGAACAGGTGGCGGTCCTGCGCCTTGTTGAAGTCGATGCCTTCGTTGATCTTGTTGATCACCTGCCGCATCAGCTGGCCGGATTTCATGTAGTTGTAGGCATCCTCGAACACCGCGCGAATGACGAAGCCGCGCTGGTCGTCGGGGGCCGGCTGCATGCCCTTGAGGGTCGGGAATAGCTGGTTGTTGACGAAGGCCATCAGGTCTTCGCCGGTCAGCCCTTCGGCATCCGCCGCCCAGTGGCGCCAGCGCAGGGGGTCGGGAATGGGCGAGCGGTAGGCTTCGTCGAGCAGCTCGTATTCGCTTTCCTTGTCGTCAAAAATCTTGAGGAACAGCATCCAGACCAACTGGCCGATGCGCTGCGCGTCGCCATCGACGCCGACATCCTTGCGCATGATGTCCTGGATGGATTTGATGGTGGTGGAGATGGACATTTAAATCTTTTAACCTTGTTGATACAACTGTTCTTCCAGCTCGTGAATGGCCGCCAGATAGCGATCACGCCCGCCGAAGGTCTGGATGATTTCAATCGGGGTGCCGAGCGCGTTGACCGGTTCCAGTTGCAGGACGTTCATGCTCTCGATGTTCTCGATGCCGGTGTCGGCGTATTTGTCGAGCAGCGCTTCCAGCACCTTGCGGGCCTGCTCGCCATATCGGGTGAAGTAGTTGCGCTTTTTGACCTGTTCAACCCGTTCCCGGCGCGTCAGCGGCGGCTGGTCGAAGGCGATATGGCAGATCAGGTCGAATACGTCGTAATCCCGGCCGACCTCATTGGCCAAGGGTTCGAGCAGTACGCCCTGCTGTTCCAGTTCTTCGACGATGGCCTGTTTCTTGTCGGCTTCGGCCCAGCGCTTGAGGAATTGATCGAGCGAGGCGTAGCCTTTGCGCACCGCCCTGCGGGTATAGTCCTTGAGGGATTCGGTGATCAGCTTGCCGTCCGGGCCGTAATATTGCACCCGCTCGGCGACGACATAGACGGCGACTTCCTTGCCGACCACATATTTGATGCGGCGCTCGCCGGGTTTTTCCGGCGGCAGGGGCGGCTCCGGCGGTCCGGGGGGCTGTTCGCCGCCTTCATCCTCTCCCGGCACTTCATCCGGGGGGATGGGCGGGTCTTCCGGGGCAGGTTCGAAGATTTGCACCGGTTCGCCATCAAAGGCCGGATCGGCGAACAGCTCGGTGGCCTTCTTGAAATCCATGATGGTGAAGTAGAACTTGTCGTAGTCCTCGTTGATGCGGGTGCCCCGGCCGATGATCTGCTTGAATTCGGTCATCGACTGGATGCGCTGGTCCAGCACGATCAGCTTGCAGGTCTGGGCATCGACCCCGGTGGTCATGAGCTTGGAGGTGGTGGCGATGACCGGGTAGCGGCTCTCGGGGTTGATGAAGTTGTCCAGCTCGGCTTTGCCTTCGGCCTCGTCGCCAGTGATGCGCATGATGTATTTGCGGTTTTCCTTGACCCGCGCCGCATTGATGTTGGTCAGCGCCTGCCGCATGCGCTCCGCATGGTCGATGTCTTCGCAGAATACAATGGTCTTGTCGTAGGGATTGGTGGCTTCGAGGTACTCGGTGATTTTCCAGGCCACCAGCCGGGTGCGCTCGTCCAGCACCAGGTTTTTGTCGAAATCGGACTGGTTGTAGATGCGGTCTTCAATCGCCAGGCCGTTCTTGTCGAGCTGGCCTTTCTTGGGGCGCCAGCCCAGCAAATCCTTGTCCAGATCGATGCGCACCACCTTGTAGGGGGCGAGAAAGCCATCCTCGATGCCTTGTTTGAGGGAGTAGGTGTAAACCGGCTCGCCAAAGTAGTTGATGTTGGAAACATCCTTGGTTTCCTTGGGCGTGGCGGTCAGGCCGATCTGTGTCGCCGCGCTGAAGTAATCCAGAATCTCGCGCCATGCCGAATCCTCGGCGGCGCTGCCACGGTGGCATTCATCGACGACAATCAGGTCGAAAAAATCCGGCGAGAATTGCTTGTAGATGTTCCGCTCTTCCTCGTTGCCGGTGACGGCCTGATACAGCGACAGGTAGATTTCATAGGACTTGTCGACCTGCCGTTTTTGAATCTTGGTCATGGCAGGGCCGAACGGCTTGAAATCGTTGGTCTTGGTCTGGTCGATGAGGATGTTGCGGTCTGCCAGGTAGAGGATGCGTTTTTTGGTCTTGGATTTCCATAGCCGCCAGATGATCTGGAAGGCGGTGTAGGTTTTGCCTACCCCCGTCGCCATGACCAGCAGAATGCGCTGCTGCCCCTTGGCCAGGGCTTCGATGGTGCGGTTGATGGCGTTGGTCTGGTAATAGCGCGGCATGCGCCCGCTGCCGTCGTCGAAATAGGGGAATTCCACGGTGGAGCGCGTCTCGGCGCTGGCCAGCCCTTTCCACCGGCAATAGCGCTGCCAGAGCTCCTCCGGGCCGGGCATGGCGGACAGCGTGAGCTCACTCTCGACCAAGCTGCCATCCCCGGTGCGGTCGTGCTCAAGAAAACCATCGCCATTGCTGGAATAAACAAACGGGACATCCAGTGTTTCGGCATAGCCCAATGCCTGCTGCATCCCGTCACCCAGGCCATGATTGTTGTCCTTGGCTTCGATAATGGCGATGGGCAGGTTGGGCTTGTAGTAGAGGATATAGTCGGCGCGTTTCTGCTCGCCCCGCGTGTGCATCTTGCCGCGCACGATGATGCGGCCTTTGGTGAAGCCGACTTCCTCACGAATTTGGGTGTGCAAGTCCCAGCCGGCGGCGGTCAGTGCCGGCGTGATGAATTTCGTGCAGATGTCGCGCTCGGAGAGCTTCTTTTTATCCATTAGATAGGGTCTGGCAACCCTGAGAGCGGTAAGCAATCCATTGTTATGATGGCGTTTTGCGCTGGATCGGCGAGCAATTCGCTTATGCGCCAATATGTTAAGCGATTATTGTATTTGTTGCCAAGCAAATCCGCTCTGTCGAGGGGTTGATTACCAAGGTGCCGAAGACGTACCGAGGGGGCGAGTAGGTCGGGCACCCCGTGCCCGACGCTCGGTGAAGTTGCTGGAATGAAAGCTGTCGGGCACGGGGTGCCCGACCTATCTAATTTTCGATACCCTGGCTGTGCAGGTATTCATCGTAGGCGCCGGTGTAATGCCGGAAGCCGCCCTTGCCGTCGAGTTCCAGCACCTGGGTGGCGAGCGAGGAAATCAGCTGGCGGTCGTGGCTGACGAAGATCAGCGTGCCCTTGTACTGCTCCAGCGCGAGGTTCAAGGACTCGATGGTTTCCATGTCCATGTGGTTGGTCGGCTCGTCCATCACCAGCACGTTGGGCCGTTCCAGAATCAGCTTGCCGTAGAGCATGCGGCCCTTTTCGCCGCCGGACAGCACTTTCACCGACTTCTTCGAGTCGTCGCCGGAAAACAGCAGCCGGCCGAGCGTGGCGCGGATGATCTGGTCGTCGTCGCTCTTGCGTCCCCAGCGCTCCATCCACTCGAACAGGGTCATGTCGTCCTCGAAATCGGCGTGATGATCCTGGGCGAAGTAGCCGATCTTGGCTTTTTCCGCCCATTTCACGTTGCCCTGGTCGGGCTCGATTTCGCCCACCAGCGCTTTCAGCAGGGTGGATTTACCGGCGCCGTTGGGGCCGATGATGGCGAGGCGCTGGCCGGCGTCGAGCAACAGGCTCAAGCCGTGGAACAGCACCTTGTCGTAGCCCTTGGCCACGTCGAGCAATTCCACCGCCTGGCGGTGCAGCTTTTCGCGCTCGTCGTAGTCGAAGCGGATATAGGGGTTCTGCCGGCTGGAGGGCTTGATCTCGACCATCCCGTCCTTGAGCTTGTCCACCTGCCGGGCGCGGCTGGTGGCCTGGCGCGCCTTGGAGGCGTTGGCGGAAAAGCGGGCGACGAAAGCCTGCAATTCGGCGACCATTTCCTTCTTCTTGGCGTTGTCGGTGATCAGCCGCTGGCGCGCCTGCGTCGCGGCGACCATGTATTCGTCGTAGTTGCCCGGATAAATGCGAATCTCGCCGTAATCCAGGTCGGCCATGTGGGTGCACACGCTGTTGAGGAAGTGGCGGTCGTGGGAAATGATGACCATGGTGCTGGAGCGGGCGTTGATCACGTCCTCCAGCCAGCGGATGGTGTTGATATCGAGGTTGTTGGTCGGCTCGTCCAGGAGCAGGATGTCCGGGTTGGAAAACAGCGCCTGCGCCAGCAGCACGCGCAGCTTGAAACCGGGCGCGATTTCCCGCATCGGGCCGTTGTGCAGCTCGACCCCGATGCCCACCCCGATCAGCAGTTCGCCGGCGCGGGATTCGGCAGTGTAGCCGTCCAGCTCGCCGAACAGGACTTCCAGCTCGGCGGCGCGCATATAGTCGTCCTCGCTGGCTTCCAGGTTGGCGTAGATCGCATCCTTCTCCTGCTTGACCTGCCACAGCTCGGTATTGCCCATCATCACCACGTCGAGCACCACGTTGTCTTCGTAGGCGAACTGGTCCTGGCGCAGCTTGCCCAGCCGCTCGCCGGGGTCGATCGACACGTTGCCGGCCGACGGCTCCAGGTCGCCGCCGAGGATTTTCATAAAAGTCGATTTGCCGCAGCCGTTGGCGCCGATCAGGCCGTAACGGTTGCCGTCGCCGAACTTGACGGAAACGTTCTCGAACAGGGGCTTCGCCCCGAACTGCATGGTGATGTTGAAGGTGGAGATCACGGTAAAGCCCTGGAAAATTGCTGTAAAAACCTAGTATTATAACAAGATGCAGGAGAAATCCGCAGCCTTTTCTGGTTGCGGTAGACTGACGAATGCCAATTGATCCGCTACAATCTGCACCATCCCATCAGCGCCGAGAAACATGGTTCCCCACCTAACGACCGCCCTCACCGGCCCGCTGCTTGACCTGGAGCGGCACATCCTGGACGCGCAGCCGCGCATTGAGCACTGGTTCCGCACTCAATGGCAGGAGCATAACGCGCCGTTCTATGCCTCGGTGGACTTGCGCAACTCCGGCTTCAAGCTGGCGCCGGTGGACACCAATCTTTTTCCCGGCGGCTTCAACAACCTCAACCGCGATTTCATGCCGCTGTGCGTGCAGGCGGCGATGGCGGCGGTGGAACAGATCTGCCCGGTGGCGCAGCGTTTTCTGCTGATCCCGGAAAATCACACCCGCAACACTTTTTATTTGCAGAACGTGGCGGCGCTTACCGCCATCCTGCGCCATGCCGGCTTGCAGGTGCGCATCGGCAGCCTGCTGCCGGAGATCACCGCACCCACCACGCTGGAGCTGCCCAACGGATGCAGCGTGACGCTTGAGCCGATCAGGCGGGAGGGCGACCGGCTCAAGCTGGATGGCTTCGACCCGTGCGCCATCCTGCTCAACAACGACCTGTCGGCCGGCATCCCGGATATCCTGAGAAACCTGAAGCAGCCGGTGATACCGCCGCTGCACGCGGGCTGGTGGAACCGCCGCAAGTCCAGCCATTTCCAGGCCTACAACCAGGTCGCCGAGGAATTCGCCAGGCTGATCCATATCGATCCGTGGCTGATCAACCCGTTCTTCGCCACCTGCGGCGAAATCGATTTCCAGGAGCGGCGCGGCGAGGAATGCCTGGCCGCCTACGTGGACGACATGCTGCAGGATATCCGCGAGAAATACCGGCAATACGGCGTGAACGAAGACCCCTTCGTCATCGTCAAGGCCGATGCCGGCACTTATGGCATGGGCATCATGACGGTGAAAGACGCCGCCGAAGTACGCGACCTGAACCGCAAGCAGCGCAACAAGATGGCGGTGGTAAAGGAAGGCCTGGCGGTCAGCGAAGTAATGATCCAGGAAGGCGTGTATACCTTCGAAAGCCTCGACGAGGCGGTCGCCGAACCGGTGGTGTACATGATCGACCATTACGTGGTCGGCGGCTTCTACCGCGTGCACACCGGCCGCGGCAAGGACGAGAACCTCAACGCGCCGGGGATGCGCTTCGAGCCGCTGGCATTCGAGACCGCGTGCACCCTGCCCGACTGCGCCGCCGCGCCGGACGCCGAGCCCAACCGCTTTTACGCCTATGGCGTGGTGGCCCGGCTCGCGCTGCTGGCGGCGTCGATCGAGCTGGAGCGGCTGGCTTGAAAACAGGCCGGAGCTGGCCGATAATGTGCATTTAAATGTACATCAAGGGTAATGGAAATGCGTGAAGCCACTTTTACCGAGCTGCGCAACAACGCCAAGACTTATTTCGATGCCGTCGAGAGCGGGGAAACCGTGCTGGTCTACCGCAACGGCAAACCGGTGGCCGAAATCGTGCCCGTCAGGAAAGAGACGCCGTCCTGGAAAAGACCTGCCGCGCCGTTGGCCATCAAGGGCTTGTCCCTGAGCCGGGAGATTCTGGACGACCGTGAAGAATCGGCATGAGGGTTTTTTTCGACACCTCCGCATTCGCCAAACGATATATCCAGGAAGCCGGATCGCAGCAGGTGCTGGATTTGTGCGGCCAGGCCGATGCGCTGGCGGTCAGCGTGATTTGCCTGCCGGAAATGATATCCACCCTTTCCCGCCTGGTGAGGGAAGAAAAATTTTCGGACGGCCAATATCGCGCGACCAGGAAACGGGTACTGGCCGATCTTGAAGATGCCGACATTTGTGAAATTACGCCATCCGTCATGACGAACACCCTGGGCTTACTGGAAGGGTATCGTCTGCGGGCCATGGATGCCCTGCATCTCGGCTGCGCCATGGCTTACCAGCCCGACGTCTTCGTTTCGGCCGACCGCCGGCAGATCGGCGCAGCCGCCGGAGCCGGCCTCACCATCCTGGACTTGTCGGGCGCGTGAGCGCCGCCATTTCGCAAACCCATGAACCTAAAAAAGCATTTAGCCACAGAGAACACAGAGTTCACAGAGAAAAAACCATGGGTTGCCGGTCTAACTGGCCTCAACCATCAGGTGAATGCGGAAATGTCCAAAATACCGCTTTCATCTCTGTGTTCTCTGTGGCTTGAATTGAGGTTTTAAGGATGAAACTCGCCATCATCCTCGACCCGCTCGAAGGCATCAAAACCTACAAGGATTCGACCTACGCCGTGATGCGCGCGGCGCATGCGCGCGGCCATGCGCTCTATGTCATGGAGCAGCACGAGGTGATCCTGGCCGAGGGCGCGGTCAAGGCGCATGCCCACCGCCTGGAAATGCTGGACGACGCGCTGCGCTGGTACACGGTCGAGGCGCCGGCCTGGCATGCGCTCGGCGATTTCGACGCGGTGCTGATGCGCAAGGATCCGCCATTCGACATGGAATACGTCTACAGCACTTATCTGCTGGAACTGGCGGAGGAACAGGGCGCGCGGATTTTCAACCGGCCGCAGGCGATCCGCGATTTCAACGAGAAGCTCTCCACCGCGAAATTCCCGGAATTCATGCCGCCGACGCTGGTCACACGGCAGCAGGCGCTGATCCGCGAGTTTATCGACAAGCACGGCGACATCATCCTCAAGCCGCTCGACGGCATGGGCGGCAGCTCGGTATTCCGCATCCACCGCCACGACCCCAACCTCAACGTGATCCTCGAAACCCTGACCCAGCTGGGCGGCCGCACGGTGATGGCGCAGCGTTTCATCCCCGAGATCGCCCAGGGCGACAAGCGCATTTTGCTGATCGACGGCGAGCCGGTGCCGTTCGCCCTGGCGCGCATCCCCAGGACGGGCGAAACTCGCGGCAATCTCGCCGCCGGCGGCAAGGGCGTGGCCCAGCCGCTCTCCGTCCGCGACTACGAAATCGCCGCCGCGCTCGGGCCAAAACTCCGGCAGGAAGGGCTGTTCCTGGTCGGGCTCGACGTAATCGGCGACTGGCTCACCGAAATCAACGTCACCAGCCCGACCGGCATGCAGGAAATCGCCAACCAGACGGGATTCGACGTGGCGGGGATGTTTGTGGATGCGCTGGAAAGAACCGTCAGGAGCAAAAAGTGAGGAGCGAGGAGAAGCGAAGGAAAAATTCACCATCCACGCTGGCCGGTTGGTTTTATCTCCTTACTCCTTACTCCTTACTCCTCACGCTCTTTATTTCCGGCTGCGCCAAGCAACCGCCGCTCCACCACGAGCAGAGCTTCGTCTTCGGCACCATGGTCGAAGTCACGATCTACGGCGAGCCGGAAGCGCGCGCCAAAGAACTGGCGTCGAAGGTGCTGGCCGATTTCGACTACCTGCACCGCACCCTGCACGCCTGGGAGCCGGGCACGCTGTCGCGGATGAACGCGGTGTTCGCGCAAAGTCCGGCGCGGGCGGCGATCCAGCCCGGCATGGTGCCGATCATCCGCGACGCCACGCGCCTGTCGGAAATGTCGGGCGGGCTGTTCAATCCGGCCATCGGCAAACTGATCGCGCTGTGGGGGTTCCAGAGCGACGAATTCACGCCGCGGCGGCCCGACCCGAAAGAGATCGAGGCGCTGGTCGCCGCCGATCCGCGCATGACCGACATCGTCATCGACGGCATCCAGTTCTACAGCAAGAACCCGGCGGTCAAGGTCGATCTGGGCGGCTACGGCAAAGGCTATGCGCTCGACCTGGCGGCGGAATACCTGCGCTCGCAGGGCGTGAAAGGCGCGCTGATCAATATCGGCGGCAACATCATGGCGATCGGAAGCCGCGGCGGCGAAGCCTGGCGCGTCGGCATCCAGCACCCGCGCAAACCGGGAGCGATCGCGGCGCTGGAACTGCACGACGGCGAGGCGATCGGCACCTCGGGCGACTACCAGCGCTACTTCATGCTCGACGGCAAACGCTATTGCCACATCATCGATCCGCGCACCGGCTACCCGGCGCAGGGCGTCGAGGCGGTGACGGTGCTGATCCCCAAGGGGAGCCTGGCCGGCACCTTGTCCGACGTGGCATCCAAGCCGGCCTTTATCGCCGGGGTGAAGGGCTGGCGCGCGGCGGCGCAAGCCATGGGCGTGGCCGACGTCATGCTGATCGACGAACGCGGTGAAATCCACCTGACGCCATCGATGAAAAAGCGCCTGGAGTTTCAGGAAAAAGGGCTGACACTGCATGAAGTTCCGTGACGTCTGCTGTAATATCGCGCTTTTGCTTTAACCTGAAACTCGCGAAGCGAAACGGCAACAAGGACTCTCAATGATCGGTATTTTAATCATCGCCCATGGCACCCTGGGCGAAAGCCTGATCCACTGCGCCGCCCACGTTTTCGGCGGCACCCCGGAGCGGCTGCAACAATTGGGCGTCAACGTGCTCGACGACCCCAGCCGGCTGCTGCCTCAGGTGAAGAAGCTGGTCGGCGAACTGGACGACGGCAGCGGGGCCCTGATCCTGACTGATATCTACGGCGCCACGCCGAGCAATCTGGCCTGCCGCCTGATCGAGCCCGGCCGGGTCGGCTGCGTCAGCGGGGTGAATCTGCCCATGCTGGTGCGCGCGCTCACTTACCGCAACGACGACCTGGAGGCGGTGACCGAAAAAGCCCTCTCAGGCGGCCACGAAGGCATCGTCAATGTCACCAAGGAAGCCTGCGATGTTACAGCAAGATATTGAAATCATTAACAAGCTCGGCCTGCATGCGCGCGCTTCCGCCAAGCTGACGCAGACGGCGGGCCAGTACCAGAGCGAAATCTGGATCACGCGCAACGACCGGCGCGTCAACGCCAAAAGCATCATGGGCGTGATGATGCTGGCGGCAAATAAGGGCAGCACGGTGCGCCTCGAAATCGACGGGGCGGATGAGAGCGAGGCGATGCAGGCGCTGCTGGATCTGATCGCAAGCCGGTTTGGGGAGGGAGAATGAAAAATCTCAGCACCGCTGTGGAGGGTTCGTGATGAGCTTCGCCATGCACGGCGTCGGCGTTTCCGGCGGCATCGCCATCGGCTACGCCCATCTGGTTTCCCACGCCGTGCTGGAAGTCCCGCTGTATGCGTTGCCCAAAACCCAGATTGCCGGCGAGGTCGCCCGCTTCGAAGCCGCGATCGAATCCACCCGCACCGAACTTGAGGCCCTGCGCGCTAACATTCCGGCCGGTTCGCCGGCGGAATTCGGCGCCTTTCTCGACCTGCACCTCCTGATCCTGGGCGACCACACGCTTTCGAAGGCACCGATCGACCTGATCAAAAACCAGCGCATCAACGCAGAATGGGCGCTGAAGCAGCAAATGGACGCGCTGCTCACCCAGTTCGAGCAGATTGAGGACGACTACCTGCGCGAACGCAAGGCCGACGTGGTGCAGGTGGTGGAGCGCGTGCTCAAGGCGCTGCTGGGGCATTCCGGGCACGTGCCGGCGGGCGGTTCGGAGCAGACCCGCATCCTGGTGGCGCACGATCTGTCCCCCGCCGACATGATGCTGTTCAAGCAGCAGCGCTTTGCCGCGTTCATCACCGACGTCGGCGGCGCCACTTCGCACACCGCGATCGTCGCGCGCAGCCTGAACATGCCCTCGATCGTGGCGCTGCACCATGCACGCCAGCTGATCCGCGAAAACGAGCTGTTGATCGTCGACGGCCAGCAGGGCGTGGTGATCGTCAACCCCGACAAGCACATCCTGTCCGAATACAAGCTGCGCCAGGGCCAGTGGGAGATCGAGAAGCAGAAGCTCAAGCGCCTCAAGACCACCGCCGCCACCACCCTCGACGGTACGGCGGTGGAACTCCACGCCAACATCGAGCTGCCTCAGGACGTCCCGCAGGTGCGCGAAGCCGGCGCGGCCGGCGTCGGCCTGTTCCGCAGCGAATTCCTGTTCCTCAACCGCGACGATCTGCCCGACGAGGAAGAACAATTCGCCGCCTACCGCAAGGTGGCCGAGGATATGAAAGGCATGCCGGTCACGGTGCGCACCCTCGACCTGGGCGCCGACAAGCAGCTCCGCTTCGCCGACCGCAGCGGCGACAACCCCGCCCTGGGGCTGCGCGCCATCCGCCTGTGCCTGGCCGAACCGCAAATGTTCCATACCCAGCTGCGGGCGATCCTGCGCGCCTCGCATTACGGCAGGATCAAGATCCTGGTGCCGATGCTCAGCAGCCTGAGCGAGCTGCGCCAGACCCTGCACCTGATCGGCCACGCCAAGCAGGAGCTGGCCCAGGAAGGTGTTCCCTTCGACACGGCGATCCAGCTCGGCGGCATGATCGAGATCCCCGCGGCGGCGCTGGCGGTGCAGACTTTCGCCAAAAACCTCGACTTTCTTTCCATCGGCACCAACGACTTGATCCAGTACACCCTGGCGATCGACCGCACCGACGACACCGTGGCGCATCTGTATGATCCGCTCCACCCCGCCGTGCTGCAGTTGATCGCGATGACCATCGCCGCCGCCGACAAGGCCGGCATCCCGGTCTCTGTATGCGGCGAGATGGCGGGTGACGCAGCCCTCTCCCGTTTGCTGCTCGGTTTCGGGTTGCGCCAGTTTTCGATGCACCCGGCGCACCTGCTCGCAGTCAAGCAGCAGGTGCTCAAGTCCGACCTGCCGCGCATCACCGGCATCGCGCAGAAAATGCTCAAGACGCAGGAACCGGAAAAGCTGCATCAGCTGCTGGCGCGATTGAACGAGTGAATGTAGGTTGGGTTAGGCGCGGCATTTTGCGCCGCATACGACCCGCACGAGCCGGTTTCATGGCTCGCAGCGGGTCGGAGTCCCCTTGTGGGATAACCCAACAAACCCAATCTTCCTTCAATATGTTGGTTTTGAATGTTTGGGTTTGTTGGGTTACGCGATAAAGCCGCTCTTGTACCCTTATAGGGTGAACCCAACCTACATGCTGACGACTGACAACTTGCTATAATCCTACACATAAATAAAAAGCCCAGCGCAACCCATGCATTCGCAATCCTCCTCCGTCGGCCTCGTGACCCCGCAAACCGCGCACTTCGAGGCGCCGCTCTCGCTGAACAGCGGCGCGGTGCTGGACGGTTACGACCTGGTTTACGAAACCTACGGCACGCTCAACGCAGACAAATCCAACGCCGTCCTGATTTGCCACGCCCTGTCGGGCAATCACCATGTCGCCGGCTTTTATCCCGGCCAAGAGAAGCGGCCGGGCTGGTGGGACAACATCATCGGCCCCGGCAAGCCGGTGGACACCGACCGATTCTTCGTCATCGGACTCAACAATCTGGGCGGCTGCCACGGCTCGACCGGGCCTTCCAGCCTCAATCCGAAAACCGGCAAGCCCTATGGAGCATCTTTCCCGCTGGTGACGGTGGAAGACTGGGTGGAAACCCAGGCGCGCCTCGCCAACCGGCTCGGCATCGTCACCTTCGCCGCGATCATGGGCGGCAGCCTGGGCGGAATGCAGGTGCTGTCCTGGACCATCCGGCACCCGCAACGCGTGCGCCACGCACTGGTGATCGCCTCGGCGCCGAAACTGACGGCACAGAACATCGCCTTCAACGACGTGGCGCGCCAGGCGATCCTGACCGACCCGGATTTCCACGGCGGCGATTTCTATGCCCACGGCGTGGTGCCGCGGCGCGGACTGCGCCTGGCGCGCATGCTCGGCCATATCACCTACCTGTCGGACGACGTGATGGGAGAAAAATTCGGCCGTATCCTCAAGAACGACGTGTTCCAGTTCGGCTACGGCGTCGAGTTCGAGGTCGAATCCTACCTGCGCTACCAGGGCGACAAGTTCGCCGACAGCTTCGACGCCAACACCTATCTGCTGATGACCAAGGCGCTGGATTATTTCGATCCCACCCATCACCAGCGCACCAGCCTGAGCGAGGCGTTAAAGCCCGCCACGGCCGATTTCCTGGTGGTTTCCTTCACCAGCGACTGGCGCTTCGCCCCCAGCCGCTCGCACGAAATCGTCAAGGCGCTGCTGGATAACGACCGCCGCGTCAGTTACGCGGAGATTACCGCGGCGCACGGCCACGACGCCTTCCTCATGCCAGACCCGCATTACCACGGCTTGGTGCGCGGCTACCTGAACAACGTGGCCAGGGGGTTGGAATTATGATCGCGCGTTCGGACTTCGCCGCCATCGCCCAGTGGGTCACGCCCAACGCCAAGGTGCTCGACCTCGGGTGCGGCGACGGCAGCCTGCTGAAATACCTGGCCGAAACCCGCAACATCCGCGGCTATGGCATCGAGATCGCCGACGCCAACGTGCTCGCCTGCGTGGAAAAGAACGTGAACGTCATCCAGATGGACCTGGAAGCCGGGCTGTCGGGCTTCGAATCGCAATCGTTCGATTTCGTCATCCTGTCGCAGACCCTGCAGGCGATGCACCACATCGAGCAGCTGGTGGCGGAAATCCTGCGCGTCGGCAAGCATGGCATCGTCACCATCCCCAATTTCGGTTATTGGCGCCATCGCCTGCAGGTGCTCGGCGGGCATATGCCGGTGTCGAAAGACCTGCCCTACCAGTGGTATGACACGCCCAACATCCACTTCTGCACCTTTGCCGACTTCGAAACATTCTGCCGCGACCATGGCGTGCAGATGCTGGAACGCCATATCATGTGCGACGGCGCAAGCGTGACCGTACTGCCCAACCTGTTCGGCAAGCTGGCCGTCTATCGCCTGGAGCGGCGCGCGCCCGACTGACGAGGGCATAAAATCAAAATCGGCGCGAAGACGCAAAGAAAAACCTGTTGATCCGAAAACCCTCAGATCAAGCCACAGAGAACACAGAGATGAAGCGGGTTTTTGGGCATTTCTGCAGTCACCGGGTGAGCGATAACAGTTAGACCGGCAACCTCTTGTTTTTCCTCTGTGAACTCTGTGTTCTCTGTGGCTAAATGCTTTTTCCAGGTTGATTTTCCAATTTTTTCCTTGCGATCCCTTGGCGCCTGTTGCGGTTCAACTGATTTTTTCGGATTCATTGTCTATAGTGAAATCATCCTGTACCCCGATTGAGGAGAACAACGATGAAAACACTACTCAGTCTGTTGGCCTTGGCCCTGGTGCTTCCCGCCGCCGCGCGGGCGGAGCAGGCGCAGAAATTCGGCGACGTGGAAATCCACTACAACGCGCTGTCCACCAACGACCTCACGCCTGAAATCGCCCGGAATTACAAGCTTGCCCGCAGCAAGGGCCGCGGCCTGCTGACGCTCTCGGTATTGAAGAAAAACAGCATGGGAGTGAGCTATCCGGTGGCGGCGGAAGTCAAGGTCAACGCGGCCAACGTCTATTCCCAGTTGATCAAGATCGACATGCGCGAGATCAGGGAAGGCAACGCGATCTACTATCTCGGCGAATACTGGATGACGCCGCCGGAAACGCTGAAGTTCAATATCAGCGTCAAGCCGGAAGGGGCGGCACAGCCTTACAGCTTCGAGTACCCGCAATCATTTTACTAGCAGTGCCAGCCGGTAAAGCCCGAGCACGCCGAATCCCGCCACCAGCAGCCCGGCGGCGAAGCGCACTCCCTTGTGCTGCATGAAGCTCTTCAGCTGTCGGGCAAAATAGCCCATCGCCAGCAAGTTGGGCAGCGTGCCGACGCCGAACGCGAGCATGATCGCCCCGCCGCGAGCCGCGCTGCCGCTGGACATGGCGGTCACCAGCAGGCTGTAGACCAGGCCGCAAGGCACCCATCCCCACAGCGCACCGAGGCCGAACGCCTGGCCCACGCTACGCACCGGCAGCAGTTTTCTCGTATAAGGCTGCAACTGCTGCCAGATCGCGCCGCCCAGGCGCTCGATCTGCACCACCGCATGAGATAGCCCGGCCAGGTACAGACCCAGGAAAATCAGCATCAGGTTGGCCACCAGGTAGAGCCCCTGTTTGACCGGCAGCATGCCGCTCAACATCATGCTGCTCGCTCCGGCCGCGCCCACCAGCACGCCGGCGACGGTGTAGCTGGCCAGCCGGCCCAGGTTGTAGGCCAGATGGAAACGCCATTGCGGCACGTTGGCCGGCATTTGCAGGCTCAGCGCGCCGACGATGCCGCCGCACATGCCGACGCAATGGGTGCCGCCGAGCAAGCCGACCAAGAGCGCGGAGATCAGGCTGATTTCAGGCATGGTTATTTCGGGGGAGAAGTGTCATGGCCGGCCATTTTGACACAGCCGGCCCCATCAGACAAAACCGGAAACCTTCTTCCACCCCGCGTTTTCGGGTAAGGTAGCGCCTCCATGTCTGAAATTTCACCGAAACTCTGGCGGGCGATCTTTACCCGCAAAATGCTCATCTGCGTGTTCACCGGCTTCAGCTCCGGCCTGCCGCTGTATTTGCTGATCAGCCTGGTGCCGGCCTGGCTGCGCTCGGAGCAGGTCGATCTCAAGGTGATCGGCCTGTTCGCGCTGATCCAGCTGCCCTATATCTGGAAATTCCTCTGGTCGCCGCTGCTCGATCACTATGCCTGGCGAGCGCTGGGCCGGCGCCGCGGCTGGATGCTGCTGGCCCAACTGGCACTGCTGCTTTCGGTGCCGCTGTTCGGCTGGTTCGAGCCTAAGGCGGAGCTGTGGGGCGTCGCCTATCTGGCGCTGGCGGTGGCCTTCTTTTCCGCCACCCAGGATGTGGTACTCGACGCCTTCCGCCGCGAGATCCTGTTCGACGTCGAGCTGGGACTGGGCAACGCCATCCACGTCAACGCCTACCGCCTCGCTGGCCTGGTACCGGGTTCGCTGTCGCTGATCCTGGCCGACCATCTGCCATGGAACAGCGTGTTCCTGATCACCGCGCTGTTCATGCTCCCCGGCATCGCGATGACGCTGATGGTCAACGAGCCCCTGCCCGTCAGCTCCGGCCCGAGAACGCTGCGGGAGGCGGTGGCCGACCCGTTCCGCGAATTCGTCGAGCGCCGCGGCTGGCGCTCCGCGCTCCTGATCCTCGGCTTCATCTTTCTCTACAAGCTCGGCGACAGCATGGCCACCGCCCTGGCGACGCCGTTCTACCTCGACATGGGCTTCACCAAGACCGACATCGGCCTGATCGCCAAGCACGCCGGTCTCTGGCCCAGCGTCATCGGCGGCCTGCTGGGCGGGGTGTGGATGATGCGGCTCGGGATCAACCGCGCGCTGTGGCTGTTCGGCACGGTGCAGGTGGTGTCCATCCTGGGTTTCGCCGCGCTGGCGCTGATCGGCCACGACAAGGTGGCGCTCGCCCTGGTGATCGGTTTCGAAGCGCTGGGAGTGGGCCTGGGCACAGCGGCGTTCGTCTCCTTCATCGCCCGCACCACCAACCCGCTCTACACCGCCACCCAGTTCGCCCTGTTCACCAGCTTGGCCTCGGTGCCGCGCGCGTTCATCAACGCCTCCACCGGTTACCTGGTCGAACAGCTCGGCTGGTTTTCCTTCTTCCTGCTGTGCACCGCGCTGGCGCTGCCGGGAATGGCGTTGCTCGTCAAAGTGGCGCCTTGGAGCGAAAACGGAGACCGCTACCTGGCCGGCGATCAGAGCGAATAGCTCGTAGGATGCGGTGAGGAACGAACCGCATCGATCGCGAGCGATGCGGTTCGCTTAGGCTCACCGCATCACCGGCGATCAGAGCGAATAGCCGTAATCGATCGTCAGCGGTGCATGGTCGCTGAAGCGCTGTTCCTTGTAGACGGCGGCGCTTTTCGCCAGCGCCGCGACGCCGGGCGTGGCGATCTGGTAGTCGATGCGCCAGCCGACGTTCTTGGCCCAGGCCTGGCCGCGGTTCGACCACCAGGTGTAGCCTTCGCCGGCGGCTTCGGGGTACAGCGTGCGGTAGACATCGACCCAGCCGAGCTCGTCGAATACCCTGGTCAGCCAGGCGCGCTCTTCCGGCAGGAAGCCGGAATTTTTCTGGTTGGATTTCCAGTTTTTCAAGTCGATTTCCTGGTGCGCGATGTTCCAGTCGCCGCACAGCACCACTTCCCGCCCCTGCGCCTTCAGTTCCCTGAGATGGGGAAAGAAATATTCCATGAAGCGGAACTTGGATGCCTGCCGCTCCTCGCCGCTGGAGCCGGAGGGCAGGTAGAGCGAAATGACGCTGAGGTTGCCGAAATCGGCTTGCAGGTAGCGCCCCTCGGCATCGATCTCGGCCTGCCCCAGGCCTTCCGTGACCTTGTCCGGCTGTCTTTTCGAATAGAGGCCCACCCCGCTGTAGCCCTTCTTTTCGGCATAGTGGAAGTAGCCATAAAAGCCGGGAGGGTTGAGCATGGCCGCCGTCATGTCGGCGGTTTGCGCCTTGAGCTCCTGCAGGCAGACGATGTCGGCGTGCTGCTGCGGCAGCCATTCAAGCATCCCCTTGGTTGCCGCGGAACGGATTCCGTTCAGGTTCAGGGTTATAATGCGCAATCGATTTCTCCGGGAATAAACATGCAGGATTTTCGTCAGGATTTCATTCGTTTCGCCGTCGAGCGCCAAGTGCTGTGCTTCGGCGAATTCAAGACCAAGGCCGGCCGGCTCTCGCCGTATTTCTTCAATACCGGCCTGTTCAACGACGGCGAATCCCTTGCGCAGCTGGCTCAATTTTACGCCAAAGCCATTCTTTCCGCCCCGTTCCCGTTCGACATGCTGTTCGGCCCGGCCTACAAGGGCATACCCCTGGTGGCCGCGATCGCGGTGGCGCTGGCCGGCCACGGCCGCAACCTGCCGTTTTCGTTCAACCGCAAGGAAGCCAAGGATCACGGCGAGGGCGGCGCCATCGTCGGCGCGAAGCTGGCCGGCCGGGTGTTGATCGTGGACGACGTGATTTCGGCCGGCACGTCGGTGCGCGAATCGGTCGGCCTGATCAAGGCCAACGGCGCCGAGCCGTGCGGCGTGATGATCGCGCTCGACCGGCAGGAGCGCGGCACCGGCGAGCTGTCCGCCACCCAGGAAGTGACGCAGGGCTACGGCATCCCGGTGGTGAGCATCGCCACGCTGGACGACATGATCGCTTACTTGCGGCAACAGCCGGGCATGGCGCAAAATCTGCAAGCCGTTCTGGATTACAAAAACCGTTACGGTGTCGCGGAAAACTAAACAAATCGGAGCAATAATGCGTTACATCCTTTCTCTGTTATTGCTGGCGCTGGTCAGCCTTCCCGCTACGGCCAAGATGTATAAATGGGTCGATGAAAAAGGCGAAACCCATTTCGGCGACACCGTTCCGGCCCAATATGCCGGCCAGGGCAGCGCCGAGCTCAACAAGGGCGGACTGGTCATCAGGAAAACCGACCCCGCCCTGACGCCGGAACAGCGCAAGACCAGGGAAGACGAACTGGCGCAGAAAAAGGAAGAGGAACGCAAGGCAATGGAGCAGAAGCGGCGCGACGCGGCGCTGCTCAACACTTACACCACCGAGAAGGAAATCGACCTGGTGCGCGACCGCAACCTGCAACAGGCCGAACTCCAGCGCCAGGGAGTCGAATTGCGCATCAAGCAGATCCAGCCGCGCTATAACCAGTTCCGCAGCCAGGCGACCACCCTTACGGCCAGGCAGAAACCGCTGCCGCCGGGCCTGCAACAAGAGATGCAGGAAACGGAAAAAGAATTGAAGCACCTGCAAGAGATGGTGCAGCGGAAACACCAGGAAATGGACGACCTCCGAGCCAAATTCGAGGACGACAAAAAACGCTTCCGCGAACTGCACCGGATCGAGGACAGCGCCAAGAATTAACAGGATGTTGAAAAACGTGGCGAGGGGGTGTCAGGCCAGGAAAAAACCGGCGAAAAAGCGAAGTTTACATCAAGTAAATGACCATTCTGAGCCTGTTTTTGACAACGCTTCACGCCCCCGCAGTAGGATTTCAACACCCTGTTAAGTCCGCCGCGCCAAACCCGAGAAGAAAAAACAGGAGATATCGGATGCCCGCCGTGTGTGCCGCCATGCCGTTGCCAGGGCGCTCCCCCGCTTCCGCTGCGCTCGATGCGAGCGACCGTGAACATGAAAACCATTTCCGCCACTTCAACACCACGCAGGTCAAGGACTGCGATGCATGTCCGAAATAACGCCGGACGCAACGGACGCATCCGATAACGCCAGGCCGGCAGCGCGGGCACCCTGGTGGTCGCGGCTGAGCTTCCTGTCGCGGCTGGGGCTCATCACCGCCTTCGCACTCGCCATCGCCGGCGGTGCCATGCTTTACTCGTCCGTGAAGAGCGATTCCACCTGGCATCAGGCCAACCTCGCCATCCAGGCAGAGACCGAGCTGGAATCCCTGATCGCGGTCGTGGCGGAACAGGCCGTCATCGGCGATTACGCCTCCATCCAGCAAAGCCTGTCGGCGCGGGCGCGGCACGACAACATCGACAGCATCCTGTTCGCGGATGCGAGCGGCGCCGCCATCCGCACGGAGATGGTGGAACCTGCCCGCTACCCCGTGCCGCCGTGGTTTCGGCGGCTTGCCGCCGTGAAAGGCGGCACGTTTTCCCGCGACATCCTGATCGGCGGGCGGCGCTACGGAGCCGTTACCATCCAGATGTCCGCGGCGCCCGCGCTGGATCAGACCTGGGCCGGCTTCCTGAGCCACCTGCTGATCCTGACGCTGGCCCTGGGGCTGAATTTCCTCGGCATCCTGCTGACCCTGAAGACCGGCCTGCGGCCCCTCGACGCACTCAGCCAAGGAGCGCGGCAGCTCGGCGGCGGCGACCTTTCAGCACGCATTCCGCCCCAGGGCAGCGCGGAGATGCGCACCACCATTTCCACCTTCAACCGCATGGCGCACGACATTCAGGGTCTGCTCGCGCAAATTCACCGCGAAAAGGAACTGGCCCAGGTCACCCTGCGCTCCATCGGCGACGCGGTCATCACCACCGATGCCGGAGAGCATATCACCTACCTCAACCCGGTGGCGGAAAGCCTCACTGGCTGGAGCAATGCGGAAGCCTATGGCAGGCTGCTTATGGAAGTGTTCCGCACCATCAACGAGTTCAGCCGCGAACCGGTGGAAACCCCTGTCGGGCGGGTTTTGCGGGAGGGAGTGATCGTCGGCCTGACCAACCACACCGTGCTGGTCGCGCGCGATGGGCGGGAATACGCGATCGAAGATTCCGCCGCCCCAATCCGCGACCGGGAAAACCAGGTTCTCGGCGTGGTGATGGTGTTCCACGATGTCACCGAAAAGCGGGAAATGGCGCGGGAGATGACCTGGCAGGCAAGCCACGACCCGCTTACCGGGCTGGCGAACCGGCGCGAATTCGAGCGCCGGCTGCATCAGCTGCTGCACACCGCCAAGGCCGGCAACCAGATCCACGCCCTGATCTACATGGACCTGGATCAGTTCAAGGTGGTCAACGACACCTGCGGCCACGTCGCCGGGGACGAGCTGCTGCGCCAGGTGGCTGCCTTGCTGCAAGGCAAGGTGCGGGGCTCCGACACCCTGGCACGGCTGGGCGGGGACGAGTTCGGCGTGCTGCTGGAATGCTGTCCGGTGGAAAAAGCCAGCCGTATTGCCGAAGAGCTGATCGACATGCTCAAGGAGTTCCGTTTTCCCTGGCAGGACAAGACCTTCATGGTCGGGGCCAGCATCGGGGTTGCCGCCATCAGCATAGCCTCGGCGGATATCCACGCCATTTTGTCCGCCGCCGACACCGCCTGCTACATCGCCAAGGAACGGGGGCGCAACCGGGTGCAGGTGTATTCCGTGGACGACACCGACCTGGCCAGCCGTCACGGGGAAATGCACTGGGTATCGCGCATTTCGGACGCCATCGAGCAGGACGCCTTCCGCCTGCATTTCCAGCGCATCAGTCCGCTGCATCGCAACGGCAGGGAGCATCTGGAAATCCTGGTGAGAATGAACGAGACCGAGGGGGGAGGCATCATCCTGCCGGGCGCCTTCATTCCCGCCGCCGAGCGTTTCGGCCTGATGCCGGCCCTCGACCGCTGGGTGGTGAGCGCGGCGCTTTCCGCCTACCGGCGCCGGCTGGAGCAGGGCATGGACACGGAAACCTGGGCCATCAACCTGTCCGGCGCCTCTCTCGGCGACCCCGCCTTCCTCCATTTCGTCGCCGGTGAATTCGAGCGCCACGCGCCGCCGCCCGGCGCAATCTGCTTCGAGGTCACGGAAACGGCCGCGATCGGCAACCTTCCCCGCGTCGCCGCATTCATCCGCGAAATGAAAGGCTCGGGCTGCTGTTTCGCTCTGGACGATTTCGGCAGCGGGCTGTCCTCGTTCGCCTATCTGCAGAACCTGGCGGTGGATTATCTGAAGATCGACGGCCGCTTCGTCAAGAACATGACCACCAACGCCTCGGATTTCGCCATCGTCGAGTCGGTCAACCGGATCGGCCACGCGCTCGGCATCGAAACCATCGCCGAGTTCGTCGAGAACGGGGAAACGCTCGCCCGCCTCAAGGCGGTGGGAGTGGATTACGCCCAGGGCTATCACGTGCACAAACCGCAGGCGCTCGACGACCTGCTGGAGGGCAAGGCGCTGTCGGCGTTCGGCGGTTGAACAGCGCCTTACGGGCACGGCTCCAGCCGAGCATGTCAGACTAAAGCCCGCCCCCACGGGCCATGGCTTTTGCCGACGCGTCAATGCACGCCGGCCGCGGGGATCAACCTGCCAGCTTCTTCTTCAATATCTCGTTGAGCTGCGCCGGGTTCGCCTTGCCTTTCGAGGCTTTCATCGCCAGGCCGACGAAGAAGCCGAACACTTTCTCCTTGCCGCTGCGGTATTCCGCCACTTGGGCCGGGTTGGCGTTGATAATCTCGTCCACGATCTTCTCGATCGCGCCGGAATCGGAAACCTGCTTCAATCCTCTAGCCTCGATGATGGCGTCGGCCTCGCCTTCGCCCGCCCACATCGCGGCAAAGACTTCCTTGGCGATCTTGCCCGAAATGGTGCCGTCCTTGACGCGCTTGAGCAGTCCGGCGAGCTCTGCGCTGGATAGCGGGCTGTCGGCGATGTCCAGCCCGTCCTTGTTGAGCGCGGCGGAGAGGTCGCCCATGATCCAGTTGGCACAGAGCTTGGCATCCTGACCCAGGGCGGCAACGGCTTCCTCGAAATAGGCGGCCAGCTCGCGCGAGGCGGTCAGCGTGCCGGCATCGTAGGCGGGCAGGCCGTAACCGCTCATGAAGCGCTCGCGCATCGCCTGCGGCAGTTCGGGCAGCGCGGCGCGGGCCAGTTCGACGAAGACTTCGTCGATAACCAGCGGCAACAGGTCTGGATCGGGGAAATAACGGTAATCGTTGGCTTCTTCCTTGGATCGCATCGAGCGCGTCTCGTCGCGGTCGGGGTCGTACAAACGGGTTTCCTGCACCACCGTGCCGCCGTCCTCGATCAGCTCGATCTGGCGCCGCACTTCGTAGTCGATGGCTTTTTCCATGAACTTGAACGAGTTGAGGTTCTTGATCTCGCAGCGGGTGCCGAGCTTTTCCGAACCTACCGGCCGCACCGACACGTTGGCGTCGCAGCGGAACGAGCCTTCCTGCATGTTGCCGTCGCAGATGCCGATCCAGCGCACCAGGGAATGCAGCGCCTTGGCGTAGGCCACCGCTTCGGCGCTGCTGCGCAGGTCGGGCTCGGTGACGATCTCGATCAGCGGCGTGCCGGCGCGGTTGAGGTCGATGCCGGTCATGCCGTGGAAATCTTCGTGCAGCGATTTGCCGGCGTCTTCTTCCATATGGGCGCGGGTGATGCGGACGTCTTTTTCACGATCCCCGACCTGGATGCGCAGCGTGCCGCCTTCGGCCACGATCGGCAGCGCGAGCTGGGTGGTCTGGTAGCCCTTGGGCAGATCCGGGTAAAAGTAATTCTTGCGCTCGAACACCGAGCGACGGTTGATCCGCGCGCCGACGGCCAAACCGAACCTGACCGCCTTTTCCGCCGCCGCCCGGTTGAACACCGGCAGCACGCCGGGCAGGGCGATATCCACCGCGCAGGCCTGGCTGTTGGGCGCGGCGCCATAGGCGGTGGCCGCACCGGAAAATATCTTGGATTGCGTGTTGAGCTGGGCATGCGTTTCCAGCCCGATGACGATTTCCCACTGCATGTTTGAATCCTTGTGAGGGGTTGGGAGTGAGGAGTCAGGAGTGGAGGGCTTTCCCTCGCTCTTTGCTCCTTACTCCTCACTGAGCGGCGGTAGCCGCGTATGCCAGTCCGTCGCCAGCTGGAACTGGTGCGCCACGTTGAGCATTTTCGCTTCGCCGAAATAATTGCCGACGATTTGCAGGCCGACCGGCAGCCCGTTGGCGCCGAAGCCCGCCGGAATGGACATGCCGGGCAAACCGGCGAGGTTCACCGCGATGGTGTAGATGTCCGACAGGTACATCGAAACCGGGTCGTCGCTCTTTTCGCCGAGATTGAAGGCGGTGGTCGGCGAGGTCGGCCCCATGATCACGTCGCACCGGGCAAAGGCATCGGTGAAATCCTGCGCGATCAGCCGGCGCAGCTTCTGCGCCTTGAGGTAATAGGCGTCGTAATAGCCGGCGGAAAGGACATAGGTGCCGATCATGATGCGCCGCTTCACTTCCGCGCCGAAACCCTGCGCCCGGCTCTTGCCGTACATGTCGTTGAGATCGGTGTATTCCGGCGCGCGATAGCCGTAGCGCACGCCGTCGAAGCGGGCCAGGTTGCTCGACGCTTCGGCCGGGGCGAGGACGTAATACACCGGCACCGCCAGCTTGCTGTTGGGCAACGAGACTTCCACCGTTTCGGCGCCGAGCCGGCGGTATTCGGCCAATGCCGTTTCGACCGCCTGAGCCACGTCGGCGGCGAGGCCGGCGGCGAAGTATTCGCGCGGCAATCCGATGCGCAGGCCCTTGAGCGGCTGGCCCAGATCGCGGCCGTAATCCTCTTTCGGCCGCTCCAGGCTGGTCGAGTCGCGCGGATCGAAACCGGCCATCGCGTTCAGCAGCAGGGCGAGGTCTTCCGCGCTTTTCGCCATCGGCCCGGCCTGGTCGAGCGAGGAGGCGAAGGCGATCATGCCGTAGCGCGACACCACGCCGTAGGTCGGCTTGATGCCTGAAATGCCGGTGAGCGCGGCGGGCTGGCGGATCGAGCCGCCGGTGTCGGTGCCGGTGGCGGCCGGGCACAGGCGCGCGGCCACCGCCGCGGCGGAACCGCCCGAGCTGCCGCCGGGCACGGCGTTCAAGCCCCAGGGATTCTTCACCTTGCCGTAGAAAGAGGTTTCGTTGGACGAGCCCATGGCGAATTCGTCCATGTTGGTCTTGCCCAGGTTGACCGCGCCGGCGCGATTGAACTGTTCGATCACATGCGCATCATAGGGGGAGACGAAATTGTGCAGCATCTTCGAGCCGCAGGTCGTGCGCCAGCCTTCGGCGCAGAAAATATCCTTCTGCGCCACCGGGATGCCGGTAAGCGGCCCGGCCTGACCGGACGCGATCAAGGCGTCGGCGGCTTCGGCCTGCGCCAGGCTTTTCCCCTCATCGACGGTGACGAAGGCGTTGAGCGCGGGGTTCAGCTCGCCAATGCGCTTGAGGAAGAGTTGCGTCAGTTCGACGCTGGAAATTTTCTTTCCGGCCAGAAGGCCGGCAAGTTCTTTGAGCGATGCGTTTAACATTTGTTAGTGAGGAGCGAGGGGTGAGGAGTGAGGAGCAAACCCTCTTCAACTCCGCACCGCCCGCTCCCGGCTCCTTACTCTATCACTTTGGGAACGAGATACAGACTGGCTTCGACTTGCGGGGCGACAGCCTGGAATGCGGCGTGGCGGTCGGTTTCGGTCACGGCGTCGTCGCGCAGCCGCAGCACCACGTCCTGGGCGTGCGACATCGGCTCGATGCCGTCGGTGTTGACCGCCTGCATTTCCTCGACCAGGCCGAGGATGTTGGTGAGCTGCTGCAAATAACCCGGCGCCTCGTCTTCGTCCACCGCGATGCGGGCGAGATGGGCGATGCGCTTCACATCGGCGAGATTCAGTGACATAAAATTTACCCGGAGAACTTAGGAGCTGTTTTAAAAAATGTAGCGAGCGGCTGTGAGGTGGGGGAGGCCGGAGCGGAGGAACCGGAATGTACATCAAGTACATGGGGATTCCGAGCACCGCCCGACCCCGCATCGCGGCCGCGCAGTAATTTTTTAAACAGCTTCTTAAAGCAAAGATCGTAAAATGGTATCATGATTCATTTATGCGGCGCATCACTTCACGCGCCGCCTCATTGGGCATCTCTTCACTGGAACAGGCGAATGTTTGGATTCTTACGCGGATATTTCTCCAACGATTTGGCAATTGACTTGGGCACGGCCAACACGCTCATTTTCGTGCGCGGCAAAGGTATCGTGCTGGACGAACCCTCGGTCGTGGCGATCCGCCAGGAAGGCGGCCCCTCGGCCAAGAAAACCATCCAGGCGGTAGGCATCGAGGCAAAACAGATGCTCGGCCGCACGCCGGGCAACATCACCGCCATCCGGCCGATGAAGGACGGCGTGATCGCCGATTTCACCATCACCGAGCAGATGCTCAAGTTCTTCATCAAGAAAATCCACGATTCGCGCATGCTCTCCCCCAGCCCGCGCATCATCATCTGCGTGCCCTGCGGCTCGACCCAGGTGGAGCGGCGCGCCATCCGCGAATCCGCCATCGGCGCCGGCGCGCGCCAGGTTTACCTGATCGAGGAGCCGATGGCGGCGGCGATCGGCGCCGACCTGCCGGTGGCCGAGGCGACCGGCTCGATGGTGGTGGACATCGGCGGCGGCACCACCGAAGTGGGCGTGATCTCGCTCGGCGGCATCGTCTACGCCGCGTCGGTGCGGGTCGGCGGCGACAAGTTCGACGAGGCCATCATCAACTACATCCGGCGCAACTACGGCATGCTGATCGGCGAAGCCACCGCGGAGAACATCAAGAAGCAGATCGGCTCGGCCTTCCCCGGCTCCGAAGTGCGCGAAATGGAGGTCAAGGGCCGCAACCTGGCGGAAGGCATCCCGCGCAGCTTCACCATCTCCAGCAACGAGATCCTCGAAGCGCTGACCGACCCGCTCAACAGCATCGTCAGCGCGGTCAAGTCGGCGCTGGAGCAGACACCGCCGGAACTGGGCGCGGACATCGCCGAAAAAGGCATGGTGCTGACCGGCGGCGGCGCGCTGCTGCGCGACCTGGACCGCCTGCTGATGGAAGAAACCGGCCTGCCGGTGATCGTCGCCGAAGACCCGCTCACCTGCGTGGTGCGCGGCAGCGGCCGGGCTCTGGAAGAAATGGACAAGCTCGGCGGCGTTTTCACTAATGACTAGTCCCGAGTGACCGGATGCCGAGCCAAGGCTCGGCACCCGGCACGGAATTATGGATCACCAACCGCCGCCGTTTTTCAAGCTTGGCCCCAGCCCGCTGGCCCGCTTCATGTTTTTCGCCATCATCTCGGTGGTGCTGATGGTGCTGGATGTCCGCCAGAACGCCATGAACGGCTTGCGCCAGGTATTGGCGGTCGCGATCAGCCCGTTGCAGCGCCTCGCCAACGCCCCGGCCGAACTGCTCGACCAGACCGGCAATTTTTTCGTCACCCAGGCGCGCCTGCAAAACGAGAACACCATGCTCAAGCAGCGCCATCTGATGCAGGCCGTGCAATTGCAGCGGATACAGGCGATGCAGGCGGAGAATGCCTATCTGCGCAAGATGCTCAATATCCAGCCGGCGCAGCGGGAAACCGCCGTCGCCGCCGAAATCATCTACGCGGGGCGCGACCCGTTCTCCCAGAAAATCATCGTGGACAAAGGCCTGAATCAGAACGTCAAACCCGGCCAGCCGGCGATCGACGACATCGGCGTAATCGGCCAGGTCACCCGCGTCTACCCGTTCAGCAGCGAGATCACCCTGCTGACCGACAAGGATCAGGCGATCCCGGTCGAGATCGTGCGCAACGGCGCCCGCGCCATCGCTTTCGGCCACGGCCAGGACGGCACGCTGGAACTGCCTTTCATGGCGGCCAACGCGGATGTGCAAAACGGCGACATTCTGGTGACTTCCGGCATCGACGGCGTCTATCCCGCCGGGCTGCCGGTGGCGGCGGTATCGAAAATCGAGCGCAATGCATCCTTCGCCAAAATCTCCTGCACGCCGAGCGCAGGGGTGAACCGGCACAAACAGCTCCTGATCCTGGGTGGCGCCGGACGGGAAATCCAGGCTCTCCTGCCGGAACCGTCGGCCCACCCGGAAAAAACCGAGGCCAGGCCGGCCGGAAGAAAACGGAGGAACTGATGGCATTGACCTCCGCCCGTGCGCCCGAACTGCTCAAGCCCGCCAGCATCGTATTCATCCTGCTGACGCTGGCCGGTGCGCTGCTACTCAACCTGCTTCCCTGGCAGGGACTGGCGCTGTCGTTCCGCCCCGATTTCGTCGCACTGGTGCTGGTGTTCTGGGCGATCCACGAACCGCGCAAGCAGGGGATCGGCTTGCCCTGGGTAGTGGGCCTGCTGATGGATATCGGCGATGGCGCCATTCTCGGGCAGCACGCTTTCGCTTACGTCCTAGCCGTTTATGCGGCCATCGTGCTGCACCGGCGCATCCAGCGCTTTGCCCTGTGGCAGCAGGTGTCTCATGTGCTGGTGCTGCTGCTTCTGGCGCAGGCCGCCATGCTGCTGATCCGGCTGTTCGGCGGCGCCGTGTCGCCGGGCCTGGGTTATTTCCTCGCCTGCTTTACCGGCGCGGCGCTGTGGCCGCCGCTGAGCCTGCTGTTGCTGCTGCCGCAGCGGGGCCGGGCGGGCTCCGACTCGGTGTATTCCGCAGGCCACAAGTGAGTCGCCCGACAGAACTCAGGGATAGCCAGAAGGAGCTGTATTATTTCCGCTGGCGGCTGGGCGTGGCGGCGGTCGGCATCGTCCTGCTGTTCACGCTGCTGGTGGGGCGATTCTTCTTCCTCCAGGTGATACAGCACGAATATTTCCACACCCTGGCTGAAAACAACCGCATCACCATCGTTCCCATCGTGCCCAACCGCGGCCTGATCCTCGACCGCAACGGCGTGGTGCTGGCGCACAACTATTCGGCCTACACTCTGGAAATCACATCGAGCAAGGTGAAGGACCTGGATGCGACGATCAACGATCTCGCCACGCTGGTGGATATCCAGCCGCGCGACCGCAAACGCTTCAAGAAATTGCTGGAGGAATCGCGCAATTTCGAGAGCCTGCCGATCCGCGCCCGCCTGAACGATGTCGAGGTTGCGCGCTTCACCGCCAACCGCTACCGCTTCCCCGGCGTGGAAATCAAGGCGCGCCTGTTCCGCCACTATCCCAAGGGTGAGCTGGCCTCCCACGCCATCGGCCATATCGGCCGGATCAACGACGCCGACCTCGAAATGCTGGAAGAATCCGACGACATGGCGAACTACCGGGGCACCGACCATATCGGCAAGCTCGGCGTGGAGCAGAGCTATGAGAAAGAACTGCACGGCATCACCGGCTTCGAGCAGGTGGAGACCGATGCCGGCGGACACGCCCTGCGCGTCTTGAGCCGCCGCGCCCCGGTTTCCGGCGACAACCTGACCCTGTCGCTCGACAGCCGCCTGCAGGAAATCGCCGAGAAGGCGTTCGGCCAATACCGCGGCGCCATGGTGGCGATCGACCCGAACAACGGCGAAGTGCTGGCGTTCGTCAGCAAACCGGGATTCGATCCCAACCTGTTCATCGACGGCATCGACCCGACCAGCTGGGATGCGCTCAACAACTCCATCGACAAGCCGCTCAACAACCGCGCCCTGCGCGGCCAATATCCGCCGGGTTCGACCTTCAAGCCGTTCATGGCGCTGGCCGGCCTGGAGCTGGGCAAGCGCACGCCGTCCTACACCATTTCCGACCCCGGCTATTTCATGCTGGCCGGCAACAGCCACCATTACCGCGACTGGAAACAGGGCGGGCACGGCTCGGTGGACCTGAAGAAATCCATCACCGTGTCCTGCGACACCTATTACTACGGCCTGGCCAATGACCTGGGGCCGGACAACATCTACAATTTCATCGGTCAGTTCGGCTTCGGCAAAAAGACCGGCATTGACATCGAGGGCGAAACCACCGGCCTGTTGCCCTCGCGCGAGTGGAAAATGAAGCGCTACAAGCAGAAATGGTATGCCGGCGATACCGTCAGCGTCGGCATCGGCCAGGGCTACAATCTGGCGACGCCGTTGCAGCTGGCGTTTGCCGTCTCGATCCTGGCGAACCGGGGCGTGGTGGTCAGGCCGCACCTGGTGCGCTCGATCCAGGACAGCGCCACCAGCCAGGTAAAAACGGTGCCGGCCAAGCCGGATGCGGCCGTGGCCCTCAAACCGGAGAGCCTGGAACTGGTGAAGGAAGCCATGATCGGCGTCACCCAGCCGGGCGGTACCGCGGCGAGCGTGGGCGCGAATGCGCCCTACCTGATCGCCGCCAAGACCGGCACGGCGCAAGTGGTCGCCATCAAGCAGAACGAAAAATACGTGGCGAGCCGGATCGCCGAACGCCATCGCGACCACGCCCTGTTTATCGCCTATGCCCCGGCGGACAATCCCAAGATCGCCATGGCAGTCCTGGTGGAGAACGGCGGCCACGGCGGCTCGACCGCCGGGCCGATCGCCCGCCAGGTGATGGATTACTATCTGCTCGGCAAGGTGCCACCGGCACCGGTGAGCGAAACGCCCGACGCCGTTGAGGAGGAGCATGATTAACCGTCTGTGGAAGCGGCTCACCGCGCATATCGACCGCCCGCTGCTGGGTTTCATCCTGCTGTTGATGCTGATCGGCCTGCTGGTGCTGTACAGCGCGACCGATCGAGATTTGGGCAAGACCACCAGCCAGATGGCCAACATGGTGGTGGCGCTGGCCTTCATGTGGGGCGTCGCCAACGTCCCGCCGCAGCACATCGCCCGCCTGGCGCTGCCGATGTACGCGGTCGGCCTGCTCCTGCTGGTCGGGGTGGCGCTGTTCGGCGACATCAGCCACGGTGCGCGGCGCTGGCTGCACGTCGGCGTCACCCGCATCCAGCCGTCGGAGATCATGAAGCTGGCGGTGCCGCTGATGCTGGCCTGGTACCTCGACAAGCGCGAGAAAACCCTCAACCTCAAGGATTACGGCGTCGCCGTGGTGCTGCTGGCGGCGCCGGTGGGGCTGATCGTAAAGCAGCCCGATCTCGGCACGGCGCTGCTGATCTCCGCCTCCGGCTTCTACGTGCTGTTCCTGGCCGGGCTGGGCTGGCGCATCATCCTCGGGCTGGCCGCGGCGTTCGCGGTGAGCGCGCCGATCCTGTGGTCGCTGTTGCACGATTACCAGCGCCAGCGCATCCTGACCCTGCTCGACCCCACCCAGGATCCGCTCGGGGCAGGTTATCACATCATCCAGTCGTCGATCGCACTGGGTTCCGGCGGGATTTTCGGCAAGGGCTGGTTCAACGGCACCCAGGCCCACCTCGATTTCCTGCCCGAGCGCACCACCGATTTCATATTCGCCGTGTTTGCCGAGGAGTTCGGCATGGCGGGCAATCTCATCCTGCTGGTGCTATACCTGCTGGTGATCGGCCGTGGCCTGATCATCGCCGCCAAGGCGCCGACCCTGTTCAGCCGCCTCCTGGCCGGCAGCATCACGCTGACCTTGTTCACCTATGCCTTCGTCAACATGGGCATGGTGAGCGGCATCCTGCCCGTGGTCGGGGTGCCGCTGCCCCTGATCAGCTACGGCGGGACTTCCATGGTGACACTGCTGCTCGGTTTTGGTATGTTGATGAGCATTCAGACCCATAGAAAACTGGTGCAGTCGTAAATTCGGTAAGGGGTAAGGGGTGAGGAGTGAGGGGTTTACTGTTTTCGGGATGGCCAAAATGAAGTGGCTGCGCGCAAGCCTTATTGTTTGTCTTGCGCCCGCATTTTTTGCCGGCTGCGGCAGCGTCGCGCCGCGCCAGGATGCGCCGGCCGCGGTGTGGAAGCCATCGACCCCGGCGCCTGCCGTCGCGGCCAAGAAGGGCGGCGGCTATTACCTCGACGACGGCCCGGGCGACAACCCGCCCGACAACCTCGATGGCATCCCCGACGCGGTTCCCAGGGCCGAACCGCTGCACAAGGCCGCCAACCGGCCCTACACCGTGCTGGGGCAGTCCTATACCCCCGCCACCCGCCTCCAGCCCTACAAGGAAACCGGGGTGGCGTCGTGGTACGGCCGGCGCTACCACGGACAAAAAACCTCGATCGGCGAAACCTACGACATGTATGCGATGACGGCGGCGCACTGCACGCTGCCGGTCCCGAGCTATGTCCGCGTCACCAACCTGAAGAACAACAAATCGGTGGTGGTGCGGGTCAACGATCGCGGCCCGTTCCATAGCGACCGCCTGATCGATTTGTCCTACACCGCGGCCTACAAGCTGGGCGTGCTGGCTGGCGGCAGCACGCCGGTCGAGGTGGAGGCGATCGATCCGGCCAATTACATCCCGGCCACGCTGGCGCAGAAACAGGACGAAGCCCCTTCGCCGCAGACGGATGCGAGCCCGACGGCAACCCAGGAAGCGCCGCCTTCCCCGGCCAGCGGCCATTATGTCCAGCTGGGCGCTTTCAGCGTGCGGGAAAACGCCGAACAATTCCGCGGCAGGCTCAAGATCGAACTGGCCCAGCTTTCCGACAAACTGCAAATTCAGTCCGGCGACGGGCTGTTCCGGGTGCGCGCCGGGCCGTACCAGAGCCAGGCCGAAGCCAGCCAGGCCGCTGCCGACATCAAAAACTCGCTCAACATCAAAGCGGTGCTGAGCACCCGCTAATTTTCGAATACCCGACCAACAATGAAAAAAACCTTATTCGCACTGCTATGCCTCGCCCTGCCCGTTTTCGCCGCCGCCCAGCCGCCCGCGCCGGAAATCGCGGCCAGAAGCTATCTCCTGGCGGATTATTACAGCGGCCAGATGCTGGTGCAGCGCGGCGGCGACGAGCGGGTGGAGCCGGCTTCGCTCACCAAGCTGATGACCGCCTACCTGACTTTTGCCGCCCTGCGCCAGGGAACGATCCAGACCGCCCAGGCGCTGCCGGTGTCGGAAAAGGCGTGGCGCGCCGAGGGTTCGCGCATGTTCATCCAGCCGAAGACGCCGGTGTCCGTGTACGACCTGATCCGCGGCATGATCGTGCAGTCCGGCAACGATGCCTGCATCGCGCTGGCCGAAGGCATCGCCGGCAGCGAAGAGGAGTTCGTCCGGCGCATGAACAAGGAAGCCCAGCGCCTGGGCATGAACCACACCCATTTCATGAACGCCACCGGCCTGCCCGATCCGCAGCACTACACCACCGCATACGACCTGTCGCTGCTGGCGCGGGCGATCATCCGCGATTTCCCCGAGTATTACCCGCTCTATTCGCTGAAGGAATACAAGTACAACAACATCACCCAGGCCAACCGCAACCGCCTGCTGTGGCAAGACCCCACCGTGGACGGCATGAAGACCGGGCACACCGAAACCGCCGGATTCTGCCTGATCGCATCGGCCAGGCGGGACACGCGGCGGCTGATCTCGGTGGTGGTGGGCACGGCCTCGGACGGCCTGCGCGCCGGCGAAAGCCAGAAGCTGTTGAATTACGGCTTCCAGAATTTCGATACCCACCGCCTGTACCGGAAGGGCCAGTCGGTCGCCACCCTGCCGGTGTGGAAGGGCAGCGAAAATATCCTCAAGGCCGGCGTGGCCCAGGATTTTTATGTCTCGCTGCCGAAAGGCCTGTACCCGCACCTGAAAGCGGCCCTGGTCAGCAAGCAGCCGCTGCTGGCGCCGATTTCGGCCGGACAGCCGGTCGGCACCATCCGCCTGGCGCTGGACGACAAGCCCTACGCCGAAACTCCGCTGGTGGCGCTGGAAAACGTGGAGACGGCGAATTTCTTCAAGCGCGGCTGGGACAGCGTAAAGCTATGGTTCAAGTGATCCTAGAGACGGTAGTTGAACGGGGTGGAGTGTGCGATTTTCACGGTGCAGGGCAAGGCGCAACGACGCGGAATGGCCACCCCATTCCAAGGAGTTGCAACACCGCCATGTGCCGTGAAAATCGTGCAATCCACCCCGTAGCGCTTTCGCCACGTGGGCAAAACCGCAAACATCCTATTTCGCCATTAGAAACAACACAATATGCATAATGACCAGCGGTCAACTGCCGTTTCTAGGATTGTCTATCTCAACGGCGAATTCATGCCGATCGAACAGGCCCGCGTGCCGGTGCTCGACCGTGGCTTCATTTTCGGCGACGGCGTGTACGAGCTGATCCCGGTCTACTCGCGCCGCGCGTTCCGCCTGCGCGAGCATCTGCGCCGCCTGCAGCACAGCCTGGACGGCATCCGCATCCCCAACCCGCACCGCGAAGAAGAGTGGACCGGCCTGATCGATGAGCTGATCGCGCGCAACCCGGACGAGGACCAGTCGCTCTACCTGCACATCACCCGCGGCGTGGCCAAGCGCGACCATGCCTTTCCGCCCGGCGTTCGGCCCACGGTGTTCATGATGAGCAACCCGCTGGCGACGTCGGCGCCGGAACTGGTGGAAAGCGGCGTGGCGGTGGTGAGCGCGGCGGACAACCGCTGGCTGCGCTGCGACATCAAGGCGATTTCCCTGCTGCCCAACGTGCTGCTGCGCCAGCTGGCCGTGGATGCAGGCACTGCCGAAACCCTGCTGCTGCGCGACGGATTCCTGACCGAAGGCGCGGCAAGCAACATCTTCGTGGTGCGCGACGGCATCCTGCTGGCGCCGCCGAAGGACAACCTGATGCTGCCCGGCATCACCTACGACGTAATCCTCGAACTCGCGGCAGCCGCCGCGATGCCCTGCGAAGTGCGGCGTATCGCCGAACAGGAAGTAAGAACGGCGCAGGAACTGTGGCTGACTTCCTCCGCCAGGGAAGTGCAGGCGATCACCGCGCTGGACGGCCAGCCGGTCGGCGACGGCAAGCCGGGGCCGCTGTTCCGGCGGATGTACCGGCTGTATCAGGATTACAAAGCCGCAGTCATGCGGAAAGGCGATGCCTGATAGAGGCAGTTCTTAATTTTGAGTTTTGGATTAATGTCGAATACGGCTGGCTCAATGGATAAACCCCTGCTCGAATTCCCCTGCGCTTTCCCGGTCAAGATCATGGGCGAAGCGAAAGACGGCTTCGCCGACGCGATGCTGGAGGTCGTGCTGCGCCACGCGCCGGACTTCGACGCGGCCAGCATGGAAATGCGCGCCAGCCGGGCCGGCAAGTACGTCTCGCTGACCTGCACCATCACGGCCACCTCGCAGGCGCAACTCGACGATCTGTACCGCGAGATCAGCGCCCACCCGATGGTGGCGATGGCGCTGTGATCCGTGAGGAGAAAAAAACGAGTGGGGATGCCTTGCTCCTCACTCCTCACTCCTCACTCCTAACCAGGCCGCTGGGCCTGGTCGACTACCTGCCGACCTGGCGCGCCATGCAGGACTTCACCACCGCACGCGGGCCCGACACGCCGGATGAGTTGTGGCTGCTCGAACATCCGCCGGTTTACACCCTGGGCCTCGCCGGCAAGCCGGAGCATTTGCTGCGCGCCACGGATATCCCAGTGGTGAAGATCGACCGCGGCGGCCAGATCACCTATCACGGGCCGGGGCAGGTCATCGCCTATCTGCTGCTGGACTTGAAGCGGCGCAACATCGGCGTCAAGGAATTGGTGCGGCGCATGGAACAGGCGGTGATCGACCTCCTGGCGGAATACGGCGTAAACGCGGAACGACGCGACAAGGCGCCGGGCGTCTACGTCGGCGGCGCCAAGATCGCGGCCTTGGGCCTGCGCATCCGGGGCGGCTGCTGCTATCATGGTATAAGCTTCAACGTGGACATGGACTTGGCGCCGTTCGCCGCGATCAATCCGTGCGGCTACGCCGGGCTGGCGGTCACCCAGGCGAAGGCGCAGGGAATCGCCGACGGGATCGAAACGATAAACAATAAACTGGCGCGGCACCTCGCCGCCAAGCTGGAAGGATAAACCATGGCTGAACGCCAAACGGGCGAAGCTAAAACCGCGCGCATCCCGATCAAGATCGTCCCCTCCGAGCCGCTCCGGAAGCCGCGCTGGATTCGGGCACAGGCGCCGACCTCGGCGAAATACCAGGAAATCAAGCAGATCCTGCGCGAGCGCAAGCTGCACACGGTGTGCGAGGAAGCCTCCTGCCCCAACATCGGCGAATGCTTCAGCCACGGCACCGCCACCTTCATGATCCTGGGCGACCTGTGCACGCGCCGCTGCCCGTTCTGCGACGTCGCCCACGGCACGCCGCTGCCGCCCGATCCAGAGGAGCCGGCGCAAATCGCCGGCTCGGTCGCGGTGATGGGCCTCAAATACGTCGTGGTCACCAGCGTCGACCGCGACGACCTGAGGGATGGCGGCGCCGGCCACTTCGCCGCCTGCATCCGCGCCATCCGCGCCGAATCGCCGCACACGCGGATCGAAACCCTGGTACCGGATTTTCGCGGCCGGCTGGACTCCGCGCTGGAAGCTTTGAGCGGCGACCTGCCCGACGTCCTCAACCACAATCTGGAAACCGTGCCGCGCCTGTACAAGCAGGCCCGTCCCGGCGCCGATTACGCCCATTCGCTCAAGCTGCTGCGGGAATTCAAGCGGCGCTACCCGCAGATATCCACCAAGTCCGGCCTGATGGTGGGCATCGGCGAAACCGACGAGGAAATTCTGCAAGTGATGCGCGACCTGCGCGCCCACGGCGTGGAGATGCTCACCATCGGCCAGTACCTCCAGCCGACCCGGCACCACCTGCCGGTGACGCGTTTCGTCGAGCCGGCCCAGTTCGAAAATTTCGCCGCCGCCGCCAGGGAAATGGGGTTCAGCAATGCCGCCTGCGGGCCGATGGTCCGGTCGAGCTACCACGCCGACCGGCAGGCGCAAGGAGCAGGATTGTGAAGATCATCCCCTGCTCCCTGCCCGACGTGCTGATCATCGAGCCCAAGGTGTTCGGCGACGAGCGCGGTTTTTTCTTCGAAAGCTACAACCAGAAAGCGCTGGCCGAGCAGGCCGGCATCACGGCGCATTTCGTCCAGGACAACCACTCCCGCTCGGCAAAAAACGTGCTGCGCGGCCTGCACTACCAGATCCGCCAGCCGCAGGGCAAGCTGGTGCGCGTGACCGCCGGCGAGGTGTTCGACGTCGCGGTGGACCTGCGCCGGAGTTCGCCCACATTCGGCAACTGGTGCAGATTCAGCCTGTCGGCGGAAAACAAGCGCATGGCCTGGATTCCGCCCGGTTTCGCGCACGGCTTCCTGGTGGTGTCGGATTATGCCGAGTTTCTTTACAAGACGACGGACTACTGGGCGGCCGAGCACGAGCGCTGCGTGCGCTGGGACGACCCCGATTTGGGCATCGCCTGGCCGCTGCAGGAAACGCCACCGCTATTGTCGGCCAAGGACAAAGCAGGCATGGCGTTCAAAGAAGCCGAGGTGTATTCGTGAAAATCCTGCTCAACGGCAAAAATGGCCAGGTCGGCTGGGAGCTGCAACGCACCCTGGCGACGCTGGGCGAGGTCGTCGCCGTCGACCGTCGGGAAATGGATCTGGCCAACCCCGATTCGATCCGGCATGCGATCCGCGCCGCCCGGCCGGACCTGATCGTCAACGCCGCCGCCTATACCGCGGTGGACAAGGCCGAAGCCGAACCGGACCTCGCCATGGCGATCAACGGCATTGCGCCCGGCATCATGGCGGAAGAGGCCGGGCGGCTCGGCGCCGCGATGGTGCACTATTCCACCGACTATGTGTTCGACGGCACCAAGGCCACGCCCTATGCGGAGGAAGACCTGCCCAATCCGCTCAACGTCTACGGCAAAACCAAGCTGACCGGGGAGCGGGCAGTGCAGGCGGCGGGAATTCCGCACCTGATTCTCCGCACCAGCTGGGTGTACGGCCTGCGCGGCCGAAATTTCCTGTTGACCGTCCTGCGGCTGGCCAAGGAGCGGGATGAGTTGAAGATCGTGGACGACCAGTTCGGCGCGCCGACCTGGAGCCGCATGATCGCGGAAGCCACGGCGCAGATACTGGCGCAGCGCAAGGATTTGGATGAGGTTGGCGGCCTGTGCCATTTGACCGCGGCCGGCCAGACTTCGTGGCATGGATTCACCCGGGCGATTCTCGATCAGCGGGATTTAGGCTCCGCCAAGCCCCGGCTGGCGGCGATCCCCACCGCCGACTACCCGTTGCCGGCTCCGAGACCGCACCATTCCGGCCTGGACAACACCAAATTGCGGCAGACCTTCGGGCTGGCGCTTCCGGCCTGGGATGCGGCGTTGAAGCTGTGCGGCGAGGAAATTTCACCGGCCGGGACCAATTAGCCGGCCGCCGATAAGCGCGGATAAACGCGGATATTTCAAGAAGACCCTAAGTTCCACTTTGTCGGACTTGGCTGACGGTAACGCTCCCCCTTTGAAAAAGGGGGAAGGCACTGCGAATCCGATGCGAATTCAAACTGACAAAGTAAACCAAGCTTCGGCCGTTTGCAAAGCCTGGGCGATATACCACGCCGCCGCTTCGTCCAGCCCCTGCCGAAGGGAATGGGTAGGCGCGTAGCCCAGCAGGTTCTTTGCCTTGCCGATATCCGCCTGCGAATGCCGCACATCGCCGGCCCTGAAATCGCGATATACCGGCGTGGCGCCCGACGCATCCGGACAAGCGGAAACGACCCGCGCCCGGATCAGCTCGAACAGCTCGTTCAGGGTGGCGCGCTGCGAAAAAGCGACGTTGTAGACCTGCCCGGCCGCCGCCGGATTTTCCGTGCAGGCGGCAAGCAGGTTGGCCTGCACCGCATTGTCCACATAGCAGAAATCCCGGCTGGTTTCCCCGTCGCCGTTGATGTAAATGGTTTCCCGCCGCAACAAGCCGGCGAACCATTTCGGGATCACGGCGGCATAGGCGCCATCGGGATCCTGCCTGCGGCCGAAAATATTGAAATAGCGCAGGCCGATGGCGCTCAACCCGTAGCAGCGTCCAAACACGTCGGCATAAAGCTCGTTCACGTATTTCGTCACCGCATAGGGGGAGAGCGGCCGCCCGATCTCGTCTTCCACTTTGGGCAGGCCGGGGTGATCGCCATAGGTCGAGCTGGAAGCCGCGTAGACAAAGCGCCTTACGCCGGCATCGCGGGCCGCGATCAGCATGTTCAGGAAGCCGGTGATATTGGTATCGTTGGTCAGCAGGGGATCTTCGATCGACCTCGGCACCGAGCCCAATGCCGCCTGGTGCAGCACAAAATCCACGTCGGCGCACGCGGCGCGGCAATCCTCCGGGCTCCGGATGTCGCCTTCGATGAAATTGAAATTCGACCATTGCCGCGCGGAAACCAGTCGTTTCACTTCGTCGAGGTTATGCCGGTAGCCGGTGGAGAAGTTATCCAGCCCCACCACTTTCTGGTCCAGCTTCAGCAGCGTTTCAAGCAGGTTGGAGCCGATAAACCCGGCCACGCCGGTTATCAGCCAGGCCTGCGGAGATTTCCGGAGCCGGACCGTCAATTTCGAGTAAGAAGTCGTCATATTTCCTTACAATCTCCAAAGCCGGATATCTGCGGAGCAGATGACGTTCGGGTCGTAGACCCCCTTGACGTCGATCAATACTGGGTTCTTTCCCATCAATTCCTTGAGCCGGGAGACGCCCATTTCACGGTAGACGCGGTGGGAAACCGCGACGACCACGGCATCGGCCGGTTTGAGTCGTTCCATTTTAACCAGATGGATACCGTATTCTTCGAGGGCCTCGTCCTCATCCGCCAGCGCATCGTGCACCTGCACCGTGATGCCGTAATCCATCAACTCGCGGTAAATATCGATGACGCGGGAATTGCGCAGATCGGGGCAATCCTCCTTGAAGGTAAGCCCCAGGAGCGTCACCGTGCCGCCCAGTATATTGTGCCCGGCCCGGATCATTTCCTTGATCGCCCGCTGGGCGACAAACCGGCCCATGCCGTCGTTGATCCGCCGCCCTGCCAGGATGACTTGCGGGATATAACCGATTTTCTCCGCCTTGTGCGTCAGGTAATAGGGATCGACGCCGATGCAATGCCCGCCTACCAGGCCCGGCTTGAATTTGAGGAAATTCCACTTGGTGCCCGCGGCTTCCAGCACTTCGTTGGTGTCGATCCCCATCCGGTCGAAAATCAGCGCAAGTTCGTTCATCAACGCGATATTCAAATCGCGCTGGGTATTCTCGATCACCTTGGCCGCCTCGGCCGCCTTGATCGAACCCGCCCGGTGGACGCCGGCGGTGACGACGGATTCGTAAACCCGGGCGACGATTTCCAGCGTTTCCTCGTCCTGGCCGGAAACCACTTTCTTGATCTTGGTGAACGTGTGCTCCTTGTCGCCGGGATTGATCCGCTCCGGGCTATAGCCAACCTTGAAATCGACGCCGCATTTCAGCCCCGACAGGCGCTCCAGCACGGGCACGCAATCCTCCTCGGTGGCGCCGGGATAGACCGTGGACTCGTAAACCACGATATCCCCTTTCTTCAGCGCCTTGCCCACCGTTTCGGATGCCCTGAGCACCGGCGTCAAATCCGGTTGATGGGCATCATCCACCGGCGTCGGCACGGCAACGATATGGAAATCGGCCAGCTTAAGCTCTTCGATTTTATCGGTGTAGAGAATATCGGCGATATTGAGGTCGGCATCGTCCACTTCGCCGGTATGGTCGTGGCCTTTTTTCAGGGCCTCTATACGCTTGGCATTGATGTCGAAGCCGATGGTCCGGGCGTGTTTGCCGAACGCCACCGCCACCGGCAAGCCGACATAGCCGAGGCCGATGACGGAGATGGTTCGTTTTGAAGTTTTCATTTTCACCCACTTATTAATGACGAAACGAGGATTGTCGAAGCAAAACACCTGCGCTCGCACATTGCTCGATGCCGCGGCGCGATCTAAATTCGCGCGATCGTATTATTGGTATAATGCCTGATGCGCAAGGTATGTAATCACTATAGGATAAAAGTTTAACAACTCCAGTCATGCTCATACCCATCATCCTTTCCGGCGGAGCCGGCACCCGTTTGTGGCCGATTTCACGCGAATCCCACCCCAAGCCATTCATGAAGCTCCCCGACGGACAAAGCCTATTGCAAAAGACCTTTGCGCGAGCCGCCACGCTGGATGGTGTCGCTGAAATCCTGACCATCACCAACCGCGAATATTATTTTAAAAGCAAGGACGAATACCAATTCACCAAGAAGCGGTTCCCCGGCGTATCGGATGCCTTCCTGCTCGAGCCGTTCGGACGCAACACGGCGGCGGCGATTGCGCTTGGCGCCCTGAAAGTGGCAAATGATCATGGCGAAGCGGCGATCATGCTGGTGTTGCCGGCGGATCACCTGATTGACGATCAGGACGCCTTTGCCGTCGCCGTAGCGCAGGCGTCCGACCTGGCCGGACAAGGTAAACTGGTGACCTTCGGCATCGTTCCCGAGTCGCCGGAAACCGGCTTCGGCTACATCGAGGCAGACGGCCATGCCGTCAAGCGCTTTGTCGAAAAGCCCGCCTATGAAACTGCGGTGGAATATGTCGAATCGGGACGCTATCTGTGGAATTCCGGCATGTTCTGCTTCAAGGCCGAAACCGTGCTGGAACAGCTTAAACTCCATGCCCCCGCCATCCACCAGCAGGCGCTCGCGTGCTGGGAAGCAACCTGCGGCAAAACTCCGGATGGCCAGTCGATGATGGAAATCGACCCGGGCAGCTTCGCTGCCATCCCGGAAAACTCCATCGACTACGCCGTAATGGAAAAATCGGATGCCGTCATGGTCGTGCCCGGCCGCTTCGGCTGGAGCGATATCGGTTCGTGGAATGCCGTCTGCAACCTCGCCGCGCCGGACGAAGCAGGCAACCGGGTCATCGGCGAGGCGGTGCTGGTCGATGTCGGCAACACCTTCATCCAGAGCGAAGGGCGCATGGTTGCGGCGATCGGCCTCAACAACCTGCTCATTATCGACACCCCGGATGCCTTGCTGGTAGCCGATCGGGAGCGAGCCCAGGACGTCAGGAAGGTGGTGCAGCAGCTCAAGCTGATGGATCATGCCAGCCACAAATTGCACCGCACGGTAGCGCGCCCGTGGGGAACCTACACCGTGCTGGAAGAGGGCAAGAACTTCAAGATCAAGCGTATCGTCGTCAAGCCCGGCGCTTCGCTGTCGCTGCAAATGCATTATCACCGCAGCGAGCACTGGGTCGTGGTGAGCGGCACAGCCAGCATCGTCAATAACGACAAGAGCATGCTGATCAGGACAAACGAATCCACCTATATTCCCGCAGGCCACAAGCATCGCCTGGAAAACCCCGGCATAACGGATCTGGTGATGATCGAGGTACAAAGCGGCGAATATCTCGGCGAGGACGACATCGTGCGGTTTGACGATGCGTATGGGAGAACATAGGAGCGAAATGGCGACAGCTGAATACATTAATGATTCCGTTAGGAATTGTCGATGCGCGTAACCCCGCAGCAAGCTGAGACAGTCAGGATGCTCGCACACCGCCACTTCGGCGAAGATGCCGTGGTATGGCTGTTTGGCTCGCGCGTTGACGACGGCAAGAAAGGTGGCGACTACGATTTTCTAATCGAGACATCGCTTGATCAGCCCGATGTAATTATTGCGCGCAAAATCGCGCTGATCGTGGAGCTTCAATCGTCCCTGCCCTTCGAGGATGAAAAAATAGATATGATTGTGAAACGGCGGAGCTCCGGTTTTGAAATGCCGATTTATGCTGTGGCCATGGAAGAGGGGGTGAGGCTGTGACGCCCGGGCAATTGATGCGCATCTATCTCAGCGAGTGCCGCCTGCATGTGGAGGTGTTGGCGGAAGCGTTGGCGGAGACACGGCAATGGCTGCCATTTACCCCGGATTCCGTGCAGCACATCGAGAAGGTGCAACTCCGGATTCTGGATCAGGTGGCCTACCGTTTCACCAAATTGCAGGACACCATGGGCCAGAAAGTTTTGCCGACCATTCTCGATCTGGCACAGGAGCCAATTGCGCCCGATGCAACCTTTGCGGAAAAGCTGAACTGGCTGGAGCGGATGGGAGCATTGCCTTCGGCGGAAGAATGGAAAAGGCTCCGCGTCGCACGCAATGCAATTGCACACGAATACCCCGACGATCCCGAGTTGCGGGCGAGCGCCATCAACCGCTTCATCGATGGTGCAATGCGGCTGAATGCCCTTTATGAATTTGTTCACAAGTATTTGCTGGAGCACTTCCCAAGCGTGGGAAGCACGCCCGAATGACTAGCTATGGAAGCCCCATGAAAAAAGTTGCCCTAATTACCGGTATCACCGGCCAGGATGGCGCCTATCTGGCCGAATTCCTCTTGAGCAAAGGCTATGAGGTACACGGCATCAAGCGCCGCAGTTCCCTGTTCAACACTGCGCGCATCGACCATCTGTTCCATGACGTGCATGAGAAGGGCTTGCCATTCTTCCTGCACCACGGCGACATGACCGACTCCTCCAGCCTGACGCACATCATCCAGAAAGTGCAGCCGGATGAGATTTACAACCTTGCGGCCCAAAGTCATGTCGCGGTCTCCTTCGAAGAGCCGGAATACACGGCCAACTCGGACGCCTTGGGCGCGTTGCGCGTGTTGGAAGGCATCCGCATTTTAGGGTTGGAAAAGAAGACGCGCTTCTATCAGGCATCCACTTCCGAATTGTATGGTCTGGTCCAGGAAACGCCGCAGAAGGAGACCACGCCGTTCTATCCGCGCAGCCCTTACGCAGTAGCCAAACTTTACGCCTACTGGATCACCGTCAATTATCGCGAAGCCTATGGCATGTATGCCTGCAATGGCATCCTGTTCAACCATGAATCGCCTGTGCGCGGAGAAACTTTTGTTACGCGCAAAATTACCCGTGCCTTGTCGCGCATCAAGCTGGGCCTGCAGGATTGCCTGTATCTGGGCAATATGGACTCGCTACGCGACTGGGGACACGCCAAAGACTACGTCCAGATGCAATGGCTGATGCTGCAACAAGACAAGCCTGAAGACTTCGTCATCGCCACCGGCGTGCAATACAGCGTGCGCGACTTCGTCAATGCCGCCGCCAAGGAACTGGGGATGTCCGTCACATGGCGTGGCGAGGGTGTGGAAGAAAAAGGTTATGACGCCGCCGGGAAATGTATCGTTGCGGTGGATCCGCGCTACTTTCGCCCCACCGAGGTGGAAACCCTGTTGGGCGACGCAACCAAGGCGAAGACCAAGCTCGGCTGGACACCAAAGATCAGCTTCGATGAATTAGTCGGCGAAATGGTGCGCGAAGATCTCAAAAGCGCCGAGCGCGATGAACTGGTGAAGCGACACGGCTACAGCGTATTCAACTATCACGAATAAACTTTGCGCTTACCCCACGGATCAAAATGAGCAAAATACGGATATTATTGACCGGCGGCGGAGGCATGGTCGGGCGGAACCTGCTCGAACATCCGGCAATCGCTGAATTCGATGTGCTCGCCCCCCGTAGCGGCGAACTCGATCTGCGCGATTCCGGCGCCGTGCGAAGCTATCTGGGCAAGCACAGCCCCGACATGGTGATCCATGCAGCGGGCAAAGTCGGCGGCATCCAGGCCAACATGCGCGAACCGGTGCGGTTTTTGTTGGACAACCTCGACATGGGCCGCAACATCGTCTGGGCGGCGCATGAAGCCGGCATCAAACAGCTGATCAACCTGGGCAGTTCCTGCATGTATCCGCGCAACCACTCCGAGCCGCTATGCGAAGAGATGGTGCTCAAGGGAGAACTGGAACCGACCAATGAGGGCTATGCGCTGGCCAAGGTGGTGACGGCCCGGCTGTGTGAATACATCATGCGCGAGGATGCCGGCCGCCAATACAAGACGCTGATCCCTTGCAACATCTACGGACGGCACGACAAATTCGATCCCACGCATTCGCACCTGATTCCGGCGATCATCCATAAAATACATCAGGCCAAGCAAGCCGGGCAGGCATCAGTCGAGATGTGGGGCGATGGGAACGCACGCCGGGAATTCATGTACGCCGGCGATCTGGCGGATGCGCTGGTTCGCGCGATCAAGCAGTTCGACACTCTGCCGGCCTTGATGAACGTCGGCCTGGGACATGACCACAGCATCAACGAATATTATGGCGTGGTTGCGGATGTATTGGGCTATGAGGGCGGTTTCACCCATGACCTGAGCAAACCCGTGGGCATGGCGCGCAAGTTGGTCAGCACCGAACGGCAGCAAGCATGGGGCTGGTCGGCACAGAGCGGTCTGCGCGAGGGGATCGAAAAGACTTATGGGTATTACCTGAAAGAATATTTGCAATGAGTTTCAAATTTCCATTAGCCACCGCATCCTGGGGTCAGGAAGAACATGATGCCATGCAACGTGTCATCGCGTCCGGCATGTTCACCATGGGCGCCAATGTGCAGGCGTTCGAGAGCGACTTTGCCGCTTATGCCGGCAGTCGGTATTGCGTGATGGTGAATTCCGGGTCGTCGGCCAACCTGCTGATGGTGGCGGCGCTGTTCTACACCAACAATCCGCTGTTGAAATTGAAACGCGGCGACGAAATAATCGTGCCGGCGGTATCGTGGAGCACGACCTACTATCCGCTCTATCAATATGGGCTGAAGATCAAATTCGTGGATGTCGATCTGCACACGCTGAACTATGATCTGGACCAACTGGAAAAAGCGGTCACCGGCCAGACCAGGGCGATCATGGCGGTGAACCTGTTAGGCAATCCAAACGATTTCGGCCGCATCGCCAAGATCATCGATGGACGGAACATCGTGCTGATGGAAGACAACTGCGAATCCATGGGCGCCAAATACAATGGCAAGATGGCCGGAACCTTCGGTGTAATGGGCAGCTTCAGCTCCTTCTTCAGCCACCATATCTCCACCATGGAAGGTGGAATGATCGTGACCGACGATGAAGAGCTGCACCACATCCTGTTGTCGCTTCGAGCCCACGGCTGGACGCGCAATCTGCCCAAACATAACCGCGTATGCAGCGAAAAGAGCGACGACCCCTTCGAGGAATCGTTCCGATTCGTGCTGCCCGGCTACAACGTGCGCCCGCTCGAACTAGAGGGCGCGCTCGGCGTCGAGCAAGTAAAACGCCTGCCGAAGATGGTGGAGGAGCGGCGCAAGAACGGCAAGCTATTGCAGGAGACACTGGGTGCCCATCCGGACCTTCTCATCCAGAAGGAAATCGGCGAAAGCAGTTGGTTCGGTTTCAGCCTGGTGATCCGCCCCGGCAGCCCGCTCGCGCGCAGGGCGCTGGTAGCCCGGCTCAACGAATTGGGTTTCGACTGCCGCCCTATCGTGGCAGGCAATTTCGCCAAGAACGAAGTGGTCAAGTATTTCGATTCGGAGGTGCACGACACACTGACGAACGCAAACCACGTCGACCAGAATGGCGTGTTCGTGGGCAACCACCACTATCCAATTCCGGAAGCATTTGCCGCGCTCGCCAAACTGTAAGAAGGGACAACCATGAAGGCCGTGATTCTTGCGGGGGGGATGGGAACGCGGATCAGCGAAGAAACCGCCCTTCGCCCCAAGCCCATGATCGAGATTGGCGGCAAGCCCGTCTTGTGGCACATCATGAAGATCTACGCCGCTCACGGCATCAACGATTTCATCGTCTGCTGCGGCCACAAGGGTTACGTCATCAAGGAATACTTCGCCAATTATTTCCTGCACATGTCTGACGTCACGTTCGACATGCAGCACAACCGGATGGCGGTGCACCAGAACAGCGCAGAACCGTGGAAAGTCACGCTGATCGATACCGGCGAGAGCACCATGACCGGCGGGCGGCTGAAACGGGTGCGGGACTATCTCGGCGATGAGGATTTCTGTTTTACTTATGGCGACGGAGTCAGCGATGTGAACATCACGTCGGCCATAGATTTTCATCGACAGCAAAAACGATTGGCCACGCTGACCGGTGTGCAGCCGCCCGGCCGTTTCGGCGCCCTGAATCTGGAAGGCGATCGGGTGGCCAGCTTCGAAGAGAAGCCGCACGGCGACGGTGCATGGATCAACGGCGGCTTCTTTGTCTTGTCGCCCGAAGTCATCGATCTGATCGCCGACGACAGCACCGTCTGGGAACACGGCCCGATGGAAAAATTGGCGCACGACGGCCAGCTTTCGGCTTATCTGCATTCCGGCTTCTGGCAACCGATGGATACGCTGCGCGATAAAAACCATTTGGAAGAATTGTGGCAATCCGGCAAGGCGCCGTGGAAGGTATGGCCGTGAATCCCGCTTTCTGGCACGGCAAAAAGGTCTTTCTCACCGGGCACACCGGCTTCAAGGGAAGCTGGCTCAGCCTGTGGTTGCAACAGCTCGGCGCAGAAGTGACGGGCTATGCGCTGGCGCCGCCGACCAATCCCAGCCTGTTCGAGGTAGCGAACGTCGCGCAAGGCATGAAGTCCATCCTCGGCGACATCCGCGATGGCGCGGCGCTGGCGAAGGCGATGCGCGAAGCTGCGCCGGACATCGTCGTCCACATGGCGGCACAGCCGCTGGTGCGCCGTTCCTATGCCGATCCGGTCGAGACTTATTCCACCAACGTGATGGGCACGGTACATTTGCTGGAAGCGGTCCGCCAGGCGAAATCGGTGCGCGCCGTGGTCAACGTCACCAGCGACAAGTGTTACGAGAACAGGGAATGGGTCTGGGGCTACCGCGAGAGCGAGCCCATGGGCGGCTTCGACCCCTACAGCAGCAGCAAGGGCTGCGCCGAACTGGTGGCCGCGGCGTACCGCAACTCGTTCTTCAATCCGGCAAAACACGGCGAACATCGGATCGCGCTCGCCTCGGTGCGTGCCGGCAACGTCATCGGCGGCGGCGACTGGGCGGAGGATAGATTGATCCCCGACATCCTGCGCGCCATCGAAGAAGGCCGCCCCGTCGTGATCCGCAATCCGCACGCCATCCGCCCCTGGCAGCACGTGCTGGAACCGCTCGGCGGCTACTTGCGGCTCGCGCAAAAACTGGTTGAGGACGGCACCGCCTATGGCGAAGGCTGGAACTTCGGCCCCAACGACGAGGACGCCCAGCCGGTGCAATGGATCGTCGAACGGCTTACCCGGCAATGGGGGAACGACGCAAGCTGGCAGCTCGACCGGGCGGACCACCCGCACGAAGCGCATTACCTCAAGCTGGATTGCTCCAAGGCCAAGGCGCGCCTCGATTGGCAACCGCGCTGGAATCTGGCGCGTGCCCTGGAAATGATCGTCGCGTGGCAACGCGCCTACCTCGCGCAGCAAGACATGCGCGAAGTCACATTGGAACAGATCAAGAACTTCACCCCATGAAAGAGAACATGAGCACGACCCCGAAAGAAGCGCTGCGCGCACAGATCGCCGACCTCGTCGGACAATATGCCGACCTCGCCTATGCGCCCACTGCATTCGAGGCCGGCAAGAACGCCGTGCCGCCCTCGGGCAAGGTGATCGGCGCGAAAGAACTGCAGAACATGGTGGAAGCCTCGCTCGATGGCTGGCTCACCACCGGGCGCTTCAACGACGCCTTCGAGAAACGCCTGGCCGAATTCCTCGGCGTGAAACATGCGCTCACCACCAACTCCGGTTCGTCGGCCAACCTGCTGGCCTTTTCCGCGCTCACCTCGCACAAGCTTGGCGCACGCGCCATTCTGCCGGGCGATGAAATCATCTCGGTGGCGGCGGGATTCCCGACGACGGTGAACCCGATCCTGCAATACGGCGCGGTTCCGGTATTCGTGGACGTGCACCTGCCCACCTACAACATCGATCCGGCGAAGATCGAAGCGGCGATCGGCCCCAGGACCAAAGCCGTCATGCTGGCGCACACCCTGGGCAATCCCTACGACCTCGACACCGTCACCGCGCTCGCCAGGAAACACAACCTGTGGCTCATCGAAGATTGCTGCGATGCCCTCGGCTCCACCTACCAGGGCAAACTGGCCGGCACCTTCGGCGACATCGGCACCTTGAGTTTCTACCCGGCGCATCACATCACCATGGGTGAAGGGGGCGCCGTGTTCACCAGCAACGATGAACTCAGGAAAATCATCGAATCGTTCCGTGACTGGGGGCGCGATTGTTATTGCGCACCAGGTTGCGACAACACCTGCGGCAAGCGCTTCGGCTGGAAACTCGGCGACCTGCCGCAAGGCTACGACCACAAGTACACTTATTCGCACCTGGGCTACAACCTGAAAATCTCCGACATGCAGGCCGCCTGCGCCCTGGCGCAGATGGACCGCGTGGAAGAATTCATCGCCGCGCGCAAAGCGAATTTCGCCTACCTGAAAGCCGGCCTGAAAAATTGCGAAGAATTCCTGCTGCTGCCGGAAGCCACCGCGAACAGCGACCCCTCCTGGTTCGGCTTCCCCATCACCATCAAGCCGAATGCCGGCATCAACCGCGTCGATCTGCTGCAATACCTCGACCAGAAAAAAATCGGCACGCGCCTGCTGTTCGCCGGCAACCTGACACGCCAGCCCTACATGAAAGGCCGCAACTTCCGCATCGCCGGCGAGCTGACCAACACCGACACGGTCATGAACGACACTTTCTGGATCGGCGTGTACCCGGGCCTGACCCAGGAGATGCTGGATTTTGTCATCGCCAAACTCGAAGCGTTCCTTGGCCTGAATTTCTGATGCCGATGCAGCGCACGCCCATCGTCGAAGAAGACATCCGCGCCGTCCTGGCGGCGTGCGACGACGAGCTGCGAGCGCTGTCCGGCAAAACCCTGCTGCTTACCGGCGGCAGCGGCTTCGTCGGAAGCTATCTGGTCGAAAGCATCATCGCCTTCAACCGCGCCCACGACGGCGCGCCTTGTCGCCTGCTGCTGCCGACCCGCTCGCTCGCTGCAACCCGCTCGAAATGGCCGCATTTTTTCGATATCGAAGAAATGATCTGGTTCGAGTGGAATGGCCGCGACCTGGCGCCGCCCGACGATGAGTGCGACTACGCGATCCATGCCGCCTCGCCGGCCGACCCCGCGAACTATCTCCACGCCCCGATGCAAACGATGGAAGACATTGCCAACGGAACCAGCGCCGTGCTGCGCTACGCCCGGCGGGCCGGCGTGCGCACTTTGCTGTATCTCAGCAGCGGCGCGGCGTATGGCCGGCAGGCGGCGGATGTGGACGCGCTTCAGGAGAGCGATCCATGCGCGCCGGATCTGGCCGAACATTCGTCCTGTTACGGCGAAGCGAAGCGCTATGCCGAGCTGCTGTGCCGGACATCCGGCGTGCCCGCCGTGATTGCCCGGCTGTTTGCCTTCGTCGGCCCCTACCAGGATATCGACGGCAGTTTCGCTGTGCCGGATTTCATCCGGCAGGCCATGCGTGACAAAACGATCCGCATCCACAGCGACGGCTCGGCGCTGCGAACCTATTGCTACGCGTCCGACCTGGCCATCGGCTTGTGGAAGCTGCTGCTCAATGGCAAGCCGGACGACCTCTACAACGTGGGGGCAGACGCACCGCGCATTTCCATCCGCGAGCTCGCCGAAACAATCGCCGGGCAGGTCGGCGACGTTGAGGTCGTCGTCGAAGGAATGGCGGGAGCCGGGCCGCGCTCGCGTTATATCCCGAATACGGCCAAGTTCAAACAGTTCCATTCCGCTCGGATCGACCTAGCGGACGGCCTGCGCAGGACGCTGGTTTCTTATCAACAGTCACGCCCTTAACGCACCGTGAAAGCCTCCGACGCCGTCGCCAAATTCCTCGCCGCGCACCAGGTCCACTATTGCTTCGAACTGGTGGGCGGGATGATCACGCACCTGTTGGACAGCCTTGCGCAAGACGGTCGCTTCAACATCATCTCCATGCATCACGAGCAATCCGCCGCATTTGCGGCGGAGGGTGTCGCACGGCAGGCAATGGGCCGGCAGATCGCGGTGGCGATGGGCACCAGCGGCCCCGGCGCAACCAACCTGATTACCGGCATCGGCAGTTGCTGGTTCGACTCCGTCCCCTGTCTGTTCATCACCGGGCAGGTGAACACCCACGAGCTGAAGGGCGTGCGCGCGGTACGGCAGCAGGGCTTCCAGGAACTCGACATCATCCCGATGGTGGCTTCGATCACCAAACATGCTGCGCAGGTAACCGACCCGGAGAAACTGCTGCCGGAACTGCATCGCGCCTTGTCGGCGGCGCTTTCCGGACGCCAGGGCCCGGCCCTGATCGACATCCCGAACGATGTGCAGCGCATGGATATTCCCGATGCGCTGGTCGAAGAATGGGTCCGCAAGCCCTTGCAGCCGGACGACTCGCCGCCGGTTGACGAGACCTGGCTTGCTGCTCTGTCCGAACTTTGCCGCGCCTCCCTCCGGCCGCTGATCTGCCTCGGCGGCGGCGCGCGCTGGGCACCCTCGATGGCGGCCTGGGTGGCGGCGCTGGAAGAAATGGGCATCCCCTATGTTTCGACGCTGATGGGCCACGAACGCATCGTCGCGGGCGCACATTACTTCAACATGGTCGGCAGCTACGGCAATCGCGAAGCCAACTGGGCGGTGCAGAATTGCGATCTGCTGATCGTGATCGGCGCCCGCCTCGATGTGCGCCAGACCGGCGCAGACATCGACGACTTTGCACGCCACGCCAGGGTCGTGCAGATCGACATCGACCCCGCCCAGCTGAACAACCGCATCCACGCCGATCTGTCGATCCGGAGCGATGCCGAGTCTTTTTTCCGCCGCTTCAGGATCGATGGCACCACTTTTTGCGCCCAATCCTCCGACTGGACGGCGCAGCTCGTTGCGCTGAAAACCCGTTCCGCCGCGGATGAATATGCGGATTGGGAAATCAGCCCCGGCACGTTGTTCGGGCTGCTCAACGAGGCGATGACGGGCAGGCCGGTGGATTATGTCTGCGATGTCGGCAATCACCAGATGTGGGCCGCACAAAGTCTGCGGCTGGAGAAGAATCAGGCGGCACACTATAGCGGCGGCATGGGCGCGATGGGATTTGCCCTGCCTGCCGCGCTGGGAATCGCCCTCAGCGCCGGCCACAAAACCATCGTCATCACCGGCGACGGCAGCCTGCAGATCAACATCCAGGAACTGGACACTCTGCAGCGCCAGCAATTGGATGTCGCCGTCATCGTAATGAACAATCACTCGCTGGGAATGGTGAAGAATTTTCAGGACATGTATTTCGACGGCAGGAACCAGTCCACCAAGGAAGGGTACAGCTGCCCCTCCTTCACCGATCTGGCGCGAGCTTATGGGATCAGCAGCCTCTATGTTTCGAGCCGGGCCGAATTGGCCAAGGCCATCGAAGAGATCGCTCGGGCGACGGGGCCGGTCTTGCTGGAAGTGGCGATGCCCTACGCAACGGAATGTCGCCCCCGCCTGGCCTTCGGCAAAAAGCTGGATGAGCAGTTTCCATACATCGAGCGATATATGATGGTCGCCTCGAAGAGATGAAAAACCCATGTTATTTATCGGTCATGGGAGCCATGATTCGGGCCGTGATCAATCGCCCGACCGGAAAAATCCTTTCCAGCTGGCATCCTGAATATTCACCTTCACCGAAGCGGATTTCAGCCTGATGCTCTCCGTCATCATCATCGCAAAGAATGAGGCCGGGGCAATCCGAAACTGCCTGGAATCGGTCGCCTGGGCCGACGAAATCGTGGTGCTGGACTCCGGCAGCAGCGACGAGACGGTAGCGATCTGCCGCGAATACGGCGCCATCGTGCAAATCACCGACTGGCCTGGTTTCGGCCCGCAAAAAAACCGGGCGCTGAATCTGGCGTCCAGCGACTGGATACTCTCACTGGATGCAGACGAGCGGATCACGCCGGAACTGCGCCGCGAAATCGAAACAGCCATGGCCAGCCCGGACAAATACAACGCATTCCGCATTCCGCGCAGTTCCAGTTACTGCGGCCGCTTCATGCGCCACGGCGGATGGTGGCCGGATTACGTGACCCGGCTGTTCCGCAGGGGTTCGGCGCATTTCACCGACGACCTGGTGCATGAACGGCTTGAGGTGATAGGGGCAACGGGAACGCTGAGCCAGCCTTTGCTGCATATCGCGTTCACCGACCTGGAAGAAGTGCTGGACAAGGTCAATCGCTATTCCAGCGCCGGCGCCGCCATGCAACACGCCCGCGGCAGGAAGGCATCCCTCGGGAGTGCCGTCCTGCACGGCTTGTGGAGTTTCCTGCGCACTTATGTGCTGCGCGGCGGCTTCCTTGATGGCCGGGAAGGATTCATGCTGGCGGTATCCAATGCCGAGGGCACTTATTATCGTTATCTCAAGTTGATGTTGCTGGCAGATCGCAAATAATGCACATCGCCGTCGTAATCACCACCTATAACCGCCCTGATGCCCTGGCGGCGGTATTGGACGGCTTTCTTGCGCAGACCGACCCGGGCTTCGAGATCATCGTCGCAGATGACGGTTCGACGGATGAAACCCGCCAGGTCATCGAGAACTACCGGAGTCGCGCCCCCTTTCCCCTCCGGCACGCCTGGCAGGAGGACCAGGGGTTTCGTGCCGCCGCCGCACGAAATCTGGCCGTTGCAGCCACTATGGCGGACTACGTGATATTTACCGACGGCGACTGCATCCCCCCCGCGGATTTCATTGCCCGTCACCGCGCCTTGGCCGAACCGGGCTGGTTTGTTTCGGGAAACCGGGTGCTGCTGTCGGAAAATTTTACCCGGCGGGTATTGCAGGAACTATTGCCTGTTCACCAGAGGAGGGCGATTGCATGGCTTGGTGCGCGCTGGCGCGGGGAAATCAACCGCTGGCTACCGACCTTGCGTCTTCCGATTCCGGGCAGCCTGCGCCGTTCGCAGCCGGATCGCTGGAAAGGCGCCAAGACCTGCAACCTGGCCGTGTGGCGCCATGATTTGATCAAAATCAACGGCCTGGACGAAGCTTATTCCGGCTGGGGGATGGAAGATTCCGACCTGGTCGTGCGCTTGCTCCATGCCGGAGTGCGCCACAAGAACGGTCGCTTCGCCGTGCCCGTGCTGCATCTGTGGCATAAGGAATACGACCGGGGCGCGCTGCCGGAGAACATTGCAAGGCTGGATGCCTTGCTGCATTCCAGTCGAATCAGGGCCGTCCAGGGATTGGACCAGTACCTGTGACCGCTCCGCGCCGTATTCTGTTGATTGCCACGCGCCGCATCGGGGACGTGCTGCTCGCCACGCCCTTGATCCGCTCCCTGCGCCGAGCGTGGCCGGATGCAAGGCTGGACGTATTGGTATTCGACGGCACGCAGGGCATCCTCGCCAACAATCCCGACATCGACCGGATCATCACCGTTCCCGAGCGTCCGCGCCAGGGGAAACACCTTTCCTTGCTCGCCAAGCTGTGGCGGCGTTACGACCTGGCGCTATCCGCCTTGCCGGGCGACCGCCCCACTCTGTACGCCTGGCTCGCCGGCAAGCGGCGGGTCGGATTGCTCGTGCCGGCGGCCAATCAGGCCTGGAAGCGTCGACTGCTGGATGCCTGGACTCCGTTCGACAACGACACCACGCATACGGTGCGAATGTACCTTGCCCTGGCCGACCTGCTGGGGATAGAACGCCACAACGAAGTGGTCCTGGCATGGAGCGCAGCACAAGCGGATCGCGTTGCCATGCTGTTGCGGTCGGTCGGTCCGTACGCCGTGCTCCATGTTTACCCCAAGTTCGCCTACAAGACATGGCATCGGTCGGGTTGGGCCGAGCTTGCGCGCTGGCTCGAAAACCGGGGCACCCGGACGGTGCTTACCGGCTCCTCCGCACCGGACGAACTGGCCTATGTTGCGGATCTTTTGCCCGATTTGCCCGCCGGCACCATCAACCTGGCAGGCCGGCTGGATTTTGGCGAAGTGGCCTGCCTGCTGGCCGGCGCACGCATCTACGTCGGGCCGGATACGGCGGTAACCCATATCGCTGCCGCAGCGGGCGTACCGACAGTGGCATTGTTCGGGCCGTCCAACCCGGTAAAATGGGGGCCGTGGCCGCAAGGATTCGCCGGGTCGGGCAACCCTTATTCCCTCAAGGGAACCCAGCGGGCAGGAAACGTCGTGCTGATGCAGGGAGAGGGCGAATGCGTGCCCTGTTTTCAGGAAGGCTGCCATCGTCACGTCAACAGCCTGAGCGATTGCCTGCAACAGCTCTCGCCTGATCGGGTCATCGCGGCAGCGCATGAGCTGCTAGAAGAAAAACAACCATAGAGATATTTTTTGAATTCCTTATTTTTCATGCACGCATGCCCAGTCGATTGCCGACGCAAACCGAAAGGTGTTTCGGCATGAACAAGACCGCCCGGCCTTGCCGCTGGCTGATCCTCTCGCACGGTTTCAACATGGATGGCCGCGCGGCCAGCCAGACCATCACCGACAAGATTCCGCACCTGCGGGCGGCCGGCATCGTGGTGCAGGTGCTGAGCGCCATTACCGGCGAACGGGATCGGCATGTCGCCCATCGCCAGCTGCTGCCTTGGGGGCCGTCCGGGCTGCGCTTCGACTTTCGTCACTGGCTGGTACAGCGGGTGGGACGCGGCCTCGCCTACCGTCTGTTGACGCCGCTGGTTTCCCTGCTGCTCGGCCCGTTCACGCTGCTTGAAAAACTCGCGCTGGGCGTTTCCAGCCAATGGTCCTGGGCGCTGCCAGCCGCATTGGTCGGGATCTGGCGTGTCAGGACCGGTCAAGTCGACGTGCTCTATTCGACCGGCGGCGCATGGTCGGCCCACCTGGCAGGCTGGTGGATCCAGCGCATCACCGGCGTGCACTGGATCGCGGAGATCCACGACCCGATGGTGCCGCCCGGCCAGACCGCCCGACGCCCGTCGCGCGACGAACGCGCCCGCGCCTGGCTGGAAGGCAAAATCTGCTCAGACGCCGACTTCGTCTGGTGGTTCACCGAAGGTGCCTGGCAACATGCCCTGCAGCGACACCCGCAACTTGAAAATCGCGGCTTCGCCGTGCTGGCGGGTGCCGAGCCTCCCCAAGTAAGCGCGCAGCACGCTTACTCCAGCAAGCTGCGCATCGGCCACTTCGGTTCGCTCGCAGCGGGGCGTTCGCTCGCCCCGTTCCTGGCCGCGCTGGCGGCGTTCATCGAAGAAGTACCGACGGCCCGCAGCCGGATCGAGGTACACGTCTATGGCGCCCGACTCGATGGCGGCTCCGCCGATGCCGTGCGCCGCCTGCGGCTGGACGACATGGTTTTCGTCCACGGACGCATCGAGCGCGATTCCCATACCGGCTTGAGTGGCCGCGAACAGATCATGCAGCGCATGCAAGCCAGCGACGTATTGCTGCTGCTCCACGGCGACAACGACGACTGCGCCGAATACATCCCGTCCAAGTTTTACGAATACCTCTGGACACGCCGGCCGATTTTCGCGATTACCCACCTCAACCCGCAGCTCGACGGACTGGTCGGCCAGCGGGCCGGATATCTGGCCCATACCGATGATCCGGCCGGGATTGTCGACGCCTTGCACCGGCTGTTGCGGGATTGGCAAAACCGGCAGTTGCCGGAAGACGTTCTACCTGCAATCACGGTCAAGTCGGCGGTGGATGAGATACTCGCCAGAGTCGGCTGTCGCTGAAGGATGCACATGGTCCCTTTCCTGCTGTTCTGCAAGTCCTATGCGGGCGACCTCAAACGAGTCAAGCGCCTTTGGCTGAGCGTGCAGCGCTTCAACGTTGATCGCATCCCGTTTTACATCAGCGTGCCCGCGGCCGACCGCGCGTTGTTTGAGCAGACTATCGGCCAGCACCCCGGCCTGTTCTGGGTCAGCGACGAAGACATCGTGCGCGCGAATCCGATGGCGGACCCTGGCCAGTATCGGCTTTGGGACGGCCGGCTGTCGCAACAGGTGGTAAAAAGCGAGTTCTGGCGCCATGCCGGCTGCGAAAATTACCTGTGCCTGGATTCCGAGAGCGAATTCATCCGCGACTTCCGTCAATCCGATTTTCTCGACCCTCAGGGCGTGCCGTACACGGTCATGCATCAGTCCAAGGAGTTGCTTCAACTTGCGGCCAACAAGGGCATCGACAAAGTGCTGGACGACTTTCATCGCGACAGCGCCATGATGAAGTCGGTGTTCGGCCGCTCAGGGCCGGACTACGATTTCGGGCCGACACCGGTGATCTGGTCCGCCCGTGTCTGGCAGGATCTGGACGAACACTACCTGCGGCCAAAAGGCATGACTCTCTGGGATGCCATCCGGGAGCGCCCCAGCGAGTTGCGCTGGTATGGCGAATCGCTGTTGCATTTCAGGAGCATCCCCTTGCTGCCCGTCGAACCGCTCTTCCGCGTCTACCACTACAACTGGCAATGGCTTGCCCAGCGCCGCCTGCGGGAATCGGCTTCGACCCTGAGAAGCGTGTATCTGGGTGTGCTGTGCCAGTCGAGCTGGCAATATGAATGGGATTCCGGCACCCAGGCGAAGCGCAAGTCGTGGCCCTCGCGCATGGTGCGGGCCGCAAAAGCCTGGCTGGCCCGATTCCGATGAACACTTCCCCCTGGCTGGAGATTTTCGTACTCTGCCATAACCGGCCCGAGTCGGCGAAAAAGGCCATCCAGTCCATCCTGGATCAGCATGCCGGCGGCTTCCGGCTGATCGTCTCGGACAACTCCAGCGACGACCGCATGGCGGAGATGATGCGCGCGAACTTCCCGGCCGTTCAGCTCACCCGACGGCCATGCCTGCCTGCTCTGGAGCACTTTAACGCCTGCATCGCCGAGGCGCGCGCAGAGTATTTCTGCCTGTTCCACGACGACGACGTGATGGGCCCGGACTTCGTCGGCGAAATGCGCATCGCCGCCGACCGGTTTCCCGATGCCGTGGCATTCGGAGCCAACGCCTGGGAGGTAGATCTGGCCAAAGGGTTACGGAAGCGCTGTTTCCAGGCCATTGGTCGGCACGTCGCAATCGACTCGGCCAGGACCTTGTTCCGGCGTTACTTCGGCCGCCATCAAACCGGCATCGCCCCGTTTCCTGGGTATGTTTACCGGACGGCCGTGGCGGGTCTCCAGCGCATCCCCACCGGCGGCGGCAAATATGCAGACGTCAGCTGGCTGCTGCGCCTGGCATCGCTCGGGTCGATCGTCTGGTGGACCAAGCCGTTGATGGAATACAACCTTCACGGCGAAAATGACGGCCTGCAGGAATCGCGCCGCGACCGCCTGCGCTTTCTTGGTTTCATCAAGCGTTGCCGGCAGTGTGCGGGCCGGGCTGAACTGGGCGACTACCGCTATTTCATTTACAAGAAAATCGTCGCGGCGGATGGCGAAAACCCGCGCAAACAGGCGCGGATACGCCACCTACGTCGATTTCTCATGCACCAGCGGATGAGGCGGTTGCTGCGGCTGACCGACTATGCGGCGATGCTGCACAAAATTTCACTAAAAATCCGAGACCAGTGAGAGGTACATAATGATCATAGGCAGCATCTTCCAGGATGGCCACAGCCGAAACTCCCTTTTCTCGACAGAGGATTCGGTTCACCGCTACAACCCGACCTATACGCCCATTCTGCTGCGCAAGGAGTTTCTCGCTCTCGGTATCGAGATCAACACGCCGGACATGAATGACGGACGGCAGCTTGCTTTTGAACTGCACGTGGAAGGCCGGCCGCTGGCCGAGTCGGAAGTGCCCCGCTACCTGATCGCGACAGAGAATCCCTTCATCAACCGGCTGAACGATGATCTTGAGTACTTCAAACGGTTCGCACAGGTCTTCACCTGGAACCAGAAATTTTTCGCCCTGGGCAACGTGACGCCGATCCTGTTTCCGAATCAATTGGTGTGGACGCCTTTCAAGCCGTATGCCGAGCGGGATCTCTTCGCCAGCCTGATCAACGCCAACAAGGGTTTCCCATACGCGCTGGATACCGACCTCTATCAGGAACGTATCCGGGTCATCCGTTGGTACGAACAGCACGCGCCCAGTCAGTTCGCACTCTATGGCATGGGATGGAATAAGCCGGCCAGGGGATTGGGTGTACTGAGCAAGCTCAGAAGACGAATCGACCGCATCAGGAGCCAGATATACGGCTATAAGCCCTTCCCGAGCTACCGCGGTGAAGTTCGCTTGAAGCGGGATGTATTGGCACGCAGCAAGTTTTCCTACTGCTACGAAAACGTCAGCGACCTGCCGAATTGGGTAACTGAAAAGATATTCGACAGTCTGCTGGCCGGTTGCGTACCGATCTATTGGGGCGCGAACAACGTGGCGGATCTGATTCCCACCGATTGTTTCATCGACCGCCGGAAGTTCGACGACATGGATACTCTGCACCGGTTTCTCGAGTCCATCGATGAGGATCGATATGCACGTTACCAGGCGGCCATATACGATTTCCTGTCTAGCGAAGCGGCGCGGCGCTTCAGCTCCGAGCACTACGTCAAGACCATTACCGAGCGGATCGCGAGCGACCTCGGGAGGCGCTGATTTTGGCCGCTGGAGCCGCACCGGCCAGGCAAGTCGGTGCCTGGCGGCACTTCTAACGGTAGGTGCTTCGATAGATCAGATCGCCCAGAATCAGATAACCTGTCGTTGACGTATGCGTGTCATTTCCCTTGTATAAATCGATGGTTTTATCGTTGATCGCGTTACGGAAAACCTTTAGTACGTTCGGCGCGTGAAATCTCTGCTCGGCCTTGTCCCAAAACTGTTTTTCCGGATGCAGATAGACCGTGGATTTGTCCGGAACAACAGCCCATACCGTGGTAAAGCCACTCAGCCTGGCATTGATTTTTTCCATGTTCGCGAGGGTGGTTTCATCCAGGTCCTGCGTGCGATCCTTTTTATAAAACAGCACATCGTTACAGCGCGGATGGCTGAATAAATCGCAACCGCCCGGCAAGCGTTCCATTCTTACTTCACTGGCGATATCCCAGCTCCTGAAATTGGGATCGTCACTCAATTGCTCATATTTCAGCACATTAAGCCTGGTCCGGATGCCTACCGATAATTGGCCGGAGCGTTCCGCGATACTGCGGTCGGGGCGAGTGACGGGGGGCATGGGATGGACAGCGGCGGACTGGTGGTATCTCATTTTTTCGCATCCGGCAGAGCGGGCCAGTCTGTCCTCAAAGTACGCTTCGACGCTTTCGATGACCACGTATTTCCCTTTGAATCCCATGCCCCGGACCCAGCCGCCGAAGTCTCCGCAAATATTGGCAATGCTCTCCCAGTTTTCCGTTCTGACTTTCAATCCGCGCCCGGTAAACGCCGTTTGCCAGATCCTGGCATTCGAGAAGCTGTCCCCAATGACCAGGACATCCGCTTCTTGCCAACCGGCGGAATGCATCAGGTTTGGGTCTACTGCCGGCTGCGCTCTGGTCCACCCAAAAAGGGATTCCGGCAACATACCCATGCGCGTCAGGCTGCCCTCGAAATTCGCCAGCGGCAAATAACAGTACCCGACCAATCCATATAGGGCGATTATCGTGACGACTACAATGGAAAAGACCTTGGCTTGTTTCATGCAATTAAAACTGGAAATAAAGGAACGGGCTGTAGCTGCCGAATTGATCGATGGCGCGCAGAAAAAAATACACCGTCACTGCCGCCTGAACCAGAGAAAGCGCCAAATTGCGACTCGCGAATTTCAGGCTGGCGGAATTCGGCAGCAGCCAAACCCATGCCAGCGAAAAGAGCAGAAGTTCGGCAAGATCGCGGCCGGAAAGCGCGGTCATGAGCAGCAATTGGCCGTGGGCGACCTCGGCAAACGAAATCGGCTGGGCGGAAATTGCAAACATGGCCTTGAGCAATACCACCGCCTGTGCCATCTCACTGGAACGGAAAACCACCCAGGCCACCACAACGGCGACAAAGGTCAAAGCTCCGCCGACTGCCCTCGAAGCGGAGAATGGAACCCACCGCGACAACCTCTCCGGGATCAATTCCCGCCACAGGTGGTTTACCGCAAGGTAAAGGCCATGTATCGCGCCCCAAACCACAAACGTCCACCCCGCGCCATGCCAAAGTCCGCCAAGCAGCATCGTGGCGAACAAATTCAGATAGCGGCGCAGTTTGCCGTCACGGTTTCCGCCCAGGGGGATGTACAGGTAATCCCGCAAGAATCGCGACAAAGTCATGTGCCAGCGCCGCCAGAATTCAATGATGCTGGTTGCCTTGTAAGGCGAGGCGAAGTTGGCCGGCAACCGGATATTGAACATGAGCGAGGCGCCCAATGCCATGTCGGTGTAGCCGGAAAAATCGAAATAGATTTGCATGGTGTAGGCCAGCGCCCCGGCCCACGCCTCGTAGGTAGTCGGCAGTGCGCCGCGTTGAACTCCCTCGAACACGGCGTTGGCGTAAGGCGCCAATGCATCGGCCAGCAGCGTTTTCTTGCACAACCCCAAGGTGAACAGCAGCAATCCGTTTGCGATGTTGTTCCAGTCCACCCGATAATTCCGGGCCAGCGCGAACTGGGGCATCATTTCCTTGTGATGCAACACCGGGCCGGCGATCAAATGCGGAAAATACGTGACGAACAGCAAGTAATGGATGAAATTGTATTCGCGCGCGATGCCGCGATGCACGTCCACCAGAAACGCAATCTGGGTGAACGTGAAGAACGAAATGCCCAGGGGCAGAATGATATCCAGTGCGGCAATATGACTACCGAAAAGCTGATTGGATGAGCCGATGAAAAAATTGGCATATTTGAAGTAGCCGAGCAGGACCAGATTGGCCGCAATGGCCGCGACCAGCGTAAGTCTTGCCTGCCTGCCCGCGTCAGCGGCGCGCCGCAAGCCAACCCAATAACCTGCGCCGTAATTGAATGCGATCGAGGCCAGCAACAGCAGCACGAAACGGGCGTCCCACACCGCATAGAAAGCGAGCGATGCCAGACCCAGCCACAACGCCGCCAAGCGGTGGCTGTGCCGCCCCAGGTAGAAGGTGCCGACAAGCACTATCGGCAGATACAAAAAAATGAAACTGTAGGAGTTAAAAAGCATAAAACCCAAGATCAGGAAAGGTTGCCGTTGGCTATAAATTGATGACAATCATCGCAAGCAGATGAATTTTTCGTTCGAAACGATCTTGGGGCATTTCCGCTTCCATCCACCGCACTCCTACCGGGGATGAACTGACGCCCTTCTTGAAAAAATAGAGACTTTTGAAAATCGGATCCGGGCAAAAAATCGCGGGAATCCATTTTAACCACAGCGCCGGCGTGTTATGAACAGAGGCGGCCACTAAATGTTGAAGCCCCCCTCATTCCCGCGCAGGCGGGAATCCATTATCGACAAGACCCGCGGATTCCGGGTCAAGCCCGGAATAACGACATTCAATGCCGAATCAATAGTACGAGTTCCAGCCTGGCTTAAGGTGCATATAAGAATTGACGGCGTTCCCTGGCGCCAACCAGTTGGCCGGAACGAAGGTTTCCGCCGATAAATCCGTTTGCAGTATTGCCGCCGTGTAAGAAAACTGGGAGTTGGCGGTGACGAGTAATGCGGCAGTGCGCATCAGGCCATGGCAAAGATAGATATCATCCGATTTAAAGAAGTGGATTTGCGTATTTGGCAAGCCTTGCCGCCACTGGGCGGCATCCGGCGTGCCGTCGGATATGACGAAAATAGTCGCGGGAAGAGTGGCTCGTTGCCGCAGCAAAGCAATTACGTTGGCATCACCTATGATGTGCGACGCGACATTTAGATAATCGCCGCGTCGAAGATGCGCGACGCCAAAAGACCTGTCGCCGCCTGTAAGCGCATGGATTTGTTGCTGCGTTCGCTCATGAATTGGAAAGAGATATCCGTAGTCTTGTCGCGACAGAGCCTCGCGCAGGAGTGACATCCTTTTGGGGCGGCCATCGAAAAGGTATCTATCGGACAGCCTCTTTCTAGTTAGCCACTTGAGTGACTTCAGAGCCCATTGTGCGCGGGCTGTAAGCCCGGTAAATTCATCGCGAGCGATATTGTAATAATCGAGCCCATATTCCCAAATACTTACTCCAGTTTGCGGAGTGCCTACTGTGGGTGGTTGATTGAAATATTCCATGTCGTAGATCACCTCGATGCCGGAGTCCCTAATATATTCTCCGGTAATCTTGGTAAGTATCTGCGCGCCAAGCCCGCCCTCCATTGGCAAAACATAGGTTTTTTTCAGTAATGGTGGCAAGCTCATCTTAGCAATCCGTCCGTTGTCCATAAATTGCCCCGCATCACAAACTGAACTGCGGATTCGATATCCTGTGGCGGCACGCCTTCTTCCGCAAATATCCTCGGCCATAGCGATAGCGTTTCGGCAATAACGTCAATTTCCCGTTGGGCCGTGGCTTTCGAAAGTCCAAAACTTGCGCAGTCGGACAGGGCGTTCTCAATGGTGGATTCCATGCCGTTTTTGCCCACGCCCAGCTGCTGGTATCCGAGCCCCTGCAACTGCGGGGACACATCGAAGGCGGGCGCCAGATTCCAATGCCTGCCATCGAACAGGAAGCCATGATTTTTCTCGTGATCGTCCGAATTGTCCAGCAGGATGTTGAATACCATCCGGCGGAAAAGTTGCAGGCAGTCCCGAACAGAATCATGAGCGTGCTTGCGGATGATTTCCGCGAGGGCGGGGTAGGAAAATTCGCTCCTGGCATAACCTTCGGCGATCAGCATGCTCCTGGCGCTCAGATAAGGGATTCGGCCGCCGCCGGGAAGTCGATCGAACCGCTTCACCAGCATCACGCGTCGCTTGCCGACAGAGATCAGGCGCGACACCGGGGTCACGATGCCGCACTTTCCGGCCAGCAACAGGGAGGCATGCTCCATCGCGCAAACCTCGAAGGTATCCGTGATCGAGGGGAACTTCGCAATCCAGGATTTCCCTTCGTCTTCCAGAATGGTTTTGGGACGCACCCCGCCGAGACTGGTTCCTTGTTTCAGTAGCCGGCGAAACTTTTCTTCCAGCGGTAAATTGGCCTCCAGGCAGCGCGCCGCCTCCAATAGATCCGCGAGTTGGTCGGCGTGGAAGGCGTGCGATCCGGCAAGCGGTTGATAGTGTTCCGGCGAATCGGAAAAGCCCAGCGCCCCGACGCGATCCTCCCCTGAGTACCAGAGATAGTCGATCTCGGAACGGCGAGGCGGGTTGTCCTCCCGCTCTATCACCAGCCGGCCCCATTTGTCTGGGCCGGCATCATCGAAAACGGGGTGCAAGGCCTCGCCATCGGGCGGCATGAATTCGCCCTTGCGCAAGGAGATGTCCGGCGACAAGGCAAAAGCATTCGGCAGTGTCAGGTAATCATCCAGATACCGGAACGACACTCTGCGGTTGCCGGGCAGAAGCGACAGGATTCCGCAGGGGCTCGGCCGCGCCGAGCCCGCGAGATAATTCCATACGTATAACGCTCGGCCCATCATCGCCCGCTCCCTTTCGACAGCCCGCGAATATCCAGCAGCAGGGCATCAGTGTCGGCCTGGGGATTCGCGATCTCGGCAAGGAACCGCTCCCGCCCAATCAACCAGAGCGCGGAAGCGTAAACCACGATGCTCACGGAGGGGTTCCCCGCCTCCATTTTTCTGAGTGTCGGCACGGACACCATCATTCTGGCGGAAAACGACACAAGGCTCTCTTTGCGCCTTTTTCGCGCGATACGAAGGTGTTCTCCCAGTTGTTTAATAACCTGCTCAACGGGTCTGGGAACGGCTGCGGCTACATTCGGCTTTCTTGGCATTATGCAATAATAGTATTCTTTTACATCAAAAAAAGAAATTATTATTTCATTTTAATGCGGGCGGATGAGAAGTCACGGGATTTCGCGCATTACCAAAATCTACGTAAGCTTGGGGGATGAGGGGGGAGGGCGTCGCGGCGAGCGTTGTCTATGCGCACATTCCCTCTCCCCAACCCTCTCCCGCCCGCGGGCGAGGGGGCTTAACATTCGGCATTTTTGTGTGGTGCTGAGTAGTTACCATCAAACCTCGATAATGGTGTCGCTGTAGCGCGCCACCACGCTAGCCAAGGCAGAAAGTCAAGAAACCCATTGACGTTGGCAGGCCCCAACACGCCTTTCATCATAATACCCATCGTCCTTTCTACTCCTCGTCGCCGCCCTCGCGCGGTTGGCCAAATTGCAGATCCGGCGGATTTTGCAAACGCGAATTGATCATGTACAAATTGGCATAAATACCGTTCTTCGCCAACAACTCTGCATGATTGCCGATTTCAGCAATCTTCCCCTGCTGCATCACCACGATGCGATCCGCTTTTTCGATGGTGGACAGACGGTGTGCGATGACCAGCGAGGTGCGCCCTTGCATCAGCGTTTCCAGCGCGGCCTGGACATGGCGTTCCGATTCGGAGTCCAGCGCCGAGGTGGCCTCGTCCAGGATCAGGATCGAGGCATCCTTCAGGATGGCGCGGGCGATAGCCAACCGCTGGCGCTGGCCGCCGGAGAGGCGCACGCCGTTTTCGCCGATGTTGGTGAAAAGCCCTTGCGGCAACTGGCGGATGAACTCCATGGCGTGAGCGGCTTCCGCGGCGGCGGTGATTTGCGCTTCGCCGACCTCGCTTTCCTGCCCATACGCGATGTTTGCGGCGATGGTGTCGTTGAACAGCACCACATCCTGGCTGACCAGCGCAATGTTGCGGCGCAGGTCGGCAAGGCGCAGTTCTTCGATATCGATCCCGTCCAGCAGGATTTTCCCGGCAGTGGGGTGATAGAAACGCGGCAGCAGGTTGGCGAGCGTGGTCTTGCCGCTCCCCGACGCGCCCACCAGGGCCACGGTCTCCCCCGCGGCAACGGTCAGGCTGATACTATCCAATGCCTTGTTCTCGGCGTGAGGATAAGAAAAGCAAAGGCCGCGCAATTCGATTTCGCCCCTTGCCCGTGGCAGAGAAAGCGTGCCCTCATCCGGCTCGGAATCCTGATCGAGCAGGTCGAACACCACTTCCGCCGCCGCCAGCCCGCGTTGCAGGAATTCGTTGACTCCGGTGAGGCGCTTGATCGGGGCAAACAGCATCATCATGGCGGCGATGAAGGAGATGAAAGCGCCGACGGTGGTCTCGTTGGAAGCCGACTGCAGGGTGGCGATGTAGATGATGATCGCCATCGCCACCGCCGACACCAGTTGCACCGTCGGCACGTTGATGGCGGCGGCGCTGACCTGTTTCATGGCGTAGCGGCGCATGCGGTTGATGGCTTCGAAAAAGCGCTTCGCCTCGTATTCCTGCCCGCCGAAGATCTTCACCACCTTGTGGCCTTCGATGGTTTCCTCCAGCACGTGGGTCACATCGCCCATCGAGCGCTGCGTCTCCCGGCTCATCATCCGCAGCCGGCGGCTCACCAGGGCGACGATGAACACGACGATCGGCGCCACCAGCAAGGCTATCAGGCTGAGCTTCCAGTTAAGGTAGAACATCCAGCCCAGCAGGCCCGCAATGGTGAGGGAATCGCGCACCACCACGGTAATCACGTTGGTGCCGGCATCGGCCACCTGGGCGACGATATAGGCCACGTTGGAGATCAGGTTGCCGGAGGAATTGTCGTCGTAATAGCGGGTGGGCAGGGACACCAGCTTGCGGAACATCCGGTCGCGCAGATCCAGCACCAGCCGGGTGGATATCCAGTTGCTGGTATAGCTGCCGACGAAGCTGGCGATGCCGCGCACCAGAAACAGCAGAATGAGCAGCAGCGGCGCCAGCGTGATCCAGGTGCGGTCCTTGTTGACGAAGCTGCCGTCCAGCATGGGCTTGAACAGCGCGGGGAAAGCGGGCTCGGTGGCAGCCGTGACGACCAGGCTGAGCAGGGAGACGGCGAATACCTTCCAGTACGGCAGGACGTAGCCCAGCAGGCGAAAATAGAGTTCTTTGCTGCTGAGTTCCAGTTTGGCCATGTGAGGTGTTGAGGGAGGTAAATTCGATTTACGCGAACAATAGCAAAGTTTTGCCACTTTCCCAATGGCCCTGTCAGTGATCGGCATAAAGGCGCGAGAATTTCAGGGCTGCGGCTAAAACATCATATGCTAGAATGCCCGCCTAAGTTTTAGGTGCCCGCACCGCCTTCCGGCGGACGGGTTAAACGGGAAACAGGTGCGCCGGATCATCGGCAAAGCCTGTGCTGCCCCCGCAACGGTAAGTGAGCGCGAACGCATCAATCATGCCACTGTGGCGCAAGCCATGGGAAGGCGATGCGTTTTTCACGAGCCCGGAGACCGGCCTGGAACCGCTACGGAAATGCCGCGGGGTGACGGTTAAGCCAAATGGTCTCTGCGCCATTCCCGCGGCATTTCCATTGTTCTCGACTTTATAAGACATGCGGGGTTGCATGTCCCGACAATGGAAAATCGCAATGAATACCGCTTTCAAATATAGCCTGCTTTCTCTTGCCGTTTTGGCGCCAGCGGCTTCCGCCGAGGAAATCCCGCTTTATCGCGGCGACGAAATTATTGTTACCGCGACACGCTTCGACGCTGAGCCGCGCGTGCCGGCCAATATCAGTGTTATCACCCGCGAAGAAATCCGCAATTCGCCGGCCCTCGACTTGCCCGACCTCCTCAAAACCCGGGCAGGCGTCGACGTGCGCCCGCTGTATGGCCACCTGGGCATCGATGCCGCAGTGGATCTGCGCGGCTTTGGCGATACCGCCGTCAGCAATACCCTGATCCTCCTCGACGGCCAGCGGCTCAATCCCATCGATTCCGGAAACATCAGCTGGTCGACCATCCCATTGGGCAGTATTCAGCGCATCGAGATCCAGCGGGGCGCCGGCACCGTGCTCTACGGTGACCGGGCCAGTGGCGGCGTCGTCAATATCGTCACCGACAAGTCTGGCACGCCGCGCGCCTCCGTTTCGGCCAGCGCCGGCAGCTACGGCTACCGCGGCCTGGATGCCTCTGCCGCCGGTGGCAACGAAGCCGGCTATGCCAACATCTTCGCCCACACCGCCTCGTCCGACGGCTGGCGCCGCAATAGCCGGCAGGATCAGCAATCGGTTTCCGGTCGCGCCGGCCGCTACGTTGAAACTGGCGAGGTCGCCCTCGACTACGCTGCCTACAAGGAATCCTCAGGACTGCCGGGTTACCTGCTGCCCGCTGCCTACCAGTCCGATCCCCGCGCCGCGTCGACGCTCTTCGACAGCCAGAGCCGTAGCGGGTACCGCCTGCGCCCCGGCGTCAAACTGCGTCTCTCCGATACGTTGATGCTGGAGGCGGAGGTGTCCGATGAACATGCGTCTCAGCACTGGAACACGGTTTCCTGGGGCAGTGTCTCCGACCGTGACAACCACACCCAGTCCCTGACGCCCCGCCTGCGCTGGCGCCACGGCCTCGAAGGGCTCGCCAGCGAGACCGTCGTCGGCCTGGACTACTACGACGGCAGGTTTGATTCGCGTTCTTCGGCGGCGCCCGTCCAATGGGCGGCACAGACCAGCAACGCCGTTTATTTCCAAAATTCCACCGCCCTGACCGATGCCTGGACAGCCACGCTCGGCGGGCGCAGCCAGCGTATGGATCAGAGAGTCCACCAGGACGCTTACGCATCCTGGTTCACGTCCGCCATGGACGGCAACAGCATACGCACCCGGAACGCCTACGACCTGGGAGCCAGCTACGACGGCCAGGGTTGGCGGGTATATGGCAAGACGGGCCGCACCTTTCGCTTTGCCAACGCCGACGAGCTGTTCCGCTATGATCCGCTCACCGGTAACCCCTTGTTTGCGGGTGATTTGCGGCCGCAGCAGGGCACTTTGCACGAGGTCGGCGGCAGCCTGAGCGCTGGCCCGGTCAAGTTGCGCGGCGCCCTCTATCGTTTGGACATGACGGACGAAATCGGCTATGACAATTCTGTCGGCACCAACATCAATTTCGATCCGACGCGCCGCCAAGGCCTGGAATTCGAAATGGACTGGCGACTCAGCGAGCGGTTCAAGACGCGCCTCGCCTATACTTATACCGATGCCGAGTTCCGTAGCGGGCCTTATGCCGGCAAGCGCGTACCCCTTGTTTCCCGCGACAAGGTCAGCCTGCAATTGACTTGGGACGCAGGCGCCGCCGGCAGTTACAGCGCCGTGGCCAATGCCGCCGGCGGGCGCAGCTACAGCGGCGATTACACCAACTCACGCGGCAACCTCGCCGGCTACACCACCCTCGACCTGCTCGGGGCTTGGAACCTGAAGCCCTGGAAGGTCACGGCACGGCTCCTCAATGCCTTCGATAAGCGCTATGCGGCCTTCGCCGGTTATGCGACCTACCTGACCCCCCCGAATTATTTCTACTACCCGGCGGATGGACGCACCTTCGCACTTACAGTCGGCTATGATTTTAAGTAACTCTGTTACGGGAGCCGCTGTTGCGCCTTGGGCGCATCGGGCGCTCCTGTATTATCGAGCCGCCAGATAAGGAGTCCGTCATGTCGTCTTTGTCCTGCCGTCGGTCAATGCGCTCCTCTTCCGCGGGTGGCCACCCTCACCCCAACCCTCTCCCGCGAGGGCTGCCCTCTTCTCAATCCTCTCCCGCAAGCGGGAGAGGAGGCAAACGAGAAAGGCGCTTGTTCCGATTGGGGGCAATGGTGAGGGGCGTCGGTTTTGATCGATAGCCGCCACCATGCCCGCATGCAGCGCAGGAAGGCCGTGGTGGACGCCGGCATCGCCTGCGCTACGGTCGAGCGCGGCCTGCTGCTGGTGCTCACCGGCAACGGCAAGGGCAAATCCTCCTCCGCCTTCGGCATGGTCGCCCGTGCCTTGGGTCACGGCATGAAGGTGGGCGTGGCGCAGTTCATCAAGAGTCGCTCCGATACGGGCGAGGAAGCTTTCTTCAGCCGCCAGCCCGGCGTGGAATGGCATGTGCTCGGCGAAGGTTTCACCTGGGAAACCCAGAGTCGCGAACAGGATATCGCCACCGCCCGACGCGGCTGGGAGGTCGCGCAACGCATGCTGGCCGACCCGGCTATCGACCTGGTGGTGCTGGATGAGCTCACCTATCTGCTGAAAGACGGCTACCTCGACCAGGTTGCCGTGCTCGCCGCCATCGCCGCTCGCCCGCCCATGCAGCATATCGTCGTCACCGGCCGGGGCGCTACGCCGGCGCTGGTCGAGCTGGCCGACACCGTGTCCGAAATCGCCGATATAAAACATGCCTATCGCGCGGGAGTCAAGGCGCAGAAGGGTGTGGATTTGTGAAAGAGCTGATCCTCGGCGGCGCCCGCTCGGGCAAGAGCGCCCTGGCGGAACGCCTTGCCCGCGAGAGCGAGCTCGATATCGTCTACATTGCCACGGCAACGGCGGGGGACGAGGAAATGGCCGGGCGCATCGCTCATCACCGCGAACGCCGCCCCGCCGGTTGGAGTCTGCTGGAGGAGCCGCGGCGGCTCGCGGCGGCGCTCCGGGAAGCGGCTGCGCCTGATCGTTGTCTGCTGGTGGATTGCCTGACCCTGTGGCTGAACAACGTAATCAGCGACGAAGCCTTGTTCCGGCGGGAGCGAGCGGCGCTGCTGGAAACCCTGCCCGGCTTGCCCGGCCGGGTGATCCTGGTGAGCAACGAAGTCGGCATGGGAATCGTCCCGTTGGGAGAGCTGACGCGTAAATATTGCGACGAGGCGGGCCGCCTGCATCAGGATTTGGCGCAATTGTGCGATCGGGTTGTTTTTGTGGCGGCAGGACTACCGTTATTCTTGAAAGGAAATACTTTATGAATTTTGCATGGCTGAAGAATCCCGCTCGGGCACTGAATGGCGCCGCGCTGGAAGCGGCGCAAACGCGCCAGATGCAGCTTACCAAGCCGCCCGGCTCCCTGGGCGATCTCGAAGGAATCGCCATCCGCCTTGCCGGCATGCAGAGCACCCAGCAGCCAGCCCTGGACCAGGTGCGCATTGCGGTGTTCGCCGCCGATCACGGCATCGCGGCGGAAGGCGTTTCGGCCTTTCCGCAGGCCGTCACCGGGCAGATGATCCTCAACTTCGCCCGTGGCGGCGCCGCAATCAGCGTACTGGCGCGCAATCTGGGTGCAAGCCTGGAAGTGGTCGACGTGGGCAGCATCGGGAACAACGAAGCCATGACCGGCGTGGTGGTGCAAAAAGCGGCCAAGGGCGCCGCCAATTTTCGCCGCCAGCCGGCAATGACCGAAGTGCAGCTGGTTGCAGCCATGCAGGCAGGTCGCGACGCGGTGGAGCGGGCACGGCAAGACGGCGCACAACTTTTCATCGGCGGCGAGATGGGCATTGCCAACACCTCCGCCGCCACCGCCTTGGCCTGCGCCCTGCTGGGGCGCTCCGCCGGCGAAATCGCCGGGCCGGGCACCGGGCTGGATGCGGCCGGCGTGGCGCGCAAGGCGCAGATTATCGACGAGTCGCTGGCGCTGCACCGTGCGGCCATGACGTCTCCGCTGGAAGCGTTGCGCCATGTCGGCGGCTTCGAGATCGCGGCGTTGGCCGCCGCCTACATCGCCTGTGCCCAGGCAGGCCTGCCGGTACTGGTGGATGGTTTCATCGCCAGCTCGGCAGCGCTGGTGGCCATGAAAATCCGGCCGGATGCGGCGAACTGGTGGTTCTACGGCCACGCCTCGGCCGAGCCGGGCTATGTTCATTTGATGCGGGCGCTCGATGCCAAACCGTTGGTGAACCTGGGTATGCGCCTGGGCGAAGGCAGCGGCGCGGCGGTGGCGCTGCCGATTCTGCGGCTTGCCGCCGCCCTGCACGGACAAATGGCCACCTTCGGCGATGCCGGCGTGTCGGAAGGCTGATGAGCGGCACCCCAATCACAACCACCGTCGATCTGATCCGCCATGGCGAGCCGGCGGGAGGCGTCAGGTTTCGCGGCCATACCGACGACCCCTTGAGCGAGTTGGGCTGGGCTCAGATGCGCGCGGCCATCCAAAAAGGGCGCCAGTGGGATGCCGTGATCAGCTCCCCGCTGCTGCGCTGCGCCGAGTTCGCTGCCGAGCTGGCCGTTGGCGCCGGCATTCCTCTGGAAACCGAGGCCCGCTTCGAGGAAATCGGCTTCGGCGACTGGGAAGGCCGCGCCCCCGAAGAATTGATGCAAACCGATGCCGGTTGCCTCGACCGCCTGTGGCGCGATCCGGCAGGCTACACCCCGCCCGGCGGAGAGGGGTTGGCGGCTTTCGCCGCGCGGGTAACCGCGGGCTGGAACGAGCTTCTGTGCCGCCATGCCGGCGAAAGCATCCTGGTGGTGGCGCACGGCGGCGTGAATCGGGTGATCCTGTGCCACGCCCTGCAAATCCCCATTCAAAACATGTTCCGGCTGGACGTGCCGTTTGCCGCGCTGAGCCGGGTTCGGGTTCTCGGCAACGGCGCCGAAGCCCTGCCGCAATTGCTGTTTCATAGCGGCCCTCCGCCATGAAAGCGTTTTTGCTGGCCTTGCAGTTCCTCACCTGTCTCCCGCTTTCCCTGAAAGCCGAGCCGGGCCCGGCGGACTGGGGCCGGTCGGCGCTTGCCTATCCTGCAATCGGCCTCCTGATCGGCTTTCTGCTGGCGGGTTTGCAGCGGCTGACAGGACATGCCGATCCGCTGCTCCAGGCGGCATTGCTGACCGCAGCCTGGGCACTCGTCACCGGCGGCCTGCACCTGGACGGCCTGGCGGACAGCGCCGACGCCTGGGTGGGCGGCCACGGCGACCGCGCACGGACCTTGGCGATCATGAAGGATCCGCGCAGCGGCCCGGCGGCAGTTTCGACAGTCGTGCTCACCTTGCTGCTGAAATTCGCCGCGCTGTTTGTGCTGGCCAAGGCAGACGCATGGCCAGCGCTGCTGCTCGCCCCGGTGCAGGGCCGGTCGACGCTGGTCGCGCTGCTACTGAGCACGCCTTACGTTCGGCCTGGGGGCATGGGGTCGGCGCTCGCGGTCCATCTGCCGCGGGCAGCTGCGGTGCTGGTGCTGCTCCTGGTCGCGGCAGTCGCTTTTGCCGCAGGCAACGCGGGTGCGCTGGCGCTGGCAGCGGCGGTCGCCGCGGGGCTGTTTTTGCGCTGGTTGACGATGCGCCGGCTCGGCGGCATGACCGGCGACACCCTGGGTGCCGCGGTCGAATTGACCGAGCTCGCGGTGCTCGTCGCTCTCGCCCTGGAACTGTCATGAGCGCCAGGACGCTGATGATCCAGGGCTGCACCTCGGATGCGGGCAAAAGCGCGCTGGTGACGGGCATATGCCGCGTGCTCTACCGCCACGGCCGGTGCGCCGCTCCGTTCAAGCCGCAGAACTTGGCGCTGAACAGCGCGGTGACGGCGGACGGCGGCGAGATTGGCCGCGCCCAGGCGGTGCAGACCCAGGCGTGCGGGCTGGAGCCGCATACCGACATGAACCCGGTGCTGCTCAAGCCCAACACCAACACCGACATCGGCGCCCAGGTGATCGTCCATGGCCGGGCAATCGGCAACATGGAGCCGATGCTTACCCCCGCTTCAAACCCCCGCTGCTGGATAGCGTGCCGGCTTCCTTCAGCCGGCTCAAGGCGGGCTTCGGGCGTATCGTCGCGAGGGGGCGGGCAGCCCGGCGAAGATCAACCTGCGCGAGCACGACATCGCCAACATGGGCTTCGCCGAGGCGGCGGACTGCCCGGTAATCCTGGTTGCCGACATCGACCGCGGCGGCATGTTCGCCCATCTGGTGGGGAAGCTGGAACTGCTGTCGCCTTCCGGACAGGCGCGGGTGCATGGCTTCGTCATCAATCGCTTTCGGAACGACACCGGGCTGCTGCGGCCGGGACTGGACTGGCTGGAACGGCGCACCGGCAAGCCGATATTCGGCGTGCTGCCGCAGTTGCACGGTCTGCATCTGGAGGCCGAGGACGGACTCGGGTCGCTGGTTCGAAGCCGGGGTGGGAACCCCTCTGCGGGTGATTGTGCCGCTGCTGCCGCACATCGGCAACCACAGCGATTTCGACCCGCCGCGCCTGCATCCGGATGTCTCGCTGCGCTTTGTTGCCGCCGGTGAGCCCATTCCCGCGACAGACCTCATTACCCTGCCAGGCAGCAAGAACGTGCGCGACGACCTCGCCTGGTTGCGGACCAACGGCTGGGAGCGCGCAATCCAACGGCATTTACGCTATGGCGGCCGGCTTATCGCCATCTGCGGCGAATTCCAGATGCTGGGGCGGCGCATTCTTGCCCCCTTGGGCCTGGAATCCGGAGCGGGGAAAAGCGCCGGCCTCGGCCTGCTGGACATGGAGACGGAATTGAAAAAGGGCAAGCAGTCAGCGCTACGAAATTCACGCCGGGGCCAGCGCGAGTGCCGCCTTGCTCCAGCCCGCGATCCGGCTTGAGAGCGGTGATGATGGCGCGATCGCGCCAGATGGATATAGCCTCGGCACCTATGTGCATGGCCTGTTCGACCGGAAGGAGGTATGTGCTGCATTGCTGCGCTGGTCTGAGCTGGCGGAGCCATCGGTTCTGGATTACGAAGCCCTGCACGAAGCAGGAATCGAACGTATGGCGGATGCGATAGAGCAGCATCTCGATTGGCGCGAATTGGATCGAATTTTTACCTGATATCCTTGAAAACTCTATTAAAACACTTTTAAAACGTACTGTTACCAGTTGACTGGGCGGGATTTTTCCAATTATAGTGTCAGCATGGAAGCGGAACTCAAAGCTCTGGAACACAAAATCGAATTGTTCGTGCAGCTCAATCAGCGCCTGCGCGCCGAAAATTTGCAGCTGCGCCAGCAGATGGCGAATGTGCAGAACGAAAACAAGCACCTGTTCGACAAGATTCATGGTGCCCGTGGGCGGCTCGAAGCGCTGCTCGACCAGATTCCCGAGGAAGAAGCATGAGCGCCGACGTCAAGGGTTTGGACGTAACCATCATGGGGCGCGAATTCCGCGTTGCCTGCCCGGAAGGCGAGCAGCAGGCGCTGCTCGAGTCGGTCGCCTACCTCGACCGGAAAATGCACGACATTCGCGACAAGGGCAAGGTCATCGGTGTCGAGCGTATCGCCATCATGGCGGCATTGAATATCGCCCACGAATTCCTCTCCACCCGCCTCGCCGGCAGTTTTGACATCGGCGAATACAAGCGTAGAATGATTTCCATGCAGGCGCAGATCGAGCAGGCGATGGCCGATCAGGACGAGCTGTTCTAGCCCTTCCTCCCCGCCGAACGGTTTTTCGAGTTGCTCCCTGCGGTGTTCGTCCAGGCCATATATTCTTTGACCGATTCGCATAGTCTGGTTGCGGCTGCTACGAGTGCTGTTGTGCGCGTCCCCACCGGATGTGCCTGATGCGCTCAGGCTGCGACCACCTTGAACCTCAGGTTCAAGATGCTGGTTTGGACGGCACTCGCGGGGGCTTTATCTTAGAGCCTGTTTCAGTCAATTTCATACTCCGCGAGGTATGAAGTTGACTGAGAGGCTCTTAACCACCCATCCCGTTTCGCCATGAACAAACGTGAACTGCGCGCCGTTCTGCGCCGGGCGCGCCGCAAGATCGCGCCCGCCCAGCGCCGGCATGCCGCCGACAGCCTGCGGCGGGTGGCCGTGGCCGAGGGCCTGCTGCTCAAGCCCGAGCGCGTCGGGTTCTACTCGGCGACCGCCGAGGAAATGAATTTGCTGCCCCTGCTCAACCAGACCCTGGGCCTGGGCAAATCGTGTTTCCTGCCCGTCGTGCCCCGCCGCTTCCAGCGCCGCCTCGGTTTCAGCCGGCTGACGCCCCTGCCGCGCTGGTATCTCAACCGCTTCGGCATCGACGAGCATTGGTCGCCACGCCCGGTGCGCGCCTGGCAATTGGATCTCCTGTTCGTCCCGCTGGTCGGCTTCGACGAAGCCTGCCATCGCCTCGGCATGGGCGGCGGCTTCTACGACGCCAGCCTGGCCTACCTGCGCCGCCGCAAGGCATGGCGCAAGCCGCTTCTGGTCGGCGTCGGCTACGAATGCCAGAAAGTCGCGCAAGTACCGGCCGACCCTTGGGACATGCATCTGGATGCGGTGATCACCGAACGAAAAATCTATTGGTCGCGCTTTGCGAGTTTCACGCCAAAACAGGGGAAGGAAAATGCGTAGCTGGCTGATGAAGTCCGAACCGGGCGATTGCAGCATCGACGACCTCGCCGCCATGCCGGGCCAGACCGTGGCGTGGTACGGCGTGCGCAATTACCAGGCGCGCAATTTCATGCGCGACCAGATGAAAGTCGGCGATCAGGTGTTTTTCTATCATTCCAACTGTGCCGAACCGGGCATCGTCGGCTTGGCCGAAGTAAGCCGGCTGGCCTACCCCGACCACACCCAGTTCGACCCGAACAACAAGTATTTCGACCCCAAGGCGACGCTGCAAACACCGCGCTGGTTCAACGTGGACGTGAAATTGGTCAGAAAAACCCGGCTGGCGAGCATCAAGGAACTGCGCACTTATCCCGCGCTGGAACGCATGCGCGTGCTGCAAACCGGCAACCGGCTGTCGATTACGCCGGTCGATCCGCGCGAATGGGAATTCATTCTGGGAATCCTCTAAGTGGAATTCTGGCTGCTCTATCTCGCCGTCGGCGCCTTCGCCGGCTTTCTTGCCGGACTGCTGGGCGTGGGCGGCGGGCTGGTCATCGTGCCGGTGCTGGCCTTCATCTTCGCGGCGCAACACTTCCCGGCCGGGCTGATCATGCATCTCGCCCTCGGCACCTCGCTCGCCAGCATCATGTTCACCTCGGTTTCCAGCCTGCGCGCCCACCATGGCCACGGCGCGGTGAACTGGCGGGTGGTGCGCGGCATCGCGCCCGGCATCGTCGCCGGCACGCTGGCCGGTTCGGTGCTGGCGGCGCACCTTTCCACCTTATTCCTCAAGGTTTTCTTCGTCGTGTTCCTGTATTACGTCGCCGTCCAGATGGTGCTCAACATCAAGCCCGAACCCTCGCGCGACCTGCCGGGGACGGCAGGCATGTTCGGCGCGGGTAGCGTGATCGGCGCGGTGTCGAGCCTGGTGGGCATCGGCGGCGGCACCTTGTCCGTGCCGTTCATGACCTGGTGCAACGTCAGGCTGCACCAGGCGATCGGCACCTCAGCCGCGATCGGCTTTCCGATTGCGGCGGCCGGTGCGCTGGGCTACATCGCCAACGGCTGGGCGCTGGACGATCTGCCGCCGTACAGCCTGGGCTTTGTCTACCTGCCGGCGCTGGCCGGGCTGGTGGGGGCGAGCGTGCTGGTCGCGCCGTTCGGCGCGCGGCTGGCGCACCGCCTGCCGGTAGCCAAGCTGAAGACGGTTTTTGCCCTGCTGCTGTTCACGCTGGGCACGCGGATGCTGTCCAGCCTGCTTTAAAGAATATCGAACCGCAAAGGTCCAAAGCAAAACCGTCAGCTTTTCAGATTCACCATATCTTCTCCCCAACTGAACACGAATAGTTTTTTCCTTAAAACCTCAGTTCAAACCGCACAAAACACCGCAATAAAGCAGGGTACGAAACGTTTCCCCCTCTCTCCGAGATTTCAAATTTCCGTGGATGGGCGGCACAATGGGCAGGTAGAAACCTCGGGCTCTTCACGGTTTTCCTACGGTAGTCAGGCGAGTTGGCGGTGATGCTATTGGCATGGCGTGATAAAGGAACGACGGTGTGTCCTCGGTGTTGAGCTGGAAGATCTTGAGCTTGAAGTGCGTCATGTCGCGGAAGCCGCGCGCTCGGCGGCGCAGCAGGGCGATCGACACGTTGCCGGCTTCCAGGCGAGAGGTGGTAATCGGATGATTGGCGTAGGCGCAAATGCCGGTGCGATGGGATTGCAAGGTCTTCACGAATTTGGCGAGTCCGGTGATCTTGGCCGCCTGGGCTATGCCGCACCAGTCATCAAGGCGAGCCGCCATCTCGGCGGGAGTGGAGTTGGGCAGCCACAGGCGCTGCAACTGTTCCTTGAGGGTGTAGAGCGCCGACAGCGGCTGGTTCTGCGCCAGCAATCGATCCAGCCGAGCCTGGTCGGTTTCCTTGAGGGTGGTGCGGTTCGACAGCAGCAGCCACAGGCTGCCCTTGATTGCCTGTTGCCCGGTCAGATCGCCCAGGGTTTTGGCGGCCTTGAACTCGGCGCGGCGGCAATCGCGGATCACCTTGTTGAACATCTGCATGACGTGGAAGCGGTCGAAGACGATGGCGGCATTGGGCAGCGACTCGCGTACGGCGGCGATGTAAGCCGGCCCCATGTCGAGCGCGACGGCCTCGATGCCGCCAGCGCATTCCTCCGACAAGGCATCGAGAAATTCCAGCAGCACCGCCGACTCGCGCCCCTCCTTGACCCACAGGATGCGGCCGTAGTTCGCGCCGGGCGAGAGATCATAGACCAGGGTGAAATAGCTCTGACCCTTGGCGCGGGCCACCTCATCGGCGCCCAGGTAGCGAATCCCGGTCAGCGTCTGCGGCCGGGGGATCGGTATCGTCTCCGCCAGGTGCGCGCACTCGATGGCCTTCACCGAATCCCAGGACAGGCCGGTGTGGCGCGCCACCACGGAAATCGGCATGTGCCGGGCCATGCCGGCAATCAGGCGGGCATAGCGCTTCGTCACACGTGCCTTGGGGTAAACGAAGGGCAGCGCCTCGACGCGCACGTGACCGGGCGACAGGAAGGTTTCGGCATATTCGATCTCGACTTCGCAGGGCCAGCCGCCGATGGGCACATCCCGCACTTTCCGGCGCAACAGTCGATTGACGTGCCCGCGCCGTCCCGTGCGGTGATCTACCGGCCGACGGCGCCGGTCGCGGTCGCAGACGATGCGCACCCGCCCGGCATCTTCGTTGAACACAACGTCCTTGATCACTTGCCCCTCAAGCCCCAAAATATTCGCCGGGATGACCGCTCCCATATGCTGTACCTACCCGAGTCCTGGAAAACCCGCGTGGATACACCATATCAGGGATGTCGGTCATCTCATTTCTCCGTAGGATTTACCGGAAGAGCCAAACCTCGGCGAGCATGGCCAGTGTTTAATTGCGTTAATTCGGGGTGGTTCCGCTGTCCGAGCGGATTATCCTTGATATGGAGAAGCGCGGGAGTTTTCCCGTCGCTTCGCCATCACGCCCCACCTGGTGGCCAGCCTGGGACTTGCGCGAAATTGAGACATGGATGGAAGACCGCAAGGCAGCCGCCCCAGTCGGCAGCGCCATCCCATACCGCATCAATGTAGCCGAGGCCAAGCTTGACGTGTCGCGCTCGACGATCTACCGGCTTGTCAAGGATGGACAGCTTGATCCGGAAGATCGGCAAGCGCTCCAGCAGAATCACTGCTGACAGCATCACGCGATGATCGAGCGGAACCGGGCTACTGGCTGATACCATAGTGGCATTCGTGCAACGCGGAATTTTATGGCGCAGCGCCACGAAAGTGGGTAGCCAGGCGAGCCAAAGGAACACAAACACACGCGCAACTACTGATAAAATAACGGATTTTATATCACATGAAGATTGCCACCTGGAACGTCAATTCCATTAAGGTTCGCCTGCCCCATGTGCTGGACTGGCTCGCAGCCCATCAGCCGGACGTTTTGTGCCTGCAGGAAACCAAGCTGGAGGACGCGAACTTCCCGACTGCGGAACTTGCCACAGCCGGCTACCAGGCCCAGTTCAGCGGGCAAAAGACCTACAACGGCGTTGCAATCCTGAGCAGGCTCGCCGGTACGGATACGGTCATGGCGATTCCCGGCTTTACCGATGTGCAGAAACGGGTACTCGCAACGACCATAGCCGGCATGCGGATCGTCAACATCTACGTGCCCAACGGCCAGAGCGTGGATTCGGACAAGTTCCAGTACAAGCTCGCCTGGCTGCAGGCGCTGAAGACCTGGCTGACCGAGGAATTGACGCGCCATCCCAAGCTGGCGCTGCTGGGTGATTTCAACATTGCCCCGGAAGAGCGGGATGTCTACGATCCCCAAACCTGGGAGGGACTGGTACTGTTCAGCCAGCCGGAGCGGGAGGCATTCCGGCAATTGCTGCGACTCGGCCTGACCGATAGTTTCCGCCTGTTCGACCAGCCGGAGAAGTCCTATTCCTGGTGGGATTACCGGATGAACGCCTTCCGCCGCAACATGGGCCTGAGGATAGACCACATCCTGTTGAGCGGGGCCCTCGCCCGGCCCTGCACCTCCTGCCGCATTGACGCGGCGCCTCGCAAGCAGGAGCGCCCCTCCGATCACGCCCCGGTGGTGGCGGAGATCGGCAACTAAGGGAGGCGCTGATTTGATCGAATACCGCCATTCCGGCGTAGGCCGAAATCCAGAAGAATCGACAACCTGGGCCTCGGCCTACGCCGGGGTGACGAATAAATCAATGTTTCCCTAATTCCCTCCAGTGGCCGGTCAATTTGAAACCGGGGAATCCCCCTCTTTGAAAAAAGGGGGATTCCCCGTGACCGACGGCTAGCCGTCAAAGCGATTCCTGCGGTAGCGGGCGGGCTCGCGAGCCCGCCCGTTACCGTGCGCTTTCGCCCAATACCGTGCCATATGACACGCTAACGATTTGTTTTTAATAAACTTTATTGCTAGCCGTCAAGAAAGTTTGTATATTACGGCTCCTGGGGCCGCTGTTCTGCCGGGAAGGTGGAAGATGCCCGATGTCAGCCGCCGGGGCCGTATGTCCGAAATAAGAATACAGATCAACAGCATCTACAGGGAATACTACGACGAACTTTGCCGGTTCCTGTCCCATCGGCTGCGTAGCCGAGAGGAGGCGGCCGAGATCGCCCAGGAAGCCTTCACCCGCATGCTGGCGCTCGAAGACGGCTACCAGCTCCGCCATCCGCGCGGCTTTCTCTTCAGGACGGCGCTCAATCTGACGGTGGACTCTTTCAGGACGGACCGGCCGGGGGCGGAGCGAATGGACGGGGTTGACATGGCTGAGAACTTGCCTTCCGAAGCACCGGGACCGGAGTCGGTTGTCTACGCCCAGCAGCGGCTGGCGCTGTTGCGTGGAGCCATCGCCGAGCTCCCGCCCAAATGCCGGCACGCATTCATCAGGCACAAGTTCGAAAACCGGAGCTATGCCGAAATCGCCAGCGAGATGGGCATTTCGAAAAACATGGTGGAAAAGCACATCATCAAGGCCATCGCCTACTGCCGAGGGCGCCTGGAACGGGCAGACTGAGCGATTCCCGGCGCCCCCCCTGCTTGACAACAAGCGCGAGTTGTCGGAAATTCGACGTCGGCTTGTGCCATTTCGCAACATGAAGGCAATGGGTTCCATGGCGGCGACGGACGATTTCGGTTTCCTGCAAGACCTCGCGACGAGGGAGCGCGCCGCGTACTGGTTTGCGCGGCTGCGCGCTGAGAACTGTTCCGACAATGACAAGAAAGCATTCGAAGACTGGCTGTCAGAGAACGAGGCGCACCGCAGGGAATACGAGCAGTTCTGCCTGATGTGGGAAGAGCTGGACGGACTGAAGATCGCGCTTCCGCCAGCGATACAGACCGAGCGCACCCGGCCTCTGGGCTGGTTCCCCGCATTTGGGTGGAGGCACTGGGCCGCCGCCGTGCTGGTGGCGGCGGTCGGTATCGGCTGGCACGCCGCCCAGGGCCCGGCAGCGTATTCCTACGCTACCGCGAAGGGTGAGCAGAAAAGCGTCACGCTGCCGGATGGCTCGTTGGCGCAACTCAATACCGATACCCGGCTGACCGTGGAAATGTCGGCGGGCCTGCGACACGTGAAGGTGGAAAGGGGCGAAGCGCTGTTCACCGTAGCACACGAGGAAGCGAGGCCGTTCGAGGTGCGGGCCGGCAGTGGCACCATTCGCGATATTGGCACCCGGTTCGACGTCTACCGAGACGGAGAGCGCGTTGTCGTGGCCGTGCTGGATGGCGAAGTCGAAATCACGCTGGGCGGGAAAGCCGACGATCCTGGCGTCAGCCGGGCTGTGCTCAAGGGGCAGCAAACCGCCTACTCCGACCGGAAGATATCCACCGTCAAGAGCGCCGACGAAAAAACAGTAACGGCCTGGCAGAATGGCAAACTGATTTTCGACGGCACCTCGCTTATGGACGTGGTTCGGGAACTGGGCCGGTATCACGACCGGAGGATCGTCATCGCCGACCCGAACCTGAACACCCTCAAGGTCAGCGGCGCATTCAATGCCTCCGACCTGGACGGCCTGCTTTGGGCGCTCCAGCAGGTGCTGCCAATCAAGGCGGAGCGCGCCGGCAACGCAACCGTCCTCTCCAGTCTCGACGAGCGGACCCCGCGCCGGCTCCAGACCTTCTGAACACAACCCTGTAACACCTCTCCAGGGGAAATCTCCCTTCCTCACTTCTTCCCGGTAAATATTTTTTTTGCCGGGACGTCAGGTTTCTTCTCCCGGATGCGTCTTATACAGGATAAGGGCACCTTTTTATCCACAACGCCCCAGGGAGAAAAAATGAAAAAGAAGTCGAAAGGGGCGTTACGCCGGGCAACACGCAGGCTGATCCCGTCCTCCCGCACGCTCGGCATCTCCGCGCTGATGGCCGCGTCGCTGCTGGCAACGAATCCGGCCTTTGCCGACCCCGGCAAGGCGGCGGTGAATATCCCGCCCCAGGAGCTTTCCTCCGCGCTCAAGACCCTGGCCGGCCAGACCGATTCCCAACTGCTGTTTGCCACCGATGCCCTGCAAGGCATGCGCACCGAGGGCGTCAGCGGCAGTTACACGCCGGAGGAGGCGCTCAAGCGCCTGCTCAAGGGAACGAACCTGACTTATCGAACGACGGGCGCGAATACCTTTACCGTTCAGAGGGAGGACGAAAAAAAGCCAGAGGCCGTTGCCGGGGCACGGCGCTCCGAACTTCTGCCGGAAGTTGTGGTAACGGCCACCAGGACCGAAAGACTGATCACCGAGGTTCCCGCCAGCGTTTCAGTCATCACGGCCAAGGATATTAAAAGCCAGCAAGTCGTGAAGGTTGAAGATTTACTGCGCAATGTGGAAGGCGTCGACGTCAAGTCAGAGGCCGGCGGGGGCGCCGGCATGGTCATGCTGCGCGGGATGGGCGGCAGCTATGCCGGCCAGACCACGCAGTTGCTGGTGGACGGCATGCCGGTGGAGCCGATGGTTCTTGCCCCCAAAGGAGCCGGGCTCGATTTCGCCGGCCTCGGTGAGATCGATCGCATCGAAGTGGTGCGCGGCCCCGCCTCCTCGCTCTACGGCCCGAATGCCGCCGGTGGCGTGATCAACGTCCTCACCAAACGCTGGACCGGAGAACCCGGCGGCGAAGCGGAGGTTGGCCTCGGCTCGCATAATGCGCAATCGGCGCGGGCAGTGGTAGGCGGGTCATCGGACAAGGTCGATTTCCGGCTTTCCGCCAGCAACTTTCAGACCGACGGGTTCATTGCCGAACCGAAGCCCTATTTTTGGGGGCAACAGGATCTCGCAGGACGCGACTGGCGCGACCGCAAGTTCGGCGTCCAGCTCGGCCTCTATCCCGCGGAGAATCAGGCGATCACCTTCGGCGTCCGCAACTACGATATCGATTCCGCGTTTATCGGCGGCCGGCCCAATTACCGCTTTGGTCGAGAAGGCACCCTTTATGATCTCGGCTACAAGCTGGAGCTCGGAGCGCTCGGCGACCTGAAGTTCAAGTATCTGAGCGCGACCATCAAGGAAAACCTCAAATGGGATGGCCTGATGCTGGGAGACGGGACCGACTTTACCCGTTACATTACCGGGCAACGGGACGAATTTGCCGACACCTTCGAAGCTCAGGCCAATCTGCGCCTCACCCAGGGGAACCTCCTGACCCTCGGTCTTTCCCACACCGCCGGCAAGCAGAGAGAAACGGAGGATACGGCAGTGCCGCTGGCTTCCCCGCAGGGATGGGATTACTACGCCCGGAGCGATATCAGCACGAAAACCCGAATTGTCGGCCTGTATGCGCAGGACGAAATCCACGTTTCGGAAAACATGCTCCTGAATATCGGGGGCAGGTACGACCGTTACAGGCTCTACGACAACACGAGTTATTCCTGGGACAACTACGGCACCGATACCACCCGCCGGGACCCCGACTCGACTGACAGCGTCTTCAATCCCCGCCTCGGGTTGCGTTACAAGCTGGCGGAGCGCACATCCCTTTATGCGTCCTATGGCACGGCCTACCTGCCAGCCCTCAATGGGCTCCGCTACCGGAGCAATGCGACGTGCAACAGCCCAAACCTGAACGCCGAGCATTCCGCATCGACCGAAATCGGCCTTAACCATGAATGGGCCGGGCTGTCAGCCCGTGCGGCGCTTTTTCATACCGATTACCAGGACAAGATCGAGGCGCTGCAACGGGTAGGCTGCACTCAGTACGTGAACGTCTCGGCCGTAAAGGTGAACGGTCTTGAGATCGCCTTGGAGGGCAAGACCGCATCGGCCTGGCGTCCGTATTTCAACTATACCTACAGCGACTCCAAGATCGACGGCAACCCTTCTCGCCCCGCTTCCGAGGGCAAGCGGCTCAATCTCGTCGCCAAACATAAACTCAGTCTTGGCGTCATCTACGCGCCTTCCGCGGACTGGATGGCGCGCCTTTCCGGCCGCTATGTCGGCGACAGGTACTTCGACGGAACGATGGAGAACAAGCCGGATGCCCTTGCCGCAGGCTATTTCGTCGCCGACCTGAAAGTCGGCAAACGCATACCCCTAGGCGCGCTGGCGCGCGATGCGGAGCTGTCGTTAGCCGTCAACAACCTGTTTGACAAGGAATATGTCGAACAAAAGTGGCTCGTTCCGGTTGGAGCGGGCAAGGAAGCCTATCGCGCCTTTGGAGACGGTCGGAACTGGTGGCTTGGTCTCAATGTGCGCTTCTAGTCTCCCCTCTCCCCTAGCCCTCTCCCTGCACCCGCAAGGAGTGTCCCCGCCGAGAGCGGCGGCAAAGCCGCTCGCTCTGGCGAGACGGGCGAGGGGGACGAGGTCTCGCTTCGCGAGTTTCACGCTAAGGTCATGATTATTGCCCGGCCATTTCACAACGTAGTTATTACTCGAAAGGAAACACCATGGAAATTGAAGAAATCGTTTTCGAATCTCTCGAAGGTTGCAACGAAGCGTTTGACGAAATGACCCTGTGCGCCTGCTGCGGCACCCAGGGCGGGCGGATGTGCGGTTGCGGGCCAAGGGTGTAGGAACCTCAAGCACCGATAGCAACAAGATGTAACCCAAAGAAATGGCGGGGCAACTTTTTTCAAAAAGGGCGCGGCATGATAGAAGCAAGGGATTTCCACGTTTTTACCAAGGACGGCCAGGCGTATCTGTTCCTGGCCCAGCCGGTCGCGGTGTTCAAGATCGACCAGGACACGCGCACGATACTGAAGCGGGCGGAGCGGGGCGAGCCCCTTTCGGGGGAGTTCGAGGAGCGGCGCTGGGAGGAGGCGCGCACCTTCATGGAAAACTATTGCCGCAAGGCGCCTGCCGCCAAGGTACTGCGCGCGCCGGAAGATATCGGCGAAAAAGTCGCGGGGCTTTACCTGTTCATGTCCCAGGAGTGCAACCTGAAGTGTGCCTACTGCTACGGCGATGAGGGGGAATACGGCCAACGCGGCAGAATGAATGAGGCGACGCTGAACCGCACCTTCGATACATTCTTCAGCGGCGGCGAGGGCAAGCATTTCGTGACCTTCTTCGGCGGCGAGCCGCTGATGAACTTCCGCACCATGAAGCGAACCGCCGAGTTGAGCGAGCGCTTCCGCGGGGAGGGCAAGGCGGACGTCTCCCTCGGCATCGTCACCAACGGCACTTTCCATAACGAGGAGATCGCGCAGTTTTTCCGCGACCACATCGACGATGTCACCTTCAGCCTGGACGGCCCGGAAGACCTCAACGACGGCCAGCGCACGAGCAAGTGCGGCGACAGCGTCTATTCCTCGGCGACCGAAAACATCCGCAAGTTCACGGTGGACGGGCGCTTCAACTGGGCGTTCCGCACCATCGTCACCCGCGCGGGCTACGACCGGGTGGCGGAAATCTACGACCACCTGGAATCCTTCAAACCGGGCGGCATCGGCGTGGTGAACGTGGATGTGCCGGAGGACAACCCGCTTTACCTCGACGACCACCAATACCGGCGCTTCATCGAGCAAATCGTCGAGATCAACCGCAAGGGGCTGCGCAGCTTCATCGAAGGCGACCAGCCGGTGGCCTTCGAATATCCCTTCTACATCCTGTTCTATTTCATTTCCCGCAGCCACGCCCTCTACCACTGCAACGCCGGCACCAACCTGCTGGCGGTGACCGCCGAGGGAGACGTTTATCCCTGTCACCGCTTCGTCGGCACGGATGAGTTCAAGATGGGCAACGTCGGCGATCCCGGCCTGCGGGAAAGCGAGCGCTACCGGGCGATCCGGCAGCGTTTCGTCGATGCCACCGTGGACAACCGGGAAGGCTGCCGCGATTGCTGGGCGCGCTATCTCTGCGGCGGCTCCTGCGCCAAGTATTCCCACGCCCGGTTCGGCGACATCGCCCCTCCGGTGGAGCGGCATTGCCTGTACATCAAGACGGTGATCGAGGAGATTCTGCCCGACATCGTCGCCATGGTGCAGTCGGCCGACACCCGGCAGGCGCTGATGGCCCGTCTGGGCACCGCGGTGTCCCGCCGCTACGGCAGCAAGGGAGTGGAAGCTGCCCGTGTTTCGTGATTTCCATTTGATCGAAGAGGACGGGACAGCGGTCCTGTTCTTCCCGACAAGCTACCGGCTGTTCCGGCTGCCTGCCGCGCGGGCGGACGGGGTGCGCGCCTATCTGCGCGGCAGCGGCCCCCTGCCGTCGGAGGTGGCGCCCGTCGTTCGGGAAGAGGAGGAGCGCGCCGCGGCCACGCCCGCGATCCGCAAGCCCTGGGGCGAGACCGACAGCCTCTGTCTCTACGTCGCCCACGATTGCAATCTCGATTGTGCCTACTGCTACAATGACCGCGGCCGCATCGCCAACCCCCGCATGATGATGGCGCCGGAAGTGGCCGAGGCCTCTTTCCGCCGCTTCTTCGTCGAGCCGGGCCGGCAATACGCCGTCGCTTTCTACGGCGGCGAGCCCCTGCTCAATTTCCGCACCGTCAGGAAGGCGGTGGAAATCGGCCGCCAGTTGGAGGCGGAGCGGGGGGTGAAGATTTCCTTCGGCGTCACCACCAACGGCACAGTGCTCAACCGGGAGATTCTCGCCTTTCTGGACGAACATTTCGCCTCGGTCACGGTGAGCCTGGACGGGCCGAAAGAGATCAACGACCGGTACCGGCGCGGCGCCGGAAGCGGCTCCTACGACCGGATCGTCGGCAACATCGGGCGGCTCCAGGCCCGCTGCAAGGCCAGGCTGACGATCAAGGGCACCCTCGGTGGCGACGCCGTCCCGTTTTACACCGAATCCCTCCGGCACCTGCGCGGCCTGGGCACGGCCGGCGCCATCCTGACGCCGGCCGGCACGCCGCCGGACAACCCCGCCGCCATCGGCACCGGGCAGTTCGAAGACTTCGTCCGCCAGCATGAGGCGTTGAGCGCCGACGCGGTAGACCGCGCGCTGGAAGAAAACCCCACCGAGGAAGCCGTCAACGTTGTCGCCAACCTGCTCACCCGCCGCAAGCTTCGCCGCCACTGCAACGCCGGCCGGGATCTGGCGGTGACCGCCGATGGTTCCGTCTACGCTTGCCACGGCCTGGTGGGAGTGCCGCAGTTCTACATGGGCAAGGTGACCGAGACCGACAGCGAGGACTACCGCCGGGCGCGGTCTGTCTTTGCCGGCCTGGAGGTGGACAACATCGGCGAATGCGCTACGTGCTGGGCACGGTATTTCTGCGGCGGCTCCTGCTATGCCCACGCTTATTTCGCCACTGGCAGCGTGTCCCGGCCCGATCCGCGCCATTGCCTGCTGACCAAGCGCTGCGCCGAGGCGGCGATCCGGCGCTTTCTCGCGGTGATGGGGCAGGCGGAAGCGCGACAGCGCTTGTACGCCAACGTCCGGAAATTCATCGGCACCGCCGGGGATGTTGCCCATGCTTAGGAATCTTTACCTGGTGATCGCCCAGGATTGCAATCTCGCCTGCAGCTACTGCTATGCCCAGGGCGGAGATTTCGGCCGGGGCGCCTCCCTGATGAAGCCGGAGACGATGCGCGCCGCCTTCGACCGGTTGTTGCCGCTGGCGGGCAAAACCCTGGCAGTTTCCTTCTTCGGCGGCGAGCCGTTGCTGAACTTCGAGCTGATGAAGGAGGCCGTGGCCTACGGGCGGCAGCTCGCGGCACAGCGGGATGTATCCCTGGTCTACTGTCTCACCACCAACGGCACCCTGCTCGACGACGAGCGGCTGGCGTTCCTCAAGGCACACCTGCGCCACATCGCCGTCAGCCTTGACGGGGGCGCCGCCGTCACCAACGCCGGCCGGCGGTTCAAGGATGGCGGCGGCGACGTCCACGGCACGGTGCTGGCGAATATCCGGCGCCTGCGGAAGGCGGGCATCCCCTTCGCCCTGCGGGGAACGGTGATGGAACAGCATGCCGCCGGCCTGGAAGATGCGGCACATCACCTCGACGGTCTCGGCGCCGTTTCCCTGCGCATCGCCCCGGCGGCCATGGCCACGGAATGGCGGGGCGAAGCCCTGCGCGCCTGGATGGCGGGCTACGGCCGGCTCAACCGCGCGTCCCTGGAAAGCATCCTGGCTGGGGAGGAGCCGGTGGTGGCGAATGAGCTTTGCAAGGTCGCCGCCCACCGGCTGCTCGGCGAGCGGCACCTTTATCCCTGCGCCGCGGGCGCGGGCGTCCTGGCGGTGGCGACGGACGGCAGCGTCTACCCCTGCGACCATTTCATCGGTGCTGACGCCTTCCGCATGGACAGCGTCCACGACCACGATTTTCCCAGCATGGCATTCCGCGAGGTCGCCGCGCGACTAAAGGACAATGCGGTGGATCGCCGCCCGAAGTGCGCCGGCTGCGACGTCCGCTACGACTGCGGCGGTGAATGCCCGGCCCAGTCGCTGCTGCGCCGCGGCGACATCGCCGAGCCGTCGGCCAGCCACTGCGCCTTGACCAAGAAAATCGCCAGGGAAACGGTGTCGCTCCTTGACCATGCCGTGGCGGACGAGGCCAGGAAAGCGCGGTTGACGGCCTTTCTCGGGGACGGCTAACCGTGACTGCGGTGTTCGTCGACAACGTCGCGTTCGTCTATCCATCCGGCGTAAAGGCGGTGGAAGGACTGTCGATGCGCGTCCGGCACGGGGAGGTATACGGACTGCTCGGCCTCAACGGGGCGGGCAAGACCTCGGTCATCAAGATGCTGGCGACGCTGCTGCGTCCGACCGCCGGCAACATCCGCATTCTCGGCCTGGACCCGCGGGAGAACCCGGCCGAGATCAAGCGGCGCATCGGCGTAGTGCCCCAGGAGAACAATCTCGACACCTATCTCGATGTGCGGCAGAACCTGATCTTCCATTGCCGCTATGCCGGCCTGGCAAAAACGGTCTATGCCCCGCGGGTGGATGAGTGGCTCGCTCTGCTCGGGCTGGAAGGGAAAGCGGCCGAATCGGTCTTGCGCCTGTCCGGCGGCACCAAGCGCAAGGCGATGCTGGCCAAGGCGTTTATCACCGGGCCCGAGCTGCTGATCCTGGACGAGCCCACCGCCGGGCTCGACCCCGATGTCCGTGCCCTGCTCTGGGACCGGGTCGGGGAATTCCGGCGCAACGGCGGCACGGTTTTTCTCTCCACCCACTATCTCGAAGAGGCGGAGCGGCTGTGCGACCGGGTCGGCATTCTCCATGGCGGCCGCCTGGTGGCGGAGGGGACGGCGGCGGAACTGGCGCACAAGGCCGGGCGAGACGCGACACAGCCGGGCGGGGTGGAGGCGGCGTTCAGGCGCGCGGTGGGAGGATGCCAGTGAAATTTGTGCTCGCCCTGTTGCACCGGAACGCGACCGCGGACCTCGCCGCCGCCAAGCTCACCACCGTACGGATGCTGGTCCAGCCGGCAATCTATCTTTTCGTGTTCGGCTATGTGGTGGGGGGGATGCTGCCCACCCAGGGCGGCGGTTATGCCGGAATCATGGCGCCGGGCATCGTCGCCATCTCCCTGATCACCGGCCCCTTCGTCAGCGTCGGCGGCGGCGTGATCTCGGGCTACTACTTTCGCACCATGGAGGAATGGCTGCTGGCGCCGGTTTCGCTGCGCGCCATTCTGGCAGCGCTGGTGTTCGGCGGCCTCTGCTACGGACTCGCCGGCGGCGCCGTGGTGGCGGTGCTGGTGTGGGGGATTCTGGGGCTCGCGCCGCAGAACGTCGGCTACATGGTTCTGACAGCCACGGCCGGCGCCCTGCTGTTCTCCCTTTTCACCCTGGTGCTGCTGCTGGTCCCCGAAACCCCCGACAAGGGGCAGGAGGTGTTCTCCTTCCTGATGATGCCGATGACCTTCTTCGGCTGCACCTTCTACTCCTATGACATGCTGGGCGCGCCCTTCAGCTACCTCGCCCTGCTGCTGCCCACCACCTACATCGCCGAAGGGCTGCGGGCAGCCTACAGCCCCGCTTCTCCCCACATGGAAGCAGGGGCGGTCCTGGCCGGGCTCTCGCTGGCGACGGCGGTATTGATCCCCTTGGCCGACTGGGCGTTCCGAAGGCGGCTCAGGGATTTCACTTGGTGAGGGTGAGCATGATCGCGGCGCCCCTGTGCGCCTGGGTGCTGATGTTGCCGCTCGCCGCGATGGCGGAGGCGGCAGGAAAGGAGGACACCAATATCACCGTCATCACAGCCCAGGATGTGGAAAGGGAAAAGCCCGCCGATCTGATCGAGCTGCTGCGCTCGAAGGTCGGCCTGGACGACAGCGGCGGCACGATCACGATGCGCGGCGTGCGCGGCGTGGCCATTTACGTCGATGGCTTCGCGTCGTCCCTGACGGATTTGAACCAGATCAAGCCGGACCAGGTGGAGCGTATCGAGATCCTGCGCGGAGCCGCGTCGGCGCGCTTCGGCGCCGATGCCATGGGCGGCGCCATCGCCGTCGCCACGCGCAAGACCGGCGACAAACCCCGGTTCGAGTGGGTGCAGGGTCTCAACTCGGCCGGCAGCTGGTATACCAGGCTGAACGGAGAGGGTCTCGCAGCGCCGGCAAGCATCGGCATGACGGGGGAACGCCAGGTTGTCCACGGCCACAAGCGCGTGCCGTTCGCACCCTACCCCTCCCAGGTCTCGGTTGAGAACGAGCGAACGGAGAAAACCACGCGGGAAGCCAAAATCGGCGTCAAGAATGAAGCCGGGGAGGCGCAGCTCCAGCTCAAGCGCTTCGAGTCGCTGTCCTTCTACGGCCGGCCGAACTGGTGGGAAGATTATGGCGCGGACACGCTGCGTTTCACCTCTGCTTTCAAGGCTGCGCCGACCGCCGAATTGAACCTGTCGCTTGGCTATGAAACCTACCGGGACAAGGGACTGAAGGATCAGGGGACGGGGGCGGACGCGGCCGGGCTCGCGCCGAACCGCACCCTGTTCAGCGACGGCGAGAAGCTGGAGATGGAAGTGGCGGCGGCGGCAAAAGGGAAAGCCGGCACGTTGCGCCTCGGCTTGCGCGGCAGCCGTAGCGCCGACGCCTACGAAACCCGCGATTATCAGAGCGGCGCGACGGATTTCCTGCTGCGCGCCAAGATGGCGAACACGGCGGCCTACTTGCTTTACGAGGCGACTCCGTGGAACGGCCTGGCCGCAGAGCTGAGCGGTCGGTACGACCACTATCGCTACTTCGACACCACCATCTTCAACAGCGGCTCCCTGGTGAAAAACACCACCGGCGATGAGACCGCCAAGCACGCCTTCAACCCGAAGGCGAGCTTGCGCTGGGCCGCGGGAAACACCACGCTCAACGGTTCGGTAGGTACCGGTTTCGTCCCCCCCACCCCGGACCAGCTCTATTACTCGGACGTCGGGCCCGCCTCCCAATTCCTGGCAAATCCGGTTCTGAAACCCCAGCGCTCCCTGACCTGGGATCTGGGTGTCAGGAGGAAGCTTGGAGGAGGCGCCGAGGCGGGCATCACGCTCTTTCACACTCTATGGCGCGACAAGATCGGGGTGATGATCACCGATTACGGCATTCCCCTGAAACAGCAGTTCCAGAACATCGGCCAGGCCGAATCCAAGGGGTTGGAGCTGGAGCTTGGCCGGAAGAGCGAGTCCGGCTGGTCGGCCTTCTTCAACTACACCTACACGCGGACGCAAGTCGCGGAAAACCTGGCCAGTCCCGCCCTGGTCGGCAAGGAGCTGCCAGACATGCCGCGGCACAAGTTCAACCTCGGCCTGGGCTACGGGGGGCCGGGAGGGGCCACCGCCAAGGCGCTGTTGCGGTATGTCGGGACTTCGTTTGCGGACGAGAACAACACCATAACGGACAGCAAAGGTTATCGCTGGGAAAGGGAGTCCTATCACGTGGTCGATCTTTCCCTCACCAAACGCTTCAAGGGCGCCGATCTTACCGTCGCCGTGGACAACTTGTTCGACAAGAACTACATGTCGGGCTTTTTCTGGCGGGCCGAGGGAAGAGTCTGCCGGGCCGAGGTGGTGTTCAGATTCTGAGATGTGTTGAACCTGGAAAAAGCATTTAGCCACAGAGAACACAGAGTTCGCGGAGGAAAAACAAGGGGTTGCCGGCCTAACTGTTTTCACCCATCAGGTGAATGCGAAAATGCCCAAGAATCCCGCTTCAACTCTGTGTTCTCTGTGATCTCTGTGGCTTGAATTGAGGTTTTAAGGTTGAATTGAGAGGAGGTAAAAAAATGAAATTGCATGGATTGTCCTGGTTGTTGCTGGCGGGTTTGGTGGGGTTTGTCCCGGTGGAGGCGGAAGCCTGCCGCCCATTCGGCTCCTACACCTTCGTCGAGGATAAGGCTGGGGGTATCTGGTTCACCGAGGGGGACAACAACGCCATTTCACGTCTGGCACCGGATGGCACGGTCAAGGCATTCCGGCTGCCGACTCCCAATGCCGAGCCCTCTTCCCTGGCGCTCGACCGGCGCGGCAACGTCTGGTTCGTGGAGAGCGACGGCGCCAAGATCGGGCGGCTGGGGCGGGACGGCAAGATCGTCGAATATGCCACGGCAGATGGCCACCCGGTGCTGGTGGCGGTGGACTCCAAAGGCGAGGGCTGGTTCACACAGATGGCCGGGGATCACGCGGCCGACCAGGGGGCGGAGCATGCGGGCCACGGCCGGATGTGGGTATCGAAGGTAGGCCGGATCGCGGCGGGACGGGTGACCGGCTATCCTCTCGACGAGGGCTGGCCGACCTCCATCGCCATCGACCGCAGCGACCGGGTATGGGTGACGGTGCTGGTGCGCGGCGACACCGATGGCCGGAACGACCCTCCGGTGGGCAAGCTGGTGCGGATTGGACGCGACGGCCGCTGGACCCCGGTTTACCGCTGGGAGAACAGTTGTCCGAGCAATCTGCTGGCGCTGCCGGGAGGAGGTCTGATCATCTCCGACCATTGCCGCGGCGTCCTCGGGCGGGTGGATCGAGATGGGAAGTTGACGGAAACGGCTCTGCCGCCCAAAACCACGATCCAACAAATGTCCCTGGCCCGGGACGGCACCCTGTGGTTCACCACCGCGGAGGGCGGCAGGATCGGCCGCTTCACGCGCAAAGGAGAAATGACCTACGCCGACCGGCCGGAGAATGGCGACGAGGCCTTTGCCATCTTGGCGACACGCAGCGGCGACGTGATTTTTTCCGAGTTTTACAACTACAACGTCAACCGGCTGACGAAGAATGGCGAGTTCGTCGAACATCTGGTCAACCTGAACGAGCGGCACGACGGCAGGGAGGCGCGTGAGGGCGAGGTGTGTCTGGTCAAGTTTGCGGCGCGCATCGTCGACAAACAGGAGATGGATCGTCGGCGCGCCGAGGAAGTGCGCCAAGGGCGACTCAAGCCGACAGCGGACGGCGCGGAAAAGCTTGCAGCGCAGAAGTGCCTGAGTTGCCACGATGCCCGGCGCCTCCTGTTGTCGCGACGCAGCGACTGGTCGCCGAGCATCGGCCGCATGCAGGAATACATGCGGGTGCGCAATGTGCCGCAGTTGACCGATGGGGAAAAACAAATCCTGGCGCGATATTTCAACACCCATTACGGGCTCAGCCAGTAAAAAAGCGATTATCGGGTGCCGCCGGGGCTGCCCCACAGCACCGGCCAGACCCTGGCGGCGAACATTGCCAGGGACAGCCACGCCAGAATCGCCCCCGCCACCACCAGGCCATGCCATCCGGCGAAATAGCCCGCAACGAAGCTCGCCGCCCCGGCGTGAACCAATCCCATCTGCAACCACGGCCAGGCGCCTTCGCGGATCGGGTTGCCGGTGAAGCGCGGCAGCATGTGGCCGCCAATCCCGTAGATCATCATCAGCAGGAAGCCGAGGGTGAACAGGTGGAGGAACGCGGGGCGGGACGCGGAATCGCTGAGCAGGCTGCCGTTGATCGGCAGGCCCAGGCCGGCGAGCATCAGGTAAACCTGCGCGGCGACGATGAAGCAGCGGTTGTCGCGGGAGAAGGTCATGCCCATCTGCGCCATCGCGGCCTCGGCGCCGAGCCGCGCTTCGGCCGGGCCGCCGGCGGTAGGCTGCGGTGCCGCCGTGCTCATTTTTTCCTGCCGACGACGGTAAGGATCATGTTGAGGCCGAACAGGACGATCGCGCCGTAACTGAGCACCCCGCCGGCCAACACCAGCGAGTCGCGCCAGCCGAGCCAGCCGGCGACCATCAGCGGCAGGCCGGCGTTGGCGAGATAAAGCTGCCAGTCGGCCATGCGCTCGGAATACAGGGGGAAGCCGCCGAAACGGGGCAGCACGTGCAGGGCGATGCCGTAGACCATCATCAGGATGAAGCCGAGCAGCATGATGTGGCCGTGGGCGCGCGGCACGTTGCCGGGGAGCAGGCCGGGGTCGATCAGCCGGGTGATCGCGATCAGCCCGCCGAGCAGGCCGTAGACCAGGGCGATGGAAACGAACAGGCGGTTGCGCTTGTGCATGAATGAACGAGTCCCGAGTGCGGAGCGGAGATTATACTCCGGTGAACGGTCATGGCGAATCGCCGCCCCGTATCATGAAACGGCGATTCGCCATGACCGTCCCTCTCCCCTAGCCCTCTCCCGCAAGCGGGCGCGGGGGACGAGGTCTCGCTTCGCGAGTTTCACGCTAACCGCCGAGGAAACCCGCGCTGGATCAGGCCTCGGCGCTGCCGGGTTCCAGCCCGAGTTCCTGGATCTTTCGCGTCAGCGTGTTGCGCCCCAGGCCGAGCAGGTGGGCGGCCTCGATGCGCCGCCCGCCGGTGTGTTTCAGGGCGCAGGTGATGAGAATTTTCTCGAAGTCGTTGGTCAGCCCGTCCATCACGCCTTGCTCGCCGCGGTTGAAGGCGGTTTCGGCTTCGCGCCCGAGCGCTTCCTGCCAGCTTCTTTCCGGGGAGGCGGCCGCCTGGTCGTCGCGCAAGTCCGGCGGCAGGTCGGCGACTTCGATGTTTTGTCCCGGCGCCATTACCGTCAGCCAGTGGCAGACGTTCTCCAGCTGGCGCACGTTGCCGCTCCAGCTCAGGGTGGTGAAATAGCGCATCGCGCCCTGCGACAGTTTTTTCGCCTCCACGCCCAGCTCCCGCGCGCTTCTTTGCAGGAAATACCTGGCCAGCAGCGGGATGTCCTCGCCGCGTTCGTGCAGAGGCGGCAACCGAAGACGGATGACATTGAGGCGATGGAACAAATCTTCGCGGAACAGGCCCTGTTTGACGCGCTGCTCCAGGTTCTGGTGGGTGGCGGCGATGACGCGCACGTTGACCTTGATCGGCTGGTGGCCGCCGACGCGGTAGAACTGGCCGTCCGACAGCACGCGCAGCAGGCGCGTCTGCAATTCCGGCGGCATGTCGCCGATTTCGTCGAGGAACAGCGTGCCGCCGTCGGCCTGCTCGAAACGGCCATGGCGCTGGGCTTGCGCCCCGGTGAACGCGCCGCGCTCGTGGCCGAACAGCTCGGATTCGAGCAAATCCTTCGGGATGGCCGCGGTGTTGAGTGCGATGAACGGCTTGTCCGCGCGCGGGCTGTGGCGGTGCAGGGCGCGAGCCACCAGCTCCTTGCCGGTACCCGATTCGCCGTTGATCAGCACGGTGACGTGGGACTGGCTCAAGCGCCCGATGGCGCGGAAAATTTCCTGCATCGCCGGCGCCTGGCCGAGAATTTCGGGCAGGGCTTCGGCGGTCTCCGGCTTGCCGGTCTGCCGCATGCTCTCTTCCAGCGCGCGCTGCACCAGGGTCACGGCATGATCGACGTCGAACGGTTTGGGCAAATACTCGAACGCCCCGCCCTGGAAGGCGGAAACCGCGCTGTCGAGATCGGAATAGGCGGTCATGATGATCACCGGCAGGCCGGGCAGCCGCTCCTTCAGCTGCTGCAGGAGGTCCAGGCCGGATGTGCCGGGCATGCGGATGTCGCTCACCACCACCTGCGGCGTATCGGTTTCCAGCGCATCCAGTGCGTCCTGGGCGGAGGAGAAGGACCTGAACCCGATTTGTTCCCGCTGCAAGGCCTTTTCGAATACCCAGCGGATGGAATGGTCATCGTCGATGATCCAGACGGCTTTCATTTTTTTGTTCCTCCAATATCGGTAAGCGGCAGCAGCAGCGTAAAGCAGGTACGTCCGGGCTTGCTGTCGCATTCAATCATGCCCTGGTGCTGGTTGATCAGGGTCTGCGCCAGGGTCAGCCCCATGCCGCTGCCGCCTTCGCGCCCCGAAACCAGCGGATAGAAGATTTTTTCGCGGATCGCCTCGGGGATGCCGGGGCCGTTGTCGATGATCTGCGCCATGATGGCCCGGCGGTAGCGTTTTTTGGCCAGCGTGACCTGGCGCGCGATGCGGGTGCGCAGGACGATTTCCCCTTTTCCCTGCATCGATTGCACCGCGTTGCGCACGATGTTGAGCACCGCCTGGATCAGCTGCTCCGGGTCGGCGACGAGGTCCGGCAGGCTGGTGTCGTAGTCGCGCCGGATGGCGATCCCCTGCGGCGTTTCCGCCAGGGTAAGGCTGCGCACCCGCTCCAGCACCTCGTGGATGTTGGTGGCGCGCAGGTGCGGCAGATGGCTGGGGGTGAGCAGCCGGTCCATCAGCTTCTGCAGGCGGTCGGCTTCCTGGATGATCACCTGGGTGTATTCGCGCAGGCCGGTGCGGGGAAGCTCATGTTCGAGCAGTTGCGCCGCGCCGCGCAGCCCGCCCAGCGGATTCTTGATTTCGTGGGCGAGATTGCGCAGCAGCTCGCGGTTGGCCTGCTGCTGCACCAGCATGCGTTCTTCCCGTGCGATTTTCAGCTGCTTGTCGATCTGGTGGAATTCCAGGATCAGGCTGATCGAATCTATTTCCACCGGCGTGACGGTGCAGCTGACCGACAGCGGGTGGTCGGCGGGCGCCGCCAGGAGTATCTCGTGCTCGGTGAAGCTGGCATGGGTGAGCAGGGCCGCTTCGACGGCTTTGGGAAGCGTTCCGCTGTCGCCGAAAACCTGCTGCAGCGGCATGCCGATGACATGCTTGCGGCTGAGCTTGAACAGGTTTTCCGCCGAGGGGTTGAGATAGGCCACGCGCAGATCCTGATCGAGCAGGATCGTGGCGGTAGTCAGGTGTTCCAGTCCGGCAAAAGGGTTCGGCGTCACGTGGGGTTTTTCCCTGGTCATTAGCTACCAGTGTAGCAAGAGTCGCGCCAGGGTTGGGAAGGGTTTCAACGCACTCCGGCCAGCTCCTTGTTCAGGGCGTCGATATTTTTTTCGTGCAACGCGACATTGTCCTTCAGCCCCTGTATCCGATCCAGGTATTTCTGGTAGTTGCGCTCGTCGCCCTGGCGCGTGGCTTCGCCTTCGGCCTGCGCTTTTTTCGCCTCTTCGAGCAGCTTCTGCTCCGCCGCCAGTTCCTGCTCCAGGATGTCGCGGCGCGTGCCGTCGCGTTTCTTCTGGGTTTCGCTGTCGACACGGGGGAAGCTCGCCGGCGAGGCGGCGGGCGGCTTCGGTTTGGGCATGGCGACCGTCGAAATCGGTTCGAGATTGAGTTTCTTGGCGCCCTTGAGCGGGGCGTTGGAGTAGGTTACCCGGCCGTTTTCATCGACCAGCTTGTAAATGTCGGCCAAGGCGGCTTGCGACAGGAACACGGAAAGCAAGATCAGCAGCGCGGTTCTCATGAATTTCACTCGAAGACGGTGGTTGCCCAGATTAAGGGATATGCAAAATTTTATCAACGGGCCGGCGTGTAACCGGTTGACTGAAATAAAAAAAGGGCGGGTTACCCCGCCCTTTTTTCCTTTGCCGCGCCAGATGTTACAGGCTGTAGTACATGGCGAATTCGACCGGGTGCGTGGTCATGCGGAACCGGGTGACTTCTTCCATCTTCAGTTCGATGAAGGAATCGATCCAGTCGCTGGAGAACACGCCGCCACGGGTCAGGAACTCGCGATCCTTGTCCAGGTAGTCCAGCGCCTGATCGAGCGAGGAGCACACGGTCGGGATCAGGGCTTCTTCTTCCGGCGGCAGGTCGTACAGGTTCTTGTCCATCGCGTCGCCGGGGTGAATCTTGTTCTGGATGCCGTCGAGGCCGGCCATCAGCAGAGCGGCGAAGCACAGGTACGGGTTGGCCGAAGGATCCGGGAAGCGGGTTTCGATGCGGCGCCCCTTGGGGTTGGCGACGTGCGGGATGCGGATCGACGCGGAGCGGTTCTTGGCCGAGTAGGCCAGCATCACCGGGGCTTCGAAGCCGGGCACCAGGCGCTTGTAGGAGTTGGTGCCGGGGTTGGTGATGGCGTTCAGCGCGCGGGCATGCTTGATGATGCCGCCGATGTAGTACAGCGCGGTTTCGGACAGGCCGCCGTAGCCGTTGCCGGCGAACAGGTTTTGGCCGTCTTTCCAGATCGACTGGTGCACGTGCATGCCGGAGCCGTTGTCGCCGACGATCGGCTTGGGCATGAAGGTGGCGGTCTTGCCGTAGGCGTGGGCGACGTTCTGCACCACGTACTTAGTGATCTGGGTCCAGTCGGCGCGCTTCACCAGGGTGCTGAACTTGGTGCCGATTTCGCATTGGCCGGCGGTGGCGACTTCGTGGTGGTGCACTTCGACCGGCACGCCCATTTCTTCAAGGGCCAGGCACATGGCGGAGCGGATGTCCTGGAAGGAATCGACCGGGGGAACCGGGAAGTAGCCGCCCTTGACGCCGGGACGGTGGCCGATGTTGCCGCCTTCGAATTTCTCGGCGGAGGACCAGGCCGCTTCTTCGGACTCGATCTTCACCGAGGTGCCGGACATGTCGGCGTGCCAGGTGACGGAGTCGAAAATGAAGAATTCGGGTTCCGGGCCGAAGTAGGCGGTGTCGCCGACGCCGGTGGACTTCAGGTAGGCTTCGGCGCGCTTGGCGATGGAACGCGGGCAGCGGTCGTAGCCTTTGCCGTCGGCGGGCTCGATCACGTCGCAGGACATGATCAGGGTGGATTCGTCGAAGAAAGGATCGAGGTTGGCGGTTTCCGGGTCGGCCATCAGCAGCATGTCGGAAGCCTGGATGCCTTTCCAGCCGGCGATGGAGGAGCCGTCGAACGCGTGGCCGGTCTCGAACCAGTTTTCATCCACCACGTGGGAAGGAATGGAAACGTGCTGTTCCTTGCCGCGGGTGTCGGTAAAGCGCAGGTCAACGAATTTGACTTCGTTGTCCTTGATCATTTTCAAAACGTCGGCTGCCGCCATGTTTTTATCTCCTAACTATCTGAGCGTTTATAAAAAATACTTCAAATTTTGGTTTTGCTTCTGCTTGGCCAGTCAGTGTTTTTAGCATGAAACATGCCAAGCAGAAACATAAAAAAACCATTGTGCCATAACTGATTAAAATTCGGCACCCCTATCTTAAGAGCCTATGCCAGTAGATTTCATACCCCGCGCCGAACCGGCCCTCCGGGTTGCGTCCGGAAAGCGCGTCTGCGTTGTTGCAAGGCTTGCCAATGGAACAACCATTGGCCGCGCCTTGCGCCTAGCATCCATCGCTTTCCGGGCGCAACGCGGGGTATGAAATCTACTGGCATAGGCTCTTGGCGCGCCGAACTTGTGCGTAAATAATTATAATGCACCATTCTGGTGCGCGCTGATCGCTACAAAATATTTGTCTTCATGCAGCATTCTGGGGATAGCTGTTTTGAGAGCTGCCATCTGGTCCGAGCCGGTTTTGGCGGGAAGGAAAATCTCGGCTTCCGCTTTGCCCTTCAGATAATGCAACACCACTTTTTCCGGGCGCGGCAATGTCTGCCCCAGTCGCTCTTCCAGGTGCCGGATCAATTCTTCCCGGCTGGGAAGGTGCTGGTTGATTTTTGCGGCTGAGTCGTCTTCCGGGTCGATGTGGACCATCACGTCTAGCGCGTGATGGTGCCTGACCACACGGGCGCGCGCGCTTTCGGCGATGTAATGCCCTTCCGACACGCTGATGCGGGGATTGACCAATACATGGGCGTCGACCAAGGCGCGGTCGCCCATGCGCCGGGTACGCAATTCGTGCACGCCGTCCACGCCTGGCGTGGCGAGCAGGGTGGCACGGATCGCGTCCACTTCGGCTTTATCCAGGCTGGTATCGATCAGCTCCGAAATCGCCTGGTAGCCCTGCATCCAGCCCATGCGCATGATCATCACCGCCACCAGCACCGCCGCGAGGATGTCCAGCGAGGTGAAGCCGAGCAGGTTGCCGCCGATGCCGGCCACCACCAGCAGCGACGAGGCGGCGTCCGAACGGGCGTGCCAGGCGTTGGCTTCGAGCATCTGCGAGCGCAGCTTGCGCGCGACGTGCAGCATGTAGCGGAACAGCCCCTCCTTGCCGGCCAGGGTGAGAATGGCGATCCACAGCGTGGCGGCGTGGACTTTTTGCAGCGTAGCGGGGTTTTGCAGGCGCCCCACCGCTCCCCAGAACAGCGCGCCGCCGACGGCGAGCAGAATCAGCCCGAGCGCCAGCGTGGTGGCGGTCTCAATGCGGGCGTGGCCGTAGGGGTGTTCCTCGTCCGCATCGCGCGCGCCGTGGCGGTTGGCGAACAACACCAGGAAATCGCACAGCAGGTCGGACAGGGAATGCAGGCCGTCCGCCACCAGCGCCTGGGATTTGCCGAACAGACCGACCACGATCTGCAGCACAGTCAGCAGGATGTTCACCGCAACGCTGATCCAGGTGACTTTTTGCGCGGCCAGGAAACGCTCGTTCCGTTCGGGATGGGTTTGGCCGGGCGGTTTGGAGGGGCGGAGGGTCATCGAATGAATTTCGGATTAAGAAGCAACGGGTTCGGCACGCCATGATACGCAAATTGGCGACTTTTTGCCTTATAATTCGGCGTCTTCCAAAAGTGTAAAGCATTCATGACCGATCGCTACGCCGTCGTCGGCAACCCCATCGCCCACAGCAAGTCCCCGCTGATCCACGCCGAGTTTGCCCGCCAGACCGGGCAGAATATGGCGTATGCCGCGCTGCTGGCGCCGCTGGACGGGTTTGCCGCAACCGTGGGGACATTTCGCACGGAAGGCGGCAAAGGCCTCAACGTGACGGTGCCGTTCAAGCAGGAAGCCTGGCGGCTGGCTACCCGGCTGACCGACCGCGCACGCATGGCGGAGGCAGCGAACACCCTCAAATTCGAGCCCGACGGCGCGATCCTGGCCGACAACACCGACGGCGCCGGACTGGTGCGCGACATCGGCGAGAACCTGGGCGCCGGCATCGAGGGCCGACGCGTGTTGCTGCTGGGCGCCGGCGGCGCCGCGCGCGGCGTGCTGCTGCCATTGCTGCTGCGCGAGCCGGCGCAGCTCGCGATCGCCAACCGCACGCCGGAAAAAGCCGTGGCGCTCGAGCGCCATTTCGCCGCCCATGGCCCGGTCGAGGGCGGCGATTATGCGCGGCTGGCCGGGCGCCAGTTCGACATCGTCATCAACGCCACGTCCAGCAGCCTGAGCGATGCGCTTCCCCCGCTGCCGCCGGGCGTGTTCGCGCCGGGCGCCCTGGCCTACGACATGATGTACGGCAAGGGCCTCACTCCGTTCCTGCAATTCGCCCGCGGCAACGGCGCGGCGCGCCTCGCCGACGGCCTCGGCATGCTGGTCGAGCAGGCGGCGGAATCGTTTTTCCTGTGGCGCGGCGTGCGGCCGCAAACGCGGCCGGTCATCGACATGCTCTTGCCATGCTGAAAAGCCTTTGGCGCTGGCTATGGCGCGGCGCGGCATTGTGCGTGGCGATGGTGCTGTTGTACCAGCTGTGGCTGTTCGCCCATATCTGGTGGTGGGCGGATCACAATCCCTCCACCAGCGCCTTCATGGAACAGCGCTTGGCCATATTGCAAGACAAGAACCCCGATGCGGAACTGCATCACCAGTGGGTGCCCTACAACCGGATTTCCAACAACCTCAAGCGCGCGCTGGTCGCGGCCGAGGACTCGAAATTCCTCGACCACGACGGCTTCGATTGGGAAGGCATCCAGAAGGCCTACGAAAAGAACATGAAAAAAGGCAGGATTGTCGCCGGCGGCTCGACCATCAGCCAGCAGCTGGCGAAGAACCTGTTTCTTTCATCCAAGCGGGCATTCTGGCGCAAAGCCGAGGAAGCGGTGATCACGGTGATGCTGGAGCAGACGATGAGCAAGCGCCGCATTTTCGAAATCTACCTCAATGTCATCGAATGGGGCAACGGCGTGTTTGGCGCCGAAGCGGCTGCACGCCACTACTACGGGACGGCTGCGGCGAACCTGTCCGCCGAGCAGGCCGCCCGGCTGGCCTCGATGGTGCCCAATCCGCGCTACTACGACAGCCACCGCAACGCGCGCGGCCTGGAGCGGAAGACGCCCATCATCCTGGCTCGGATGAGCCAGGTGCAGGCGCCCTGATCCGGCACGTCGAAATTGACAGCCGCGGCCGGGGGCGATTAAAATCCGGGCGTTTTCATAATCAAGGGTTAATACCTTGGACAGTCATAGTTGTAATAATTTCGTGGCAAACTTTTTGTTCTAGCGGTTATCCCCCTCAACGCGCTTTTGCCTTGACGGATTTTCCGCTGGAAAACAGCGGAAAAATCGGGCTCAAGCGCGATCTCGCCGGCATAAGCCGGCGCTCTCGATCCAGCTCCCTTTTTCCAAACATATAGTCGGCGCCCGGTTATCGCGCAGCCAATCATGCGCGGTGCCGAACGCGGAAAGCCCATGGCCAGGGGGAACGGCATGTCCGAAGCAGAACAAACCAGGCAGCAGGAAAGCGTGCAGGAGAGCCTGCAACAGGTGATCGAGCTGCTGCACAAGCAAAACCTGGTGGAAACGCTGGTGCGCAAGCAGGCCATGCCGCGCCACGACCTGGTGGAAACGCTGGTACACAAGCAGAATCTGGCCGAGCTGCAAAAGAAGCTCGACCAGCTCCACCCCGCCGACGTCGCCTACATCCTCGAAGCCCTGCCGCTGCAGCAGCGCCTGCTGGTGTGGGATCTGGTCAAGGCAGAACGCGACGGCGACATCCTGCTGGAAGTATCCGACGCGGTGCGCGAATCGCTGATCGCCAGCATGGACAGCGACGAGCTCCTGGCCGCCGCCGAGCAGCTCGACACCGACGAAATCGCCGATCTGGCGCCCGACCTGCCGCACGACGTGATGCAGGAGCTGCTCGAATCGCTCGACAGCCAGAACCGCGCCCATCTGCAATCGGCGATGTCCTATCCGGAAGACACGGTCGGCGCGTTGATGGATTTCGACATGGTCAGCATCCGCGACGACATCAGTCTGGAAGTGGTGCTGCGCTACCTGCGCCGGCTGGGCGAACTGCCCGGGCACACCGACAAACTGTTCGTGGTCGACCGCAACGACACCTTCAAGGGCGTGCTATCCCTCAAGCGGCTATTGATCCACGATCCCGAGGCCAGTGTGGCGGCGGTGATGGCCGAGGATGCGGTGACCTTCCGCCCCGACGACGAAGCCAACGAAGCGGCATCGGCCTTCGAGCGCTACGACCTGGTTTCCGCGCCGGTGGTGGACGGCGACAACAAGCTGGTCGGCCGCCTGACGGTGGACGTAATGATGGACTTCATCCGCGACGAGGCCGACAGCGAAAAGCTATCGATGGCCGGCTTGCGCGAAGAGGAAGACCTGTTCGCCACGGTATGGAAAAGTATCCAGAACCGCTGGACCTGGCTGGCGATCAACCTGGTGACGGCGTTCATCGCTTCGCGCGTGATCGGCGTGTTCGAAGGCTCGATCGAGAAGATCGTGGCGCTGGCGGCGCTGATGCCGATCGTTGCCGGCATCGGCGGCAATTCGGGCAACCAGACCCTCACCATGATCGTGCGCGCCCTGGCGCTCGGGCAGATACGTAGCGGCAGCATCCGCAAGCTGTTCCTCAAGGAACTCGGCGTCAGCCTGATCAATGGACTGATCTGGGGCAGCATTATCGGCTTGATGGCCTATCTGCTCTACCGCAACGCCGCGCTGGGCGCGGTGATGACCAGCGCGATGGTGCTCAACCTGCTGCTGGCGGCGCTGATGGGCGTGCTGATCCCGATGCTCATGCACAAGCTCGGGCGCGATCCGGCGGTCGGCTCCAGCGTGATGATCACCGCCGTCACCGACAGCGGCGGCTTCTTCATCTTTCTCGGCCTGGCCACACTTTTCCTGCTCTAATTTAAAGGAGGCGGATGCGGCCGCCCCTTTCACCGAGAATCTTGCCTCAACGGAGGTGCCATGCCGTTCTCGCCATTTTATCTCGCTCTGCTCCTGGCGGTGCTCGGCATGCTGTTGGTCTTCGTCCAGGTCGGCGCGCTGACGCTGGTCTTCGACAAGCTCGGCCTGTCACCCGATTCCGCCATGCTGCTGCTGTCCACCTCGCTGTTCGGCAGCCTGATCAACCTGCCGCTATTCAGCGTTAAGGCCGAAGGGCCGCCGCCTGCGCCGGAAGTGTTCCACAGCCTGCTTCGGCTGCCGCAGATGGAATTCAACGGTAAAACGGTAGTAGCCGTCAACGTCGGCGGCTGCCTGGTGCCGTTGGCTTTTTCGGCCTACCTGATGCTGCACAATCCGGTCAACCCGTTCACGGTGTTCGCTGCGGTGGGGGCGGTGGCGCTGATGTGCCGGCTGACGAGCCGGCCGGTGCCGGGAGTGGGCATCGGCATTCCTATCTTCATCGCGCCGATAACCGCGGCGATCGTCTCCCTGCTCATCGACCCGCAGCAAAGTGCGCCGCTCGCCTATATCAGCGGAACCTTGGGGGTGCTGATCGGCGCCGACCTGGCGCGCCTGGGCGACATCCGCAAAATGGGCACGCCGATCGCCTCGATCGGCGGAGCGGGCACGTTCGACGGGATTTTCCTGAGCGGCATCGTCGCCGTGTTGCTGACCTAGCCTGAATTTTGCATAAAGCGGGCGGATTACACTGTAAGCATTTGATATAATTGCGGTTGTCTAGACAACAATTCGTAAAAAATGCCTGCTGTTACCCGCCCGGACGTCCATTCTAC
>JAHFRP010000027.1 GCA_023266195.1 Sulfuricella sp.
TGGGTATCGCGGTGGGCTCGGGGTGGGGCGGCGATTATGGGATGAGGCGTTGAATCGCGCCACCCGCTACCCCGCCGAGTATTCCGCTGCCGATCATCAGGCCGATAAGCAGAGAGAAGCGATTTTCGAGCGTCCTTAATCTTTGCTCAATTTGCAGGTTGGCAAAAGGGCATAAAGCTAGGTGTTGCAGAATGGCCCGCTCGGCTTCTTGGCGGGCGAGTAGAATTGTTTGGTTGACGGGTGGCAGTGTCGTTCCTTCTTGGCTTGCGTCGTCGCGGTCCATGGCTGTTTTTTCCCCTCGTGGGTTATTGTGGTGGCGTTTTGTGGAAGTCCAAAAAAAACGAGGCCGCAGAATCGCTGCTGTTGCGTTCCTGCGGCCTGGGTTGATGGTTGATACGTCAGGTGGCAAAGGCCGTCAGATCGTATTCTAGGGTTTCCCAGTCAAAACCGCTTGGTGTCTTGGCTGTGGTGGCCATCCAGTCGCCGTCGATGGTGGCGTAGGCTTCGTCGCAGTACTTGGCGATTGCGGCCCACGTGATGGGCTGGAGTTTGCCCCAGGTGACACAATACGCCAGGCGTTCGTCGTAGCCGACGAGCGGCACGGAGTGGGGGCCCCAGGTTCCTGGCTTGTAGCGATAGCTCAAGCCGGTGTCCCATACCTCTTCGTCTTGCCATGCGGTCGGCATGTCTAGGCCGATGTCGGCCCAGCCGAATTCGTCGATGGCGACTTTAAAGTCGAGAGGGCCGTGGGTGTCGATCGCGGCAAATGCGTAGAGCTTGTTTCCCCACATGCCGGTTTTCCGCCAGTATTTGAGGCGGTTCAGTATGGCGTACCCGTGTAGGGCTCGCATTTGTCGGGAAAGCTCGATGACGGCCGCGTCAGTGATGCGGGCGAGGTCACCCGAAGTGTTGGCGTGCATCGACAACAGCGCGTGCGCGGGCGTGACGATGACGCAATTGCCGTAACGGTTGTTTCCCATGACGCCCCAGTCGGAGACCGGGGTGTCCCATCGGCGTGTGGCGGGTGGTACGGCTTCCTCTCGGCGGTAATACCGCGAGAGTTGTAATGTTCGCGGGTCGCGAACGGGGGGCAGTTTGCCTAACATTCGTTCCGGTGCCATCGGCGTAGTCTCCTGAAGAAGAGGGGGCGTTTGAAAAGGGTCCGGCGGTGTTGGCGTTCGACCGTCGTCGGGGTGGCCGGTCCCGCGTTAGGTTTGGCCGTTCTGCAGGTGGGGCAGGGCGGCGGCGTCGGTTGGTTCGTCGTCGTCTGGCACGTCCCACCGCGACAACTCCCGTTCGCGCAGGGCGGCGGCGTCGTGGGTTCGCTTTTGAGCCAAGGGTCGGACCGCAGACAGCTTGCGGTTGCGATCAATGCTGAGATGATCGAAAGGTAGAAGATGCTGCGTTTTGAGGGGGTCATGGTTTGCCATGGTTCTTTCCGCGGGCGTTGGGGGGTTTATTCATTACGGGGTTAGGGTCGCGGTTTCATGCCGAGCGAGTCGGCGAAGGTTGACCGCTAGGAAGGCTTGGCGGAGGGGCAAGGCGAGATGCCTTGCCCGCTCCGTCCATGCCTGTTTTTGCTCGGCGGTGAGTGTCCGCCAGAGCGTGTTGGCGGCATCCATGGCTTCGCCCATGTGCTGGTAATCAGCGAGCGCGTGGTCGGGTTCTTTTGGGCGTTTGCCGATTGTCCAATGTTTGGGCGATTGGACATAACGCCGGAACGGGCCGACGGCCCCCGATGCGTTCATGCTGAATAGCGGCGGTAGGTTGGCCATGGTTTTTGCCTACTTCGGCGGTTGCTGGGCCTTTAGGAAGGGCAGCACGAGCGGCAGGACAGTGGTCACGAATGTCGACAGAGCGGCGAAAAAGCCGGACCAGTCGCGGGCGCCGCGTTCGGTGGCGTAACCGTTTTCGCCGTAGGCGTTCACTGTGCCGGTGTCGATGGTGACTTTCATGGGGGGAAATCCTTCTACAAAAAAAGGCTGTTGGCATCGGTCGCGACGTGTGGCCGGTGCGGTTCAGCCGGGTAAGGTGATTATTACGGAATGGGTGGCGTGGTACATTGGCATGTAGGTGCCGGCGATGCTGGTTGCGTGGCACCATAATGCGAAGTCAGTTTCGGTTAGTTGTAGGGCAAGTAGATACTGGTCTGCATCGGGTTCCCAGCCGAAGGCGGCATACGGGCTCGTGATGCGGCCCCAGCTGCCGATGCGTTCTGGGTCGGTAAATGGTTCGTAGTCGCCTGTCGGGTCGTATGCGTCCGCGACGGTTGCCCACGTGACCGTGGCAAATGTCGCGGGCGGGTAGACTAGCGAGAGGGAAAGGCCGTGGGTGAGGCGGTCGCAATTATAGGCAATGAAAGCCGCGTAGCCGGTGATTGCCTTCGGTGTGGCGATCGCGTTCCATGTTGCGTGGTTGTTGTCGCTTGCGGCCGTCCATGCGGCGGCTAGTATGGCGATTCGCTCGCGTTGGGCGGTTTGGTTGGCCGTTGGTTTGCCGGTTGGCTTACCGTATCGGGCGCAGACGTTTCCGCGTGCGGTGGAGCGAAAATTGAGTGCGTTGGCAATGGTGCCGCTTGCGTCCTGGGACATTAGCGGTCCGTTTACTTTTGGCATTTTCGATGGCTCCTTGAAAAGGATCCGATACGCCGGCAGGCGGTACGAGAATTTGGGGCCGCCCGCCGGCGTTCGGTCACGCTTGTGCTTACGATGCGACGGCGGGGCCGTCGGCGCAAGCGGTGCCGATTTTGCCATCGGTGGTTAACGCCGCCACGCGGTAATGGTACGTGCCGGCGACGAGGGGCGAATCGACGAAATTCAGGCTTGTGCCGCCCGGGTTCGCGATGATTCCCACGCAGTTGTTCCAGGCGGTGCTTGTGATGGCACTTGGGGAACGGTAGATGGCGAAGCCCCAGACGCCGGTGCCGCTGGCGACCGTTGCCGCGACGTTGATAGAACCGGTGCCGCCCGTCAACGTCTGTGATGCGATGGCGGGGGCCGTTAACGTTTCGGCGGCGGGGTTCGCTTCGGTCGGCCCCTTGTTTTCCTGCCAGCGGGCGAGGTTCGTGGAAACGTAGGCATTGAAAGGAGAGATAGAACGGGTAGCTGCCGCCGCGTTCCACGTAGCCTTATTGGCCACGGTGAATGCCGCCCATGCCTTGGCGAGGAACTTCATCGCGGCGCGTACGCCGGTTTGGCTGGCGGTTTTGGGATTCGAGGGCGTGACACGTTCGCGGACGTAATTCCTTCCCTTCCATTTCGAAAAGGTCAGAGCTTTGCCGTACGTGCCGCTGGCGTCGAGGGACATGAGAGGGCTGCTAACGCGTGCCATTGTTATGGCTCCTTTGTTGGCGGGCGGTTCGTGATGGTTTGCGGAGAAGTCGCAGGGGCGGCGTGGTTTTTCTTTTTGGGCGGTCGGGCGATGAAATCGGCCGAGTGTGCCCAATGTGTTTGGAAATCGGCCGCGAAGCTCCCGGCCGTTTTGTGGTCGTGGAAAACGACGAGATTTTCGGCGTTATGTTCCTGGCCGTTCTCGGACCAGTTAAAGCTACCGGTAATGATGGTGTATCCATCAATTATCGCGTACTTATTGTGTTGAAGCTTTTCGTTGCGGTCGGTCCGGATGGTGACGTTCGGGACTCGAAGGAAATTGAAAAACTTGGGTGTGTTGTACTCCACGCCGGCGTCAATGCAGATTCGGACCATGACGCCGCGAGCGGCGGCGTCATGGATTGCCGTAATGATCGGCGGGTAGCTCAACTGGTAGAGGCATAGGTCGGCGGTTGCTTTCGCGTTGCCAAGTTCGGCGATGATCGTCGCTGCACAATCTCCGCGTGGTGAGAAGTGGGTCTCGATGTCGGCTGCGAGCGAAGCGGCGGCCGTGGCGATCGCGGCGGCGGCGAAAATGGAAAACGTGAGGCGGCGAGGTGTCATGACGTTTGGTCCTTTGGTTTGCGGTTCTGGGATGGTTGGTTTGGCTCGTGCTCTTTGACCTTGCTGGTTACGTCGGAATTAACGACCGGCGTGGGCGTGCCGTTGTGTCCTGATCCCTCTTCGACCGCGGTGGATGGGATTTGCCAGATAGTGCAAAGGGCTTTGACTATATTCGGCGGCTCCGGTAATACGATTCGCGTCAAGTCGGCCGGTTTTGTGGTGATCTCGACTTTCGAATTGCGGCCGCGTTTTGGCCGCAATGCGTTGAAAAGGCACCCGCGAAGTGTGCCGTTCGCTTCGCGGTAAATTTCGAATTCCTTGGCGGCGTTGGCCGTACACTCGAAAAGGAAATGCCGCCGGGTCTTGGATTCGAGGGCGGTCAGGTAGGCGTGCCATCGGAAGGGCATACCGGCAATGCAAGCGGGGCAGTCGGGTTGCTCGCATGGTACGGTTCGGTGGCCCCAAAAGTGGGTGTAGCATCCAATGAGGTCCTCGGAGGTTACGACCGCGACTAGCGGTCGGTCTTGTGGCGTTCGAATAAGTTCGAAGGCCATATGCTTTTCGTCGGATGGCACCGAGTTGGAAAAGGCGGGCATGGGTGGTATCTCCTAGAATGGCTAGGCCCATTTTTCCGAGGAAAACCCCACGCCTGACAGAACATAAGAAACAATGGTCGTCGTGGCGGGGGGTGTTTTCCTACAGAGCGGGCGGTTTGGGAACTGCACAGGGTAAAAAGGCGATATTTTGGGGGATCGAGGCTTAACTCTGTAAGTCTTTAACCCACCGATCATAAGACGCCGCAGACGATTTCGACGGGAAGGCGCACGAGTTCAGGCATTCATGCTACGACATAAGGGTTTCGACACACGTCACACGTCATACGGCATCGGCAACAAGGCATGTTGTAACAGAAAAGGAAATCGGGCGTCAAGCCCGATTCAAGAAATGGAAGCGGGAACAGGTCGCCCGCCGACCTGTTCCCGCGTTCCTAACCCTGTGCCGCAGACTGAGATACTAACGGACTGGTGTACGGTTGTCAAGTGCTTTTTAGGGGGCGCGAAGCGGCGCTAAAATGTAGTGTACAGCCGTACATAAGTGGTCGGATGTTTTGGCAGTGAAAAAACGAGCGGCTTTTTTTTCGGGGTCGCAAAAACGACCCGAAAAAAAGGCCCTTCTCGCGGGGGGGCTTTTTTGGCGATTCGGCGCCGGTACACAGGACGGGTCTGGTGTGCGTTTTGGCGCTGAGTTGGCTTGCGACGATAAAGACGGCGGGCGGCGTCTCGGCGTGCGTTGTAGCGTCGCGTGGCGAGGTAAGGCGGCGTGTTGTGTCGTCGCACGCCGGCGGAGCGATTGAAGCGGCCGGCCGCGCGATCCACGCCGGCGGAACGGAAGCGGGGGTGGACGCGCGGGGCGTCGCGGGTGGTCATTGACGGTCTGGTGGTGAGCGACCGGGATACCAGGCGACTACGGGCAACGCCAGACGGGGCGGGAAGGCGAGAACGGGCAGCGGGAACACGGACCGGCGAGGCAGGCACCGAGGACGAAGGGCGGGGCACGGCGAGGGCGGGCGAGCGGGCAAGGACAACGGCGACGAGCGGGACGGCGGGGCGGCAGAAGGACCAGCGAGACGAGCAGCAAAACGCCCCACACGACGAAAAAGAGAACGACGAGACGACACGCGAACAAGAGCAAGACCATAACAAGACCCTCCGACCTATTCCGCAGGCCGGCAACACGGGGGGAGAAATATTTGGCCGCGATCATCGCGGCCAAATATTTTTCCCCCCGGCGTTGGCTGGCCAGAGGATAGGAGGGGCTTGTTATGGGCTTGCTCGGTTGTGTGTGTCGTCGGTCATCTCCTTTCGTTGTTTGGGGTGTTTTGCGGCTTTTGCGGGTTGGCGTGTTGTCGCGGGCGTTTTCGGTGGCGTAGTCGTTTCGCGATCCGTGGGCGAGTGGACGGTCGATGTTTCGTGGTTGCGGACGGCGTTGATACGGCGAGGAAACGGCGACGACACGAGTACATTAACAACCGAGACAACTGTTGTCCCGCAACGGAGGGTGACGGGAGCAAGCGGACATCGAGGCGAAAGACGCGAATGCGTTAACGGTGCTTTCTATTTTTAATCGTGCGGTAGCACTTCACATTGAAAGC
>JAHFRP010000013.1:0-25370 GCA_023266195.1 Sulfuricella sp.
GGCGCCGGTGCGGCGGCAGGTGCAGGTGGTGCCGCCGCGGGGTTGTCGGCGGGCGCACTGGTTGCAGTCGGTGCCGGAGCGGCGGCTTTTGCCGCGGCTGTTGGTGGAAGTTCAAGCACGACGACGCACCACTAAAACCAGATTGATTTGTGATTGAAAGACCATGCTCCGGCCGGGGCATGGTTTTTTTGTATGTGCTTTTTGTCTTGCTGCATTAGTTTGTTATCGGAAAGCTGCTGGTTCATGCCTTTTTGGAAGTTCTTCCTTGCCCTGTCGATTATTCTGATCTTCCCTGGTGCGGCCTGGTGTGAGCCCAGCATGACGGGCCAGACCGGTCTGATCAATATGCCTGATGGCCGTATCGAACCTGATGGAACGTGGCGGATCGGCAGCGGCGTTCTGAACCCCTATCAACCGTTGCTTTGGTCCAGCCTTTCATTTCTTTCCAGAGTGGAAGTCTCTGCCAGATATACCAGGATGAAAGGAGTAAAAGCCGGCGACGGCAGTGCCATCTGGGCAGGCTATGGCGACAATAAAGATAAAACCGTCGAAACCAAGCTGCTTCTGCTCAATGAGTCGGATGCTCTCCCTTCTTTGGCTTTCGGCGTTAATGACCTTGAGGGAACGAGGCTCTTTAGGTCGAATTTTTTGGCGATGAGTAAACGTTTCGGCGCGGTGGACGCGACACTTGGGTATGGCAAGGGGCGAATAGATGGACCTTTCGGAGGGGTTCGCTATGTCCCGGAAAACTACCGAAATCTTGGTTTCGTTGCCGAATACGATGCAAATGATTACCCGCATGACCCTTATGCAACGCAATCCGGCGTAATAAATAGGAAGAAGGGAATGGGTTATGGGGTGGAGTATAAGTGGGGATGGCTAGGATCCCAACTGGCTTATCGGGACGGGAGGGTCGGCGTCAATGCGTATTTATCTGTTCCCTTGGACCGGAAGGATTTTATCCCCAAACTGGACGAGCCTGAGCCCTATGTAAAAATCACGCCACGGCCAAGATTGCAGCAATGGATGGACGACCCGGCTCATCGCCGCCGTATGGTGGATGCGCTGTACCAGCAGGATTTCAAGAACATTCGGGTTCATCTGGTGAACGGGGTGGTGGAAGTCACCCTGACCAATACGCGGATTTCCCAGATGAGCCGGGCGGTAGGGCGGGCGGCACGAACGATTCTGCTGCTCTCTCCGTTGGAAACTCGGGAAATTCGGGTCACTTATACCGTGAACGACTTGCCGGTCGCCACTTACGCATTCTTCGATATTGACCGTCTCCAGCGTTATTTCAACGGCCTGATCAGCCGGAAAGAACTGGTCGGCTATGTGACCCTGAACTACGCTTCGCCGTCGGTCAAGGCGAGCGGGGAGGCCATGGCCGAGATGCTGGCTTCCTTTGATGAAGCCCAGCCCCAATTGAGCGTTCTTTACAACGACGGCGGCGATATCATCGCGCTGCAGCGGGATGATCGTGCGCTCAACAAGATCCGGCTTACTCCCAAGTTTGCTTTCTATTTTAACGATCCAAGCGGTGCCTTTAAGTATGATATTTTTGCACGCGCCAGTTTCGACCGCCATTTGGCGGACCAGTTATTTTTAAACGCGGCGGCGGATGCGACCTTGCTGGAGGACGTAAGCGATGTCCAGCAGCAGTCCAATAGCCTGTTGCCCCATGTGCGGACGGACGTGGCGGAGTACAAGAAGGGCGGCAAGATCAAGCTCAACCGTCTGTTGCTCAATAAATATTACCAGCCGGCCGAGCGAGTTTACGCACGGGCATCCGCAGGTATTTACGAGGAAATGTATTCCGGTGCCGGGGGGCAAGTGCTGTACATGCCACAACGCGGCAACTGGGCTGCGGATATGTCGGTGGATTGGCTTAAGCAGCGGGATTTTAAAGGGGGCTTTGGCTTTCGCGATTATTCCACTGTAACCGCATTAGGCGCGGTGCATTACCGGCTTCCTGTCGGCCTGACCGCCACGGCAAGGGCGGGACGTTTTTTGGCCAAGGATCTTGGCGCGCGGTTCGAGCTCAAGCGCCGTTTCCCGTCCGGGTTTGAGATGGGAGCCTGGTATACGCTGACCAACGGCAACGATACCACTAATCCTGGCACTCCAACCAATCCCTATCACGACAAGGGCATTTTTATTTCCATGCCGCTGAATACGATGCTGACCAAGGATACGCAATCGCGGGCGGACTTCGCGATTGCGCCGTGGACGCGGGACGTAGGCCAAATGGTGGCGTCGCCCGGCGACTTGTACGATATGCTGGAGAAGCCGCTGGCACTGGATTTCCGTGACCATGACGGCTTGCGGGGCCTGGGGGACGTGGATGACGACTATAATTTGCCGTCGTTGGGCACGTCTCTGTTCGATCGGCCTTACATCGCCATGTTCCAGAACGATGCGGCGCATGTCGGCAGGGATTTTTCTTCCGGCGAGGCATGGAGCCCGATTGCCGTAGGTCTGGGCGCGACGGTTTTGAGCGGCTTGCTGGATAAGCCGGCGGATCGTTGGGCAAAGAAACATTTCGGGGGGCGTCTGAGTAAAGCCGTCACCAGGATCGGCAATGCGATTCCGCTGATCGGCGGGGGCGTTTCCGGGCTGTTTGCGCTGGATGGCGGCAATCCCCGGTTGAGCGATACGGCCGTGACCTCATTGCAGGCCGGTGTTTTGGCCGCGGTAGTGGGCGAGGGCGGCAAGTTTATGGTGGGCCGTTCCCGCCCATCGGCGGAACAGGGGCCGGGAGATTTTAAGTTCATGAAATCGACCAATGGCAATGCCTCGTTTCCTTCGCTTCACACGGCGGTTTCCTGGGCAGTGCTGACGCCTTATGCCAAAGAGTATGAGATGCCCTGGCTTTACGGTTTGGCCGCGATCACCAATGTGGGGCGCGTCGCAGGCCGTGATCACTGGGTCTCGGACACGGTTGGCGGTGCTTTTTTGGGCTATGCGTTGGGTAGCGTTCTTTGGGAGTCTCATCACAAGTCCAATGGCAGCGCGCCCAAAGTTTCTGTTTACCCGGACGGGGTGGCCTTGTCCTGGGACATGCAGTAAAGAGGCCGACTTGAAAGGCCGGCCCCTCTATCGTCGGTTTCTATTTGCTTGGCAGGGACTTGTCGCTGCATTTGTTCATGAAGCCAGCTTTCGGACGCACCTGATTGCCGCCGTTGTCGCGGTTGGCGCTACACTATGGATGCGCCCACCGCTGGTTTGGACGGCATTGGTGTCGGTCATGATCTGCATGGTTCTGGCGGCAGAGTTGTTCAATACTGCATTGGAACATGCGCTGGATGGCCTGCACCCCGAGCAGGCGCCATTCGTTCGGGTGGCGAAGGATTGCGCCGCTGGTGCGGTATTGGTGCTGAGCGCATGTGCGGCGCTGGTTTTCGTGCTGATGCTGGCGGAGGTTTGGGGGTGAGAGGGTGCTTCGCCTTTCTAGCACTTTTCGCTACCCTGGCTGGGTCGGCCCCGGTCTGGGCGGAAACGATAGCGATCGAAGCGGAGCGAGAGAGCGGCGGTGGGGCGGTGAAGGTTCAAACCCGTTTGGCCCTGCCATTCGACTTTGCTGAAGTTTGGGACGTGTTGAACGATTATGAACATATGCCCCGGTTTGTACCCGACATTCATCGGGCCAGCCTGATCCAGGCGGATAAAAACCATAAGGTAGTCAAGCTGGACGGTGTGACGACTTTGCTGTTTCTACATTTCCCGATTGAAGTCGTGGTGGATGTGCGTTATTTGTCGGATCGGCGTATCAGCCTGAAATCGGTTTCGGGGAATCTCGATGTGAGAGCGGATGTCCGTCTCGATAGCGATGGCAACAGCACCCGCGTCACTTACGTCGCTTACTTACAGCCATCGTTCTGGCTTCCTCCTGTGATTGGCCCCTATTTGATCGGCCAGCAAATCCGCCGCCAGTTCGAAGGGCAGGTGGCTGAAATGCATCGACGCTATGATGCGAAACACGGATCGTGTACTGTTGTTGCCAAATTCGGCTATTCAGGAAGTTGAAACGGTTGCGGCTTTTCACCGGTAAAAATTTTCATATAGGAGGCGAAAAATGTTCAGGATCTTGATGTTGGTCGGTGTCCTATTGTATTCAAGCGCATTAATGGCTGCTGCAGCGGTTGTACAGAATGCGGGGGGCGATATCAGGGCCGCGATGGGGACAGCCAAGCCGGCGGCCGTCGCCAAGGGTTCGCTTCTGGAAAACGGGATGGTGATTACGACTGGCGATAACAGTTTTGTTGTCATGAAATTCGAGGATGGCCAAATGGTGGCGCTCACCTCTAATACTTCCTTCAAAATCGACCAATACCATTTCGAGCAGGCCAAGCCGGAAAAAAACAACATCGTTTTTTCTCTGCTCAAGGGCGCGATGCGTGCCGTGACCGGGTTGATTGGCAAGAATAATCCAGATGGCTTCAAGCTTCGCACTTCCGCGGCCACTATCGGCATTCGCGGTACGGATTTCATGGCGGCGACGGGCTCCCTCTATTTACAGGTCACCCAGGGAATGGTAACGGCGACCACTTCGGCTGGGACCGCCACTTTCACGGCAGGGCAGCTCGGGTTTGTCTCTTCGTTTTCAGCCTTGCCGGGAGCGTTGGCGGCAGGACAGTTGCCGGCGGGCGTGGCGGCATCCTTTTCCCAGTTGGGCTCCATGACACTGGCAGGAACCGGTGCCGCGACAGGTGGGGCATCAAGCGGTGCCTCGACTGGCGGCGCAGCAGCAGGTGCTGGGTCGGGTGCCGCAGGGGCAACCGCGGCTGCGGGGCTTTCGAGCGGCGCGATCATTGGAATCGGTGCGGTCGCTGCCGGGGTGGCGGCGGCAGGGGGAGGCACCGGCAATTCGACGACAACTCACCACTAAATAGGCCGTCAATGTGAAATGGCCGGATGTTTGAGTGATTGTGGAATGGTTTAGGGTGAAACTCGCGAAGCGAGACCTCGTCCGCTTGCGGGAGAGGGTTAGGGGAGAGGGCCGGTTATGGCGAATCGTCGTTTCATGATTCGGGGCAGCGATTCGCCATGACCGTTAGCCAACTCTCTCCCAAAGGGAGAGAGAATAATCGTTCCCGCAATTGGGAGGGGCGTGGGCTGCCGCCCGTATGGGTGGGGGAAGTTTGCCCGCGCATCCCCGCAGCCGGTTGCAGGTGTGGATGACATGGTTTTCGATGCATTTTAGGAGCGGCAATGGAACAGGGCAAATCGACCAATGTGGTATGGCATCATGCGACGGTGACCCGCGAGCGCCGCGAGGCGATGAATGGTCACAAAAGCGTGATCTTGTGGTTCACAGGGCTTTCCGGGTCTGGCAAGTCCACCCTCGCGCATGCGGTGGAAGAGCAATTGCATAAACATGGATGCCGTACCTTCGTTTTCGACGGTGATAATGTGCGCCATGGTCTCTGTGCGGACCTGGGGTTTTCGGCGGATGATCGCGTCGAGAATATCCGCCGGGTGGGCGAGATGGCAAAGCTGTTTCTTGAGGCGGGCGTAATGGCGCTCACCGCATTTATTTCCCCTTTTCGTTCGGACCGTGCGCGAGTACGTTCCCTGGTGCCTCATGGGGAGTTTCTGGAGATATATTGCCGCTGCTCGTTGGAAATTTGTGAGTTGCGCGATGTGAAGGGGCTGTATAAACGCGCTCGAGCGGGTGAGATCAAGGATTTTACCGGCATCTCGTCACCCTATGAGGAACCGGAAAAACCGGAGCTTGTAGTGGGTACGGGCACGCGTCCGTTGGAGGAATGCGTGGACCAGGTAATCGGTTTGCTGCAGGAGCGTGGCATCATTGGGGCTTTCCCCGCATCTGATCAATGGGCACACGACAATTCAACTTCGAGATAGGATGCAGGCCGCAGAATCTGCCGGCAGCCCCAGTCGGCATGATTTTTCTTTGAAAAACGCGTTACGATATTCTATTGTATTGCAACGCATTCGTGATAGTTGATGGTTAAGTGGAAATGGCGCAGGACGATTCCTTTATGCAGCGCGCCCTCGAACTCGCACATGAGGCGTGGAATGCCGGCGAGGTGCCGGTGGGCGCGGTGGTGGTGAAGGAGGGCGAGATCGTCGGGCGCGGTTTCAACGCGCCGATTTCCCGCCATGACCCCACGGCGCATGCCGAGATCATGGCGTTGCGCAATGCAGCCGACAACCTCGGCAATTATCGGCTGGTCGGATGTTCCCTTTACGTGACGCTGGAACCTTGTCCGATGTGCATCGGGGCGATCTTTCATGCCCGCATCGCGCGTCTTGTGTATGGCGCGTCGGACCCCAAAACCGGCGCCTGCGGCAGCATCGTCAATCTTCCCGAAAATGTCCGCTTGAATCATCATGCCCAGGTGGTGGGCGGCGTCATGGAGCAGGAATGCGGCCGGCTGCTCAGCGATTTTTTCGCGCAGCGGCGCGGCAAAAACAAGGCGCATCGTGCCTCGGAGGACGGCGGTGAAAATTGAGATCAGCGTGGCTGGCCAGACGCTGGATTTGTTCGACGATGCCGGCGCGCTCGTCAAACGATACGAAGTTTCGACCGCACTGAATGGAGTGGGAGAGGCCTCCGGCAGCTATTGCACGCCGCGCGGCGCCCATATCATTCGAGCAAAAATCGGCGCCGGCCAACCCGAGAGCGCGGTTTTCATCAGACGCCGTCCCACCGGTGAAATTTATACGCCACAGCTTGGTGCTCAATGCCCCGGGCGCGACTGGATCCTTACCCGCATTCTCTGGCTTTCCGGCTGCGAGCTCGGTGTAAACCGGCTTGGCAGCGTCGATAGCATGCGCCGCTACATCTATATCCATGGCACGCCGGACGAGGCAGGGATGGGCAGGCCCGGCTCAAAGGGATGTATCCGGATGAGGAATGGTGATATTCTGGATTTGTTCGACCGGGTGGTGGTTGGCACCCCGGTTCTTATTCTGGAGCGGGACTCTAATCATTAATTGACGGGCGGCAGATAGGATTTTATTATCCCCGACTAGGGTCAGTTTAAGGGTTTTTACTATACCGCCACTAGGGGTTGTTTCAGGGGCTCTGAAATTGGAATCCCTCGGGTTGCGAGCCCCGTTTCGCGCATAATATTTTTAGGAGCAGAGAATGTTCGGTGCATTCAACAACTTGAAGATCTGGGTGCGCCTTGTTCTCGTGATCTGGCTGATGTTGGTGTTGGCCTGGAGCGGGATGATCTACTGGGCTTCGATGAAGCACAGGGAAACCGCTATCAAGCAGGCGGAGGATTTCTCCAACAGCGTCCACAAAATGACCATGGCCAGTCTGACCGGGATGATGATCACCGGCACGGTCGCCCAGCGGGCGGTTTACCTGGACCAGATCAGGCATTCCGATGAAATCAAGGAGCTGCGGGTTATCCGTAGCGATGCCGTGGCCAAGCAGTTCGGCGTGGGGCAAGGGGATGAGCGGAACATGGACGACGTCGAGAAAAGCGTTCTTTCCACCGGCAAGCCTTACTATCAGGTCCAGCAAAATTCTTTCGGCGAAAGCCTGAGGGCCGTAATTCCGGCGATCGGACAGAAAAATTACCTGGGCAAGAACTGCCTGATGTGCCACCTGGTGCCGGAAGGAGCCGTCCTCGGCGTGGTCAGCATGAACATCTCTCTGGAAAAAGAGAATGCCGCCGTAAGGAATTTCACACGGCAAATATTTATTTCGGCCGTCGTGATGAGTGTCCCCTTGCTGCTGTTTATTTTTCTGTTTATTACCAAATTCGTGACCAAGCCGCTTGAACATATGACTCATGGCCTGCGCGATATCGCCGAGGGCGAGGGGGATCTTAGCCGGCGCCTGGATGCGAACACCAAGGATGAAATCGGCGAGGCATCGCAAGTATTCAATCAGGTAATGGAGAAATTCAGCGGGCTGATCCGCCATGTCAGCGGGTCGGCCGCCCAGGTCTCGGCTGCCGCGAAGCAGCTTTCGGCCAACGCGCAGCAGGTGGCCGCCAGTTCGATCATGCAAAGCGAGAAATCCCTGTCTGCCGCTTCGGCGGTGGAACACATGGTTGACAGCATCGCCTCTGTGGCGCAAAGCACCGAACATGTCGGGCATAAGTCCGGCGAGAGTCTGGAAGCCTCGCGCCAAGGCAACGAAAGCCTGTCGGCCCTGGTGGGGGAGATCGATATGGTGGAAACCTCCGTGCAGGAGATCGCCGGCTCGGTGAGCGAATTCGTGCGCAGCACCAATACCATCACCTCAATGACTCGCCAGGTCAAGGATATTGCCGAGCAAACCAATTTGCTGGCGCTCAACGCCGCGATTGAAGCGGCTCGTGCGGGCGAGCAGGGACGCGGCTTCGCGGTGGTGGCCGATGAGGTGCGGAAGCTGGCCGAAAAATCGGCGCATTCCGCCAGCGAAATCGATGCCGTGACCCAAGCGCTGACACAGCAGTCTTCCACGGTCGAGGTTTCCATCCAAAACGGATTGAAGCATTTGAGCAGCAGCCAGGACTCGCTGGAAAACGTGGCGGTCGTGTTGTCCGGCGCGAGCGGTTCGGTGGGCGAGGTCAGCCAGGAATTGGGCAACATCGTGGCTGCGACCGAGGCGCAACGCGTCGCGGGCGGCGAGGTCGCCACCAATGTCGAAGCGATCGCCGCGATGGCGAGGGAAAATGCACGAGCCACCAACGAAGCAGTCGAGGGGGCGAAGAATCTCGAACATCTTGCCGACGATTTGCAGGCTTTGGTAGGACGCTTCAAGACCTGATTTCCATCGCCAGCCGGCTTTCCTGCCAACCACAGGCACGGGAGCCGGTTTCCCCTCTCCCGCCACGCCAATTTTCCATGTCTGCTATCCGCAAAATCCTACTTGCCGGCGATATCGGCGGCACCAAGACGTTCCTGCGGTTTGCCAAGGCCGGTGGCGATATTCTCGCCGAGCGGCGCTACGACAGCCAGTCTTATCCAGGGCTGGACCATATTCTCGCCGAGTTTGTGCAGGCGCATCCGCCGCTTTTTATTCATGCGGCATGCTTCGGCGTGGCCGGCCCGGTGTCGGAGGGGCGGGCGGAAATCACCAATCTGCCGTGGAAAATCGACGCGGCGGCAATCGGCTCGCAGTTCGGTATCCCCCACGTCAGACTGATCAACGATTTTCAGGCCGTGGCCTACGGTATCGAGGCGCTGCGCCCGGACGACCTGGCGACGCTGCAAACCGGGGAGCCGCAGATGCATGGCGTGCGCGCTGTGATCGGTGCCGGAACAGGGCTCGGCGAGGGCTTCATGGTCTGGCGGGAAGGCCATTATGAAGCGATGCCGTCTGAAGGAAGTCACGCCGATTTTGCACCGGCCGATGCGCAGCAAATCGAGTTGCTGCGCTATTTGGCCCGGCACCACGGCCATGTTTCCTATGAAAGACTGGTCTCCGGGGCTGGACTGGTGAGCCTGTTCGATTTTTTGCGCGAAACGGGCGATACGGAGGTGGCGCCTGACCTGCGAGCGGCGATGGAGGCGGGAGATTCGGCGGCAGCTATTTCACGCTTTGCCCTGGGGGGGGCGGATCGGCTCGCGGCGGAAGCGCTTGACCTGTTTATCCGCATTTATGGCGCCGAAGCGGGCAATCTCGCGCTCAAGGTGCTGGCGCGCGGCGGGGTTTATGTGGCCGGCGGGATTGCGCCGCAGATCATCGGGAAACTGCAAGAGGGGGAATTCTTGCGCGCCTTTGGCGCCAAGGGACGCTTTGCAGGGCTGTTGGCAACCATACCGGTTCACGTCGTGCTCGACCCCAAGGTCGGTTTGCTCGGCGCGGCGCGGGTGGCGGAGAGATGTTTGGCGCCCGGTCAGGCGGCTGTGGGTCGGGCTTTAGCGTGAAACTCGCGCAGCGAGACCAAGTCCCCCTCGCCCGCATACGACTCCGCACGGGCTTTAGCCCGTAGCGGATCGGAGTCCTTTAGGGCTTGCGGGAGAGGGTTAGGGGAGAGGGGAACGGTCATGGCGAATCGCCGTTTCATGATTTGGGGCGGCGATTCGCTATGGCTGTTAGCCTGACACACAATCCGAGTCGGCGCGTCAGCCGCCGGTCAGCGCCATGAAGCGCACGACCTGGCCGGGATGTTCGTTGAATTCGTGGCGGTGGGGTTTGAGTTCGATCGCGCCGCGGATCGCCTGTTCCAGTTCTTCGTCCGACGCGCCGGCGCGAAGCAGGGGGCGCAGTTCCAGTTTTTCGTCCTGGCCCAGGCACAGGAACAGCGTACCGTCTACCGACAGGCGCACGCGATTGCAGGTATCGCAGAAATGCTGCGATAGCGGCGTGATGAAGCCCACCGTGAAGGCGCCGTCCGGCGATTGCAGGTAGCGCGCCGGCCCACCGCCGGCCATGACGCCGTCGATCAGCCCGAAGCGCCGCTGCAGGCGTTCCTTGACCGGCTGAAGGTCGAGGTACTGCGTGTTCCTGCCGGTTTCGCCCATGGGCATCGCCTCGATCATGCGCAGCGTGAAATCGTGGCGGATGCAGAACGCCACCATGTCGTCGATTTCATCGTCGTTCACGCCGTTCATCACCACCATGTTGATCTTGATCGGTGCGAAGCCGGCTTCCTTCGCCGCTGTCAGGCCATTCTGCACCTGCTCCAGGCAATCGCGCCGCACGATCCGGCTGAAGCGGTCGGGCTGAAGGGAGTCCAGGCTGATGTTGAGGCGCGAGACGCCCGCCAGCTTGAGTGCGGCGGCCTGCTTGGCAAGCTGGGTGGCGTTGGTGCTGAGCGACAGATCCTTGACCCCGTCCAGCGCATTGATTCGCCGCGCCAGTTCCGGCAGGTTGCGGCGCAGCAGCGGCTCGCCGCCGGTCAACCTGACCTTGCTCACGCCCATGCGGGCAAAGGCGCCGACCACGCGCTCGATTTCGTCGAAACTGAGCCATTGCGCGGGCTCCTCGAAATCGCTGAAACCTTCCGGGATGCAGTAGGTGCAGCGCAGATCGCAACGGTCGGTGACCGATAGGCGGAGATACTCGACACGTCTGCCGAAGCGGTCTTGCAGTGTTGGCACGGGGCTCATGGTGTTCGCTTGATTACAGGCGCTGTACAAAACGATATGCTTCTCTTTTTTTGCGCACGACGCAATAGGTGGTTAGTCGTACTCCCTTGGAACTAGTTCGGATTTTAGTTCACAGATAAAGGCAACACATGAGCCCCACAAGCAATCCCCGTTTCTCCGGCGAATGCCGCCAATGCCCCCGTCTGGCGGGGTTTCTCGACCAGGTGCGGCGCGACCATCCGGGCTATTATGCCAGGCCGGTCGCGCCTTTCGGTGCCGACGACCCGCGCCTGCTGATTGTCGGCCTGGCGCCGGGCATGCACGGCGCGAACCGGACCGGCCGGCCGTTCACCGGCGATTTCGCGGGTATTCTGCTGTATCGGACGCTGCACCGTTTCGGCTTCGCCAGCTCACCGGAATCGATCGATGCGACAGACGGGCTGCAACTGATAGGCTGCCGCATCACCAATGCCGTCAAGTGTCTGCCGCCGCAGAACAAGCCCGAGCCAGCCGAAATCAGGCAGTGCAACGGCTTTCTTGCCGGTGAAATCGCCGGTCTGGCCGACGGCACCGCGATCCTCGCGCTGGGCACGATTGCGCACCAGTCGGTGCTGCGCGCGCTCGGGCTCAGGCTCAAGGATTTTGCCTTCGCCCATGGTGCGGTTCACGCGCTCCCCCGCGGCATGACCCTGTACGACAGCTACCATTGCAGCCGATACAATACGCAGACCAGGCGCCTGACCGAGGCGATGTTCGAGAACGTGTTCGATGCCATCCGCAACAGGAGTTAACCATGCCTTACGTCAATATCCGCATCGCCGGCACGCTCAGCCGAGAGCAGAAGCAGAAAATTGCCGCAGAAATCACCGATACGCTGGAACGTATCGCCCTTAAACCCAAGTCCTATACCTATATCGCCTTCGACGAGCTGCCCTATGAGAACTGGGCCATCGCGGGCGAATTGCTCGACGCAGACTGATTTGTTCGATCCCAAGCCCATCCTTTCAGGTTTGCCCCACCAGCCGGGCGTCTACCGCATGCTCAACGCGGGCGGCGAAGTGATTTACGTCGGCAAGGCGCGCGATCTCAGGAAGCGCGTCTCCTCCTATTTCCAGAAAACTACCCTGGCGCCGCGCACCGGGCTGATGGTTTCGCAGATCGCCCAGATCGAGACCACCGTCACGCGCACCGAGGCCGAGGCGCTGCTGCTGGAAAACAACCTGATCAAGGCGCTGGCGCCGCGCTACAACGTCTTGTTCCGCGACGACAAGTCCTATCCCTACATCATGCTTTCCGGTCATGGCTTTCCGCGGTTGGGGTTGTTCCGCGGTGTGCCGGACAAGAAAAACCAGTATTTCGGACCGTTTCCCAACGCCGGCGCGGTGCGGGAGAGTATCCAGCTGCTGCAGAAAGTATTCCGGCTGCGCACCTGCGAGGATGGTGTTTTCAGCAACCGCAGCAGGCCGTGCCTGCTGCACCAGATCAAGCGCTGCACGGCCCCCTGCGTCGGCCTGATCGATCGGGAAGGCTACCTGCGCGACGTGAAAGAGGCGGCCCTGTTCCTTGCGGGCAAGCAGCAGCAGGTGCTGGAGCGCCTGGAGGCCGAGATGCTGGCGGCGGCCGAAGCACAGCGCTACGAGGCGGCGGCGGTGCTGCGCGACCAGGTGATGGCCCTGCGCACGGTGCAGGAGAAGCAGTTCGTCAGCAGCGAGAGCGGGCTGGACGCGGATGTGGTTGCCTGCGTGGTGGCCGAGGGCATGGTCTGCGCCAACCTGGTGATGATCCGGGGCGGCCGCCATCTGGGCGACAAGAGCTTTTTCCCGAAAAACGCCGAGGAATGCGACGCGGCCACCGCCCTGGAAGCTTTCCTGGCGCAGCACTATATCGGCCGGCCCGTGCCGCCCCTCATCATCGTCAGCGAGAAGGTGGACGATGCCATGCTGGCGGAGCTGCTGACCGAGCAGGCGAAGCACAAGGTTCAGATCGGTGCCAACCCTATCGGCGAACGGCGGGTATGGCTCAGGATGGCGGAAGAGAACGCACGGCTTGCCATCGCGCAACGCCTCAGCTTGCAATCCACCCAGGAGGCGCGGATGCAGGCGCTGATTCAGGCGCTCGATCTGCCGGAAGGCGCCAAGCGCATCGAGTGCTTCGACATCAGCCACACCATGGGAGAGGCGACGGTGGCTTCCTGCGTGGTGTACGACAATTACGCCATGCAAAAAGGCGAGTACCGGCGCTACAACATCACCGGCATCACGCCGGGCGACGATTTCGCCGCCATGCGCGATGCCCTGACGCGGCGCTACCGCAAGATCGCGGCGGGCGAGGGCGCCGTGCCGGACCTGGTGCTGATCGACGGCGGCAAGGGGCAGCTGGCGGTGGCCGAAGACGTCATGGCCGAGGTGGGCCTGAGCGGCGTCGGCCTGATCGGTGTGGCGAAAGGCGTCGAGCGCAAGCCGGGCATGGAACAGCTGATTTTTCCCGGCGGCGAAAAGGCGCTACAATTGCCCAAGGATCATATCGGTCTGCATTTGATCCAGCAAATTCGCGACGAGGCGCACCGCTTTGCCATAACCGGCCATCGTGCCAAGCGCGGCAAGGCGCGTTTGCATTCATCGCTGGAGGACATCGGCGGGGTCGGCGCGAAACGGCGGCAGAAGCTGCTGTCCCGCTTCGGCGGTTTGAAAGGCGTGCTGGCGGCCAGCGCGGACGAATTGGCCCAGGTGGACGGCATCAGCCGGGAACTGGCGGAAAAAATTTACCAGGAACTGCATTAGGCAAACATGCCGCTAAATATCCCCAACCTGCTGACTTGGCTGAGAATCCTGCTGATCCCGGTGTTTGCGGCCGTCTACTACTTGCCCGCCGAATGGCTGCATCCCCACCTGGTCAACCTGACGGCGACGTTGGTTTTCGCGGTAGCGGCGGTGACCGACTGGCTCGACGGCTACCTGGCCCGCGCCCTGAACCAGACCTCGGCGTTCGGCGCTTTCCTCGATCCGGTGGCGGACAAGCTGATGGTGGCGGCGGCATTGATTATCCTGGTAAAGCTGGATCGCGTGCCGGCTTTGATTGCGCTGGTTATCGTCGGACGGGAAATCACCATTTCCGCCCTGCGCGAATGGATGGCGGGGATCGGCCAGCGCAGCAGCGTGGCGGTTTCGTTCATCGGCAAACTCAAGACCACGGCGCAGATGGTGGCGATCCTGCTGTTGCTGTATCACGACCCGATTTCGCCGGTTTTCGACACCCATTTGTGGGGAATTTGGTTGATCTATATTGCGGCGATATTGACTTTGTGGTCAATGGTTTATTACCTCAGAAAGGCCGTCCCGCAAGCATTGGCGGGCAAATAGCCGTTGCAAAGGTGTTGACATCGGCCGTGAAATCTATAGAATGGCGGCTTCTCAAATGCGGGAATAGCTCAGTTGGTAGAGCGATACCTTGCCAAGGTATAGGTCGCGAGTTCGAATCTCGTTTCCCGCTCCAGAATACAAGGGAAAGCGCAAAGCTTTCCCTTTTTAGTTCCAGCAAGGCCAGTTTACTGGCGGGGTAGCAAAGTGGTTATGCAGCGGCCTGCAAAGCCGTCTACGCCGGTTCGATTCCGACCCCCGCCTCCATCTGAATTCTGATTCGCCCCTTTTCTGCAGATACCACGGGCCATTTGGTGTTGCTCGCCAATGGCGAGCATTTTTTGGGGTGATGCTGCCCGCTACCCGGATTTTATGTCTGCCGCAACGCCCGGCTATCGATCGGCGAGTCCTATAGTCCAGCGTCCTGGCACGGTGCCGTGCTTTTCGTTTTTTTCGCCTTGATCCCTTGGCCGGGCGCGGCGACACAGGAGTGCCATCCTGCCCAACGTTCTGTTCAAGACTGCCTGGAAATGGCAAACTACTGCCACATGGCCCAGCGTCAAGCCAAGTCCGGCTTGAGCTCGATTTCTCGACCCGCCACAAGGATTCCCCCTAGGGTTCGCAAAGCGGTTCGGAGGACGATCGACGCCGCCCATAACCGGCTATCAGGGTTGCAAATTCTGCAACAACTGGAACGATATGCAAAAAAAAATGGCGTCTAACCTTGCCTTCGCAAATTTACTGATCATGCTGACCACGATGATCATTGGAGGGGTAGGTTATTTCGCTTTCGATTCCCAGAAGCACGAAATCAAACAGCAAAGCGAAAAAAGCCTCGCCGATATTGCGAATTTGAAAGGCGGCGAGATTTCGGAGTGGATCAATAAGCAAAAAAGCGATGCGCTGATCTTGAGCCAAATACTCGTGCAAAGGGATGCGCGATGGCTGGAAAACGGAATGCCGGATGGGGGGGAACGCCAGCAGATATTTTCCTTGTTTAGAGTATTCCAGGAAATCAATCACTTCCAGTCCATAACGCTGTTTGATGGGTTCGGGGCGGTGCGCATTTCCACTAGGGACGCGCCGGAAGATCACCTCCCATCCCTAGCAAATTCAGTCACGCGTTCGCAAAAAATTTTGCTCAGCGACTTGCACTGGGGCGCGCAAGGCAAACCTGAGTTTGATGTGCTGGCACCTCTCGTCATTGACAATGGTGAGTACCGTCGTGTGGTCGGCGTGATCGCCATCCACCTGGACCCTTCCGAACATATTTTTCCGCTGATCCAATCCCAGCCCACGTCGACCCGGACGGCCGAAACTACCCTAAGCACCCGAGAGGGAGGCGAGGTGGTGTTTTTGCACCGATTGCGCCATCAGACAGGAAAAGCAAGTAATTTGCGTTTTCCGCTCAGCACGCCAGATCTGCTTGCCGCGAAGGCCGCACTGGGCGAAACTGGGCTTTCTTCCGGCCTGGACTATCGCGGCCGCAAGGTAATGGGTTACCTGCGGCCCATTTCCGGGACACCTTGGGCGATGGTGGCAAAAATCGATGAAGAGGAGGTATACGCCCCGATCTATAAGCTTGCTTTGCATGTCGTGCTGGTGGTGATCCTGTTGGCGGCCAGTTTTTCCCTCGCGATTTTGTGGCGCCAGCGCCGTTTCGAGCAGATGCTCAAGCACAGGCAAGTTGAACAGGAAAATAAGGCGCTGATGCAGCGTTACGATTATCTGAGCAAATTCGCCAATGACATTGTCTTCGTGATGGACGAGAACGGCTATATTTCCGAGGCCAATGATCGTGCCGTGGAAAGTTATGGCTATTCACGGGACGAACTGATGGGAATGAATGCCAGGGATTTGCGGACGCCCGAGGCGGCGGCCGCCTTTGCCGCCGAATGGCAGCGTTTTCGTAAAGACAAGCAAATTATTCTGGAAACCACGCAAAAACATAGAGATGGAACCACTTTCTCTGCCGAGATCAGCGCGCGCTTGGTTGAAATCGCCGGGCAACGGCGCGTCCTCAGTGTTGTGCGAAATATTACCGAGCGCAAACAGGCGGAAAACGCCTTGAAGGAAAGCGAGGAACGCTTCCGTTTGCTAGTGGAGAGCGCGCCGGAAGCCATATTCGTTCAGTCGCAAGGTTGTTTTTCGTATGTCAATGCGGCGGCGGTCCATTTGTTTGGCGCCGCAGCCAAGGACCAACTGTTGGGTCAAACCGTGCTTAGTCGGATTCATCCCGACTGCCATGATGCGGTCATGGGCCGTATGCGGCTGTCCAGTGAGCAAAAGGAAGCCAATCCCCCGCTGGAGGAAAAATATCTGCGTTTTGACAATACTACGGTGGATGTCGAAGTTTCGGCGGTTCCGATCATTTTCGGGCACGAGAAAGGATCTCTTGTTTTCGTGCGCGACATCGCTGACCGCAAGCAAGCCGAAGCCATCTTGCGGGATCACCGCGACAATCTGCAGGCGTTGGTGCTGGAACAGACAATCGATCTGCTCATCGCACGGGATGAAGCAAATGCGGCAAATAGCGCGAAGAGCGAATTTCTTGCACATATGAGCCACGAGATACGCACGCCGATGAATGCAATTATCGGTCTGTCCCATTTGGCGCTCGGGCGCGAGACCGACCCCAGGCAAAGGGATTTCCTGGCCAAGATTAATCATTCGGCCCGGCATCTTCTGAATATCATCAACGGCATTCTTGATTTCGCTAAGATCGAGGCCGGCAAGATGAGCATCGATACGGTAGATTTCGATTTGAACGAAGTAATGTCCAACCTTGCCAGCCTGATCGGTGAGAAGGCATCAGGCAAGGGGCTGAAACTCATCTTCGATATCGATCCGGCGATATCGCAAAAGCTGCGGGGCGACCCGCTTCGGCTCGGGCAGGTGCTGATCAACTTTGCAAGCAACGCCGTCAAGTTCACGGCAAAAGGAGAGGTGATCGTCCGGGCAAAAGTAATCGAAGAGAGCGACCGCGACATTTTGCTGCGTTTCGAAGTCCAGGATTCAGGCATCGGACTGGCCCGCGAAGAAATAAATCGGTTGTTCGAATCGTTCCAGCAGGCCAATGCTTCGATCGGCCCCACCTATGGCGGCACGGGTCTGGGACTGGCAATCAGCAGGCAACTGACGGAGAAAATGGGCGGTCAGGTTGGTGTGGAAAGCACGCTGGGTGAGGGCAGCATCTTCTGGTGTCTCCTACGCCTTGGGAAATCGGAGGGGCCAAGGCTGAATCCCGGCGACTCGGCGGTCGTGGAGGCATTGCAAAAAGAGGCGGTGTGTCTTGCAGGCATGCGTATTCTGCTGGTCGAGGACAACGAACTCAATCAGCTGGTTGCGCGTGAATTGCTCCAGGCGGTCAGGGCCGAGATCGAGGTTGCCCATGACGGTGCGCAGGCTTACGAAATGATGGCCGCCTCCCCTCAGCCCTTCGACGCCGTGCTGATGGATTTGCAGATGCCGGTGATGGACGGCTTTCAGGCGAGCGCCATGATTCGGGCAGACAGCCGTTTTAACCGGTTGCCCATCATTGTGATGTCGGCCTACGCCCTGACTGAGGTGCAGGAACGTTGCCTGGGTAATGGAATGAGCGACTACATTCCCAAACCCATCGACCCCGATGTGCTTTATCGGACATTGTCGAAATATTGCAGATCGGGCGTGGCGTGGGTCACCTCGGCGAGCGGAACGACGGGCCGGGATTCGGTAGAGGATTGCTCGCTCCGGGTTTCGGGAGTGGACATGGCAATGGGCCTCGAACGGGTCGGCGGAGATGCTGCGTTTTATCGCTCATTGCTGTTTCGCTTTGCCCAGGAGCGTCAGGGCCTGGCTCAGGAGATCCGCTATTTCCTGCAGACTGGCGAGACCGATCAGGCCAGACGTCTGGCGCATACCATCAAGGGGCAGGCAGCAACCCTGGGCGCGAATCAGTTATCCATTTTTGCGGCGGAGCTGGAGAAGGCTTTGCGCAGCGATGACCTCACCGCAGTAGAACAGCACTTCATCGCACTGGCGGGTGAATTGTCGCGTTTGCTGGCCGCGATACAGGCCAGCAGTACCGCACCGGAAGGCCCATCGGCACATGCCTGATTCGGCGAGTTTAACCGGCGGTATTCAGGTCGCCCAGGATGCCTTGCAGATGGTGGTCCAGATCGATTCCTTGATCGTATAGGCTGACCGCTTTTTCCGCAGCAGTGCGTATGGTCGTTCTCACCACGTCTTCTTGGGATTCGGTCAGGCCGAGGCTGTAGAAAGTTGTTTCGACGTTTTCCGCCAAAGAGTGCAGAACCAGTTGAGTCTCGATTTTTTGCCGGTCGTATTTTTTCTGGAGTTCTTCGATGGTTTTCCTGGTTCTTAGCGCAACGAGCCGCAGAAGCGCGCTTTTTTCCTGGGTTTCATCGAACAAGTCAATTGCACTGGCGCTTGCCTCCGCTCCCTCGGCGATGAGTGCGGCGTGGTCGCGCAGTCGGCCCGCCGTGTCCTCGTCTTGTATCGGCATGTTGGTTACCAGCAGGGAAACCTTGTCGTAATTGACGATTATGCGCGATCTGAACTGGAAGATCCTTCCCATTGTTCGCATTTTTTCGAACATGGATTCTTCCAGCGGTGAAGCCGCGCCATCTGGAGTAAGCGTAACTGTCTTGCTGCGGCCCCGAATTTGGACCTGGCATTCCAGTCCATATTGACGCATGCTTTCGATCGTCAGCCTGCCGAGGCTCAGGCTGTCGCGACAGGTGAAGCAGTTGCGCAGGAATCCCAGAACGATCCCGGTCTCGCCGAGGCTGGTCATCACGCTCATGGCCATTTGCCGGGCTTCCGCGCCTTCTTCCTTGATGCGTCGTCGATCGGCGTCAAGCTCGATCGCAACCTTGATTTTCTCCGCCGCCTCTGAAGGAATAAACGGCTTGACGATAAAATCCTGGCCGCCCACCTCATAGGCTTGAATGCGCTCTTCGAACGTATCGTGAGACGATATGAAAATCACAGGGATGTCGCGGGTATTTTCTTCTTCCTTCAGTCGCAGGCAGGTCTGATAGCCGCTCATGCCGGGCATTTCGATGTCCATGAGCACGATATCCGGCAACTGTGCCGCTACCGAGGCCAGGCAGTCCGGCCCGGAGTTTGCCAAAAATACCTTGAATTCCGCCTGCTTGAGCGCCTCTGCCAAAACCGCCGAAATCATCGGATCGTCATCGACGATGAGAACTTTAGCTATGTGGTCTTGTGCTTCATCCATGGTGTATCCTGCGTGTAAAAGTTGAAGAATACTTTATCTTGCTTTCGGAGAAAATGTACTGGATTTTGGCGCGCCTCACGCAGCTGCGATGCCTGGGAGCTTACCGAAGTAGACCCGATTCGCGGGCTTTTCGTCAATAGAGCAATGCGGCATGCCCTGGGGAAAGCGCGCCGGCGCAAAGCCTTCTCCTGGCTGTCTTGGCGCGGGTTAAGCCGCTCTCAATCTGGTAGAATGCGGACTTGATAGTCCTTAAGCCCGGATGGTGAAATAGGTAGACACAAGGGACTTAAAATCCCTCGGCCTTACGGTCGTGCCGGTTCAAGTCCGGCTCCGGGCACCAATAAATACAACTAGTTACACGACACTCGTTTTCTCTCGTTGTCACCCGTCTGGGTGACAAATCAGTGACAAACCCAGTGGCATGGCGGATTGCCGGGACACATGTTTGTCACCCGACGGTTTGACATTGGTTTTCTGTTCTGGCGGGATGGGTTCATGAGCTGCGATTTTTTTGATCATGGCTATATTTGCGCCACTTCTGGCGCGCAATCTCAACAAATCGTTCTGAATTTTCCGCCCGTTATCGGTTACGACGGCCTCTCCCATCTGCTGGGGCGGTCGACGGCCAGCCTGCGGAAGCTCAGATTGGCAGTTCTCTGGCTTGAACCGGGGTTTAATGCATGAACGGCCGCATTAGAACCCGGCCTCCCGCCAGAACAGGCTTAGTGCCGTGCGCAGGAAGCGCCAGCTGGGCGGCGACCAACTGCCGGCGATGACCACCTTGCCTCGCCAGGCATGCCCGGCCAAGTCGCCCGGCAGAGCCGAAGCCTTCAGGGTCACGCGGTAGATAGCCCGTTCCGGATAGAGCAGACCTTTCTTTTCTCGGACGAGGATGCTTCCGCCATAGAGGCTGGAAAGTTCGGCTTCAGGCAGCGTCCGGCTGGCATCTGGATCGATGCGAACCACTTCCAGCGGTAGGAACGGCCCTTCCAGCCCGTCCGCATAGAAATGGGCGCGATTGCCCGCCGTCACCAGCCCGACCTCGTCTTCGTCCAGGAACGTCACGACCTGCAACTCCCGCGTCGACACCAGCCGCGCCAGGGGCTCCTGCGGGCTGAGCCAAGTGCCGGGCCGAAGATCCGGGTCGATGTCCCGCAACATGCCGTCGAACGGCGCCACCGGCGCATAGCGGACGGCGTCGGCTTCGATGTTCGCGAGTTCCGCCTCGGCCGTCACCAGCTGTTCCTGCATGACCTGCCACTGGGCGCGCTGTTCGCTGTCGAAAGCGCCGGCCGAAGCCTGCCAGCGCAGGCGTTCGCACTTTGCCTGCGCCGCCTTGCGTCGGCCTTCAAGCTCGGCGGATGTGAGCTGCAGCAGGACGGTGCCGGCTTTCACCAGACTGCCCTCGGACACGGGCAGGGCGGCCACCTGGGCATGAGGCGGCGCATAGACCACCAGCTGTTCGGCTGGCCGCAACAGCGCGGTCGCGGCGATCCGGCTCGGCCACGGCAGAACCAGCAGCAGGACCGCGGCGAGGGCGATCATCGCACTGCGCCGAGCCCGGTGGCTCGCGCGCAGGGCCGGCCAGCGCTGCCGCCATGCCTTCAATTCCCGATAGGGCGGCAGCAGCACGAACCAGCCGATTTCGACCAGGAACAGGAATATCCCCACCGCCTTGATGAAAAAGGCGTACACCAATGCGGCGATGGCGAGGAAAATGGCCAGCCGGTAGATCCATGTCGCATAGGCGAAGAGGATCAGCCCATTGTGGCGTTCGTGGGGCAGCACTTCGGGCACCGGTTCGTTCAGCGCGAACAGGCGTTCCCGCATGTCCCAGCGGGCCAGGGCGAAGGCGCGGGCATGGAGATTCGGCATCTCCAGCCAGTCCGAAAGCAGGAAATAACCGTCGAAGCGCATGAACGGACTGGCGTTGATGGCGATCGAACTGACCCAGGTCGTGGTGGCAAGGAGGAAGGCGATGGACTTGGGTGTGCCTTCGGGCAACAGCGTCCACGCCAGAGTCGCCCAGACTGCGATGGTGATTTCGGTCAGGATGCCGGCGGCGGCCACCTGCAGGCGCTGGCGCCGGGCGGTCAGCTTCCACACGTCGTTGGTGTCCGTATAGGCCATGGGCCAGAGCACCAGGAAGGCGATCCCCATGGTGGGCACCTTGCAGCCGAAACGCTTGGCCGTGATCGCATGGCCGAGTTCATGCAGCGTCTTGACCGCTACCAGGGCCAGGCCGTAACTGACCATGCCGGACAGGGTGAACGTGTCTACCAGCGTCGTGGTGAAACGCTCCCAGTCGCGATAGACCTCGATCAGGCTCAACCCCATCGCGGCGAGCGTCAGCGTCCAGAACTGGCGGGTGTAGAACCAGCCCAGATGGCTGGCCACGCTGCCGAGCCAGCGGTCCGGTTTGAGCAGCGGGATGCGGAAGAATAGGTAGTTGTGCAGCAGCCATTCGCCGAGCTTGCCCCGGCGTGCCTTCAGGCGCTGGGCGAATGCGCCGGCATTGCCGGGAATCGCCTGCAGCAGCTGGTTTTCTTCCAGGAAGCGGGTGACGGTAATCACGTCTTCGGCGTCGAGATGGAGCGTGGTTTCGCCGCTGATGGCCGCCGCAATCGCATCGACGTCATCCAGATGCCAGTGGCGGAGAACCTCGAAGGTGGGCCAGTCGAGCTGGAAGAACAGATTGCGTACCGGGTCGTGCAGGGTATGGGACGGCTGGCCGTCCGCCAGCGTCGGTCCCGGCAGGAGGGCCAGTTCTTGGCGCAGAGGCGGTAGGGCCATCAGATGCCCAGCGTTTGCCGAATCGTCGCGAGAGGGCGACGCAGCATCCAGTAGCTCAGTGTTACCCACTGGCCATAAAGTTTGGCTGTGCCCTTGAGCCCGACTCGCTGGCTGGTGGCGCCGTCGAGCTTCGCCCGCACCCGATACGCGTAGATGCCGTTCGGCCGCGCCACGGCATCATGGGAAACATAGCGCACCCGGGCCGATACCGAGGACAGCGGATTGGCGGCCAGATAAAGGCTGACCTCCGCGCCGGGTGCAAGCGGAATGGCATCTCCCAGCGCCAGCCAGGCTTCCACTTCCACATCTCCAGGCGCGGCGATGCGCATCACGCGCTCGCCGGTCTGCACCGGTTTGCCGCTCCATTCGGTGGGGTCGTCGAAGAGGGCGATGCCGTCCTGCGGGGCGACGACCCGGGACCGCTTCAGCTGGTCGCTCAGGTAATCCGCCTCGGCGCGTTTTTCTTCGATCTTGCCCAGCAGCATTGCCAGCTGCGCCTTTGACTTGTTGTCGGACAACGCCTGCTGGGCGAATTGGCGATACTCCGCCTCGGCGGTCGCGAGGGTCTGGGCGGCGACGTCGTAGCGGGTGATCAGAGGTGCTTCATCGAAACCGAACAGCGCCTGGCCGGTCTTGACCCGTTCGTTCGGGCTGACATGAAATTGCCCGATGACGCCGTCGAGCGGCGCGCGGATCACCGCGGGATTTGTCGGTACCAGCTCGCCCGGGGCGAGTACGGTCAGCCGCACCGGAAACAGCAAAACCGCAACGACGGCGGCGATCAGCCGCAATCGCGGTCGCTGCCACCACGGCAAGTCGGGTCGGTGCGCCAGCCACGCCCCGGTAACTTTTTCGATGCGCCGCCAGGACCAGAGCGTCGGCCTGAAGCGGGCTTTCCACGCATGGTGCCAGGCGGACAGCCACTCCTGCAGCAGGGCGAGGTGCTCGTCCGTCCAGGGAATATCGGCAGCAAGCAGCAGTCCGCCCGCGCCACCGTCATTCTGTTCCGACCCGCCAGACAGCGGCAGCCAGAGACCGTGTTCCGGTAGCCATTCGGCCCATTCGCCGGCTTCCGGCTCCGGCAACTGGGCGGCGGAAACCCGTGTGATGGCATCGCCGCCTTGCCGCAGGTGCTGGCAGATCCGGTTCAGCCACTGGACATAGGGCGCGTTGGCCTCCAGCTGCACCACGCCGGAAAGCGCCCTGACGCCGCCATCGGCGAACCAGAGCACCGCCTGGCGGTAGGGGGCCAGGGCATGAGTGTCGTTGACCGCGAGGAACGAAAGTTCCTCGGCGCTCCCCGCCAGACGCGCCCGCCGGATAAGGTCCAGCAGGACGAGCAGGGGGCTGGCGACCACGGCATCACCCGACATTTACGCTGCCCGCTTTCCGCCCTGCACGCGGCTGACCCGGTCAATCTGGGCCAGACGGTCCATATGGGCCGGACGACTGCCGACCTGACGCATTTGATCGGTCAGACTGGCGCGGCCCAGCGCACGCATCTTCTCGCCGGGCAACAGCTTGATCCGGAAAATGGTCGAAGCTTCCCGGCCTTCCGAATCCCGTGCCGTAACCCGAACCTCCAGTTCGCTCGGCCCGCCATCCGGCGCATCGCCTTCGAATACCCCGGTGGTGGCATTGAATATGAGCCACGCAGGCAGCGGTCCGCCGTCGAGACGTTCCGCTGTGATCCGGATGACCGCATTCTCCCGGGTATGGACGAAAGCATCTGCCGGCAGCTGGAAGCGCACGTGGGTGCCGGTGTCGAAGTTCTGGTCGGGTACTCCGTAGAAACGGAACAGCGCCGGCTCGTCGGCCTTGATGACGGCAATGCGGATCGCGCCATCGCCCGGGGCGGTATACACATCGCCGACGGTGCGCGTATCGCCGGTGGTCCGCTGGTCATCGATCGGCGCGTGGGGCGCAAGGCCGGACACCGGTTCCGAAGGACCGGTGGTGTCGTTCGAAGGCGGCAGTTGCGGGTCGGGGTACGTCACCGGCCCGCTTTCAGGCGGCAGCGGAACCGGAACGATCACCAACTCGTTCTGCGTGTGGTCCATACTCCTGTTGCCGGCCAGGTCGGCGGCGGTCACCACCACGTCGTACGACTTGACGGTCAGCGTTTGCCCCGCGGTAGCCAGATCAAGCGTCCAGGTGTTGCCGTGAGCTGTCAGCGCAGCGTCTGTGCCGAGCGTATAGGTTCTGCCGTCCACGGTAACGGTCAGGCCGCCGGCCGCATCGGCTGCATCGAAGGTCCCGGAGACCACGGGCTGAGGACTGACCGTGGTGGCTGCATTGACGGTCGGTGTCGCCGGCGCGGTCGTATCGATCTCGAAGAAGCCAACCGTGCTTTGGTTGCCGACGATGTCGGTGGTTTTGATAGTGTAAAGACCATCCGCAACGCTCGCCGGGTTGCCGGTGGCGATGCCGCCGGCAAAAGCGCCGAACGGTTGGCTGCCCGGGCTGGCGGGATCGGCGTCGACGAGCGTTACGCTGTAGGCTCCGCCGGCGTAGGCCACGGTGTATTGGACACCGGGCGTCAGTGCCGTCGTTCCATCGGCGCCGACGACGCTAATTGCGAGTCCCGGGCCGCCGGCAAACGTGACTACCGGATTGCCGTTGCCGGTGACGGTGTCATTGGGGCCCGTGTCGGTAGGCGTGGTGATGTCGATGGGGCCAGAAACCGGCGCCTGGGTATCCACCGTCACCGCCTGGGTCGCCGTCGCCACATTGCCGGCCAGATCCGCGTTCGACGCCGTCAGGGAATAAGTCCCGTCGGCCAGCGCCGTGCCGCTGTAGTCATAAGACCACGCCCCGGCGCCATCGGCCGTCGCCGTGCCGAGGGTCACGCCGTCGAGCGCCACCGTCACCACGTCGCCGGCGCCGGCGGTGCCGGCGAACACCAGGGTCGGATCGTTCGTCACAAAATCCCCGGCCACGCCCGAATCGGCCGCGATCGACGCGATCGA
>JAHFRP010000013.1:25380-64389 GCA_023266195.1 Sulfuricella sp.
CGCCGTCGAGCGCCACCGTCACCACGTCGCCGGCGCCGGCGGTGCCGGCGAACACCAGGGTCGGATCGTTCGTCACAAAATCCCCGGCCACGCCCGAATCGGCCGCGATCGACGCGATCGAAGGCGCCGTGCCGCCGGCCGTGCCCGGCGCCTGGGTATCCACCGTCACCGCCTGGGTCGCCGTCGCCACATTGCCGGCCAGATCCGCGTTCGACGCCGTCAGGGAATAAGTCCCGTCGGCCAGCGCCGTGCCGCTGTAGTCATAAGACCACGCCCCGGCGCCATCGGCCGTCGCCGTGCCGAGGGTCACGCCGTCGAGCGCCACCGTCACCACGTCGCCGGCGCCGGCGGTGCCGGCGAACACCAGGGTCGGATCGTTCGTCACAAAATCCCCGGCCACGCCCGAATCGGCCGCGATCGACGCGATCGAGACGGCGGACGCGACCGTATCGATCACCACGGCCTGAGTAGCAGTCGCACTATTGCCTGCGGTGTCTGTAGTGGTGGCGGTCAGGCTGTAAGTGCCGTCGATGAGCGCAGCGGCGGCAGTGCAATCCACGCTCCAATTCCCGCCGGTAGCCGTGACGGTGGTGGAGAAGATCGTGACATTGCCGGCATCCTTGAGCGTGACGAGCACCAAACTGCCGGCCTCGGCGGTGCCGGAGAAAACCAGTGTGGTGTCGTTGGTGATGAAATCGGCGGCGCCCGAATCGTTGGTAATCGACGTAATGGCGACAGCCGGCGCGACGCTGTCGATCACCAGTTCACCGGTGGTCAGGTCGTCGGTGGTATTTCCCGCTGCGTCATGAACGGTGGCGATGACATTGTAGGTGCCATCAGGTACCTCATTGCCCGCAGGAATGATCAGGTGCCAGTTGGTGCTGGTGCGGGTCAGATACCCATCGCCGTCGGTGTAGGTGACGCCATTGACGGTTACAGTCAGGATTTCGCCGGCGGCGACGTTGGCCGTGCCGGTGATGGTCGGGGTGTGATTGCTGGTGATCTGGCTGACTACTGTCGCCGGGGCCGGTGCGGTCAGGTCCACTACCAGTTCATTGGTGGTGATGTCGGATGACGCGTTGCCGGCCGCATCGGTCACGGTGGCCGTAACCGGGTAAGTCGCTTCGATCAGCGCGTTGCCGGCCGGAATGGCCAGAGCCCACGTGTGATTGGCGGCATCGTAGCTGAGATTGCCATCGCCAGCGGTGTAGGTGACGTTGTTGACAGTCACGGTCAGGGCCTCGCCGGCTCCGACTGTTGCCGTTCCGGTCAGGGTCGGAGTGGTGACGGGGGTTGCCTGCGCCGTTACGGTCGGCGTGGCCGGTGCAATTCCGTCCACGGTGACGGCATAGGGATCCGAACTGGTTCCGGCACCGATCCTGGCGGTTACGTTGAAGGTGCCGTCGCCCTGGGTGGCGATGGTGCCCGAAGGAACTGTGACCGTCGCGTGGCCGGCGGTAATGTCTGCGGCGATCAGGGTGTAATTGACTGTCTGCCCGCCCCAGGCCAGCGCCAGGGTGTTGCCGGCGATGGCGCCGGTGTTGGAGAGGCTGACCACGACCTGGGTGCCGTCGGATGCTTCGGCGGCATTGATGCCGCCGCCGGTGTTTTCCGGCACGTCGGTAATTACCGGCGGCGAGGCGTTCACCGTGGTGAAATTCAGGTCTGTGGACGTGGTGATGCCGACATAGGCGTTGCCTGCTGTGTCGTTGATCACGCCGCTGACCATCTGCACGTTGTAGCCGGAATTTTTCGCCAGATAGAGGGTCGGGTTGATGGTGACGGTGTTGTCGCTGAAGCTGACCTGGCTGGTATCGGTGACCGCGATGGCGCGGGTGTCGGTGCCGTTGCTGATGACGATGTTGCCCGAGCCGGCCATCACGTTTTCGTCGAAGGTGAGGACGATGTTGCTTTCCACCGGCACCGATCCCGCGTTGTCGGCGGGGTTGCTGCCGGTCAGCAGCGGAGCGGTGCGATCGATGACGAGTGTCTTGCTGTCATTCGGCGAGCCGGCGGCAGAGACCGACAGCGTGTAGCTGCCTTCCGTCAGCGACACACCGGTATGGTCGTAAGACCAGGCGCCGCTGCCGTCGGCGGTGGCGGTGCCCAGGTCCACGCCATCGAGCGAGATCGTGACGACTTCGCCGGCGCCGGCGGTGCCGTTGAATATCAGGGTCTGGTCGTTGGTGCGGAAATCGCCAGTGACGCCGCTATCGGTCGTAATGCCGGTAATCGTCGGCGCGCTGGTGTCGATGGTGACCGCGTACTGGGCCGATGGCGTGCTGATGTTGCCGGACGAGTCGTGGGCGGTGGCGGTGATCTGGTAAGTGGAACCGTTGCCGAGCGTGGTGCCGGTGTAGTCGAAGCTCCAGTTGCCGCTGCTGTTGGTCGAGGCGTACCCCTTCGAGATGCCGTCCACGAATACTTCCACCGTGCTGTTGGGCTCGGCGGTGCCGAGGAACAGCAGGGTCGGATCGCTGGTGATGTGGTCGCCGACCAGGCCGGTGTCCTGGCTGATGCCGGTCACGACCGGTGCTGTCGGGGCCAGGGTGTCCGTCACCGAAATCGAAGCTACGGCGGGGGTCGCCGTCACGCCGGCCAGATCGGTGGCGGTGAAGGAGACGGTGCGGGTTCCCGGCGTCAGCAGCGCGGCGGTATCCCGGTATTGCAGATCCTGGACGATGCTCTGGGCCTGGGCTGCGGTCAGGTTTCCGCCGCCGTTTTTGGTGAGCGTGAATACGCCGCCGGCATAGGCGATGTCCATGGAGACGCCGCCGATCAAAACGCTGGTCCGCGCGCCGGAACCGCCGTCGGCGCGCAGGTCGGTCGACCCGAAAGTCACGATTTCGCTGGCGCCGTCCTGCAGTCCGCCGACCTGGAGCGCGATCTGGGTGATGACGTTGGAGGCTTCGACCACCGTCACCGCATCGCCGTTGTTGTCGATGCTGACCGCCGCGCCGTTGACGCTGGTGACGCTGTAGTTGCGGGTGGCGGTGTCGCCCGGCGCGAGGTCGATGACCGGCGCGGTGGTGTCCACCGTGAAGGATGCCGTGGCGTCCGTGGCCAGCAGGTTGTTGGAGGCGTCCTTGATGCCTGATGCGGTATGGTTCAGCGTCAGGACATAGTTGCCCGCCGGGCTGGTCACGCTGGACAGGTCCAAAGTATAAGCTGCCCCGCTGCCGGAGACCGTCAGGCCCGAAAGGCCGACCGCAATGCCATCGCGGGTCAGGCTGAAATCGTTGATATCGAGGCCGGTGACGGTTTCGGCGAGGCCGGAGAGCGAATCCGTGAAGCCGATGTTGACCGCGCCGACTGTCGTATGCCGCGGGCTGGGCGTCACGGCGCCGATAGCGGCCACCGGCGCTGCGGTGTCGGGTGCCTGGATGGTAATGGCGTAGTCTTCGACCTCGCCGTCCATCAGCGGGCCGTAAGAGCGGACGTCTTGCGTGGTCGCGCCGTGGCCCGTTCCCAGGACATTGCCGTCAGTACCGAGCGCCGCCCAGCTCGCCGTCGGCGTGGCGATGCGGAAACGGGCGTAGGTGGTGGTGCCGGCCGCGGCCATGCCGCTGATGTTGGTCCAGGTCAGCGTTACCGTGCCGTTGGTGGTGTTGGCGGCGACCGTGGCGCTGGCCGCTTCGTTCTGATCGAAGGTGCCGTTATGGTTGAAGTCGATCCAGCCGACGAGGGTGGTGGCGCCGGCGCCAAGATTGGTCGCCGTGACATCGACGCTGTAGGTCGTCAGGTTCGAACGCAGGGCGCTGAAGGAACTGACGCCGTTTTCGTCATTGCTGCCGGTGGTGTTGTCGCTGGTGGCGGTCACGCCTGCTGTCGCGTCCGATTCGGCATCGGGCGCGGTGCCCATGTAGGCATAGCTGTTCAGCAGGCTGTGGCGGGCGCCACCGGCGGCGAGGGAGGTCTTGTAGCTATCCGGCGCGTCGCCGTAGTCGAGGTTGATGGTAACGATACGAGCTGCATCGCCGCTGGTGGGTAGTGTGCTTCCGGTGTAGGAGGGTGCCGTCGCCGTAAGCCCAGGGGAGGCCGGATTCGAGATGTCGAGACGATTGATGACCGGACTGGTGCCGCCCGATGTGAAGTAAAAGAAACCGTTTTTGTCGAAATACTGCATCGGGAAACTGGTGGTGGATTGCCCACTTGCAGCACCTACGCCAGTTGTCGCCCCCAAGTCGGTGGCGGCTCCCGTGGTCGGGTCGATCCTGTAAAGGTGGGCCACGGTGCCGGAGGCGCCGGTCATGCGCCCTGCCGCGTATAACTTGCCGTCAACCGGGTTGACCGCCATATCGACCCATCCCGTCGTGGTGCCGGCGCCGCTGATGGTCAACGGGGCCAGCCAGGTCAGGTAGGTGCTGGACGTCGGATTGGTGTCGAAACGGTAGATCGATCCGGCGCCGCTCGCGTTCATGTACAGGATTCCGGATGCATCGATGTCGGAAGAAATCAGGCTGGTATTCGTTGCGGGAGCATTGCTCGCACCGTTATAGGCAGCAGACATATTGCTGGTCGTGCCGTCGGCATTGATGCGAATGATCCGATGATTGGCGTTGTCGGAAGCATAGAGATGTCCGTCTAGTGGGCTGAAGCCCACGCCGTTCATGCTGACGGCCGGAAGAGACGAATAGAGCGTGGTAATGGTGCCCATCACCAGATTTACGCCGTACAGGTTGGTACCCGCACCGTCCAGCAGATAGGCCGTCGTGGTGTCGCCCAGCGAGAACGCTGTGCCGAGCACGTGCATGGTGCGAGTGGCGGCAGTCGAACTGGTCTGGCCGTCGTTGACGGTCACGGTGATGGTGCGGTTGGTATCGATTGCCGCACCGGTCGTGTTCTGGAAGCGGATCAGGGACAGCGCAGTCTGATAGTCGGCCAGTACGGCATGGCCGGACAGAGTCAGGACACCGGTGCCGGCATTGTAGCTGCTGGCACTGATGGCGGCGGGCAGGATGCCGGAAATGCTCAGAACGTCGGTGGCGTTTCTGTTGGTGGTGACGGTGACCGTCGCGCTTTCCAGGAAAGTGTCGTCGGTGTCGGTGATGGCCGGGGTGCCGCTGAAAACGGCGACCGGGCTGTCGCCCTTGCTGTACCAGGTCGAACCGGAAACACCGCTGATGAGCGGTGCGGAGTCGGGGGAATTGGTGTTGTTGACAACAGAATGGCCCGCGCTTGTCGCATCGTTTCCGGCAATGTCCTGAATGGCATTGGCATCGTTTCCGCCGGTCGGGTCGGTATAGCTGACAAGAACGGTATGGCCTGCGGTTACTGGGCTGGCCAGGGTCAGCATCACGGTCTTGGCGTTGGCATTTACCAGCACGCTGTTGACGGCGATCGGGGTGCCGTTGTCGGTAACGGTAAAGGTGCCGCCCTTGTTTACGGCATCGAGGCTGGATGCTTCAGTGTAGGTCAGGGTGACGATAATGTCGCTGGCGGTCACGCCGGCGATGGCCGGCGCCGTCTGGTCGATTACCAGCGCCACCGCGGAGGAGGTGGCGGTATTGCCGGCCTGGTCTCCTGCGGTGGCGGTAAGGCTGTAGGTGCCTTCGGCCAGTGTGGTCCCGGTGTAGTCCAGGGTCCAGTGGCCGGTGCCGTCGGCGGTGGTGCTGCCGATGGAATGGCCGTCGCTGAATACCTGGACCCGGTTGCCGGCGTCGGTGGTGCCGGTGATCTTCAGGTTGCCGATGCTGGTGATGAAATCGCTGGACGAGGCTCCGGTGTCGCCATTGGCGTTGCCGGCGGTCAGCAGGCCGGTGATGACCGGCGTGGTGATGGCGTGGTCGATGATGTAGGTCTGATCAGACGCCGCATCGCCGCCGACGGTATTCGAATAGACCAGGGTCTGGCCGGTGGCGACACTGGTGATGGCAGCCTGGTTGGAAATGTCCAGGTTGAGGGTGCCGGTGGTGCCGGCCAGCCCGCCGACCTGAATGTCGAACTGGGTGCCGTTGCTGTTGACCACCGGCGTGACCAGCTGAACCGTGGCGCCGCTGACCGAGCCCGGCGCGAAGGCGAATGCGTTGCCGGTGACGCCTTGCACCGCTTCGCTGAAGGTGACGCGATAGGTGACGGAATCCGCGTTGGTGGTATCGTAGCTCGGCGTCTGGCGCACGATCTGGGTGATGGTCGGGACGCCGAGCAGGGCGTCGTAGCCGGCTTCGGCCGACGTGCTCAGGAGCGCGGACGCTGCGATGCTTCCGGTGCGGGCTTCGAGGTTCCAGTTGCCGCCCAGCCGGGCAGCGCCGGTGGCATCGGTCGAGGCCGCCACGTCGGCGCCGGTGATCTGGCTCAGCTGCGTCACGAAATCCAGGCCGGTCTTGCCGGCAGCGATGTCGCAGCCATAGAGCAGGATGTCGCCCTGAGGCGTCAGACTGGCGCCGATGGCGGCCAACTGGCCTTGCAGGCTACCGAGGCTGTCGGCGGTCAGCACGCTGCTGCCGATTTCGGCCGTTCCCGGCGCGCCGTGGCCAACCAGGTAAATGGCATCGATGTCGTGCCGGCCCCGGAGGGCGACGAGGATCTGGTCGATGCCGTTTTCGTCCGCTTGCACCAGGACTACCTCGATACCGGGGCGAACGCCAGCCGCCAGGTTCTGCCAATCCGGGATCCTGGTATCGACGAAGGCGATTTCTCTTGCACCCGTGGCCGCGACGGCCACGGCCGGGGGGGGCGCATCGGTCGTGGCGGGGAGGGCGAGGCTTGGTGCCGCGCCGCTGTCGTGGATCGCATCGTGGGCATGGGCATCGATAGCGCTCGCCACTCCCGCGCCGTCAAACATGAAGCGCGGTTCCAGAGCCAGCGGCGATGGCCCACGGCGCTTCAGGCGACCGGACGGCGTTTTCGCGGACAGATCGGTGGGCTTGGCGGATTTTGGGCTGAGGGAACTCATGCTGTGCCTCCGGAAAGGGCGTCGGTTACGTGGATTGTCATGGGCGGAGCGGCGGGGCGAGGTTCACCTGGCCGCTCATGCCTGCTACGAGTTCGGGGAACTTGCCGTCGATGACGGCGGACAGCTTGATGGATTGGCTGACGGGATCGACCCGGGCGCCGATGCGCTGGATCTTGGCTGGGTAGCTTCGGCCGGTTTCGTCGATTTTGACCTGGAAGCCGTAGCCGGGCTTGATCCAGGCCATCCACTTGGACGGCACGATGAATTCGAGTTCCAGGGAGGAGTCATCGAGGATTTCCAGCAGGGTCTGGCCGGGCTGCACATACTGCTGCTCCCGAACTTTCTGCTCGGCGACGCGGCCAGAGAAAGGAGCGGGAATGGCGCACTTGGCGATAAGCGCGGCATTGGAAGCGACTTCGGCCCTGGCTTTCGCCACCTCGGCCTCGGAGACATCCAGCTCGACCTTGCCTACCGAATGCAGCTCGTTAAGTCTTTGGTTGGCGTGCCAAGTCTGTTCGACGCCATTAAGGGCTGCCTTGGCCTTGTTCAGCTGGGCCTGTTGCAGCGAACAGTCGAAGCTGACCAGCGTTTCACCGCCGCGGAAACGACCGCCCTCCGGGACCGCCAAGTGCCTGATTTTGGCGCCGATCTCGGCGGCCAGGGTGGTATAGCGCCGCGGCAACAGCTGGGCGCGGATTTCCCGCTTGTCCAGGGTGGTCGGGGCCGCCACGGTTGGAGATGGCGCCGGCGCCATCTTTCCCATGTCGGCCGCTTGCGCGTCAGACAACAGTGCCATGGACGCAACGAGCAGCGCAAAGGACCGCGTGAAGCCTGCCCGGCTCTTGCGGGCAGGGTCGTGAAGGATTGTCGGCGGTGCCATGGATCTAGCGCCGCGCCGCGTCGGCAACGGTCTCTCCGACGATCAGCCAGCGGCCGTCGATCTGCCGCCAGGACAGGATTTTTTTCACCGAGTCGTGAAAACCGGCGGATCGGTAGCTCTGGGCGAAGCGGGTCACGGCATGCCGCGGTTCTTTTACATCCGTTTCCACGTCGGCGACGTCCAGGCGGACATCTTTCGCGTGGCCGATGACGCGTTTGCGAGCAGCGGCCCAGGCATCGCGGCGGCTGCCGTCCGCCGGCGCAAAATCCGGCGCATAGCAGTCGAGGTAGGCATGAAGGTTCCGGTCCGACCAGGCTGTGGCCCAGGTGAGTAGCGCGGCAGCCACTTCCTGCTCTGCGGACGAGGTGGATGTCTTGAGTTGTTCGGCAGGCGCCGGCTCCGCTGCGGGGTGTGCGGCCTGGGGTGGCGGTTTAGTGGCAGGCGCTGCCAGCGCCGCCGAGTTGTCGTCCTCGACCAGGGGTAATTTGCCCTCGTCCCATTGGCGCAGCGACGCGCCGACAGCCTCGGAAAGCTGGCTTATGGGCATCTCCTGGCTACCTTCGATCGCCGGCTCCAGGCCGAGCGTGGCCTGCAGTTTGCTCGTGGCGGCATGGACCTGGGCCATGGCCTGATAGCGGCGCAGCTCGCTCAGGATGGCGCTGGTCTGGTTGGCGATCCGGTCGAGCTTGGTCTGGGTCTGGGCCTGTTCGCGGTTGGCCATGTGCTCGGCGATGCTGCGGTCCACCAGCCAGATGCCGTCGGCGCGCTGATACTGCCGGTAGGCGTTGCCCAGCTGGAGCCGGGCCAGATGGACCTGGGTCAGCACGCCCATCAGGGTCGCCAGGCGCTGCTGTTCAGCCAGGCTCTGACCGGCTTCGCCCAGGCGCATCTGCGCCGGCGCGGCCAGGAGTCCGAGCAAGTTGAACGACAACTGGACGCCGGCCTCGTTCCAGCGCTGGTTGATCAGGTAGCTGTCGTCGCTCTTGTGCGCCGCATAGTTGAAGGACAGCCCCGGGAACAGGCGCAGCAGCCCGCGCCGCGCTTCCTCGGTGGCCAGGCGGACGCTGTAAAAGGATTCGCGCAGATCGGCGTTCTGGGCGATGGCCTGCTGCTCCATCCGCTCCGCTGGAATTTCCAGCCACTTGGTGCTGAGTTCCTGGGCCGGCTCGACGACGCTCAGTTCGCCGGTCAGCGGCAGATTGGTCAGGGAGGCGAGCTCGATGCGGGCCGATGACAGCTCCTGGTCGATGGCTTCGAGCAGGCGCAGGTTTTCCAGCAGCTGGCGCTGATAGCGTAGCGAGTCCAGCGGATTGCGCAGGCGTTCGGCTTCTGCCTTGCGCGACTCGACCAGGGCGCCTTCCGCCTCGACGATCGTCGCCCGCACATCGGCCTTCAGCTTCTGGGCGCTGGCGGCGCGCCAGAAGGCGGTGCGAACATCCTGGACCAGCAGGTGCAGTGCCTTGCGGCGTCGTTCGCCGGCGATCAGGGCGCGTTCGGCGCTCTGTTTTGCGGCGTAGTAGCTCTGGCCGAAGTCCAGCAGGCTCCAGGTGAAGCTGAGATCGGTGGTGAGAGCGGAGCGGTCGCTGGAGATGTAGGGATTGGCCAGGGAGGGCAGGCCGGTCACCGAATCCTTGCTGCGCGTGATCAGGTCGTTGTTGCGCTCCCGGTAGCCCGCCGAGGCGACGAGCTTGGGCAGCATATCGAACCCGCCCACTTCCAGTCGCCCAAGGGAGACTGCCTCTTCCATCATTCTGACCCGGCGTTCCAGGTTGTACTTGATGGCCCGTGCGATGGCTTCATCCAGGGACAGGGCACCGGCGAGGGGCTCGACATCGTTGCGTATCCGTTGCACGTCTTTCGCGCCGGCCGCTGCAACCTCCGTGGTGGTCAGCGGCTCGGGTTGTATCGAGGCGCAGCCGCCTAGAATCAAGGAGGCGGCGACGAGCGTTGCCAGGAGTTTGGGATTGGAAGCGGTGATTCGCGGGGCAAAACCACTGCATTGCGTGGGCTTGGCAAACATCTGGACTCCCTTATCGATTCTTGCGGTTCTTGCTTTTTGGTTCTTGGTGGGCGGGCCTGAAGTCTATGGCGAATGGTTATTCCGCCAAAATATTACAAAATGTTAACACAATTGTCATTAAGGGCAAAAACTTTGGGATGGGTAAAAAAACGTTGCGAATATCCTTTAGCAACAAACTGTTATAAATGGTAATTGCAATAGACAAGTGGTTTCACTTTTGCCATAAAAAGCAGATAGTCATAACCAAAAAGCTCCAGATGGGTGCCTGCGGCACATCAGCACCCTAATGACACGCTGATTTGTTCAGAATTCGGCATTTCGGCAGGCCCTCTCCCAAACCCTCTCCCCCTTTCGGCGAGGGGAGTAGGAGAGAGGGTCGGCCGGAACCCAGAAAAGCCGAGGGGCTGGATCCCGGCTTTCGCCGGGGCGACAAATAAATCAACGATTCCCTAATGAGGCGCTGATCAACAATCATCTCACCGAGGATCGCCTGCGCCGTGCCGCCCGTCCGCCCGGAATGGAAGCCGTCGAATCGCATGAGCTGCTCTGTCGCACTGCCTGGCGCGCCGAATGGCCAGAACCGGAACTGGATGCGGATCGTCTGAATGCGACAGTGCGGGGAGATGAGGAATTACTGTGCATCGCCTTCACCAATCTGCTGGGCAACGCCATGAAATACGCCCCCGATGGCGGCGGGATATGCATCGGCGGCGAAGTGGAGGGCGGTTGCGCTGAGGTGCGCGTTTCGGATTCCGGTATCGGCATTCAAGCGCAGGATCTGGCGCGCGTCTTCGACCGATATTTTCGTGCGGAAGGCGCCAAGGCTGCCGGCTCGGGACTTGGGCTCTACCTTGTCAGGCAGATCGTCGAGCTGCACGGCGGCACCATCCGGGCCGAGAGCGCGCCGGGGCAGGGAACACGCATGATCGTCCGGCTGCCGCTCTCGGCGCGGGAGACATCGGCCTAAAAGCCGGTCTGAATTGATTAGACCAGAACCGAATCGCCCAGGCCGGGAACGGTCACTTTCCAGTCCATTGCCTCGATGTATTTGGCGAGGGCGCTGGCGGCGTGGATTTCTCCGTGCATCACGAAGGTTTGGGCGGGCGCACGCCTGAACTGTTTGAGCCACTGTAGCAAGGCGGCCTGGTCGGCATGGGCGGAGAGTCCGCCGATGGTGTGGATTTCGGCGCGCACGGCGACCTCGTTGCCGTAGATACGCGCTGTTTTTGCGCCGTCCACCAGGCGCCTGCCGAGTGTGCCTTCGGCCTGAAAGCCGGTGATCAGGATGGTATTCCGTTTATTGCTCAGGTTGTTGATCAGGTGGAACTTGATGCGGCCGGCGTCGCACATGCCGCTGGCGGAAATGATGATGGCGCCGGAATGGATGCTGTTGAGGGCGATGGATTCTTCCGTGCTGCCGGTGAATGTCAGTTTCAGCGGGATGCGGTTTCTCTCGCGCCACGTGTTGAGTTCCTGCGCCTCGTCGTCGAACACTTCCATGTGCTTCATGGTGATGGCCGTAGCGCGCGTCGCCATCGGCGAATCCACGTAGATGTTCAAATCCCTGAAGCGGCCCTGGCGGGTGAGCTGGTACAGCAGGTAAAGGATTTCCTGCGTCCGACCGACGGCGAAGGCGGGAATGATGACGTTACCTTTCTTGCGCAACAGGGTGTCGTTGATGGCGTGGACGACTTCGTCCACGGTCGAGGTCAAATCCTTGTGCAGGCGGTCGCCGTAGGTCGATTCGACGAACAGGATGTCGGCTTTCTCGATGAAGGTCGGGTCGCGCAGGATGGGACGGTCGGGCTGGCCCAGATCTCCCGAGAAGACCAGCTTGGTCTCCTTGCCCTGATCCTCGATCCACACCTCGATGATGGCCGAACCCAGGATGTGGCCGGCGTCGCGGAAGCGGCATTTGACGGAGGGGTGCGGCGCCAGCGGGGCGTCGTAGTCGACCGGCGCCAGCATGCCCAGGCTGGCCTCCGCCTGGGCCGTGGTGTACAGCGGAACGGCGGGGGCCTTGTGCGGGCGCTTCCTGCTTTTGCCTTGCTCACGCCGGCGGTTTTCGCGGCTGGCCTCGATTTCCTGGATGTGGGCGCAGTCCGGCAGCAGCACTTCGAGCAGGTCGGCGGTGGCGGTGGTGGTGTGGATTCGTCCGCCAAAGCCTTCCGCCACCAGCCGGGGCAGGAGGCCGCTGTGGTCGATGTGGGCGTGAGTCAGCAGCACGAAGTCGATTTTCCGGGGGTCGAACCTGAAAGGCTGCGCGTTGAGCGCGTCGGCCTTGCGCCCGCCCTGGAACAGGCCGCAATCCACCAGGAATCTGACTGCGCCGGTTTCGATCAGGTAGCAGGAGCCGGTAACCTGCCGGGCGGCGCCGAGAAAAGTTATTTTCATTGTTGCGGCAGGAAGCTCGCTCTAGACCGGATAGGGCAACGCCAGAAAGCGCAACGCCGGCCCATCCGGGAAGAGCCAGCGTATCCCGTCGCTTTCGGCTGCCTCGGTCGGGATGACTGCCAGCAGGTCGAAGCCGCCGCCGGGAGCGGGCTGCGCATTCACTACCATTCCCGCCGCCTGATTTCCGTCGGACAGCTCGTCGCCCGGCTGGGGTGCGCTATCCGCGTCGATATGGGCCAGGTAGAGGCGACGCTTGACCTTGCCGAGGTGCTGCGTGCGCGCGACGATTTCCTGACCCGTATAGCAGCCCTTGGTGAAGCTGACGCCGCCGAGCGCCTCGAAATTCGCCATTTGCGGCGTGAACTGTTCCTGCGTGGCGGGCAGGATGACGGGGATGCCGGCCTGGATTTCCAGCCACTCCCAGCAGGCGCTGCCGGCCGGGGTGGCGGTGTTGCTCAATTCATCCCACAAGCCCGGTGCCTGTTCGCTGGTCGCGACGATCTCGAAGCGGGCAGGGCCAAGGCGGACGACCGTCGTGCCGCCGTGGCGGGCCACGCCCAGGGCTTCTTGCGGTAGCGGGCCGAGCAGGGTTTGCAACAGGCTTTCGGCATCGGCTCCCGCCATGCCGAAGCGAACGGTTTCGGCGCCGGCATCGCGAATTTTGACCTTGGAGCGCAGCACATACATCGTTAGTCGTTTCTGGATGCCGGCCTGGAGTTCGGCCGGCAGTTGCAGGAGATAGCCGTCTTCGTCCCGCCACAGCAGGAAAGTCGCCAGCATCCGTCCCTTGGGCGTGCACAGGCTGTTGTGCTGGGCGCGGTCCGCGGCGAGCCGCACGTCGTTGGTGGTCTGGCCTTGCAGGAAGGTCTGGCTGTCTTCGCCGCCGACGCCGATTATGCCGAGATGGGACAGATCGGCAATCACGGTGCCGGACTGCGCGGTTTGCAATTCCTGTTCGGGGTGGCCGAAATGGACGACGCGGCCGTTTTCGATCTGCGCGCCCGCCTTGATGAGATGGTCTTGCCAGATAGGATTCATGTTTTGCCGTTGTTTAACTGGATGACGGTTAAAATAAGGGCATTGGGGCTTTTTTACAAGGCTTGCGGATGAAGGTTCTGACGATCGCGGTTGGTTCGTCCCGGCGGCTGGCGGGCTTGCTGGGCGGCATGCACGTTTTCGCCGCGGCGATGTGCTGGCTGGTGCCGGCGCCGCTATGGCTGGCCGCTTCGGCGATGCCCTTGGTTCTCGGCAGCGCGTTGCACGCCCTGCGCCGCGACGGCTTTCGCACCTTGCCCGATTCGCTGATCACCCTGAGGATCGACGGCGACTGCGCCTGCGAATTCCAGTGCCGTAGCGGGGAATGGCGCGGCGCCGATCTGCTCGGCAGCAGTTTCGTTTCCCCTTACCTGGCCGTGCTCAACCTGAAACCGGCGGATGGCCGCTTCGCGAAACATCTGGTGATTTTGCCGGACGCGGTGAATGCCGACGACTTCCGGCGCTTGCGGGTGTGGCTGAGATGGCGATGCGAAAAAGCCGGGTAGCTATCTGCCGTCCGGTTCCAGCACCGTATTTTTCGCTTCCGGCAACTGGTTCGGATAGTCCCTGCTGTAATGCAGGCCGCGGCTTTCGTGGCGCAGCATGGCGCAGCGCACGATCAGGTCGGCGGTGAGCACCAGGTTGCGCAGCTCGATCAGGTCGTTGCTGACGCGGAAGTTCCGGTAATACTCGGTGATTTCCTCGGTGAGCAGGCGGATGCGGTGCTGTGCCCGCTCCAGGCGCTTATTGGTGCGCACGATGCCGACGTAATCCCACATGAAGCGGCGCAGCTCGTCCCAGTTGTGCGAGATGACGATTTCCTCGTCGGCGTCGGTGACGCGGCTTTCGTCCCATTCCGGCAGGACGGGGGACGGGGTTTCCGGCTGGCGCTGGATGTCCTCCACGGCGGAGCGGGCGTAAACGATGCATTCCAGCAGCGAGTTGCTGGCCAGGCGGTTGGCGCCGTGCAGGCCGGTGCAGGCGACTTCGCCGACAGCGTACAGGTTGGGGATGTCGGTGCGCGCGGCATGGTCGGTGACGATGCCGCCGCAGCTGTAGTGCGCCGCCGGCACCACCGGAATGGGCTGGCGCGTGATGTCGATGCCCAGTTCCAGGCAGCGGCTGTAGATGGTGGGGAAATGTTCCTTGAGGAAGGCCGCCGGCTTGTGCGAGATGTCCAGGTAAACGCAGTCCAGCCCGCGCTTTTTCATCTCGAAGTCGATGGCGCGCGCCACCACGTCGCGCGGCGCCAGTTCGGCGCGCGGGTCGTGCTCCGGCATGAAGCGGGTGCCGTCGGGCAGGAGCAGGAAGCCGCCTTCGCCGCGCACCGCCTCGGTGATCAGGAACGACTTCGCATGGGGGTGGTAGAGGCAGGTGGGATGGAACTGGATGAATTCCATGTTCGCCACCCGGCAGCCCGCCCGCCAGCCCATGGCGATGCCGTCGCCGGTGGCGACGTCGGGGTTGGTGGTGTAGAGATAGACCTTGCCCGCGCCGCCGCTTGCCAGCACGGTATGCTGGGCGGAAAAGGTCTGGACCTTGCCGGTATCGTTGTCCAGCACGTAAACGCCGAAGCAGGCTTGGGTTTCGAGGCCCAGTTTATTGCCGGTGATCAGGTCGATGGCGATGTGGTTTTCGAGCAGGGTGATGTTGGCGTGGCTTCTGACTTTTTCCGCCAGGGTGAGCTGCACCGCATTGCCGGTGGCGTCGGCGGCGTGGATGATGCGGCGGTGGCTGTGGCCGCCTTCGCGCGTCAGGTGGTAGCCGAGGTTGCTGTCCGCGTCCTTGGTGAACGGCACGCCCTGCCTGATCAGCCATTCGATCGAGGCGCGGCTGTTTTCGACCACGAAGCGGGTGGCGTCTTCGTCGCACAGCCCGGCGCCGGCGATCTGGGTATCGCGGATATGCTCCTCGATCGTGTCGTCGCTCGCCAGCACTGCGGCGATGCCGCCCTGAGCCCAGTTGCTGGCACCGTCCAGCAATTCCCTTTTGGTGACGATGGCCACCCGTTTCTGTTCGGCGAGGTTGAGCGCCAGCGTCATGCCCGCCAGTCCGCTGCCGATGATGACGACGTCGAAGTGCGATCCTTGGTTTTCAGTGGGGATGTTCATATGGCGGAAATAATAGCATGCTATGAGGAGCCGGACACAGGGTCGGGCGCTCGCTTGCGGGCGGCGAATGTCAATAACCTTGCAGGGATGTGAACTATTCGATGATGGGGGTGTCTCTATTGACAGGCTGCGTTCCCTGAGGAAGACGAGGGCGCTATACTGACCCTATAGTTGGCCATGGCCGCGTATAGAGACAAGTATAATGACGCTGTTTTCAGGGAATGCCCAGATGGGTGATCGAGAGATTGACCAGCAGTTGGTCGAGCGCGCACAGCATGGCGACAAGCATGCTTTCGAGCTGCTTGTGGTCAAGTACCAGCGCAAGCTGGGTCGCCTGCTGTCGCGTTTCATCCGCGATCAGGCCGAGGTCGAGGATGTCGCCCAGGAGGCGTTCATCAAGGCCTATCGGGCCTTGCCTTCTTTCCGGGGCGAGAGCGCTTTTTACACCTGGCTGTACCGGATCGGCATCAATACAGCGAAGAATTATCTGGTGTCGCAAGGCCGGCGGGCGCCGACGACAACCGAGTTCAGCAGCGACGAGGCCGAGGGTTTCGAAGACGCGGATCAGCTTCGCGATATCAATACGCCGGAAAATGAACTTTTGAGCAAGCAGATCGCCGAAACCGTAAACAATGCGATGGACAGTTTGCCCGAGGAACTCAGGACGGCAATCACGCTACGCGAGATCGAGGGTATGAGTTACGAAGATATTGCGGGTGTGATGAATTGCCCGATAGGCACGGTGCGGTCGAGGATATTCCGCGCCCGCGAGGCGATCGCCGAGAAATTGCGACCGCTCCTGGGCACGGCTAGAGACACGAGGTGGTGATGATGGAAAGTCGAATATCCGCGCTGGTGGATGGCGAACTGGAGCATGAAGAGGCGATGGCGCTATTCGCCGCGGCTCAAGACGAAGAGCGGGAAAGTTTGCGGCAGAATTGGCTGGCGTATCACTTGATCCGCGATACTTTGCGGCAGACTTCACCTCTCTCCGCCGACTTCGATGCGCGATTTTCAGAGCGTCTGGAGAAAGAAGCGACAGTCCTGGCGCCCCGCCGGTTTTTGCCGCATAAGCGCACCCTGATTGCGCTTTCGGCTGCGGCTTCGGTTACGGCATTTTCGCTGGTGGGCTGGGTGGCGTTCCAGATCAACGGCGGGAACGGGCCAGGCGCCAGGGCCGAGACCGTTGTCGCCGAAGCAGACCCTTCGGAGATCAACGTCAGCAGTTATCTGACCGCACACCAGGAATATTCCCACGCCGCGCAGGAATCTGCCCGCTACCAGCGCGCATCTCTCGAAAATAGGCAGGATCGGGGTCAATGAGAGCATTATTTTTTGTTGCAGCCTTGTTTGCGGGCTTGGCCGGCATGCCGCAAGCAGAGGCGGCGAACCAGACCGATGCGCTGGAAGCGTTGAAGAAGGTCGCCGTTGCGGCGCACCAGCTCAATTACAGCGGAACCTTCATCTATCAATACGGTGATCACGTGGAAACCAGCCGGGTTGTCCACCTCAGGAACGACAGCGGCGAGCACGAGAAGGTCGAGGCGCTGGACGGCTACCCCCTCGAAGTGGTGCGCAACAACAATGAAGTGCTGTGCTTCAAGCCGGACAGCAACAGCTCCGTCGTGGTGGAGAAAAGAAGGATCGGAAAGTCGTTCCCCGCGCTGCTGCCCAGCCGGATGGACGACATCGGCAAGAACTACAAGGTTCGGCTTGCCGAGCCGGATCGAGTTGCCGGCTACGCTTGCGATGTTTTGGTATTGGAACCGAAGGACCAATACCGCTATCGCCTCAAGTTGTGGATCGACCATGCCACGAGCTTGCTGCTGAAAGCCAGCACGCTCAACGAAAAGAACGAGGTGATCGGGCAATTTGCGTTTACCCAACTTACTATTGGCGGACAGATCGACAGCGAATCCCTCAAGCCGAAAATTTCCGGCAGGAAAGTGGTCGTCTCCAATAATTCGGCGGCCGTGACCGAATTGCGGCAGAACGACGTGGAATGGGCTGTGAAGCCGCTTCCCCCGGGTTTCAACCAGGTCACCGCAATGAAGCGCACGATGCCGGGGAAAGACGTGCCGGTCGATCACCTGGTGTTTTCGGACGGATTGGCGACCGTCTCGGTTTTTATCGAGCCCGTCGAGAGCGGCACGAAGGCCATGCAGGGCGTGGCGCACCGGGGGGCTACCAATTTCTATACGCACACGCTGGCGGATCGCCAGATTACTGTGCTGGGCGAAGTGCCTGAGGTTACCGTGATGCAAATCGGCAATTCCGTCGTCAATGCCGCCAAGTAGCGGCAGAAAATTGAAGCGACAGGTTCGTCATGATTGAAATCCAGGCCGTAGTGATGAAAGTGGAAGATTCCGTCGCTTATGTGCAGGCCAACCGGAAGTCGAGTTGCAGCGGCTGCAGCGAAAGCAATTGCGGCACCTCGGTGCTGGCCGGTTTTCTCGGTCAGAAAGCACCTCTTTACCTAGCCCGCAACGATGCCGGTGCAAAGGTGGGCGACCGCGTCATGGTCGGCCTGGAAGAATCCGCGTTGCTGAAAGGCACACTGCTTCTCTATCTGTTTCCGTTGTTGCTGCTTTTCATCGGCGCAGAGGCGGGGAGCGCGATCGCGGACGCAGCGTCGAGGGACGGATACGCGGCTGTCGGCGCGATGGCAGGGCTGGCGGCGGGCTTTTTTGGACTGAAAATACATTCGGCAAAAGCAGGTTTAGGCGGACAATATCGGCCCGTGATTCTGAGCCGGGTTGTCGATGCCCCGATTCGCTTTGTCGAGCCTGGCCGTTTGAAGAAGTGAGCCTTTGCGGCTATGTTTATTACATGGTGATCAAACTTGCAGGGGTCGTCGGAACATGAAGAGATTACTGTGCGCTTTTTTTCTGCTCTCGTTATCGGTATTTTCCAGCGCCAAGGATCTGCCCGACTTTACCGAACTGGTCGAGAAGCAGGGGCCGGCGGTGGTGAATGTCAGCACTACCCAGACAATCAGCTTCGAGGACTTGTTCCCCCAGATTCCCAACCTCCCGGAGGACGATCCGTTACGGGATTTCCTCCGCCGTTATCGGTCTCCCCATGCCGACATTCCGCGCGAATTCGAGTCGAAGGCCCAGGGATCCGGCTTCATCGTCAGTAGCGACGGCTACATTCTCACCAATGCCCACGTGGTGGACGCGGCCGACGAAGTAACCGTGCGTCTGACCGACAAGCGTGAATTCAAGGCCAAGGTGATCGGCGCCGACCTGAGATCGGATGTCGCGCTGATCAAGATCGAGGCAACCGGCCTGCCCAAGGTGGCGATCGGCAACCCCGCCCAGGTCAAGGTGGGCGAGTGGGTGGCTGCCATCGGCTCACCGTTCGGCTTTGAGAACAGCGTGACCGCCGGCATCGTCAGCGCGAAGGGGCGCTCGTTGCCGCAGGAAAATTACGTGCCATTCATCCAGACCGATGCGGCGATCAATCCGGGTAATTCGGGCGGGCCGCTGTTCAACCTCAAGGGTGAAGTGATCGGCATCAATTCCCAGATATACAGCCGTACCGGCGGCTACATGGGGCTTGCCTTCGCCATTCCCATCGATGTGGCGATGAACATTGCAGACCAATTGCGCGCCCACGGCAAAGTCAGCCGGGGCTGGCTCGGTGTGATCATCCAGGAAGTGACCAAAGATCTGGCCGAGTCGTTCGGCCTGAAGACGCCGGAAGGCGCCCTGATCGCGGGTGTGGAAAAAGACGGACCGGCGGAAAAGGGTGGCCTGGAGCCGAGCGACGTGGTGTTGAAGTTTGACGGCAAGCCGGTGGGCGGTGCCACCGAACTGCCGCTCCTGGTCGCGGCAACCAAGCCGGGCAAGCAGGTGGTGGTGGAGGTGTGGCGCAAAGGCGCGCCCAAGGATCTGACCTTGACCGTGGGCGAGGCGCCCGCGGAGCAGGCTGCGCCGCATCCCGGCAAAGCCGACACGCCTTCCGGTCGGCTGGGTTTGAGGCTGGGCGAACTTCCCGCGGAGGGGAAGAAGGAGCTGCAAATCTCGCATGGCGTGGTGGTGGAGGATGCGAATGGGCTGGCCGCCCGCGCCGGCATCCGGCGCGGCGATGTGATCATGTCCATCAACAACAAAGATGTGAAAAATGTGGCGCAGTTCAACCAGATGCTTGCCGGTTTCAAGGCGGGGCAGAATATCGCTCTGCTGGTGCGGCGCGGAGAGCGCGCGCTGTTCGTGTCGATCAGGCTGAAATGAGCGACGCGACGCTGTTGACGGTTTACAGCCGCGAATGCTGCCACCTGTGCCACGACATGATCGAAGCGCTCGACGCGCTGCGATCCGTTTATCCATTCGCCGTGCGAGTCGTCGACATCGAGGACGACGAAGACCTGGAGCAGCGTTACGGCCACCTCGTGCCGGTGCTGATCGCGAACGGGGAAGAAATTTGCCACTATCACCTCGACCCCGCCGCGCTTGCTGCTTATTTCGGCAGAATCCTGTAAAATCCGGCTTTCCCCAAAGAAAGAGGGCACCGCAAAGTGCCCTTTTTTACTGACACAAATATGAAGCGCATCCGCAACTTTTCCATTATTGCTCACATCGATCACGGCAAGTCCACTTTGGCAGATCGCATCATTCATCTGTGCGGCGGCCTCTCCGACCGCGAGATGGAGGCGCAGGTTCTGGATTCCATGGATCTCGAGCGCGAACGCGGTATTACCATCAAGGCACAGACGGCTGCCTTGAAATACAGGGCGCGCGATGGAGAGACTTACCAGCTGAACCTGATCGACACGCCCGGTCACGTCGATTTTTCATACGAAGTGTCGCGCTCGCTTGCGGCCTGCGAAGGCGCGCTGCTGGTGGTCGATGCGTCGCAGGGCGTCGAGGCGCAGAGCGTTGCCAACTGTTATACCGCCATCGAGCAGGGTGTCGAGGTGGTGCCGGTGCTCAACAAGATCGATCTGCCCAGCGCGGAACCCGAGCGGGTGATCAAGGAAATCGAGGAAATCATCGGCATCGATGCGTCCGATGCCGTGCTGACCAGCGCCAAGACCGGCCTCGGCATCGAGGATGTTCTGGAGGCCGTGGTCGCCCGCATTCCGCCGCCCCAGGGCGATCCCGCGGCGCCGTTGAAGGCGCTGATCATCGATTCCTGGTTCGACAACTATGTCGGCGTGGTGATGCTGGTGCGCGTGTTCGACGGTGTGCTCAAGCCCAAGGACAAAATCAAGCTGATGGCGACGGGCGCGACTTTCCTGTGTGAGCAGGTGGGGTCGTTCACGCCCAAATCCATGCCCCGTCCGCAGCTGTCTGCCGGCGACGTGGGCTTCATCATCGCCGGCATCAAAGAACTCAAGGCCGCCATGGTGGGGGATACCGTGACCTTGCAGGACAACTCCGCCCGCGAGCCGCTCGCCGGCTTCAAGGAAATCCAGCCGCAAGTGTTTGCCGGCCTTTATCCGGTGGAATCGCATGAATATGACGCGCTGCGCGACGCGCTGGAAAAGCTGAAGCTCAACGACGCTTCGCTGCGCTATGAGCCGGAAGTTTCCCAGGCGCTGGGATTCGGTTTCCGTTGCGGTTTCCTCGGCCTGCTCCATCTTGAAATCGTGCAGGAGCGCCTGGAGCGCGAGTACGACATGGACCTGATCACCACCGCGCCGACGGTGATCTACCAGGTGGTGATGAAGGATGGCGAGGTGCTGGAGATCGAAAACCCCTCCAAGCTGCCGGACCTCTCCAAGATCGAGGAAATCCGCGAGCCGATCATCGATGTGACCATCCTGACCCCGCAGGAATATGTCGGCTCCCTGATTACCCTGTGCACGCAAAAGCGCGGCATGCAGAAGAACATGCAGTACATGGGTCGGCAGGTGATGCTGTCCTACGAGATGCCGATGAACGAAGTCGTGATGGATTTCTTCGACAAGATGAAGTCGGTTTCGCGCGGCTACGCCTCGATGGACTACGAGTTCAAGGAATATCGCACGTCCGATCTGGTCAAGGTGGATATCCTGATCAACGGCGACAAGGTGGATGCCCTGTCGGTGATCGTGCACCGCGCCAACAGCCAGTACCGCGGCCGCGAGCTGGCTTCGAAGATGCGCGAGCTGATTCCGCGCCAGATGTTCGACGTGGCGATCCAGGCGGCGATCGGGGCACAAATCATTTCGCGCGAGAACGTCAAGGCGCTACGCAAGAATGTGCTGGCCAAGTGCTATGGCGGCGATATTTCGCGTAAGCGCAAGCTGCTGGAAAAACAGAAGGCCGGCAAGAAGCGCATGAAGCAAGTCGGCAACGTGGAAATCCCGCAGGAAGCGTTTTTGGCGATTTTGCAGGTGGACAACAAGTAAATGTAGTGAGGAGTGAAGAGTGAGGAGTAGCAATCTCTCACTCCTGACCCCTTACTCCTCACTGGAGTATTGAATGAATTTTCCATTAATCATGCTGATCGCGCTGGTGGTTACCGGCGTCGTCTGGCTTATCGATATTTACGCGTTGCAGCCGAAGCGCTCCGCCGGAACCAAAGAGCCCTTGCTGGTCGAGTATTCCAAGAGCTTCTTCCCTGTCATCCTGGTGGTGTTCCTGTTGCGCTCCTTCCTGGTGGAGCCGTTCAAGATACCTTCCGGCTCGATGATGCCGACCCTGCTGGTGGGAGATTTCATCCTGGTGAACAAATTCGACTATGGCATCCGGCTGCCGGTGATCAACCAGAAAATCATCGACGTGCGTCAGCCGAAAAATGGCGATGTGATGGTTTTCCGCTACCCGGAAGACCCCTCCCTGGATTACATCAAGCGCGTGATCGGCGTGCCCGGCGACAAGATCGTTTACCGCGACAAGCGGCTTACCATTAACGGCAAGCTGTTGTGGACCGAGCCGCAGGGCGACTACAACTACGTCAAAAGCGGGTTGAATTTCGTATCGGCTACCCAGCGGCGCGAGCAGACCGGGACGCACAGCCATCTGACGCTGGTGCAGCCGGACACACCCACCGTGCGGCTCGGCGATGTACAGCAGTTCCCCGACCGCGATCATTGCGTTTATCATGAGGATGGTTTTGCCTGTACCGTACCGCAAGGGCATTACTTCATGATGGGCGACAACCGCGACGACAGCAACGACAGCCGTTATTGGGGTTTTGTGCCGGATCGCAACATCGTCGGCAAGGCTTTCTTGATCTGGTGGAATTTCGACGATTTCAAACGCATTGGGCAATCGATCGATTGAGATGCTCTAAGGGAGAAGGTCGTGAACAGAGAAAAACAGCAAGGCGCTACGTTGATCGGCATGATTTTTATCGCTGGCATGGTGGTGGCCGGGGCGATTCTGACGGCCAAGCTGGTGCCGGCCTACCTGGAATTCATGTCGGTGAAGAAGATTCTCAATGCCATGGCGGCCAGCGGCGATCTGAAAACCCTGTCGCCGAAGGAGTTGAAGGATTCTTTTTTCAAGCGTGCTGATATCGACAACGTTCACGATGTGAAGCCGGAAGATGTCACCATCTTGCGCGAGGGGAATAAAGCGACGGTAAGCGTGGATTATTCCATCAAAGTGCCGGTCGTGTCCAATCTCAGTGCCTGCATGGACTTCACCGCATCGACCAGTGCGAAGGGCGAGTGAGCCTCCTGCATGGGCATTGAAACGCTGACGCGGCGGATAGGTTACGAATTCAAGGACACGGCCCTGCTGCGCCGGGCGCTGACCCATCGCAGCCACGGCGTGCCGCACAACGAGCGGCTGGAATTTCTCGGCGACAGCGTGCTGAACTGCGCTATCGCCTCCAGCCTGTTCCACTTGCATACCCGCGTGGCAGAGGGCGACCTTTCCCGCATGCGCGCCCACCTGGTCAAGGAACAAACGCTCTCTGAAATTGCCTTGTCGCTCAATCTTGGCGACTACCTGCTGATGGGGGAGGGCGAGCTGAAAAGCGGCGGCTACCGCCGGCCCTCGATTCTCGCCGACACGCTTGAAGCCATTATCGGCGCGGTTTATCTCGATACTGGCTTCGCCGCGGCCGCACAGGTGATTGCGCAGCTGTTCGAGCCGCTGATGAAGGGACTCGACCCCAAAACCCTGGGCAAGGATCCGAAAACCCTGCTGCAGGAATACCTTCAGGGCCGCAAGATCCCGCTGCCCAATTACACCGTCTTGTCGATCAGCGGAGAAGCGCACCAGCAGTGCTTCGAGGTCGAATGCGCCATCCCCGGCCTGAGCATATGCACCTGTGGCGAGGGAGCAAGCCGCCGTAGCGCCGAGCAGGCGGCTGCCAGCAGCGCAATGAAAATGATGAATGGCTGAAAGCGGGCAGCCTGTAGCCTGTAGCCTGTAGCCGGTAGCGGGTTTTGTGCGGCGCTGCCGCGCTGGTTTTTGCTACCAGCTACCCGCTACGAGCTACCAGCTTCTTCACCACAATTCTCAAAGAGACCAATATGGAATTTCGCACCGGATACATCGCCATCGTCGGCCGCCCCAACGTGGGCAAATCGACGCTGCTCAACCATCTGGTCGGGCAGAAAATCAGCATTACCTCGCGCAAGGCGCAGACCACCCGCCACCGCATCGTCGGCATCCGCACCGATGCCGACGGGCAGTACGTGTTCGTCGATACGCCGGGCTTTCAGATGCAGCACCAGAGCGCGCTGAACCGGGTGATGAACCGCACCGTCACGCAATCCCTGTCGGATGTGGACGTGGTGCTGTTCGTGCTTGAGGCGATGCGCTTCGACGAGCGTGACGAAAAAGTCCTCGCCTTGCTGCCGCGCGATCAGCCGGTGGTGCTGGTGCTCAACAAGCTCGACCTGGTGCGCGACAAGGGCACCTTGCTGCCGTTCATCGAAAAGGTTTCCGCCGCGTTTCAGTTCGCCGCGATCATCCCGGTCAGCGCCAAACGCGACGCGCAACTTCCCGACCTGGTGCAGGAAATCCGCCGCCACCTGAAGGAAGGCGAGCCGATTTTCGGCGAGGACGAAATCACCGACCGCAGCGAGCGTTTCCTTGCCGCCGAAATCGTGCGCGAGAAAGTGTTCCGTTTGTCGGGCGACGAAATTCCTTATTCGGTCAGCGTCGAAATCGAGAAATTCGAAACCGTCGGCGAGTTGCGCCGCATTTTCGCCGCCATCATCGTCGACAAGGAAAGCCAGAAGCCGATCCTGATCGGCAAGAAAGGCGAGAAGCTCAAGGAAATCGGTACCCAGGCCCGGCTGGACATGGAAAAGCTGTTCGACGGCAAGGTCTACCTCGAAGTATGGGTCAAGGTGAAAAGCGGTTGGGCCGACGACGAGCGGGCGGTGAAGAGCTTGGGGTACGAGTGAATATCTGGTAGGCCGAATGAATTCGGCCCTACATGCCGGACAGCCTAAAATGGCGAAACCCGCCATGCTCTGTTAAAATACGCTCCAGCGGCATCCGCACCAAGTCTTCGTGCCGCTGCCGATCCTGGTTCACCCATCCTTTCCGTCTGCCTAAGACTGGCGCCGATAGCGGCGACAGGCCGATGTTATTTCCGGAGTCATCATGTCATTTTCCACTCTCGGCCTGTCCGATGAAATCGTCCGCGCCGTTACCGAGCGCGGCTACACCGTCCCCACGCCGATCCAGGCCCAGGCGATCCCCGCCGTGCTGTCGGGCGGCGACCTGCTGGCCGGCGCGCAGACCGGCACCGGCAAGACCGCCGGCTTTACCCTGCCGATCCTGCACCGGCTTTCCGATCCGGACGTCAAAGGTCCGTCCAGCGGCCGGCCGCCGATCAGGGCTCTGATTCTCGTGCCGACGCGCGAACTGGCCGCGCAGGTCGAGGAAAGCGTGCGGGAATATGGCAAATATCTGAAACTGAATTCGATGTCGATGATCGGCGGGGTCAACATCAATCCGCAAATCGCGCGCCTGAGAAGCCGGGTGGATATCCTGGTGGCGACTCCCGGCCGCCTGCTCGACCACGTGCAGCAAAAAACGGTGGATCTGTCCCACATCGAGATCCTGGTGCTGGATGAGGCCGACCGCATGCTGGATATGGGTTTCATCCGCGACATCAAAAAAGTGCTGGCGCTGCTGCCGCGTAAACGGCAGAACCTGCTGTTTTCGGCCACCTTCTCCGACGAAATTAAGGCGCTGGCCGACGGCCTGCTCGACAAGCCCGCGATGATCGAAGTGGCGCGCCGCAACGCCACCGCCGACAATGTGGCGCACAAGGTCTATCCGGTGGACCGCGACAAGAAACGCCCGTTGCTGGCGCACCTGATCAGGGAGCACAACTGGTCGCAAGTGCTGGTATTCACGCGCACCAAGCACGGCGCCAACCAGTTGGCCGAATACCTGACCAAGGGCGACATCCCCTCGCTGGCCATTCACGGCAACAAGAGCCAGTCGGCGCGCACCCGCGCCCTGAGCGAATTCAAGGACGGCAGCCTGCGCGTGCTGGTGGCGACCGACATCGCTGCGCGCGGCATCGATATCGCCGACCTGCCGCACGTGGTCAACTTCGAACTGCCCAACGTGCCGGAAGATTACGTCCACCGCATCGGCCGCACCGGCCGCGCAGGCGCGTCCGGCGAAGCCGTGTCGCTGGTGTGTGTCGATGAGCTCAAGCTGCTGGCGGATATCGAAAGGCTGCTCAAGCGCGAGCTGCCCGAGGAAGTGGTGGCGGGCTTCGAACCGGACCGCAACGCCAAGCCCGAGCCGATCCAGAACGGACGCGGGTCGATGGCAGGACGCGGCGGCCAGGGGCGGGGACGTTCCGGTTCACGCGCGCCGTCGCAGGGCGCGGCCAAGCCGAAATCGCCTGCTGGAGCAGGGGCTGGCGGCAATGCCGGCGGGCGTCCCGCCGCCGCACGCCGCCCGACCGGACGCCATCACTGAGGCGGGTCGGCGGATGCTTGTGGGTCCGGCTTTTTCGCTCGTGCGGGCAGCAGCCCTCTCCCTAACCCTCCCGCAAGCGGGCGAGGGGGACATGGTCACGCTTCGCGAGTTTCACGCTAAAGCCCGACCTGAAAGGGCCAAGAGCCGTGCCCACAAGCCGAGTACCCTGACGCTCTGCGCCAGGCTATTGCTTGCCCTTGATCACCAAGGAATTTTCGACGGATTTCACTCCCTTGACGCCGCGTGCGACGGCGGATGCTTTGTCGATGCTGGCTTCATTGCCGACGAAGCCGCTCAATTGAACGGTGCCTTTGAAGGTTTTGACGCTGATCTCGCTGGATTTCAGCGTGGGCTCTTCAAAAATGGCCGTCTTTACCTTGGTCGTGATCACGGAATCATCGATGTATTCGCCGGTTCCCTCTTGTTTTGGCGTCGAAGCGCACCCCACCAGCGTCGCCAGCAGGAGCGCGAAGAACAAGGCCGTGATGCGATTTAATTTCGATTTCATGATGATTCTCCTTGATGTTGGATGAGTCAGTAGGTTATTTCTCCCTGAAATGAAACGGGACAGGGCGGAAAGCTTACGAACGGGAAAGATGTCGCTTCACCGTCAGCGCCATGCGCCAGATTTCCCATCCCTGCATCAGCCATCCCGCTACGCGCTTGGGGCGAAATGCGGCTGCGAAGGCCAGCGTCCCGACTAGCAGAACGGGGCGTTTGGCGATGTGGTGCACTGCCGCCAAACCCCGATCCGCCATCGCCAGCCCGCCGCGCAAAGGAATGGCCGCCTGCGACAGCTGGGTGCGCTGGACTGCCGCCTGCGTCGCCAGGGCCGCTCTGTACAAGGCCAGTTCCTCCAGCGTCTTGTTTTTCATGTGCGTGGCGCCAGATGCTCGCGATCCTTGGATAATTCGGCCATGCTGGCCGCCAGGAGGCGGGGTTTTGCCTTCACCTTGCCCAGCACGACCCGCCAGGCCAGGGCAGCGCCCAGGAGAAAGAGGACTGCCGGAATGCCCAGTGCCACCAGCCGATGGGTGTCCCACAATACGAGTACGACGAACAGCGTCGCGAGAACGATGCCGAATCCGGCGAAAAACAGCGCGACGACGGCCCACACCAGCATGGAATAGAGGTGCATTCGCTCCTCTTCGAGCTCGGTGGAAAGAAGCTCCATCCGCGTGTGGGCGATGGCGATCAGCGTGCAAACCAGGGATTTCACGGAATCGAACAGCCCGCCGTGGCTGCGTGTACCCGGGTCTTGATGCTCGGCGGCCATCGGCCCGTTCAGCGCCGTGCGATCAGGACGCCGAGAACCATCCCGGTCGCAGCTGCGATCCCCACGGCCGCCCAGGGATTTTCGTGCACATAGTCGTTGGTGGCCTTGGCCGCAGCCTTGGTTCTCTCCAGCATTTCGTTCTGCATCTCGGCGACCCGTGCTTTGGCGACCTTCAGCGATTCCTCAGCCTTGGCGCGCGCCGCCGCGATCCGCTCGCCGGTCTGATTGGCGGTGGCTTTCAGCAGTTCCTCTGCGTCGGTCATTACCATTCGCAGATCGCCCATCAATTTCTCTTTGCTGATTCGTTCAGCCTCGGCTTCTGAAGCCGGTACCAGTTCTGTCATGTCCATTGCGATACTCCTTTGACTGTTAAAAGTAAACAGGCTGATTTCAATCTAGCAGTCGGCTTGAATAAATCAACTTAATAAAGGCGGTTGCTATGTATTGAAGCTCCGTCATTCCCGCGCAGGCGGGAATCCAGTATCAATAATGGCGGGTTTTGAATAAATCGCGTGGAGGGGGTTATGGCGGAATTCGGCTGCGGAGAGAGAGCAGGAATGGAGACGCAACCAGCTTACCTGAAACCTTGGCAACCTGCTTTTACACAGGCCAACGCCCCTAAACCGGCGGTGCGGCCGCTCGCGAAACAGGCTGTGAGCAGATAGCCGCCCGTCGGCGCTTCCCAGTCCAGCATCTCGCCCGCACAGAACACGCCGTACAGGGAGCGGATCATCAGTCGCGCGTCGAGCGCTTCGAAAACCACGCCTCCAGCACTGCTGATTGCTTCGTCGATCGGGCGCGGGGCGATAAGCCGCAGCGGCAGCGCCTTGATCGCCGCGCCAAGGCGGGCGGGGTCGGAGAAATCCTGCGCCGGCAACGCTTCCCGCAGCAGCCCGGTCTTCACCCCTTTTATTCCCACCCGGCTCTGCAGATGGCTCGACATCGAGCGGGAACCCCGCGGCCGAGACAGTTCGGCGACCAGACGCGGCAATTCCCAGCCGGGCGCCAGATCGAGGTGAATCAAGGCAGTCCCGGCGGTTTCGATTTCGTCGCGCAGGCCGGCGGACAGGGCATAGATCAGGCTGCCCTCGACACCCGTTTCGGTAATCACGAATTCGCCCTGCCTGCAAAGCTCGACACCCGCCGAGTTCGAGAAGGCCGCGACCACCGATTTCAGCGGATGTCCTGCGAAACGCGTGCGAAAATGTTCGCTCCAGCCGATGTCGAAGCCGCAGTTGGAAGGGCGCAGTGCCGCAACTGCCACGCCACGCTGCGCCAGCAGGGGTGTCCAGGCGCCATCGGAACCGAGCCGCGCCCAGCTGCCTCCACCCAATGCCAGCACTACAGCATCGGTGCGCACAGGCTGTTCTCCCTGCGGAGTGGCGAATCGCAGCGCACCGAACTCGTCCCAGCCAAGCCAGCGGTGGCGCATGTGGAAAATCACCCCGGCTTCGCGCAAGCGATGCAGCCATGCGCGCAATAGCGGCGCCGCCTTTTTTTCGGTGGGGAAGACGCGCCCGGAGGTGCCGACGAAGGTTTCGACGCCGAGCTTGCGCACCCATTCGCGCAGTGCTTCAGGGCCGAAAGCGGCAAGCAGCGGTTCGATCTCTTCGCGACGGGCGCCGTAGCGTGAAAGGAAGGGCTCGGCCGGCTCGGCGTGGGTGAGGTTCAGCCCGCCTTTGCCGGCCAGCAGGAACTTGCGTCCGACGGAGGGCATGGCGTCGTAGAGATCGACTTTTGCGCCACCCTCGATTAAAACCTCCGCAGCCATGAGCCCTGCAGGGCCACCCCCGATGACCGCGACTGATCCGGTGCGCCTGTTATTCTCCCCCATCAGAGTTTTATTACTGCGGAGCATGGGTGGGTGAGGGTCGGATTTTGATGATAGGAACGATGGTGATCTCAGGAGGCTTGGTCTGCGCACCGGGCTTCACCGGCATCGCCTTTGCCGGCCTGGTCGTTCCCAAAGTTTTTACTTTCCCGTCGTCGGATTGTCTTGTTTCTTCCACCGGCCTTGTCGTGCCCAGGACTTTTTCTTCTTGCGCCGGGGCGGCAGCAAAAGCGGGCACCGCATTGAATGCGAATGCCTGAAAAAAGACCATGGTTACCCAATTCAGCCGCCAATGCATTGTTGTGACCTTTCAAGTATATGGGGATCGCCTATTATTGTACGACGAAGATCACAATATGGAACAAGGGAGGGTTGCGGTCCGTGGCTTGATTTTTTGTTGGCTTTTCAACCGCATTATCCAAATCAGCGTTTTTTGAACCATGACGATCTGAGTAATCGTGAGTAATTTTAAATTGGTTAATTAAAGGAGCCCCCAATGAGCAAACTGTTGTCCGTACTGATCGCCGCTGCTTTCGCGGCTGTTACGTTCTCCGCCATGGCGGCCGACGATGTTTCGGCTGCCCCTGCTGCCGAAGCCCCGAAAGCTGAGATGGCGATGCCGGCCAAGAAGGTGCATAAGAAACATCACAAAATGAAGAAGAAGGCGAAAAAATCCAAGAAAGTGGAAGCCGCGCCTACCGAAGCAACTCCCGCAGCGCGGTAGTTCCGGCACGATAATAAAAAAGCAGAGTTCGCTCTGCTTTTTTATGGCCCATTTTTGCCGCGGCACCCGTTGGTCAGAGTCTGATCTGACTACAAGGGAGACGCTGAATTAATCGTCACCCCGGCGAAACCCCTACATCCTGATTGCCATACTCAACACGGCGATCGCCGCGGCTGCACCAATCAAAAAGAATTTCGGGGTCGGCGTTTTTTCCTCGCCCCGAATTAACCTGATCACTCCCAGTAAAACCGCACCCAGGAAGACGTAGCCGACCAGGTTGCCCAAGGCAAGGCTGATCGCGCCCAATACACGCATGTACGTGCTGACAAACGCATCGTACTTGACGAATTCGAACACGCCAAGAAGCAGCGCCAGCACGGCCAACCCCAGGATAAATCGATGCCAGCTCAAGTCCTTTGAAGTGTCGGTCATTTTTTTAGGGGCCTATTTTGCATCCTGCGGATCAGGCGTCGGCCTGACATGCATCTTGCAACGGGATTGACTGTCAGGTGAAAATTCCATGCGACAAGGGCTCTGTTCTAAGGATGGCTTCGTTTCCCGAGAAGAGGGCCAGATCGACGAAGAAGTTGAAAATCGAAATAAAGATGCTGGCAAAAAAAGCGGTCCAGAATCCAGATACCTGAAACCCTTTTACCAGCGATGACACCAGCAAAATCATCAGTGCATTGATTACCAGCAGAAACAGGCCGAAAGTCAGCAAGGTCAGCGGCAGCGTGAACAGGATGAACAACGGTCGCACAATCGCATTGGCCAAGCCCAACAGCAAGGCGGAAACGGCCAGGGATTGCTTGTCGGCGAATGAAATTCCATGAAAAACTTGACTGGCCACCCACAGGGAAAGGGCAGTCAACCCCCAGTTGAGCAGGAACTGGCTGAGATGGTGCATATGACTGGATTCCTTTCAGGAGGCTATATAATCAGGATAAACCGAGAATATGCGCCATTTTAGCCGTAATGCGCTGCTTGAGGTGGAAGTATTCGCGCCCTGGAGTTGCCGATGTGCTGGCCGATTTTACCCAGGTTTAAGCGGCTTCCATACCTGCATCTGCGCCAGCCCCGGCGCCGGTTAGAGGTCGAAGATCATGCGGTCGGGCTTATCCAGGAATCTCTGGCTTGCACCCCTTGCATTGTTCTACCGGCAGCCGGCCCAAGAGCTGGGCGATGGCGAACCGCTTACCGCTCCAATCGCGGGCGGCGCGAGTGTAAAGCCGGGCAGGGGACCGTTCGGTGCGATACATTAAAGAGGAAAGAGGAAGGCGCGCGCGTCGCATCCAAGGGCCAAGTCAGTGTCTTGTGTGGGCCGCAGAGCCCGGTGCCGGAGAAGCCGCTGTTTGTATTACCCCGGGTCCGGGTGAGACGGTTTGTTGATTGCCGGGTGCCGGCGTTTACGGCGGGCTATTCAACAGGTATTGTGGAACGCGCTCACTCTTCAGAGAGTTTTTGCCACGAAATGCGGCTGCCAGTGAATTGGAAGGGGTGTTTTGCTCGTTGACGCGCGATTTGAGTTTTTGATGCAGATCCAGCCACGAAACCCCGGGCTCCTCCATCACGATGGCATCGGCCTGATATTGAACCCATGCCTCAAGCCGATCCGAGAATCGCTGCTTTAACAATTCCGCAGTTTTTCCATCGATGTGAAAACAGGAAGGCAGTCCCCTGAAGTTAAATGGAATCTGCAAAATTGCACACTCTTTCTTCATCAACCCGACTCCCCTCGATATTCGGGATATAAGGACTGGCGTGTCCATATTAGACATACTTTTTACACCATATTTTCCGGGTTGACAAGGCTGGAGTTACTTGACCGCTTGAGTATTCGCTGAAATAAGAGTTCAGGGAAGCAATTGTGCATCGGGAGCATATCCAATGACGCGAAATCGATGACGTCTTTTCTTTAGCCACCAAACTACCTTGAGGTGTCCTGTCAACAGTGGACACTTCCGGCTCAGGCTGCGGCCAGCTGTTTGCTGAGATTTTGTGCAAACACGGCCGGCGCCTCGTAGCCAAGGCGCGAGTGGCGCCGTTGGCGGTTGTAGAATATCTCGATGTACTCCCGGATGGATGCCTCCGTCTCTGCTCGGGTCGCGTAGCGGCGGTGATGCACCAGTTCATTTTTCAGGCTGCCCCAGGAGCTCTCCATCGGCGCGTTGTCATGGCAGTTACCCTTGCGGGACATCGATGCCTGCATGCCGAACTGCTCAAGAAGCTAACTTTAAAAAACAGCACCTCGATTTTGGCATTGTTTCACTTATTTGCCATCATTGGATGGCTGTTTCCAGCACAAAGCCGTCATGCTGCCGAAGTTGAACGATAGCGGCGAGAGCATCCGACATTGGACGAAGTTCAGCGCGCTTGCTTACTCTACTTTCGCTCAGCGGTGCGGGCCTGCTGGCCTGCACACCGAAATCCCCGCCCATGGCGGCGCGCAGGCGCGAATTCCTGCCTTCTCCGCTTGGAATAGTTTATCCGCCGTGGTAATCTGAAATCGGAAATCGAGACTAGGAGCCTGTCGGACTTGAAGAATCGAAGCGAAAATTCGGCTGGGCGAGGACAGATTTTGCCGGTTTTGCAGGTCAATAGTTATTCTATTATGACCAAAAAAGCGGCGAAATATGGACCGGTCAGGCGGATTTGCAGCCGATTTCCTTTAAGTCCGACAGGCTCCTAGGGAAACCCGCTCTTTTCCGGCGATCATCCAGCATTTCGCAACTGAATACCGGCAACCGCCGGGCGATCTTTTCCCTCCGGTCGGCCGGCGTTCGCTGCGATTCAATAGTAACCGGCTGGCCTATCAGGGGGATACAATATGGCCGTTCCAAAAATCCTGGCGATCGTGATGGCGGGGGGCGAGGGCAGCCGCCTGTATCCTCTGACCGCCGACAATTCCAAGCCTTCGGTACCTTTCGGGGCGCGCTACCGCATCGTGGATTTCGTGTTGAGCAATCTGGTTAACTCGGAAATCCTGTCCATTTACCTGCTGGTCCAGTACAAGTCGCAGTCGCTGATCGAGCACGTGCGCAAAGCGTGGGTGATGTCGCCGCTGGTTTCCAGCCATTTCGTTACCGTGGTGCCACCGCAGATGCGGGTGGATTCGCGCTGGTTCCAGGGCACGGCGGACGCGGTGCATCAGAATCTCGACCTGATCTACCTGCATCGTCCGGACATGGTCGCGGTCTTCGGCGCGGATCATATTTACCGCATGGACATTCGCCAGATGGTGGCGTTTCACCAGGCGCAGAAGGCGGATGTCACCGTGGCGGCCTTGCCGGTGCCGATTGCGGATGCTTCGTCGTTCGGTGTCATCACCGCGGACCCCGACGGGCGCGTGCGGGATTTCCAGGAGAAGCCCGCCAGCCCCAGCGCCATGCCCGGCGATCCGACGCGCGCTTATGCCTCGATGGGCAACTATTTGTTCAACACCGACGTGCTGGTAGCCGCGCTGGAAGAAGCCCACAAGAAACAGGAGCACGATTTCGGCAAGCACGTTCTGCCGCGCCTGAAGGAGACCAACAAGGTCTACGCCTACGATTTTGCCACCAACGTCGTGCCTGGCGTCAAGGCGTCCGAGGAGCCGGCCTATTGGCGCGACGTGGGCACCATCGAGGCCTATTTCGCGGCGCATATGGACGTGCTTGGGTTGCAGCCCCGTTTCGACGCCTTCAACACGTCCTGGCCGATTTATTCCAGCAACTACCAGGGGCCGGTCGCCAAGTTCGTCAGCGGGCGGATCGAAAACAGCATTTTCGCCGGCGGCACGCTGGTGAACGGCGCTTCGGCGCGCAATTCGGTGGTGCGGCGCGAGGTGGTGCTGGAAGAGGATGTGGAACTGGATGAGTGCATCATCATGGATTACGTGGTGATCAAGCGCGGCAGCCGCTTGCGCCGGGTGATCGTGGACCGCTACAACGTGCTTGAGGAGAACACGCGCATCGGTTTCGATCCGGTGGCGGACCGCAGCCGCTACCAAGTCACCGAATCCGGCATTACGATCGTACCGGCGGGGCGGCGCGGGCTGGATTTCGTGTATTGACCGTACCATGTAGGTCGGGCACCCCGTGCCCGACAAACTGGATCAGGCCAATCCTAGCCTGAATTTTGCATAAAGCGGGCGGATAACGCTGTATGCATTTGATATAATTGCGGTTATCTATACAACAATTCGTAAAAAACGCCTACCGTTAACCCGCCCGGACGTCCATTCTACCGCAGAACAACGATTAAGGTTAGATCGTGCGAAGCCACGATCTAACCTTAATCGTTAGGGCGTGATAGGCCCTCACTGATTTTTTGCCCATGGATAAAGGCGCGGAATCACGGTTGTTAGCGCGGTGGCGATGGCTAGCGCCACAAGCGAACCACCCCAAAACAACGCCCAGCTAGTAGGCTTGAGTGTGCCCAACGTAACAATCAGGAGCAGCATAGGCAAATCAAGAAAGTGCGTGAATGTCGGAACGTTCTCAGCACGCGCTCTTTCCAACTCAGGTGTGAATGAGCCAACGGGCAATGCCTCCTGTGTCAAACGACGCAGTCGCATGAAATAAAGTCGGGTAACGGTATTGCCCTCGATGAACTCGAAGGCGAACAGAAAAACCATGCCCGCGAGCCAAGGCGTGGAAGTGAAATTCCAACCGCCAAAAAACTCGACGATCATCCATGTGCCGGAAATAAGGAGAATGATTGCCCCGGGAACGACAACACCATCGTAAAACACTGCGATATTGCGTACAGACTCGGAAAAGCGCACGAGTTCATGGGACTGGCGGGAGCGCAGATCACTGACCCAAACACCAATCAAGCCGCCACCGATCAAAACAGCACCGATAATGTGAGCAAGTTTAAGAAATTCATAGGTCATGATACTGAGGCCTAACGAATAGCGTTTATCCGCCGCCCCGCGAACTCCGCAATATCCACTATCGTTATTGGCGGCGGATAAACCTTGTTGGACTGAACCGCGGGGGAAAAGCGGTACTTATGGGGATTGTAAGATGGGCAGGGGGGAAGTCAAGCGCGTATCGTGCGTCACCCTCGCTTGTCGAGGCCGGAACGGGAATCCTGGCGAGGTTGGACGGACGTAACTGGCGCCCGGCTTGGTCCAGGATTGCCTGTTTGATGGGCAATTCCGCCACAACGGACGAACGCATCCCCGGCAGGCGCAAACGCCCAACCGCCGGCTCAAACGAAGGGGAGCAGAAGAACGCCTCATGGCGGCCCCCGGAGCGGCGGACGGTTCGCCGGCGGGATCACCGCGACCACCGTGAATCGTCCCTCGCGGCAGTGTGGGCAGATCAACCACTCGATACTCGCCACCCGCTTCATGAACGCCTCCACGGACTCCACCGCCAGCGGGTCGGGGGCCGGCGCATCCAGCGCCGCACGGGCGGCCGCCAATCTGGCGGCCTTGTGCGCCGGGCCGATCAGCCCATAGTGGCGGATGCGCTTGAATCCGCCGGGCAGAACATGTTGCATGAAGCGGCCGATGAACTCATCCGCCTCCATATGCACCAGCTTCTTGCGGTTTCCGTTGGCGGAATCGCGCATGCGGAAACGGATCGTGCTTCCCTCCATGCCGAGGATACGCTCGTTGGAGATGGCCGCCCGATGCGTGTAGCGCCCCAGATACGCCAGCACCTGCGCCGGCCCGCCCAGCGGTTGTTTGGCGTAAACCACCCAGTCGTGGCGGCGCAGTTCGGCAAACAGTTTGCGCCATGACGTATCGTCCTTCGCCACATCGTGGCGCAGCTTGTCGGCCTTGCGCGCCGCGTCGAGCGCATCGAGGAACTTGCCGCGATACACCGAGGAGAGTGCTTGCACCGGAAACAGGAAGCCGCGCGCGGCACTCAGCCACTGCCCGTCAGCCGCCAACGCCCCGCCCGCCACCAGGGCATGAAGATGAATGTGACGGCCGAGATCCTGCTTCCAGGTATGCAGCGCCAGCGAGAAGCTGGGCGTGCCGCCCAGCCAGCGCGGGTTGGCGGCGAACTCGTTGAGCGTGGCGGCGACGGCGTTGAACAGCAATGCGTAAAGCGTGCGCGAATCGCATTCCGCCAACCCGTTGAGCGCGTGAGGCAAGGTGTAAACCAGGTGGAAATACGGCACCGGCAGCAACTCCCGCTGGCGTGCCGCCAGCCAGGCTTCCTTGGCGCGTGTCTGGCATAGCGGGCAATGACGGTTGCGGCAGGAGTGGTACAGATAGCGCTGTACGCCGCAATGGTCGCAGGATTCCACATGCCCGCCCAGAGCGGGAGTGCGGCAGGCGACGATCGCCCGCCACGCCTTCTCCTGGACGGCGGACAGAACGTGCGACGCGAGCCAGGGCTGGCCGTGATTGCGCAGGATATCGGCCAAGCCCACACCGTGGGCCACGACAGCGGGCGGGGCTAGTGGCTTGCGTCGAGCAGGTCCAGTGGCGAAGTGGCGCCGGTCACTTTCTGCTGCGCCAAGTGGAAATAGCGCATGGTGGTTGCCACATGGCTGTGGCCGAGCAGCCGCTGGATAGTGTGAATATCGACGCCGGATTCCAGCAAGTGGGTGGCGAAACAGTGGCGCAGGGTGTGGATGCCGCCTTCACGCCCGATCCCCGCGCGATCCCGCGCCGCCCAATACATGCGTTGCGCCGTCTGGATGGCGATCGGCCCGGTGCCGTCGGGATTCGGGAACAACCAGGAGCGCGGACGAAATAAGCGCCAGTAATCGCGCAGGGTGGCCAGCAATTTCGGCGAAAGCAAGGTATAGCGATCCTTGCCGCCCTTGCCCCCGCGCACTTTGAGGCACATCCTGTCCGCCGCGCTCTCGATGTCGGAAAGTTGCAGTGCGCAGACCTCGGACACGCGCAGCCCGGCAGCATAGGTGGTCATCAGCAGGGTGCGTCCGCGCGGGTTTGATTCCACGGCGAACAAGCGGGTCAATTCGTCCCGCGACAGGATGTGCGGCAAGGTCTTGGGAACCTTCGCCATGGGGATATCGTATCGGGATAGCGGGCGCCGCAGCACCGCTTCATACAGGAACCGGCATGCGCTGGCGGCCTGATTCACGCTGGAATAAGCGAGCTTGCGCTCGACAACCAGATGCAGAAGGTAATCCTGCACGTCTTGCGATGAAAGCAAATCCGGCGCACGGCGATAGTGCTTGGCCAACCCTTTCACTGCACCCAGATAAGTTTCTCGCGTGCGCGGTGCGAACCCGCGCAACACCATCGCATCGTCCATCTGTTGACGCAACGTCTTCATCTTCGTCTCCTTGATCGAGTCGGGGACATCCCCAGCGATCAAGGATCGGAGATTTTTACGTCATTTGCAGCAAGGGGTGGGCGGGGGTGAAGAGCGGGCGATGCAAGTGGGGCGAGGCCACCGCGTAGCGGTTTAGTTCAACGTAAAGTTAAGGGGCGCGCTTTAGCGCGTCCCGCTTGAACGGTGGGTTGGAGCCCAACATTTCGAGACGCTCAGCAAGCCACACCTTAATGATGGACTGCCGAGTTACGCCAATCTTTCCAGCTTCGCGGTCTAGCGAATCAATCATCCATGTGGGGAAGTCGACATTGACGCGCTTTTGTTCCTGCAACACCCTCTTGGCCTTGGATAAATCCAGCGAAGCGGTAATATCAACATCTTCGTCAAACTGCTGTTCAAATTTTTTAGCTTTCATAGAGTGCTACCTCCTCGGTTCGTGAGCGGCGAACAGAAATGATCCGAATATTCGCCCCTCTGTAGGTAATGACGGCTGACCAACACTTTTCGTAAATCAGACCTATCACGAGGTATCTCGGCTCATCTTCTGTCCTTGCGGGAATTTCCAAAAGCCTCGGGTCGTCCCATAATGCCTGAGCATCGTCAAAGCTGATGCCATGCTTAAGAAGATTGGCCTGGCTTTTTGCTTCGTCAAATTCAAAAGTGATCATGGTATAAAAAATATACCTTTTTTAGTGGGAAGGCAAGCTGGCTCAGATCATGCTCTAACGTGGAGTTGAACGTTCAGGGTCACCCATTAGCCCCCCGGTAGTCACCCATTAGCCCCCCGGTAGTCAAGAGTGCAAAAAGATACTCGCAAACAACTGCGATAAAAATTTACCGTACCGGCCATCACTTCCATTTTGCAAAACGGCTTTCGCGCCCTTCGCTTCAACGTGTGGTTGCATGAATCGCACCAGTCACCCATGTGGATCAAGCGATAACGATGTTGCCTGTTTCGCCCTGACAGTCAAACTGTCCCAGAAGCATCTCGGTACCGTCTCGCGTCCAATTGTTGGGCAGATCTGTGGCTACCATTGCTGGTTCCAACCCCTTGCGGCTCGCGACCCGGACGATCCATTTCCTGCAAACGTGTTGTGATGGCAAACGACCGGCGTCCAATCAGTTCTGGTGGCTCGTTGTCCAACCCCAAATCCTGGCTCGCCGGTCGTTGCCAACCCTTATGTGAAGCAACGCTCCACCGAAAATACCTCTCCCGTCTTCAACATGTGAAAGCACGCCCTGGCCAGCTTGTGCGCGACCGCCTTGATCGCGACCACGCCGTTGCGCTTGGCTTTTTTGCGCTGGTAAAACTTCTTCGCCGACTCGTTATAGCGTATCGCGAAATTGGCGGCTTCCACATAAGCCCACGCCAAATAGCGGTTGCCGTTTTTGGTGTTGCCTTCACCTTTCTTTTTTCCGTTCGATTCGTGGACGCTGCCGACGCAGCGACAGTACGACGCGTAGTTGCCGACATCGGCGAAACGGTCGATGTTGCCCGTCTCCAATAAGATCACTGTCGCCAAAACATCACCGATAGACCTGAAAATCATCTAGCCGGCCTCCTACCGCCGTGGTGGCGGTAGGGTTAAAGTGAGTTTGCGAACTTGCAATAACCCCACAGGAGGCCGAAATGAAGTATAGCGGAATTGACCTGCACTCGAATAACAGCGTAGTGACGGTGACAGACGAGGAGGATCGTGTAGTGGCGGAGAAACGGTTGCCCAACGACCTGGCGAAGATTCTGGCATT
>JAHFRP010000004.1 GCA_023266195.1 Sulfuricella sp.
TTCGCCGGGATGACCGCTCCCATATGCTGTACCTACCCGAGTCCTGGAAAACCCGCGTGGATACACCATATCAGGGATGTCGGTCATCTCATTTCTCCGTAGGATTTACCGGAAGAGCCCTTTCTTTCATGCCCAACAGGCCATCGAAAAAAGCCTGAAAGCCGTGCTCTTCGCTCGGGGCGAAGAGTTCCGCAAGACCCACGACCTGTATGAACTGGCCGACCGGCTGGAAAAGGCCGGCATCTTCCCGCCCAGCAACGCCGACGTGTTGGCGCAAATCAATCCCTACGCGGTGGAGTTCCGCTACGGGGACGAAGTCATCTCCACTCTCAGCAGCGAAGAAGTCGACGCCATCGCAACGCAAATGCTGGACTGGGCGGCGGCGATCATAGCGGGGATGGAACCATGAGCGTGCCCCGGCAGCAGACCGCTGCCATCGGAAATCGTAGCCTGTATGAGGTACAACGGGATAACGACTCAAAGCAAGATATGAAAATCGCAAAAAATTGCGTTGTCACACTCAACTATCGCGTTACCGATCTCGATGGAAACCTGGTTGACGAAGGCGCAGAACCCCTCGAGTACTTACACGGGGGTTATGGCGGCATCTTCTCGAAAATCGAATCGGCCCTGGCTGGAAAAAACGCTGGCGACAAAGTGGAGATCAAGCTAAACCCGGAGGAGGCGTTTGGCCAATATGACGAATCGCTGGTAAGTACCGAATCGATTTCAATGTTCGACTTTCCTCTTGAAGTCGGGATGCAGCTCGACAGGTCGACAACTGAAGAGGGCGAGAGTGACGTAAACCTTTACACCGTCACCGAAATCACGGATGACATGGTCGTATTGGATGGAAACCATCCCCTGGCCGGCCTTTCGCTCGTCTTTTCATGTACCGTCGCGAATGTCCGGCCAGCCACGACAGACGAAATAACTCATGGCCATGTTCAGCTTGGGAAGTAGAAATTCTAGCCGTATGAAACGTAGTGGGATAGGGGGAAGCCTGGTCAAATGGCTAGTCGCTTCATCAGATTGTTGGGATGCGGGATTCGTTTATCATCGCCAAGGCGGGCAAGCCGATGGTCAAGGTCATCCCGCTGGAGCCGTCGGAAGCGGGCACAGCCAGCCGCCTGGGCTTCATGACCGGAGAATTCTCCGTGCCGGACGACTTCGACCAGATCGGCAGCGAAGAAATCGAAAGCCTGTTTACAGGGCGCAAGGCTTGAACCTGCTGCTCGACACCCGTCTGCTGCTGTGGGCGGCGAGCGAGCCCAAACGCCTCTCGACCAAAGCGCGCGCCTTGCTGCTGGACCCTGCCAATCACCTTTTGTTCAGCGCCGCCAGCCTGTGGGAAATCAGCATCAAGAAGGCGTGAGGAAGGTATGAGTAGGGGCGCGGGAAATGCAGTGAGGCAAGAACCGACCCAGAGGTTTTCATCTGACCTACCGCTCATCCATCCCTGAGCCCCTCAGAGAGAGGCGAAGCTATTGGCTAACTTAGCCAGCCGGTGTAAACTTCACAATCAAACTTCTCTCGGGAGCCAACCATGCAATGCAACATGCTCGAAGCCAAAAGCCAGCTTTCCAAGCTTGTCCAGGCCGCATTGGATGGCGAGGACGTGATCATCGCCAACAAAGGCGTTCCTGTCGTCAGGCTGGTCAAGATCGGCCCGCAGGATTTCGCCCGCAAGCCGGGCGCGTGGGCGGGGCTGCCCAAGGCAAGCGCCGATTGGGACTCGCCGAAAACCAACGCGGCCATCGTCGAAGAGCTGACCGGCGGCGACCTGCCTTGAAACGCCACCTGCTCGACACCCACCTGATCTACTGGTGGATGACGGCGGATAACCGCCTGGGCAAGGCGACCCAACGTATCATCGCCAAATCCGAAATCGTGGTAAGTACAGCCAGCATCTGGGAAATGGTGCTGAAAAATGCAAAAGGCAAATTGCCCTTGCCGCCAGGCTCGTTGACGGAACAACTGGAAGCGCAAGGTTTCGTCCTGCTGCCCATTCTGCCGCGCCACATCGAAGCGGCGCGCAGCCTGACTTGCGCACACGCCGACCCGTTCGACCGGCTGCTTATCGCACAGGCTTATGACGAAAGACTGACACTGCTTACCCGCGATGCGGCGATTCTGGAATTAGGATTGGATGGGGTGGCGAAGGGATGAGGAAAATCGTGGTCTATCCCCGATCGATTCCGACCGGCTAATGGGTGTCCCCGATTAGTTCCAGGAACTGCTAGACTTACCCGCACGGAGAGGGAAGCACATGCCAACCATCAGCCAGTTCTTCGGAATTATCATCCAGATGTTCTGGCGGGAGCATGCGCCGCCTCACTTCCATGCGCAACATCGCGCAGAGTTGATGGAGGACTGGAACCTATGCCAATCGAAACAGTTGCCCAGGAACATCGCCCCACTGGAGTGACGACGGCGGCAGCGCCCTGGCGAGTACGCGCGGTCAGCGCATTGCCCGGCTATCGCCTTTCCGTCACCTGCAACGATGGCATTAGCGGCATTGTCGATATGTCTCGGCTGGTTGCGAGTGAGACGGCGGGCATCTATGCCGTCCTGAAGGATGAAGAAATCTTCAATCAGGTTGGCATCGAGCTAGGCGCGCTGACGTGGCCGAATGGCGCAGATCTCGATCCAGAGTGGGTGCATCAAGAGATCGGAGAAAACAAAACGTGGTCTGTCCCCGATTAGTTCGCCCGATTAGTTCGGATGGCGCGGGAAATACATTAATGCGAGACTCGACCCCGAGATTCCTGCTGATATGGCTAATTATTAGCGCGGTTCAATTTGGGCTGGCAGCCTGCGCAACGGGAGGAGCCACGGTTAATCACCATTTCAGTTTTGATACGAAGTGGGACAGCTCAGGTGTAGAGGTGCTCGATTACCAGTATGGCAGCAGCGGACAGTTCGGAACCCATCCCGAGAAAGAAAGAGTTGCCCTGGGAGAAACTTTTCCAGGCAATAACATCTATGGGGCAATGCAGCGTGGTGACTTCCTATATGTCAAATGGCGCATCAAACAAACCGGGCAGATATACCAGGATAAGGTGGATCTTCAGCCCCGCCTGCCTGCCGATATAAAAGACCTACGGATTCACTTCGTCATCAAAGGACCGCAACTGTATGTTTACCTGATTTGGCCGTTCGACGGGCATCAGTATCCACCGGGTGATTTGAATCGGTACGTCGGTCAAAAGCGAGTACAAATTTATCCCGACCAACCCAAATAGCAAGCATAGGGCAATAACCAACGGGCATTGCGCTGCATGTAAACCTCGAAAAACATCCGGTGCAATGCGCTACGCTTATTGCACCCTACATCACCGACACGGCGATCCATCATCACATGCCCTCTTCCCTGAATAACCTCCAACCCCACTCCGTCTGGTCCCACTTCGCCGCCCTGTGCACCATTCCGCGCCCCTCGCTGCAGGAAGCGGCGCTGCGCGATCATCTGATCGAATGGGCACAAGCGCGCGACATCGAATCCATCGTTGACGCCGCCGGCAACCTGATCCTGAAAAAACCCGCCAGCCCCGGCTGCGAAGGAATGCCCGGCGTGATCCTGCAAGGCCATCTCGACATGGTGTGCCAGGCCAACGCCAGTACGCGGCACGATTTCGAGCGCGACCCGATCGATGCGGTGGTGCGCGACGGCTGGGTGGCGGCGGAGAACACCACGCTGGGCGCGGACAATGGCATTGGCGTGGCGCTCGCGCTGGCGGCGCTGGAGGAACCGGGCCTGATCCATCCGCCGCTGGAGGTGCTGCTCACGGTCAACGAAGAATCCGGCATGGACGGCGCGCGCGGGCTGATGCCCGGCACGCTGAATGGAAAAACCCTGATCAACCTGGATACCGAGGAATGGGGGCATTTCTATCTCGGCTGCGCCGGCGGGGTGGACGTGGAAGTGCGCCATGCCTGCCCTCGGGAAACCGTCCCGCCGGGGCATGTCGTCTGGCGGCTGGAAGTGGCTGGGCTGAAAGGCGGCCATTCCGGCATCGACATCGCGCTCGGGCGCGGCAATGCGATCAAGCTGCTGGCGGAGGCGCTGGACGAACTGGCCGAATTCGCCGACCCGCGCCTGATTTCGCTTACCGGCGGCACGGCGCGCAACGCCATTCCGCGCGAGGCGTTCGCGGTTTTTGCGCTGCCTGCCGCCGATGCGGCCCGAGTGGAGGCATTGGCTCGGCAGAAACTGACCGCATGGCACGAACGATTTGCGGAGGCGGATGCGAAGGTCAATTTGGCGATTCTGCCCCTCTCCCTAACCCTTTCCCCGGAGGGGAGAGGGGATGGCGGTGAGGACAAAGTGATCGGGAAAGCGGAACAGGATCGGCTGCTCGGCTTTCTCGACAGCGCCGCCAACGGCGTGGCGCGCCTGAGCGATGATTTTGCGGGCGTGGTCGATACTTCCGACAACCTTGGCGTGGCCAACCTTGCGCAGGGCGAATTCCGCGCCACGTTCAAGGTACGCTCGCTGCACGACGGCCGCGCGGACGCGCTGGCCGACACGCTCGTCGCCCATGCCCAAGGGCACGGCCTGAACGCCTCGAAAGCGGGCGCTTACCCCGGCTGGACGCCGAATCCGGCTTCACCGCTACTGGCCTTGTGCCAGCAAGTCTATACGCGGGAGTTCGGCCAGCCCGCCGGATTGCAGGTGATCCACGCCGGTCTCGAATGCGGCCTGCTCGCCGCCAGCCATCCGCAGCTGGACATGATCTCCTTCGGCCCGGACATACGCGGCGCCCATGCGCCCGGCGAGCGCGTCGAAATCGCCTCGGTGGAACGCTGCTGGCGGCTGCTCAAGGCGGTGTTGCAGGCGCTGGCGAAGCCGGCATAGGGCAAACAACCGCCCCAACATCCGGTGCAATGCGCTTCGCTTATTGCACCCTACCGAAACGGAGATTACGCCATGATCCGACTCGACAAATCCTTGCGCGCCTGGGGAACGCCCGACTTCGACGCCGTTCTCAAACAGGAAATCGCTCAACTGGACCTCGACCGGCTGCCGCTGCAGCAGGGTTTATCGGGCAGCGCCTATGTGGTCGATGCGCCGATCACGACGGTGATCCTCAGTGTCGCCGAGATGCCGGACGTCATCCGCGTGAAGGCGGGGATTTTCTACAAGGGCGTGATCGCCGGCTGCAGTTGCGCGGACGACCCGACCCCCGTCGGCGAAAACGACGAATACTGCGAAGTGCGGCTGGACATCGACAAATCCAGCGCGGCGACTGCGGTTGCGCTGGCGGCGGAATAATGAAATTCATAGGAATGGCCACTAAATATTGAAGCTCCGCCATTCCTGCGCAGGCGGGAATCCAGGGGCGAAAGATCCCTGAATTCCGGGTCAAGCCCGGAATGAAGACATTCAATGGCAGAACCGATAGCAAAGCCTCGATCTTTTCCGCCAAGACGCAAGGACGTACAGGGTTTTCAGGTTTGTCGGGTTATGGCGCAAACTGCCGCGCCCAACCCAACCACGTTTTCCCGCCAGCTGAAGATAAACGCTAATCAGGTCATTTTTCAGTTTGGCGCCTGCCCCTCTGCTTTCATTCGGACCTGGCGGGGATTGAGCGGACTGGAAACGATGCGCTACACTTGGCACTGTCACGGCATCCATCGGCGATTCGTTAAAAACAAAATGACGAGCGGCAAATGAAACGGCTGGCCCTGATCCTGCTGGCAGCGATTGCCGTGCTGGCCGCCGCAGGCTGGCTGGCCATCCCTTTCGCAGTCAAGGCGCTCAAGGGCCAAGTGGTGCATGCCCTGGGCGCGGAAAGCGAAGTGGGCGAAATCGTGGTCGGCTGGTCTACCGTCGAGCTGCGCCGCATCCGGATTCGTGCGCCGAAAGACTGGCCGGCCGAGGACACGCTGCGCGCCGGACGCATCGTCATCGAGCCGGACTTGCGCGGGCTGCTTTCCGCCCGGGTGCGGATCAAGCGCATCACGGTGGAGGACGGCTACCTGTCTATCCGCCGCACTCGCGATGGCCACCTGCTGGTGCTGCCCAGCCTGCTGGGCAAACCGGCCGAATCAAACACCCGTCCGCGGCCCATTTCCATCGGCACCGTCGAGTTGAAACCCAGCGTCATCGAGTTTTACGACGCATCCATCCGCAAGACGCCGCATAAGCTGCGGCTGGAGCGGATCAACGCCACGCTGGACGGCCTCGAGCTGCCCAGCCTCAAGGGCAGGACGCGGCTCAAGCTGGAAGGCGTCGTCAAGGGAGTGCAACAGGACGGCAGCCTGCTTACCGAGGGCTGGATCGAGCTGGCCAGCAAGGATTCCGAGATCGACACCCGGTTGCGGGGCGTGGACCTGATCGCTCTTCAGCCTTATCTCATCAAGGCGGCGGAAACCGGCGTGAAACGGGGCGAACTCGACCTCGACCTAAAATCCGCCGTGCACGGCAATCGGCTACGGGCGCCGGGCGAGCTGAAGCTCAGCCATCTGGAACTATCCTCCGCCGGCGGCGGCTTCATGGGCATACCGCGTCAGGCTGTACTGAGCGCCCTCAAGAACCACCAGGACCAGATCACGATCCAGTTCACCCTGGAAGGCGACATCAACGACCCCAGGTTTTCCCTCAATGAAAGCATCGGCAAACGCCTCGGCACTTCCCTGGCGCAAAGCCTGGGCATCGACATCGAGGGGCTTTCGCGCGGCATCGGCAACGCCGCCCAGGGCATCGGGGGCGCGATCAAGAAACTGCTGAAATAGGCTCTATGTTCGGCCTGCATTCCGGTAGACTATATCCATCGATATATTCAGGAGTGGCAAGAATGAAACGTTTTATCCCTCTACTGTGTTTCCTGAGCGCGCCGCTCTCCGCCCAGGCGGCCGCGCCCGCCGCCGATTCCGGGCTGGCGGAAATCCGCGATCTGGGCCGCCTCAACGGTCAGGCGCTGGCTTGTTCGTACGGAGAAACGGCCGCCCGCATCAAGAAGGAAATGATCGGGCACGCCCCCAAATCGCGGCGCTATGGCGCGGTTTTCGAGGAAACCACCAACGAGGCCTTCCTCGCACAATCCAAACTGGAACCGACGGACTGTCCCGACGGCCCCACCCTCAACGGCAAGGTCGATGAGGTAGTCCAGCACTTGCAGGCGGCGCTTCCCGCCGGCGCCGCCCAGTAGGCGCGGCATGATGAAACGGCTATGCATTGCCGCCTGCTGCGCCGTCGTGCTGGGCGCGCCCGCCGCCTGGGCCGATGCCGCACCGGACGCCCAGAACGAGCAGGTGGAAAGCGGGATCGTTCCCCGCTACCTGCTGATGGACACCCACGGACAGGCGATCTCCGACCAGGATTTTGCCGGCCGCTTCCAACTGATCGCCTTCGGCTACACCTTTTGCCCGGACATCTGCCCGACCACCCTGGCGGAAATGTCGCTGGTGATGCAGAAACTGGGCAGCCAGGCCGGCCGGCTGCAGCCGCTGTTCGTCACGGTGGACCCCGAGCGCGACACGCCCGAGGTGCTGAACCGCTACACCAAATTCTTCGACCCGCGCATTGTCGGCCTCACCGGCTCCACCGACCTGGTACACCACGTCGCCGACCACTTCAAGGTACGCTACGAGAAGCACTGGGAACCCGGCGCGGCGAAGGACAAGTATTCGGTCGACCATTCGGCGGGAATGTACCTGCTGGGGCCGGATGGGGGCTTCCTCGCCAAGTTCGCCTATGCCACCCCGCCGCAGGAAATTGCCGCCCGCATCCAGGCGCTGATGGAAGAAGACGCCAAATCGCACCCTCCGGCGAAGCGGGCCGCCCCGTAGCCCATTTGGGCAGTGTCGCGGAACGAACGGCTTGTTTAAACTGCAAGTTATTTTCCATTCGGTGCCCAATCCCATGAATCTCTCTTACGACGTAGAAGAAGCCGATTTTGAACAACTCGTGGCGGCGCGCTCGCACGATGTGCCGGTGCTGATGGATATCGGCGCCGAATGGTGCTCGCCATGCCGGGTGCTGGGGCCGCTGCTGGAAAAGCTGGTCAGGGAATACGACGGCGCCTTCGTGCTGGCCAAGGTGGATGCCGACGAGAACATGCGGATCGCCGGCCGTCATGGCGTACGAGGCTTCCCGACGGTGATCGCCTACAGCCGCGGCAAGGAAATCGACCGCTTTTTCAGCGCGCAGACCGAAGGCTTTTTGCACCGCTTCCTCGACAGCTTCATCGAGCGGCACAAGGCGACAAGCTGTGCGCCCGAATCTGCGCTTCAGCCCTCCTGATTCAGAACCGGTAAAAAGACGCCCGCAGAAGCGCCGATGGCGCGCAAAGAGAACAAAAAATCTCGCTTTATCTTCGCGCCGCTGCGCCTTTGGGTGGATTTCGAATTCTTCACAAGCTATTCAGAGGCATCCGCCGCAGCTGCCGCAGCGCCAGTCCTGGGCATTCACCGCCCGGTAGAACCAGCGCATGTGCATTTCGTCGAGCGGAATGTCGTGCGCGGCGAACAACTCCGCCAGCCACTCGGCGTTTGCGAGAATCCAGTCGTCTTCCCGCAGCCCTTCGGCGAAATCTTCCTCGTCGGGGTAGATGTAGCTGAAGATGCCATAGCTGCCCATATCCTTTCCGCCCCGGTCGGCATCCAGTTGCAGGGGCCGTTCGAGATAGCCGATTTCCCATCGGCCGAGGCACAGATTGTTGCCGGTGGCAGTCCAGCGGGCGGAGAAAGGGTTCGGCATGGCGGGAATCTTGCGGCGAAATCGACTGACACCCATTATACGCCAAGGGCGGGTGATCGATCCGGGCGTGCAAAACGGATGCTGTAGAATATAATAGCCCGATTCAACCAAGGACATGAAACCGTGAAACGCACCGATCTGGAAAAAAACATCGGCTTAAAAATAAACAGCAAAATCAACCCCGCCGGTGCGGCCGGGCGATTCGGCAAGGAAGCGGCCGCCGCCCCCGACCGGCGCGAGCAGCGCAAGCTCGACCAGGCGCTCGGACTGGTGCCGTTCGCGGTCAAGCTCAACGGCGACCTGGTGAAACAACTGCATGCGCTGGCCCAGGCACGCCAAACCGGATTGAACGAAGTAGTGGCCGAGCTGCTGAAAAATGGCCTGGATAGCGGCGCTTAACGTGAAACTTGCGAAACGAAACCTCGCCCGTCTCGCCGTGGTCGCTGCGCATCAGCGGGAACCCGGCGGGGACACTCCTTGCGGGTGCCGGGAGAGGGCAACGGTCACGGCGATTCGCCAAGACCGTTAGCCCGGCTATTCTATTTTGCCCACCTCGCTCATCGACAAGGAACCCCGACCATGACCGAACAGGAACTCGACCGTCTCGAAGATCTGCTGGCCTCGGACGCCTTCAAAGGCGACGCAATGACGCTGGATTTCCTGCAGGGCTTCCTCTGCGCGGTCGCCAGCGGCCCCGACACGATTGCGCCGACCATCTGGCTGCCGGAGGTTCTGGGCGAATCGCCCGCCTACGAGTCCGAGGCGCAAGCGCGGGAAACAACCGATTTATTGATGAAGTTCTACGACGGCATCGCCTCGTCGCTTGCCGGCGGCGAGGGATTCGACCTGATTCTCTACGGCCTGGAGGAAGACCCGGACCGGCTGGATTACGCGGCGTGGTCTGAGGGCTACGTCTACGGCTCGCAGATGGGGGAGTCGAACTGGTTCGAAGCGGCGGGCGAATACATGACCGACTTGAGCGAGAAGATGGAAGTGTTCTTTCTGCTCAACGGCATGCTCAAGGAAGACGCACTCAAACACAAGGAACCGTGGCTTTCCCCGAAAGAGGAAGAAAGAGCGCTGGCCCAGGCCGAAGAGGATTTCCCCGACACCATCGGCGAGATCTACCAGTTCTGGCGCGCCCAGACCGCGCCGCCCAGCACGATCAAACGGGAGTCGCCCAAGGTCGGCCGCAACGATCCCTGCCCCTGCGGCAGCGGCAAGAAATTCAAGCTGTGCTGCGGCAAGGAACAGACACTGCATTAACAGGGTGTCGAAAAACTACTGCGGGGGCGTGATGCGTTGTCAAAAACAGGCTCAGAATGCTCATTTACTCGATGTAAACTCCGCTTCTTCGCCTGTTTTTTCCTAGCCTGACGCCCCCTCGCTACGTTTTTCAACACCCTGATAAGAGCCTATTCCGGCCGCAACGCGGGATATGAAATCGACTGAAAAGCTGTAGGGCGCGGGCTCTGCCCGCCCTACGCTCACGCCGCCTGGACGGGGATTTCGCGGCGCTTGTCGACGATGCGGTTATTGGCATCCACGTACACCAGCTCCGGCTGGAATTTTTGCAGCTCCAGTTCGTTGTACATGGCATAGGTGGCGATGATGATCAGGTCGCCCGGATTGGCCTTGTGCGCGGCGGCGCCGTTCACGGAAATGGTGCCGGAGTTGCGCTCGGCCCGGATGGCGTAGGTGGTGAAACGTTCGCCGTTGGTTACGTTGTAGATGTCGATCTGCTGGTATTCGCGGATATCCGCCGCCTCCAGCAGGGTTTCGTCGATCGCGCACGAGCCTTCGTAGTGCAGCTCGGAATGGGTGACGGTGACGCGGTGCAGTTTGGATTTGAGCATCAGTCGTTGCATTAGCTCACTCCGCTCGGAACAAAGGGAGGCGTATTATAAGCCTTTGTCCGCGCTGATACAAACCTCGACATTGTCGATCAGGCGGGTGCGCCCCAGCCAGGCCGCCGCCAGCACGACCAGATTCCGCTCTCCTTCCCGCGCCGGCGCCAGCGACGCGGCCGCGCGCACCGCGACATAATCGACGCGCCAGCCGCGCCCCGCCAGATCCGCGGCGGCTGCCTGTTCCAGCACGGACAAATCGCGACGCCCCGCCAGGATAGCCTCCCGGATTTGTCCCAGGTTGCGGTACAACGCCACCGCCTCGGCGCGCTCCGCCGCGCTGAGAAAGCCGTTGCGCGAAGACAGCGCCAGGCCGTCGGCAGCGCGCAGGGTTTCCCCCGCCACGATCTCCAGCGACAGGTTGAGCTGCCGCGCCATGGCGCGGATCACTTGCAGCTGCTGGTAATCCTTTTTGCCGAATACCGCCGCCCGCGGCTGGACGATGTTGAACAGCTTCAGCACCACCGTCGCCACGCCGCGAAAATGGCCGGGACGGGACGCGCCGCACAGGTCGTCGGCGACCGGAGGCGGCTCGACGAACACCTGCTGCGGTTCGGGATAGAGGTCTTCCACCGTCGGCGCGAACACCACGTCGGCCAGGCCGTCGAGCTTGGCGCAATCCTGCTCCAGGGTGCGCGGATAACGGCCGAAATCCTCGCTCGGGCCGAATTGCAGCGGGTTGACGAAAATACTCGCGACCACGCACGAACCGTGGTCGCGCGCCAGGCGCGCCAGCGCCAGATGGCCTTCGTGCAGGTTGCCCATGGTGGGCACGAAAACAACGGCCGGCTCGTGTTGCAGCCGGCCGCGCAGTTCTTCTATGGCGGAAATGACCCGCATCGAACTCCCTCGATCAGTGGTCGCCCTCGACGCACAGCATGTCGGCATGCTCCGCGCCGCTCGCGGCCAGGTTGCTCAGCGCCTGGAGCACGTCGTGGCTCGATTTTTCCATTTCGCTGACCGAGGCCAGCCCTCGCGTGTAATCGCCGGCGTAGTAGCACTCGATCGCCGCCACTCCCTGCGAGTGGAACGCCTTGTGCGGCGGGTCGATATCCTTGTAGCCGGGCAGCCTGGAGAAGCACTGCACGCCTTCGCCTTCGTGGTACCACTTGCCCAACCGGCAGCCGGTGTGAGGCGCGAAGTCGGCCGGACGCTTGCTGGAAATGCCGAGGTACACCTTGTAGATTTCGAACTTGTAGATGAGGTGGTCCACCTTGGCCACCTCGGTGAAGCTGCGCAGCGCGCTGGCGGCGATGGTGGTTTTCATCTCGTTGGTCGCTTTGAGCAGGTTCTGCATGCTGCCCGCCGCCTCGCCGACATCGGCCGAGAAAGCCGCGGCCTGCTCCGGGTTCATCTCGATCTGCGCCTTGGCCTGGCCGGTCTCGGACTGGATCACCTTGACCAGCGAGGAAATTTCGGTGGTCGCATTGGTGGTGCGCTCGGCCAGCTTGCGCACCTCGTCCGCCACCACCGCGAAACCGCGCCCCTGCTCGCCGGCGCGCGCCGCTTCGATGGCGGCGTTGAGCGCCAGGAGGTTGGTCTGGTCGGCGATTTCCTTGATCAGGTTGACGATGCCGCCGATCTGGCCCGCCCGCTCGTTCAGGCGATCCACATTCTTCGCGGTTTCGCGGGTGCGCTGCGACATCTCCCGCATATTGGCGGCGATGCGCTCGATCGCCGCGGAGTTGGCGTCGGATTCGCTCGCCGCCTTCATGGCGTGCTCCTTTTCCGCTTTCATCGCCATCGCCAGCTTCGCCATCGATTGCTGGATTTCGACCGAGGATTCGCCGAACGAGCTCAGGTGAACGTAAAGCGCCTGGCTCAGCTCTAGGCGCTCGTCTTTTTTCGCCATGGCCTGGAGCAGGGCTGCGTTTTCGGCCTGGAGCCGGTCTGTTTCCTGCCGGAGCTGTCGGAGTTCCTGTTCGGTTTGCTCGTTTTTTGCGAGCGACTGCGTCAGCTGGGTCTTGTATCTACCGCAAAACATCGCCTGCCTCCCTTCAGATAGCCGTTACCCGTCACCACTATATCGATGCGGCTCACCGTCAAGCGGGAATCTCCTCAGAAACCATGTTCCGCCGCCGGGAATTCCCCGTTTTTTACCGCCTGCACGTATTGCGCGGCCGCCGCCTGGACGCTGCCGCCGCCGTCGAGGAAATTCCGGGCGAACTTCGGCGGCTTGCCGGGGTAGATACCAAGCATATCATACAGCACCAGCACCTGGCCGGAACAGTCAGGCCCGGCGCCGATGCCGATGGTGGGAATCGCCAGCTCGGCCGTCACCTGCCGCGCCAGTCCGGCCGGGATCGCTTCCAGCACCAGGAGGCCGGCGCCCGCCTGTTGCAGCGCTTCGGCGTCGCGCAGCAGGCGTTGCGCCGCCTCGTCGGTCTTGCCCTGCACCCGGTAACCGCCAAGCTGGTGAACCGACTGGGGCGTCAGGCCGACATGGCCGCACACGGGGATGCCGCGCTCCACCAGGAAAGCCACCGTCTCGGCCATCGCCGCGCCGCCTTCCAGCTTGACCATGTGCGCCCCCGCCGCCATCAGCCGCGCGGCATTGGCCAGGGCCTGTTGCGGGCTTTGCTGGTAGCTGCCGAACGGCAGGTCGGCGACGATGAACGCCTGCTTTGCACCGCGCGCCACGCAGCGGGTATGGTAGACCATATCGTCCATGCTCACCGGCAGGGTGGTTTCCTCGCCCTGCAGCACCATGCCGAGGGAATCGCCCACCAGAAGCACGTCCACCCCGGCATTTTCCAGCAGGGTGGCGAAACTGGCGTCGTAGCAGGTCAGCGCGGCGATCTTCTCGCCCGCCCCGGCCATTTTCTGCAAAGTGCTCAAGGTGGTTCGCATGATTACCCCGCCCGGTTGAAAAACTCGCGCCCGCCGCGTATCTGGCCGATCCGCTCCAGCAGCAGCTCGAAATCCTCCGGCTGGTCGACGAAATTGAGATTCTCGCTGTTGACGATCAGAAGCGGCGATGCATCGTAATTATAGAAATAACGGCTGTAGCTTTCCGCCAGGCGCTCCAGGTAATCCGCCGTGATCGGCATTTCGTAGCCGATGCCGCGGCGGCGGACGCGCTCGACCAGCGCCTCGACCGGCGCCTGCAAATAGATCACCAGATCGGGAGCCGGCGTCTGCGGCCGCAGGTGGGCGTAGATCTGCTGGTACAGGCGGTACTCCTCGTCGCCCAGGTTGAGCTGGGCGAACAGGCTATCCTTGTCGAGCAGGAAATCGCTGACCGTGGTGCGGCCGAACAATTCCAGCTGCTTCAGATCCTGCACCTGGTCGGCGCGCTGGAACAGGAAAAACAGCTGGGTGGGCAAGGCATAGCGCGCCGCGTCCTGGTAGAACAGCGGCAGAAACGGATTGGCGCCCGCGTCCTCCAGCATCAGCCCGGCCTGGAGCCGCTCCGACAACAGTTTCGCCAGACTGGTCTTGCCCGCGCCGATCGGCCCTTCGATGGCGATATAGCGATATTTGTCGAGCTTGCTCATCCCAAACCAAGCGGGGAAAAATATCGTAGGGTGCAATAAGCGCAGCGCATTGCACCGAACGCCGGCATCCGGCGCAATGCCCGTTGGTTATTGCGCCCTGCGGGTTCGACTGCGTTTTTCAACCACATATCCTGTCCACCCGCTGATCGGCACATTTTTCCAGGCAATCCGCTACCGGCCCGTGCCCGTCGATGACGCAATGCGGCGCGATCTCATGCAGGGGCTGGAGGACGAACGCGCGCTCGTGCATGCGCGGATGCGGCAGGGTCAGGCCGCGCTCGTGGCAGGCCAGGTCGTTGTAGAGCAGGATATCCAGGTCGAGGATGCGCGGCGCGTTGCGGAATTCGCGCACGCGGCCGTGGCGGTGCTCCATGTCGAGCAGAACCTCCAGCAGTTGATGGGGTTCGAGGCCGGTTTCGATCTCGGCGACCGCATTGATGAAGTCGGGCTGGTCGGCGTAGCCCACCGGAGCGCTGCGGTACAGCGAAGACTGCGCCAGCAGGCGGGTGTGCGGCAGCTTGCCGAGTTCGGCGAAGGCTTTATGTATTTGCGCGTCGGGATCGGCCAGGTTGCTGCCCAGGCCGATGAACGCACGCTTGCGCTGCGGAGATGCCATGGTTCAATCCTGCGCGCCGGGGGCCGGCACCCCGGCGGCGGCACTTTTGGGCTTGCGCCGGCGTCGTTTTTTCGGCGCGGCCTCGTCCTTGACCAACATGCGGCCGCGCTCGGCCTCGCCGGTGTCCTGGAAATCCTGCCACCAGCGGCCGACGGCGGCATCCACTTCGCCGCTTTCGCAGCGCATCACGAGAAAGTCGAAGGCGGCGCGGAAACGCGGGTGCTCCAACAGGCGGAACGGCCGCTGGCCGCCGCGCTGCAGGAAGCGCGGCTGCATCATCCAGATTTCCTTCATCACCGCATCGTAGCGGTGCGGAATGGCGAGCTTTTCCTGCTGCGCCGACAAGATCTGGTCCATCGCCAGGTGCAGCGCCGGGGCCGGCTTCTCGCCGCCGTCCTGGATCTGCTGCCAGGCGGCCAGCACTTCATGCCAGAGCAGCGCGGCAAACAGGAAGGCGGGCGATACCGGCTTGTCCTCCTCGATGCGCTGGTCGGTCTTTTCCAGCGCCAGCATGACGAAGCGCTCGCCCAGCGGCTGCTCCAGGATCACGTCGAGCATCGGCAGCAGGCCGTGGTGCAGCCCTTCGCGGCGCAACTGCAGGACGCTCTGCACGGCGTGGCCGGAGAACAGCAGCTTGATCATTTCGTCGAACAGCCGCGCCGCCGGCACCTGCTCCAGCAGCGGCGCCAGCTCGCGGATCGGTTTCTTCGCCGCGGCGTCGAGCTTCAAGCCCAGCTTGGCGGCGAGGCGCACGGCGCGCAGCATGCGCACCGGGTCTTCGCGGTAGCGCCGGGCCGGGTCGCCGATCACGCGCATCACGCCGGCCTTGAGATCGGCCACGCCGTCATGGTAATCCCAGATTTCCTGGCTGACCGGGTCGTAGTACAGCGCGTTGATGGTGAAATCGCGGCGCATGGCGTCTTCCACCTGCGGGCCGAACACGTTGTCGCGCAGCACCCGCCCGCTATCGTCGGTGTGACGGCCTTCCTCGCCGTTATCTACAGCCGCCGCGCGGAAGGTGGACACCTCGATGGTTTCCGCGCCGCACATCACGTGGACGATGCGAAAGCGCCGGCCGATGATGCGGGAGCGGCGGAACAGGTTGCGTACCTCTTCCGGTTCGGCGTCGGTGGCCACGTCGAAATCTTTCGGCTCGCGGCCGAGCAGCAGGTCGCGCACCGCGCCGCCGACGACGAAAGCGTTGAAGCCGGCCTGCTGCAAGGTGGTCGCCACCTTGAGCGCGCAGGGGGTGAGGTGGTCGGCGGTGATGCCATGCGACTTCAGGCGGAAAATGCGCGGCGCGCCATCTTCTTTCGATTTTTTCTGGAAAACGCGGCGAATCAGCTTGCGGATCATTTAGTCAGGAATTTCAGAAACAAAGGCTTGGGGGGAAAGTTCAAATATTCACGCCGGAATCCAGCAGCGGCCGTCCGCCGTCGGAACTTCCTGCAAACCGCATTGGTACAGCCGCTCCAGATTTTCCCCGGTAAGCAGCTCCGCCGCGGCGCCGGCGACGATTGCGCCGTTATCATACAGCAACAGCGCGTGATCGCAAAAACGCCCGGCCCACAGCGTCTCGTGCAGCACCATCAGCACGGCCTTGCCTTCTTCCGCGGCGAGCTTGCGCAGCAAGCGCAGCACTTCCGCCTGATGGCCCAGGTCGAGATGCTGCAAGGGTTCGTCCAGGCAGTAAAGCTGCGGCGCCTGGGCCAGCAGCATGGCGATGCGCACCCGCTGCCGCTCGCCGCCGGACAGGGTATTCAGCGCGCGGCCGGCCAGACCGGCCATGCCGACCCGGCGCAGCGCCGCCAGCGCGGCCTCCTCGTCGTCCGCCGCCGACGCGAATCCCGCGCTGTGGGGATAGCGCCCGAGCAGCGCGTAATCCCGCACCGTTCCCCGGAATTCGCCCCCTTCGTCTTGCGGCAGCACGCCGATCCGGCGCGCCAGCTCGCGCCGGGGATAATCCGCCAGCGGCTGGCCGGCCCACGTGACCACGCCGCGTTCGGGCGTACTCAAGCCCGCAAGGGCATGGAGCAAGGTGGTCTTGCCGCTGCCGTTGCGCCCGAGGATGCCCCAGCATTCGCCTGGCCGGACCGTCAGCGTCAAATCGCGGCACAGGATTTTGCCTGGAACGGACAGGTTGAGGCGGTCTGCGCGCAGAGCCATGTCAGACTTTCCGCGCCAGCAAAAACAACAGCAGCGGCACGCCGAGCAGCGCGGTAAGGACGCCGACCGGCAGCTGCTGCGGCGCAACCACGGTGCGCGCCAGGGTGTCGGCCAGGGTCAGGAAGCTGCCGCCGGCCAGCACGGCGAGCGGCAGCAGGCGGCGGTGGCCGCCGGCCCCGAGCAGGCGGACGAAGTGCGGCACGATCAGCCCGACGAAACCGATCGCACCGGCCTCGACCACCACCGCCGCGGTGGCGGCGGAAGCCGTGAAGTAAATACCCAATTGCAATGGCCGCACCGCCACGCCCAGGGAACGGGCCTTGATCTCGCCCAGGCCGAGGATGTCCAGGCTGCCCGCCTGCCACCAGGCCAGCGCCAGCGCAGCCAGCAGAATTCCCCACGCCACCCCCGGCGCCTGCGCCTGGGACAGATCGCCCATCAGCCAGAACAGCATGCCGCGCACCTCGGCTCCCGGCGCCAGGGTGAGCAGCAGGCTGATCAAGGCGCCGAAACCCGCCGACAGCACCACGCCGGTAAGCAGCAGACGCACCATGCTGCCGCCGCGGCCGAAACCCAGCGCGAATACCAGCCCAACCGCGCCCAGCGCCCCGCCCAGCGCGGCCAGGTTAACCGCGGCGGCAGCCAGGCCGAACAGCATCGCCGCCAGCGCCGCCACGGCGGACCCGCCGGAAACGCCCAAAATGTATGGATCGGCCAGGGGATTGCGCAGCAGCGCCTGGAGCAGCGTTCCCGCCAGCGCCAGCAGGCCGCCGCAGGCGAACGCGGCGAGCACCCGCGGCAGCCGCAGCTGCCACACGATGTCCGCCGCCAGCCCGGTTTCACGGCCGGTCAGCGCATGCAGCACCGTGGCGAAAGGCAGATTGACGCTGCCAAGGGCGATGCCGACCAATAAGGAACCAAGGGAAATAACGAGTGCCGACGCAAGCCATATCGATAGGTGCGAATTCATTCGCACAGGGCACTGGGTCGCCATTCGATCAGCGCAGGCTGATCACCGGCCAGCCGCTGTTCTCCGCATGCGCCTTGAGGGTGGAGTCGGGATCGACCGCCACCGGCCGGCTGACGCGCGCGAGCAGCGGCAGGTCGTTGAGCGAATCGCTGTAGAACCAGCTTTCCCTGACGCCCGCCCAGCTTAGTCCGCGCCCGGCCAGCCAGTCGTCGAGCCGGGCGATTTTGCCTTCGCGGAAGCAGGGCGTGCCCGCGACCTGGCCGGTGAATTCTCCGCCGTTTTGTTCCGGATCGGTGGCGATCAGGTGGGTGACGCCGAATTCGCGGGCGATCGGCGCGGTGACGAAACTGTTGGTGGCGGTGATGATCGCCACCAGGTCCGCCCCTTCCAGGCTGCGCTTGACCAGCTCGCGCGCCTTGGGGTTGACGATGGGCAGGATTTTCTCGCGCATGAACTGGTGGTGCCATGCGTCCAGCTGCGCGCGGGAGTGGCGCGCCAGCGGCTTGAGCTGGAAATCCAGAAACTCGTGGATATCCAGCGTGCCGGCCTTGTACTGATCGTAAAATTCCTGGTTGCGCGCCTCGTACACTTCGCGGTCGAGGACGCCGCGCTCGATCAGGAACTGGGCCCACTCGAAATCGCTGTCGCCGGCCAGCAGCGTGTTGTCCAGGTCGAATAGCACTAGCTTCAAAATTTGGCTCCGCTACTGAAAATAATCGTGAAGTATATCGTAAAATAAAAAGAGGCTCCCCAGCGACACCTTCCCCCATGAATTTCCCCGACAACTTACTGCCCCTCGACTGGCTCTGGCCGGGATGGGGCCTGTTTGTCCTGGCTTTTTTCTGGGCCATCCGCACTGCGCCCTGGAAACGCCTCACGGACCCCAGCCAGATCAACGTCTGGCTCGGCGCGTGCGTCGCCCTGATGGCGCTGTGGAGCGTCAAGACCGGCATCAAGCCGGGGCTGAACTTTCACCTGCTCGGCGCGACGGCGATGACGCTGATGTTCGGGCCGCAGTTGGCCGTCATCGGCCTCGCCATCGTCCTTGCCGCCGTCACCCTGGCCGGCATGAGCGGCTGGGAGGGGTTCGGCTGGAACGCCCTGTGCATGGATGTATTTCCGGTGGCGGTCAGCTACGGCATCTACCTGCTGGCGGACCGCAAACTGCCCAACAACTTCTTCATCTACACCTTCCTCAACGCCTTTCTCGGCGGCGCCCTGTCGATGCTCGTCGCCGGCATGGGCGCGACGCTGGTGCTGGAGATATCCGGCGTCTACCTGACCGCCTATCTCTACCACGACTACCTGCCCTACTTCATCCTGATGGCCTGGTCGGAAGCGGTCACCACCGGCATGGCGCTGACCCTGATGGTGGTTTACCGCCCCGACTGGGTCGGCACCTTCGACGACACGCGCTATATCCGGCACAAGTAGGTCGGGCAAGCCGCGCCTGGCGGTCTTATGAAATTTGTCGGGCACGGGGTGCCCGACCTACCGCTCATTTCATCGCCGCATCCACCGTCGCGCGGTCGAGGTGGGGCGCGAACATTTCGATGAAATCGTAGACGTAGCCGCGCAGGTAGAAATTGCGCCGCAGGCCGATGCGCGTGGTGCTGGGCTCGAACAGGTGGGCGGCGTCGAGGGCGCGCAGGTTCCGGTCCTGTGCCGGATCGAACGCCATCTTGGCGATGATGCCGATGCCCAGCCCGAGCGCCACGTAGGTCTTGATCACGTCGGCGTCGATCGCCGTCAGCACCACATTGGGCACCGCGCCGGCGGCCTCGAACGCAGCATTGATGCGGGAGCGCCCGGTGAAGGCGAAATCGTAGGTGACGATGGGGTAGGCGGCGATGTCGGCGATGGTCGGCTTCTTGCGCCGCAGGATGGGATGCCCCGGCGGCGCGACGATGCAGCGGTTCCACTGGTAGCAGGGCAGCATCGCGAGGTCGTCGAACAGTTCGATCGCCTCGGTGGCGATGGCGATATCCGCCTCGCCCGACGCCACCTGCTGCGCGATCCAGGTCGGGTTGCCCTGGCGCAGGCCGAGGCGCACCTGCGGATAGCGCGCGGTGAATTGCCGGATCGCGTCGGGCAGGGCGTAGCGCGCCTGGGTGTGGGTGGTGGCGATGGTCAGGCTGCCGGCGGCCTGGTCGCCGAACTGCTGCGCCACCCGCTTCAGGTTGCCGGCGTCGAGCAGCATGCGCCGCGCCACCTTGATGATTTCCATGCCCGGCTCGGTCACCCCGGTGAAACGCTTGCCCGCGCGCAGGAAAACCGCGACGCCGAGCTCAGCCTCGATCAGGGCGATCTGCTTGCTGATGCCGGGCTGCGAGGTATGCAACGCCTGCGCCGCCTCGGTCACGTTGAGACCGCGCTCCGCCACTTCCACCAGGTAACGCAGCTGCTGTAGCTTCATATTAATAACAAATAGGAATAATTAAGTAATTTAATATTCTTTTGCGAAATATGGCAACCTGAATATCATTGCGTTATCGCCCTGCCGGTGCAGGTGACAACAACCGTTGAACAGGAGACCATCATGAACGCAGTCGCACACATCCAGAGAAGAGCACAACCCAACGTCACCCTCGACCTGAGCGGCCTGGCCTGCCCCGCCCCCCTGCTCGGCGCCAAGCGGGTGCTCAACGACCTCTCCGCCGGCGAAGTGCTGGCGCTGATTTCCGATTGCCCCGGCACCAAGGACGACCTGTTCGCCTGGGTGAAGCACACCGACCACGAAATTCTGCGGACGACCAAGCTCGGCGTGAAACAGACCGAGTATTTCATCCGCAAAGGCAAGCGTCCGACCTACCATGCCAACGTGGTGCTGGAAATGCGCGGCGTGACCTGCCCCGGCCCCGTAATCGAGGCAAAAAGGATTGCCGCGGGGCTGAAATCGGGCGATATCATCAAGCTGGTCACCGACTGCCCCGCCGCGCGCGGCGAAATCGGCACCTGGAGCACGGTGACGGGAAACGAACTGCTGCACGTCGGCGAAGCCGATGCCGGGGTGTGGGAATTTTATATCCGGCGGCGCTGAGGAATGTAGGTCGGGCACCCCGTGCCCGACAAATCCCGCCACCGTCCATCGAACCGTCGGGCACGGGGTGCCCGACCTACCGGCTCTCTCAAAAAGGGAGAGAAGGCTGACGCAACCCGGTGCAACTTTCAGGAAAACAGCCGGCCGAGGTAGCCGACGAGGGAGTAGGTCGCCACCCACAGGCTGAAAGCCGCCACCGCGATCAGGATCGCCAGCACCGCGGCGAAAAGATACGGCTCCAAGGCGTTGAGTCCCCTTCTTTCGCTCTTGCGGTGTTCGGGCTCGTGGTGATGATGGCCGAATACTCCGGGCATTCTGATGTCCATGATTTGTCTCCTTACATTCATGCCTCAGCGGAATCGTGCTGATCATCCATAAGACAACAAAACATCAGTGAAAATCCCGCGACCGGGCAACCAGTCCGCCGAGCAGGTGGCTGTAGTCTTCCAGCCGGCCCGCCACCAGATGCACCACGTCGCCCTCCCGCTCCAGCACCCCCACCACGCCCATCAGGCGCGCCCCCAGCAGCACGCGGCGCTGTTTTTCCGCCGGGGCGCGCCACACCACCACGTTGACCGTGCCGGTCTCATCCTCCAGGGTAACGAACACCGCCCCTCCGGCGGTGCCAGGGCGCTGGCGGCCGATCACCAGCCCCGCCGCCCGCGCCAGCTTGCCGTGCTCCAGGGTGCGCAGCTGCGCCGCGGTCTGCATCCGCATCCGGTCGAGCCGGCCGCGCAGCAGGGCGAGGGGATGGCGCTCCAAGGTGAGGCCCAGGCTGGCGTAGTCGGCGACGATATTCTCCCCTTCGGTCGGCGGCAACAGCGCCGGCAACTCTTCCTGCACCGGCGCGCCTTGCAGCAGCGGCGGCATGGCTTCGATGCCGGCCACCTGCCAGCGCGCCTGGCGGCGGTGGCCGGAGAGCGAAGCCAGCGCGCCGGCGGCGGCCAGGCTCTCCAGATCGCGCCGGTCGAGCGCGGCGCGGCGGGCGAGGTCTTCGGCGTTAACGAATGGCGCAATTTTGCGGGCCACTTCCAGGCGCTCGGCGCCTTGGCGGGAGAGCCCCTTGACCAGGCGCAGGCCGAGACGGAGGGCCGGGTAAAACGGTTTTTTTCTAACCGCGTCCTCCGCGGTGAAAGATTTTTTAACTTCCACCATCTCCAGCCCGCAATCCCACCCGCTCGCCGTCACGTCCGCCGGCAGCACTTCCACGCCATGCCGCCGCGCGTCCTGAATCAGCTGCGCCGGGGCGTAGAACCCCATCGGCTGGCTGTTGAGCAGGGCGCAGGTGAAGGCCGCCGGCTCGTGGCGCTTGAGCCAGGCGGAGACGTAGACCAGAAGGGCGAAGCTGGCGGCGTGGGATTCGGGGAAGCCGTACTCGCCGAAGCCCTGGATCTGCTGGAAGACGCGGCGGGCGAATTCCTCCGGGTAGCCGCGCGCGGCCATGCCGTCGATCAGGCGGGATTCGAAATGCGCCAGCCCGCCCTTGCGTTTCCAGGCCGCCATGGAGCGGCGCAGCTGGTCCGCTTCGCCGGGCGTGAAACCGGCCGCCACCACCGCCAGCTGCATCACCTGTTCCTGGAAGATCGGCACCCCCAGGGTGCGTCCCAGCACCGCCTTGACTTCCTCGCCCGGATAATCCACCGGCTCCAGCCCCTGGCGGCGGCGCAGGTAGGGGTGCACCATGCCGCCCTGGATCGGGCCGGGGCGCACGATCGCCACCTCGATCACCAGGTCGTAGAAAGTGCGCGGCCGAAGCCGCGGCAGCATCGCCATCTGCGCCCGCGATTCGATCTGGAACACGCCCATGGTGTCGGCGCGGGCGATCATCGCGTAGACCGCCGGATCCTCGGCGGGAATATCGGCCATGGCGAACGGCGCGCCGCGCCGCCGTCCGACCAGTTCCAGCGCGCGGCGAATGGCCGAGAGCATGCCCAGGGCAAGCACGTCCACCTTGAGCAGGCCGAGCGCGTCCAGGTCGTCCTTGTCCCACTGGATCACGGTACGGTCCCGCATCGCCGCGTTTTCGATCGGCACCAGGCGCGACAGCGGGCCGCGTGAGATGACGAAGCCGCCGACGTGCTGGGAAAGATGGCGCGGGAAGCCGATCAGGTCGTTGACCAGGGCCGTCAGCCGCGCCAGCATCGGGTTTTCCGGATCGAAGCCGGCCTCCCGCAGGCGCTCCGGCAGCACCTGGCGCCCGTCCCACCAGGAATTCGACTTGGCCAGCCGCTCCACCTGCTCCGGGTCGAACCCCAGCGCCTTGCCCACGTCGCGCAGGGCGCTCTTCGGGCGGTAGGTGATCACGGCGGCGGCCAGCGCGGCCCGCTCCCGCCCGTACTTGGCGTAGATGTACTGGATCACCTCCTCGCGCCGGTCGTGCTCGAAATCCACGTCGATATCCGGCGGCTCGCCCCGCTCTTTCGAGATGAAGCGCTCGAACAGCAGGTTGCCCCGCGCCGGATCCACCTCGGTCACGCCGAGGCAATAGCACACCGCCGAATTGGCCGCCGAACCGCGGCCCTGGCACAGGATGCCGCGGCTCCTGGCGAAGCGCACGATGTCGTGGACGGTGAGAAAATAAGGCTCGTAGCCGAGCTCGGCGACCAGCGCCAGCTCATGCTCCACCTGGGCGCTCACGGTTTCCGGCACGCCTTGCGGCCAGCGCGTCCCCATTCCGTCTTCGGTCAGGCGGCGCAGATGGCCGGCCGGCGTTTCGCCCGCCGGCACCAGCTCCTCGGGGTACTCGTAGCGCAGGCAGTCCAGACTGAAATCGCAGCGGGCGGCGATGCGTAGGGTTTCCGCCAGCAATTCGGCCGGATAGATGCGGGCGAGCCGCTCGCGCGGCCGCAGGTGGCGCTCGCCGTTGGGGTAAAGGGCGTGGCCCGTCCGCTGCACCGGGAGACCGGAGCGGATGGCGGTGAGCGTGTCCTGCAGCGCGCGCCGGCCGCGCCGGTGCATGTGCACGTCCCCCGCCGCCGCCAGCGGCAGGCCGGCTTCCGCGCCCAGCCGCTGCAATGCGGCCAGCCGCCCGCGGTCGTCGGCGCCGCCGAGCAATTCCACCGCCAGCCAGGCGCGGCCGGGAAAGTTTTCCACCAGCCAGCGCGCGGGCGCAGGCTCCGCCGCCTCGTCCGGCAAAAGCAGCGCCAGGCAACCCGCCGGCCCCGGCTCCAGATCGCGCAGTTCGATGCGGTAGCTGCCTTTGGACGCCGCCCGCCGCGCCGCGGTGATCAACTGGGAAAGGTTGCCGTAGCCCTCCCGGTCGGCGGCGAGCAACACCAGGCGCGGCCCGTCTTCCAGCCGGAATTCGGCGCCGACGATGAGCTCGATGCCGTGTTCCTTCGCCGCGACGTGGGCGCGCACTATCCCCGCCAGCGAGCATTCGTCGGTGACGGCGATGGCGGTATAGCCCAATGCAGCAGCCTGCGCCGCCAGCTCCTCGGGATGGGAAGCGCCGCGCAGGAAGGTGAAATTGCTGATGCAGTGGAGCTCGGCGCAGGCGGGAACCGTCGAGCCGCAATCGCTCCCCCCTTTGGAAAAGGGGGGCTGGGGGGGATTTGCCGATGTTTGCATGTAACTTGTGTAGGTCGGTTCAAGCGCAGCGGAACCGACGATTTCGCTCGCGGCATGTCGGTTCCGCTGCGCTTGAACCGACCTACCAACTACGAACGGCTGTAGGTGCGAATTCATTCGCACGGCCCGATCGGTTGTGCGAATGAATTCGCACCTACATCCAGACTCACGCAAAAAGCCCATGCAGGAACCATTTCCGCTCGCCCCGCAGCTCCCGGAATATCCACAGCCGCGCCCCCTGTGAATCCTCGGCGACGAAGTAGTCGCGCGCCGCGTCCCGCCCGTCCCACCAGCCGCTTTCGATGCGCTCGGGTCCGGCGCGCAGAACAAACCCATCCAGCGCACCCATAGGCTCGGGCGCATCCAGCAGCCACAAGGGGCGCGGCCCGGAAACGGGTGCGGGCGCTTTCTCGCCGGGCTCGGCGTAGCGCCAGGCCAGCTCGGGCCGATGCTCGGCGACGGCGCACAGGCCGCGCACCGCCGCCGCTCCCAGCCGCGCCTGCAAGCGCTCCACCAGCGCGGCCCGCTCCTCCGACTCCTGCGCTGCATCCGGAAACAGGGAAAAATTTCGACCATCCAGCGGCCGGATGTCGTCGGCGGCAAGCGCCACCGCCTCCACCGCCGCCGGCAGCGCCAACTGCCCCAGCCGTTCCCGCAGCAGCGCCAGCCAGTGGCGGGCATCGCGGCCGGGCGCGGCGAGGCCGAGCGCCACGGCGGTGGCGGGCTGCTTGCGGTGGAGCAGGGTCAAATTCAGCCGCTGCACCCCGCCGCCGCGCCCGATCAGATAACCCTCCAGCTCCAGCAGCAGGCGCCGGGTGGCGAACAGCAGCGCTTCCGTCTCCCACACTTCGGCGGGCAGCTCCAGCCGGGCCTCGAAGCTGGCCGGCGGGACGAAAGGCGGGCGCAGGTCGGGGCTGTGCCCCAGCGCCCGGTCGAGCCGATCCAGCAGCGCCGGGCCGAAGCGGCGGTTGAGCCCGGCGCGCGGCAGGTTCAGGCAGTCGCCGAGCGAAACGGCGCCGATGCCGTGCAGCGCCGCAACGGCTGCCGGCTCAAGCCCCAGCAGCGCAAGGGGAAGGGGTTTCAGCCGCTGGGCCAGCTGTTCCATCTCGCCGATCCGCTCCTCCAGGCCGGCATGGGCCAGCAGCCAGGCACCCAGCGGCGTCGGCGCCGCCGCCAGGAAGCCCCGGTAGCCCAGCCCGGCGACACCATCCCGCACCCGTCCGGCAAGCTTTTCCAGCCCACCGAACAGCCGCAGGCAGCCGCCCACCTCCAGCAGCAGGCCGTGCGGCGCAACCAGGCTGACGACCGGCGTGAACTGCCCAGCCCAGGCGCCAAGCCGCGACAGCGCGGCGGCTTCCACGGCCTCGTCGCGGCGGCGGACGCGCAACTGCGGCACCAGGGCCGATGCGGCGGATATCGACATGCCCGGCCTGACCCCCGCCGCATCCGCTTCCCGGTTGCAGCCCAGCACCAGCCGCCCCTCCGCGACCGCCAGCGGCTCAGGCGAGCCACCCTGGGGAAAGATTTCCAGGGGCAGAAGGGGAAAATACAGGCCTAGCCAAAGCATGACGATTGAACCTAAAAAACCGAGTCACTAACCGCGAAGGCGCGAAGGCGCTAAGAAAACAACATCTGCCTGATTAACCGCAATCTCGTAGGAGCGGCCTCCTGGCCGCGAATATCGAAATCGCGGCCAGGAGGCCGCTCCTACGCCAACGCTTAGACGCCATCCATCCCCCGGCTGAGGCTGGACTCATCAGGACAGTAACAATTGGAAAACTTATCGCTCATCCCTGACAACCTCGCTTTCTTTGCGCCTTCGCGCCTTTGCGGTTCAACCGCTTCTTGCGGATCGAAATCCAGCCACACCGGCGCCGCCACCGCACCGCCGCGACGCTTCAGGATGCGCACGGCGAGGCCGCGCGGGGCACGCTCCAGTTGAAGGCGCAGCGCCGCCGGCGAGGAACGGTCGGCATCGCGGGAGGAGCCGAACAGCAGACCGCATGCCCCACCCGATTCCGCCGCCAGTTGCAGGCGGCGCAGGGCGCGCTCGTCGGTTTTGGGAAACCACGCCAGCACCGCCGCGCAGGCGCCGGAGCGCAGCGCCTGCTCCGCCGCCCAGCGGGCATCCGCGATGGCGGCGGGATCGAGCAGCAGCAGCCGCGACAACTCCACCCCTCCCCGAGCCAGCGCGGGCGCATAGGGCAGGTGCGGCGGCGACACCCAGGCGAGCCAGCGCGCTTCCTTGCTCAGGCGGGCGAGCAGGGGCAGCACCAGCCGCAGTTCGCCGATTCCTTCCCGTTCCACCAGGATTTCCGTCAGCGCCCCCACCGGCCAGCCTCCGCCGGGAAACAGGTCGTCCAGCATGGCGAAGCCGGTGGATACGCCCGCCGAGGCCGCATGGCTGTGCTCGCCGCCGCGCCAGATGGCGGGGTGTTGCAGCAAGGCATTCAAGGCTGGCTTCATATCCAAAATCTCAATTCGTTTACCGCAAAGGGCACAAAGGAATGCAAAGAAAATTCGATCTGGAATACCGTCATGTAAGCCAATCGAACGCGGAGGACGCGGAGGAATTCAAAGGCTTGCCTTCCATTACGGCAAAAGTCCATCAGCACCTGCTTTTCCGTTTTTCCTCTGCGTCCTCGGCGGTTTCAGCCGTTTTCACTCACAGCGCGTTCCCATTGCGGATAACTCCCACCCCCAAGCCCTCGATCACCAATGGCTCGCGCCGCAGATCGACCAGGATCGGCTCGAAATCGGGATTCTCCGGCAGCAGCCGCACCCGGTCCCCGCTGCGCTGGAAACGCTTGACGGTTACCTCGTCCGCCAGCCGCACCACCACGACCTGACCATTGCGGGCTTCGGAAGTGCGGTGCACGGCGAGCAGGTCGCCGTCGAGAATGCCGGCGTCGCGCATGCTCAGCCCCTGCACCCGCAGCAGGTAATCGGCGCGCGGGCTGAACAGAAGCGGATCGAGCTGGTAACGGGATTCGACGTGCTCCGCCGCCAGGATCGGGCTGCCCGCCGCCACCCGCCCCACCAGCGGCAGACCGCCGGCCTCCTTCAGCCGGATGCCGCGCGAAGCCCCCGCCTGCATTTCGATCGCGCCCTTGCGCGCCAGCGCGCGCAGATGCTCCTCCGCCGCGTTGGGGGAGCGAAACCCCATAGCCTGGGCGATCTCGGCCCGCGTCGGCGGAAAGCCGGTCGCCTCGCCGTATTCACGGATCAGTTGCAGAATCTGCGCCTGGCGCGGGGTGAGCGGGTCCATCGGGGTGCCTCGTCGGATAGGGAGCCTGGGCGGGATAGCGCAAGCCGATACTGTAATTATATACAGTATTCGGGTTGGCAATAAAGTGAAGCGGGGAACAAGTTGAGCGCTTCGCGCAGATGATCGATAGCCGGGGGCAGTCCGGCGGCTGATTACTTCTTTTGCTTCGCTGCATGGGCCGTACAAAGAAAGTATTCCGCCCGCCGGGCGGACGGCACCCAATCAATCGGTACGCATGGCGCACCCACGACTATTTCTGGTGATCAAATAGGTAATAGGGGTTTGTCTCTGTTGTTTGGAGCCATCCCCAAACCATCAAGCCGCTTTCTTGACCGGCTGATTCGCTCTTTTACTGACGTAAAGCACTTCAACGCCAACGACGTTGCCTTCAACGTCGTAGTCCAGGATCACGCCTGGTTTGATTTCTTCGGTTTTTTCAACGTCACCTTCAGCCAGTTCCAGATACAACGCATCGGCGATAGGATCGAATTCGATTTTCATAGGTCGTTCACCTTTTCATCGAAATAAGCGGTGACAATAGTCAGCGGCTCGTTCGTTTCATTATAGATAACCCTTAGTACCAGAAAGCCTTTTTCTGGGATCGGCAGCAGGGCATGTACCAGGTTGGGGTCGTCGTTATCGTTTTCTATCCTTGCAGGGTGTTCCAGGGCCGCGGCGACCCACTCCAGTTTGATCTTCCTTCGCTGGATTCGTTTTTCTGCGTGGCCGCTTAATCTGAATTGCATGCGCCTGATTTTACTTTCATTCATCGATTGACGACAACATACCCCAAAAAAACGCCGCACCGGAATACCGGTACGGCGCAACGGGGGAAACGGGTCAATAAACGGTTAGGCTTCGTTCGGCTCTTTCTTGGCGCTTGCCAATTGCTCGAACGTCTCGAAGCGCTTCTGCAGCTCGTTCTCGTAGAAGGCCAGCACTTCGCTGCCGTCGGCGTCCAGTTCCTTGACCAGGCCGCGGAAGCGCGGCTCGTTCTTGACGAACTCGCGGTAGGAGACCGAAGGCTTCTTCGAATCCAGCGACAGCGGGTTCTTGCCTTCCTGCTCGCGGCGCGGGTCGAAGCTGTACAGCGGCCAGTGGCCGGTGCTGACCGCCAGTTCCTGCTGCTGGTGCTGCTTGGCCATGTCGTAGCCGTGCTCGACGCAGGGGCTATAGGCGATGATCAGCGACGGGCCGTCGAAAGACTCGGCTTCGAGGAAGGTTTTCAGGGTGTGGACGTCCTTGGCGCCGTAGGCGACGTGGGCGACGTAGACATGGCCGTAGCTCATGGCGATCTGGCCCAGGTCCTTCTTGCCGGTATGCTTGCCGCCGGCGGCGAACTTGGCGATGGCACCGCGCGGGGTGGCTTTGCAGGCCTGGCCGCCGGTGTTGGAATAGACTTCGGTATCCAGCACCAGGATGTTGACGTTGCGGCCCGAGGCGAGGACGTGGTCGAGGCCGCCGAAGCCGATGTCGTAGGCCCAGCCGTCGCCGCCGATGATCCACACGCTCTTTTTCGCCAGGTAGTCGGCCAGGCTTTCCAGGTTGCGCGCTTCGGCGCTGTCGATGCCGGCCAGCGCGCCGCGCAGGCTCACGATGCGGTCGCGCTGGGCGAAGATGCCGGCTTCGGTGGTCTGGTCGGCGTTGAGGATGGAATCGGCCAGCTCGGTGCCGGCTTTATCTTTCAAGCGTTCCAGCAGCTCGCGCGCCTGTTCGGCGTGCTTGTCGATGCTGACGCGGAAGCCCAGGCCGAATTCGGCGTTGTCCTCGAACAGCGAGTTGGCCCAGGCCGGGCCGCGCCCTTCGGCGTTCGTGGTGTAGGGCGTGGTGGGCAGGTTGCCGCCGTAAATCGAGGAGCAGCCGGTGGCGTTGGCGATCACCATGCGGTCGCCGAACAGCTGGCTGGCGAGGCGGATGTAAGGCGTTTCGCCGCAGCCGACGCAGGCGGAGGAGAACTCGAACAAGGGCTCCATCACCATCGCGCCCTTGATGGTGGAACTGCGCAGCTGGGTACGGTCGAATTCGGGCAGGGTCAGGAAGAATTCGAAATTCGCCTTCTCCTGTTCGCGAAGCGGAGCCTGCGGGCGCATTTCCAGCGCCTTGTGGCCGTCCACCTTGGACACTGCCGGGCAGATGTCCACGCACAGGCTGCATCCGGTGCAGTCTTCCGGCGCGACCTGGTAGCTGATGTGCATGCCCTGCTCGAATTCCTTGCCCTTGACCTGGATGTGCTTGAAGGTGGCCGGCGCGTTGGCGGCCAGGGCGGCGGGGAAGACCTTGGAGCGGATGGCGGTATGCGGGCAGACGAACGGGCACTTGCCGCAGTAGATGCACAGCTCTTCGTCCCACACCGGGATTTCCTGCGCCAGGTTGCGCTTGTCCCACACCGCGGTGCCGGTGGGCCAGGTGCCGTCGTTGGGAATGGCGGAAACCGGCAGGCGGTCGCCGCGGCCGGCCATGATCTCGGCGGTGATCTTCTTGACGAACTCGGGTGCGAACGCGGGCACCGGCTCGGGCATTTCAAAGCCGCTGGTCGCGGCGGCCGGGATGGCGATCTGGTGCAGGTTGGCGACGGTTTCGTCGATCGCCTTCCAGTTGGCCTCGACCACGGCGCGGCCTTTCTTGCTGTAGGACTTCTCGGCGGCGTGCTTGATCTTCTCGATCGCCAGGTCGCGCGGCAGCACGCCGGAAATGGCGAAGAAGCAGGTCTGCATGATGGTGTTGATGCGGCTGCCCATGCCGGTCATTTTGGCGATGGCGTAGGCGTCGATCACGTAGAACTCGATTTTCTTGCCGATGATCTGCTGCTGCATCTTGCGCGTCAGGGTGTTCCACACCGCATCCGGCGCGACCTGGGTGTTGACCAGGAATACCGAGCCTTCGGCGGCGGAGTCCAGCATTTCGTAGCGTTCCAGGAACACCGGCTGGTGGCAGCCGATGAAATTGGCTTCGTTATGGCCGATCAGGTAGGTGGAGTGGATCGGCTTGGGCGAGAAGCGCAGGTGGGAAATGGTCGCCGCGCCGGCCTTTTTCGAGTCGTAGACGAAATAGCCCTGGCCGTACAGCTCGGTTTCCTCGCCCATGATCTTGATGGTGTTCTTGTTGGCGCCCACCGTGCCGTCCGAGCCCAAACCGTAGAACATGCAGCGCATCACGCCGTCGCCGGCGTCGGTGCGGAAATCCGGATCCCAGTCCAGGCTGGTGTGGGTGACGTCGTCGAAAATGCCGACGGTGAAGTGGTTCTTGGGCTGATCCTTGGAGAGCTCGTCGAACACGCCCTTGATCATGCCCGGCGTGAATTCCTTGGACGACAGGCCGTAGCGCCCGCCCACCACGCGCGGCATGGCGGGGAAGCGGCAAACGGCGTGGCCGCAGGATTCGGCAATCGCCGTCACCACGTCCTTGTAGAGCGGCTCGCCGTCGGCGCCCGGCTCCTTGGTGCGGTCCAGCACGGCGATCTTGCGCGCCGTGGCGGGAATGGCGTCGAGCAGCGCATCCGCCGCGAACGGGCGATACAGGCGCACTTTCACCAGGCCGACCTTGTCGCCATGGGCGTTCAGGTGCGCCACCGTTTCCTCGGCCGCTTCCGCGCCGGAACCCATCAGCACGATCACGCGCTCGGCATCCGGCGCGCCGACATATTCATACAGCTTGTACTGGCGCCCGGTGAGGCCGGCGAACTTGTCCATCGCCTTCTGCACGATGCCGGGCATGGCGTCGTAGAACGGGTTGACCGTCTCGCGCCCCTGGAAATACACGTCGGGGTTCTGCGCCGTGCCGCGCAGCACCGGATGGTCGGGCGTCAGCGCGCGGGCGCGGTGGGCGAACACCAGTTGATCGTCGATCATCTCGCGCACCACTTCCACCGGCACCTGCTCGACCTTGGCGACTTCGTGCGAAGTGCGGAAGCCGTCGAAGAAGTGCAGGATCGGCAGGCGCGATTCCAGCGTCGCGGCCTGGGCGATCAGCGCCATGTCCATCGCTTCCTGCACCGAATTGGAGGCCAGGAAGGCAAACCCGGTCTGGCGGGCCGACATCACGTCGCCGTGATCGCCGAAAATCGACAGCCCCTGCGCCGCCAGCGAACGTGCCGCGACGTGCATCACGAACGGCGTCAGCTCGCCCGCGATCTTGTACATGTTGGGGATCATCAGCAGGAGACCCTGCGAGGCGGTAAACGTGGTGGTCAGCGAACCGGTCTGCAAGGCGCCGTGCACCGTGCCGGCCGCGCCGCCCTCGCTTTGCATCTCGATCACCTCGGGCACCGTGCCCCACAGGTTCTTGACGCCCTGCGCCGTCCAGATGTCGGAATATTCGCCCATCGGCGAGGAAGGGGTGATCGGGTAAATCGCGATGACCTCGTTGGTCAGGTGGGCGATATAGGCGGCGGCCTCGTTGCCGTCGATGGTAACCATGCGAGCTTGTGACATCAAAAATACCCCTTCCAGTTCCAGACAATATTAGAGCGTTATTCGCGCACACAATCACATTGGAACAAAACCCATCCAGCCGGTTCTGTCGGATGAAAAATTCAGTGCAGCTTCTTGCCAAACTACCACGACCTTAAAAGTCAGGCAACAAACTACATAATATATATATCAGATGTCTTATACAAGTGTATCGGCATCGACCGGGTGCGGAAATTCAGGCAAAAAAAACCGCCCGCCGACGAATCGGCAAGGCGGTAGGGGGTGGCGCGGGGGTGTTGAAACGCTGCGGTAGGAGCGGCCTCCCGGCCGCGATGTCGATATTCGCGGCCGGGAGGCCGCTCCTACGGAGCTTTGCTGAACTTTCCGATCACACGCAGCCGGTGGGCTTGGGCAAGCCGGCGATGCGGCAGCCCTGCTTGGCCGGGCCGTAAGGAAACAATTCGTACAGGTACTTGGAATTGCCCTTCTCCGGGCCGTATTCCTTGGTCATCGCCTTTTGCATCAGGCGGATGTTCGGCACGGTGCCGCTCTCGGCGAAGCCTTGGCGCAGGAAGCCGATCACTTCCCAGTGATTTTGGGTCAGGCTTAGCCCTTCTTTCGCAGCAATCGCGTTGGCCAGGCCTTCGGACCACAGGCTCAGGTCGCGCAGGTAGCCCTCCGGGTCGGTGTCGATAACGTTGCCGTCAATTTCGAATTCCATGCTTCTCTCCTTTCAAATAAGCAGATTTGGTTTTTGTCTAACAGTTGGTGTTTGTATAATACAAAGCCCGAGTAACTTGGTCAAGTAATTTATCCGAATTGCTCGGTGTATAATTCGACGCACCGCTTTTTCTCCCCCCAACCGCCGTGCAATCAACTCTCCGAACCCTCGCCACCGCCCTGCCCGGCTGCATGATCGCCGACCGCCACGGCTTCCGGCGGCAGATCGACAAGCTGCGATCCCTGGCCGCCGCGAACAAGCCCATCGCCGCGCCGCTCCAGCAACTGCAAGCCGCCGTCGAAAAATCGGCCGAAACGTTGCGCTGCCGGCTGGAGCGCCTGCCGCGGCCCGATTACCCCGAAGAGCTGCCGGTATCGGGCAAGCGCCACGAAATCGCCGCCGCCATCGAGAAAAATCAGGTGGTCATCGTTTGCGGCGAAACCGGCTCCGGCAAAACCACCCAGCTACCGAAGATTTGCCTGGAATTGAAGCGCGGCGCCGCGGGACTGATCGGCCACACGCAGCCGCGCCGCATCGCCGCGCGCACCGTGGCATCGCGCATCTCGCAGGAACTCAAAAGCCCGCTCGGCCAGGCGGTCGGCTACAAGGTGCGCTTCACCGACAAATCCAGCCCGGACAGCTACATCAAGCTGATGACCGACGGCATCCTGCTGGCGGAAACGCAGAACGACCGCTTCCTTTGGGCCTACGACACCATCATCATCGACGAGGCGCACGAGCGCAGCCTCAACATCGATTTCCTGCTCGGCTATCTCAAACAAATTTTGCCGAAGCGGCCCGACCTGAAAGTCGTCGTCACTTCCGCCACCATCGACGCCGAGCGGTTTTCCCGGCACTTCGGCGGCGCGCCGGTGATCGAGGTTTCGGGCCGGCTGTATCCGGTGGAGATGCGCTATCGGCCGCTAGCACCAGCCCGCGCAGCGGCACTTCGTCCCCCTCGCCCGCAGGCGGGAGAGGGCCGGGGTGAGGGCCTGTCGATCGAAGAACCCACGGAAGCCGACCTCGAAGACGCCATCCTCGATGCGGTGGACGAAGTTTCCCGCCTGGGCTCCGGCGATATCCTGATTTTTCTTCCCGGCGAACGCGAAATCCGCGACACCGCCGAAGCCCTGCGCAAGCACCATCCCGCCGGCGCAGAAATCCTGCCGCTGTTCGCCCGCCTCTCCGCCGCCGAACAGGAGCGGGTATTCCACCCCGGCGGCGCGCGCCGCATCGTGCTCGCCACCAACGTGGCGGAAACCTCGCTCACCGTGCCCGGCATCCGCTACGTGATCGACCCCGGCTACGCCCGCCTCCTGCGCTACAGCTACCGCTCCAAGGTGGAGCGCCTGCAAATCGAGAAAATCTCGCAGGCCTCCGCCAACCAGCGCGCCGGGCGCTGCGGCCGGGTGATGAGCGGGGTGTGCGTGCGGCTCTACGCGGAAGACGATTTCAACACCCGCCCCGCCTTCACCGACCCGGAAATCCGCCGCAGCAACCTGGCCGCGGTGATCCTGCGCATGAAGGCGCTGGGGCTGACCGACATCGACGACTTCCCGTTCCTCGAACCGCCCGATTCCCGCGCCATCGCCGACGGCTTCAAGCTGCTGGAAGAACTCGGCGCGGTGGACGGCGAGCGCACCCTCACCGAAACCGGCCGCCAGCTTGCCAAACTGCCGATCGACCCGCGCATCGGCCGGATGATCCTGGCGGCCAGGGCGGAAAACTGCCTGGCGGAAGTGCTGGTCATCGCCGCCGCCCTGTCGGTGGCCGACCCGCGCGACCGGCCGATGGACAAGCAGCAGGCGGCCGACGACAAGCACCGCCAGTTCCAGGACGAAAATTCGGATTTTCTCGGTTACCTCAAACTGTGGGCGTTCTACGACGAGGCGCTGAAACACAAGAAATCCAACCGCAAGCTGCTCGATCTGTGCCGTGAGCATTTCCTTTCCGCCACGCGGCTGCGCGAGTGGCGCGAAATCCACGGCCAACTCCACGCCCAGGCGGTCGAGATGGGCCTCAAGCCCAACCAGGTCCCGGCCGGCTTCGAGGAAATCCACCGCGCCCTGTTGGCCGGTCTGCTCGGCAATATCGGCGTAAAGACCGAAACGGCGGAATACGCCGGCACGCGCGAAATCAAGTTCCACCTGTTTCCCGGTTCGGCGATCTACAAAAAAGCGCCGAAATGGGTGATGGCGGCGGAGCTGACCGAAACCACCAAGCTCTACGCCCGCACCGCCGCCAAGATCGAGCCGGAATGGGTGGAGAAGGTCGCCGGGCCCATGCTGCGCCGCCATTACTTCGACCCGCACTGGGAAAAAAACACCGCCCAGGTCGCCGCCTTCGAGCGCGTCAGCCTGTACGGCCTGACGCTGGTGCCGCGCCGCCGCGTCCACTACGGCACCATCAACCCGGCCGAGTCGCGCGAAATCTTCATCCGCGGCGCATTGGTGGCCGGCGAATTCAATACGCGGGCACCATTTTTCGTGCACAACCGCAAGCTCGTCGCCGAAGTCGAGGAACTGGAGCACAAATCCCGCCGCCAGGACGTGCTGGTGGACGAAGAGCGCATCTACGCCTTCTACGACGCGCGCATTCCCGCCGGCATCCACAACGGCGCGGACTTCGACAAGTGGCGGCGCGGGGCGGAGAGGAGCCCTCTCCCCAACCCTCTCCCGAAGGGCGAGGGAGCAAACGAGAAAGGCGCCCGTTCTGATCGGCTCCTGTTCATGAGCCGCGACGACCTGATGCGCCACGGCGCCGACGCAATCACCGTCGAACTGTTTCCCGAGACCATGAAGGTGGGCGAAACCGCCTGCAAGCTCGCCTACCGCTTCGAGCCCGGCCACCCGCTCGACGGCGTCACCCTGACCGTGCCGCTGCACCTGTTGAACCAGATGGACGGCCGCCCCTACGACTGGCTGGTGCCGGGCATGATCCGCGAAAAACTCACGGCGCTGGTCAAGGCGCTGCCCAAGCGGCTGCGCTCGGCCTGCGTGCCGGTGCCGGATTTCGTGACGGCGGCACTGGTGGGAATGCTCCATACTCCCCCCTTTGAAAAAGAGGGGCCGGGGGGGGATTTGCGGTCAGACGAACTTGCCTCCGCCGTGAAATCCCCCCTAACCCCCCTTTTTCAAAGGGGGGAACACGACGCGGGGAGAGGCCCTTCCCTCCTCGAATCCCTGTCCGCCTTCATCCGCAAAAAAACCGGCCAGGAAATCCCCCCCGACACCTGGAAAGACGCCGATATTCCGCCCCACCTCTCGATGAACTTCAAAGTGGTGGACGAAGCCGGCGCCGAGCTGGCTTCCGGCCGCAACCTCGCCGAACTCAAGGACCAGCTCGGCCAGGCCGCCCGACTCACTTTCGCCCAGGCGCCGCAGCTCGACATCGAGAAGGAAGGCCTGACCAACTGGGATTTCGGCGACCTGCCGGAGAAAATCGCCTTCACCCACCGCGGCCAGTCCCTCACCGGCTACCCGGCGCTGGAAGACGACGGCGATTCGGTCTCGATCCGCCTGTTCGACACTCCCGAAGCGGCGCAAACCGCCCTGCGCGCCGGCGTGCGGCGGCTGTTGCGGCTCGCCCTCAACCCGCAGATGAAGCAGCTGGAAAAAAACCTGCCCAACTTCACCCAGACCGCCCTGCACCTGCGCGCCGTCGCCAATCCCGACGATCTGAGGGAAGACCTGCTCACCGCCATCGCCGACCGCGCCTTTATCGGCGACGACGAGCTGCCCCGCACCGTCAAGGCCTTCAATACCCAGAAAGACCGCGCCCGCACCCGCCTCGCCGCCGTGTCGGACGGCGCCTGCCGCGTCCTCGCCGCCATCGCCGCCGATTACCAGATCGTGCAAACCCGCCTCGCCGGCAAGCTGCCCCACCCGGTGGCGCAGGACATCCGCGAACAGCTCGGCGACCTGGTCTACAAGGGCTTTCTCGCCGCCACCCCGTGGGAGCAGCTGCAACACCTGCCGCGCTACCTCAAGGCCATCGTGCGCCGCCTGGAAAAGCTCGCCGGCGCCGCCGAGCGCGACGCCAAGTGGACGGCGGCGTTCCGCGAGCTGTGGCAGGATTATGCGAAGCGGGCGGAAAAGCACCGCAAGGACGGAACCGGCGACGCCGAGCTAGCGAAATTTCGCTGGATGCTGGAAGAGTTGAGGGTATCGATGTTCGCGCAGGAGCTGAAAACGCCCTACCCGGTATCGGTAAAGCGCTTGCAGAAAGTTTTGGAAGGCATGTAGGAGAATAACCGATGCAAATCTGGGTCGATGCCGACGCCTGCCCAGCCGTGATCAAGGAAATCCTGTTTCGCGCCGCCGAGCGGCGGCAGATTTTCGTCACGCTGGTCGCCAACAAACTGCTGCGCACGCCGCCTTCGCGCTTCATCAGGGCGATCCAGGTGCCCGCCGGTTTCGACGTGGCCGACGACAGGATCGCGCAACAGGTGGAAAGCGGCGACCTGGTGATCACCGCCGACATTCCGCTCGCCGCCCAGGTGATCGAACGCGGCGGCCACGCGCTCAATCCGCGTGGGGAGTTCTACACCCCGGACACGATCCGGGAACGCCTGAACATGCGCGATTTCATGGATACGCTACGCAGCAGCGGCGTGGAAACCGGCGGCCCGTCGGCGTTCAGCCAAGGCGACCGAAAAGCGTTCGCCGGCCAGCTGGACCGCTGGCTGGCGAAGAACGTGAAGGCTTGATCGCGAGGGGCGGCGTCCGCCGCTCCGAGTTGCCAGGGAAACGGCTGGACAAATCAAAAATCGTCATTCCGGCGAAAGCCGGAATCTTGGTTTATCAATGGGTTACTGGATACCGGCTTTCGCCGGTATGACGGGTTCGGCAGTTAATCAGCGCTTCCCTAGAAATGCCGGCTGTAAACCAGCTGGCCGTTGAACTGCTCGTGGCTGGTGGTGATGCCGGTCATACCCGAAGTGGCCGTCACCTTGGGCGCATAGCTCACGGCCAGGTCGAGATGCGACAGCTTGTCGAAGGCATAGCCGAAGCCCGCGGTGACGTGATTCTTGATGGTGGCGGGAAAAAGCGCGTTGAGATAGGTATCCGGCACCGGGTTGTTCGCCATGTTCAAGCCAGCGCGCAGGGTCAGCGCATCGGTCATGCGGTAGGCCGCGCCCAGCATCACGACGTTCTGGTCGCTCCAGTTCTGAAAGAACACCACGTCCATCGAGGTGCCGTTGAAGGCCGCGGCCGGCCCGACGTTGCCCGAGGCGGCGAACACCATCTTGAAATCCTTCAGCACCGCGGCCCAGTTGATGCGCTTGTAGTCCGCCGCCAACGTCCATTTGTCGCTGGCTTCATAGGAAACGCCGAGGCCATAGGTTTCCGGCCACTGGAAATCCTTCACGGTCATCCTGCCGGCAACGGGAATGGTCTGGTTCGCCGGGCCGCCGCCGGCGAAATCGACGTTGAACGAGACCGTGGCTTCCTGCGCTTCCAGGTCGTTCAGGCGGGTCTTGGAGTGGTAGGTGGCGCCGATGGTGGTCTTGCCGTCGAGCTTGTAGGTGAAGCCGATCTTGCCGGCGTAGCCGGTGCCCACCGCCTGGCCGGTGTAGGGGTTGTGGTTGGAGAAATCGAAATAGCCCCAGTTGACGGCGCCGATTTGGCCCGGCCCACCGCCCATCATGCCGCCGAAAGTGTTCACCATGCTGCCCGACGCCGTCGCCATCGGCGAAGTGCCGCCCGCCATCTGCAGGAACGAAGCGCCGTTGACCGCCATCTTCAAATCCATGCCGGCCCAGACGTAATCCAGCGAGCCGCCGACTTTCAGGTTCGGGCCCGCGTCGTAGGCGAGCGGGAAAATCACCCGGCCGACACTCACTTCGGAGCGGTTGACCAGGCCCGGCGAGGGCGTCTGGTTGGCGGGGTTGGACAGGATCGAATCGCTGCCGTATTCGGTGCCCATGCCGCCCTGGCCGTACATGCCGACGCCGAACAGCAGCCCGTCGCGCTTCCTCGCCCAGCCGAACGCCGGGCCGCCGAACAGGTCGGCGCTGGAACGCGATGTGACGCCGCCGGCGGACGACTTCACCTGCGGCGAGAGAAAGCCCAGAGCCAGGTCGAGCGTGGTTCCGTCTTCCATCATCGCCAGCGTCGCCGGGTTGTTCATCATCGCCGCGGTGCCGTTGTCGTAGGCCATCGAGGCGCCGCCCATGCCCAGCGCCATGGCGCCGTAGCCCTCCATGTTCATGCCGTTGGTGGCTCCAGCCAGGCGGGGAAGCAGGCACGCCGCCAGGGCGCCGGCCAGTGCGATTTTTGTTGTTTTCACGGAATCAGGTCTATCGATAAATTAAAAGCCGGCCAGAATATCAGCTAATTCGAGCATTAAAAAACGTTAATATGCTTATTTCGCATGTTCCGCGCCGCGCGATCCAATCTTGCCAACCTGCCGGGCTTTCGATACGCTTCAAAGGGATAAGCATTACAGCCTTATTCGGCCGCCGATAGCCGCAGGTAACCACCTATATTTCAAGGCGTTGCAAAAGCGATCATGTTGTTATTGTGATTAATTTTTACTTTGTCAGATTGAATTCGCATCGGATTCGCACAGTGCCATCCCCCTTTGAAAAAGGGGGATTTGAGGGGGATTTAAAAATGCCTGCAGGTCGTGGCGCCGCTTTAAATCCTCCCTACCCCCCCCTTTTTCAAAGGGGGGAACATTACCGTCAGCCAAGTCTGACAAAGTAGAATTAATCGGCGTTTATTTGCGTTTATCGGCGGTTAACTGTTTTTTTTGGAAACTCGGGAGCCACTCCATGACCACGGACGCAATCAAGCTGGTGGAAGCGATCATCAAGGCGCAGATGGCCACCGGCCACGGCAGCCGACGGGCGGACAAGCCGGTCGTCACGCTGTCGCGCGATTTCGGCAGCGGCGGGCGCGAGGTGGCGGAATTGCTGGCCAAGCGCCTGGCGGTGCCGGTCTACGACAAGGAATTGCTCGACGCCGTGGTGGAGCGCTCCGGCGCCGACCCCCAGTTGATGGCGCAGCTCGACGAGAAGACGCGGGGTTTTCGGAATTCCTGGCTGGTTTCGCTGCTGTCCGGCGAAAACGTGCTGACGGAGAATTACCGCCATCACCTGGTCAAGGTGGTGCTGGCCATCTTCAATACCGGCAACGGCGGCGTGATCATCGGGCGCGGCGGCCATTTCATCCTGGCGCAGCAGGACGTGTTCCGGGTGCGCCTGATCGCCTCGCCGGAAACCTGCGCCGAGCGCGTCGCGAAAAGCCAGGGCGTCCCCCTGGAAGAAGCGCGCAAGCTGGTGGCGGAGGTCAACGAGGGGCGCAGCAAATTCGTCCATGACATCTTCAGGCAGCGGCTCGACAAGCCCGCCGCCTTCGACCTCACCATCAATACCGACCGCCTGAGCAAGCACGACGAGGTGGCCGAAATCATCTTTTTCGCCATGCAGTGCCGGCACCGCGGCGACATCTAGGCCAGTCAGGCGATGAGCATCCGCGGTGCGACCATCCAGGTCGATATCGTCAGCCTGGAAGAAGAAATCTACTCCGGCGAGGCGCTGCACGTCACCGCGCCCGCCCTGCTCGGCGAAGTCGGCATCCACCCGCGCCACGCGCCGCTGCTCTCGCCGCTGCGCGCGGGCGAAGTGCGCATCGTCACGCCGCAAAACACGAAAATCCTGATCTACGTCTCCGGCGGGCTGCTTGAAGTGCAGCCGGATCTCGTCACCATCCTGGCCGATACCGCGGTGCGCGCGAAGCAAACCGACCAGGCCGCCGCTGCGGAAGCGAAAAAGCTGACGGCGGAGGCGGCGCTGCACCAGGGCCGTTTTACCCGCGAGGACCGGGCCTACGCGGAACTGCTCGCCGGCATCGCGGAAATGATGGCGGGAAAAACGCCGCATGGAAAGCGCCGGCGCTGGTAGCGCGGCTCGATTAACCACAACGTTTAGCAGCATGTAGGTAGGAGCGGCCTCCTGGCCGCGATTCCGGAAATCGCGGCCAGGAGGCCGCTCCTACCTACAGCAAATTTTTCAACGCCATCCCGCCCCTGCATTTCGCGCAGAAAACCCGCGACGCCCGATCAAGCCCTTTTCCCGACCCCAATCGGGCTTTCCCCGCTGGCGGCGCGTTCCTCGGCACCCAGGGCGCGCAAGCTATCGAGCGCGTTCGCCAGCATGTCCTCCTGCCGGTCCACCGGGAATACCATATAGGCGGGCAGCGTGAAGGACGGACTGTCCGGCACCCGCCACAACTGTCCCTGGGCGATCAGCTCGCGGGTCATGCGCAGGGGAAAATACCCCGATCCGCCGCAATGCATGATCTGCTGCATCACCACCCAGCCGATGTTGGCCGTGATCGCCGACGGCGCGATTTCCGGAAAGCTCGTGGTGAACTGGGCATGGAATTCCGATCCCCAGTCCATGTGGATATAGCCTTTATCCGGCCAGGGAATGGTCGGCTCGGTGGACACCAGCACCAGCACTTCCTCGAACAGGCGCTCGATTCCCAGCCCCGGCCGGCTCTCCGGCGTGTACATGACGCCGATATCCACCGCGCCCTGCACCAGACCCTGCATGATGCCTTCCTCGAAGCCGACTTCCAGCCACAGGGAAATATCCGGATGGGTTTTCCGCATCCGCTCCACCCACTGCGGCAGAAAACCGTCCCAGAGCGCAAGGCGCCCGCTTATGGTCAAACTGCCGCGGAAACCGGCCGGAAGGCCGACATCGTGCCTGGCCTGTTCCAGCGTCTGCACCAGCGTCTTGGCGTGGCGCAAAAAACGGCGCCCGGCCTGGGTGAGTTCGGCGCCGCCCCGTCCGCGCCGGAACAGAACCGCGCCCAACTGATTCTCCAGCGCCTGGATGCGGGCGCTGACGGTGGACTGCGTGACATGCAGGCGCTCTGCCGCGCGCACGAAATTTCCGGCAGCCGCGACGGCAAGGAAGGTGCGCGCGAATTCGATATCCATTAGTACATCCTTATATATTGGTTTTTCCGATATATAAGTCATAAAAATATCGTTTGTCAAATAAATAACGAATGGCTACTCTGAACTTCGGCAGCTGTAGGTCGGGCACCCCGTGCCCGACAATGGCATGGATTTGTCGGGCACGGGGTGCCCGACCTACATGATGAGTTGCAGGGTGCGCCCTATGCGGCGTTTTCCGCGATCGGGGATAACTCGACCCACAAAAAATAACCGGCTCAAGGCAATGCAACCCAATACCCTGTTTTCTTTTCTATTTCCTGTCCAGTCCTCGGTCACCCACCGCGAGAAGATCGTCTCCGGCCTTGGCGGCGTGCTCGCCATCTTCCTCACTACCCTGGTCACCAGGGATTTCCTCGGCGCAGTCACCCTGCCTTTCCTGCTCGCCTCCATGGGGGCCTCCACCGTATTGCTGCTGGGCGCGCCGCACAGCCCGCTGTCGCAGCCGTGGTCGTTCGCCGGCGGACACCTCGTTTCAGCAGCCATCGGCATCACCTGCGCCGTCAACGTCCCGAATGTCTATCTGGCGGCGGGGCTGGCCGTGGGGCTGTCCATCAGCGCGATGTACTACCTGCGCTGCCTGCACCCGCCCGGCGGGGCCACCGCGCTGCTCACAGTGATCGGCGACCAGAAGATCCACGCGCTGGGCTACCACTTTCTTTTCATGCCGGTGCTGACCAACGTGGCCATCCTGCTCACGGCGGCCCTGGTCATCAACAACCTGATCCCCGGCCGGCGCTACCCGCTGGCCCTGCGCCCGCACGGGAAGAGCCATGCCGTGCCGTCGAAAGCGCCGGTCAAACTGGGCTTCGACGCCGAAGACCTGCACCGGGCGCTGCGGGAAATGGACGGCTACATCGACGTCGCCGAAGAAGACCTGACGCGGATCTACGGGCTCGCCACGCTGCACGCCCATCAGCGCGGCCTGGGCAACCTCACGTTGCGCAGCGTGATGACGCCCGGGGTGGTCGCGGTGGAGGCCGGCGCCCGGCTGGAGCAAGTGTGGGAACTGCTGCGCCACCACAGCATCCGCGGCGTTCCGGTGATCGACGACGAGCGCCGGGTGATCGGCATGGTCGCCATCGCCGACTTTCTCAAGCAGGTGAACTGGCGCATGTGCGAGACGCTGGCGCAGCGCCTGAAACTCGTCTTCAAGCGGCAGTCGAAAATTTCGGTGCACGCCATCATGACCGCGCCGGCGATCACCGCCACGGCGGACACGCCCCTGACCCAGGTGTTCCTGATCTTCAAGGAAAAAGGCATCAACCACCTGCCGGTCATCGACGAAGGCCGCCGGCTGATCGGCATCGTCACGCGGCTCGACCTGCTCTCGGCGCTGTATGGCGATCTGGGCTCGACGCAGTCTCCAATCCCGGTGGGTCAGGCTCCAGCCTGACCTCGCCGGCGCGGCGCCCCCACAAAGCGCCGGCCTATATCTCATCTTGTCCTGCCGCCCGCCCCTGCCTACAATGGGCGGCTCGATCCACCGCATCGCAGAAACGAATTGCCCAACCTTTTTGCCCGCCGATCCCGGCATCTCTGGCTGTCGGTACGCCAATGGAAGCGTCGGCTGCTGTTCTGGAGCGGCGCCGTTTGCGTCGGCGCGGCCGCCGTGTTCTTCGCCAAGGGGAGCGAACAGGCCAACCTGCTGTTCCACCGCATCGTCGCGTTCTCTCCTTACCTGCCGCTGCTGATCGCCCCCGCCGGCCTCGCCCTGGTCGCCTGGGTCACGCGCCGGTTTTTCCCCGGCTCACAGGGCAGCGGCATCCCCCAGACCATCGCCGCGCTGGCCATGCCGGATCGCGGCGCCCGCGCGGCCGTGCTGTCGCTGCGCATCGCCTTCGGCAAGATTTTTCTGACGCTGCTCGCCCTGCTGTCGGGCGCATCGGTGGGGCGCGAAGGGCCGACGGTCCAGATCGGCGCCGCCATCATGCATGCGCTGGGCAGCCATATCCGCTTTACCCGACGGGACATGGAAAGAGGGCTGATCCTGGCCGGCGGCGCCGCCGGCGTCGCCGCCGCCTTCAACACGCCGCTGGCCGGCGTGGTGTTCGCCATCGAGGAAATGAGCCGCTCCTTCGAGGAAAAAACCAACGGCACCGTGCTCACCGCGGTGATCGTCGCCGGCATGGCTTCGCTCGCCATGATGGGCAACTACACTTATTTCGGCCATACCTCCGCCTCGCTCGGCTTCGGCCAGGGCTGGCTCGCCGTGCTGTTCTGCGGCGTTGCCGGCGGGCTGGCCGGCGGTTTGTTCAGCCGGATACTGACCGCATTCGCGGGCGGCGTGCCGGGCCGCGCCGGCGAGTCGATCCGGCGACACCCGGTGGCGTTCGCGGCCCTGTGCGGCTTTCTCCTCGCGCTGATCGGGCTGTTGTCGGGCGGCACCACCTACGGCACCGGCTACCAGGAAGCCAAAACACTGCTGGAATCCGGCCACGCCGTGCCGGATTCCTACGGCGCGCTCAAGATGCTGGCCACCATCGTGTCCTATCTGAGCGGCATCCCAGGCGGCATCTTCGCGCCGTCGCTGGCTGTCGGTGCCGGCTTCGGCGCCAACCTGGCCGGCCTGATGCCCTATGCGCCGTCCGGAGCGGTCATCGTCCTCGGCATGGTGGCCTATTTTGCCGGCGTGGTTCAGGCGCCGATCACCGCATTCGTGATCGTGATGGAAATGACCGACAACCACGGCCTGCTGCTGCCGCTGATGGCGGCGTCCATCATCGCTTCCGTGACCTCGCGCCTGGTATGCCGCAAACCGCTGTACAAGGCCCTGGCGGAAAATTTCCTGAAACGCCCGGCCGCTCCCAAGGCAATCACCGGCCAATCCTGAACGCCCTTTCCCGCAAGGCACCGAATTGGAGCGACGATAGTTTTTACGTCCCCATCATGGTGCGCACTACCCCGGTACGTCGGCCTTTTCCTACCCATCCTGAAGACAAACACATGGCACGAAGTTTGCGTTGGATTATCGAACAATGACTCAAGCGACCAGAAAGAACGAAAAACCCCTGCGCGTGCTGCTGGTGGACGAAACCTTCGAGCGCGCCGCGCTGCTCAAGCACGCGCTGCAGGAGGCGGGCTGCAAGATCGCGGCTCACGTCTCGGCCAGCGCCGACCTGCCGGGCCTGGTGGCCGAGCTCAAGCCCGATCTGATCCTGCTCGACACCGAATCGCCCGACCGCGACACCTTTGAACACCTGTGCGTCATCAGCCGCGACCAGCCGCGCCCGATCGTGATGTTCACCCACGACAACGACAGCGACAAGATCCGCGCCGCCATTCGCGCCGGGGTCAGCGCCTATGTGGTGGATGGGCTGAAAAGCGAGCGCCTGAAGCCGATCATGGACGTCGCCATCGCCCGCTTCAACGAGTTCCAGGCGATGCGGCGCGATCTGGAAAAAGCGGAAAGCCGGCTCGCCGAGCGCAAGGTGGTGGACCGCGCCAAGGGCATCCTGATGAAGCAGCGCGGCTGGTCGGAGGAAGAAGCCTACCAGGCATTGCGCAAAATGGCCATGGACAAGGGTTTGCGCCTGTCCGACGTAGCCGGACAGGTAATCTCCATCTCCGAACTGTTGGGTTGACGCAGCAACCTGGCACAACGATTGCTAAGAGTTAACCAACAGCCCAACGGCGGGCCGGCAGGTTTGCAGTAATTTTTGGTCAAAGACGGCCAGGTAACGGACAAAGGCGTCCATTCGCGGAATCGGGTTCGGTTTCGCGGGTGCGACGCCTTTTTGTTTTGCGGATTTGAACAGGGAGAAAACCATGGATGACGCATTTAAAGACAGCCGGAGGGATTTCATGAAAAAAGGTGCAACCTGGCTCGGCGCCGGGGCGCTGATGGCGATGGTGGACCCGGCCATTCGCGGCGGCGCCTGGGCGGCCGGCTCCGACGCGCCGGAGAAGACCGAGGTGAAGGTCGGCTTCATTCCGCTGACCGACTGCGCCTCGGTGGTGATCGCATCGGTGATGGGCTTCGACAAGAAATACGGCATCAGGATCGTTCCCAGCAAGGAGGCCTCCTGGGCCGGCGTGCGCGACAAGCTCACCAACGGCGAGCTGGACGCCTCCCACGTGCTGTACGGCCTGATCTACGGCGTGCAGCTGGGCATCGGCGGGCCGAAGAAGGACATGGCGGTGCTCATGGGCATCAACCACAACGGCCAGGCCATTTCTCTATCCAATCAGCTCAAGGCCAAGGGCGCGGTGGACGGCGCCAGCCTGGCCGCGCTGATCAGGAAAGAGCCGCGCGAATACACCTTCGCCCAGACCTTCCCCACCGGCACCCACGCCATGTGGCTGTACTACTGGCTGGCGAGCTACGGCGTAAACCCGTTCAGCAACGTCAAGAACATCACCGTGCCGCCGCCGCAGATGATCGCCAACATGCGCGTCGGCAACATGGACGGCTTCTGCGTGGGCGAGCCGTGGAACGCGCGCGCCATCCGCGACCAGGTCGGCTTCACGGCCGTGACCAGCCAGGACATCTGGAAGGACCATCCGGAAAAAGTGCTCGGCACCACCGCGGAGTGGGTAGCCAAGCACCCCAACACCGCCCGCGCCCTGATCATGGCGATCCTCGACGCGTCCAGGTACATCGACGAGATGAAGAACCGCTCCGCCGTGGCCAAGGTCATCGCCGAGAAATCCTACGTCAACACCGACTTCGATTCGATCGAAGACCGCATGCTCGGCAAGTACGACAACGGCAACGGCAGGAAATGGCAGGACGCCAACTACATGAAGTTCTACAACGACGGCGCGGTGAATTTCCCCTACCTGTCCGACGGCATGTGGTTCCTCACCCAGCACAGGCGCTGGGGCCTGCTCAAGGAAGACCCGGACTACCTGGCGGTGGCGAAAAAGGTCAACCAGATCGAGCTGTACAAACAGGCGGCGACCCAGACCAAAACGCCGCTGCCGAAGGACGCGATGCGCAGCAGCAAGCTGATCGACGGCAGCGTGTGGGACGGCAAGAACCCGAAGGCCTACGCCGCCGGGTTCAAGGTCAAGGTTTGAGAAGGCTGCTTGTAGCTGGTAGCTACCAGCCACAAGCTACAAGCCACAAGCCACAAGCTACAAGCCACAAGCTACAAGCTACAAGCTACAAGCTACAAGCTACAAGCTACAAGCAAAGGAGAATCAACATGAACGCCGTTACTCTCGCGGAAAGCATGGCGAATATCGGAAACATCGGGCAGGCGGCTCCAGCCGCGACGGAGGCGCCCAAAGTGCAACTCAATCCCGCACAGCCGGAACCCGCCCCCACCCGCCCGCTGTCGGTCTGGCTGGGCGCGGCGATGCGCGCCGCAATCCCGCCGCTGCTCGGCCTGGTGCTGTTCGTCGGCCTCTGGGCGCTGGTGTCGCAGGCCAGCCCGCAGCTGCCCGGACCGGGCAAGACCTGGGCTTCGGCGGTGCAGCTGTTCAGCGACCCGTTCTACCGCAAGGGCCCCAACGACCAGGGCATCGGCTGGAACATCCTGGCTTCCCTGCAGCGCGTCGGCATCGGTTTCGGCATGGCCGCGCTGGTCGGGATTCCGCTCGGCTTCATGATCGGCCGCTTCGATTTCCTCAACCGCATGACCGCGCCCATCATCAGCCTGCTGCGCCCGGTGTCGCCGCTCGCCTGGCTGCCGATCGGCCTGCTGGTGTTCAAGGCGGCCAACCCGGCGGCGATCTGGGTGATCTTCATCTCCAGCATCTGGCCGATGATCATCAACACCGCCGTGGGCGTGAACCGGATTCCGTCGGACTACATGAACGTGGCCAAGGTGCTCAACCTGTCCGAATGGAAGATCTTCACCAAGATCCTGTTCCCCGCCGTGCTGCCGCACATGATGACCGGCATCCGGCTGTCCATCGGCGTGGCCTGGCTGGTGATCGTGGCCGCCGAAATGCTCACCGGCGGCGTCGGCATCGGCTTCTGGGTGTGGGACGAATGGAACAACCTCAATGTCGAGCACATCATCATCGCCATCTTCATCGTCGGCATCGTCGGCCTGCTGCTGGAGTATGCGCTGATCATGCTGGCCAGGCGGTTCAGCTACGAGTGACGAGGAGACAATCATGGAAAAATACGTCCAAGTCGAAAACGTGCGCATGGTGTTCAACACCAAAAAAGGCCCCTTCGTGGCGCTGCGCGACATCAACCTGAACATCCGGCAGGGCGAGTTCGTCGCCCTCATCGGCCACTCCGGCTGCGGCAAGTCCACTCTGCTCAACCTGGTCGCGGGGCTGACCCTGCCCAGCGCCGGCGCGATGTTCTGCGCCGGACGCGAAATCGCCGGCCCCGGCCCTGATCGCGGCGTGGTGTTCCAGAACCACAGCCTGCTGCCCTGGCTGACCTGCTTCGAGAATGTCCATCTCGCGGTGGAGCGCGTGTTCGGCCGCGCGGAGAGCGCATCCAGCCTGAAGAAGCGCGCCCACGAAGCGCTCGCACTGGTGGGCCTGACCCACGCCGAGCACAAGCATCCGCACGAAATCTCCGGCGGCATGAAGCAGCGCGTCGGCATCGCCCGCGCCCTCTCCATGCAGCCCAAGGTGCTGCTGCTGGACGAGCCGTTCGGCGCGCTGGACGCGCTCACCCGCGCCCATCTCCAGGACGAGCTGATGAAGATCACGGCGGAAACCAAGAGCACGGTGGTGATGGTGACCCACGACGTGGACGAGGCGGTGCTGCTGTCCGACCGCATCGTGATGATGACCAACGGCCCGGCGGCCACCATCGGCGAAATCCTGCGGGTAGACCTGCCGCGCCCGCGCGAACGGCTGGCGCTGGCCAACGATCCCCAATACCATGAATACCGCGGCGCGGTGCTGGATTTCCTGTATCGGCGCCAGCTGCGCCCGGCGGCGTAGCGGCGTAGGTCGGGCACCCCGTGCCCGACAAAACATTTATCGCAAAAACCGTCGGGCACGGGGTGCCCGACCTACTGGAGAAATATGATGACCGAATGGATCGAAATCTGCGCCCTGGAAGAAATCCCCCGCCAAGGCACGCGCAAGGTTAAAAGCGGCGACGCCCACATCGCCCTGTTCCGCACCCAGGAGGATGAAATCTTCGCCCTCGCCGACCGCTGCCCGCACAAGGGCGGCCCGCTGTCGGAAGGCATGGTGTGCGGCAAGCACGTCACCTGCGCGCTGCACAGCTGGAACATCGGCCTCGCGGACGGCAAGGCGGCGGCGCCGGACGTGGGCGAAACGCCGACCTACCCGGTCAAGGTGGATGCCGGCGTGGTGTTCATCCAGCTTTAATCCGAAACTCGCGAAGCGAGACTTCGTCCCCCTCGCCCGCTGGCGGGAGAGGGTTAGGGGAGAGGGAGCGCATTCCTCAGCAACGAGCCGAAACCAAACCATGTCCGAGACCAAAACCATCTGCTGTTACTGCGGCACCGGCTGCGGAGTGATCGTCGAGAGCGACGGCGCCCGCGTCACCGGCGTGCGCGGCGACCCGGATCACCCGGTCAATGCCGGGCGGCTGTGCAGCAAGGGCGCCAACCTGCACCTGACGGTGCGCGCCGACGCCTCGCGCGTGCTGCGCCCCGAGCTGCGCCGCGAGCGGCAGGCGGAGCGCCGGCCGGCGGGCTGGGACGAGGCGCTGGATTTCGCCGCGGACAAGTTCGCCGCCGCGATCCGGGAACACGGCCCGGACAGCGTCGCCTTCTACGTTTCCGGCCAGCTGCTGACCGAGGACTATTACGTTTTCAACAAGCTGGCGCGCGGCCTGGCCGGCACCAACAACATCGATTCCAACTCGCGCCTGTGCATGTCCTCGGCGGTGGCGGGATACAAGGCCACGCTGGGCGCGGATGCACCGCCGGCCTGCTACGACGACATCGAACAGGCCGGCTGCATCTTCATCGCCGGCGCCAACCCGGCTTTCGCCCATCCGATCCTGTTCCGCCGCATCGAAGCGGCCAAGGCGGCCAATCCCACGCTGAAACTGATCGTGGTCGATCCGCGCCGCACCGACACCGCGGCCGGCGCCGACCTGCACCTGGCGATCCGGCCCGGCACCGATGTCGCGCTGTTCCACGCCATGCTGCACGTGCTGCTGCGCAACGGCCTGGCGGATCGCACATTCATCCGCGCCCACACCGAAGGCTTCGCGGCGATCGAGGCCACGGTGCGCGCATTCGCGCCCGAGGCCGCCGCCGCCCTGTGCGGCGTGGCGGCGGAAGACATCGAGCGCGCCGCGCACTGGTTCGGCCGCTCCGGTGCCGCCCTGTCGCTGTATTGCCAGGGATTGAACCAGTCCAGCCACGGCACCGACAACAATACCGCGCTGATCAACCTGCATCTCGCTACCGGCATGATCGGCAAGCCGGGCGCCGGGCCGCTGTCCCTCACCGGCCAGCCCAACGCCATGGGCGGGCGCGAAGTAGGGGCGATGGCGACCCTGCTCGGCGGCCACCGCGACCCGGCCGACCCCGCCCACCGCGCCGAACTGGCAGAGCTGTGGGGCGTGCCCGCCCTGCCCGAGAAGCCGGGCAGGACCGCGGTGGAAATGTTCGAAGCGGTACGGCGCGGCGAGATCAAGGCGATCTGGATCGCCTGCACCAACCCGGCCCAGTCGCTGCCCCACCAGCAACAAGTGCGCGAAGCGCTGGAACAGGCCGAGCTGGTGGTGGTGCAGGAAGCCTTTGCCGGCACCGAAACCGCGGCTTACGCCGACATTCTCCTGCCCGCCGCCACCTGGCCGGAGAAGGACGGCACCATGACCAACTCCGAGCGCCGCGTCGGCCGCGTCGGCGCCGCCCTGCCGCCGCCCGGCGCGGCCCGCGCCGACTGGGACATCGCCGCCGATTTCGCCCGGCGCCTGGGCGCGAGGCTGGACAAGGCCGAAATCGCCGAACGGCTGTTCGCCTACGCCGGCCCCGAGCAGATTTTTGCCGAACACTGCGCCGTCACGCGCGGCCGCGACCTCGACATCGGCGGCCTGTCGTATGCCCAGCTGGAAGAAAAAGGCCCACAGCAATGGCCTTTCCCGCCGGGCGCGGAAACCGGCGCCGCCCGGCTCTACGCCGACGGCGAATTCCCCACCGCGAGCGGCCGGGCCGCTTTTGGCGATATCGCCTTGCGGCCGGTGGCCGAGGCGGCCGACGCGCGCTATCCGCTATCCCTCCTCACCGGCCGGCTGCGCGACCAGTGGCACGGCATGAGCCGCACCGGCCTGGCCGCGCGGCTGTGGAACCATGCCGAGGCGCCGCGGCTGGAAATGTCCCCGTCCGACATGCAGCAGCGCGGCTTGAGCGACGGCGGCCTGGTACGGATCGAGAGCCGGCGCGGCGCGCTGACCCTCACGGTGCAGGCGTCGTCCGACCTCCTGCCCGGCCAGGCTTTCCTGCCGATGCACTGGGGCGGGCGTTTTCTCAAAGGCCTGGGGGTGAACGCACTGACCCTGGATGCCTGCGATCCCCAGTCGCGCCAGCCCGAGTTCAAGCACTGCGCGGTCGAGGTGGAAAAACTCGACCTGCCGTGGCGGCTGGTGGCGCTGCGCCGCGGCGATGCGGGCGCCTACCTGCGCCGCTTGCAGCCGCTGCTGGCGCGCTTCCCCTTTGCGGCCGTCGGGCTGGCGGGAGTGGAAACCGAGCTGGTGGTGCTGCGCGCGGCCGCGGCCGAAGCCCCCGACCCTGCGCTGCTGGCCGAGCTGGAGGAGTTGCTGGAGCTGGACGACGACGCCAATGCGATGGTCTATCTCGACAGCCGGCGCGGCATCGCCAAGCGCCTGCTGGTAGAGGACGGCGCCGTCGTCGGCGCGCTGCTCACCGGCGAAACCGCCGCAGCGGAATGGCTCAAGGACGGCATGGCGCGCAGCCAGCCGCTGGCCGAAACGCGCGCCTGGGCGCTGGCGCCGCTGGCCGCGCCGCCGGACGGCAAATCGGGCCGCGGCCGGGTGGTATGCAACTGCCTCAACGTGGCGGAGAAAGAGATCGTAGCCGCCATCGCCGCCGGTGCGGGCCTGGCGGCGCTACAGGAAAAATTGAAATGCGGCACCCAGTGCGGGTCGTGCGTGCCGGAAATCAGGCGAATGGTAACGAGCAACGGGCAACAAGCGGCGATGGGGCGCGGATGACGGGCATTTTCCCGTCATTCCTCTCCGCATGGCCCACTTTTTAAGGAGCGACATCATGCAAAAAATGAAACTGGTAATGGTCGGCAACGGCATGGCGGGCGTGCGCACGCTGGAAGAGCTGCTCAAGCTGGCGCCTGGACTCTACGACATCACCGTGTTCGGCGCGGAGCCGCACGGCAACTACAACCGCATCATGCTGTCCCCGGTGCTGGCCGGGGAGCAGACCATCCAGGACATCATGCTCAACGATGTGGACTGGTACAAGGAAAATGGCATCACCCTGCACCTCAACCGGAAGGTGGTCAAGATCGACCGCCGTGCGCGCAAGGTTTACAGCGAGGACGGCACCGCCACCGACTACGACCGGCTGATCCTGGCGACCGGTTCCACGCCGTTCATCCTGCCGGTGCCGGGCAACGACCTCGCCGGCGTCGTCGGCTTCCGCGACATCCACGACGTGGACGCCATGATCGCGGCATCGGGGCACTACCGCCACGCGGTGGTGATCGGCGGCGGCCTGCTCGGCCTGGAAGCCGCCAACGGCCTCAAGCTGCGCGGCATGGACGTGACCGTGGTGCACATCGCCGACTGGCTGCTGGAGCGGCAGCTGGACCAGACCGCCGCCAAGTTGCTGCAGAAGAACCTGGAAGAAAAAGGCCTGAAATTCCTGCTGAGAAAGCAGACGGCGGCGCTGCTGCCGGCGACGCAGGACGGCGGCGAAAAGCGCGTGGGGAGCATTAAATTCTCCGACGGCAGCGAAATTCCCGCCGACCTGGTGGTGATGGCGGTGGGCATCCGCCCCAACGCCGCCCTGGCGGAATCGGCCGGCATCCATTGCAACCGCGGCATCGTGGTGAACGACACGATGCAGACCTACGACCCGCGCATCTACGCCATCGGCGAATGCGTCAGCCATCGCGGCATCGCCTACGGCCTGGTCGCGCCGCTGTTCGAAATGGCCAAGGTGTGCGCCAACCACCTGGCGGAAATGGGCATCGGCCGCTACACCGGCTCGCTCACCTCGACCAAGCTCAAGGTGACCGGCATCGACCTGTTCTCCGCCGGCAATTTCAGCGGCGGCGACAAGACCGAGGACATCCTGCTGTCCGACCCGGTGGCCGGCGTGTACAAAAGGCTGGTGATCGAGGACAACAAGCTGGTCGGCGCCGTGCTGTACGGCGACACCGTGGACGGCGCTTGGTACTTCCAGCTGCTGCGCGAGGGACGGGACATTTCCGACATCCGCGACCATCTCATGTTCGGCCAGAGCCGCGTCGGCGACGTCGGCCACCAGGGCCAGCACAAGGCGGCGGCGATGTCCGACGACATGGAAGTGTGCGGCTGCAACGGCGTCTGCAAGGGCACCATCGTCAAGGCGATCAAGGAAAAAGGCCTGTTCACCCTGGACGACGTGAAGAAGCACACCAAGGCGGCGTCCTCCTGCGGCTCCTGCACCGGCCTGGTGGAGCAGATCCTGACCTCCACCCTGGGCGGCGACTACTCGCCGGCGCCGGCGGTCAAGCCGATGTGCGGCTGCACCGACCACACCCACGAGGAAGTGCGCGCGGTCATCCGCAAGCAAAAGCTGCTGTCGATCCCGGAAACCATGCGCTTCCTCGAATGGCGCACGCCCGACGGCTGCGCCAGCTGCCGTCCGGCGCTCAACTACTACCTGATTTCCACCTGGCCGCACGAGGCGAAAAACGATCCGCAATCGCGCTTCATCAACGAACGCGCCCACGCCAACATCCAGAAGGACGGCACCTACTCGGTGGTGCCGCGCATGTGGGGCGGCGTGACCACCGCCGCCGACCTGCGCCGCATCGCCGACGTGGCGGACAAATATCAGGTGCCGATGATCCGCGTCACCGGCGGCCAGCGCATCGACCTGTTCGGCATCAGGAAGGAAGACCTGCCGGGCGTGTGGGCCGACCTCGACATGCCGTCCGGCCATGCCTACGGCAAGGCGCTGCGCACGGTGAAAACCTGCGTCGGCAGCGAATTCTGCCGCTTCGGCACGCAGAATTCGACGCAGATGGGCATCGACCTGGAACAGGCCTTCTACAAGATGTGGGCGCCGCACAAGGTCAAGCTCGCCGTGTCCGGCTGCCCGCGCAACTGCGCCGAGGCCGCGATCAAGGACGTCGGCGTGATCGGCGTGGATTCCGGCTGGGAAATCTACGTCGGCGGCAACGGCGGCATCAAGACCGAAGTGGCGGAATTCCTGGTCAAGGTCAAGACGGCGGAAGAAGTGCTGGAATACAGCGGCGCCTTCCTCCAGCTCTACCGCGAGGAAGCGCGCTACCTCGACCGCACCGTGCACTGGCTGCAACGCGTCGGCCTGGATTACGTCAGGAAGCGGGTGCTGGACGACGAGGCCGGCCGCAAGGCGCTGTATGCCAGGCTGATGTATGCCGTCCAAGGCGAACCGGACCCGTGGCGGGAATGCACCACCGAGGGCGAGGCGCGGCGGGAATTCGAGGTGCTGGAGGCGTAGGTCGGGCACCCCGTGCCCGACGGTTTGGTGGACGATGGCAAACATTTGTCGGGCACGGCGTGCCCGACCTACGCGCCGCCGCAAACAGATCGCCATCTGGTATCTTTGATGTTTTTCCGTGGCGAGAAATCCATGACCCATATCGGCACCATCATCATCGGCGACGAGCTGCTCAGCGGCAAGCGCCAGGACGGCCATTTCGCCCACGTCGTCGCCGCCCTGGCCGCGCGCGGCCTGGAGCTGAAATGGGCGCGCATCGTCGGCGACGACCCGGCGCTGATCGTCGAAACCTTGCGCCAGACGCTGGCGACCGGCGACATCGTGTTCTGTTTCGGCGGCATCGGCGCCACGCCCGACGACTACACCCGGCAGTGCGCGGCGGAAGCCGCCGGCGTGGCGCTTTACCGCCATCCGGACGCCGTCGCCGAAATCGAGGCGCGTTTCGGCGCAGAGGCTTATCCGCGCCGCATCCTGATGGCCGACCTGCCGCAGGGCAGCCGCATCATCCCCAATCCGTTCAACCGCGTGCCGGGCTTTTCCCTCGGCCATCATCATTTCCTGCCGGGCTTTCCGCAGATGGCCTGGCCGATGATGGACTGGGTGCTCGACACGCTCTATCCCGAAATCCGCAACCAGGCGCCCGAAACGGAAGCCATCGTCACCGCGCTGGACGCGATGGAAAGCCCGCTGCTCGACCTGATGAACGAGTTCGTGCGGCGCTATCCCGACCTGCGCTTTTCCAGCCTGCCGCACATCGGCGCGGACGGAGTGCGCAAGGTGGAATTCGGCCTGCGCGGCGAGCGGAGGCGCGTGGCCGAAGCCATGACTTTCCTGAAACAGGGCATCGAGGCGCAGGGCTTTCGCTGGACGGAGCCGCCCCAACCGTAGTTTTTCAACGCCCTGCTAGAATGAAATCAGGAACAGCCTGATTTAGGAGCGCGCGATGGGACTGCCTATCGATATCGCCACCACGGTCAGCGACGAGCTGTCGCGGATCCTCGAAGCGGCGGTGAACGACCCGGACGCCGACGAGCCGCCCTCCCTCGGCCTGGTCAGGACCCGCATCGCCACCATGACCGACGGCGATGCCCTCGAAGCCGACCGCCTGCACTTCGACGAAGGCAAATCGCCGATCGAGGAGATCGACCAACTGATCGAGGCATTCGGCGAAGACGCCCCCGCCATCGATTTCGTCAGCGTCAAGGCCAGCGAAGACCTCACCCGCATCATCGAAACCGTGATGGACACCGGCGCCAGTCCGCCCTCCCTCGGCGCCGTGCGCGACGCCATGCAGAACGGGCTGGTGGCTCGACTGGCCGGCGAAGGCATCATCGATCCCGATGCCGCCGAGACCGCGTTTACCCAGATCGACGCGCTGATCGACCGCTACGGCCGGGATACGGCGGCGGAAGAGTTCCTGCGCTACGAGTGACTTCATCCAAACGAGAATCCGCCAAGTAGCAGTTTCGTTATTATTTCCTATACTGCAATCTCATCCCCCGCCCGGGGGCTTTTCATTGAATCCACGAATCTTCCCGGCATCCGGCCTCGTCAGAGGACGCGTCCGCCGGCAAAAGGCTTGTGTCTCGTAAGGAGCTTAACCATGAAGAAACTTCTGCTTTTGCTGGCCAGCAGCGCGTTCGTCGCCAATTTCGCCGTTTCTGCCCACGCCGACGAATATGGCGGCATGGACAAGAAGGGCATGGACAACAAGATGATGGGCGATCACCAGATGCCGATGGGCAAAATGATGGGCATGCACAAGATGACCGGCACCGTCGAAAAAATGGACGCCAAAGGCATGATGACGCTGAAGACCGGCGAAGGCGACCTGATGCTGCACTTCCCGCCCGCCGCGCTCAGGGACATCAAGCAGGGCGACACCGTCACCGTCCAGTTGGGGATCATGAAGGAAGGGGCGATGAAGAAGTAATCGGGTATGCCAGCAACGAAAAAAGGAGAATCACCATGAAGAAAGCATTTTTCTTGCTGGCTGCCGCAATGCTCGCCGGCACCGGCGCCGCCCCGGTTCTGGCGGACAACGCCGACACCCAGAAGGGCGAGCGGATCGCGGAGGTTTACAACGATCTCCAGCTGCCCGGCACCATCGAAAAAATCGACCGCCAAAACGGCCGGCTCACGCTGGATTCCGAGCTGGGCAGGGTGGAGCTGAATTTCCCGCCCGAGGCGCTGCGCGGCTTCCAGAGCGGCGACCCGGTAGTGGTCGATCTCGGCTTCTCGCAGCAGGGGCGCTCCATCGGCAGGAACCGCATGTCCGAAGTGATGGAAACCTTCAACGAGCTGGAAGTCACCGGCACGGTCCGCAATGTCGATTACCGCACCGGCGCGCTTACCCTGAATACCAAGGCCGGGGACATCACGCTCAACTTCCCGCCCCGTGCGGTCAGGGATCTCAAGCGGGAAGACACGGTCACGGTCAACATGGGATACTCGAAGCAGGGCCGCACCATCCAGAAGAAATAGCCGTAGGTCGGGCACGCCGTGCCCGACAAATCCCCTATCCGGCACTCACCAAACCGTCGGGAAGCGTGCCCGACCTACACCCTTCATATCGCGGCGGCCGCCGCAGGCGTACAATGGCGCCTCGATGGAAGCCGCAAAAAACCTCTTCTCCTACCGCCGATACTGGGCCAAGCGCTTCGGCATCGCGCCGGTATTGCCGATGTCGCGCGCCGAGATGGACGCGCTCGGCTGGGACAGCTGCGACGTCGTTCTCGTCACCGGCGACGCCTACATCGACCATCCCAGCTTCGGCATGGCGCTGATCGGGCGGCTGCTCGAAGCGCAGGGCTTCCGCGTCGGCATCATCAGCCAGCCGGACTGGCACGGCCCGGATGCCTTCAGGATCCTGGGCAAGCCCAACCTGTTCTACGGCGTCACCGCCGGCAACATGGATTCGATGGTCAACCGCTACACCGCCGACCGCAAGATCCGCTCCGACGACGCCTATACGCCCGACGCCGCCGCCGACAAGCGCCCCGACCGGGCGGTGATCGTCTATTCCCAGCGCTGCCGCGAGGCCTGGCCCGACGTGCCCATCGTGATCGGCGGCATCGAGGCGAGCCTGCGCCGCATCGCGCATTACGACTACTGGTCGGACAAGGTGCGCCGCTCCGTCCTGCCGGATTCCAAGGCGGACATCCTGCTTTACGGCAATGCCGAACGGGCGCTGGTGGAACTGGCCCACCGCCTGGCCAGGGGCGAGCCCATCGCCGCCATCGCCGACCTGCGCGGCACCGCCGTGCTGCAGAAGGGCGTGCCGGACGGCTGGATCGAAATCGACTCGACCTCGGTGGATAGGCCCGACCAGGTGGTGCCGCATCCGAACCCCTATGCCGAAACGACCGCGGCCTGTGCCGACGAAAAGGAGGAATCGCGCATCAAACCCCCTCCCCTTCCAACCCATCCCCATCCTAACCTTCCCCTTGAAGGGGAAGGGACGATCGCCCTTCCCCCCTCAGGGGGGAAGTTGGAAGGGGGGTGGGTTCGGGAGGGCGGGGGTGGGGATGGGTTTTCGTGCGCGAAGCCACCCCACCCTCACCCCAGCCCTCTCCCTGAGGGAGAGGGGGAAAAACATCGGCCCGAGCGCGCCCGCACCGCGGTCCGCCTCCCCTCCTACGAGCAGGTGCGCGACGACCCGGTGCTCTACGCCCACGCCAACCGCGTGCTGCATCTCGAAACCAACCCCGGCAACGCCCGCGTGCTGGTGCAGGCGCACGGCGGCCGCGACGTGTGGATCAATCCGCCGCCGATCCCGCTTTCCACCGAAGAGCTGGACGGCGTGTTCGGCCTGCCCTACACCCGCCGCCCCCATCCGGCCTACGGCGCGGCGAAGATACCGGCTTACGAGATGATCCGCTTCTCGATCAACATCATGCGCGGCTGCTTCGGCGGCTGCACTTTCTGCTCGATCACCGAACACGAAGGACGGATCATCCAGAACCGTTCGGAAAGCTCGATCCTGCACGAGGTCGAGGACATCCGCGACAAGACGCCGGGCTTCACCGGCATCATCTCCGACCTCGGCGGCCCCACCGCCAACATGTACCGCCTCAAGTGCCGCGACCCCAAGATCGAGTCCGCCTGCCGCAGGCTCTCCTGCGTCTTTCCCGACATCTGCATCAACATGGGCACCGATCACGGCCCGCTGATCCAGCTCTACCGCAAGGCGCGGGCATTGCGCGGCATCAAGAAAATCCTGATCGGCTCCGGCGTGCGCTACGACCTCGCGGTGAAATCGCCGGAATATGTCAGGGAATTGGTCGGCCACCACGTCGGCGGCTACCTCAAGATCGCGCCCGAACATATCGCCGAGGGGCCGCTGTCGAAGATGATGAAGCCGGGCATGGGCGCCTATTACCAGTTCAAGGAAATGTTCGAGAAGTTTTCGAAGGAAGCCGGCAAGGAACAGTATTTAATCCCCTACTTCATCTCCGCCCACCCCGGCACCACCGACGAGGACATGCTGGAGCTCGCCCTGTGGCTCAAGGCCAACGGCTTCCGCCTCGACCAGGTGCAGAATTTCACGCCGACGCCGATGGCGCTCGCCTCCGCCATGTATCACACCGGCAGGAACCCGCTGCGCAAGGTCAGCCGGCAGGGGGAAGAAGTGCCGATCCCGAAAAGCGGCCGGACGCGGCAGCTGCACAAGGCTTTCCTGCGCTACCACGACCCCGCCAACTGGCCGCTGTTGCGCGAGACGCTGAAACGGATGGGCCGCGCCGACCTGATCGGCGGCGGCAAGAAACACCTGGTGCCGGCCTGGCAGCCGGCGGGGACGGGGCGTGCGGCCGATGCCGCGAAGAACGCAAGCAAACCGACAGACCACAGCCTCCCCGATACGCCCGGCAAGCGCGGCGGCAAGCCATCGCAGCGCACCAGGCCCGGTCCGACACCCGCGAAAAAACCGCGCCGCGCCAAGTAGTTCCGCGAATCTTTCCGCGCCGCGAAAACAATCGCTTCGGCATATTGCCGAATCCGGCGTTTTCCTCTAGACTTCACCACTACATATTGACGTCAACAAAAACAATCGGCCAACATGTTGTGGTCATGACTTCATTCACTGCCAGGGAGGAACCTATGCCGTACGCTGAAGCCTCTGTCTTGGAACAACGCGCAGCCCAGGAAGACCCGACCGTCAAGCTCCGCCTCATCCCCGGCGGGCGCCAGAAGAGCAGCAAGGGCGAGATGCGCAACGCGCGGCGCATCCCGCTCAACTGCCAGGTAAAAATTCGCGCCACCGAAAGCGGCGAGACCGCTTACGGCACCACCAAGGATTTGAGCGTGGACGGCGTGGCCATCGTCACCGACTATGTCCCGCGCTTCGGCCAGCTGCTTGAGATCCACGTCCTCCCGCCGCAAGGCTCCGCCACCAAGCCGCTGCGCGCGCTGGTCCAGGTCCGACGCTGCGTCCAGCTGGTTGCCGGCCGCAGCTATGAAATCGGCACGGCGATATTGAAAATTCGGGAATGAGCTGGTAGCTGGTGGCGGGTAGCTGGTAGCTAAAAAAGAGCGCTTCGCGCTCCAGCCACAAGCTACCAGCTACAGGCCACAAGCCATCCCTCACCCCTTTTCATCCAGCGTCGTCGCCACGTCATCGCCGCGCCGCACCTTCTTTCTTCTCTCCACCCGGCTGCGGGTATCCAGAAACGGCTCGACGCGCGCGACGCGGCGGCACATGTCGCGCCGATCGGTGCGGACGCGCTGTTCGATCTGGGTGGGGGCGGCCTCTCTGTTCGGTCCGTCGGGCTTCTTGGCCCTGGGGTTGAAGCGCTGCGCCACCAGGGGCGCCAGCGTGCGCGGTTCGACCTGCCGCGGAGGCTGGACGGCGAAGAGGGGGCCGGGCAGGTCGGTTTCGGCGGCCGGGGCCACCGGCGGCAAATCGGGGGTGTAGCGCATAATCCTCGGAACCCTTTCAAATCCAAAAGACCGGCGGTCAACCGCCAATAGGAACCACAATGCCGATATCGATATCGGTGCTCAACTGCATTAATCGGCCGCAGATCGAATTTCTTTAGGGGAACACTGAAAAAATACTGGATCCTCACCCGCGCAAGCGGGAATGACGAAGTCGGAATAATCCTTAAAACCTCAGTTCAAGCCACAGAGATCACAGAGAACACAGAGATGACGCGGGTTTTTGGACATTTCCGTATTCACCAAATTGGTGAGAACCGTTAGCCCGCAACCCATTGTTTTTCCTCTGTGAACTCTGTGTTCTCTGTGGCTAAATGATTTTTCTAGGATTCAGCCGTTCCCCTCTCCCCTAACCCTCTCCCGCAAGCGGGCGAGGGGGACATGGCCTCGCTTGGCGAGTTTCACCCTAAATATTAGTTTCCGCCAGGCTATTTATCAATTGGCCAAACCGCTATAATTTCGCCTCATTTTAGCTGCCGAAACAATCTTTTGCCATGACCGCCCTGCAAGACGAAATCCATCGCCGGCGCACCTTCGCCATCATTTCCCACCCCGACGCCGGCAAGACCACGCTGACCGAAAAAATGCTCTGGTTCGGCGGCGCGATCCAGATGGCGGGCGCGGTGCGGGCGCGCAAGTCCGACCGCCACGCGGTGTCGGACTGGATGGAGCTGGAGAAGCAGCGCGGCATTTCGGTGACTTCGTCGGTGATGCAGTTCCCCTACCGCGAATGCATCGTCAACCTGCTCGACACGCCCGGCCACGAGGATTTTTCCGAGGACACCTACCGCACCCTGACGGCGGTGGATTCGGCGGTGATGGTGATCGACTCGGTCAACGGCGTGGAAGCCCAGACCATCAAGCTGCTCAACGTCTGCCGCCTGCGCGACACGCCCATTCTCACCTTCATCAACAAGCTCGACCGCGAGGGCAAGGAACCGATCGAGCTGCTCGACGAAATCGAGTCGGTGCTGCAAATCCAGTGCGCGCCGATGACCTGGCCGATCGGCATGGGCAAGCGCTTCCGCGGCACCTACCACCTCTATACCGACACCGTGTCGGTGTTCGACCCGAACGCCGAAAAAGGCACCTCGGAAACCATCCAGGGCATCGACAACCCGCGCCTCGACGAGCTGATCGGCGACCAGGCCGACGAGCTGCGCATCGACATCGAGCTGGTGCGCGGCGCCTCGCACACCTTCGACCGCGAGGCCTACCTCTCCGGCCGCCAGTCGCCGGTATTCTTCGGCTCGGCGATGAACAATTTCGGCGTGCAATCGCTGCTCGACGCCATCGTCGAGCTTTCGCCCGCGCCGCTGGCGCGCCCGGCGCAAAGCCGCGCGGTGGCGCCCGACGAGGAAAAATTCTCCGGCTTCGTGTTCAAGATCCAGGCCAACATGGACCCCAAGCACCGCGACCGCATCGCCTTCATCCGCATTTGCTCCGGCCGCTTCGACCGCGGCATGAAGATCAAGCAGGTTTCCAGCGGCAAGCAGATCACCGTCGGTAACGCCATCACCTTCATGGCGCAGGACCGCAACACCGCCGACGAAGCCTATGCCGGCGACATCATCGGCATCCCCAACCACGGCACCATCAGGCTGGGCGACACGTTCAGCGAGGGCGAAGAGCTCAAGTTCACCGGCATTCCTTCGTTCGCGCCGGAAATCTTCCGCCGCGCCCAGATCAAGAACCCGCTCAAGATGAAGCAGCTGCAAAAGGGTCTGCAGCAGCTCGCCGAAGAAGGCGCGACCCAGCTGTTCCGCCCCCTCGCCAGCAACGACCTGATCCTCGGCGCGGTCGGCATGCTGCAGTTCGACGTGGTGGCGCACCGCCTGCAGCACGAATACGGCGTGGACGTGCGCTTCGAGCCGTTCGACGTCGCCACCGCGCGCTGGCTGCGCGGTTCCGAGCTGGAACTGAAAAAGCTCGCCGACAAGCACGGCTTCAACGTCGCGCTCGACGGCGCCGGCGACTACGTCTACCTCGCGCCGAACCGCGTCAATCTCAACCTGACGCAGGAACGCTTCCCGGAAATCAAATTCCTGGAAACACGGGAAATATTCTAAGCATCTCCCTTCTCTCCCGAGGAGCGAGGGGCGTCCGCAGCGCCTGCAACCCTCTGTGACGCCTTGCCGTCGCCTTCACTCGTCATAACCGGACAACTGTTCTCGGGATTTTATTGCCTACTCGTTCATAAGAAATCGTAGGGGCGAGACACGAACCGCATCGTTGGCGCCACCGCCGGCTCGGAGCGGCCGCGAGGCCGCTCCCACAGTCCGTCTCAGGATCAGCCCCCGGTAAATCGCACGATATGGCGGCGGTCGCGCTTGGTGGGGCGGCCCTGGCGCTCCGCGCCGGGGGTCGCCTCGGCTTTCAGCTGCGCAGCCAGCGCCTCGCGCGCAGCCCGGCTTTCGGCGGTTTCCTGGTACAGCTTCGCCGCCTCGCTGGCCGGTCCGCGGCGCGCGGACAGGCCCAGCACCAGAACGGCGAATTCGAACCGGCCGATGTGGATTTCGAGCCGGTCGCCGACGCACACCGCCTTGGCCGGCTTGACGCGCGCGCCGTCGAGGTGCACCTTGCCGCCGTCCACCGCGTCCGCCGCGAGCGAGCGCGTCTTGAAGAAGCGCGCCGCCCACAGCCATTTGTCGATGCGCAGCTTATCTTCCGCGCTCATGCCGCGCCGCGACCCAAGCGCGCCAGCACCAGTTCCGCCAGCGTAGGCGAGCCGGTATCGCGGGCCGCGAACCTCGCCCGCGCCACCGGCTGGGCAATGCCGGCGACTTGCGCCAGGTCGGCGGGCGTGCCGAGCAACACCGCGTCGCACGGCGTGGCGGCGATGGTGCGGCGCAGCTCGTCCAGCTGCTGCGCGCTGTAGCCCAGGGCCGGCAGCACCGCGCCCATCTGCGGGAAGCGCTCGTAGGCCGCGCGCAGCGAGCCGACCGCCCAGGGACGCGGATCCACCGGACGCGCGCCGAGCCGGCGCGCCGCCCAGGCGCCGACCGCCTCGGACAGCCCGCCGTGCGTGACGGAGGGGCCGTCTTCCACCACCAGCACGTTTTTATCCCGGATCAGCTCGGGCCGGTCCACCGTCGCCGCCGAGTCCATCGGCACCACCGGCGCGGCGGGGTTGAGCGCCCGCGCCGCCGCCCGTGCGTGCGCGAGGCCCTCTTCAGTGGCGGCATTCGCCTTGTTGATGACAATGATGTCCGCCGCGCGCACGTTCGCCTCGCCGGGAAAATAGGCGTCCTCCTCGCCGGGGCGCAGCGGGTCGAGCACGACCACCGTCACATCGGGCCGGTAGAAAGCCATATCGTTGTTGCCGCCGTCCCACAGGATCACGTCCGCCTCGGCCTCCGCTCGCTCCAGGATGGCGCCGTAATCCACCCCGGAAAACACCACGCCGCCTTCGTCCACGTGCTGCTGGTATTCCTCCATTTCCTCGACGGTGATGCCGGAGCCGGTCACGTCCCGGCTGGCGGCATAGCGTTCCACGCTCTTGTCGAGGCGCCCGTAGGGCATGGGATGACGCACCGCCACCGCCCGCCGCCCCGACTCGGCCAGCGCCGCGCGCAGGTAACGGGTCACCGTGCTCTTGCCGGCGCCGGTGCGCGCGGCGAGCACGGCGACCACCGGCCGGGCGGACTTCAGCATGGTGTCGTCCGGCCCCAACAGGTGAAAGCTCGCGCCGCAGGAAAATGCCAGCGAGGCGAGGTGCATGACGTGCGCGTGGGGCACGTCGCTGTAGGCGAAAAATACGTCCTGCACGCCGAAGCGCCGGATCAGATCGGGGAGCTCGCTTTCCGGGAAGATCGGAACGCCCGCCGGATAAAGCGGGCCGGCCAGGCTGGCGGGATAGGTGCGGTGCTCGATGTAGGGAATCTGCGTGGCGGTGAAGGCGACCACCCGGTAGCCCGCATGCCCGCGGAAGAACACGTTGAAATTGTGGAAATCGCGCCCCGCTGCACCGAGGATGATGGCCTTGCGTGGTTGGTTCGTCATTGTGGAATATCCATGTAATGCCCCGGCTCGCGGGCACGGCGTACCAGACCGACATTCAATGCTTCGTATGGCTGGCTTCCACCGGGTTTTCGGCGAATATCTGCTCGGCGTCCACCACGTCGAACACGTAATGCCGGTTGCAGAATTCGCAATCCGCCTCGATGTAGCCGGTATCTTCCAGCAGCGAGTGCACTTCGTCGCGGCCCAGCATGCGCAGGGTGGAGGCGACCCGTTCGCGCGAACAGGTGCAGCCGAAGTGCAACGGCTTGCTGTCGAACAGGCGGATGTCCTCTTCGTGGAACAGGCGGCGGATCACTTCCCGCGCGGACAATTCCAGCAGCTCCCGCGGCTTGACCGTGCCGCCCAGAAGGATGCCGCGGTTCCACGCCTCTGCGTCGGCTTCCGGACTGTCCGGCATTTTCTGCAGCAGCATGCCGGCGGCCGACGCATCGTCGCACGCCAGCCAGATCCGCGTATCGAGCTGTTCGGAGCGGCGCATGTAATTTTCCAGCACTTCCGCCACGCTGCCGCCTTCCACCTCGACGATGCCCTGATAGGTCTGCCGGCCCTTTTTCGGATCGATGGTGATCACGAAACGCCCCTCGCCGACCAGTTCCGCCAGGGTCGCCCTTTCGGCCAGGTCGCCTTCCCAGTGGGCCATTGCCCGCATGGTCAGGTCGGCGCCGCACTCCACCACCAGCAGCTTGACCGGGCCGCCGCCCTGAATCTGCATGATCAGCGAGCCGGTGAATTTGAGGGTGGCGGACAACAGAGCGGCGGCGGCCATCAGCTCGCCGAGCAGGCCGCGCAGCGCGGGCGGATAGTCGCGCCGCTCCTGCACCGCCTGCCAGGTTGCCCCCAGGTGGACGATTTCGCCGCGCACGGCGGCGTGTTCGAACATAAAACGCTGCAGGCTATCGTTCTGCTTCAAATTATTCCTCGTGACAAAAAAGCAATTGCATTAAACCCAGATAATCCATTAGGCGGCGCTTTGCGCCTGCATGAGCGCTGACGGCCACTTTGCGATCATTTTTGCGCCTTGTTCGTCGTCCATGGAACAACCGTGAACTCCTCTCAAGCCACAAAACTGCCTCGCAAACTGTCTCGTCATCATCTCATGCCCTAATGGATTATCTGGGTTAAAATCGAACCATTGTACAGCCGAGCCCCCGCTGCCGAAAAATGGACCACCCGAAAATCGCCCACTGCGTTGAAACACTGTGCCAAAGAGGCTGCAAGGAGGTATCGCGGCTGATCCTGGCGCTGGAACGGAACGAGCCGGTGGCGGAAGCCGACGGCCTCCCCGCGGCGGAGCGCCAGGCCGTGCTCGACGAACTCAAGGCAATCATGGCGGTTTACGACGAACGCGGTAGCTGCGGGCCGGCCTAGGAGCCTGTCGGACTTATAAGGAAACCGGCTGCAAATCCGACAGGCTCCTAGCGGCTTGTATCAGCCCCCCGACCGCTTCCTCGCCTGAAAACCGGCGATGCCCCGGACAATTTCACTATAGGGCAAGGCCTGCAAATCGCCGAAGCGCGCTTCGGCTTCCTGCACCAGACTGCGGATGTCCGCCACCGGCTCCGCTTCCGCCGCATCGGGCCGTACCGCGCGCTGCAACCCGAGCAGGCCCCCGCACTGCACCTTGACGTGCTTGGCATGGGGCAGAACGGCTTCGGCGTGAGTCAGCTTCAGCGCGAATGCCGCGCCGTGCAACAGCATGCCATGCAGCAGCGCGCAATCCGCCTGCGCCGCCGCATCGCCGCAATTCACCGCCACCCGCTCCGCGATGTTGACGCGCCGGGCTTCGCGACACGCGTAGCGGCAGATCAGCAGGGCCTTCTCGAACGGGCACGCGAGCGCGCTAACCGCCCGGTAGGTCTCCTTATACGCCTGTTCGTCCATGCCGCCTGGCCGGAAAACTCAATAATCCTCGCCGGTCATCGGCTCCGGCTCGCGCACCTGGTTGAGCAGGTCTTCGGCCTGAAGCTCGTTCTCGGCGAAAATCACCTTGACCGTGAAGTCGTCCGCCGTGCTCATGCCGGCGCGCAACGACTTGGCGAAGGCGCCGGCTTCCTTGAAATTGGGGAAGGCATCGATTTTCTCCAGCTGTTTGAACGGTGGGCGGATTTTGTAGACGAAATAAGGCATGAAGCGCTCCAGGATGATTACACGATAAAAGATTATAACGGGGCTGCCGCCGCAGGCAAGACAACGGGTCCCCACCAGGCATGGTAAGATTTCCCTCTCGATAAACCATATGTGGCCGGAAGAAGTCAGAATCAAGCCATGAGCGCGGAAGTGTTCCCAGCAAAAGCCGCCACCAAGGACGGCCAGCCGATCAAATTCCAGGACAAAACATTTCTGGTGATCGACGACGTCGCCGGCATGCGCTCGTCGATGCGCATCACCATCAGCACCCTGGGCGGCGTGCGCATCGACATGGCGGGCAACGGCATCGAGGCGATGAACCGCCTGGAACAGCGCACTTATGACATCATCCTGTGCGACTACGACCTGGGCGACGGCAAGGACGGCCAGCAGCTGCTGGAAGAAATCAAGCGGCGCAAGCTGATCAAGCATTCCACCATTTTCATGATGGTGACGGCCGAGCGCGGCTACGAAAAAGTCGTCAGCGCGGTCGAGCTGGCGCCGGACGACTACCTGATCAAACCCTTCGCGGGCGAGGTACTGCTGCTGCGGCTGGAGCGCCTGGTGCAGAAAAAAGCCTATTTCCTGCCGGTTTACGAGCTGATGGACAAGCAGGACTACCGCCGCGCGATCCAGGTCTGCGACCTGCTGCTGCAAACGCCCGGCCAGCATCTGATCGACCTGCTGCGACTGAAAGCCGAAATCTGCATGACGCTGGGCGACTATGCCAAAGCCAGGACGCTCTACGAGCAGGTCATCGCCATCCGGGAAATTCCCTGGGCGCGCATGGGCCTTGCCAAGTCGCTGTTCCAGCAAAATAATTTCGGCGACGCCGCCGACATCTTCCAGCGCATCGCGGACGCCAACCCGAACTACATGGAAGCCTACGACTGGCTGGCGAAATCGCATACCGCCGCCGGCGACGAGCAGGCGGCGCAGGCGGCACTGACGGCGGCCACCGGAAAATCGCCGCGCACGCTGCACCGGCGCAAGACGCTGGGCGAAATCGCCTACCGCAACGACGACCTGGAGACGGCACAGAATTCCTACGAAGCAGTGCTGGAATTCGGCAAGAACTCCACCTTCACCTCGCCCGAGGATTACGCCAACCTGAGCCGCGTGTTTATCGACAAAGGCGAATGCGACCGCGCCATGACCATCATGAAGGACGCCCGCAAGGTCTTCAAGAATTCGCCGGAATCCTTGCTGCACGGCGCGGCCATGGACAGCCTGGCCTACGAAAAAGCGGGCGACCGCGAAGCCGCCGAGGCCGAATTGAGAAAAGCGCTCGCCTATTTCGACCTGAACGAATCCCGGCCGGGCAGGGTTTCCCTGGATCTGGGCCGCGCCTGCTTCCAGCTCGGCGAGGAAGAAGCCGGCAAGAAGATCGTGCAGGACTTCATCAAAAACAACCACGACGACAAGAACATCCACCGCCACGCCGAAGACATGTTCAGGAAAATCGGCATGCACGACAAGGGCAAGGAAATCATCCGCGATTCCTCGCGCGTGGTGGTCACCCTCAACAACCAGGCGGTGCGCCTCGCCCAGGCGGGCGACCTGAAAGGCTCGGTCGATCTCCTGATGCAGGCGGTGGCCGAATACCAGGAAAACACCGTGATCGTGCTCAACGCCGCCCACGCCATCCTCGCCTACATGCAGGCCCAGGGCTGGAACGAAGAGCTGAGCCAGGCGGCGCGGGACTACCTGGCCACGGTAAAAAGCCGCGATCCGGACAACCGAAAATACCTGGTGCTGATCCAGATGTACAAGGATGTCGCGCTGCAATACGGCCTGAAAACATGAGCGGGGGCGACAAACCGGAAGCCCTGCGTGAACTGGACGAGCTCGACTTCACCGCCCTCTTCGCCGCGCAAATCCACGACCTCAAGAACCTGCTGTTCCTCCTTCTTAGCGACCTCGACAACACCCTGAACCAGCGCGCCGACGCCGACCCCGGCGCCCAAACCAGGCTGGCGCTGCTCAAATACAACGGCCAGCTGATCAACGACAAGCTGATCCAGATGCTGTCGCTGTACCGCTTCAACCGCGGCGCCTACCCGATCAACCTCGAATACCGCCCGGCGGCGGACCTGATCGAAGAAATCGTCGCCGAAGCCCGCCCTCTGCTCGCCGCCAGATCGATCGCCATCTCCAGCCAAGCCGACCCCGAGCTGTGCTGGTTCTACGACCGCGACCTCGCCGCCGGCGTGCTCAACAACGCCATCCACAACGCGCTCGACTGCGCCCGCGCCCAAATCCGCCTCAGCGCCACCGTGGAAGACGGATTCCTGGCCATCCGCGTCGAGGACGACGGCCCCGGCTTCCCCGAGGAAATCCTCGAAAGCGGCGGCGAAGTCAAAAGCCTCGACCGCTCCGGCGGCAAAACCGGCTTAGGTCTTTATTTTTCCTCGGTCTGCGCAAGACTGCACCGCAATGGGGACAAGAGCGGGCGGATCGAGCTGGGCAACGGCGGGAGCTTGGGCGGGGCGGTGTTTACGTTGCTGTTGCCTTGAACGCATTGCCGGCACCTGAGAGAAAATCAGGGAAACCCCTATGGTGTTGGGATGATTTTTGGGGCAAGGTGGCTGGAACAGACCACGTTTTCGGGTATGTGTGAGCAATAACTGTGGTCCCCTATTTTTCTTTCCAGCTTCGTTGGACCTACAAAACCAATCAACTCGAGAGGAGGTTAAAATGTCACTAATTTGCACAATTGTAACCAGCACGATAACCCAAGCCGTATTGGTTCCAGCTAATACGTGGGTGAGTCAGCAGCAACAACAGTGCGGTCGATTACATTGGTGGGACCCTCGCAGCTGGTTCTGCTGGTTCGTTACAGTTTTGGTACTGGTTGTCTTTTGGGTTACTCAATATATTGTGGTGACTACTATGACGGTCGTATGCACCGTTATTACGTACTTGATCGGTTTATTCATCCTGCCTTTTGCTTGGGCTATAGATGCGGTTTGTCAAACTTGCACTGCTGTAGACTGGACCAACCATTGGTTCTTGACGCATACAAAAATCACATTTGTGAGTTCGGCGCCGTCGGCGACACAACCAGGTTATTCCGACTACACATTCACCTGTAATTGTCCAAATGGCAGCAGCAACATCATCGTCACGGCTTTGAATGATAATGACGCCGCAAGTCAGGCAAAGTTGGCCTGCGCAAAAGCTTGTTAGTCAGAAGTGAGCTTCCCCCCAAGGGTGATCTTGATGAACTTGATGGCGGCAACGGGCTATATATGTTCACAGAACATTCGGGGTCAGGTCTAGTGTTGTAGCACGCCCATGCCATATTTCCGAATGCCATGATGCTAGACCTGCCCCCTATTTCGAAGGAATAGCATATGCGCAAAGGATACAAAGTACTCTTGTGGCTCTTCGCGGGTGGTCTCTTTCTGATCCTTGTGATTGGCTTTCTTAGTGTCGGGTTTATTGGTATGAAATCGGAGGCACCGATGTCCATGCCAATGCCTGCACCGGAAGCCTCTGCGCCACCAGATAATCCATTTGAATCTGTTGATCGTGCCCTTGAAAAGATGCAGTTCGCAAATGCAGCTTTCAATGTGCCCGCCGCAATGAATCTACGTGACACAGCATCTATTCAGTTGCTGCTATCGCTAGTCACTCCGACAGAAGAACTGAAGAAAATGATTGAAGCCGAGGGGCTTAAAGAAGGGGTGCGCATTCAAGTATCTAACCGGATGGAAGCGCGGCTATCTGGTTCCAACTTCTCAATTACTGCGGTGACCCCGGAAGTGCAGGCTGTATCCCGCAACGTAACGACCGAATGGAAGTGGGACATTAAGCCAGTAAGTGAAGGAAAGCAGTATCTACATTTGACACTTTCCGCACTCATAAACGTGGATGGCGCATCGACACCCAGAGCCATTCGCACTTTTGACAAAACAATTGAAGTGGAGGTCCCTTGGCGACAAAAAACCTCACTATTCATTGAGAACAATTGGCAGTGGCTATGGGCAGTTATTTTGGCGCCGCTTGCTGGATGGCTATGGAAAAGAAGAAAGGCATCCTCATCTAATGCTACACCAGACAACAGCTAACGAAGCTGTAGAAAAACCCGACTCTGAACCAGGGGGTTCAGAGTCGGGTTTTTGGCTCTTCACGGTTTTCCTACGGTAGTCAGGCGAGTTGGTGTCGATGTCGATGCCGTTGGCATGGCGTGATAAAGGAACCGACAATAGGGGGCAGACCACGGTTTTCTACTGCCCCATTCGCGCAAATCCGCCCCCCTTCGGCCAACCGGCGCACGCAAAAGCCGCTCGGCCGCTCAACTCTTGACTATCACACGGGGTCGGATCTTGCTACAGATTGATGCCATAAAGCACACAGGTGTATCATGGAGAATATGAAGCCTGTGAACTGGAACACCGAAAAGAACATTCGCCTCAAGGCGGAACGAGGCGTCTCCTTTGAGGAGGTGTTATCGGCCATGTCACATGGTGGCCTTCTTGATATTCAAGACCATCCCAATACGGGCCAGTATCCGAACCAACGTATGCTGATAGTTCGCATTCGCGGCTATGCCTATTTGGTGCCGTTCGTGGAAACCGAAAACGAAGTCTTCCTGAAGACAATCATTCCAAGCAGGAAAGCTACTCGCAACTATTTGACTGAGGGGCATTGAAATGGATAAAGAACGCAAACTTGAAGAGGAAATTTTGGCTTCCTTTGAAAGAGGAGAATGGCAGTCCGTCCCCAACCTCAAGGCTGAAATTGCTCGCTTTGCCTCAATGGCATCGGCATCGCTTGCCAAAGACAAGCGTGTCAACATTCGTATTTCCTCTCGCGATCTCGAAGATATTCAAGCCAGGGCCGCAGAGGAAGCGATCCCTTATCAAACACTCATGGCTAGCGTACTTCACAAATTTGTCACTGGCCGTCTTGTTGAGCCAACACCAAGCCCAACCTCTCGTTCAAGCGGGACGCGCCAAAAGCGGCGCGCCCCTTAACGAGCGCATTGTCATCACGGTTAGCCCGCGTAGGGCGCAATAACCGAAGGGCATTGCGCCGAATGTCTGGTGGCTTAAACATCCGGCGGATTACGGCTTTCGGCCTAATCCGCCCTACGCGTTCTGTTGGTAAGTCCTCGCAAATGTGCCATTGAGATGGCGCGGACTTTGGATAAAGAGTCAGAAGGAATCATTATGAATGTTCGAGGCATCAAATTCGGCGGTCTCATCATTGCCGCGATAATCGTCACTGCCATTTTGATCCGTGGCACGATGATTGATTGGGTCATCATTCCCCCGGGGTACACCGGCATAAAGGTCAATCGCCTCGTAAACCGTGGGATTACCCGCGAAGATGTGGTGACCGGTTTCGTCTTTTTCAACCCAATACAGTCCATTGTCATTACCTATCCAACATTCGTGCAGCGGGTTATTTGGACGCATGACTTGAAAGAGGGCAAACCCATAAACGAGGAGTTGACTTTCAACACAAAAGACTCGGTGCCGGTGAATCTCGATGTTGCTGTTTCATATGTTCTGGACTCCGCCAAAGTGCCAGACTTTTACACAAAATTTCGTGCCGACCGTATTGAATCATTTACTCACGGATATTTGCGGGATACTGCGCGCAACGCGGTAGTAATGATCGGTTCGGAATATACCTTCGACGATATCAACGGCTCCAAGAAAGAGGAATTTCTGACTCGACTGGGCAAAGAGTTAGATGGCCATGTCAATCCAATCGGGGTAAATATTCAGCAGTTCGGTCTTGTCGGCGCACTGAGGCCACCACAAGCACTGCTCGACGCTGTTAATGCCAAGACGCGAGCGATTCAGGATGCCATCAAGGTCGAAAACGAACTGCGCACCACGCAAGCAGAAGCGAAAAAGAAAGTGGCCCTAGCGGAGGGTGAGGCGGCAGCGAACCGCGCGCTTGCATCGTCAATTGATGACCGTCTACTTGCATGGGAACGCATCAAACTACAAAAGGATGCAATAGCCAAGTGGAACGGCCAAATGCCGTCTGTTGTAAGCGGAGAGGGTAACGGAATGTTGTTTAACATTCCTATGCCAGCGAGTGCCCCTGTGCGTAAGTGAGGATTGCGTGTATTCAAACAGCGCAGGCCTCCCAAGAAACACCATACAACCCATTGATTATGTGAGGTGCGCGCGTTAACCAGTGGCTGCAATGGTGCGCACGGCGCACCCTACAGTGGTTCTTCGGCGCGATTTGCGGCATAGGGCCGATTACCTCGCTAACCTCTCGTTGCGAGGGACGTTCCGCCCCTGAACTCAATCATTAGAACCCATACCCCAAGGCTCTCTGCTTGCCATTGCACTACAATGTAACTACACTTGTCTTATGAGCGCACTGCACTTCGAGTGGGACGAACGGAAGGCTGTTGCTAATGTCAAAAAGCACGGCGTGACCTTTGAAGAGGCGAGATCCGCCTTCTACGATGAACACGCGAAACTCATTGACGACCCCGACCACTCCGAAGACGAAGATCGTTTTGTCCTGCTCGGTCTAAGCTCTGCGTTAAGGCTCTTGGTCGTCTGCCACTGCTACCGAGGTGACGGCGGAGTAATTCGAATCATCTCCGCTCGTAATGCAACAGCCAAGGAAGTGAAGTCCTACTCGTAAAGGTATCCCATGCGCAAAGAATATGACTTCTCCAACGCCCGGAAGAACCCCTACGCTTCGCAGTTGAAGAAGCAGGTCACGATCCGCCTGGATGAAGAATCAATCGGCTACTTTAAGTCTCTCTCCGAGGAGGTTGGCATTCCGTACCAAAGCCTCATCAATCTCTACTTGCGAGACTGCGCGGCTTCCCACCGCAAGTTGAATCTCAACTGGAAGTAGCGCAATACGTCAAGCCGAAAGGGCTCTAACATTATGCTCTCTGTGACCCGTGTCTAAACTCGTCGCCATGCCCCCGCCCATGCCCACACCTGTTGCAACGGTCAAACTTTCCGAGCTCCTCTGTGCCCTCGAATTCGCGAGCGCCAACGCTCCTTTCGAGCACGGCGCATTCATCGACCGGGATACCGGAGCGATTCGTTACCTTTCGTCTGAAATCGACGTCGAAGAGGAAATCCCCGACGACCTGGAAACGTCCGACAGATACATCGAAATTCCTCACAAGAACGACTTGAACCTTGGCCGTAACTTGGTGTTGTTGTTCGCGGATGAAACTATCCCCGACGAATACGAAACCATCGCGGCCTTCTTTCGAAAGAAGGGGGCCTATGCACGCTTCAAAGACTTTTTGGAAGCCCGCCAACTACTCGAACGCTGGTACTCATTCGAGGCCCGCGAGACCGAGAAGGCGTTGCGCGCTTGGTGCTCCAAGAATGGCGTGGCGCTTGCCAATGAACCGTCTGCGGCCTGACTCGGCGCAACGCTTTCGCCGCGAGCGGCGTAACAACACACGGAGCTTGGATGTCGTCATTTTGCCATTGGGAAGAAAACACCCTGGTTTTGAATATCCTGGGGCGGCCGCGCGCGAAGCAGACTGCATTCGGCAAGGTCATCGGCAAACAGCTGGAGATTCATGTCGCCGAACAGCCGGTGCGCGGCAGGGCTACCGTGCATCTGGTGCAATTCCTGGCCGGCGAGTTCCAGGTGGCGGAAAGTGCCATCGAGGTGGTTTTCGGGGTGTACAACGTGAACAAGCAGCTGCGCATCGCGGCGCCCCAGCGGCTTCCTTCCGGTGTTCCCTGGCCGTCCGGGCAGGGGTCGTTGTTTTAACCAGACCGCATCGCCAAGACTGCAAAAACCGACATCACGAAGATTGTTGATTGGCGGCGTCTGCGCGTAGAATAGCAGGCGGAATCGCCTATTAAAATCGATCGCATCCCGGCCCAAAAAAATGACAGACAGCACCCTTAGTTCCGTCAACGAGCACTGTCTCGATAGCGTCATGAAGCTGGCCGAATCGACGCAGGTTTCCGCGTCGGAAGACATTTACGACGCGCACGGCACCAAGCTCCTGGCCAAGGGCGCCGCCATCGCGCCGGCGATGAAGGAGCGGCTGGTGCGCCACAAACTGCGCAAGCCGCTGGAAATGTCTCTCAGCGTGGCTGACGGCCTGACCGCGGCGACGGTTCTGGCCGAGGCGAAGGCGCTGTTGGATGAGGTGCCGGCGCTCAAGGTGTTCATGGGGGATAAGCAGGCCGCCATCTTCGAGACTTTATCCGGCCTGTCGCTGCACCCGGTTGCCGCCTTGCTGCTGACTGTCGCGGAAAAAAGCCGGGAAGGCGCCTTTCGGCACGGCGTCCTGGTCGCGCTGATTTCGGTCTCGCTCGGCGCCCACCAGAGGCTGCCGCACAACGTGCGGGCGATTCTGGCGTCGGCCGGCCTGCTGCACGACATCGGCGAACTGTACATCCAGCCCGATTTCTTCCGCACCCAGCGCCCTTTGCGGCCGGAGGAATGGAAGCACGTGGCGGCGCATCCGCGCATCGGCCAGATCGTTCTCGACGAGCTCACCGATTATCCCAAGACCCTGATCGACGCCATCGCCGGGCATCACGAGCGGCTCGACGGCAGCGGCTACCCGCGCCAGCTCGCCGGCGACCGGATCAGCCAGGAGGCGCAGGTGCTTTCCATGGCGGAGGCGCTGAGCGGGATTGTCGTGCGCAAGGACGACGTCCTGATCCGCTCGTGCCTGGCGCTGAAATGCGTGCCTGGCGAGCACCCGCGCAGCCTGATTTCGGTGGTCTCCACGCTGCGGCACAATTATTCCGGCGAGCCCTTCCCCGTCGGCGCGGTCGAGGCGCAAAGCGTTTCCAAGACCCAGGAGGTGGTCAAAACCCTGGCTTTCGCTTTCGCGGAATGCGAAAAAATCTCGCGGACCGCGCCCCTGTCCGGCGCCGGCTCGCATCTGCTGGAACGGGTCATCGGCCGGCTCGACGGGCTGGGGCAGGCATTGAAGGCCACCGGAATCGAAGTCTGCTTCGAGAACGGCTACCTGCCGGCCTTTGCGCCGGAAGACCGGGAAATTTTCCTGGAAATCGACGTGGTCGGGCACGAGATCAGCTGGCGCCTGCGCGATATCGCCCGCGACCTGTACCTGCGCCTGGAGAATCTCACCCCGGAAGCCGCCGCCGTCTTCGCCGACCTGATCGGCATCCTCGACAATCCGGTGAACGCCTGACGGCCGGAAAAATTCAAGAAGCCGGCAGAAAGTGCAGGAGCGGCCTCCCGGCCGCGAAGATCGGAATCGCGGCCGGGAGGCCGCTCCTACGCGCCATCTATCCCCCTCGGCTGCGGTTTGAGGGCGGCCGGGTCAAAACCTGTCATTGCCATGTAACAATCAAAACCTAAGCTGTCCGCACCGTAATTTCCCGGGAACGGACAGATGTTCAACAATTCAACGGTTGCCCAATCCAAGGCCGGATTGGCCCAGATCGAGGCGGAATACATCGCCCACAGCCTGATGAAGGATGTGCCGGTGGTGACGCCGCAGCACACCAACGACGACGTGCTCAGACTGCTGACCGACCAGCCGGAAGTCATCGGGCTGCCCGTGGTCGAGAACGGGCGGCCGATCGGACTGATCAACCGCAACATTTTCATGGACGGCTTCGCCAAGCCCTTCCGCCGCGAGCTTTACAGCCGCAAGAGCTGCATCGCTTTCATGGACAAGGAGCCGCTCGTCGTCGACCGGAACCTGTGCATCCAGGATCTGAGCTTCAAGGTGGTCGGCGCCGGCGGCAAGACCCTCAACGACGGCTTCATCATCACCGGCGAGGACGGCAGCTACCTCGGCATCGGCACCGGCGAGGATCTGGTGCGGGTGGTTTCCCACCTGCAGGCGGAAAAGAACCGGCTGGTGATGGAAAGCATCAACTACGCGAGCATCATCCAGAAATCGTTCCAGCGCTCGTCGAAGGAAGACCTCGCCGCCTCGCTCGACGACTATTTCATGCGCTGGGAGCCGCGCGACCGGGTGGGCGGCGATTACTACTTCTGCAAGAAATTCGACGACGGCTTTTTCTTCGCCCTGATCGACTGCACCGGCCACGGCGTGCCGGGCGCGTTCATGACGCTGATCATGGCGTCCTTCCTCGACCACATCCTGCTGGAAGACAACCGCCACGACCCCGCCGGCGCGCTGTCGATCATGAACCGCAAGGTCAAGACCTCCCTCGGCCAGATCGGCGAACAGAACATCGTATCCATCGATGGCTCCCGGCATGCGCACGACGGCCACGAACGCTCCGACGACGGCATGGACACGGCGTTCTGCTGGGTCAATCCCGCCGCGGGCAAACTGGTCTACGCCGGCGCCAAGACGCCGATTTTCTTCATCGCGGAAGGCGCCGCCGAAGTCGGCCTGCTGGAAGGCGACCGCAAAGGCGTGGGCTACGTCGATACGCCGATGGACTACACCTGGACCAACAAGGAAATCGCCCTGTCGCGGGGGATGCGGCTGTACCTGACCACCGACGGCATCATCGACCAGATCGGCGGCCCGAAGGAGATTTCCTTCGGCAAGAAGCGCTTCTCCGGCCTGCTGCTGGAACACCACCAGAAGCCGATGGCGGAGCAGGAGGAACTCATCATGCAGGCGTTTTACCAGTACCAGGGCAAGCAGCGCCGGCGCGACGACGTCAGTTTGATAGGGTTCAGGGTCTAGCGTGAAACTCGCGAAGCGAGACCTCGTCCCCCTCGCCCGCTTGCGGGAGAGGGTTAGGGGAGAGGGTTAGCCGATTAAGCAGTTGAACTCAGACCAACAACCACCAGGAAAATCACATGCAACTCGAAGGATTCAACGCTTTTTGCGACAACGCCGACCAGAACGGCATCATTTTCTACTACAACGGCAGCCTTTCGCAGAACGTCATCGGCACCATGGGCGACGCCCTGAAGCAGCGGCTGGAAAGCCAGGACGCGAAAGGGCCGACCTCGCGCAAGCTGTTTTCCAGCTTCATCGAAATGGTGCAGAACGCGCTGCATTACTCGCCGGAAGTGCCCGATTCGAAGGGCGAAAAAATCGGGACGGTCGCGGTGGGCAAGCGCGGCGGCAAGTATTTCATCATGTGCGGCAACCTGGTCCGGAAGCAATATGCCGACCGCATCCGCGCCAGGATCGACCCGCTCACGTCGATGACCCTGGACGAAATCAAGCAGGCCTATCGCGCGCAGCTCAAAAACGGCGACAACGACGACGGCATCAGCAAGGGCGCCGGGCTGGGTCTGCTGACCGTGGCGCGCGACGCCTCCGAGCCGATCGAATATTCCCTGATCGACATGCCGGGCCACGAGACGGAACTGTCATTTTTCAATCTGAAAGCCATCATTTGAGGAACCCATCATGAACGACATCTACATCGCACGCACCCTCGAATCGCCCGAAGTGGACTTCCGCTTTTCCCAAAACGTCCTCACCATCGCCGGCGAAGCCTATCCGGAAAACGCCGCCCATTTTTTCCAGCCGCTCCTGACCGGGCTGGCGTCCTACCTGAAATCGGTGGACGGGCGCGATATCGAATTCAATTTCCAGCTGACCTATTTCAACAGCGCCAGCACCAAGATGCTCTACAGCCTGTTCGACCTGCTCAACGAATCGGCCTGCACCAGCAACCGGGTCAGGCTGAACTGGTTCCACGACGAGGAGGACGACACCATCCTCGATTTCGGCCACGGCGTGCAGGACGACTTCAGCGCACTCGATTTCCGGCCGGTGACGGTGGACCTGAGTCAGATGGCGGCCTGATCCGAGGGCATTGTCGGTTCCGCTTCGCTTGAACCGACCTACGCCCTGTAGAGCGCAACCCCCGACCGCATCCTACGACTCGGCGGATAACGCTATCGCCCGCCGCGCCGGCAGCCTGTCGGCGCGCCAGTGGGTTAGCGCCCACTCCCACAACGATTCAATCCCGGCGTCCCTCGATTCCGGCGGCGGTGTCTGGCCAAGAAACATCAGCACCGCGAACAGCGCGTCCGCCGGATCGCCCGCGCTCACCGCCGGCGCCAGGGTCTGCTTGCTGAGTTTTTCGCCCCGTTCGTTCACCGCCACCGGCAGATGCAGGTAGGCCGGGGTGGGCAGGCCGAGCAGGCGTTGCAGGGTGATCTGGCGCGGCGTGGAGTCGAGCAGATCGGCGCCGCGCACGACGTGAGTGACCGCTTGCTCGGCGTCGTCCACCACCACCGCGAGCTGATAAGCGAACAGGCCGTCGGCGCGGCGGATGACGAAATCGCCCACTTCCGCGGCCAGATTCTGGCCTACCCGCCCTTGCAAGCCATCGTCGAACTCGACCACGCCGGAATCGGTGCGAAGACGCACGGCGCGGGCGCTGCGCCCGGCCGGCAGGCCACCGCGGCAGGTGCCGGGATAGACCGGGCCGTCGATGCCGCCGAGGGCGGAATCGGCGATTTCCTTGCGGGTGCAGGCGCACGGGTACACCGCGCCGAGTTTCTCCAGTTCGGCCAAGGCGGCGCGATAGGCTTCGTCGCGCGCGCTCTGCGCCAATACCGGGCCGTCCCAGTGCAGGCCGAACGCCTCCAGCGTGCGCAGGATGCCGTCCGCCGCGCCGGGCACGACGCGGGGCAAATCCAGATCTTCCATCCGCACCAGCCATTCGCCGCCGCGGCTGCGGGCTTCGAGAAAGCTGCCCACCGCCGCCAGCAGCGAGCCGAAATGCAGCGGCCCGGTCGGCGAAGGCGCGAAGCGGCCGCGATAAAGGGGAAGGGATTTTTCTGCCGGCATCTTGAAACTCATGGTGATCGAACCCATCGAATCATAACAAACTAGCCACAGGAGGCACCATGATCCTCATCCGCAAAGCCGCCGAGCGCGGCCACGCCGACCACGGCTGGCTGGACACCTGGCACACGTTCTCCTTCGCCGATTATTACGATCCCGCGCAGATGGGCTATTCCAGCCTGCGCGTGATCAACGACGATACCGTGGCACCGGGGGCCGGCTTCCCCACCCACCCCCACCGCGACATGGAAATCGTCACCTATGTCCTGTCCGGCGCGCTGGAACACAAGGACAGCATGGGCAACGGCACCGTCATCCGCCCCGGCGAAGTGCAGCGCATGAGCGCGGGCAGCGGCATCACCCACAGCGAATTCAACGCCTCGGCCACGGAGCCGGTGCATCTGCTGCAAATCTGGATCGAAACCGCGAGGAAGGGCATCGCGCCGAGCTACGAGCAGAAATATTTCGGCGCCGAGGAAAAACTCGGCAGGCTGCGCCTGGTCGCCTCCCCCGACGGCAGCGACGGCTCCGTGACGATCCATCAGGACGCGAAGCTCTATGCCGCGCTGATCGACCGCGACCACGGCGCCGAAACCCGCCTGCCGGCCGGCCGCCGCGCCTGGCTCCAGGTGGCGCGGGGAACGGCGCGGCTCAACGGCATGGAACTCGCCGCCGGCGACGGCGCACGCATCGAGGGCGAAAGCACGCTCCATCTGGAATCGGACGGTTCCGCCGAAATCCTGTTGTTCGATCTGGCCTGAGCGAAGAGACGATTCCGGTAGGGTGCGCCGCGCGCACCATTTGACGCGAACGGTGCGCACGGCGCACCCTACGGGGTATCGGGGAGGCGCCAAGCCAACCTCGCTTGTGACAAATAAAACCAATACCCAGAAAAGGAACCTCCATGCAGCACAAAACCGCCCAAACCCAGGCCGACATCCACGAACTCCTCGCCCGCCGCTGGAGCGGCCGCGCCTTCGACGCCAACCGGCCGGTCAGCCGCGAGCAGATCGTCTCCCTGCTGGAAGCGGCGCGCTGGGCGCCGTCCTGCTTCGGCGACGAGCCGTGGCGCTTCATCGTGTGGGACCGCAACAGCGACGAGGCGGCCTGGCGGAAGGCCTTCGCCTGCCTGGGCGAGTGGAACCAAAACTGGGTGAAGAATGCGCCGGTACTGCTGGTATCCACCGCCAACAGCCTGTTCCGCAAGAACGGCAAACCCAACCGCTGGGGCCAGTACGACACCGGCGCCGCCGCCGAGAACATCTGCCTCCAGGCCGTGGCGAGCGGCCTGATGGCGCACCAGATGGGCGGCTTCGACGACGCCAGGGTGCGCGCCGAATTCGGCATCCCGAACGAATTCGCCATCATGGCGATGATCGCGGTCGGCTACCAGACCGAGGCCGACGTACTCGACGACGAGCTGAGGCAGGCGGAACTCGCGCCCAGGGAAAGAACCCCGCTGGGCACGCATTTCTTCGAGGGCGGCTGGGATGTGCCGGTGAAAACCGCGTAGCCGGAATGCGGCATGAAGTAGCGGCTTCCCCCTTTAACAAAGGGGGATTGAGGGGGATTTAACGATGGATGCTCTTTGGCGCATGTTCAAATCCCCCCTAGCCCCCCTTTTTCAAAGGGGGGAACCGGCTTTGCTCAGCATGACTAAACTGCCAAGACCCTACTAGTCAGTCAAGGTAAAACAAACGGAGGTGCGAGCTATTGTGGGTACGGCTTCAGCCGTACATGTCAGGCTGAAGCCTGACCCACAACACCCCTGAATCAAGTTGACTGACTACTACGATCTCTATCGGCGTTTATCTGCGTTAATCGGCGGTTAAACAAGGTTTTCAGCATGAACCCAGCCCCTTCCCTCACCGCCCTGCGCGCCGCCGTCGGCGCGGCCCACCTGACGGACGAAACCGCCTGCGTGGAACGGCTGCTGCGCGAGGCGCGGCTGGACGAGCCGCTGCAACGGCGAGTCGGCGGCGATGCCTTGCGGCTCGCGGCGTCGGCGCGGGCGCATCCGTCGTCCGCCCTGGCCGACGCGCTTCTTCACGAATACGACCTGTCTTCCGAGGAAGGCGTGCTGCTGATGTGCCTCGCCGAGGCGCTGCTGCGCATCCCCGACGCGGCCACCGCCGACCGCCTGATCCACGACAAGCTGGCGCAGGGACATTGGCTGCGCCACCTGGGCCACAGCCCTTCGGCGCTGGTCAACGCCTCCACCTGGGGGCTGCTGTTCACCGGCAAACTGGTCAAACTGCACGACGCCGGCGCGCTGCTGGAGCGCATGGCCGTGCGCATCGGCGAATCGGCGGCGCGGCTGGCGCTGAAACGGGCCATGAGCCTGCTCGCCGATCATTTCGTCTTCGCCCGCACCATCGAAGAAGCGCTGCAAACCACCCTGCACGACGAATACCGGACGAGCCGCTTTTCCTTCGACATGCTGGGCGAGGCCGCGCTCACCGCCGCCGACGCCGGGGAACATTTCGCGGCCTATGCCTGCGCCATCCGCGCCATCGCCATGACAACCGATGGCGGGCCGGACGCGCCGGGCATTTCGGTCAAGCTGTCCGCGCTGCACCCGCGCTTCGAGCACGCCCAGCGCGAGCGCGTGCTGGCGGAACTGGCGCCGCGTCTGGCGGAACTGGCGGAGCTCGCCGCCGCCGCGAACATCGGCCTGACGGTGGACGCGGAGGAAGCCGACCGCCTGGAAATCACCCTGGACGTGTTCGAGGCGGCCTGCCGCCGCCTCCAGCCGACCGCCTGGAACGGGCTGGGGCTGGCCGTGCAGGCCTACCAGAAGCGCGCGCCGGCGGTGCTCGACTGGCTCGGCGCGCTGGCGCGGGAGCTCGGCGGCCCGCTGCCGGTGCGCCTGGTCAAAGGCGCCTACTGGGACAGCGAAATCAAGCGCGCCCAGGTGCAGGGGCTGGCCGGCTATCCGGTGTACACCCGCAAGTCGGCCACCGACGTGTCCTACCTCGCCTGCGCCCGGCGCCTGCTCGCCCGCCCCGACCTGTTCGCCCCCATGTTCGCCACCCACAACGCCCATGCCGTCGCCTATGTGCAGGCGGTCGCGGGCGACGGCGGCAATTTCGAATTTCAGCGCCTGCACGGCATGGGCGCGGCGCTCTACGCGGAAATCGGCGCCCTCTCCCCTAACCCTCTCCCGCAAGCCCTAAAGGACTCCGATCCGCTACGGGCTAAAGCCCGTGCGGAGTCGTATGCGGGAGAGGGGGACGAGGGCTCGCTTCGCGAGTTTCATGTTACCCGCCCCTGCCGCATCTACGCGCCGGTGGGCGGCCACCGCGAGCTGCTGCCCTACCTCGTCCGCCGCCTGCTGGAAAACGGCGCCAACACCTCGTTCATCAACCGGCTGGCCGACCCGGCCACGCCGCTCGCCGCCGTGGTTGCCGACCCCGTCGCGACGCTGGCCTCCCATCCCGCCAAGCCCAACCCGCGCTTTCCGCTGCCGGCCGCACTCTACGGCGACGAACGGCGCAATTCGGCGGGCCTGTCGCTGGCCGATCCGGCCGCGCTGGCCGCTCTCGCCGAGGGCATGGACCTGGCCTGGGCGCGGGAATGGCTGGCCGCGCCGGTGGTGGGCGGAAAGACCGTGGCGGGCGAGCCGCGCCGCATCGCCGACCCGTCCGACCGCCGCCGCAGCGCCGGCAGCGTGATCGAGGCGGACGAAGCCGCGCTGGAACGGGCGCTGGCGCTGGCCGCCGCGGCGGCACCGGGCTGGGATGCCGCTCCCGCCGAAACCCGCGCGGCCTGCCTCGACCGCGCCGCCGACCTGTTCGAGGCGCACCGCACCGAGCTGATGGCGCTGTGCGTGCGCGAGGGCGGCAAATGCATTCCCGACGCCCTGGCCGAAGTACGCGAGGCCGTCGATTACTGCCGCTACTACGCCCACCTCGCGCGGCGCGATTTCGCCGCGCCGCAAGTGCTGTCGGGCCCGGCGGGAGAACTCGACACGCTCGCGCTGCACGGCCGGGGCGTGTTCGCCTGCATCAGCCCGTGGAATTTTCCGCTGGCGATTTTCGTCGGCCAGGTTGCGGCGGCGCTGGCGGCCGGCAACGCGGCCGTCGCCAAGCCGGCCAGCCGGACGCCGCTGGTCGCCGCGCTCGCCGTGCGCCTGCTGCACCAGGCCGGCATTCCTGCCGATGTCCTGCATTTCCTGCCGGGCGCGGGCGGCACGCTGGGGCTCGCGCTGGCGGCCGATGCGCGCGTCGCCGGCGTGGCCTTTACCGGTTCGACGGAAACGGCTCACCGCATCCAGCTCGCCCTGGCGGCGCGGCCGGGGCCTATCGTGCCGTTCATCGCCGAGACCGGCGGGCAGAACGCCCTGATCGCCGACAGCTCCGCCCTGCCCGAGCAGTTGGTGAACGATGCCGTCCAGTCCGCCTTCAACAGCGCCGGCCAGCGCTGCTCGGCGCTCAGGGTGCTGTTCGTGCAGGAGGAGATCGCCCCGCGCATCATTGAACTGCTGGCCGGCGCGATGGCCGAGCTCCGCGTGGGCGACCCGGCGCGGCTTGCCACCGACGTCGGCCCGGTGATCGACGAAAACGCGCTCGCCGTGCTGGAACGGCATGTCGGATTTCTGGAAACGCATGGCCGCCTGATCGGCCGCGCGCCGCTGCCCGCCGGGACCGAACAGGGCTGCTTCTTCGCCCCGCGCGCCTATGAAATCCCCGATCTCGCCCTGCTCGAACGCGAGGTGTTCGGGCCGATCCTGCACGTCGTGCGCTACCGCGCCGATCGGCTCGACCAGGTCGCCGCCGCCGTCAACCGCACCGGCTACGGCCTGACCTGCGGCATCCACAGCCGCATCGGCGAGACCGTCGATTTTCTCCAAAGCCGGCTCCGCGTCGGCAACCTCTACGTCAACCGCAACCTGATCGGCGCCGTCGTCGGGGTCCAGCCGTTCGGCGGCGAAGGGCTGTCCGGCACCGGCCCCAAAGCGGGCGGGCCAAATTATTTACAGCGTTTCGCGCTGGAGCGGGCGGTGGCGGTCAACACCGCCGCCGTGGGCGGCAACGCGTCGCTGTTGTCGGGCGGGGAAGACTGAATTCGGGAGAAATGGCCGGCACGGCTCAACCTTTTTTCGGACTGAACCGTCTGCGCGGCAAACGGTCACAGAAAGGCGTAATGAATGCGTGTCATTTTGATATGATAAACGACGCCAATAACCGATAGCGAAACCATGTCCCCAAGCCTTTCCCCCGCCCGGCGGAAAACCATCAACCAGCGCACCGGATGGGTTGCCCTGTTGTGGACGCTGGCGGTGGGAGCGTCGCTCGCCTGGAACATCCACCAGGAAAACGCCAAGGTGATGGGGCTCGCCATGGCGGAGGCCAAGGCCAACCTCGACCGCGACCTCGCTTTCCGCCTCTGGGCGACCAGCCGCGGCGGCCTCTACGCCCTGGTGGGCGGCAAGGTGCAGCCCACCCCCTTCCTCGCCCACATCGCCAACCGCGACCTCACCGCCACCACCGGCGAAAAGCTCACCCTGATGAACCCGGCCACCATGCTGCGCCAGATGATGGAGGAGTTCAGCGAACTCTACGGCGTCAAGGCACGCATCACCGGGCTGAAAGTGCTCAACCCGGCCAACCGGCCGGACGAGTGGGAAAAACAGGCGCTGTTCGCTTTCGAAAGAGGCGAGAAGGAAGCCGTCGCGGTCATGCGGGTCAACGGCGAGCCCCTCCTGCGCGTGATGCGGCCGATGATCATGGAACACGGCTGCCTGCAGTGCCACGCCTGGACGAAAATCCCGGTAGGCGGCATCCGCGGTGCGACGGGCGTTTCCGTGCCCCTCAAGCAGTATTTTCGGATCCGGCAGGAGGCGATCGAGAATTTGAGCCTCACCCACGGCGGCATCTGGCTGCTGGGACTGGTCGCAGCCGGTTTCGTGTCCCTGCGCGCCCGGCGCCAGTCGGCGGAGCAGGAACAGGCCGACGGGAAAGTGCGCAAACTGTCGCGCGCCGTGGAATACAGCCCCAACGCGGTGATCATCACCGACCTCAAGGGCAATATCGAATACGTCAACCCCAAGTTCACCGAGATCAACGGCTACGAAGCCGAGGAAGTGGTCGGAAAAAACCCGCGCCTGCTCGCCTCGGGAGAAACGCCGCGCGAGCTGTACCGGGAAATGTGGAGCATGCTGCTTTCCGATGCGGAATGGCGCGGCGAATTCAGGAACCGCCGCAAGAGCGGGGAGCTGTACTGGTGCCTCGAATCGATTTCGCCGGTGAAGAACGAGCGCGGCGCCGTCACCCATTTCGTCGGCCTGATGGAGGACGTCAGCGAACGCAAGCTGGCGGAATCCACCATCCGCCGGCTGGCCTTCTACGATCCGCTCACCGACCTGCCCAACCGCCGCCTGCTGCGGGAGCGGCTGGAGCGCGCCGTCATCTGGAGCCGGCGCGAAGAAAGCCTGGCCGCTTTGCTCTACATCGACCTCGACCGCTTCAAGACGGTCAACGACACCCTCGGCCACGGCATCGGCGACGCGCTGCTCAAGGCGGTGTCGGTCCGCCTGGCCCACTGCGTGCGCGAGGAGGACACCATCGCCCGCCTCGGCGGCGACGAGTTCGCCGTCGTTCTCGGCAATGTCCACGGCAGCGAGGAAGCCGCCACCGTGGCGGAAAAAATCATCGAGATCATGGAGGCGCCCTTCCCGCTCGGCGGGCACGAAGTGTTCGCCAGCGCCAGCATCGGCATCAGCCTCTACCCGACCGACAGCACCGACCTCGACACCCTGCTGAAGAATGCCGATATCGCCCTGTACCAGGCGAAAGACCTGGGCCGGAACACGTTCCAGTTCTATTCGGAAAGCGTCAACACCTTGGCGATGGAGCGGCTGGAGCTGGAAATCGGCCTGCGCAAGGCGGTGGAACGCGGCGAACTGTACCTGGAATACCAGCCCCAGCTCGACCTCGCCGGCGGCAAAATCTTCGGCCTGGAAGCCCTGGCGCGCTGGCGCCATCCGGCCATGGGCCAGATCCCGCCGAGCCGGTTCATCCCGCTGGCGGAAGAAACCCGGCTCATCGTCCCGATCGGCGAATGGCTGCTGCGAGCCGCCTGCAACCAGCTTCGGGCGTGGCACGACGCCGGATTCGACCATCTGTCGGTGTCGGTCAACCTGTCGGCGGTGCAGTTCCGCCAGCAGGGTTTGCTGGATACCGTCACCCGCGCGCTGGCCGAGGCCGGCATCCCGCCCGGCAAGCTGGAGCTCGAAATCACCGAAAGCGTGCTGATGGGCGACACCGAAGGAACCATCGCCACTCTCAACGGCCTGAGCAACCTGGGCGTACGCCTGTCGATCGACGATTTCGGCACCGGCTATTCCTCGCTCGGCTATCTCAAGCGCTTCCCGGTGAGCACGCTGAAGATCGACCGCTCTTTCGTGAACGACATCACCGTGAACCCGGACGACAGGACCATCGCCGAAGCGGTGATCGCCCTGGCGAGCAGCCTCAAGCTATGGGTGATCGCCGAGGGCGTGGAAAACCAGGCACAGCTCGACATCCTCAAAGAGCTCCACTGCAACGGCATCCAGGGCTATTTCATCAGCCGGCCGATGGCGGCAAGCAAGGTGACGGCGTTCATGGTGGAACGGTGAGAACTCGCTTACCTTTCCAGTAGCCAAGCAACTCGATTCGCCGTGCTGTTCAACCTGGCTCGCGCCGCTATTGACGCGACATGCCGAATGGGTTCTACTGCCGGAGACGGCCTTTAGACGAACCTGAGGAGCGGCGAATGGCGACATTGTTCTGGTTGCAGACCGGGGCCTGCGGCGGCGATTCCCTGTCCATCCTGGGGGCGGACAGCCCCAGCCTGGAAACCCTGATTGCGGTTCAGGGCGTGGAACTCCTGTGGCACCCTTCCCTCTCGCACGCCCCCGCACGCCGCTTCGACGAGCTGGTGAGCCGCATCGAGAGCGGCGAACAGGCGCTCGACATCCTGTGCGTGGAGGGCAGCATCGTCACCGCGCCGCGCGGCACCGGGCTTTACGACAGCCATCACGGCCGGGCCAAGATGGCCATCGCGCGAGCCCTCGCCGAGCGCGCCGGAGCGGTGGTGGCGATGGGCACCTGCGCCGCGTTCGGCGGCGTGCACGCCGCCCCGCCCAATCCGGGCGACTGCGTCGGCCTGCAATTCCTGCGCACCGATCCGGGCGGGCTGCTGGGTGCGGACTGGCGCTCGCGGCGCGGCCTGCCGGTGGTCAACGTCGCCGGCTGCCCGGCCCATCCCCACGCCATGACCCAGACCCTGGCCTGGCTGGCCACCGGCCTGCCGCTGCCGCTGGACGAGCTCAACCGCCCCGAGCCCTTCTTCAACACCCTGGTGCACCAGGGCTGCACCCGCAACGAATACCACGAGTACGACGTCGAGGAGACCGAACTGGGCGGACGGGGATGCCTGTTCTTCAACCTCGGCTGCCAGGGCCCCATGACTTCCGCCATCTGCAACACCGACCTGTGGAACGGGCGCTCCAGCAAGACGCGCGCCGGCGTGCCGTGCTTCGGCTGCACCTCGCCGGACTTTCCGCGCGAGGAAGACCTGTTCCGCACCGAAAAGATCGGCAGCGTGCCGGTGCGCCTGCCGCTGGGGGTGGAGCGCGCCCGCTACATGGCCTACAAGAATCTGGCCCGCGCAGCCGCCCCGGAACGGCTGCGCAAGAAGAAGATGGAGACCTGACATGGCGCGGATGGAAGTGAACGTCGATCTCAACCGGGTGGAAGGCGACCTGGAATTCCGCCTTGCCATCGAGGACAACGTGGTGGTGGAGGCGCGGGCGGTGGGCACGCTGTACCGGGGTTTCGAGCAGATTCTGCTCGGCCGCAAGCCGCGCGACGCCCTGGTGATCACCCCGCGGGTGTGCGGCATCTGCGGCACCGCCCATCTCTACAGCGGCGTGCTGGCCCTGGAGCAGGCATGGGGGCTGGCGCCGCCGCCCAACGCCACGCGCATCCGCAACCTGTGCCTGATCGCCGAGGGCATCCAGAGCGACCTGCGCCAGAGCTTCCTCTATTTCGCCGTCGATTTCTGCCACGAGCGCTATGCCGGCCACCCGCTGCGCGACGCGCTGATCGCCGCCTTCGAACCGTTCCGCGGCTGGGCGCACCTGGAAACCCTGGCGCGCACCCGCCGGGTGGTGGAGATCGTCGCCCATTTCGGTGGCCAGTGGCCCCATTCCTCGTACATGCTGCCGGGAGGCGTGACCACGCCGGCCAACCCGCGCCGCCTCGTCGAATGCGGCACGGTGCTGGACGAAACCCGGCGCTGGTTCGAGGAGCGGGTGCTGGGCGGGCCGATGGACGAATGGCTGGCGCTGGACAGCGCCGACGCCCTGTTCGCCTGGATGGAGCGCCCCGGCCGCGGCGACGCCGCGCTCGGCCTGCTGACCCGTTTTTCGCGCGCCATCGGCCTGCACCGCGTCGGCGTCGGCACGCCCCACATGCTGTCCTACGGCGCCTGGTGCGACCCAGAGCGCTGGGGGCCGCCGTTCGACGCCCACCTGCTGCCCGGCGGCTTCCACGACGGCGACAGCGGACGGACGGAGCGCCTGGACCAGGGCCGCATCAACGAGCACGTGCGCCATTCCTGGTTTCGCCCCTATCCCGGCGGCCGCCATCCCTACGACGGGGAAACGGTGCCCGACTACCAGCCCTCCGCCGACCGCTACACCTGGGCCAAGGCGCCGCGCTACGGCGACCGGGTGGTGCAGACCGGCCCGCTGGCCGAGCTCCTGATCGGCGGCGACGCCCTGATCGGCGCGCTCCACGCCGCCGAGGGCGGCAGCGCCTGGCTGCGCCAGTTCGCCCGCCTGCGGCGCGTCGCGGTGGGGCTGGTGCAGGCGCGGCGCATGCTGGACGAGCTGGCCACCCACCTCGACGATCCCCATTTCCTGGCTCCGCACCCGGACGCCGAAGCCGACGGCCAGGGCCATGGCATGGTGATGGCCGCGCGCGGCGCGCTGGGGCATTGGGTGCGCATCGAAAACGGGGTGATCGCGAAATACCAGATCATCACCCCCACCGCCTGGAACGCCTCGCCGCGCGACAGCGACGACCGGCCGGGACACTGGGAGCAGAGCCTGGTCGGCCTGGAAGTGGCCGATCCGGACGACCCGGTGGAGATCGGCCACGTCATCCGCTCCCACGACCCGTGCCTGGTGTGCACGGTGCACATGCTGGACAGCGGGCGCCGCCTGCGCTTCGCGCCGTGAGCGGAGGGCGAGGCATCTTCTGCTTCGGCAACCCGCTGCACGGCGACGACGGCTTCGGCCCCGCCGTGTTCCGCCGCCTGGCCGGCGTCGCGCTGCCCGCCGACGTGCGGCTGGTCGAGGCGGGCACGGCGGGACTCAATACCCTGGCCCTGTTCCAGGGCTGCCGGGAAGCCGTCCTGGTCGATGCCATGGCGCCCGGCGGGGAGCCGGGAAGGCTGCGGGTGCTGGCCGCTGAGGAGGTGCCGATGGAAGCGGCGGGCGGCCACGGCCAGGGGGTGGGCTACCTGCTGCGGGCGCTCGCCGCCCTAGGCGAGCCGCTGCCCGGCTTGACCATCCTGACGGCCGAAGCCGACGCCCTGACGCCCTTCCGCCCTGGCCTTTCGCCCGCGGTGGAGGCGGCGGTGGAGGCGGCAGCCGCCTGGATCGCGCGCTGGCTGGACGAGTAGTTTTGCGGAATCCGGTATCGATGAGGCTCCTGGCCGGGATGCAGCAAAGCTGACCGCCTCCCCCTTTGAAAAAGGGGGGAATACCCTTGTTTTGTATTGGCTGACTCGAATGACTGAAAAAGGGCTGGCCGTCGAGGCCGTGGAATGGCTGGAAGCGCTGCGCCGCTGGCGCGGGCGGGTGCGCTTCCCGGATGCGCCGGCGGCGCGGGCGATCCTCATCTTCGCCCGCCCGGACGGCTATCTCGGCCTGCCGGCGGCTTGCCCCCACGAGGGCCAGGATCTGTCCGGCTGCGCCGTGGAGGCCGACGACCGGATGACCTGCCCGCGCCACGGCCAGCGGGTGACGCTGACCGGGCCGGAGAGCTTCCGCGTGGAGCGCGAAACGGAAGGTTTTCGCGTGCCGTGGCCGCTGGAGCGCATGGCAGGGCCGGCGCCCGGTTCGGATGCCGAACGCGAGGTCGAGCGCCTGGCCCAGGAACTGGAATCGTTGCGCCTGGCCAACGCGGCGCTGGAGGAGGCGATGCTGGCCGGCGCGGAGGAAACCGACCGCATGCTGCGGGAGGTGATGGCGCAGCGCAACGACCTGCGCCAGGCGGGGCGGGCGCAGCAGTCCCTCACCGGCTTCGTGCAGCGGGTGATGGATACGGTGGGCGGCCTGGTGATCGTGCTCGGCGCCGACGGCCGGGTGCGCCGGACCAACCCGCGCTGCGCCGCCGACCTGGGGCCGGAGGCGTTGCCGGCGGACGGCGTGCTGGACGAACTCCTGCCGCCGGAGGAACGGCAGGCCATCGCGGCGGCGCTGCCCGCCCTGCCGTGGACGGTGCATTCCCCGCTCTACGAATCCCTGCGCCTCAAGGACGGCTATCGCGCGGAGCATCGGCTGCGCACCGCGGGAGGCGAATACGGCGTCTATCTGGTGGATGCCGCCGTGCTCCACGGCCCCCAGGGGCAGGAGGAGGGCGCGGTGGTCAGCGCCACCGACATCACCCGCCTCAAGAACCAGGAGCGGGCGATGCAGGAACATGCCCGTTTTCTGGAGAGCCTGGACTGGGTTTCCAGCGTGCTCGCCCGCCACAGCGAGGATCTGGGGGTGCTGCGGGAGCTGGCCGAGGTGCTGCTCCAGATCTTCCGCGCCGACCAGGCGTTCTTTCTCTATCCGCTCGATCCCGAGGCGGCGCGCTTTCGCATCGCCGCGGGGGCGACGCGCCAGGATTGTCCCGGCGTATCCGCCAATGCCGAACTGGAGGCGAACGAGCGCACCCGCCGGCTGATGGGGCGGCTGCTGAGCCAGGCCGGCCCTGTCGTGGCGGATTTCGGCGCAGCGGACGATCCCCCCGCCGTGGCAGCCAGCTTCGGCATCGAAAGCATGCTGGCGATCTCGCTGTGGCCCAACCACAACCAGGCTTGGGCCATGGCGCTGACCCAGTGCAGCCGACGGCAGTGGAGCGAGGCGGAGCTGCACCTGTTCCACACCATCGCCCAGCGGGTGGTGGACGCCCTGGGGAGCCATCTGCTGCACGAGAGCCTGAGGCGCAGCGAGGCCAGTCTCAACGAAGCCCAGCACCTGGCCAACCTGGGCAGCTGGGAGCTGGATCTGGCGGAAGACGCCCTGACGTGGTCGGACGAGGTATTCCGCATCTACGAGGTTGATCCCGACCGTTTCGATGCGTCCTACGAATCTTTCCTGGCCATGGTGCACCCCGAGGACCGGGAGACGGTCAAGCAGGCCTATGCCGATTCGGTGCTCAACCGCCAGCCCTACGACCTGGTGCATCGCCTGCTCACCGCCGACGGCCGGGTGAAATTCGTCCACGAGCACTGCCAGACCTTTTACGACGAGGCGGGCACGGCGCTCCGGTCGCTCGGCACGGTGCAGGACATCACCGAGCGCAAACAGGTGGAGGACACCCTGCGCCAATGGGCCGCGGTGTTCCAGAACACCCAGGAAGGGGTGCTGATCACCGACCAGAAACTGCACATCGTCGCGGTCAACCGCGCCTTCACCCGCATCACCGGCTACGCCGAAGCGGAGGTGCTGGGCATGCACCCGCGCCTGCTCAAGTCCGGGCTCCACGGGCGGGCCTTCTACCAGGCCATGTGGAGCAAGATCCGCGGCACCGGCGCCTGGGAAGGCGAGGTGCAGGACCGGCGCAAGGACGGCTCGCTGTTCCCCTCCTGGCTCACCGTCACGGCGGTGAAGGACGAATCGGAGCGGGTGGTGAACTACGTAGCCGTATTCGCCGACATCACCCAGCTCAAGAAATCGCAGCAGGAGCTGGAATATCTCGCCCGCCACGACCCGCTCACCAAGCTTCCCAACCGGCTGCTGTGCACCACCCACCTGGAGCAGGTGCTCGAGCGGGCGCAACAGGCGCAAGCGACGGTGACGGTGCTGTTCCTGGATCTCGACCGCTTCAAGCACGTCAACGACAGCCTCGGGCACCCGGCGGGCGATGCCCTGCTCCAGGCGGTGGCGGGCAGGCTCAAGGAGCAGGTGCGCAGCGAGGATTCGGTGTCGCGCCTGGGCGGCGACGAGTTCACCGTGGTGCTGGAAGGGCTGCCCGAGCGCCAGGCCACGCAGCTGGCCGAGCGCATCATCGCGGCGCTGTGCGCGCCGTTCCACATCCACGGCCACGAGCTGCTGATCGGCGCCAGCGTGGGCATCAGCCGCTACCCCGAAGACGGGACGAGCGGCGAGGTGCTGTTGAAAAACGCCGACGCGGCGATGTACCAGGCCAAGCAGGCCGGCCGCAACACCTATCGCCTCTACTCCGGGGACATGACCAGCCAGGCGCTGGAGCGCATCACCCTGGAAGCACAGCTCAAGCGGGCCATCGAGCAGGGCGAGCTGGTGCTCCACTACCAGCCCCAGATGGCCCTGGCGGACGGCAGCCTGGTCGGCCTGGAAGCGCTGGTGCGCTGGCGCCACCCGGAACAGGGGCTGATCCCGCCCGCCCGTTTCATCCCCCTGGCCGAGGAAAGCGGGCTCATCGTCCCGCTGGGCGAATGGGTGCTGCATGCCGCCTGCGCCCAAGGCGCGGCTTGGCTCGGGCAGGGGCTTGCCTTCGGGCGCATCGCCGTCAACATCGCCGGGCCGCAGTTCCGCCACGGCGACCTCGCGGCGGTGGTGAAGCGCGCCCTCGACGACAGCGGCCTGCCCGCGCGCTGCCTGGAGCTGGAAATCACCGAAACCTTCATCATGGGACAGGCGCAACAAGCCATCGAGCAGCTTTCCACCCTGCGCGAGATGGACGTCCTGCTGTCGATCGACGATTTCGGCACCGGCTATTCCTCGCTGGCCTATCTCAAGCGCCTGCCCATCCACAAGCTGAAGCTGGACCAAAGCTTCGTGCGCGGCCTGCCGACGGACGAGGACGATGCCGCCATCGCCGGCGCCGTGATCGCCATGGGCCACAGCCTCCAGTTCACGGTGCTGGCCGAGGGCGTGGAGATCGCCGCCCAGCGCGATTTTCTGCGCCGACTGGGGTGCGACGAAGCGCAAGGCTACCTGTTTTCCCGCCCGGTGGAGGCGGAGGCGGCTGCCGCTCTGCTCAGCCCTCGCGAGCCAGGTTCCCGCCCCGCGCCCGCTTGATCTCGCCGCGCTTGCGCTTGCTTTCCAGGCGGCGTTTTTTCGACGCCCGGGTCGGCTGGGTTTCGACGCGCGGCTTGGGTTTTTCGGCTGCCCGGACGATCAGCTCGACCAGCCGCCGAATCGCGTCCTGCCGGTTGCGCTCCTGGGTGCGGAAGCGCTTGGCCTCGATCACCAGCTCGCCGTCGTTGGTCAGGCGGCTCCCCGCCAGGCGCATCAGCCGGGCGCGCACGTCCTCCGGCAGCGAGGGCGAACGGAGCGCGCCGAAGCGAAGCTGAACCGCCGTCGCGACCTTGTTGACATTCTGCCCGCCCGGCCCGGAAGCGCGGATGAATTGCAGCTCGATTTCGCGCTCGTCCAGGGCGATCTGTGGGGTAATCCGTATCATGGGCGGAGCTTACGCCCGGAGAGGCGGGCGCTCAAGGCCACCAGGCTTGGGGCGAGAAAAATCCTCTTGAAAACTATTGACTTTTGACCGGCCAACTCACTAACATTAACCGTAACCGGCACGCCGTTAAACGGCGGCTTTTCGCGTCATGGCTCTTCGATATCCACGCCACTGGATATCCCAACCGGAGGGATCACCGCAGTGGCAAGAATTCCTCCTTTTCTGGCCGCCACCGTCGCTGCCGCGCTACTCCTCCCCGGCTGTGCTACCGTGGCGCCGACCCAGGCGGCAAAATCGCCGGACCGCCTTCTCGCTTCGCTCGGCGATGAGGCGGACGACTCGCGCCCTTCACCGCTGGCACAAGACGGCATGCGGCCGATCGCGCCGCATGTCTACGTCGACCCGGACATGCCGGCCGGCAACACCCCAAAACTGCTCAATGTCATGCAGAAAGCCAGGGTCAGGGCGGCTTACTTCTATGGCGAGCTGCTTGCCCAGCCGGATATCCTGTTCTGCGCCAGCATGGAGTGCTACCGCAAGTACGGCGGGGTCGGCCTGGGATACACCGTCGGCAACACCATCCTGATCTCGCCCTATGGCGCCCGCGCGGCGATCGTAAGCCACGAGCTGTCGCATGCGGAGCTGGCCGCGCGCCTGGGCGGGCAGAGACAAGCCCAGGCCAGGGTGCCGCAATGGTTCGACGAGGGCACCGCGGTGATGGTCAGCCTGGCTTACGAGTTTTCCGACGAAGCCTGGCGGGCGGCCTGCAATGACGGCGAAACTTCGCCCCGGCTGAGCGACCTCGAAACCCGTGCCGGCTGGCAATACGTTACCGGCGCGAACGGCGCCAACATGCAGCTTTCCTACGGCACGGCCCGGCAGGAAGTGATCCGGTGGTATGCCCAGGTGGGGAAAAAAGGGCTGAACCAGCTGATCCAGGCGCTGAAGGCCAACCAGAACTTCCACGCCGCCTATCGCAACATCGAAGACTCTGCCGGCATGATCCTGGCGGCAAAAGACAAAACCGTCCTTTAAATACCGCCCTTTCCAATTCCAGCGCAAGCAAACCAGGTCAGCCGGTTATTTTCCGAACTTAAAATCATTTAATGAGTCTCATTTTTATCCGACTATTTTTGTCGGGTATGCTATAAATGATGTAATAACAGTAAAAATTGGTTGTTGATTGTACGTAGTCGAAAGGAGACTATCATGAAAAACAAATTGCTATTGGCTTTGACGTGGCTGTTTATCGGGATGTCGGCATTCACCGGCAACGTGGCTGGCGCCGATATGACGTCAACGATAGGCACCTATTGCTCCAACCCGGATGCGGATTGGGGTTTCAACGATCCGAACTGCCCCGCCTATCTGGCTGGCGGCGTTGGCCAGGCGGCCTTCGGGGAGCGGGCCGAAACCGCGATGACCCCCGGTAACGTCTCGACCTACTGTTCGAATGCGGACGTGGATTGGGGCTTTAACGATCCGAACTGCCCGGCCCACCTTGCTATAGCCGAAGGCCAGGCCGCTTACGGGCAACCCGGTGAAAATGCTCCGGTCCGTGAAGGCGGATATTTCTGCCGGGACACGAGCATGAACGACTGGGGCTTCAACAACCCGGGTTGCGCGTCCTATATCCCCCGGTAAACCAGGTAGACACCGCACGGGAATGAACGGAGTCCACATGAAATCCTTTCTGCCCCAACCCTGAACCGGGAGCCGGCCATCGATAGGCTCCGCCATCTCAGGCGATGCCTACACTTGAAAACAGAATGCCTCGTCCGACGCATTCTGTTTTTTTTGCGTTCCCCTCTCCTCCAGGATGTGGCAAGGCTGACCGCCTCCCCCTTTGTAAAAGGGGGATTGAGGGGGATTTAACAGTGATGGCTAGGTGCGACTTTGCTAAATCCCCCCTACCCCCCTTTTTCAAAGGGGGGCATACCGTTGTTATATTGACTGACTGCTAGTGGCATAATGACCGGATGAATCCCTTCGTACCCCTTTCGCGTCGGCTGACGCGGCTCGCCGCCCGCCTCGCCGACTTCCTGGCGAGGAAGTGGAAGAACAACTTCTATCTCTACCTGGCCGCCCTGTTCACCGTGCTGGTCGTGTATGACGCGTTTTTCCTGCATTTCGCGGCGCAGATGAAGCAGGCCACTTTCGACACGATGGTGCGTTACCGCGTCGTCGTGCCCAAGCCGGACAAGGATATCGTCATCGTCGACATCAACGAGGCGAGCCTCGCCGCGATGGCGAAGGACTACGGCCGCTGGCCCTGGCCGCGGCAGGTGCTGGGGGAGTTCCTCGAACGTGTCGAACGGCAGAAACCGAAGGCGGTGGTGTTCGACATCCTGTTCAGCGACCCGGACGTGTACAACCCGGACAGCGATGCCTACTTCGACGCCGCCGTCGCCGCCACCGACAACACCTTCTTCCCCATGCTGCGGCTCGACCCGGCGGACGACGCCCTGAGCCAGATCAAGCCCGGCATGATCCCCGGCGTCACCGCGCTGGAAGGCGCCGACAAGAACGCCACGGTGGCCGTGGTCCTGCCGCCGTTCAAATCCATCCTCCAGGGCGGCAGGCTGGGATTGCACAACATCTACCCCGACCCGGACGGCATCGCGCGCCAATACCTGGCCTACCTCGACGACGACGGCTGGAAGATTCCCTCGCTGCCGCTACGCGTCGCCGCACAGCTGGGATACGTCCAGCCCGAGGCGCGGCGCTTCCTGCTCAACTGGCGCGGCAAGCCGTTCTCCTACCATACGGTCAGCTTCTCCGACGTTTACGCCGACCTGACCAGCAAGAACAGGAAACGCCCGCCGGACGAGTTCACCGGCAAGATCGTGATCATCGGCTCGACCGCGCCGAGCCTGTTCGACGTCAAGCCGACGCCGATCAGCCGGATGCACCCCGGCGTGGAGATTCTCGCCACCGCCCTCGACAACCTCAAGCACGGCGATTATCTGCGTTTTCCCGACGCGCGCCTGGCTTACCTGCTGCTGACGCTCGCCATCGTCTGGGCCACCGCCTGGGGGTTCTACCGCGGCAGCGGGCAGGACAAGTTCGACCGCCTGTTCGGCGCGTCGCAGTTCATCCTCATCGCCGTCTCCTACGCCAGCATCAACCTCACCACCACCTACATCAACCTGACCGGCCCGGTCACCATCGGCCTGGCCTATTTCACGCTGGCCCGGCTGTATGCCTTCGCCACCGGCAAGGCGCTGGAAAAAAGCATGGTGCGGACGTCCCGCGATCACCAAGGCGAACTGCACGCCGTTTTGATGCTGGTCCGTCTCGGCCACACCGGCGGCCCCGCCGCCCGCGAAAAAATCCGCAAGGCGCTGGGAAAAATGGGCCGGGCGGCAAACAGCGCCGAACTGCTCAAGGGCCGCCAGCAGGGCCTGTGGGGCCTGTTCGAGGATACCCTGGCGATCTCCTGGGTATGCCGGGAAGACGATGCGGATTGCCGCGCGCAGGTCGCCGCGGACGCTGCGGCGATTTCGCAAGCCGCCGGGCCTCTCTTGCAAAAACACGACGCGAATGCGGATAATGAAAATATCTGCTTCGTCCACCAGGCGCGGATGGCAGGCGGGGAATCCGCAGCGGACGAATGGCGCGCCTTGTTTGCCGAAACTCTTCTGCGCCGGACCGAATCCAAGCAATGAATAAACGACGTGAAATGCGAGGTATCGACCATGAATAAAAGCCCCGGAAAAACCCTTTGCGGCGCGCTGCTGGCCGCGCTGCTGCTGACGGCGGCCGCCGCCCGCGCCGACAGCGGCGCGGCGCTCAAGATCGACGAGATCAAGGCCGAGCCCTATCGCGACGCCGCCACCGTCGGCCAGCTCGCGACCGGCGACAAGGTGGAGATCGTCGGCAAGCAAGGCGGCTGGCTGAAGGTCAAGAGCGCCAAGGGCAGCGGCTGGGTGCACATGTTGAGCATCCGCCGCGGCGAAGCGCGCAAGGCGTCGGCCGGCGGCGAGGTATCGGGCCTGCTGGGACTGGCATCCGGACGCGCCGGCACCGGACAGGTGGTGGCCACCACCGGCGTCCGGGGACTCAACGAGGAGCAGCTCAAGGAAGCCAAATACAGCGAGTCCGAAATGAAGCTGCTGCCGACCTTCGCCGCCAGCAAGCAGGAGGCGCAGGCCTTCGCCGCCAAGGGCAAGCTCGTGCCCCATCAGCTGGAGTACCTGCCGGAACCCGGCCCGCAGCGCGCCTCGGAGCAAGGAGAACAATTATGGTAACCCGGACCCGCACCACCCTCGCCGGCGGTCTTAGTGTGAAACTCGCGAAGCGAGACCTCGTCCCCCTCTCCCGTCTCGCCAGAGCGAGCGGCTTTGCCGCCGCTCTCGGCGGGGACACTCCTTGCGGGTGCAGGGAGAGGGCTAGGGGTGAGGGAAACGGTCATGGCGAATCGCCGTTTCATCATTCTGGGCGGCGATTCGCCATGACCGTTAGCCTGCTGCTGTGCGTCGGCGCGGCGCAAGCCTTCGACCTGGGCGACGCGCTGAAAAACGCGATCAAGCAGCCGCAGCAAGGACAGCAGCAACAAAAGCAGCCCTCCAACGCCGATCTGCTGCAGGAAGGCATCGGCGTGCTGGCCGGCACCCGCGGCGTCTCCGAAACGGAAGAGGTCGCCATCGGCCGCCAGATCGCCGGCAACCTGCTGGGCGCCGCGCCGCTGGTCAAGGATCGGCAGCTGCAGAAATACGTCAACGAAGTTGGCCGCTGGGTCGCCAGCCAGAGCGAGCGGCCCGACCTCGAATGGCATTTCGGCGTGATCGAATCCAAGGACATCAACGCCTTCGCCGCGCCGGGCGGCTACATCTTCGTCACCCGCGGCCTTTACCAGGTCCTGCAAAACGAGGCGGAACTGGCCGGTGTGCTCGGCCACGAAATCGGCCACGTCATCCGCAAGCACCACCTGAAACTGCTGCAGCAAAGCAGGATGGTAAGCCTGGGCGGCAAGCTGCTCGCCAGGAAAGCGGCCGACGGCAACGAACAGGTGCAGAACGTGATCGGCAGCGGCGCGGAAATCGTCGCCCGCGGCCTCGACAAGAACTCGGAATTCGAAGCCGACCGCATCGGCATGGTGCTGTCCGCCCGCGCCGGCTACGACGCCTTCGGCCTGCCTGAAGTCCTGCAGCAGATCGGCCACGTCAGCGCCGGCGACAGCAGCGTGGCGCTGCTGTTCAAGACCCACCCCCATCCCGACGAACGGCTCGCCAAGCTCGACGAAGTGGTGGACGACCGGTTCGACGGCTTGAAAGGCCAGACCCTGGCGGGACGGTTCTATAAATTGAAGCCATGACAACACCGTTGGAGCATTAATGAAAACAAGACTTTTGGCCCTCTTCTTCGGCCTGTGCTTTTCCCTCTCCGCCTTCGCCGCCAATCCCATGGTGGAAATGGAGACCAACCTCGGCAGCTTCACGCTGGAGCTGTATCCGGACAAGGCGCCGAAGACGGTGGAAAACTTCCTGAAATACGTCAAGGGCGGCTTTTACCAGGGCACGGTGTTCCATCGCGTGATCGACAATTTCATGATCCAGGGCGGCGGCTTCGACGCCAGCCTGCGCGAGAAGGAAACCTTCTACCCGATCCGGAACGAAGCCGACAACGGCCTGAAGAACGAAACCTACACCATCGCCATGGCGCGGACGATGGACCCCCACTCCGCCGCCGCGCAGTTCTTCATCAACGTGAAGGACAATGCCTTTCTCGATTTCACCGTGCCGAAGGGCCAGGGCTGGGGTTACGCCGTGTTCGGCAAAGTGGTGAAAGGCCAGGACACGATCATGAAAATCGCCAGGGTGCGCACCGGCGCGCGCGGCCCGTTCCCCTCCAACGCGCCGCTGGGGAACGTGGTGATCGAAAATGTGAGACTTCTTCCATAACCCTCTGACAAACAATAAGATCGACAAGGCGGAGTGGGAAGCTCCTGCCAGGCGAAAACCTGATTGGCCCGCTATCATGCCCACTACTTACACCTGGCCTTCCATCCTTGCCATCGTGCGCGAGCACAAGAAGGGGCTGATCAGTGCGCATCTCGTCGCCATCCTGGCCGCGCTGGCGAGCGTGCCGATCCCGCTGCTGATGCCGCTCCTGGTCGACGAAGTGCTGCTGCACCGGCCGGGAACCATGGTGACGTGGGTCAACGGCCTGTTCCCCGCCGCCTGGCACGGCCCGGCGCTGTATATCGGCGCGGTGCTGGCGGTCACGCTGTTGCTGCGATTCACCACGCTGGTGCTGGGCGTGTGGCAGACGCGCAACTTCACCCTGATCGCCAAGGATGTGGTCTACCGCATGCGCGAACAGATGCTGCTGCGCCTGTCGCGCATCGCCATGTCGGAATACGAAACCCTCGGCAGCGGCGCGGTGGCGTCCCATTTCGTCAAGGATCTGGACGCGGTGGACAGCTTCATCGGCGCGTCGGTGTCGAAATTCCTGGTCGCCGTGCTCTCCATCGCCGGCACCGCCGTGGTGCTGTTGTGGATGAACTGGCAGCTGGCGCTGTTCATCCTGCTGCTCAACCCGGCGGTGGTGTATTTCACCATGGTGCTGGGCAAGCGGGTGAAAGACCTGAAACGGGAGGAGAACAGCGCCTTCGAGCTGTTCCAGCAATCGCTGGCCGAAACCCTCGACGCGATCCAGCAGATCCGCGCCATCAACCGCGAACGCCATTACATCGGCCGGGTGATCGACACCGCGCGCGGCATCCGCACCCACGCCGCCGCCTTCTCCTGGAAAAGCGACGCCGCCGGACGGCTGTCGTTCATGGTGTTCCTGTTCGGCTTCGACGTGTTCCGCGCCATCAGCATGCTGATGGTGGTGTATTCCGACCTTTCCGTCGGCCGGATGATGGCGGTGTTCGGCTACCTCTGGTTCATGATGGGGCCGGTGCAGGAAATCCTCGGCATCCAGTATGCCTACTACGGCGCCAAGGCCGCGCTGGCGCGCATCAACCGCCTGCTCGGGCTAAAGGAGGAACCGCATTATCCGCATCTAAAAAACCCCTTTGCAGGCCACCACACCGTCGGCGTCGAAGTGGCGGACGTCCGCTTCAGCTACGGCGAAACGCCGGTGCTGAACGGCGTCAGCCTGGCCATCCAGCCGGGCGAAAAAGTGGCTCTGGTGGGTGCTTCCGGCGGCGGAAAATCGACCCTGGTGCAGGTGATCCTGGGGCTTTATCCGCCCCAGTCGGGGACGGTCGGTTTCGACGGCGTGCCAACCACCGAAATCGGCCTGGAAGTGGTGCGCAGCCACGTCGCCACCGTGCTGCAGCACCCCGCGCTGTTCAACGACACGGTGCGGATGAACCTGACCCTGGGCCGCGAACTCACCGACGAGCAATTGTGGCAGGCGCTGGAAGTGGCGCAGCTGGCCGCCACCGTGCGCGAACTGCCGCATGGGCTCGACACCATCGTCGGACGCCAGGGCGTGCGCCTCTCTGGCGGCCAGCGCCAGCGCCTGGCGATCGCGCGCATGATCCTGTCCGACCCGCAGGTGGTGATCCTCGACGAAGCCACCTCGGCGCTCGACGCGGAAACCGAAGCGAAGCTGCACGAAGCCCTGCGCGCCTTCCTCAAGGACCGCACCACCCTGATCATCGCCCACCGCCTGAGCGCGGTGAAACAGGCCGACCGGGTCTACGTCTTCGACAGCGGCCAGATCATCGAACAGGGCGCCCACGACGAGCTGATCCGCAACAATGGGCTCTACAGCCGGCTGTATGGAAGGCTGCAACATTGATCATTGATGCAATTAACCGCCGATTAACGCCAATAAACACAGATTACTCCCTGGAAGTATCGGTGTTTATTGGCGTTAATCGGCGGTTAAACAAGTGTTTAAGGTGACGCCATGCCAAGAATCATCTCCGCCCTGCTCCTCCTCGCCGCCCTGGCCGGCTGCGCCACCACCATGCCGTGGACCGACTCGCGCCAGGACACGCTGCGCCAGGAAGCGGAATATCTGTCCGGCCTGGTCAAAACCCATAAAATCACCAAAACGCAGGCCGCCGACCGGCTCAACATCAAGCGGGTCGCGCTGATCGGCCATAATGCCTACGACGACGAGGTGTTCGATTATTACCACCACCTCGCCGAGGAACGCGACCACAACCGCATCGGCCAGGCCGAGTCGCAATCGCTGATGAAGAAGAAACTGGCCGAAGTGCGCGCCCGCTACCAACAGGAGAAAGAAAAACCCCGCAAGGCGCCGGTGTTTACCGACTTCGTGATGGAGTTGTATGGGTTGCCGGCGCTGTAATAGTGAAGAACCAGCTACGTCCGCTACCAGCGCACCTTACGCGCGCTTTGCAACAAGCGGGAATTGGCTGGGGTCAAGGATGGACTCAAGCGCCAAATCCACGTCGAGTAGCGGCCAATAGAGGTGGTTCTTGCCCGGCCTCTCTATGGTCGTAATCTCATCAAGGGTGGCTTGCTTGAACCAAGGGAACTCTGAAAATGCGACAAAAATCTCCTCATCATCCAGCAGCAGCCAGAACCCCTTATTAGAGGCGAGAGAAACTTCAATTTCCGAAGTGCTTGTGCCAAGCATGGACAATCTCCTCGATGTGTTGCTGAACCAATGAAAAAGCTTCACTCCGCCTGTGTAGCGGGTTAGGCCGCGGATTCACGGTTCTTGACATAGTAGGCGAGCATTTCTGCAATGTCAGTTCCGGCACCACCTTTGTGTGCAGCTACTTCATCGTTGCAAAGCGAGGCCAGAACAGAATAGAACGTATGCATTTTTATCCCTTTGTCGCGGATGAGGTCAAGTTCTTCTGGGTGACGGACAGAACCATGAACAAACTCAAGTGACCACGACAAACCAGGCCACGCCCTGTTTCCGGCTTTAACCTTCCCCGGAGAGTGAAACTTCTTTTCCACCCATGCGGAAACAGCCACTTCCAAAACGTCTCGGGGACGAGCCCAGGCAGAAGTCTTGGATTTGCCGAGCACCTTTACCTGTGCCTCTGTGAGCGACGAAATATAAGCGATTGGGTTCGTGCTGACCTGTACTTCAACGTGGCGAGCTTCAAGCCCCGACTCGCCCTGACGGACGGCAAGAAGGTCCATTTCGCTCACACCGAAGCGGGCGCCACGAATGGTGAAGTAGCCGTCGCGGTTCAACCATTCTTCAACAAGCGATTCAGCGAGGAGAGACATGTCTCTTCGGCCCAACGTCTGAGTTCAACGGGGGCGCGCCACCGATAGAGCCCCCTGGATTATAGAAATGCTTTCGGTATGCATCGGAAAACCTCCATGTTGCATGGCCGTAACGGTAGCGGGCCATGTCAAAGACGGGCGAAATTGGTGCGTCTTCAATTGGATGACATACGAATTGTGTGGCTACTTCGCAGAAGGCCGCAAGCGCCGTGGCTGCCGCCCGTTTTTGAACACCAAGATAGTCAGCGACCTGATTGATTGAAAGGAAGCCATCAACAACTGTGCGACGGCCAGGCAAAAGCCGCTCTATTGGCGAATTGTTGACGGTTGCCGCAATCATGCCGTACAGAACCTTTCGGTTTCGGAGAGAAGCCTTGGGTTGGTAGTGAGCGCCCAGGACCGTATTACTCAGGAAGATTCCCTCTGACATAGTGCAGTTCTCTTCTTCGAACGCGGCAATTTCCAGCGACAAAGTCTTTGCAATTTCTGGCGAGACCCGGAAAAACTCTTTCGAGTTGTTTACGCGCTGATCGTCAAGTACAAGATGTAGCCGGCGCTCGGCTTGGGAAACACCACGCACAGGACAGGCAAAGGAAACACTGAATGGAGCTGGAATTGCAGCCATTTTGCTGAGTACCTGTGCCCGGCGCTCTGGGGACAGGCGCGTGAGACCGATCTTCACACAGTCTGGCGGAAGCATAGGATTGCTCAGAACGTAGATGTACCCCGTCAGCATAAGATGGTTAACGTGGAGTTGAGGCGCCTGCACGGCTTTTCGCGCAGGTCGCCTCGAACGCAGGGTTAGGGCGCATTACTTCAACTCCGACCACAGTTTGGCGACATGCTCTTCTGAATTTGGCACGTGATACCTGTTCCCGAGCGAGTCCTCAACCCACAAGCATTCAAAAAGAATATCGTCGTTATCGAGATCAAAACTCACGGTATCTTCCTTCTCGATCGTATGCTCGTAGCGCTCGTGCTCACCAAGACGAAGCCCACCCTTATCCTGGCCCAGGAATGTGGCGGACCATTTTCCAATCTTGGATGTTCCACCAAGCAGCCGAAGAATCACCGGCCTTCGACCCGTGTTCGTCAGCGTGAGAACAATTCGATCCGGACCATATTCGGATGCCCAAAGAAAACGACTTGAGACCTTGAGCCGCGGTCGATCACGGAACGCGACATATGCGGAAACACTGAGACTTCCGAGTGAGGCCACGAGAGCAACGGAAGATAGGACGTCTGAGTAACTTGGCATGGCGGTATCGATGATGCGCCCTAACGTAAAATCGATTTCAGATTTGAAAGATTACCAGGCACTTCGTGCCGGGTAATCTTTTGCGAAGGTGGCATTTGTATTGACTAACATCATTTTATAAACAAACGCGGCACCTCGTCCACTGGGTTGCGGCGCAGCCTCAAATTCACCATCCGATGAATCCTGTAACCCATTAGCATGGTAGCGCGGAAGACATGAATCGGGCAACTTGTTGCCGAATCGCGGTTTTGTGCGCTTCGCACGCTGCTCTGGTGCCGGTTGCGCCCGGCGGACGGATTGCCCCCGGCTATCGATCATCCGCGCGAAGCGCACAAAATCAAAGCCCTAAAGAGGCTCAGATCAAACGTCAAGCGGGAACCCCATCCTCCTGAAAACACCTGGGTTCCCGTCTTCGCGGGAATGACGGACTCCGAAAAAATCGGCGCCTCCAAGCTACCCTTCCAGCGTCCGATAAGCCACCTCCACCACCTCGATCTCTTCCTTTCCCCCCGGCGTCTGCAAAATCACCACGTCCCCCTCGCGCGCCTTGAGCAGCGCCCGCGCCAGCGGCGACACCCAGCTGATGCGGCCGCGCCCGGCATCGGCTTCGTCCACGCCGACGATGCTGTAGGTGTGTTCCTCGCCGTCCCGGCCGCACACCGTCACCGTGGCGCCGAAAAATATCTGGTCGCAGTCCTCGCGCGCGCCCGGATCGACCACTTCGGAATTTTCCAGGCGCTTGGACAGGAAGCGGATGCGCCGGTCGATTTCGCGCAGGCGCTTCTTGCCGTAGATGTAGTCGCCGTTTTCCGAGCGGTCGCCGTTGGAAGCGGCCCAGGTGATGGTCTTCACCAGTTCGGGGCGCTCTTCCTTCCACAGCTGGTCGAATTCGTCCTTGAGCGCGCGATAGCCTGCCGGGGTAATGTAGTTCTTCAGCCCCTGCGGCAGTTGCGCCGCGGGCGCCAGGTCATCCTCGTCGTCGCCGTCCGCTTCCCTGGTAAATGCCTTGCTCATGATTGTCCCAGCTCTTCCAGTGATTCCGCCGCGATCTCGCGCACTTCCTTGTCCTCGTCGTCGAGGCAGGCGCGCAGCCAGGGGATGACGGCGGCGGCGCCGATCAGAGACAGAAAATGGCAGGCATCCGCGCGGGTAAGCGCATCGCCGCTGCGGGCCAGGGCACCCAGCCCGGGGATCAGGATTTCGGCCAGCCCGCTATCGTGCAGTTCCTCAAGCACCGCGGCGATCCCCAGGCGCACCGCCATGCTGGTATCCGGCCGCTCCATCAGGCGCACCAGCGCGTGCAGCCGGGCCGGCTCCTGCCGCGCCATTTCCTCGACGCGGTTGCGGCGGCCGCTTTTCAGCATATCGAAGAAGTAATCCGCCATGCCGTCGAGGCTGTCCGCCCGCCCGGCCCAGCGCCGCAGTTCGTCGGGCGGCAGCGCTCCCGCCAGCTCGAACGGGCCGATCCGCGCCCATGGCACGGTCTTCACACCGAGTTCCGCCGCGCGGGCGGGGTGAACCGCCGCGTTGACCACTTCCAGCCGCCCGATCGCGCCTTCCTTGACCAGTCCGGCCAGGCTTTCCAGCACGGCGGGGCAATGCGGGCAGCCGGGCGCAACAAACAACAGCACATCTGGGATAACGCTCTGGCTCATGACGTTCACCGGAAAAATGCGAGGGTGGATTATATTAGCACTTGATGATATTTTATCGGATTCAATCCAATTGACCACAGGAGAACAGCATGGCCACCATCGACCTCAACCAGGAAAACTTCGAGGGCATCGTCACCGGCAACGACATGGTGATCGTCGATTTCTGGGCGCCGTGGTGCGGTCCGTGCCGTTCATTCGCGCCCACCTACGAGCAGATGTCGGAAAAATTTCCCGGCATCGTCTTCGCCAAGGTCAACACGGAAGAAGAAACCGAACTGGCGGGCTACTTCCAGATCCGCTCGATCCCGACCCTGATGGTGTTCCGCGAAAACGTCATCATTTACTCCGAACCCGGCGCGCTGCCGGCCTCCGGCCTGGAACAGCTGATCGAGCAGGCGCAGAGCCTGGATATGGCCGAAGTGCACAAGCAGATCGCCGAGGAAGCCGCCGAGGGCCAGTAGCCCGCAGAAGCAACGGGATGCATGAGCTTGTGGGTATGGCCTCCATGCCCACAACTCGCCGCCTATCAAGCAACTACCCCGGCAACAATTCCTGCAGGAAATCCGCCGCCTGCGCGATCCCCTCCGGCTCGACCGGCGCGGCTAAGGGCCGCGCCCACAGCGCCTCCAGCAGGGGCGCGACCGCGCCGGACAAAAGTGCGTCGCGGTCCGCTTCCAGGCAGCAGCCATGGCGCTCCAGCCACGCCACCAGGCAGGCCGCCTCGGGCCAATCCTCGCGCCCCAGATAAAGCACCGGCACGCCGTTGCAGGCCGCTTCGGTGAAGCTGCCGTAGCCCGGCTTGGTCAGGAGCGCGTCGCAGGAGGCGAGCACGTCGGTGAAATCCAGGCCGAGACTTTCCAGTTCCACCGCGTCGGGATGGCGCACCCGCCAGGACGACTGCACCACCCAGCGCACGCCGGGAATGCGCGGCCAGTTCTCCAGCGGCAGGCGGAATGCCAGGCCGCCCATGGCGATCAGCACCAGCTTGTCGCCGGCCGGCAGACCGAGCCGGGCGTCGATCTCGCCGCGGCGGTCGCGCCCCACCCGCGCAATCGGCCCGATCTCGCGGCCGTTGGGCAAATCCGCCATCGCCATGCTGGGCCGGGGCCGGAGAAAGCATACGGCGCCGCGGTACGCATCGGCGATCTGGCCGTGGATTTCCTGGGCTTCCGGCCTCTCATGGCAATAATGGCGGTAGATGTCGGCCCAGTTGAGCGAGCACATCGCCACCGCCGGAACGCCGGCCCGCGCCGCGGCGGCCAGGCTGAGGTAGGGCACGTCGGCGAACACCAGGTCGGGTTCGAGCGCGGCCGTGGCTTCCGCTTCCCGCGCCATCTTGTCCGCCCAGCCATGATGGAAAGCCCGGTAGGCCGCGGCGCTCTCCTCCACGTTCACCGTCACCGCATCCGTCATCGCCATGCCGAAATCGAGCGCCCGCGGGATCAGGACGAAATCGCAGCGAAAGCGCTGCGCCAGCACCTCGCGCGGGGCGCCGCTGCGCAGCGTGACGCGCAGATCCGGCCGCCGCTCGGCCAGCGCGTTGACCACCGGCGCGGCCTGCGCGATATGGCCGAAGCCGTGGTAGGAAAGATCGACCAGCAGGTGGGACAAGCGCTATGCTTCCGGCGGCAGTTGCAGGATTTCGCGCAGCAGCGGCACCGTGGCCGGGCGCTGGGTTTCCAGCGAGTGGCGGTCGAGCGCGTCGAGCACCGCCAGCAGGGACGGCAGGTCGCGCCGCCAGTGGCGCAGCAGGTATTCCGCCACACCCGCGCCGAGCCGGAAGCCGCGGCTCGCCGCATGGGCATGCAGCGCCTGCGTCTTCTCCTCGTCGCTCAGGCCGTGGACCTGGTATACCAACCCCCAGCCGAGACGGGTCACCACATCCGGCCGCAGCGGCAACTGCGCCGGGGCGCACGGACCGCTCGCCAGCAGCCGCCCGCGCCCTTCGCGCAGGCGGTTGTACAGATTGAACAGGGCGATCTGCCCGTCGCCGTCGAGCCGGCCGACATCGTCCAGCGCCACCACGTCATGCCCGTCCAGATCGCCCGGCAGGGCAGCGCCGCAGGCGGCGTAGACCGCGCTCCCGCCCCGGCCGGAGACCGCCGCGGCGAACGACTTGAGCAAATGGGTCTTGCCGCTGCTCGGCGCCCCCCAAAGATAAACGAAGCGCTCCGCCTGGGAACCGTCCGCGCCCTCGCGCAGCGCTTGCAGCAGCTCGGCGTTGCGCCCCGGAACGAAATTATCCAGCGAGGGGACGAAATCCGGTGAAATTTCAAGCAGCAGCTGTTTCATTTTAAATGCCAAATCAATGGGATTGCCCTCTATTCTAGCAGTTTGCACCGGATGGGCTACAATCCCGATTCCGTTACTCAGCTCGCCCGCATCCAGCCGATGGATTTCCTGGATTTGCTTTTCATATTATTGGTCGCCGCCGTCGCGTGGTTCTGGCTCGACAGCCTGCGCGCCCTGGAAACCGCCCGCAATGCCGGCAGGCGGGCGTGCAACGGCGCCGGCGTGCAATTTCTCGACGACACGGTCGCCGCCACCGCGCTGGCGCTGGACCGCGACGCGCGGGGACGCCTCGCGCTCCGCCGCACCTACCGTTTCGAGTTCAGCGACACCGGCGACAACCGGCGGGAAGGCACCCTGGTTTTGCTCGGCGCGCGGGTTATTTCGGTGAGCATGGAACCTTTCCGGCTATTGGAATAAAAATTAAGCCAAAAAAACAACACCGGCCACCCGCAGACCGCAAAAAATCGAACATTTTTTTCAACAGCCCGCAAATTTCTGCTATAAAGTGCATATCGCTTGACTTGCATAAAGTTAAGGCGTAAAAACGTTCTGGTGTTTGGATTCAAGTTTTTTGCACTATCGGTTTCGCCGTTTGCAGTCTTGAAATTCAGGCATTTTCGCGGGATTTTCCCGTTTTTTTTCAGCAAGGGACTACGTAATGGCAACTGGTACTGTAAAATGGTTTAACGATTCCAAGGGTTTCGGCTTCATCACTCCGGACGACGGCAGCGAAGATCTGTTCGCTCACTTCTCCGCGATCCAGATGGGCGGATTCAAGACCCTGAAGGAAGGTCAAAAGGTGCAATTTGAAGTCACCCAAGGCCCGAAGGGTAAACAAGCTTCCAACATTCAAGCAGCCTAAGCTCCCGGTTTAGCGCTTGAATGCAGGCCCCGGAGCCATCGGCTCCGGGGCTTTTTTATTCCCGAGCGGCCTCGCGGCCGCGAGGCCGCTCCTACATGTTCCGCTAATTCAGGTTGTTATTTATCCGCATCGGCGGGACGGTACAGCCCGCTATCCAGATAGTTCTTCCGCAAGATCCGCAAGCCGACCAACAATGCCGCGCTCGCCGGCAAGGCGAGCAGCACGCCGAAAAAGCCGAACAATTGGCCAAACGCCAGCACCGCGAAAATCACCGCCAGCGGATGCAGGCCGATGCGCTTCCCCACCAGCCACGGCGTCACCGCCATGCCTTCCAGCGCCTGCCCGGCGCCGAACACGATCCATACCGGAATCATGGCGCCGAAGCTCTGGAACTGCATCAACCCCGCCAGCGTAGCCAGAGTCAGGCCGAAGATCATGCCGAGATAGGGCACGAACACCAGCAAGCCGGCGACGATGCCGATCGGCAGCGCCAGCTCCAGCCGGGCCAGCCACAGGCCGAGCGGGTAGTACAAACACATCAGCAATATCACCAGAAGCTGCCCGCGCAGGAAGCCGGCAAGCACCTCGTCCACTTCCCGCGCCACTTCACCGACCCGGCCATGCCAGCGCCGTGGGACGAATTCATCGACGTCCGCCACCAGCACGTTCCAGTCGCGCAGCACGTAGAACAGCACCACCGGCAACAGCACCAGATTGGCGAGAATGCCGACCACCGCGATCCCGCCGCTGGCAAGGGAAGGCAGGAGACCGCCGGCGCCTTGCCAGTGCTCGCTGAGCACTTGTTTCAGGTAATCGGCGTCGAGCCGCAAATCCAGGTCGAAGCGGGCCTTGAGCCAGGGCGCCAGGTGTTGCCGGACCCAGTCGAGATAGCCGGGGAGGCGGTCGAGGAACAATTCCACCTGCCTCTCGAACAGCGGGACCATCACCAGCAGGAGCGCGGCGAATATGCCATACAGCAGCGCCATGGCCAACAGCGTGCCCAGGGTGCGCGGGATTTTCAGGCGCGCCATCCGCTCCACCAGCGGATTGCAGATGTAGGCCAGGATGACGGCGAACAGGAAAGGGGTGAGCACCGGCCGCAGCAGGTAGAACAGCCAGCCGGCCGCAGCGGCCGGCAACAGCCACCACAGGCGATTAAGATTGAGCCCGTCAGGGCGTTTCTTGTCCATTTGGGTTAAAATAGCACACTTTTCCAGTCAAATGCGGGAGCCAACTTGAACCAGCCCGATTCATCCAGCCCAACCTCCAACTCCCTGAGTTACCGCGACGCCGGCGTGGATATCGACGCCGGCGATGCCCTGGTGGAGAACATCAAGCCCTTCGCCAAGCGCACCATGCGCCCCGAAGTCCTCGGCGGCCTAGGCGGTTTCGGCGCGCTGTTCGAGATTTCGAAGAAATACACCAACCCGGTGCTGGTATCGGGCACCGACGGCGTCGGCACCAAACTCAAGCTCGCTTTCATGCTCGACAAGCACGATACGGTCGGCATTGACCTGGTGGCGATGAGCGTCAACGATATCCTGGTGCAGGGCGCCGAACCGCTGTTCTTCCTCGACTACTTCGCCTGCGGCAAGCTCGACGTCGCCACCGCCACCGACGTCATCAAGGGCATCGCGGCCGGCTGCGAACAGGCCGGCTGCGCCCTGATCGGCGGCGAAACCGCGGAAATGCCGGGGATGTATCCGGCGGGCGAATACGACCTCGCCGGCTTTGCGGTGGGCGCGGCGGAAAAAGACAAGCTTATCGACGGCTCCACCATCGAGGCGGGCGACGCGGTGCTGGGTCTGGCTTCCAGCGGCGCCCATTCGAACGGCTATTCGCTGATCCGCAAGATCATCGAACGCAGCGGCATCGATCTCAACTCCGACTTCCACGGCCGCCCGCTGGCCGAAGTGGTGCTGGCGCCCACCCGCATCTACGTCAAGCCGATGCTGGCGCTGATGGCGGCCCTGCCGGTCAAGGGCATGGCGCACATCACCGGCGGCGGCCTGCTCGAAAACATCCCGCGCGTGCTGCCGGAACACCTGACCGCCGTGATCGCCAAGGACAGCTGGGTCATGCCGCCGCTATTCGCCTGGATGCAGAAGGAAGGCAACGTGGCCGAGAAGGAAATGCACCGCACCTTCAACTGCGGCATCGGCATGGCGGTGATCGTCGCCGCGGAACACGCCGAACGGGCGATGCAGCTGCTCTCCGACGCCGGCGAAACGGTGTGGCGCATCGGCCAGGTCGAAGCGCGCGCCGAAGGGCAGCCCCAGACCGTGGTGCGATGAAATCCATCGTCATCCTCATCTCCGGCCGCGGCAGCAACATGCAGGCGATCCTGGAAGCCGACCTGCCGATCCGGGTTTCCGCGGTGGTCAGCAACAATCCCGACGCGCCGGGCCTGGATATCGCCCGGCGGCATGGCGTGCCGGTAGAGGTGGTGAACCACCGCGACCATGACAGCCGCGACGCGTTCGACGCCCAGCTGGCCGCCGGCATCGACCGCCATTCCCCGGACCTGGTGGTGCTGGCCGGATTCATGCGCATTCTCACGCCGGGCTTCGTCACGCATTACGCCGGGCGGCTGATCAACGTCCATCCCTCGCTGCTGCCGGCTTTCACCGGCCTCAACACACATGCCCGCGCCCTCGCCGAGGGGGTGAAAATCCACGGCTGCACGGCGCATTTCGTCACTCCCCACCTCGACAAGGGGCCGATCATCGCGCAGGCCGCCGTGCCGGTGCTGGCCGGCGACACCGAGCAATCGCTGGCGGCGCGGGTGCTGGCGCAGGAGCATGTCATCTATCCCCAGGCGATCCGCTGGTTTGCCGAAGGCCGGCTGCGCATCACCCCCGACGGAAACGTTATACTGAAAAACCAGCCGCCGATGGAAACCGCCTTGATCTCGCCGCAGGAACCGCAATGAAACGCCTGTTCGCGCTCGCCGCCCTGGTTTGGGCCGGCGCATTGTACGCCGCGCCGCCGCACCAGACCGCGGCGACCTACGCGCTCACCAAGCAAGGCCAGCGCATCGGCACCGTGACGGAAACGTTCAAGCAGGACGACGGCCGCTACACGCTGGAAAGCGTGACCGCCGCCACCGGCATCTACGCCTTGTTCGCCAAAGGAAAAATCGTCCTGGCCAGCAGCGGCGAAGTCACCGACAAAGGCTTGCGTCCCCTGCACTTCGAGCACCAGCGCGGCGGCGACCCGGCGAAGACCATCCGCGCCGATTTCGATTGGGACGCCATGAGCCTCGTCCACCATTTTGACGGCAACACCGAAACCGCCAAGCTGGAACCCGGCACGCAGGATCGCATCAGCCTGCTCTACCAGTTCATGTTCATGCAATCGGCCAAGGGCGACGCCAAACTCTGGATGACCACCGGCAGGAAGCTCAACCTGTACCAATACAAACGCGCCGGCGAGGAAAAAATCGCCACGCCGGCAGGCACGTTCCTGACGCTGCATTTCATCAAGCAGCACGCGGCGGACGAGGACGGCACGGAAATCTGGCTGGCGAAGAAACGCCATAATTTCCCGGTGCGGATCGTGATCGAGGAACATGACGGCGGCCGGATCGAACAGAACCTGACGGCCCTGAGTTTCGAGGGCGAATAGGCTTTTGGGCAGCCCGAAAGCATGCAGGATTTGCTGAAAAAACTGCTGTGGGTGCTGGCGCTATCCCTAACGGCGCACCTGATCCTGCTGTTCGGCCCCCGCTTCTCGCTGCCGGTGGACCTGGCGCCAGCCCCCGCGCTGGAAGCCCGGCTGGAAAAGATCCCGCCGCCCGCACCGGCCCAGCCGGAAACGCCAAAACCGGCCAAGCCGGCGCACCGCGCGAAGCCCAAGCCGCGCCCGGCGGCAAAGCCGGCGGCCGCCGTCCGGCCCGCCGCCGTGGAGGCGCCGAGCGAACCGCCTTCGGTCGAAGCCTCGCAGGCAGCGGCGCCCGCGCCGGCAGAACCGGAAGCCGAAGCGGCGGAACAGCCCGCGCCGGCCATGCCGCAGCGGGTGACCATCAGGTTCACCGTGTTCAAGGGCCTGCACGGCTTGAACGTCGGCCGCGCCGAGCAAAGCTGGCAGCTCGACGGCGAGCGCTACACGATTACCAGCGTGGCGGAAGCCACCGGGCTGTTTTCCTTGTTCGCCTCCGGCCGGCATATCCAGGAAAGCCACGGCGAGCTCGACCGCACCGGGCTAAAGCCGTCGAGCTTCCGGGTGGAGCGGGGACAGGGCGCGGACAAAACCGACACCGCCCGCTTCGACTGGAACGCGATGACGCTTACCCTCGCCAGCGGCGGCGACAGCCGGACGCTGAAGCTGGAGGAAGGCACCCAGGATTTGCTGAGCATGATGTACCAGCTCGCCTATGCGCCGCCACAGCAAAGCTCGGTGCAGATGCGCGTCACCAACGGCCGCAAGCTCGACAGCTACAGCTATTGGGTAGTGGAAGAAGCGCTGGACACCCGGATGGGCCGGCTGAAAACCCTGCATCTGGGCAAGCAGCACGAGGAAGGCGAAAAGGACACGGAAATCTGGCTCGCCGCCGATTATCATTACCTGCCGGTCAAGATCAGCCAGTTCGACAAGGACGGCGACGGGCTGGTCCTGCTGGCGAACGACATCGATATAACACCGTGAGGAGCAGGGAGTTAGCTTTACTTTGTCAGATTGAATTCGCATAGCGCCTTCCCCCTTTGAAAAAGGGGGATTGAGGGGGATTTAAAAATGCCGGCAGTCGTGGTGCCGCTTTAAATCCCCCCTACCCCCCCTTTTTCAAAGGGGGGAACATTACCGTCAGCCAAGTCTGACAAAGTGGAATTAGGAGTGGGGAGAAAAACCGGCGCTATTTTTTCTTCACTCCTAACTCCTTGCTCCTCACTTACCAGGAAAAACCATGCAACTCACCCCCACCCGCCTCGGCCATGCCGTGCACGCCCTGGCCGAAATCCTGCCACTGAGCCATCCGGCGGATTCTTCCTTGAGCCGGTATTTCCGCAACAATCACGAACTCGGCGCGAAAGACCGCGCCTTCGTCGCCGAAACGGTCTACGGCGTGCTGCGCCGCAAGCGCCTGCTGGAGCACCTGGCTGCGCCGCACACCGACCCGCGCCACCTGATCCTGGCGGCCTTGGCGCGATTGCAGGGCTTGAGCCTGCGCGAGCTGGAGCCGCTGCTGCAAAAAGGCGAAGACGAATGGCTGAAACAGGTCAAGGCGGTGCCGACCGACGACCTGCCGCTGGCGGTGCGGACGGATTTCCCCGACTGGCTGGCCGAGCGCCTGGCGGCGCGCCTGCCGGAGGCGGAAATCCTTATCCTGGCGCGCGGCATGCAGCAGCCCGCGCCGCTCGACCTGCGCGTCAACACCGTGCTCGCCAGCCGCGACGAAGTGCTGGCGACGCTGGCGCGCGACGGCATCGACGCCAGCGCCACGCCCTATTCCCCGGCCGGCGTGCGGCTCAAGGAAAAGCCGGCGATCAACCGCCACCCGCTATTCCTTGACGGCAAGATCGAAGTGCAGGACGAAGGCAGCCAACTGCTCGGCTACCTGGTCGCGCCCCGGCGCGGCGAGATGATCGCCGATTTCTGCGCCGGCGCCGGCGGCAAGACCCTGCTGCTGGGCGCGCTGATGCATTCGCAAGGCCGCATCTACGCCTTCGACGTGTCGGACAAGCGGTTGTCCCAGCTCAAGCCGCGCCTGAAACGCTCCGGCCTGTCCAACCTGCACCCGCAGCTGATCGCCAACGAAAACGACCTCAAGATCAAGCGCCTCGCCGGCAAGCTCGACCGCGTGCTGGTGGATGCGCCATGCAGCGGACTCGGCACCCTGCGCCGCAACCCCGACCTGAAATGGCGGCAGCAGCCGCGGGACATCGAGGAGCTGACGCGAAAGCAGGCCGCCATCCTCAACGCCGCGGCCCGCCTGGTCAAGACCGGCGGCCGGCTGGTCTACGCCACCTGCAGCATCCTGACGGAAGAAAACGAACAGATCGTCGAAGCCTTCCTCGAAGCCCACCCCGAGTTCCGCCTGATCGAGGCATCGGGCGTGCTGGCGCAGCAGCATATCGCCCTGGACACCGGCAAATACCTCAAGCTCGCGCCGCATGTGCACGGCACGGACGGATTCTTCGCGGCGGCGATGGAGAGAGTGTGAGCTGTGAAGGATAATCACATGCGGCGAAGCCGCATGCTATTCACTATTCACCGCTCCCCGCTCGCGATTTTTTCTCTGAACTTCTGCTTCAGTTTCGCCACCTTGGGCGCGACCACGAACTGGCAGTAGGGCTGCTCGCCGTGCAGACGGAAATATTCCCGGTGGTAATTCTCCGCCGGGTAGAAAATCCCGGCGGGCACGATTTCCGTGACCACCGGCGCGACCGCGAGGCCGGCGACAACCTCCTCCGCAGCCGCCTTCTGCTCCGCGCTGTGGTAGAAAATGGCGGAGCGGTACTGGCTGCCGACGTCATTGCCTTGGCGATTCAAGGTAGTGGGGTCGTGAATGGTGAAGAATACGTCCAGCAAGTCGCGGAACGAAATCGCCGCCGGATCGAAGCCGATGCGCACCGCCTCGGCATGGCCGGTGGCGCCGCCGCAAACCTGTTCGTAGGTGGGATCGGGCGCCGCGCCGCCGGTGTAGCCCGACTCGACGTTTTCCACCCCGCGCAGCAGTTCGAACACCGCCTCCAGGCACCAGAAGCAGCCGCCGGCCAGCGTTGCGGTTTCCTTGCCCGTTCCCTGGTTCATCGCGCCTCCTCGCAATCGATTGCCGCCGTCCATATCATGCATAATAGCCGATATTCGCTCCGCCCCCGCTGACAGGAATCCGACATGACACGCCCTTTCCGACGCGCCTTGCTGCTCGTTTCGCTGACCCTGCTGGCTCCAGCCGCCCCGGCTTTCGACCTCTCATTCCACGGCAGAGGCAACACCATCGCCGCGAACGGCACCGTGCAGGTGCTGTTCACGCCGGAAGACGATGCCACCGGCCAGATCGTGCAGGCTGTCGAACACGCGCAAAAACAGGTGCTGGTGCAGGCGTTCAGCTTCACCAGCAAGGAAATCGCCCGCGCGCTGATCGGCGCCGGACAACGCGGCGTGGATATTCAGGTGATCGCGGACGCGGAGCAATTGCGCAAAATGGAAAACGGCAAAGTGCCGGAACTCGCCGCCGGCGGCATTCCGGTATTCGTCGACAGCCGGCACGACAGCGCCCACAACAAGATCATGGTGATCGACGCCAGCGGCGCCAACCCGGTGGTGATCACCGGCAGCTTCAACTTCACCCATGCGGCGCAGTTCAGGAATGCGGAGAATTTACTGATATTCCGCCAGAATCGGGAATTGACGGCGGCTTATCTGGAGAACTGGCGCAGGCACCGCGAACATTCGCGGGAACTGGAAAGATAATTCCGCCAAATCAACGTAGGATGCGGTGAGGAACGAACCGCATCGGTCGCGATCAATGCGGTTCGCGCATGCCGGGTAATCCGGCGACCCATTCGGGCGTAGGTCGGGCACCCTGTGCCCGACGGCTTCGATGGCCCGCGAGCGGAATTTTGTCGGGCACGGGGTGCCCGACCTACTTGAGCGCCGCTTCGATCCGCTCACACAAGGTTTTCAAAATCTTGATCCGGGCGAAATTCTTGTCGTTGGCTTCGACCAGCGTCCACGGCGACATCGCCGAGCTGGTGCGGTCCACCATGTCGCACACCGCCATTTCGTAGGCGTCCCATTTCTCGCGGTTGCGCCAGTCCTCGTCGGTGATCTTGAAGCGCTTGAAGCCGGTTTGCTGGCGCTCCTCGAAGCGCCTGAGCTGCTCTTCCTTGCTGATGGAAAGCCACAGTTTCACCAGCACGGTGTCGTTCTTCACCATCTGCTCCTCGAAATCGTTGATTTCGCTGTAGGCGCGCATCCAGTCGACGTTGGAGCAGTAACCCTCGACCCGCTCGACCAGCACGCGGCCGTACCAGGAGCGGTCGAAGATGCTGACCCGGCCCTTGCGCGGAATGTGGCGCCAGAAGCGCCACAGATAGGGCTGGGCGCGCTCTTCCTCGGTGGGGGCGGCGATCGGGGTGACCTGGTACTGGCGCGCGTCGATGGCGCCGGTCAGGCGGCGGATGCTGCCGCCCTTGCCGGCGGCGTCGTTGCCCTCGAACACCACGACCACGTTGAAGTCCTTGAATTTCGGATCGCGCGTAAGCAGGTTGAGCTTGCCCTGGTATTTTTCCAGATCCTCGTCGTATTTTTTCTTGGTCAGCTTCTGGCCGAGGTCGAGGGTTTTCAGGATGTGCAGATTGTCGATCGAGGGCAGGAGCGGCGGGGCATGCACCACCGCAGCCGGCGCCGCTGCTTCGTCGAGGCGTTTGCGGATCGCCTGCAGGATCACCTTCCCCACGGTCAGGCTGCGGTAGCGCTCGTCCTCGCCCTCGACGATGATCCACGGCGCTTCGGCGGTGCTGGTCTGGCGGATGACGCGCTCGGACACCTTGCGGAAGCGGTCGTACATCTTGAAGTGCATCCAGTCGCGCTCGGTCACGCGCCAGCGGGTCTTGGGATTCTTCTCCAGGGTTTTCAGCCGCTTTTCCTGTTTTTCCTTGGACAGATGCAGCCAGAACTTGAGGATCAGCGCACCTTCGGCACTGAGCATCTTCTCGAAGCGCACGGTGCGCTCCATGCTCTGGTCGAGGTCCGCGTTCTTGATGCGGTTGAACACGCGGTTGAGAATGTCCCAGGTGTACCAGGAGCCGAGAAAAATGCCGACCTTGCCCTTGGGCGGCAGGGCGCGCCAGAAGCGCCACATGATCGGGCGCTCCAGCTCCTCGTCCGAGGGCGTGCCCATGCCGTGGCTCTGAACGAAGCGCGGGTCCATCCACTCGTTGATCAGGTTGAGGGTCTCGCCGCGCCCGGCGCCGTCCACCCCGCCGATCAGGATCACCACCGGGAAATTCGCCGCGCGCGACAGATCCATCTGCGCTTCGAGCAGGGCTTCGCGCAGCGGCGGCACTTCCTTGTCATAAGTGGCCTTGTCGATTTTGTGGCCCAGCTCGGCGGATTCGAACATTATTATTCTCCCCAAAAGACCTTGTTATTCATCCCAAAAGACCTTGCAGCGACGAAAACGCTTCCACACCTGCGCCATGCCGGCAAGCCGCGTCCGGGTGTTGCAGGCGTTCCAGCCGATTATCACGCCGACGGCGCGTTCCCGCAACAAATCCCCGCCGCCCGCCTCGATTTGCGCCAGCAGCCTTTCGGTCACGGCCTGGTCGTTGAGCACGCCGAGCTCGTCCTGCAGGCCCGCCAGCGCCCGCACATAGGCCCGCGCCGCCTTGTGCGGATAAAGCCCGGCAAAGAATTCCGCGGCATAGCGCACCTTCTTGGCGGCGATGCGCAACTCATGGCGCTGTTCCACGCTCAGCTTGCCGAGCCGGCGGCCGCGCCGGCGCAAGCGGCGGTGGCGCTTGGCCAGCGTCGCCGCGGCAAACGACGCCAGCGGCTGATCCAGCTGCGCCAGCATTTCGGCGCGCGCGCCTTCCCGCCACGGCGCGCGCCAGAGCCAGCGCCCGAGCTCCAGCAGCAGGCGGTAGTAGCGCGCCGAAGCGGACGCGGCGCATGCCTTTGCACGTGCCGCATCGCCGACCCTGGCGGCGGCCTGCCGCAGACGCCCCAGTCCGGCATCGTCCGGCCTCGCCTCGATCACCGGCGGCAGCGTTTCGGCCAGGAACACGTCCCAGTCCCGCGCCGGGCCGAGCTCGCCGACCAGCCAACGCAGTTCCCCGACCAGCGCGGCGTCCTTGATGGCGGGCGCGGCGGCGGAAAACAGGTTGAGCGCGGAGCGCAGGCGCCGGACCGCGACGCGCATCTGATGGATGTATTCGGCATCGTAGCCCTGCTGCAAGCGGGCCTGGTTGTCCTGCAACTGGCCGACGCAGTTCCAGGCGATGGCGCGGAACGCGGCCTCCGCCGTCATCTCCGGCCCGACTTCCGGCGCGGCCGCCTTGACCGCGGCCAGCGCCGGCGGCGGCGCGCCCAGGGCGTAGCCGCGCTCTGCCTTGCTGGCGTTTTCGGGCCGCAGCGGCACGACGTCCTGCAGCGCCAGCGCCAGTTCGTAAAGCGCGGCCGGATGGCCGGCCTTCAGCTCCAGCTCGACTTCCGATATCGGCGCGCGGCCTTGCTCGGCGCGGACTTCGCCCCGATCCAGCGCCATCTCGACCTGGTCGCCGGCTTCGGTTTCGAGCAACCAGACGGTGCGGGTAAATACGGTGACGAACACGGGATGCAGGCGCTGGCGCAGGGTTTCGTCGGAAAACAGCGCGATCACGCCGGCGTCGACGAACTTGGTGAAATCCGGCCGGTTGTGCGCCACCGGCGCCTCCCACTCGTCGCGCCGGTGCAGCCCGGCCTGAACGCTGCCGCCGCCCTTGACGGTCTGAACCCAGCGGCGGCCGTCGCGGCGCACGCGCAGGGCGATGTCGCGGTTTTTCAGGAAAAAATCGTCGGTATCGAAATAGGTGCTGGACAGCCTGCGCGCTTTCGGCCCGGCCGGGCACAGCGCCTTGAGCAGCGGATGGCGCCGCAGGCGGGGAACGTCGGCGGGATCGATCAGGAGCTTGAGCTCGATTTCGGTGTTGTCCATATCGACCATCGGTAGGTCGGGCACCCTGTGCCCGACAAATGCCGCCCCCCATGTCCAGCCCAAAATCGTCGGGCACAGCGTGCCCGACCTACACCAGCTTGCGCGTTTTCTGCCCAGCCGTGCACCGGGTGCCCGATCTACGCCAGCCAGTCCAGCAGCGGCTGCCACTGTTCCATTTCACGGGCGGTGCGCGACGGCGCCATGTCGAACAGGCTCAAGCCTTCGCCGGCAGCCTGGACGTAGATTTGCGCGTCGCGCAGCAGGGTCAGCACCGGAAAGCCGGCTTCCTCAAGAAAGGCGGACAGGTCGGCGGCGGCGCGGGTGCGCGCATCGACCCGCATGCCGATCATCGCCACCTCGATTTTCTCTTTGCGCACCGATTTTTCCGCCCGCAGCGCGTCGAGAAAATGCCGCGTCGCCGCCATGTCGAAGGCCGACGGCTGGACCGGCACGATCACCCGCTCCGCCCGCTTGAGCGCGTTGGTCAGCTTGTCGCCGTGCATGCCGGCGGGCGAATCCACCACCAGCCAGTCCGGTCGGGTCTCGCCCATGGCTTTCCGGTCGCTCTGGCCGTTCCAGCCGCGAATCGCCGGCAGCGCGTCCGGCCGCCGCGCCAGCCAGTCGGTGGCGGAACGCTGGCGGTCGAGATCGACCAGCAGCACGCGACCGCCCCGGCCGGCGAAATAGCCGGCAAGATTGGTCGCCAGCGTGGTCTTGCCGCTGCCGCCCTTGGGATTGGCAATCAGGATGGTTTTCATTCGAACCCTTTTTTAGCCGCGAAAAAGCACAAAAAGGAGACACAAAAGCTCAATATGTTTTTTCTGTGTCTTTATGTGCTTTTTCGCGGCCAATGATTTTTACAACAACTCTGGCGACATCACCGCTTTCAATACAGTCTCGCCATCGCCGGTGTGGGCGCGGTGGCCGACCCACCACACCGCGCCTTTTTTGATGCTCCAGCTGTCCCGGCTATCGGCGAGCAGGTGGGCTGCCACCTCCCCCAGCGTAGGCTGATGTCCCACCACCACGACCGTCCCCTCGGCATCCGGCCAGCCGGCGGCGGCAAGCACGGCGGCGACGGAAGCGCCGGGCGCGACCTCCTCGGCAAGGCGGTAATCTTCGGTCAGCGCAGCCGCGGTCTGCCGGGTGCGTACCGTGGGGCTGGCGAGGATGCGCGAGTCGGCCGGCAGCCGCGCTTTCAGCCACGCCGCCATTTTCGCCGCCTGTTTCCCGCCCTTGGCGGTGAGCTTGCGCGCCTCGTCGGGGAAGCCGTCTTCGGCTTCGGCATGGCGCCATAGAATCAGGTCCATCGGGTCCGTCCTTTCACGTGACAGGCTATCAGTTTTGGTAGAATCATGGAATAATTCATTGATCAATCCAATAAAAATCGATAATTCGATAACGGCCGGGCAGCGCAATGAAACGATCGTTCTGGAAAGCCGACTGGTTCCTTGGCCTGCTCATCGCCGTCGCCTTCCTCTTCGCCGCCCACTCCAATCTGTTGCAGAGCCTGGAGCACAAGGCTTACGACCTGGGCGTGCAGGCGTCGAACCGGACGCCGAGCGACAAGATCGCCGTCATCGCCATCGACGAGCAAAGCATCGCCAATCTCGGCCGCTGGCCGTGGCCGCGCGACATTCACGCCAGGATGATCGATCTGCTGTCCGCCGCGCAGGTCAAGGTGATCGGCAACACCGTGTTGTTCCTCGAACCGCAGGTCGATCCGGGGCTGACCTATATCGACCGTCTGCTCCAGTTCTACGCCGCCTCCGCCCTCAAAAACACCCCCGCCCTGCAAACCGAGGCCGCCAGCCTGGAGGCGCTCCTGCATGAAGCCGAACTGAAGCTCGACACCGACCGCGCCCTGGCCGAGAGCCTGGGGAAGTCGAAAAACGTGTTGCTGGCGATGCTGTTCCAGCTGGGCGAGCCGCAGGGCAAGCCGGACCAGCCGCTGGCGGACTACATCCAGGCCAACGCACTGGCCAGCGTCAACGGCGAACAGTCCGACCAGCCGCTGCCGGCGCAGGCGCTGATGCCGCCGATTCCCGCCATCGGCAGCCAGGCCGCCGCCATCGGCCATCTCAACGCCAACGCCGACGTGGACGGCGCGATCCGCACCGAGCCGCTGGTGCTGCGCTATTACGACCAGTACCTGCCGTCGCTGTCGGTGATGCTGGCAGCGAAAAGCCTGAATCTGGCGCCGAAGGACATCCAGGTCAGCCTGGGCCGGGGCATCAGCCTCGGCAGCTTGAAAATCGCCACCGACCCGGCGCTGCAGATGCACACCTATTTCTACAAAGACAGCGGCGGCAAGCCGGCATTCCCGGTGGATTCCTTCTACGACGTCTATAGCGGCAAGATCCCCGCCGACAAGTACCGCGGCAAGATCGTGCTGATCGGCGCCACCGCCGCCGGCATCGGCGCCGCCCAGGTCACCCCGGTTTCCCCGGCGATGGCGCCGGTGCTCACCCTGGCCCACTCGGTATCGAGCATCCTCAAGGAGGATTTCTACGTCGCGCCGAGCTGGGGGATAGGGGCGGAATGGGGCGTGTTCCTGGCCATCGCCCTATATCTGATTTTAGTGCTGCCGCGCCTCAAGGCCGGCATGGGCGCGGCCGTCACCGCCGCGCTGTTCGCCACGCTGCTGGCCGCCCATTTCGTGCTGATGACCAGCCAGGCGATGTGGCTGCAATTGATGACGCCGGCCGCGCTGCTGCTGGTCGGCCATCTGCTGTTGACCACCAAGCGCCATCTGCTGGCGGAACAGGGCAAGGACAAGTCCGACGCGGAATCCGCCGAATCCAACCGCATGCTCGGCCTCGCATTTCAGGGCCAGGGCCAGCTCGACATCGCCTTCGAGAAATTCCGCAAATGCCCGCTCGACGAATCGCTGCTCGACGTGCTCTACAACCTGGGCCTGGATTTCGAGCGCAAGCGCCAGTTCAACAAGGCGGAATCGGTGTTCCGCTACATGGCCGACTTCAACCCCGATTTCCGCGATCTCAAGCAGCGCACGGAACGCTCCAAGGCGATGCAGGACGCGGTGCTCCTCGGTTCGGGCGGCGGCCGCACCAACGCCACCCTGATCCTCGACGGCGGCGCGATGGAAAAACCCATGCTCGGCCGCTACCAGATCGAGAAGGAGCTGGGCAAGGGCGCGATGGGCGTGGTCTATCTCGGCAAGGACCCCAAGATCGGGCGGGTGGTGGCGATCAAGACCATGGCGCTGGCGCAGGAGTTCGACGAGGACGAACTGGCCGAGGTCAAGGAACGCTTTTTCCGCGAGGCCGAAACCGCCGGCCGGCTCAACCATCCCAACATCGTCACCATCTACGACGCCGGCGAGGAGCAGGATCTCGCCTACATCGCGATGGAGTTTCTCAAGGGCCAGGATCTCACGCCCTACATCAAGCCGGGCAAACTGCTGCCCCTGCCGCTGGTATTCTCCATCGTCGGCCGGGTGGCGGAAGCGCTCGACTACGCCCATGCCCAGCACGTGGTGCACCGCGACATCAAGCCGGCCAACATCATGTACGAGCCGGAGGGCGACAGCGTCAAGGTCACCGACTTCGGCATCGCGCGCATCACCGATTCCTCCAAGACCCGTACCGGCATGGTGCTGGGCACGCCGTCCTACATGTCGCCGGAGCAGCTGGCGGGCAGGAAGATCGACGGACGCTCCGACCTGTTTTCGCTGGGCGTGGCGTTCTACCAGCTGATGACCGGCCAGCTGCCGTTCCAGGGCGAGTCGATGGCGCAGCTGATGTTCAAGATCGCCAACGAACCCCATCCGAAAATCCTGGCCATCGACCATACCCTGCCGCCCTGCGCCAGCGCCGTCATCGACAAGATATTGCACAAGGATCCGGAGCACCGTTTCCAGACCGGCGCCGACTTTGCCCGCGCCATCCGCGCCTGCGCCGCCTACGCCGCAAAAACCCAGCAGCACAAGGAAAGCCATGGACCTGCGGCCGGCGCTTGATATCGCCAGCCTGACCGACCCGGGCAAGGTGCGTTCGCACAACGAGGACAGCCTCGCCGTCGACGCCGAAGCGGGCTTCGTCATCCTCGCCGACGGCATGGGCGGCTACAATGCCGGCGAGGTGGCCAGCGGGATCGCCGTGACGATGCTGTCGGACAGCCTGAAATCCGCGCTGCGCGGCGGCCTGGCCGACCGGGAAACGGGCTCGCTGGTCCGCGCCGAGATCGAGCGAACCAACGCCGCCATCTACCAGGCGGCGCAAAGCCAGCCCCAATTCTCCGGAATGGGCACCACGCTGGTGTTCGCGCTGTTCCACGACAACCGCGTCACCGTGGCGCACATCGGCGATTCGCGGCTGTACCGCTACCGCGAGGCGCGGCTGGAACAGGTCACCCGCGACCATTCCCTGCTGCAGGAACAGATCGACAGCGGCATGCTGAGCCGCGAGGATGCGCGCCTGTCGCGCAACAGAAACCTGGTCACCCGCGCGCTCGGCGTCGATCCGGCGGTAGCGGCGGAAATCCAGGAACACGCCGCGCTGCCGGGCGATATTTACCTGCTGTGCTCCGACGGCCTCAACGACATGGTCGGCGACGAGGACATCCAGCTCACCCTCGGCGCACTCGGCGCCAATCCGAAGCTGGCCGCGAGCCAGCTGGTGCGGATGGCCAACGACAACGGCGGGCGCGACAACATATCGGTCATCCTGGTGCGGATTTTGCGTGATTTTCCGGCCAACCGGGGCGCCCTGGCACGGCTGCGCACCTGGCTGAAATAAAGGAAGAGACTGATGGCGAAGCTGATCGTAACCCTGGACGGCCAACCGATCACCGAGCTCGAACTCCGCAAGGAGCGCATCACCATCGGGCGCAAACCACATAACGACATCGTCATAGACAACCTGGCGGTGAGCGGAGAGCATGCCGCCGTTGCCACCATCCACGACATATCCTTCGTGGAAGACCTGGGCAGCACCAACGGCACCCTGGTCAATGACGCCCCGATCAAGCGGGTTCCGCTGCGGCACGGCGACGAAATCGAAATCGGCAAGTACCGCCTGCGCTATGCCCATCCCGAAGGCATCGGCACCAGGAAAGGGCCGACCGATTTCGACAATGCCCCGACCCCGCACGACACGCAGAGCCAGGCGCCGGCGCAGCCGCAACCGGTCGGCGCCCTTGCCGCGCACACCGTTTCCCTGGCGGGTGAAGGTGGCGGCCCGGACCAACCGGCCCGTCAGGAAACAGCCGCTGCGGCGGCAGCGGCGCCAGCCGACGCACCGCTGGAGCCGGCAAAAACAGAGGGGACCCGTGCCGCCATCCAGATCCTCAACGGCCCGAATGCCGGCAAGGAGCTGGAGCTGGCCAAGACCCTGACCTCGCTCGGCAAACCCGGCATACAGGTCGCGGTGATCACCCGGCGCCCGCACGGCTATTTCATCACCCATGTAGAGGGCAACCTGCGCCCGGCGGTGAACGGCCGGGCACTCGACACCCATCCGCGCCAGCTGGCCGATCACGATGTGATCGAGTTCGGTGGGATCAAGATGGAGTTCTATCTCAAGTGAGGCTGGCGCCGGCACTGAAAAAGCACGCCACGCCTATCGGGCTGGGCGTGGCGATGCTGCTGCCGTTCCTGCTGCACGCAGCGAAGTTCTATGAAATTCCCCTGATCCGGAGCATCGAGGCGATCAGCTACGACGTAAGGCTGCGGCTCACCATGCCGCAAACACTGGACCGCCGCATCGCCATCGTCGATATCGACGAAAAGAGTCTGGCCGAGGAAGGCCGCTGGCCGTGGGGGCGCGACAAGCTGGCTGCGATGCTGGACCAGCTGTTCGAACGCGACCATGTAAAGGCAGTCGGCTTCGACGTGGTGTTCGCGGAAAAGGACGAAAGCTCCGGCCTGAAAGTGCTGGAGCGGCTCGGCCAGAAGGAACTGAGCGGCCTGCCACAGTTCCAGGCCCGCCTGGCGCAACTGCGTCCGCAGCTCGACCACGACCGCCTCTTCGCCCAGAAGCTGGCGGGACGCCCGGTAGTGCTCGGCTATTATTTCACCGGCAACCAGAGCCAGGTATCGGGACAGCTGCCCCCCCCCTCGCTCCCGGCCGGCGCGCTCAAGGCAAACGACATCGCCTTCATCGATGCCAGCGGCTATGGCGCGAACCTGGCGCAATTCCAGCAGGCTGCCCACAGCGCCGGCCATTTCAACCCGGCGACCGATTTCGACGGCGTCGCGCGGCGGGTTCCGATGCTGATGAAATACCGCGGCGCCTTCTATGAATCGCTTTCCCTGGCGATGATGCGCACGCTGGCCGGCGACCCCGCCTTGCAGGCCGGGTTCGAAACCGGCGCCGGCGACGTCGGCGACTCGCTGGAATGGCTCGGCGTCGGCAAGCTGAAAATCCCGGTGGACGAGAATGTCAGCGCGCTGGTGCCGTACCGCGGCAAGCAGGGCAGCTTCCCCTATTTTTCCGCGTCCGACGTGCTGCACGGCCGGATCGACGCACGGGAACTGGCCGGCGCCATCGTCCTCGTCGGCACCACCGCGCCCGGCCTGATGGACTTGCGCTCCACCCCGGTCGGCGCGGTGTACCCCGGCGTGGAAATCCACGCCAACCTGATCGCCGGCATGCTGGACCGCAACATCAAGGAGAAACCCGCCTACATGCTCGGCGCCGATCTCAGCGAAATGCTGCTGCTCGGCCTCCTCCTCGCCATCGCCCTGCCCCTGCTCAGCCCGATCCGCGCCACGCTCGCCACGCTGGCCGCGCTGGCGCTGGTCGTCGGCATCAATCTCGCGCTGTGGCAGTACGCCTCCATGGTGATGCCGCTCGCCGCCACCGTGCTGATGGTGATCGCGCTATTCATCCTCAGCATGTCCTACGGCTTCTTCGTCGAATCGCGCGCCAAGCGCCAGATCACCGGGCTGTTCGGACAATACGTGCCGCCGGAGCTGGTCGACGAGATGAGCGAAAACCCGGAAAACTTCACCATGGAAGGCGAAAGCCGCGAGATGACGGTGTTGTTCTCCGACGTGCGCGGCTTCACCACCATTTCGGAAGGACTGGCGCCGAAACAGCTCAGCCGGCTGATGAACGAATACCTCACGCCGATGACGCAGATCATCCACAAACAGCGCGGCACCATCGACAAATACATCGGCGATGCCATCATGGCGTTCTGGGGGGCGCCGCTCGCCGATCCCGACAACGCGCGCCACGGCGTGCTCGCCGCCCTGGAAATGCAGGGGGCGCTGGCTTCCCTGCGGGGAAAGTTCAAGGCCGAGGGCTGGCCGGAAATCAGGATCGGCGTCGGCGTCAACACCGGCAGCATGAGCGTCGGCAACATGGGCTCGGAATTCCGCATGGCCTACACCGTGATGGGCGATTCGGTCAACCTCGCCTCGCGCATGGAAAGCCTGACCAAGCAATACGGCGTCGGCATCATCGTCGGTGAAAACACGCAGAAAATCCTGAAACAGGAATTCGTGTTCCGCGAGCTGGACCGGGTCAGGGTCAAGGGCAAGGACAAACCGGCCGCCATTTACGAACCACTGGGCCTGGCCGGCCAGGTCGATATGTCCGCGCTCGACGAAATCGCGCTGTTCCAGGCGGCGATTGGACTGTACCGCGAGCAGGACTGGGATCTGGCGGAACTGCATCTGCTCAATTTGAAGCAGACCGAGGCGCGCCAGGTTTATGATCTGTACCTGGAACGCATCGCCTATTTCCGCGAGAATCCTCCCGGCACGGAATGGGACGGCGTGTTCGTGTTTCACACCAAATGAGTCGAAAACCGCAATTCGTTAACCGCAAAAACGCGAAGGCGCGAAGACAAAACGGCGTTGCCGGAGCGGCCTCCCGGCCGCGATTGCAATAGTGATCATGTAGGGTGGGCTCCGCCCGCCGTAGCGGGCAGAGCCCGCCCTACATTTCTAACCTGAACCCCTTCGCGCCTTTGCGGTTCAACCGCTTTTTTAGGATAAATAAAGAAATATGAAACTCAAAGTGCTGGGTTGCAGCGGCGGCATCGGCAAGGACTTGCGCACCACTTCGTTCCTGCTCGATCACGACATCCTGATCGATGCCGGCACCGGCGTGGGCGACCTGACCCTGGAGAAACTCCGGCGCATCGACCATATTTTCATCACCCACGCCCATCTCGACCACATCGCCAGCATCCCATTCCTGGTGGACACCGTGGGCTGGTTGCGAAACAGGCCGATCACCCTGCACGCCACCGCGGAAACCCAGGCGGTTCTCAAGGAGCATCTCTTCAACTGGAAAATCTGGCCGGATTTCAGCGTCATTCCCAGCGCCGAAAAGCCTTTCATGGTGTATCGAACCATCGCCCTCGGCGAAACGGTGGACCTCGGCGGCCGCCGGATCACCCCGCTCCCCGCCAACCATGTCGTGCCCACCGTCGGCTTCCACATCGACAGCGGCGTGCACAGCCTGGTCTTTTCCGGCGACACCACCACCAACGACGCCTTGTGGGAAGCGGTCAACCGGATCGAAAACCTGCGCTACCTGATCGTCGAAACCGCCTTTTGCGAACGCGAGAAGGAACTCGCCGTCCTCGCCAAACACTATTGCCCCAGCCTGCTGGCGGAAGATTTGCGCAAGCTGCGCCAGCCGGCGGAAATCTACATTACCCACTTGAAGCCGAACGAAATCGAGCTCACCATGAAGGAAGTAATGACCTCGGCAGCGGAATACCGGCCGCGCATGCTTTCAAACGGGCAATCGTTTGATTTAGAAGAATGAATACCATGACTGCCGCCCAACCCATCGAAGCAGGATCGAGCGACCCGGTTGCCGAAATCGGCCGCAAGCTGGTCTTTACCAAAAAGCTCCAGGCGGTCACCAACAAGATCCACGCCACCCGCAACATCGACGAGATCATGCTGGAGCTCGGCGCGGACATCTGCGCCCTGTTCGAGGCGGACCGGCTGACAATCTACGCGGTGAGCGAAGACGGCGGCGCCATCGTGTCCAAGGTCAAGACCGGGCTGACCGGCTTCAAGGACCTGAAGCTGCCGATTTCGCCCACCAGCATGGCCGGCTACGTCGCCCACCATAAAGCGCCGATCAACGTCGCCGACGTGTACGACGAAAAGGAGCTGGCCGGCTTCAGCCCAAAAATCCGCTTTCTCAAGGAGGTGGACCAGAAAACCGGCTACCGCACCAGGCAAATGCTGGTCGCGCCGATCGTCGGGGAAGGCGGCGACCTGCTCGGCGTGGTGCAGTTGATCAACACCCTGTCCGGGCTGCCGTTTCCGCCCGCCGCGCTGGAAGGCGTGGGCGAGCTGGCGAAGACGCTGGCCATCGCCTTCGAACAGCGGCGCAACCCGCCGCCGAGCGTAAAGACCAAGTTCGATCACCTCATCGGCGAGAGCCTGATTTCCGCCGGCGAGCTCGAACTGGCCGCCCGCGCCGCGCGCAAAAAGGGCGAAAACCTCGAAAACATACTGATCGACGAGTTCCAGGTCAGGATCGGCGATCTCGGCAAATCCATCGCCGCGTTCTACCAGGTGCCTTATGAGCCGTTCCGCGCCGACCGGATCAAGCCGGCGGACCTGCTCAAGAACCTCAAGCGCGAGTACGTCGAGAACAGCCAGTGGCTGCCCATCGAGGAAACGGCGCAAGGTCTCGCCATCCTGACGCCCGACCCGGAGAAAATAATAACCTCGCACATTGCCGCCAACGTGTTCCCCAAGCACAAGCTGGCCTACCTCGCCACGACCCAGCGCGAATTCCAGCAAACCATCGACCTGTTTTTCGGCGAGGAGGGCGGCAGCGCTTCCATCGGCGACCTGCTTTCCAATCTGGAGGAGGACGGCGCGGAGGAGGTTTCCGCCGACGAGATCAGCGCCGCCGCCGACAACGAGCTGGTCAAGCTGGTCAACAAGATCATCGTCGACGCCTACCATCAGGGCGCGTCCGACATCCACATCGAGCCCGGCGCCGGCAAGGAAAAAATCGAGGTGCGCTTCCGCCGCGACGGCACGCTCGGGCCTTACATCGAAATCCCCGCCAGCTACCGTAACGCCCTGATCGCGCGGCTCAAGATCATGTGCGACCTGGACATTTCGGAGAAGCGCAAGCCACAGGACGGCAAGATCAAGTTCAAGAAATTCGGCCCGCTCGACATCGAGCTGCGCGTCGCCACGCTGCCTACCGCGGGCGGGGTGGAGGACGTCGTGATGCGCATCCTCGCCGCCGGCGAGCCGATTCCGCTGGAAAAACTGGGGCTTTCCCGCTACAACCTGAAAACGCTGAAGGAAGTGGTCGCCAAGCCCTACGGCCTGTTCTTCGTCTGCGGGCCGACCGGCTCCGGCAAGACCACCACCCTGCATTCGGTGCTGAAGCACCTCAACACGCCGGAAACCAAGATCTGGACCGCCGAGGATCCGGTCGAAATCACCCAGAAGGGCCTGCGCCAGGTGCAGGTGAACCCCAAGGCGGGGCTGACTTTCGCCCTCGCCATGCGCGCCTTCCTGCGCGCCGACCCCGACGTGATCATGGTGGGCGAAATGCGCGACAAGGAAACCGTTTCCACCGGCATCGAGGCCTCGCTCACCGGCCATCTGGTGTTCGCCACGCTGCACACCAACAGCGCGCCGGAATCGATCGTCCGCCTGCTCGACATGGGCATGGACCCGTTCAACTTCGCCGATGCCCTGCTCGGCATCCTGGCGCAGCGGCTGGCCAAGCGGCTGTGCGCGAAGTGCAAGAAAGCGCGCATTGCCAGCGCCGACGACATCAAGCACCTGCTCAACGAATATTGCCTCGAACTCGCCAATATCGAGTCCTGGAAAAAAGACCCCAAGGCGGCGATGGAAGCCATCTACAAGGACTGGGTCAAACAGTTCGCCAACGACAAGGGCCAGTTCACCCTGTACGACCCGGTCGGCTGCGAGGCCTGCAACAACACCGGCTACAAGGGCCGGCTCGGCCTGCACGAACTGCTGGTGGGCACCGACGCCATCAAGAAAAACATCCAGGAACACGCCCGCGTCGCGGAAATGCTCGCCACCACGCTGGGCGAAGGCATGCGCACCCTGAAGCAGGACGGCATCGAGAAAGTGCTGCAGGGCATCACCGACCTGAAGCAGGTACGGGCCGTGTGCATCAAGTAGGTCGGGCACGCTGTGCCCGACGATTTGACGACGAATGGTTGGGCGGAGATTTGTCGGGCACGGCGTGCCCGACCTACGGGCGGCGCGCGGCCATGTAAAAAAGGAAAGACCATGAACAACGCGAACAACGACCTGCTTGATCGCCTGGAGCAGCTGAACGCCATCGGCGTCGCGCTGTCCGCGGAAAAAGACACCACCCGGACGCTCGAAGCCATCCTGCTCGCCGCGAAAAACCTCGCCAACGCCGACGGCGGCACCCTGTACCGCATGGCGGAAGGCGGCGGCTGCCTCAGGTTCGAGATCATGCGCAACGACACGCTGGGCATCGCCATGGGCGGCACCACCGGGATGCCGATCCCATTCGATCTGCTGCCCCTGCACGATGCGCAGGGCAAGCCCAACAACTCGATGGTCGCCGTCTATTCGGCACTGCACGACAAGACCGTCAATATCGAGGACGCCTACACCGCCGAGGGATTCGATTTTTCCGGCACGCGCGCGTTCGACCGGAACACCGGCTACCGCTCACAATCCTTTCTCACCGTCCCGATGAAAAACCATGAAAACGAAATCATCGGCGTATTGCAGCTGATCAACGCCAAGCACCGGCAGAGCGGCGCGATCACCCCCTTTTCCAAGGCCGACCAGCGCCTGACCGAATCCCTCGCCTCCCAAGCCGCCATCGCGCTCACCAACCAGCTGCTGATCAAGCAGCTGGAAGAGCTGTTCGAGGCGTTCATCAAGCTGATCAACATCGCCATCGACGAAAAATCGCCCTACACCGGCGGCCACTGCGAACGCGTGCCGGTGCTCACCATGCTCCTGGCGGAAGCGGCCAGCACCGCCAATGCCGGCCCGCTCAAGGATTTCCGCATGACCGAGACGGACCGCAAGGAACTGAAAATCGCCGGCCTGCTGCACGACTGCGGCAAGATCACCACCCCGGTGCACGTAGTGGACAAGGCGACCAAGCTGCACACCCTGTTCGACCGCATCCACCTGATCGACACCCGCTTCGAGGTGTTGAAGCGCGACGCCCGCATCGAATTGCTCAACGCAAAAATCGACAGCATGGAACGGGGAGACAAGGACAATTTCGCCGCGCTGGAACAAGCCTACGCGCAGCGCATCGGCCAGCTCGAAGCCGACCGCGAATTCCTGCGCAAGAGCAACATCGGCGGCGAATTCATGACGCCGGAACAACAGGCGCAGGTCGATGCCATCGCCCGCCACGTCTGGGTCAACGAAAATGGAGAAAGCGCCCCGTTCCTGTCGGAGGACGAAGCGAACAACCTCAAGATCGCCAAGGGCACGCTGACCGACGAAGAACGCCAGATCATCAACAACCACGTCGTCGCCACCATCAAGATGCTCGAAGCCCTGCCCTGGCCCAAGCATCTCAAGCGCGTGCCGGAATACGCCGGCGGCCACCACGAGCGCATGGACGGCAAGGGCTACCCGAAGGGGCTGGTGGGCGGGCAGATGTCGATCCAGGCCAGAACCATGGCCATCGCCGACATCTTCGAAGCCCTCACCGCCCGCGACCGCCCCTACAAACCCGGCAAAACCCTGACCGAATCGCTGCGGATACTGGGATTCATGAAACAGGACCACCACATCGACCCGGATTTGTTCGACGTGTTCATCCGCGAAAAAGTTTATCTGAAGTATGCCGAGCAGTTTCTGGAGCCGGGGCAGATCGACCCGGTGAATGAGGCAAGGATACCGGGGTTCGTGCCGCCTTCCGGTCAGGCTTCTGCCTGACTTGTGGGGCCAAGTCCTAAAGGGCACAGGAGTCGTACCCGCGGAAGCCAAACCCACGCCCATGTGCCGCAAAACGTCACATACTGCCATTTTCGCGGCACCCCAGCAGAACCTGCGGGTCAGGCTTTCTTGCCCTTGCGAGCAGCTTGCTGCTGCTCGCGGCGGGGACATCCGATCTTTCATCGACTTTAGGCGATAGAAAGCCGGAGTGCCGCTTGCGGCCACTCCTGGCGGGTGCAGCCTGGCATGTGCGGCCGCGCCCAAAAAGGCACGAGAGCCGTACTCGCAACCACCACCCGCCGCACACCTGGCACACGCCTTGCTGACGTATTCAGGCAAACACCCCGTGTGTTCGTTTCACCCAACAAACCTCCAGAGGAGATTCATCATGCAAAAAGCACAACAAGGCTTCACCCTGATCGAACTGATGATCGTCGTGGCAATCATCGGCATTCTGGCGGCGGTGGCATTGCCGCAATACAAGAAATACACCGAGAAATCGGCCAATAATGCGTGCCTCGCCGAGGCTACCGGACTTGCCCATGGGGCCGTCGCCGCGATCGCCAACAATGATATCGGCATGTTGCCTGCGGCCACTATCAGTGCTTGCTCCGCAACCACCTATAGCGCTGCCGCTCTTCCGGCTGCAAACTTCACGTTCACTCCGAAGGCTCCGGGCACCGGAACCGTTACTTGCGACTACCAAACGGGTGTTTGCACTTGGGCTTAACAAACGAATAATTAGGGGCGCACCACGATTTTCTGGCGCCCCATTATTCAGCCACCTTCCAACCCCGCCCCCTCAAGGGCGGGGGTTTTTCATTCCGGCGCCGGAAACGACATTTTTATTCAATCCTCCGTTCCGCCCCCCTGCGCTCGAACTTGTCCCGCATACGCTCCATCTTCGCCATCCGCTCGCGCATGAAATCCCGCGCGACGAGCTTCTGCTCCGGCGTAAACGTCGCATAGAGCTTCAGCCATAGATCGCGGGCCTCATGCCGGGCCTTGAGGTTGCTCTCCTGGGTTTCGTCGGAGATTCTGGCGACCGCGGCGAAATCCGGCTCGCTTTTCGCCAGTTCCTGCTTCATCGCTTCGTGCATTTTCCGGTGCGATTCACGCGCCTGCCGCATGGCGGCGCGCGACTTGTCCTGGGCCGCTTTCCAGCCTGCTTCCTGCTCTGGATTCAGCTTGAGCTGGCTATGCACTTTTTCCATGCCGGCCATCGGGCCGCCGTCCGGCCCGTGCCTGCCGGCATCCGCACCGGCAACGCCGGCTCCGATCAACAACGCCGCGGCCAGCACGGAAATTTTAAATGCTTTCATGGTTTTCTCCTGATAATGAATGAACGAACAACGTGGATCGCTACGGCTCGAATATTGACGGTTATCCGTTTCCCGTTTATTGCGTCGCCGGGAAAAAATGTAAGAATTTGTTACCGTCCCATCTTGCGGCAACATTCTGCAACAAAGCGCTTCGTTGCCCATTTGTTTGACGGTAGACTTGAATCCATGACAGCGAACAAGACGAAAATCCTGGTGATCGACGACGATCTGCGCCTGCGCGAGCTGTTGCTGCGCTACCTCGCGGAACAGGGCTTCGAAGTCGGCGCGGAGCCGAGTGGCGCGGGGCTGGACAAGCGGCTGGAGCGCAGCCGGCCCGACCTGATGGTGCTCGACCTGATGCTGCCCGGCGGCGAAGACGGCCTGGCGATCTGCCGCCGTCTGCGCGGGGCGGGCGAGGACATCCCGATCATCATGCTCACCGCCAAGGGCGACGAGATCGACCGCATCGTCGGCCTGGAAATGGGCGCCGACGACTACCTGCCCAAGCCGTTCAACCCGCGCGAGCTGGTGGCGCGCATCCATGCGGTCCTGCGCCGGCGCAGCGGCGCCCCGGCCAGCGCGCCGGTGGAAAGCGGCGCGCCGGTCGCCTTCGGCGAGTTGGTGCTGGACCCTTCGACGCGCACCCTGACCCGGCGCGGCGAGGCGGTGCCGATGACCAGCGGGGAATTCGCGCTCCTGCTGGTGCTGGCGTCCCATCCGATGAAATCCATGTCGCGCGAACGCCTGCTGGAGCTCACCCGCGGGCGCGCCTACGACGCCTTCGACCGCAGCATCGACGTGCAGGTTTCCCGCCTGCGCCGGCTGATCGAGGCCGATCCGGCCAACCCGCGCTATATCCAGACATTGTGGGGCTTCGGCTACGTTTTCGTGCCGAATGGGCAGAAGCAATGAAGCAAAATGCTTCGACGTGCCGAGAGCAGTCTGTAGGTGCGAATTTATTCGCACTGAAGCCATAATTGTGCGAATGAATTCGCACCTACAACCCAGCCGATTGCCGTTTTCAAAATGAAACTCCTCCCCAACACCTTGTTCGGCCGCATCGCGCTGTTGATCGTGCTGGTGATGCTCGGCAGCCAGATCGTCACGGTGGCGCTGTTCCGGCACCATCGCGGCGATTTCGTTTCGCGGCGGGTGTCGGAAATCATCGCCAACCATGCGCGCTCGATGGCGCTGGCGCTGGAAGTCCTCGAACCGGCGCAGCGCAATGCGTTGATCGAAAAATTGCGGCATGACTCCGCTGCGCCGCTTTTCCCGGCGCGGCAATTCACCCCGCCGGCTCAGGTGCCGGGGCCGCCGTTCACGCGCCGGATTGCCAACCGCCTCGAACCGGCGCTCGGGCCGGAAACGCAAGTGCTGTTCCAGGCCGGCGAGCGTCCCACGCTGTGGGTGAAATTCCGCGCCGCGGGCGAAGATTACTGGGTGGGGTATCCCACCAGCCGCTTCGAGGTGGAAACGCCGTGGACGCTGATCGCGGTGATATTCGGCTTGGTCGGCGTGGCGGTCGGCAGCGCATTTCTGGTGGTCTGGCGCATCAACCGCCCGCTGCGCCAGCTCGCGGCATCCGCCAGCGCGCTGGGCCGGGGCGAAGAACCCGCGCCGGTGGAAATCACCGGCCCGGAGGAAGTGCGCCGGCTGAGCCGCAACTTCAACCGCATGGCGGAAGACCTGAGAAAACTGGATGCCGACCGGGCGCTGTTGCTGGCCGGCGTCTCGCACGATTTGCGCACGCCGCTGGCACGGCTGCGCCTCGGCACCGAGATGATGAGCGACGCTTCGCTGCGCGACGGCATGATCCAGGATATCGAGGACATGGACAGGATCATCGGCCAGTTCATCTCTTTCGTGCGCGACAGCGGCAACGAGCCGGACGAACAAGTCGATCTCAGTGAAATGATCGACGGCATCTGCGAGCGCTATCGCCGGCTCGGGCATGCCATCGCGGCGAATCTCGCGCCATTGCCGCCGGTCAGGGTCAAGCCGACCGCCATGCAGCGCCTGATCGGCAACCTGCTCGACAATGCCCTGCGCCACGGCGCGGGACCGGTCGAGATCAGGATATCGGGCGCTCAGGGGAAAATTGCCCTGAGCGTGCTCGACCACGGGCCGGGCATCCCCGAAGCCGAACTGGAACGGATGAAACAGCCCTTCACCCAGCTCGACGCCGCCCGCAGCGGCGGCAAGGGGAATAGCGGATTGGGGCTGGCGATTGTGGAGCGCATCGCGCGGCTGCACGGCGGCGAGTTTACCCTGGCGAACCGGCCGGAAGGCGGGCTTGAGGCCAGAGTGGAATGGCCGGAGTAGGGCTTGAACCGTAGGGTGCGCATGGCGCAACCCTACCTTCTGATGCTGGGTAGGTCGACTGTGGGTCAGGCTTTAACGGCTACGCCCTAAAGGGCACAAGAGCCGTACCCACAAATCCTCCGCGCGCAAGCAGGGTAGGTCGGTTCAAGCGCAGCGGAACCGACGACCGTCAGAGGAATTGTCGGTTCCGCTGCGCTTGAACCGACCTACCCGGATACAAAGCCCGCACTTTTACGATCACGCAATCCCGGCGTTGCCTTCCACCCCGACCAGCTTGGGCAGATTGAGCTTGCGCGGCGTGATCGTTTTCTTGTCGCGCAGATAGCCCGCCACCACGTCCCAGATCGGCTCGCCGGTCGCGCCTTCGGCCACCGGCGCCCAGCCGGCCACCTTGTAGGTCCTGTGCGGATCGACGGGCTTGCCGTTGAACGTCATGTGGTCGATGCGCTTGCCGAAGCTCTGGCGCAGGTCGCAGGTATAGCTGATGCCGCCGACGCGCACCATGTCGCCGCCCTGCTGCTTGTAGGGATCGGCGTTGAACAGGTTGTCGCAGACGTCTTCCATGATCATCTTGATGGTCTCGCCGCTCATTTCGGTCAGCGTCGTGTAGGGATAGGTGATCGCGGTCTGGTCCATCACGTGCTCCATGGTGATGGCCTCGCCCGGCAGGAGCGAGGTGCCCCAGCGGAAGCCAGGGGAGAACGCCGCATCGGCGCCTTTCACCTCCATCAGCGCGTCGAGGATGAGCTGATCGAAGGTGCCGTTGAAGTTGCCGCGGCGATACAGCGTGCCCTCGGTCACGGCCAGCTTCTCGCTCAGCTTGGCCTGGTAGGGCGCGCGCACTTTCTGGATCAGCGCCGCCATATCCGTGTCCGGCTCGATCAGGTTGGAAAAAACCGGCAGGAGCTTATATTTGAAGCCGGCGACCTTACCGCCCCTGACGTCCAGGTCGAGCACGCCGAGGAACTTGCCGTTGGAGCCGGCATTGGTCACCAGGGTCTGGCCGCCGGCATTCTTGACGATGGACGGAGCGGGCACGCCGTCGTGGGTGTGGCCGCCGAGGATGGCGTCGATGCCGCTGACGCGGCTGGCCATCTTGAGGTCCACGTCCATGCCGTTATGCGACAGCACCACCACGACCTGGGCGCCCTTGGCGCGCACTTCGTCCACCTGCTTTTGCATGTTTTCGTCCTGGATGCCGAAGCTCCAGTCCGGGGTCATGTAGCGCGGGTTGGCGATGGGCGTGTAGGGGAAGGCCTGGCCGATGATGGCGACCGGGATGCCGTTGATGTGCTTGATGACGTAGGGCTGGAACACCTGGTCGCCGAAGTCGTTGGTCTTGACGTTCTGCGCGACGAAATCCACTTTGCCCTTGAAGTCGTTGTCCACGATCTCCTTGACCCGTTCCGCGCCCAGCGTGAATTCCCAGTGGCCGGTCATGACGTCCACCCCGAGCAGCTTGCCGGCGTCCACCATGTCCTGCCCCTTGGTCCACAACGCCGTGCCGGAGCCCTGCCAGGTATCGCCGCCGTCCAGGAGCAGCGACCCCGGCCGGCTGGCGCGGATTTTCTTCACCAGGGTGGCAAGCTGGGGAAAGCCGCCGACCTTGCCGTAGGTGCGTGCAGCATGGTCGAAATCGAGATAGCTGAAGGCGTGAGCCTCGACCGTGCCGGGACGGATGGCGTAAGCCTTGAGCAGCTTTTCGCCGACCAGGTGGGGCGCGCGATTCCGGCTGGCGCCGAGGCCGATGTTGACGTTGGGCTCGCGGAAATGGATCGGCAGCAGCTGGGCGTGGCAATCGGTGATGTGCAGCAAGGACACGTTGCCGAAAGCGGGCAGATCGTAAAACCCGCCGGCGCTGGACGCCGACAGCGCAGAGCGGCTGTTCAGGGCGAACCCCGAAGCGGCGGCGACAGCCAGGATTTGCAGGAACTCGCGACGGTGCATGGACATGATGAAAGACTCCAGATTGGGACCGGCGGTGCGAGACGAGCGGCCAGGGAACCCCGTGAGACGAACCGCCCCTGGCCTCCAATCTCGTGCCGGATGTCAGTTTATTTGCGGAATACCGGCGTCTGCATCGGCAGGCCGTTGCTCATGTAGGTGAGGAAATATTCCAGGTTGTTGTACTCTTCGCTATTGAATTCCAGCGGCACGGCACGCACCTGGCTGTTGCACTGGCGAAAGCGGGTTTGCAGCGTGAACAGTTCGGTGCCGGCGCGGAATTCGGGCCAGTGGGCGGCATGGCCGATCATCGGCGAAAGTTGCTCGCTGCGGATGAAGGCGCCGGCATAATCGATATGGCAGGTCGCGCAGGAGAAATTCAGCTGGCCGCGCCGGGCATAATAATATTGCTTGCCCTTCTCGTAGGCGGCGAGGGCGCCCGGCCCTTCCACCTTGACGTTGACCTTCATGCCGTCAGACAGGCTTTTGGCGTAGGAAGTCAGCAGCCCCATTTCCCGGCTACCGTACTTGAATTCCGCTTCGTTATTCGCCTTCAGGCAGGCGTTGATGGCGTTCTCGAAAGTCGCCACCCGGCCGGCGGCATTGTCGAAATAGGGATAATCGCCCGCCACATTCTTCCCGCCGCCGGGAAAACAGCCGGCAAACAGCTTGCCGTTTGCGAACGGCTTCTCCCAAATCTTCCGGCCGTCGTCCACGTCGTTCACGAATGGCGGAAAAATCATGATGCTGTCGTACTGGTCCTTGGCGTCGGGGTTCAGAGCCAAGGCTCCATAGATATAATCGCCCGGCTTGATCTGGGGCAGGCGCTGCTGATAGTAATCGTTCAAGGCCTTGCGGTCTTCCGCGGGACCGGCATGGGCTCCGACGCTGGCGCCGAGCAGCAGGCCGGCCAGGAAAGCAGTGAGTCTCCGTTTCATCATTGCTCCCTCCTCGGGGAATCTATAAGAATTATGGGTAAAACCTGGCCGGACCGGGTGCACCCGGCCAGTTTGCTTCTTTTAGGCTACGGTTGCTTCGCCGGTGATTTTTTCACCATGGTTGTCTACGGCGCTGATCACGATCTTGTCGCCGACCTTGGCGCCCTTGACCCGGAAGCCGAGGAACGGGTTCTTGGCGACCGCCGCGCCCCACTGGGCGTCCAGCACCGTCTTGCCGTTCAGGGTGGCGGTGACCTGGTTGATAAAATGGGCGGGAATCAATTGCCCGGTTTTGGAATCCTTGCGCAAGCCGGTTTCCATGATGTGACTCATCAATGCCTTCACGTCGGCGACGTCGCCTTGCATCGTCGCGCGAATCTTCATTCCTTCAGCCATGTTCGTGTCCTTAGTAAAAATTGGGTGGAATCAAATCAATTCAGAACGATCAGCCGCCGCAGCCGCCGATCGTGACCTTGACTTCCTTGCTCGCGGTGTAGGCCTTGCCGCCCGCCTTGACCGCCACCCGAACGAAGGAGGTGTTGGCCATCTTGATGCGCGTGGAAATATACGGCTCGGTGCCATTGGACAATTCGAAATTGGCGATCAGCGGGTTCTGGTTCTTGTCGACGAAAATCATGATGGCCGTCGTGCCCGGAATCTTGCTGGTCACTTCCACCGGCACCACGGCGCCGTTTTCGGCGATGTCCGGCGCCTTGATCAGGATATCCTTGCTCTCGGCCGCACCGCCGACGCCGATGTCTTTCATGGCATCCGCCGTGGTGGTCGCGCCGAAAGCGACCTTGTTCCATTCCGCGGCCAGCACCTGGCCGGGCTTGAGCAAGCCCGCCGCGATCGCCACCGCGATCGTGCCGGCGGCACTGGTGCCCTTCAAAAACGTTCTGCGCAACTGGTTCATCGTTTTATTCTCCCGTTAAAAAAGTTAAAGACTCAGTACGTAATCGACGATCTGATCGATTTCCTGCTCCGTCAGGATCTGATGCCTGCCGAAAGGAGGCATCGCGGTCCTGGGGTTAGCCATGGTAGCATCCCAAACCTGGGCGCGCAGCTTGGCCCGGTCCGGAAAGCGTTCTTTCATCATGATGAGCGGCGGCCCGATGGTGCCCGGCGATTCGGCCTTGGGGTCGTTGGGAATCGCATGGCACGCCAGGCAATTTCCCTTCGCCTTGTCGAACGCCAGCGCGCGGCCGGCGGGTTCCTTGCCTTCCTCGGCCGCCACCGCCAGGCTGGCGGCGCCGACCAAAAGCCCAAACAAAAGACCCGGCATTTTCCTCATCACAACCTCCTTCTCCGTTATATCGAGCATCCTCCGGCCAATTCATTTCGTGCTGGGCATGCTTCCTGTGTATGTAGTGCACAGCATACTGAATTATTTTCCCGTTAGGCAAGCTTTTTTTAAAAAAACTTGTTTTTTTTCCTATAGTTAGTACATATGTACTAGGTACATCAGCATATGATTAAATACCGTTTTGTCACCGGCACGTACTCGTATGTGTTATATTAAAAACGTCGTCTTTTCATATAGGGAATTCGCCATGGACATCTCCAGCGCAGCCACGGTCAGCCCACTTTCCGGCCAAGCGGTCGGCGACAGCGCGGACAACCAGGCGTTGAGAAGAGCCCAGGAATCGGGGGCTCGAACCGCGGCGCCGGCCGATGAAGCGCCCAAGCCGGCCAAACCCTCTTCGGCCAACCTGCCGCCGCATCTGGGCCAGAACATCAATACGACGGCGTAAAGCCTCGGTAGGCTTTATCCCTTGCCTGGGGGCAGGCTTTCTTGCCCATGCGGTAGCTTGTTGCCACTCCTTGCGGGTGCAGCCTGACATGTACGGCTGAAGCCGCACCCACCGAGCGGCTCCACGACACGCCCAAAAAACGACCCAGCCCGCTCTCATCCCGCTTCGCTCAGCAACCGCGCGATCATTTCCTCCGCCTGGCCCAAATAGCCGCCGCCGAACAAATTGAGATGGTTAAGGACGTGGTACAGGTTGTACAGCGTCTTCCGCACCCGGTAGCCGGGATCAAGGGGGAAGTCCTCGCGGTAGGCCGCATGGAACGAGGCCGGGAATCCGCCGAACAATTCGGTCATGGCCAAGTCGGTTTCCCGGTCGCCATAATAGACCGCCGGATCGAAAACGACCGGCGTCCCGTCCCGATCGAAAGCAAAGTTACCGCCCCACAAATCGCCATGCAACAAGGAAGGCGGCGGCGCATAGCCGGCAAAAAACCCTTCCAGCTTCGCCAGCAAACGTTCTCCCCCGCGCTGTAGCGCGCCCCGGTAGCCGCTGCGCGCGGCCAGCGCGAGCTGGTAGCCGAGCCGCCGCTCGCGCCAGAATTCCGGCCAGTTTTCCGTCGGCGTATTGATCTGCGGAGTGGCGCCGATGGTATTGTCCCGCCGCCAGCCGCAGCGCTGGGCAACGACCCGATGCATGGCGGCCAGCCTGCGCCCCAGTTCTTCTCCAGACCCGTTTGAACGCGTTGCGAAATCGATGAATTCCAGTACCAGGAAAGCGCGATCCGCCGCAACGCCCGCACACACCGGGTTGGGTACGCGTATTGCGCACGTCGCGGCGATTTCGTGCAAACCACCCGCCTCGGCTTCGAACATCGGCAGAGCGGATGCCCGGTTGGTCTTGACGAAAAAACGCCGCGCGCCGCCCTCCACGCGGTAGGCCGTGTTGATGCAGCCGCCGCCGACGGAGCTGCGTGTTTCGACGGAAAATGCCGCGCCGGTTGCTGCCGATATTTCTTTGCCGATGAGATTCCACATCGCCGATTCACCAAAAAATCAAAGGCAGCCGCGCGCCGGTGTAGTCACCGCCGGAAGCCCGACCCACTGCACTGGGTCAAACCATGATAGCGAAATGTCGAACTATACTGGGTAGCGGATAGCAGGAAACATTCCCCCCCACTCAAAACGCAAGGAGCCCGATCATGATTAAAGTGCTGATTCTCTATTACAGTATGTACGGGCATATCGAGGAAATGGCGCAAGCCGTGGCCGAAGGCGCGAACGAGGTGGACGGCGTGAATGCGGTGATCAAGCGCGTGCCGGAAATCATTCCCGAAGACAAGGCGCGGGCGATCGGCGTCAAACTGGATCAGCCGGCGCCGATTGCCTCCATCGACGAACTCGCCGATTACGATGCGATTATTTTCGGCACGCCGACCCGGTTCGGCAACATGACCGCGCAGATGCGCAACTTTCTCGACCAGACCGGCAAGCTGTGGCTCTCCGGCGGGCTGATCGGCAAGGTCGCCAGCGTGTTCACCAGCACCGCCACCCAGCACGGCGGCCAGGAAACCACGGTGACGTCGTTCCATTCGACCCTCCTCCATCACGGCATGGTCATCGTCGGCGTGCCTTACTCCTGCGAGGAACTGATGAACATGGACGAAATCAGCGGCGGCTCGCCCTATGGCGCGGCGACGATGGCCGGCACCGACGGCAAGCGCATGCCCAGCGCGAACGAACTGAAAATCGCGCGCTTTCAGGGCAGGCACGCAGCGGAAATCGCCAAGAGGGTGGCGGGGCGTTGAGGGGTTCGGCTGGCGGATGAAAAACCGTCGCACGCGGCGAAGCCGTGCGACGAACCACAAACTACCGGCGACAAGCCCATGGACAGCAAAGACACCATCGCCTACTTCACCATGGAAATCGGGCTGGAGGGCATGCCCACCTATGCCGGCGGCCTGGGCATACTCGCCGGAGACACGGTGCGCGCCGCGGCGGACCTAGAAATCCCGATGATCGTGGTGACCCTGCTTCACCGCAAAGGCTACTTCCGGCAAAAACTCGACGCCGCCGGCGCGCAGACCGAAGAACCCATCCCATGGCCGGTTGCCGACCTGTTGAGAGAGATGGAACCGCGCTGCGTGGTGGAGATCGAAGGGCGCAACGTCCGGCTGCGGGCGTGGACGCGGGAGGTCAAAGGCATCAACGGCTTTTCGGTTCCGGTTTATTTTCTGGATGCCGCGCTGGAGGAAAACGCCGAGCAGGACCGCGCGCTGACGGACCATCTATACGGCGGCGACGAACGCTACCGCCTTTGCCAGGAGGTCATCCTCGGCATCGGCGGCGTCAGGATGCTGCGCGCGCTGGGCTACGCCGACGTCAAGCGCTACCACATGAACGAAGGGCATGCCGCGCTGCTCACGCTGGAACTCGCCTACGAGCTCGCGCGCGAGGCGTGGGAGATGACCTACGAACCGGTCAAACCGGTCGTGACGGCGGAACTGGTGCGTCTGATCAAGCCGAAGTGCGTCTTCACTACCCATACTCCGGTCCCGGCAGGGCAGGACAAATTCCCGCTGAGTCTGGTGCATCAGGTCATCACCGGCTACCACGGCGCTTTCGCCGAGCGCGAAAGGGAATTCTGCCTCGATGGCACGCTCAACCTGACCTACCTCGCCCTCGACAACAGCCACTACATCAACGGCGTCGCGAAGCGGCACGGCAAGGTCTCCAGCCAGATGTTCTCGGACTACAAAATCGATTCCATCACCAACGGCGTGCATGCCGCCACCTGGGCGTCGGAACCGATGAGCGCGGTGTTCGACCAGCGGATTCCGGGCTGGCGCGAAGACAATTCCAGCCTGCGCTACGCGCTGAAAATCCCGCTGCGGGATATCTGGCGCGCGCATCGGCAGTCCAAGCAAGCCCTCATCGAACAGGTCAACCGCGACTACCAGGCCGGCCTGGACCTCGAAGTATTCACCGTGGGATTCGCCCGGCGCGCGGCAGTTTACAAGCGTGCCGATCTTCTTTTCGTGGACACCGCCAGGCTCACCGAAATTGCCAAAAATTCGGGGCCGACCCAGATCATCTATGCCGGCAAGGCCCACCCGCGCGACCAGGCCGGCAAGGATCTGATCAAGCGCATCTTCCAGATCAAGGCGGCGCTGAAAGACAAAATCAAGATCGTCTATCTGGCGGATTACGACTTCGGCTTGGCCAAGGCGCTGACCGCCGGCGTGGATCTCTGGCTGAACACGCCGCAGCCGCCGCTCGAAGCCTCCGGCACCAGCGGCATGAAAGCCGCCCTCAACGGCGTGCCTTCACTCAGCATCCTGGACGGCTGGTGGGTCGAAGGATGCCTTGAGGGCGTGACCGGCTGGGCGGTCGGCAACGACGTCGGCGGATCGGGGAAGACCGACAACCCGGAGGAAGACGCCCTGTCCCTGTACAACAAGCTCGAAATGATCATTCTGCCGATGTTTTACGACGAAATGGAGCGCTATGCCGGAGTAATGCGCAACGCCATCGCGCTCAACGGCTCATTCTTCAATGCCGAACGGATGCTGGACCAATACGTCACCAAGGCTTATTTCAAGTAACGTCTATTCAATGCCCGCACCAGCAGCTGCCGTCGCCGTCGCACAGCCCTCGCTGCGCCTCGGTCAGGCTCAGGGTCGAACGCACCGTCTGCCTGTTGCCGTCGAACAGCACGTTGAAACGCGCCAGCTCATTCCACTCGTCGCAATAGCGCCATTCCCACACCAGTTCGTCGCGCGCCTTGAAGTAGACGGTCCAGGCGGGCTCGGCAGGCCCCAGAATACGGGCAACCTCCTCCTCGGTCATCCCCGGCCTGATGCGGGCAAAATGCTTCGCGTCCAGCACATTCTCGATGCGCCGCAGCTTGCCGTCCGGCCCGATATAAACCATGTAGCTATGATCTCCCATCGGCCCGCGAGGATAGGAGAGCTGCACCGAGCCCGCCGAATCCTGCCAGCGCATCGCCGGCTGCCCCATCACCCTCAACACATCGCCAAGCCGCGCTTCCCCCGGCTTGAGCCCGCTGCCGCTGTAAGCCGCGCAACCGGCCAGCAAAACAGCGAACCATAATGTTGCCAGGAATTTCATCTCGTCTCTCCCATCGCCGCATTTTTGCCACGCCGAAAAACCAAAAGCCCAGAGGCTAACCCCTGGGCTTTTATTTTATGGTGGGTCCGCACGGACTTGAACCGTGGACCAAGGGATTATGAGTCCGAACAGGAATCATTGCATATCCAATGGTTAGATCACCCATATTCTACAAATTCTAAATTGCACTATAGCCGAAACCCCCGCCAGTCGTGGGGTATTTTTAGAATTGTAGAAGCTTGGCGGGACTCCATCGGGGGGCTTGCGACGGTTGCGGGATCAATAATGAAAACGGCATTGGGCAATCAGGATGACGCCGTTTTCGACTTTGTACACCAGCCGATGTTCCTTGGTGATTCTTCTTGACCACCAGCCGGTGAGGTTTTCTTTCAAGGGTTCTGGCTTGCCGATGCCGTGGTGCGGATCACGGCGGATATCCCGGATCAGGTCGTTGATTTTTTCGAATCCTCGCCCATCATGCGCTTGCCACCAGTCATAGTCGGCTGATGCACGTTTCGAAAAGACGACTTTCAATCGATCTGTCTTTCCACGCCCTGACCGGATTCGAGTTCCTGAATACTGGCGCGCAAATCTTCCGCATTCGCCGCGGTGCTCATGAGGTGCATGGTTTCCCGCATGGATTCGAATTCCCTGGCGGACAGCATGACAAAATCGCGGCCATCGGCTCGCGTCACGGTCAGCGGCTCACCGCTGTCGTTGATTTCCTCGACCAATTCGGTCAGGTGTTTACGGAATTGTGCAAAGGCTATGGCGTTCATGATCTTCCCCGATTTGCTACCGGCTTTAAGTATACCAAAACCGGTTAGCCACGGATGCACAGCGCAGGAGAATGGCGCGCCAGCGGAACTACCGAAATTCAGCGTTTCAGGCCATGCAGCCTTTTCATTTCGGCCAGGCTGAAGGTGCGCCCGCCTTTTTTCTTTGCGCTGACGGCGTCTCGATAATCGCAAGCATCTTCCTTGAGTTTGCGTTCATGCTGTTCCAGGATGGCGCGGGCTTGATTCATGACTTCTTCGGCGTCAATCCACCCTTCCGTTTCGCCGGACTCGAAACCCTCCCTGATGGCACGGCGAATTTCCGCATCATCATCGGCGGCGGGTTGCTGCTTGCTGGTGCTGGTGATTTTCATGTTCAAGCGTTTTGGCTACGCACGCCGACACGATTTATGCGGCGTTTGAGGATATGCTCACGCACTTGGTCATTACTGACAAAGCGCCCGGCGTCGAGGTCGTCAAGTCCAAGTTGGACTTCCTTGTCGAACCATTCGCGGTATTCGTCCCGCTTGGCGGGTTTGCGTGGCGGGTTTTTCATGGTCTTCCCCTCGGATCGAGTTTTGATTTTACGCCCGAACCCGCCCGGTATCCATGCCCGCTTTGGTCTGATAGACTGGCAAAAATGAGGGACGCAGATGCGCCCCATGTATTCAGGATGAAACCTTGTAACGACAAGGCTTCCGACAGAATGAAATCAACCTGAAAACACCCTGTCAGACAGCGAAAAACACCCATGCCAGGCAAGAAAAGCCGTCGCCGAACACTTACGGGCAAGAGCCAGGAAGCTTCTCTAGAGAAACTCACGAAAAATGCTGAGTTGATTGATAGAGAAATTCAGGAGGAACTTTCTCGGCACGCACCGGGAAAACTTGGAGTGCTCATAAACGAGCCAGAACTAGAACTCGGACAGCGTATTCAAGATGCCCGCAGAATGGCCGGCCTGACACAGGGGGAGTTGGCTGAAAAAACCAAGCGGGTTGACGCCGAAGGGAATGGAATTTCAGGCTCCGTTATTTCACTTTATGAACGAGGCGTTAATCGGCCTGGCCCACGCGAAATCCGTATATTGTGTGAAGCCCTACGCATCTCTCCAAACCACTTAATTTATGGTGACGAAGACCCATTTGAAGGGACAGGCAAATATGAACGCTACTTGGGCTGGGCTCGTTCAGAAGCGGAGTTGTATGCTGCAATGACCTATTGCCTTACGCGATTGCATCACCATCACAAAGCGGCGGTAATGGACTTGATGATGGGGCTACTACGAGGGTGGAACAAAGATTTTGACCGGGAAATGGACGCGAAAGCAATAGAAACATATTTGCAACATGCCGATGAACTTAGGCTTGAATTAGCCAAGCAGCGCGAGGAAAACTCATAGGAAATCCTGAACGGTAAGCACCGAACAAAGCCGGTTTGCGATAAGCAGCCGGCTTTTTTTTGCTTCACAATAAAACGCCTCGTTTATCAATTAAATGATTCGTTGACAATTTAAATCAAATCGTCGTAAGATTTAATCAATAAATCATTCGTTCAATTTTAAATGGAGGTGACATGGCTATCAAAAATCAACCCGTCCTCACCAAAGAGGACTTCGAAGCGGCGCTCATAGCATTGCGCCTGAGCGTATCCGAGGTGGCCCGCGACAGCGGCATACCTCGCCATCAAGTGAGTCACTTCCGCGGCTACGGCGACGGGTTGAAACCCGAGCAATCCGCCAAGCTGCGCGATTACTTTGAATCCAAGGGCGTCGAATTCACCGATGAAGATGACGCCACCTCCCAACCTGCCGCGACCGTCCAGGGCACCCAACCCGCCGCCGTCGCAAGCCCCAGCCCCCGCCTTGATGCGGCGCTCAAGGTCGAATACTCCTTCCCCATCAGCAACACAATCCCGGATGACGTAATCGGCAACACCATGGACATCATGGAAGAAGCCGACGCCCGCTTGGTGGCGCTGTTCAAAACCAAGATCGAGCGTGATGAAGGGTTTTTCGGCGACGGGGATTTGACCGACGAAACCAAAGCCGCACTTCAAGAGGCGTTCGCCCTGATGGCTGGCAACTACCTGGCCTTTCGGATGCTGCGCGGCTGGCGCGCCTTCAACGTCAAACCGGCGACGGAAACCCCGGAAACCGTGCGCGACATGGTTTTCGAAACTTTCAAGCAAACCCTGATCGAATCCGGGCTGATCGACCCTGACGGCACCGCCACGGCGGAAACCGAACCGGCAACGGAAACCGAACACGAGGAGGTAACGGAATGAGCGCCAATTTGCCTGTAAGCATGATTCCTTTGGTCGGGCGCGCCATGAAATCGGGCGGCTTCGTCATCGCTGTTCTGATCGGCCTGGCGCTATTCGCCGCACATCAGGCCAAGCAGCCGCCGCAGCCCGGAAAATGAACATGCCTTTTCCTGTAGACCAATCCCAACCCCAAAACTCCCGCCGCATGTGTTTGGCGGGGCGCGACACCGCGCCGAGCGGGGAACCCGCGCCGGGGCATTATCCCGGCGTGGGGGGGCGAGGGAACCACGCCACGCGTCGATAGCCCCATCCCTGCGCACACGCCGGGGCCGTGGACAGCGGAAAGGCGGGCCATTCTAGCTGTCAGCGATGGCCGGATTCTGCATATGGCGGAAGTTTTCTCCGGCGCCGCATCGTCGCTGGCTGAGGCCGACGCCAACGAGCGGCTGATAGCCGCCGCGCCGGATTTGCTGCATGCCTGCCGCGAACTTCTGGAGGCGGTCGAGGAGTTGAGCCGCGACCCGCACATGGGCGACAGCCTGCGCGAAGGGATCGAGCGCGGCCGCTCCGCAATTGCCAAAGCCGAGGGCGCCGCATGAGCACCCCACGCCACCCACAAATGACCAACTGATCGAAACCACCTGTAGGAGCAAGCCGCCGCCATGAACCGCAATCAACGCCGCACCCATCGGGAAAAGCTTACCCACTCCCTGACCAAACAAACCTGTGTGCTATGGGTGCCGGAAGAAAAGGGCTACCTGGCCGATTTCTCGCCCCGCCAATTCCGCGTAATGGACAACCCGGCACTCGCCCGGCACTACACCGAGGATGAAGCGGCCAGCGCGGCGCTGTCATTCCGGGAAGTCACCGGCATGCGCGCCGCGGTGCGCCCCTACTACCCACAGAACACCGTTCACTAAGCCGCACCATGGATGCGCGCACCGTAACGCACCTGTCCCAGGACTCTCGCGCCCGGCTGCGGGCGATATCAGACGACCCACACGAACGGGAATTTGTTGCCGATATTCTCAAGCCGATACCGAGCAGCTTTCACCCCAAGCTGTTGCGCGGCTACGAAACAAGGCACCGGGTACAAGGCCAGCAACAGGCCAATCTTTACATGCTGGGAATGAAAGAATTGTTTCCGGCGCGCGGCCTGAACTTCGCCGCTGACGATGATGAAATTGTTCAACTGGCGAAAAAAGCCGCCCAGGAAGCCCGCGCAGATTTGCCGCATGGGGTGAGCGAAGGCACCTTGCGCGGGATGTTGGCCCGCATCGCCGAGCGCTATGCAATCGCCCTGCCAAACTGCGATGAATTGCCTCAAATCGTGGCGCGCATGACATCTGAAAAATGGTGGCGCAAACGCCTACGCAAGCACTTCGTAAAAATCGAGCATGCGGCGATCAAAGCCGGTTTCGTGCACAACAAAGCCGGGCGCTATGTTTCGGATGAAACCGCAAAGCGCCGCCAAGCGCACAAGCGGAAAAGCGCCCGCATGTTGGAACGCATGGAGGCCGTCAACGAGGCGGGCGATACCTTCACTTTGGCCGAGTTGTCAGCCAAGAATGTCAGCAACCCCGCAAACCGCCGCGCCGAACTTATGACCCGAGTTCGCGGCACCGAAGAATATTCCAAGCTCATCGGATACGTCGGGCTATTTCTCACCATCACCACGCCCAGCCGGTTCCATGCCCGTCATCATGACGGCACCTCAAACGCCAACTATGACGGCACCCGCCCGGACAGGGCGCAAAACTATTTGCGGAAAAAGGTATGGGATCGCGCACAAGCCAAACTGGAACGCGATGGCATAGAGTATTTCGGCCTGCGCGTGGTAGAACCGCACCACGACGGCACCCCACACTGGCACATGCTGGCTTTCGTCAATCCTGACCACGCCGACGCACTGATTACCACCTTGCGCGACTACGCGCTGGCGGAAAGCCCGCACGAGCCCGGCGCACAGGAACGCCGCTTCACCGTCGAGCGCATAGACCCGGCGAAAGGCACCGCAGCCGGGTACGTTGCAAAATACATCGCCAAGAACGTCGATGGCGCTCACGTTGGCATGGACTACGAAGGCGAATGCGACGCCACGGCAGGCGCGGCACGTGTCGAAGCCTGGGCCAGTCTTTACGGCATCCGCCAATTTCAATTTTTCGGTACTTCCGCCATCACGCTTTGGCGCGCCGCCGACCGCGGCGACTGGTGCGCGTTCATGAAAGTGCAACGGGAGGGCGCAACCAGGCTTAAACCGCTTTGGGAAGACCGCGAAAGCGCCAGTTACCCAGGCGAAACGGTCAAGCGGGTGCGAGGCGTTGAAACCAAGGGCGACGGCATTGCAATCGTGACCCGCATTCACGAATGGGAAATCCGCGAGAGCGAAAGCGCAAAACGCACCCGGCTGGAATGGAAAAAAGCCGTTCCACGGGGCGGGGTTGGTTTGCCTTGGACTCGTGTAAATAACTCTACGGACACCGCCAATCATGGCCATGAACGCGAGGAACCACTAACTTATGGCTCAGAAAACAGCCCACGTTACGACATGGGCGGAATGAATTTCTGGAAGTGCCAGGACGGAACCGTAATTTGCATTCCGAGTGCAGGTTTTGCGGTGGGAAGCTTCGAAAAAGAGGAGAGAAAAAGGGTTTCGCCGCCCGGCATGGCCGCCAAGTCACGCCGGGAAGCTGGCCGCGTAGGAAGGCGGCTTGAATGAAAAATAGCACAGGTCAGAAAAAGCGCAAGAACATTCCTCCTGCCCCCAGCAATAAGACCCGCTGGGCCTACTACATGCAGGCCATTGAACCGAAGGACGAAGCCATAAACAGGGCATTCCCCGGCTACCACCCTCAATGGGTGGCAATGTCCCAAGCCATGAACATCACAGGCGAAAATTTCCGCTGGATGAGGCTAAATCTTGGTCTGGCCATCAAGCAATGTGGGGCTTACCTGAGGGTTGCCCCTTCCACCGTGCGACGCTGGGAAGCCGGTACGGCGCCGGTGCCATTCACCGCCTTTGAATTGCTGCGCCTGATTACGAGCAGCGCCTTTTCCAAACTCACGCATCACCGCTGGGACGGCTGGTTTATCAATCTGCATGACGGCGCGTTAGTTTCACCAGACAACGCCATCACGGTCACGCCGGAAGATATAAACCTCGTTTGGCTCATGCAAAGCAAGATCGCCAGGCTTGAGGCTGAAAACAGATCGATGGAAAAAACGATCAGCCAGTTGCAAGCGGAAAACACCCGCTTGCGCGGGATGTTCCTCAGCCAGGGCGTAACCGCCGAACTCGCCGCCATGCATGAACGAATCGGAAACCTGCTGACCAGAATCAACACCGCCGAAATTCTGCCTTTCGCAAAACCCGAACTCAACCAACAAGAGGAGGCCGCAGCATGAAACCAACGATCCACCTGAAACCAGGCGAAACAGCATCCGCCGCGATACTCCGGTTACACAAGCATATCCGGCGCATGAATCCAAGTTATCAGCCGACGCCCGGCTATGCAGCCGGGGCCAAAAACAAACTGGCGGCGGCGCGCCCCGCCAATTTGCGCTTGGTGAAGTAGGGACAGCGATGTTTCTCACCAAGGATCAACTCGTCGAATTGACCGGGAGAAAACGCACCTCATCCCAGCGCAAGTGGCTGAACGATCACTGCTGGCGCTTTGAAGAAAACGCAGTCGGGCGGATCATCGTACTGGCGGCTTACGTGGAAGCCAAGTTAGGCTGCGGACAGCAGCAGGAACCCGAAGCTTACCGGCCAAATTTTGAAGCCCTCAGAAAGCGCATTTAATTATCCGCCATGGGTCGCCGCAGGCAAAACAATCACGACCTACCGCCACGCCTTCACAAGAAGGGCGACGCGTATTATTACGTCACCAGTACAGCGCCCCGCCAATGGTTAAAATTGGGGAAAGACCTAGCGGCGGCAAAGCTGGAATGGGCGAAACTTGAGGGCGAACAGTTAGACGACAGCGACAAATCATTTGCAGCAATTGCAAAGCGCTACCAGAAGGAAGTCATCCCGACCAAGGCACCACAGACGCAGCAAGGCAATGTCAAGGAACTGGCAAACCTGTTGAGCGCTTTCGGCCACATGCCGATCGACGCCATAAAGCCGCAGCATGTCCAACAGTACATGACAATTCGCGGGCAAGCGGCAAAGGTCCGCGCGAATCGGGAAAAAGCGCTGTTCAGCCACATTTTCAACTTTGCCAGATCACAGGGATACACCGACGCCACGAACCCTTGCCAAGGCATCAAGGGATTCAGGGAGGCGGGACGGGATCGCTATATCGAGAATGATGAGTATCTAGCCGTTTGGGAAAAGGCCCATTACACCGTTCAAGATGCGATGGACCTGGCATATCTCACCGGACAACGCCCGGCAGACGTGCTCAAGCTGGATCGCGCCGACATCAAGGACGGTTTTCTATGGATCACCCAAAACAAAACCGGCAAGAAGCTGCGAATTCAGATAACAGGGGAACTCGACAATACGATAAATCGCATCCTAACTAGGCCTCGACCCATCAGCAGCGCGGCATTGATTCAGGATGACAAGGGGCATCGCCTCACTTATTGCGCTTTGCGCTCTCGTTTCGACAAGGCGCGGGAACTCGCAAAAGTCAGTTTCCAATTCCGCGATATCCGTGCGAAATCCGCCACCGACACCGACGACCTTGCACATGCTCAGAAGCTCTTGGGGCACAAAAATCGCGGCATGACTGAACACTACACCAGGAACAAAATAGGCGAAAAGGTTAAGCCGCTAAAATGAGAATTGTAGAAAAACAGCCGGTTTTTGTAGAAAACGGCTTAGAGCGCCAACCCTAAGCCGTTGTTTTTTATGGTGGGTCCGCACGGACTTGAACCGTGGACCAAGGGATTATGAGTCCCCTGCTCTAACCAACTGAGCTACAGACCCGTAACTCTGCGCCTAACGGCGCCAGGCCTTGCTCAGACCTCGTTATCCAGGAAACTGCGCAGCCGTTCGGAGCGGGAAGGATGGCGCAATTTGCGCAACGCCTTCGCTTCGATCTGGCGGATACGCTCGCGGGTGACGTCGAATTGCTTGCCGACTTCCTCCAGGGTGTGGTCGGTGTTCATTTCGATGCCGAAGCGCATGCGCAGCACTTTCGCCTCGCGCGGAGTGAGCGATTCCAGCACTTCCTTGGTGGCTTCGCGCAGGCTGGCGTACAGCGCCGCGTCGGCCGGGGCCAGCGTGGTCGAATCTTCGATGAAGTCGCCCAGGTGGGAATCCTCGTCGTCGCCGATCGGAGTTTCCATGGAGATCGGCTCCTTGGAAATCTTGAGGATTTTGCGGATTTTCTCCTCGGGCATTTCCATCTTGGTCGCCAGTTCGGCCGGATCGGGCTCCTGCCCGGTTTCCTGCAGGATCTGACGGGAGATGCGGTTCATCTTGTTGATGGTCTCGATCATGTGCACCGGGATGCGGATGGTGCGCGCCTGGTCGGCGATGGAGCGGGTGATCGCCTGGCGGATCCACCACGTCGCATAGGTCGAGAACTTGTAGCCGCGGCGGTATTCGAATTTGTCCACCGCCTTCATCAGACCGATGTTGCCTTCCTGGATCAGGTCGAGGAATTGCAGGCCGCGGTTGGTGTATTTCTTGGCGATGGAGATCACCAGGCGCAGGTTGGCCTCGATCATCTCGCGCTTGGCGCGGCGCGCCTTGGCTTCGCCGGTGGACATCTGGCGGTTGATTTCCTTCAGATCCTTGATCGGAATCTGCACCCGCGCCTGCAGGTCCAGCAAGCGCTGTTGCTGATCCACCACGGCATGCTGGAAACGCCCCAGTTTCTCGCTATAGGGCTTCTTGGCGGCGATTTCCTCGATCACCCATTCCAGGTTGCTCTCGTTGTCGGGAAAGGTCTTGATGAAATAAGGGCGCGGCATGCCGGCCTTGGTCACGCACAGCTCCATGATCTCGCGCTCGAAACCGCGCACCTCTTCCACCAGGGAACGCAGGCTTTCGCACAGGAATTCGACTTGTTTGGCGGAAAAGCGGATCGACAGCAGTTCGTTCGAAATCTGTTCCTGCAATTCCGCGTAGCCTTTGGCTTTCGAGTTTTTTTTCGCCAGCGCCTGCTGCATTTTGTCGAAGGCTCCGCGAATCGTGTCGAAGCGCACCATGGCATCCGCCTTGAGTTGCGCCAGATTGGCCGCCGCCACCGCCGCGCCGGCATCTTCGTCGTCTTCCTCGTCCAGCTCCTCTTCAACGGCCGCCACGGCCTCCTCGGCCGGCAGCTCCTCTTCGATCTCGCCGTCCGCGTTGAGCAGGCCATCGACCAGTTCGTCCACGCGCATTTCGTCGCGCTCGACCTTGGCCGCCAGATTGAGAATTTCGGTGATGGTGGTCGGGCACGCCGAAATCGCCTGCACCATATGCTTCAAGCCGTCCTCGATACGCTTGGCGATCTCGATCTCGCCCTCGCGCGTGAGCAGTTCCACCGAACCCATCTCGCGCATGTACATGCGCACCGGGTCGGTGGTGCGGCCGAAATCCGAATCCACGGTGGAAAGTGCCGCCTCGGCTTCTTCCACGACATCCTCGTCGGCCACCGCCGGCGCAGCATCGGACATGAGTAGCGCCTCCGCGTCCGGCGCCTCGTCGCATACGGAAATGCCCATGTCGCCGATCATGCTGATGATGCCCTCGATCTGCTCGGCATCGAGCATGTCGTCCGGCAGGTGATCGTTGATCTCGGCATAGGTCAGGTAGCCGCGCTCCTTGCCCAGAACGATGAGATTCTTAAGGCGCATCCTGCGCGCATCGACATCGGTCATGCGTGTTTCGAGTTTGTCGTTTTCAGTCGCCATAACAATTTGTTCCAACTAAAGATTTCGGTGGAAAAAAGGGTTAGATTATACACTAATTTCAGCCGGTTTGGCCAGTTCTTATCCCTAATGGGAATCCGGCCCGCCGCAGGCGACGGTTCGGGCCGGGTCGCAGGCCGAAACGGAACCGCCCTGCAGCAAACACTGCAACTCCGCCTTCTCTTCCGCGGACAACCCCTGCGTGCGCGAGTGCGCGAGCAGGGATTCAACCCTGCGCTGGCGCTCGTGCTTTTGCAGTTGTTCCACCGCGCCGGCAAATTCCGCCGCCACTTCGAAGCCCTCATCCCACAACAGCGTCTCACCCGACACTTCGCTCAACAAGGCTTCGTGCTGCGTTCCGCGGAAATACTCCAACACGGCGACCGTCGTCCAAACCGGGCCATTCACGTTCGCCACAAATGCAAGCAGCGCCCTCAAGGTTTTCAGCTCCTCCGACCCCTCGCCCGACAGACTCACATTGAACTCCGCCGCCAGCCCGGGTTGATAGAGCAGCAGCTGCAACAGTTTTCTGGTCAGGGAAGGCGGCTTGCGCGAAGATTTATTCCTTTGGGCTACCGGTGTTACCGCGGGTTTGACCGGCATCAGTTGCACGAGTTCATTCCGCGACACGCCAGCCAATTCCGCCAGCCGCTGCCGCAACATCAGGCCCAGAGCGGGAGCTGCGACCTGCTGCACCAGGGGCTGCGCCAGCTTGAGGAAGTGCGCCCGCCCCTCCATGGTCTGCATATCGACCCCGGCCGCCAGTTCACGCAGCATGAACTCCGACAGCGGCATGGCGCCGTCGAGCAGCGCCTCGAACGCCGCCTTGCCCTCTTGGCGCACATAGCTGTCGGGGTCTTCGCCCTGCGGCAGGAACAGGAATTTGATATTCTTTTCGTCGCCGATCAAAGCCAGGCTGTTTTCCAGCGCGCGCCATGCGGCCTTGCGGCCCGCAGTGTCGCCGTCGAAACAGAAAACCACGTTATCGCTCTGCCGCAGCAGTTTCTGGACATGCACCGGCGTGGTCGCCGTACCCAGCGTGGCCACGGCGTATTCGACGCCGTGCTGCGCCAACGCCACCACGTCCATATAGCCTTCGACCACGACCACTTTGCCGGCGGCGCGGATTGCCTGGCGCGCCTGAAACAGGCCATAGAGCTCGCGGCCTTTTTCGAACAGCGGGGTTTCGGGGGAATTGAGGTACTTCGGCTCGCCCGCGCCCAGCACGCGTCCGCCGAAGCCGATCACGGTTCCTTTCTGGTTCAGGATGGGAAACATGACGCGGTCGCGGAAGCGGTCGTAGCGCTTGCCGCCCTCCCCCTCGATCACCAGCCCGGCCTGCACCAGGGATTTGGCCTGGTAGTCGGGCACGGCGCCGGCAAGACCCTGCCAGCCGCCCGGCGCGTAGCCGATGCCGAAACGCGCCGCGATTTCGCCGGAAAGCCGGCGTTTCTTCAGGTAGGCAATCGCGGTTTCGGAACGCTTCAGCTCGTCACGGTAGAAACGGGTGGCGCGCTGTAGCGCATCGGACAGCGCATCGATCTCACCCTCCGGCCGGCGATCGAACTGGCCGGACTCCTCTTTCGGCACGGTTAGGCCGGCGCTCCTGGCCAGCTCTTCGACCGCCTCGACGAAGCCCAGCCCTTGGTATTCCATGACGAAGCCAATGGCCGTGCCATGGGCGCCGCAGCCGAAGCAATGATAAAATTGCTTGGCGGGACTAACCGAAAAAGAGGGGGTTTTTTCGCCGTGGAACGGGCAGCAGGCGAGGTAATTGGCTCCCGCCTTCTTGAGCGGGACATACCGGTCCACAACGTCAACGATATCCAGGCGATTGAGTAGATCCTGGATGAAGGACTGCGGAATCATCAGATTTTCAACGCCAGGAGCGCCTCCCGCCGATTACATTCATCCGGCGCCAGTATATGCCGTGAGTTGGACGCGCTTCCGCGCCATGGCGGGAAAACCCGCCCGAGGCGAAACGGGGGACTTAGCCGCCCAGCTTAGCCTTGATCAGGGCGGAAACCTTGCCCATGTCGGCACGCCCGGCCATTTGCGGCTTGACGATCGCCATCACCTTGCCCATGTCCTTCACGCCGGCCGCGCCGGATGAAGCCACCACGGCGGCGACCACCGCTTCGATCTCGCTCTCGGACAGAGCCTGCGGCATATAGCCCTGCAACACCGACACTTCGAACTTCTCGACATCGGCCAAGTCCTGCCGCCCAGCCGCTTCGTACTGGGAAATGGAGTCGCGCCGCTGCTTGAGCATTCTCTCGATGACCGCGACCACCTGATCGTCGGCCAGCTCGATGCGCTCGTCCACCTCGCGCTGCTTCATCGCAGCCAGAAGCAGGCGGATAGCCGCCAGACGCGGCGCATCCTTGGCGCGCATCGCCGATTTCATATCCTCGGCGATTTGAAGCCTGAGACTCATGAAACGCCTAGTAGAGCTTGGGGGGGAGGGTCTGACCGCGCAGGCGCTTGTAATGGCGCTTGACGGCTGCAGCCATCTTGCGCTTGCGCTCGGCGGTGGGCTTTTCGTAGAACTCGCGGGCGCGGAGTTCGGTCAACAGACCGGTTTTTTCCACGGCGCGCTTGAAGCGGCGCAGGGCTACATCGAACGGTTCGTTTTCCTTGACGCGTACACTCGGCATGAGCAAATCACCTTAAAAAAGTTTATAGATTTGAAACGGAATTTTCCATTTTACCAGCGAAAGCGTTTTTTTCAAAGTCAAATTACCGGTATCATGTCGGGCCATGCTTGTTCTCGGAATCGAATCCTCCTGCGACGAAACCGGCGTCGCCCTGTACCACACGGAACGCGGCCTGCTCGCCCATGCCCTGCACTCGCAGGTGGCGATGCATGCCGAGTACGGCGGCGTGGTGCCGGAACTTGCCTCGCGCGACCACATCCGCCGCGTCCTGCCGCTCACCCGCCAGATCCTGAAGGAAGCGGACTGCACGCTCGGCGACATCGACGCGATCGCCTATACCCAAGGACCGGGACTGGCCGGGGCGCTCCTGGTCGGCGCGAGCGTGGCCGCCTCACTCGGTTTCGCGCTGGGAGTGCCGACACTCGGCGTCCACCACCTCGAAGGCCACCTGCTTGCGCCGTTGCTGGAACCCACCCCGCCCGCCTTCCCTTTCGTCGCGCTGCTGGTTTCCGGCGGACACAGCCAGTTGATGAAAGTGTCCGCAGTCGGCACCTACGAAACGCTGGGCGAAACCCTGGACGACGCCGCCGGCGAGGCCTTCGACAAGACCGCCAAGCTGCTCGGACTGGGCTACCCCGGCGGACCGGCGCTGTCGCGGCTGGCCGAGCGGGGCGTGCCGGGCCGCTTCAGGCTGCCGCGTCCGATGCTCAACAGCGGCGACCTCAACTTCAGCTTCAGCGGCCTGAAAACCGCCGTGCTGACGCTGGCCGGCCAGCAGGCGCGGGACGAACAGACCGTGGCCGACATCTGCCGCGCCTTTCAGGACGCCATCGTCGAGGTCCTCGCCACCAAGTCCCTGGCCGCGATGAGCCAGACCGGGCTGTCCCGCCTGGTGGTGGCGGGAGGCGTGGGCGCCAATCGCCAACTGCGCGAAAAGCTCTCCGCGCTGGCCGCCCGCCGCGGATTCGAAGTCTACTATCCGAAACTGGAATTCTGCACCGACAATGGCGCCATGATCGCCTTCGCCGGCGCAATGCGGCTCGGACAGGCGTCGCAAGGGGAATGGAAGTTCAACATCCGGCCGCGCTGGGACCTGGGAGCCTGTCGGACCTAAAGGAAACCGGCTGCAAATCCGCCTGGCCGGTCCATATTTCGCCGCTTTTTTGGCCAATAGAATAACTATTGACCAGCAAAACCGACAAAATCTGTCCTCGCCCAGCCGAATTTTCGCTTCGATTCTTTAGGTCCGACAGGCTCCCGGCGACTATTTGATTCCGTGCAGCCCGTTCACCCAGTGAATCAGGGTTTGATTGCCGAGCAGGTGCGCGATTTCCATCGGGAAAAACAGCACGGCGTATAACGCGATCAGAATCAAAATCAGGAGCACATGGCCGAACACGCTTTCCGGCCGCAGCACGCCCCAGTATTTCATGGCAAGAAACACCAAATCCTTCTTGTGTTCGGTCATCCGGCGATATTTGCGCACCAGCTTGACCAGCAAAAAAGCCGCGTAGCCGCCGGTCAGCGACAGGAACACCACGCGGAACAGGCCGTACATGTCGGTGCCGCCGAGCAGCGCCCGGTGGTACATCAGCGACAAGGCGCCCATGACCATCGAGGCGGTCACCGCGATCAGGATGTTGGCGATGAGGCGGCGGCGCTCGCGGGCGAGGTCTTCCTGGCGCTGGATGAAGAAAGAATCCACCTCGTGCTTGAGATATTCCACCCGGTCCTGCACCAGTGCGGTGATTTCCTCCTTGATCACGCGCACCCGGTCGTCGATGGTGGCGCCCAGCTTGCCGGTGGCGTAGTCCACCAGCTCGACCACGTCGTCCTTGGTGAACTGGCGCTGGCTATGGAGTTCGGCGGAAATCTTGTCGAGCTTGGCGTCCACCTCCCGGCTCGCCCCCAGCACCACTTCACGCAACTCGCCGCTGGCCTGGACGATGCCGTCGCGCACGACGACGTTGAGCTTTTCGGCCGCCGTTTCGACGGCGGTGCGGGAAACCTGCTCCAGGCTTTCCCGCGCGTAATCCATTTCTTTTTCAAACCAGGCCACGGACACCCCCTGTTGGTCAGTAAGAGCCTATTTCAGTAGATTTCATACCCCACGGCGATCCGGCCCTCCGGGTTGCGACCGGAAAGCGCGTCTGCGTTGTTGCAAGGCTTGCCAATGGAACAACCATTGGCCGCGCCTTGCGCCTAGCATCCATCGCTTTCCGGACGCAACGCGGGATATGAAATCTACTGAAATAGGCTCTAACTCAGTGTGACGCCTTGCCGATTGCGCCTTCCTTGCCGGAGAGCAGATTCTGGATGTTGCTTTTGTGCCGCCAGATCAGGAGCACGCACAACACCGCCACCGCCGCGACCAGCACGCCGGCGTCGAGCAGCGCGAGGGCATAAAGCGGCGCCAATCCCGCAGCGATCAGGGCGGAAAGCGAGGAAATCCGCCAAAGCCTGGCCGCCAGCAGCCAAGTGACCAGGGCAGCCAGGCCGAGCCACGGATTCAGCGCCAGCAGGATGCCCAGCGCCGTGGCCACGCCCTTGCCGCCGTAAAACCCGAAAAACACCGGATAGACGTGGCCGAGGAATACCGCGACGGCCGCGGCCGCGACCACGGTTTCATCCAACCCGTAGGCCGGCGCCAGATGCTGCGAAAGAAAGACCGCCAGCCAGCCCTTGGCGCCGTCGCCCAGCAGAGTGAGCGCGGCGGCCAGTTTTTTCCCGGTGCGCAACACGTTGGTCGCGCCCGGATTCTTCGAACCGAAAGTGCGCGGGTCGGGCAGGCCGAAAGCCTTGCTGGTGAGGACGGCGAAGGAAATCGAGCCGATCAGGTAAGCGGCGAGGATGAAAATTACCGAAGTCATAGCAAATCACTTAAAATGGTTTATTGAATTTTACGGCAAATAACCCCGCGATGGACATCGTTTTCCTGGAAGAAATCAAGCTCGACATCCTCATCGGCATCTACGAGTGGGAGCGCAAGATCCCGCAAACCATCCGCCTCGACATCGAAATCGGCCTGCCGCACAGCCGCGCCGGCGCGACCGACAGCATCGCCGACACCATCGACTACGGCGCGGTGATGGAACGCATCCGGCAAACCGCCGCCGAACAACATTTTTCCCTGGTGGAAGCCCTCGCGGAGCATGTCGCCGCACTGATCCGTACCGAATTCGGCGCGCCCTGGGTCAAGGTTTCCGTCGCCAAGCTGGGCATGCTGCGCGGCGTCAAGCGATTGGGCGTCGTCATCGAGCGGGGCGCCCGACCATCGGCCTAGAAATCCCGATTTCCGCGCTGGCGATCCTGCTCCTCGCCTACACCATTCGCGGCATCACGGGCTTCGGCTCCGGCCTGATCTCGGTGCCGCTGCTGGCGCATTTCATGCCGCTGCAATTCGTCGTGCCGTTCGTGCTGGTGCTGGATTTCACCGCTTCCATCGTCCTCGGCGGCAACAACCGCGAGCACATCGACTGGCGGGAAATAAAACCCCTGCTGCCCTTCAGCGCCGTCGGCATAATCCTGGGCGCGACGCTGTTGATCCGGCTGCCGCGTGAACCGCTGCTGACCGGACTGGGCATACTCGTCGCGATTTTCGGCCTGCGCACCTTGCTCGACAGCCACGGCGACAAGCCGATCTCCCGGTTCTGGGCAGCGCCCACCGGCCTGACGGGCGGCACCGTGGGCGCCCTGTTCGGCACCGGCGGCCCGCCGTACATCGTCTACCTGTCGCACCGATTGAAAGACAAGGCACAGCTGCGCGCCACCTTCTCCGGCCTGTTCATGCTGGAAGGCGGGCTGCGCATCGGCACCTTTCTCGCCACCGGGCTGCTGCTGCAAAAAGGGATGCTGGCGAGCCTCCTTGCCGCCCTGCCGGTCATGGCGCTTGGCCTGTATTTCGGCCACCACGTGCATCTCGGCATTTCGCGCCGGCAACTGTTCAGGCTCATCGGCCTGCTGCTTATCGGCAGCGGCGGATCGCTGCTGTGGAAAGCCTGGATGTGATTTTTGCTGCGGATTCGTTCAGCCGCGCGGGTGATGTTCCGCATGCAGCTGTTTCAGCCGCTCCCGCGCCACATGGGTATAAATCTGCGTGGTGGAAATGTCGGCGTGGCCAAGCAGCATCTGCACCACGCGCAAATCGGCGCCATGGTTGAGCAAATGGGTGGCGAAAGCGTGGCGCAGCGTGTGCGGCGACAAAGGCTTGCCGACGCCGCCGGCGACGGCGCGGCGCTTGATCAGGCACCAGAATCCCTGGCGGGTCATCGCTGTGCCGCGCGCGGTGACGAACAAGGCGTCGCACGGCCGGCCGCCCAGCAATGAGGGCCGCGCCTCGGCCCGGTAGCGCTTGATCCAGGCGATCGCCTCCTCGCCCAGCGGCACCAGCCGCTCCTTGCCGCCCTTGCCCATGACCCGCACCACGCCCATCTCCAGGCTTGCTTCCATCACTTTCAAAGCCACCAGTTCGGACACCCGCAAGCCGGTGGCATAAAGCGTTTCCAGCATGGCCTTGTCGCGCAATCCGAGCGGGTCGCCGTCCGGAATATTCAGCAAGGCCTCGACATCCGCTTCGGTCAGATTTTTGGGCAGCCCCCTCGACTGTTTCGGCGACGCGATGTTGAGCGTGGGGTCGGCCCCGATCCGGCCCTGCCGCAACAGATAGCGGTAGAACCGCCGCAGGCTGGACAGCTCGCGGCTGGCCGTGCTGGCGCGGGTTTTGGCGATGTTGTACTGATGCGCCAGGTAGCCTTCGAGCTCGGCATGGCTGACATCGAGCAAGCCCCTTCCGCCTTGTTTGTGCAGCCACGCCCCAAACTGCTGCAGATCGCGCCGGTAGCTTTCCAGAGTGTTGCGCGCCAGCCCGTCCTCCAGCCACAGTGCATCGCAGAATTCGTCGAGCAGACCCGCGTTGATGTGAAGCTCGGGAAGCGAGCCGCCGCCCCCTTCTCCCGTCGAAGGGAGAGGGCTAGGGAAGGGGGAAATGTTCATGCGCCAGCAGCCAACGCTTGATTTCCAGCGGGTCGCCGCCGGTGCCGCCCATGAAGCCGCCGAGGCCGTTTTGCGCCAGCACGCGGTGGCAGGGGATGACGATGGGGATCGGATTGGTGCCGCAGGCCCGGCCCACGGCACGCGGCGCGGTATGCAGCCGCTGCGCCAGTTCGCCGTAGCGCAACGTCGAGCCGCCGGGAATATTCCTCAGCGCCTGCCACACCCTGGTCTGGAACGCGGTGCCACGCATCGCGAGCGGCAGGTCGAAGCGGAATGCAGAATCGGCCAGGTAGGCGCGCAGCTGGGCGCCCACCTCCTCGGCCGCCTGGTTTTGCGGAGCTAGTTCCGGCGTGCCGGGCGGCAGGAAGTCGATCCCGACCAGGAACTCGCCGTCCGTTACGATGCCAAGCACGGCGAAAGGGGCAAGCAGTCTGGCGTGATAGGCTTTCATCAGAACATTATAGCGCGAACGATCGCGACGGCGGCCAGCCCCAAAATGAACAAAGGCCACGAAGCTGCCTTCGTGGCCTTTATTTCGGAAATACGAAGCTGCTTATGCGGCCGTCGGCGCTTTGCGGGCAACCAGCTTTTCCTTGATGCGGGCGGACTTGCCGGAACGATCGCGCAGGTAGTACAGCTTGGCGCGACGCACGTCGCCGCGGCGCTTCAGCTCGATGCTGGCGATCAGCGGGGAATAGGTCTGGAAAGTACGCTCCACGCCTTCGCCCGAGGAAACCTTGCGCACGATGAAGGAAGAATTGAGGCCCTTGTTGCGTTTGGCGATGACCACGCCTTCGAAAGCCTGCACGCGCTTGCGCGTGCCTTCAACCACGTTGACGCCGACGATCACCGTGTCGCCGGGGGAGAATTCGGGGATGGTCTTGCCCAGGCGGGCGATTTCTTCCTGTTCCAGTTGCTTGATGATATCCATTTGAAACCACTCCTAAAGGTTATTTGTCAGGATTCCTGTTCCTGCTGATACTCGGCCAGCAGCCCGGATTCCTCTTTTGTCAACTGACGGGCGGCCAACAAATCAGGCCGCCTGAGCCAGGTCCTTCCCAACGCCTGCTTCAACCGCCAGCGTTGAATCTCGGCATGGTGCCCGGACAACAGCACATCCGGCACCGCCACGCCCCGGTAAACCTCGGGGCGGGTGTAGTGGGGGCAATCCAGCAGCCCATCCACGAATGAATCCTGCACGGCGGAATCGGCGTCGCCGAGCACGCCCGGCAACTGCCGGACGACGGCATCGATCAACACCATCGCCGCCAGCTCCCCGCCCGACAATACGTAGTCGCCGAGCGAAATTTCTTCGTCCACCTGATTTTGCAGCAGGCGCTCGTCCACGCCCTCGTAGCGGCTTGCCAGCAGGATCAGGCCCGGTTCGCAGGTCAGTTCCATGACCCGCCGGTGAGTCAGCGCCTTGCCCTGGGGCGACAGGTGGATCACCCTGGCTTTGTCCGCGCCAGCTAAGCGCTGCCGCTCCTTCGCGGCGAGAATCGCCCTCTCCAGCGGTTCGCCCAGCATCACCATGCCCGGCCCGCCGCCGTAGGGGCGGTCGTCCACCGTGCGGTAATTATCCTCGGTAAAGTCCCGCGGATTCCACAGCTGCAGCTGGAAACGCCCCTGCTCCAGCGCCCGCCGCGTGATGCCGTATCTGGCCAGCGCGTCGAACATCGGCGGAAACAGGGTGATGACGTCGAAATTCAACCTGGAAACCTCAGTTGGACGGGCTGAGTGTGCGGTTTTGCGGGTGCAGGGCTAGGCGCAACGACGAAGGAATGGCTATTCCATTCCAAGGAGTTGCAACAACGCCATGCGCCCGCAAAACCGTGCAATCCGGCCCGTAGCGCTCTCAACCAAACGGGTAAACGCAAAAATCATGACAAAGCGTTTAGAACCAAAATGTTAACCTTCATGGCAAGCGGTCAACCGAGGTTTCCAGGTTCAATAATCCGCGCCCCAGTCCGCGCTAACCCGGCCCGCGGCCAGGTCCACATCGAGGATGACCTGCTTGACGAACGGGATCAGCCGTTCGCGCTCGCCTTCCACCACCAGCACGTCGTTGGCGCCGGTTTCCAGCACATCCGCCACTTTGCCCAGCGCCTCGCCCTGAACATTGACCACTTCCAGCCCGATCAGATCGGACCAGTAATATTCGTTTTCCGCAGTTTCCGGCAATGCCCCGCGCAGCACGCCGACCTCCCGGCCTTTGAGCGCAGCGGCCGCATCGCGGTCGTTGCATCCGGCCAGCCGGGCCACCACGATCTGGTGATGGCCTTCGCTCTCCAACACGGCCACTTCACGCCAGTCATCACCCCGCCCCACATACCAGGCCGGATAATCCAGCAAGCCATCTATTTCCTCGGTAAACGGCTGAATCTTGACCCAGCCGCGAATACCGAACGGGGCGACGATGCGCCCCATGACCACCAGATCTTTAGGCAGCGGCACGCTTGACCAGCTTCGCCACGGCGTCGGACAGCAATGCGCCGTTACCTTGCCAGTAGCTGATGCGGTCGTTGTCGAGGCGCAGCGCTTCCTGGCCTTCGCGGGCGACGGGGTTGTAGAAACCCACGCGCTCGATGAAGCGACCGTCGCGGCGATTGCGGGAATCGGCCACCACTACATTGTAAAAGGGGCGCTTCTTGGCGCCGCCACGGGCAAGTCGAATCACAACCATTGTTTTACCCTTTGAAAAATTCTATTGGTCTAAAAAACCGGCAATTTTACGCTAAGCTTTGGAAAAAAGGCAAGAAAGATTTGGGGGGCAGCCGTGCGATCACATTCCCGGCAGCATGCCTTTCATGCCCCGCATCATCTTCGCCATGCCGCCCTTGGACACCATTTTCATCATTTTCTGGGTCTGCTCGAACTGGCTGAGCAGGCGATTCACTTCCTGCACCTGCACCCCCGCACCGGCAGCGATGCGGCGCTTGCGCGAGGCCTTGAGAATGGCCGGGTTGCGGCGTTCGCCCGGCGTCATCGAGTTGATGATGCCCTCGATGCGGTTGATCGACTTGTCGTCCGCCGCGCCCTGGGCGGCTTTCCCCAGATGCGCGGGCAGCTTGTCCATCAGGGCGGCGACGCCACCCATTTTTTTCATCTGCTGCAACTGCGCCTTGAAGTCTTCCAGGTCAAAGCTCTTGCCGGACTTGATCTTCTTCGCCAGCTTGACCGCCTCCTCCTGGTCCACGCCGCGCTGCGCCTCCTCGATCAGCGACAGCACGTCGCCCATGCCGAGAATGCGCGAAGCCATGCGCTCGGGATGGAAGGGTTCGAGGCCGCCGACTTTCTCGCCGACGCCGGCGAACTTGATCGGCTTGCCGGTGACGTGGCGCACCGACAGCGCCGCACCGCCGCGCGCGTCGCCGTCGAGCTTGGTGAGCACCACGCCGGTCAGGGTCAGCGCGTCGTTGAATGCCTTGGCGGTATTGACCGCATCCTGGCCCTGCATGGCATCGACCACGAACAGGGTCTCGATCGGGTTGAGCGCTTCCTGCAGGCGCTTGATCTCGGCCATCATCGCCTCGTCCACCGCCAGACGGCCGGCGGTGTCGACGATCAGCACGTCGTGGAAATGCTTGTCGGCGTAGTCGCGCGCCGCCAGCGCGATTTGCTCCGGCTTCTGGCTTGGCTCGGCGGGGAAATAATCGGTGTCGAGCTGCTGCGCGAGGGCGCGCAACTGCTCCATTGCCGCCGGACGGTAGACGTCGCAGCTCGCCAGCAGCACCTTCTTTTTCAATTGCTCGCGCAGGTATTTGGCCAGCTTGGCGGAGGTAGTGGTCTTGCCGGCACCTTGCAGGCCGGCCATCAGGATCACCGCGGGCGGGCGGGTGGCGAAATTGAGCGCAGCGTTCTGTCCGCCCATCAGTTTGGTCATTTCCTGATGGACGATGCCGATCACCGCCTGGCCCGGCGTCAGGCTGGCCAGCACTTCCTGGCCCTGGGCCCGCTCTTTGACGTGGGCGATGAAATCCTTCACCACCGGCAGGGCGACGTCGGCCTCGAGCAGGGCCATGCGCACCTCGCGCAGGGCGTCCTGGATGTTGGCCTCGGTCAGGCGCGCCTGGCCACGCAAGGTTTTGATTACGCCGGCAAGGCGCGAGGAAAGGTTGTCGAACATGGCTGGAATACCCGCTGAATGTTAATCCGGATAAGGATAGTGTAGACTTGTGCTTAAAGAAATCTAAAGAAACACATGGTCGGCGATTCTACAACACAATGAGCGGTTCACTCCATTTCCTCGCTTTCCTGCTCTACGGCGCCATCGGGCTGTTCTTTTGGCGCACGGTCTGGCGCCCGACCGCCGCAGAACAGCAATCGACCGCATCGCTGGCGGGGCGCTGGGCCACGCTCGCACCTCTCGCGCTGCATGGCGGACTGGTTTATTTCTCCCTGTTTCCCGACACGCAACTCAGCCTCGGCGTCGGCAACACCATCTCCGCCATTGCCTGGCTGACCGTGCTGGTGTACTGGCTCGCCAGCTTCCGCTACGACATGGAAGGGCTGCAAACGCTGGTACTACCCGGCGCCGGCGTGTGCCTGCTATTGCCCCTGGCGTTTCCGGAAGCGCATACCATCACCCACACCGAGCTGCCGGTTTTCAAGATTCACCTGCTGATTTCGCTGCTGGCCTACAGCCTGTTCACCATCGCGGCGCTGCATGCCCTGCTGATGGCCTTGACGGAACGGCGCCTGCACGGCCACGCCCTGGCACACATCCTGAACAAGCTGCCGCCACTGCTGGCGATGGAATCGCTGCTGTTCCGCATCATCACCGTCGGCTTCATCCTGCTCACGCTATCCATCCTGAGCGGCGTCGTGTTCTCCGAAGAGCTGTTCCACAAGCCGCTGCAATTCAGTCACAAGTCGCTGTTCGCACTGCTTTCCTGGGGCATCTATGCGGCCCTGCTGGGCGGGCGGCAGATCTACGGCTGGCGCGGTCGCACTGCCATCCGCTGGACGCTGGCCGGATTCGCCATGCTGTTCCTGGCCTATCTCGGCAGCAAGTTCGTGCTGGAAGTGGTGCTGCACCGTTAAGGCTTTTCCTCCTTGGACGATATCCCCTTAAGCCTGTTGCTGGGCGCGTTGGCGCTGATCCTCGTCGTTTCGGGATTCTTCGCCACATCCGAAACCAGCATGATGGCGCTCAACCGCTACCGGCTGAAACATCTGGTCAGGCGCGGCAATCGCGGCGCAAAACTCACTGCCCTGCTGCTGGAAAAAACCGACCGGCTGCTCGGCGTGATCCTGCTCGGCAACAATCTCCTCAACGCCGCCGCCGCCGCGCTAGTCACGATCATCACCATCCGGCTGTTCGGCGACAGCGAGTGGTCGCTGACGCTAGGCACGCTCGCCGTCACCTTCCTCATTTTGGTATTCAGCGAAGTCACCCCGAAAGTGCTGGGAGCCGCCTACCCGGAACGCATCGCGATCCCGTCGAGCTATATCCTCACGCCGCTGCTCAAGCTGTTCTACCCGGCAATCTGGTTCATCAACCTGTTCGTCCGCGCCCTGCTCTGGCTGCTGCACCTGAAACCGCCCTCGACCGCCGCCGCCCTCAACATGGAGGAGCTGCGCACGCTGGTGCTGGAAGCGGGCCATTACATCCCGCCCAAGCACCAAAGCATTTTCCTCAACCTGTTCGAGCTGGAAAAAATCTGCGTGGAGGACATCATGACGCCGCGCAGCCAGATCGAGGCGATCGACCTCGACGCACCCGAGGAAACGATCCGCGAACAGCTTTCGACCAGCCACCACACCCGCCTGCCGGTATACCACGACCGGCTGGACAACGTCACCGGCATCATCCATATCCGCCATGTCCTCCACCAGCTGCGCAGCCACGAAATCGACGCCGGAATGTTGCAGGAAATATTGCGCGAGCCCTATTTCACCCCCGCCGGGACTTCGCTTGTTTCCCAACTGCAACAGTTCCAGGAAAATCGCCAGCATATCGCCCTGGTGGTGGACGAATATGGCGAATTACTCGGGCTGGTCAGCCTGGAAGACATCCTGGAAGAAATCGTCGGCGAGTTCACCTCGCACTCCTCCGCTCACGGCGGCATCTACCCGCAGGACGACGGCAGCTGGCTGGTGGACGGCGGCAGCACACTGCGCGACCTGAACCGCAAGCTCAAACTCAACCTGCCGCTGGATGGCCCGAAAACCCTCAACGGCCTGATTCTGGAACACTTCGAAGACATCCCCGAAGCCGGCACCAGCTTCAAGATCGCCGGGCACACGCTGGAAATCGTCCAAACCCAGGATCGGGTCGTGAAGGTCGTCCGCATTTTTCCGCCCCTGATCGCTACGCAATAGCATTAATGTAAAACACGCGAAGCGTACCTTACTCCCTCGCCCGCATACGATCCCACCACGGGCTTCAACCCGCCGCGGGTCGAAGTCCTTTAGGACTTGCGGAAGAAGGCCGGGAGTAGGAAAACGGCCATGGCGAATCGCCATGGCCGTTGTGCCGCCTTTACAAAAAAACTGGCCAAGTTCATTATTCGATTGTTTTCTCACCAGTAACCGGTCAATCCAGATGGCAGCTGCAATAACCTCGACCAAGCTCAGCGGACTGGCCCACGCGCTGGTACAAAGCGGCCGCCTGCAGGAAGCCGATGCCGAAGCGCTGCAGACACAAGCCGCCGCCGACAATCTCGGCTTCGTCACCCAACTGGTGCAAAGCAGAAAAATGACTGCGCTGGAAGTCGCCGTATTTTCCGCGCAGACTTTTGGCTTCCCCTTGCTGGACCTGGCTGCGGTCGACGCCGATCATTTGCCGCAAGACGTGCTCGACGCCAAGCTGATCCAGAGCCGCCGCGTCCTGGCGTTGCAAAAACGCGGCAACCGGCTGTACCTCGCCACATCCGACCCTGCCAACCTGCGCGCGCTGGACGATGTCCGCTTCAAGACCAGCCTGACAGTCGAGCCGGTGGTGGTGGAGGACAACAAGCTCGGAATTCTGATCGACAAAATCGCCCAGGCCACCGACACCTCGATGCAGAATCTGGCCGGCGACGACATCGACCTCGAATTCACCGATGAGACGGCGCTGGCGCAGAAAGACGAAGGCCTGAGCGCGGAAATCGACGATGCACCGGTCGTGCGCTTCCTGCAGAAAATCCTGCTCGACGCGATCAACACCGGGGTGTCCGACATCCACTTCGAACCCTACGAAAAATACTACCGCATCCGCTACCGCCTCGACGGCATACTCTACGAAGTTGCCCAGCCACCCTTGGCGATCAAGGAAAAACTCGCGTCCCGCATCAAAGTGATTTCCAAGCTCGATATCTCGGAAAAGCGCGTGCCGCAGGACGGGCGCATGAAGCTGGTGCTGTCCAAGAGCCGCGCCATCGATTTCCGCGTCAGCACCCTGCCGACCCTGTACGGGGAAAAAATCGTGATGCGGATTCTCGACCCGACCAGCGCCACCCTGGGCATCGAAGCGCTCGGCTACGAGCCGGACCAGAAGGAGCACCTGCTCAACGCGGTGAAGCGGCCCTACGGCATGGTGCTGGTCACCGGGCCGACCGGTAGCGGCAAAACAGTATCGCTGTATACCTGCCTCAACATTCTGAACGAGCCGGGAATAAACATTTCCACGGCGGAAGACCCGGCCGAAATCAACCTGCCCGGCGTCAATCAGGTCAACGTCAACGACAAGGCCGGCCTCACTTTCGCCGCTGCGCTCAAGTCTTTCCTGCGCCAGGATCCGGACGTGATCATGGTGGGCGAGATCCGCGACCTGGAGACGGCGGACATCTCCATCAAGGCCGCACAAACCGGCCACATGGTGCTGTCCACGCTGCACACCAACGATGCGCCAGGCACTCTGACGCGCCTGATGAACATGGGCGTCGCCCCATTCAACATCGCCTCGTCGGTGATCCTGATCACCGCGCAGCGCTTGGCCCGTCGCCTGTGCAAATGCAAGAAGCCGATCGACATCCCGCGGGAAGCGCTGCTGCGCGCCGGCTACACCGAAGGAGACCTCGACGGCAGCTGGCAGCCCTACGGCCACGTCGGCTGCGAAATGTGCAAGGGGTCGGGCTACAAGGGCCGCGTCGGCATTTACCAGGTCATGCCGATCAGCGATGAAATGAGCCGGATCATCATGAAAAACGGCACCGCCCACGACATCGCCGACCAGGCTCGGCGCGAGGGCGTGCGCGACCTGCGCCAGTCCGGCCTGCTCAAGGTAAAAGCCGGGCTTACCTCGCTAGAGGAAATCGAAGCCGTCACCAACGAATAAAGGAAGCGCATATGGCAGTCGCCAAGAAAGACCTGCCCAAGGAATATGTTTTTCAATGGGAAGGCACCGACAAAAAAGGCCGCAAGGTCAAGGGCGACATGCGCGCGGCAGGCGCAGCGGTCGTCAGCACGTCGTTGCGGCGGCAGGGCATCAACGTGCTCAAGGTCAAGAAACAGGGCGGGCTGGGGCACGGAAAAAAAGTCACCGACAAGGACATCACCCTGTTCACCCGTCAGCTGGCCACCATGATGAAGGCCGGCGTGCCGCTGCTACAGTCCTTCGACATCGTCGGCAAGGGCCATAGCAACCCGGCTGTAGCAAGATTGCTGAACGACATCCGGTCCGACATCGAGACCGGTAGCAGCATGAGCCAGGCCTTCCGCAAATATCCCCTGTATTTCGACTCGCTGTTCTGCAACCTGGTCGCCGCCGGCGAACAGGCCGGCATCATCGACACCGTGCTCGACCGCCTCGCCACCTACAAGGAAAAAATCCTCGCCATCAAGGGTAAGATCAAATCTGCGCTGTTCTACCCTATTTCCATTCTGGTGGTGGCCTTCGTCATCACCGCGGTAATCATGATTTTTGTGGTGCCGGCATTCAAGGAACTGTTCACCAGCTTTGGCGCCGATCTTCCGGCACCAACGCTGATAGTGATAGCCATGTCGGATTTATTTGTGAAGTTCTGGTGGGCGATTTTCGGGGGTATTTATGGCGTTTTGTGGTTCTTTTTCTACACCTGGAAACGCTCGAAAAAAATGCAGTATTTCATGGACCGGTTGTCGCTGCAGTTGCCCATCTTCGGCGCGGTAATCGAAAAAGCCACCATTGCGCGCTGGACCCGCACCCTTTCCACCATGTTCGCCGCCGGCGTGCCGCTGGTCGAGGCGCTGGACTCTGTCGGCGGAGCCGCCGGCAACGCCCTGTATTTCGATGGCACCAAAAAAATCCAGAGCGAGGTCAGCACCGGCACCAGCCTGACAGTCGCCATGCAAAATAGCAACCTGTTCCCCAACATGGTGCTGCAAATGGTCGCGATCGGCGAAGAATCGGGTGCGCTGGACGCCATGCTGTCCAAGGTGGCGGACTTTTACGAGGCCGAGGTGGACGATGCTGTGGAAGCGTTATCCAGCCTGATGGAGCCGATCATCATGGTGGTGCTGGGCACACTGATCGGCGGCCTGGTCATCGCCATGTACCTGCCGATTTTCAAAATGGGCCAGATCGTTTAATCACAGCCCTGATGTGGGGCGGCCTCCTGGCCGCGATTCGGCTTATCGCGGCCAGGAGGCCGCTCCTTGCACCAATTCCCAGGACTTCTCAATGATCTTCGAAACCCTGCAATCTTCCCCGCCCCTGTTCATCGGCGTAACCGCCATCCTCGGCCTACTGGTCGGCAGCTTTCTCAACGTCGTCATCCACCGCCTGCCCAAGATGATGGAACACGAGTGGCACGATCAATGCCGCGCGCTCAACGAGGAAGCCTCTCCGCCTGCGGCGGCCTACAACCTGTTTGTTCCCCGCTCTGCCTGCCCTTCCTGCGGCCACCCGATCGGCGCGGCGGAAAACATCCCGGTCGTTTCCTGGCTGGCTTTACGCGGGCGCTGCCGCTACTGCCAAGCGGCGATCAGCCGGCGCTACCCGGTCGTCGAAGCCCTGACCAGTATATTGAGCGGCTACGTCGCCTGGCACTTCGGTTTTGGGATGGCCACCCTGGCCGCGCTGTCGTTCACCTGGGCGCTGGTCGCGCTGACGTTTATCGATTTCGACACCCAATTGCTGCCCGACGGCATTACCCAGCCGCTGCTCTGGCTCGGCCTGCTGATTAACTTCGGCGGCCTGTTTACCCCCCTGGAGTCCGCGCTGATCGGTGCGGTGGCGGGTTACCTCGCGCTTTGGAGCGTCTACTGGCTGTTCAAGCTGGCGACGAAAAAGGAAGGCATGGGTTACGGCGATTTCAAGCTCCTCGCCGCAATCGGCGCCTGGCTGGGCTGGCAGATGCTACCGCTGGTCATCCTGCTGTCCTCCATCGTCGGCGCAGCAGTGGGCATTTCGCTGATCCTGTTCGCCGGCCGTGGCCGCCAGGCGCCTATCCCCTTCGGCCCCTACCTAGCCGGCGGCGGACTTATCGCCCTGCTCTGGGGCCGCCAAATCAGCCAGGCTTACCTGGGTTTCTAAAAATGCTGGCAATCGGCCTGACCGGCGGTATCGGCTGCGGCAAAAGCAGCGTGGCGCGAGTTTTTGCCGAATTGGGCGCCGCCGTGATCGATACCGACGAGATCGCCCACCGCCTGACGCAGGAAGGCGCGCCGGCGCTTGCCGCCATCGTCGCGCAATTCGGCTCGGGCTTCCTCCTGCCGGACGGAAGTCTCGATCGTGCAAGGCTGCGCCAGCTGGTGTTCTCCGATCCCGCCGCCAAGGAAAGACTGGAAGCGATTCTCCATCCCCTGATCAGGCAACAGGCCGTGTCGGGAATGGCGACGACTCACGCGCCTTATCTACTGCTCGTCGTCCCGCTGTTTTTTGAAACCGGCGCCTACCGCGACCTGGTTGACCGGATTCTTGTGGTGGACTGCGATGAAAGCCAGCAAATTTCGCGCACCATGACCCGTAGCGGCCTCACCGCCGCCGAAGTGCGCGCCGTCATGGCAAACCAGATTTCGCGCGACGAACGCATCCGCCTCGCTACCGACATCCTGCCCAATTACTCCGGACGCGAAAATCTCGTGAAACGCATAGAGGAACTCCACCGGCAATACCTTGAACTAGCCGCAGACGGCAGCGCCCAAAAACGGTAAAATCTCAAAATTTCGTGCAACCAACTTAATTTCAAATATTTGCCAAATCGCTTATAATTTTGCAAAATTTGCCGATTCCAGGGCCGCCAGTGATCATTTACGACCATCCTCTTAATGAGCGGGTTCGCACTCTGCTGCGATTGGAGGATCTGTACGTCAAGGTAAAGCACTTTTCCGCGCTGTCCGACCGGATGGAGCATCACGCGGCTCTGTTGACCTTGTTTGAAATTCAGGAAGTCGCCTGCCGCGCTGACCTCAAATCCGACCTGCTGCAGGAGTTGGAGCGGCAAAAACATACCTTGGAAGCCCTGCGCAACAATCCCGCCATTTCCGAACAAGCCTTGAACGAAGTATTGCTCGACATCGACAGCGTCGCTAGCAGCCTGCATGGAATGTCCGGCAAAGTCGGCCAGCACCTGCGCGAGAACGAATGGCTGATGAGCATCAAGCAGCGCACCAGCATCCCCGGCGGCGTATGCGAATTCGACCTGCCGTCTTACCACTTCTGGCTGAACCAGGACGAAGCCTTGCGGCGCCAGGACTTGGCTTCATGGCTGGCGCCGATGCTGCCGATCCGCGATGGCATGGCCATCGTCCTGCGCATGCTGCGCGACAGCGGAAAAACCAGCCGCCACACCGCAACGCACGGCGCCTACCAGCAAATGCTGAGCGGCCGGATCGCGCAGATGCTGCGCATCTCGGTCGCGCAGAGTTTGCCCTGCTTTCCGGAAATCAGCGCCAACAAGTACGCCATCAACATCCGCTTCACCACCCTGGGCGGCACCCAGAAACCCAGAGGGTGCAACGTCGACGTGGAATTCGGGCTGACCCTTTGCAACTTGTAGGCAACCAATCGGCAACAGATTCGTTGCGACGCGACCCTGGCACAAATGAAATCCGCATCAAAACCCAATCCACTCACCGTACCCTGCCCGATGTGCGGCAGAGCCGCCCTGTTCAGTCCGGAAAATAAATTTCGCCCCTTCTGCTCTGAACGCTGCAAACTGGTCGACCTCGGGCAATGGGCTACGGAAAGTTATCGCATCCCCTTGGCCGAAGGTGGCGAGGCGAGGAACGGCGAAGACGAGCTGAATTAGCGGGGTGTCGAACCAGGAAAAAACAGGCGAAGAAGCAGAGTTTGCATGGAGCAAATGGGCATTCTGAGCCTGTTTTTGACCACGCATCACGCCACCACCGTAGTTTTTCAACACCCTGTTGGGGCTATTTTTTCGCGACGAAAGGAATCTGCACCCTTTTCCCGTCATCGAGTTCTAGCGTCATGATCCAGCTGCTGGTGCCGCTTACGCAGACCGGCAAGATAATTTTTCCATGCCACAAGCCATCGGCCGAGCGCTCCAACACGTAACGGTTCGGCCCCATATCCATGCCCTGCATGGCGAAATTGGCGGCCATCCGTTCCGCCCCCGACGCCTGCACCGTTAGCTCGAATGGCTGAAGCGGAACCGGGTTGGATAAGAACCGGACCTGGGCCACTTGGTCCCCGAACCGCACCCGGCAGCCACCCACCGGGTCGGCGCATTGCACCACCGGCGCCGGGCCGGCATCGCGGCCGATGAAACGGGGGAGTGCAAGCGCAAGCAACACCGGCAAAAGCAGCAAAATCGGCCACAATTTTTTTGCATTCATCGTATCGATCCTCGTAACTGTCGAATAGTATTCAGCACTTTTCACTCAGGGCTCAGGGCTGATTTCACCCCAAGCCCCGCGCAACATGGCGATGCCGTGGGCGCCGTGGCGCCAGGCATCGTCCATATCCGCCCCGGCCAGGCCGCCCAGAGCATAGACCGGCATCGGCATGCCTTCCACCAGACGGGCAAAGGTCTCCCAGCCCAGGACCGGCGCACCGGGGTGGCTCTGGGTCGGCTTCACCGGCGACAGCACGGCGAAATCCATGCCCAGTTCGGCCGCCCGCTCCAGCTCGCGCTGGTCGTGGCAGGAGGCGCCCGCCAGCGCGACGTCCGGACGGGTCGCCAGCGCCGTCAGTTGCGCCGAGGTCAGCTGCACACCGTCGGCCCCCACTGCACGGGCCAGCGCCCAATCGCCGTTGATCACCACGCGCGCGGCATAAGCATGCGCACGCTCGACCACCTGGGCGGACAAGGCATGCAGAGCTGCCGCCGCCATGTTCTTCTCGCGCACCTGAATCAGCTTGACCCCTCGTTGCAGGGCGGACTCCAGGCGCTTCATGAACGGCTCGATGCCGAACGCGGCGGCGCGGCTGACGGCATAAACCGGGGGCAGCGTCAGCGCGTTCAGAATCGGGCCGTTGGCCGGCAATAGCGGCGCCACCTCCACCGCATCCGGCATCTGCCAGGACAGGCGCTGGTTTTCCTTGCCGTGCGGCTCGCCGTGCCAGCCGGTCACGCGAAAGAAATGCAGCCGCACCGTCGCGTGGGGATAGGCGTAGACCCGCGTCAGCCAGGGGTGCGCGATTTCCACCGCGATGCCCAGCTCCTCGTGCAGCTCGCGTACCAGGGCGTGATAGGGCGACTCGCCCGCCTCGATCTTGCCGCCGGGAAACTCCCACCATCCAGCGTAGGGCTTGCCGACGGGGCGCTCGGCCAACAAAAACGAGCCGTCCGGCTTCTGCACCACGGCGGCGGCGACTTCGAGCACCGCGTTCATCCAGCGCCCTCCGCACCTTGCCGCCCGGCCCAGTCGCGGGCGAATTGCCACGCCACCCGGCCGTTGCGCGAACCGCGGGAAAGCGCCCATTGCAGCGCCTCGCGCCGCACCAGATCGGGATCGGGGTGCGGCGCCTTGAATACTTCGAGCCAATGGCCGACGATGGAAAGGTACTGCTCCTGGTCGAAAGGGTAGAACGACAACCACAGGCCGAAACGCTCGGACAGGGATATCTTCTCCTCGGTCGCCTCGCCCGGATGCACTTCGTCGCCGACACGCCGTGTTTCGAGATTTTCCGCCATGTATTCCGGCATCAGGTGGCGACGGTTCGAGGTGGCGTAGACCAGCACGTTGTCCGCGGCGCCGCTGACGCTGCCGTCCAGCGCCACCTTGAGCGCCTTGTAGCCGGGCTCTTCGGCCTCGAAGGAAAGATCGTCGCAATAAATGATGAAGCGCTCCGGGCGGGCATAGAGCAGTTCGGCGATATCCGGCAGATCCACCAGATCCTGCTTGTCCACCTCGATCAGGCGCAGCCCCTTGGCCGCGTACTTGCCGAGCAGCGCCTTCACCAGGGACGACTTGCCCGTGCCGCGCGCGCCGGTCAGCAGGGCGTTGTTGGCGGGACGGCCTGCCACGAACTGGCGCGTATTGCGGTCGATCTGCTTTTTCTGTTCATCGATATCCTGCAGGTCGTTCAGGCGAATGCGATGGGGATGCGCGACCGGCTGGAGAAAGCCGGCCGTGCCGCGCTTGCGCCAGCGGTGGGCACTCGCACCCCAGTCCGGCGCCGGCAGCGGAGCGGGAAGAACCTGCTCCAGGCGCGCCAGCACACCCTCGGCGCGGACGAGCAGGCGAGCCCAGCCGGACTCGACAGGGTCAGGTTCGGTATTCGGCATTGATCTTGACGTAATCGTAGGAAAAATCGCAGGTCCATACCGTCGCCGCCGCCGGCCCGCGGCCAAGCAGCACCCGCACGGTGATTTCCGCGGCCCGCATCACGCGCTGGCCGTCCTCTTCCCGGTAGCTCGCCGCCCGGCCGCCCTTTTCCGCCACCAGCACGTCGCCCAGATAAAGCCTGATCCCGTCCACATCCAGGTCGGCGATGCCGGCGTAGCCGATGGCGGCGAGTATCCGCCCGAGATTGGGGTCGGAGGCGAAGAACGCCGTCTTGACCAGCGGCGAGTGGGCGATCGCATAGCCCACCTGGCGGCACTCCGCCGCGCTGGCACCGCCTTCCACCGCGATAGTGATGAACTTGGTCGCGCCTTCGCCATCCCGCACGATGGCCTGGGCCAGCACCTGCGCCACCTCGATCACCGCCTCGCGCAGGGCGGCGTACTCCGCGCTGGCGGCATCGTTGATTTCCGGGACATCCGCGGCGCCGGTGGCGATCAGCATGAAGGAATCGTTGGTCGAAGTGTCGCCGTCCACCGTGATGCAGTTGAAAGAGCGGTCGGCGGCGTGGCGCACCAGCCCGTCCAGCAGGGCCTGGCTGACCGCCGCGTCGGTGGCGACGTAGCCGAGCATGGTCGCCATGTTGGGATGGATCATGCCGGAGCCCTTGGCGATGCCGGTGACGGTCACCGTCGCGCCGCCCAGGGCGATCTGCTTCGATGCCGCCTTGGGCACGATGTCGGTGGTCATGATCGCCTGCGCCGCATCGAACCAGCTGGCCTCATCGAGATTCGCCACCGCCGCCGGCAGGCCGGCGATCAGCTTGTCCACCGGCAGCGGCTCCAGAATCACGCCGGTCGAGAACGGCAGCACCTGCTCCGGTTCGCAGCCCAACAGCCGCGCCGCTTCCGCGCAGGTGCGCCGGGCGCGGCCGATGCCGTCCTCGCCGGTGCCGGCATTGGCATTGCCGGTGTTCACCACCAGCGCGCGGATTCCCTTGCCTGCGGCAAGATGGGCCTTGCACAAGGTCACCGGCGCGGCGCAAAAGCGGTTCTGGGTGAATACCCCGGCCACCCGCGCCCTTTCACCGAGGCGCATCACCAGCAAATCCTTGCGGTCGGCTTTCTTGATGCCGGCTTCGGCGATGCCGAGGGCGATGCCTTTGACGGGCAGCAGTTGGGCGGGATTGGGCGGGGGGAGATTGACGGGCATGGCGAATCCTGATCAATTGTATAACGTAATACTCGCGAAGCGAGACCTCGTCCCCCTCTCCCGCTGGCGGGAGAGGGCCGGGGAGAGGGAAAACGATCATGGCGAATCGATATTTCATCGATTCAGCGCGGCTGATTCGCCATGACCAGTTGGACTAGCGCCATTTTAACAGCCGGAACCCGGCGAAGAAATAAAAAAGGCCGGCATTTCTGCCGGCCTTCCACCAGTCGCCTCCCTCGGAGAGGCGGAGCAAAGCGCCTCAGCTCAGCTTGCCGTGGCACTGCTTGTATTTCTTGCCCGAGCCGCATGGGCAGGGGTCGTTGCGCCCGACCTTGTCGCCGGCGCGCACGAACGGATGATGCTCTTCTTCTTGGTCTTCGTCCTCGTCCGTTTCCCCCAGCGCCTCGTCGTAATCCGCGTGGTGATACTGGACGTTGGACGGCTGCGGCTGTGCTTCCACCGCTTCGATATCCTCTTCGCTGCGAATTTGCACGGTCAGCACGATCTGCGTCACTTCGCGCTTGATGCGGTCGAGCATTTCGGCGAACAGCTCGAACGCCTCGCGTTTGTATTCCTGCTTCGGATTCTTCTGGGCATAGCCGCGCAGGTGGATGCCCTGGCGCAGGTGGTCAAGCGCCGCCAGGTGCTCGCGCCAGTGGGTGTCCAGGCTTTGCAGCATCACCGCGCGCTCGAAATGGTGCATGGTTTCGGCGCCGACGGTTTCCAGCTTGCCCTGGTACATCGCGTTGGCGGCATCGACGATGCGGTTGCGCAGGCCGTGTTCGTCCAGGCTGGATTCCGCCTCCAGCCACTCCTTGAGCGGCAGGGCCAGTTGCCAGTCGGCTTGCAGGGATTTCTGCAGCCCGGCCACGTCCCACTGTTCTTCCATGCTTTCCGGCGGAATGTACTGGCCGATCTGGTCGCCGATCACGTCCTCGCGCATCGCCTGGATGGTTTCGGAGATGTCGGTCGCTTCGAGCAGTTCGTTGCGCTGGGCGTAGATCACCTTGCGCTGGTCGTTGGCGACGTCGTCGTATTCCAGCAGCTGCTTGCGGATGTCGAAGTTGCGCGCCTCGACCTTGCGCTGGGCGTTCTCGATGGCGCGGGTCACCCAGGGGTGCTCGATGGCTTCGCCTTCCGGCATCTTGAGCCGGTCCATGATGGCCGCCACGCGGTCGGAGGCGAAGATGCGCAGCAGCGGGTCTTCCAGCGACAGGTAGAAGCGGCTGGAACCGGCGTCTCCCTGGCGGCCCGAACGGCCGCGCAGCTGGTTGTCGACGCGGCGCGATTCGTGGCGCTCGGTGCCGATGATATGCAGGCCGCCGGCTGCCAGCACCTGGTCGTGCACGATATGCCATTCGTTCTTGATCGCGGTGGAACGAATCTTCTTTTCTTCGTCGCCCAAGCTTTCGCCGAGGCGGATGCTTTCGAGCTCGCGCTCGATGCTGCCGCCCAGCACGATGTCGGTGCCGCGCCCGGCCATGTTGGTGGCGATGGTGATCGCCCCGGGCCGGCCCGCCTGTGCCACGATTTCGGCCTCGCGCGCATGCTGCTTGGCGTTCAGCACCTGGTGCGGCAGCTTTTCCTTGGCCAGCAGGCCCGACAGGTATTCCGAGGTTTCGATCGAAGTCGTGCCCACCAGCACCGGCTGGCCGCGGCCCTGGCATTCCTTGATGTCGTTGATCACCGCCTGGTATTTTTCCTTGGCCGTGCGGTAGACCTGGTCCATGCGGTCTTCCCGCACCATCGGCCGGTGTGGCGGAATCACCACGGTTTCCAGCCCGTAGATCTGCTGGAATTCGTAGGCTTCGGTATCGGCCGTGCCGGTCATGCCGGACAGCTTCGCGTACATGCGGAAGTAGTTCTGGAAGGTGATCGACGCCAGCGTCTGGTTTTCCTTCTGGATCGCCACCCCTTCCTTCGCTTCCACCGCCTGGTGCAGGCCGTCCGACCAGCGCCGTCCGGACATCAGGCGGCCGGTGAACTCATCGACGATCACCACTTCGCCGTCCTGCACCACGTAATGCTGGTCGCGGTGGTACAAGGCGTGGGCGCGCAGCGCGGCGTACAGATGATGAACCAGGCTGATGTTGGCGGCATCGTACAGGCTGGAGCCGGACAGCAGCAGGCCGGCCTCGGTCAGCAGCTGTTCGGCGTGCTCGTGGCCTTCCTCGCTGAGCAGCACCTGGTGGGATTTCTCGTCCACGCTGTAGTCGCCCGGCGCCTCTTCGGTTTCCTGCTTGGTCAGCTTGGGCGGAAGGTCGTTGATGCGATAGTAGACATCGACGTTGTCCTCGGCCTGGCCGGAGATGATCAGCGGAGTGCGCGCCTCGTCGATCAGGATCGAGTCCACCTCGTCCACGATGGCGTAATTCAGGCTGCGCTGCACCCGTTCTTCGGGCTGGTACACCATGTTGTCGCGCAGGTAGTCGAAGCCGAATTCGTTGTTGGTGCCGTAGGTGATGTCGGCGGCATAGGCGGCGTGCTTATCCTCGTGATCCATCTGCGACAGGTTGACGCCGACGGAGAGGCCGAGGAAATTGTGGATGCGCCCCATCCATTCGGCATCGCGCTTGGCCAGGTAATCGTTCACCGTGATCACGTGGACGCCCTTGCCGGACAGGGCGTTGAGGTAGGCGGGCAGGGTCGCCACCAGGGTCTTGCCTTCGCCGGTGCGCATTTCCGCGATCTTGCCGTAGTGCAGCACCATGCCGCCGATCAGCTGCACGTCGAAATGGCGCATCTCCAGCACCCGCTTGCCGGCTTCGCGCACCACGGCGAAGGCCTCTGGCAGCAACGCGTCGAGGGATTCGCCGTTCCGGCAGCGCTGCTTGAATTCGTCGGTTTTCGCACGCAGTTCGGCATCGCCGAGCCGGGCGATTTCGGGCTCGAGCGCGTTGACGGCACGTACCGTTTGCGTGTATTGCTTGATCAGCCGGTCGTTGCGGCTGCCGAAGATTTTTTTTACCAGACGGGATATCATGGATTTTCAGGAAGAAAAATAAACAAAAAGCCAGCGCCGCATGCCGGCGTTGGCCGTCGATTCAATAAATTGCCCGATTCGATAAAGGCAAGTCAGCTTGCCTGCAAATAGTGCTCCGGATTTTGCGCCGCGCCATTGTGGCGCACCTCGAAATGCAGGTGGGGGCCGGTGGAGCGGCCGGTGTTGCCCACCTCGCCGATTTTCTGGCCCTTCATCACCACGTCACCGACCTTGACCAGCATTTTCGAAGCATGGGCATAGCGGCTGATCAGGCCGTTGCCATGGTCGATCTCCATCATATTACCATAGCCGGCATAAGTATCCGAATAAACCACGATCCCGCCGCCGGCGGCATAAATCGGCGTGCCCGGGTCGGCCATGAAATCGACGCCTTCGTGAAACGCCTTCTGGCCGGTAAAAGGATCGAGGCGCCAGCCGAAGTTGGACGAATACCAGCCGATCGTGACGGGGCGCACGGTCGGCAGGGCGACTTTCTTCGCATCCAGTTGTACCTGCATCGTTTCCATCAGGCCGAGCTGATCGGAGCGGTCTTCCAGTTTGTGCATGAAGGCGTCGATCTGCTGGTTGAATTCGCCCATGGTCAGGTCGTGCGACGGCACGCTCGATTCCGCGCCGCCCCGCCCCGGCGCCTTGCCGAAATTGAATTCCTGCCTGCCGATGCCATTCAATTTTCCAAGCCGCTCGCCGAGGGAATCGAGCCGCAGCATCTGGGATTGCATCTGGCCGAGCTTGACCGCCATGGCATTCAGGTTCTCCCGCATGTAAACCTGGCTTTTCGCCGCTTCGGAACTCTGCGCGCTCAACACCAGGGATTGCAGGTACGGATGGGGAATGTCCGCCGCATGGAACAGCAGCAAATAGGTAAAGACGATGGCCAACAACAGCGGAAAGGCAACGAGCGCGGCAGCCAGCGCCATCACCTGGCCGTGGCCCAGCGCCACGGTCTTCCCCTTTGCCAATCGACCGGAAACTAGAATAATATTCATCGTTCGCCCTGTTATTATTCGCCCCAATGCCCGCCGAGACCGCTAGTTCTTTTTTGCATTCCGCGCCCAACCTGCATACCCTGTTGCAGGAGGCAAACAAACTGCTGGCGCTGCAAACGGCCTGGAACGACATCGCGCCACGGCCGCTGGCGGCCGCATCCACGGTGGGGACGCTGCACGGGCAGGCCATGATCGTCTACGCGAACAACGGTGCGGTCGCCGCCAAATTGCGGCAGCTAGCACCCAGCCTGCAGGCAAAATTCCAGGAACGGGGGATCGAGGTTACTGCAATTCGGGTGGATGTGCAAGTTGCGGCGCCGCAACTCGGCAGCAAACCGAAGAGCCGGACAATTAGCCGCAACGCATTGAATAATATTGAACAACTCGAAAGCGGCCTGAGCGAGTCGCCGCTCAAGAACGCCCTTATGACTTTAATCCGGCACCATTCAGAAGCTGTTTAATAAATTACTGCGCGGCCGCGATGCGGGGTCGGGCGGTGCTCGGAATCCTCATGTACTTCACGTACATTCCGGTTCCTCCGCTCCGGCCTCCTCCACCTCACAGCCGCTCGCTACATTTTTTAAAACAGCTTCTCAGAAAGCGTAAAGGATTAGCCGCCCCATCATCAGCAGCACGCCCAGCACCAGCAGAAAAACCGCAGAAAACCTGACCAGCTGCCAGGCGAAGCGAAGATAGCGCGCGTCGCGCTGGATCAGGAACATGGCCAGCGAAGCGACCAGCGCCGCCAGGATGAGATAAACGAACAGCCTCAGGACGAACAAGCGTTCAGGCGACCTGGCTTTGCAGTCGCACCAAGGCGGCCGGCGCGTCTTCCTGGCGCTCGAAGCGGGCGAACTCCCACGCCTCGCCATCCGCCATCAAACTGCGCAGCAGCCGGTTGTTCAGGGCGTGGCCGGATTTGTAGCCGGTGAACGCGCCGATCAGCGGGTGCCCGAGCAGATACAGGTCGCCGATGGCGTCCAGCACCTTGTGCCTGACGAACTCGTCGTCGTAGCGCAAGCCGTCGCCGTTAAGGACGCGGAATTCGTCCATCACGATCGCATTGTCGAGGCTGCCGCCCAGCGCGAGGCCCTGGGAACGCATCGCCTCGACTTCGTGCATGAAGCCGAAAGTGCGGGCGCGCGCCACTTCCTTGACGTAGGAAGTATCGGCGAAATCCACTTCGACGGACTGGGCCGAATTGGACAGCACCGGATGGTCGAAGGCGATGGTGAGGTTCAGCCTGAAACCAGGATGGGGATCGAAACGGACCCACTTGTCACCATCCTTCACCTCGATCGTTTTCCTGATGCGGATGAATTTTTTCGGCGCGGGCTGCTCCTCGATGCCGGCGGACTGGAGCAGAAAAACGAAGGGCGATGCGCTGCCGTCCATGATCGGCACTTCGGGGGCGGTCAGGTCCACGTAGGCATTGTCGATGCCCAAGCCAGCCAGCGCCGACATCAAATGCTCGACCGTGGCCACCTTGACCCCATTCTTCACCAGCGTCGAAGACAGCCGGGTCTCGCCGACGTTGTGCGGCTCGGCGCCGATATCCACCGGCTCGGCCAGGTCGACGCGGCGAAACACGATACCGGTATCGACCGCAGCCGGACGCAAGGTCAAATACACCTTCTCCCCGGTGTGCAGTCCCACCCCGGTGGCGCGTATGACATTTCTCAGTGTCCGCTGTCTAAGCATTTCATTCCATTAGGCATCATGCCATTTCGTTGGACCGGCATTCTAGCACGACGAACGAGGACGGGCCAACCGGAGCTCAATCAGGCCCTGCCCTAAGCATACACCTCATGGATCAGGCGTCGGCTGACGCCACGCCCGCGCAGCCCGTCAATCCGCCTGCTTGCGCAGGAATGCCGGGATATCGAGCAATTCCACGCCGGACTGCTTCATCGCCTCGACCTGGGCGCCGCGCCGCTGACGCATCACCGCAGGCACATCCAGTTCGCCGTAATCCACCATCATCGGCTCGTTGTCGGTGCCGGTCTTGACAATGCTCAACGGCTTGGTCTGCTGGCGGTTGACTGCCGAACCCAGGCCGGTGGCCACCACCGTCACGCGCAGCTCGTCCTGCAGCGCATCGTCGAACACCGTGCCGAAAATCACCGTGGCGTCTTCCGCGGTAAAGCTGCGGATGGTGTTCATCACTTCGTACACTTCGTCCAGCTGCATGTCTTCGCTGGCCGAGATGTTGACCAGCACGCCGCGCGCGCCGGACAGGTTGACGTCCTCCAGCAGCGGACTCGCCACCGCCTGCTCGGCCGCCGTCTTGGCGCGGTCGGCGCCGGATGCCTGGGCCGAACCCATCATCGCCATGCCCATCTCGGACATCACGGTGCGCACGTCGGCAAAGTCGACGTTAATCATGCCGGTGCACTTGATCAGGTCGGAAATGCCGGCCACCGCGCCGTGCAGCACGCCGTCCGCCGCCTTGAACGCGTCGCGGAAGCCGATCTTGCCGCCCAGCACTTCCATCAGCTTGTCGTTGGGAATCACGATCAGCGAATCGACATGCTGCGACAGGGCTTCAATGCCGTCCAATGCCACCTTCATGCGCTTGCCTTCGAAGCCGAATGGCTTGGTCACCACCGCCACCGTCAGGATACCCAGCTCCTTGGCCACTTCGGCCACCACCGGCGCGGCGCCGGTGCCGGTGCCGCCGCCCATGCCCGCGGTGATGAACAGCATGTCGGCGCCGTCGATCAGCTCGGCGATGCGGTCGCGGTCTTCCAGCGCCGCCTCGCGGCCCACGCCGGGGTTGGCGCCTGCGCCCAGCCCCTTGGTGATGGAAGTTCCCAGTTGCACCGTCACGTCGGCCTGATTGCGTTTCAGCGCCTGCGCGTCGGTATTGACGCAAATGAATTCGACCCCGTCCAGACCACTGGCGATCATGTGGTCCACCGCGTTGCCGCCGCAGCCGCCCACCCCGATCACTTTTATGACAGCATCCTGCGACAATGACTCCATGATTTCAAACATGCCATCCTCCTTCGTTGTTACGCCCAAAGTATTAAAATTCACCCTTAAAAATTGCCCTGAAACCAACTCTTCATCCGATTGAAAATCTGTGCCAGCGAGCCGTTCTGCAGCGTCGCCAGATGATGGCGCTGATGCTGGTCCATGCCCGCCAGAAGCAGGCCGACGCCGGTGGCGAAGCGCGGATTGCGCACCACCTCGGCCAGCCCGCCGACGTATTGCGGCATGCCCAGCCGCACCGGCATGTGGAACACCTCCTCGCCCAGCTCCACCATGCCGTCCATCGCGCTGCTGCCGCCGGTAATGACGATGCCGGAAGACAGCAATTCCTCGAAGCCGCTGCGACGCAATTCCGCCTGCACCAGCGAGTAAAGTTCCTCCACGCGCGGCTCGATCACCTCGGCCAGGGTCTGGCGCGACAACTGGCGCGCCGGCCTGTCGCCCACGCCGATCACCTCGATCATGTCCTTGGCACCCGCCAGCTGGCGCAGCGCGCAGCCGTATTTCACCTTCAGGTCCTCGGCGTCCGCCGTCGGCGTCCGCAGCGCCATCGCCACGTCGTTGGTGATCTGGTCGCCGGCGATCGGGATCACCGAGGTATGGCGGATCGCGCCATCGGTGAACACCGCGATGTCGGTGGTGCCGCCGCCGATATCCACCAGGCACACGCCCAGTTCCTTTTCGTCTTCCGACAGCACCGCCATGCTCGATGCCAGCGGCTGCAGGATCAAATCTCGCACTTCCAGGCCGCAGCGGCGCACGCACTTGACGATGTTCTGCGCTGCGCTGATGGCGCCGGTGACGATGTGCACCTTCACTTCCAGCCGCACCCCGCTCATGCCGAGCGGCTCGCGCACATCCTCCTGGCCGTCGATGACGAATTCCTGGGTGAGGATGTGCAGCACCTGCTGGTCGGTCGGAATGTTGACCGCGCGCGCGGTCTCGATCACCCGGTCAACGTCCGACTGGCTGACTTCCTTGTCCTTGATCGCCACCATGCCGTGCGAGTTGATGCTCTTGATGTGACTGCCGGCGATGCCGGTATACACTTCGCGGATCTTGCAGTCCGCCATCAGCTCGGCCTCCTCCAGCGCGCGCTGAATGGCGTTGACGGTGGACTCGATGTTGACCACCACCCCCTTCTTCAGGCCGCGCGACGGCGCCTGGCCCATGCCGATGATTTCCAGCCGCCCTTCCGGCAGGACTTCGGCGACGATGGCGACGATTTTCGAGGTGCCGATATCCAGCCCCACGATCAGATTCTTTTGCTCCTTGGCCTTGCTCATCCCTCTTCTCCCTGATCAGGCGGCCGCTGCACTGTGGAACGCGCCGCGCCACCCGACTTTTTTCTTCAAACCATCCTGCGCCGGCTTAGCCGCCGGTTGCGCCTTCTTCGCCGGCGCCAAGGCGATCTCCGGGTAGCGCACCGCGAAACCGTTGGGGTAGCGCAAATCGGCGTAAGCCACCGCTTGCGGCAGCCTGGCGACACTCCGGTCATACACCCCGGCGAATTTCTCCAGACGCTCGCTCACCTTGTCGCGGCCCAGTTCCACCACCAAACCGTTGTCCAGCCTGAGCTGCAGCGCCAACCGTTCGGACAGGGTCATGCGCGTCAGCGCCAGATTCAAGGGCTTGAGCATGCGGCTGAATTCCTCGTAATGCTGGGTCACCTCCTTGGCGCTGCCCTCCGGGCCGTTGAATTCCGGCAGAACGGCATTGGAGGCGGCCTTGAACAGCTCGCCGTGGTTGTTGACCAGCGCCGAACTGCCCCAGCGCGCCAGCACCACGTGCTCCTCGATCGCCACTTCCAGGCGGTCCGGCCAGCGCCGCCGCACGTTCACGTTGCGCACCCAGGGCAGCTTCTCGAACGCTACGCGGGTGCGGTTGAGATTGAGGGTGAAGAAATTGCCCTGCATCTCGCGCGACACGATGAACTGCACCTGCTCGCGGTTGACGTGGTGCAGGTCGCCCTTCACATCCACCTTGCGCAGCGGGAACACCGGCAGGTGCACCGCCAGGAACAGCACCGCATAGAGCAGCATCACCGCCGCCAGTGCGTACAGCATGTTCGCCAGCCACAATGTCATTTGCGTCTTATCCCACATCGCTCAGTTTCAGCACCGCCAATACCAGATCTTCAAAGGAGAGCCCCGCCGCCCGCGCCGCCATCGGCACCAGGCTGTGGTCGGTCATGCCGGGCGAAGTATTGGCTTCCAGCACGTAGGGCTTGCCCGCCGCGTCCAGCAGGAAATCGATGCGCCCCCAGCCGGCGCCGCCGATCACCGCGAAGGCCCGCCGCGCCAGGCTCTGGACTTCGCGCTCCCGCTCCGGCGCCAGACCGCACGGGCACAGGTAGCGGGTGTCGTCGCGCAGATATTTCGCTTCGTAATCGTAAAATTCGTTGGCCGGCTCGATCTTGATCACCGGCAGCGCCTCCGCGCCCAAAATCGCGGCGGTGTATTCGCCGCCGCCGACAAACTGTTCGGCGATCACCAGGTCGTCGTAGCGGGCAGCCGCCTCGTAGGCAGCGCGCAGTTCGGAGACGGCCTTGACCTTGCTGATGCCGACGCTGGAGCCTTCATTGGCCGGCTTGACGAACAGCGGCAGGCCGAGGCGCTGTGCCACCGCCGCGAAATCGCTGCCGGCGTCGAGCAGCTCGTAGGCCGGCACCGGCAGGCCAGCCGCCTGCCACACCAGCTTGCTGCGCCATTTGTCCATCGCCAGGGCGGAAGCCAGCACGCCGCTGCCGGTAAAAGGGATGCCGAGCAGGGACAGCGCGCCCTGTATCGTGCCGTCCTCGCCCTGGCCGCCGTGCAGCGCGATGAAGGCGCGGGCGAACCCGTCGCGCTTCAGTTCCGCCAGTTCGCGCTCGGCCGGATCGAAGGCGTGGGCGTCCACGCCGCTGCGTTTGAGCGCCGCCAGCACCGCATTGCCGCTCTTCAACGAGACTTCGCGCTCGGCGGAGCTGCCGCCGAGCAGGACCGCGACTTTTCCGAATTCATTTGGTTGCATCATTTAAAATCCTTTTCCCACCGCGGAGGACGCGGAGGTCGCGGAGGGAAAGCAAAACCATCGCATCGGCTTTTCCTCGGCGTCCGTTGCGCCCTCTGCGGTTCAAGCTTTTTCCCCAATTACCCGAACTTCCGTCACCAATTCCACGCCGCGCCGCTCCTTCACCGTTTGCCGCACCCTGGCGATCAGCGCTTCGATTTCGGCGGCCGTGGCCGTACCGGCATTGACGATGAAATTGGCGTGTTTTTCCGACACCATCGCCCCGCCGATTACCGTGCCCTTCAGCCCGCACGCCTCGATCAGGCGCGCGGCATGATCGCCGGGCGGGTTGCGGAACACCGAGCCGGCGTTGGGCGTGCCGATCGGCTGGCTCGCCACCCGTTTTTCCAGCAGCACCCGAATCTTTTGCCGCGAAACGTCACCGTTGCCGCGGTTGAAGGCAAACCAGGCGGCGACGAACCATTCTTTTGAGTGAGGCGTGGGTTCGTGACGATTTTCACTCCTCACTCCTAACTCCTCACTCCTCACTTTCATCCCGACATGCCGGTAGCCGATATCGAAATCCTGCGGAAAACGGCGGCGCAGCGTACCCAGGCCGTCGATCGTCAACACCTCGGTGACGAACTGCCAGGTTTCCGCGCCGTAGCAGCCGGCGTTCATCGCCAGCGCGCCGCCCACCGTGCCGGGGATGCCGGCGAGAAACTCGGCGCCCTCGAATCCGTTCAGCGCCGCGATCCGCGCCACTTTCGGACTGGCCACGCCGGCCTCGGCATAAACGCCGGCAGCCTTGCCCTGATCGTCGTGCCACAGCGTGGCCTGGTTGAGCGCGCCATGCATCAGCACCACCGTGCCGCGCACACCGCCGTCGCGCACCAGCAGGTTGCTGCCCAGGCCGACGAAATGCACCGGCTCGCCCGGCGGCAGCCCCTGCAGGAAATGGGACAGGTCGGCGATATCGGCCGGGATGTAAAAGCGTTCCGCCGGACCGCCGACGCGCCAGCTGGTATGCAGGCGCATCGGCTCGGCGCGGCGCAAAACCCCGCGCAGCCCCGATTCCGGCGCGGGTCTTGTGGGAGGAAGTCGGCGATTTGCGCACATACTCCGCACTCAGGCCTCCGCACCCTGCGCCAGCTTGCCCGGCACCTGGCCGACCGAACCCGCGCCCATGGTCAGCACCACGTCGCCGTCGTGCGCCGCGTTCATAATCGCCTGCGGCAAGTCGGCCGCCGTTTCCACGAAAATCGGCTCGACCTTGCCCACCACACGAATCGCCCGCGCCAGGGCGCGGCCGTCGGCCGCCACGATGGGCGCTTCGCCGGCGGGATAGACCTCGGTCAGCAGCAGCACATCGACCGTGGACAGCACCTTGACGAAATCCTCGAACAAGTCGCGGGTGCGGGTGTAGCGGTGCGGCTGGAACGCCAGCACCAGGCGCCGGCCGGGAAAGGCGCCGCGCGCCGCCGCCAAGGTCGCCGCCATCTCCACCGGGTGGTGTCCGTAGTCGTCGATCAGAGTAAAGCGCCCTTCACCTTCGCCCCCTCTCCCGCAGGCGGGATAACCAGCGACTTGGGCAGCGTCTTTCGCTGCCCTAGTCGAATGGCTAGTTGTTCCATCAGAGGGTTGGGGTGAGGGCATCCCTGCGGGAGCGGACACCCCGGAAAGAGGGCCCCCCGGCAACCCAATCTCCCCATACCGCTCGAACCGCCGCCCGACCCCGCGAAACTCGCCCAGACCCTTGACGATGGCCGCGTCCGACGCGCCCACCTCCATCGCCACCGCGATTGCCGCCAGCGCATTGAGCACGTTGTGCTGGCCGGGGATATTGAGCATGACTTCCAGGTCGGGATGGCCGGCGCGCTGCACCGTAAAGCGCATCTGGCCGTTGGCGTGGCGGATATCGACGCCCCGCACCTGGGCGTCCTCGGCGAGGCCGTAGGTCGCCGTCGGCTTGGTGATGCGCGGCATGATCTCGCGCACGTTGGCGTCGTCCGCGCACAGCACCGCCATGCCGTAGAACGGCAGGCGCTGGATGAAATCGACGAAAGCCTGCTTCAGCCGGCCGAAATCGTGGCCGTAGGTTTCCATGTGGTCGGCGTCGATGTTGGTGACCACCGCCATCACCGGCGTCAGGTACAGGAATGAGGCGTCGGACTCGTCCGCCTCGGCGACGATGAATTCGCCCTGCCCCAGCCGCGCGTTGGAGCCGGCCGCCTCCAGCTTGCCGCCGATCACGAAGGTCGGATCCATGCCCGCCTCGCCGAGGATGCTGGCGACCAGGCTGGTGGTGGTGGTCTTGCCGTGGGTGCCGGCAATGGCGATGCCCTGCTTGAAGCGCATCAGCTCGGCCAGCATCATCGCGCGCGGCACCACCGGGATATTCCGCTCGCGCGCCGCCACCACTTCCGGGTTGTCCGCCTTGACTGCGGTGGAAACCACCACCACGTCAGTGCGCTCCAGATTGCCGGCCGCGTGGCCCTGGTACACCTGCGCGCCGAGCGCTTTCAGGCGGCGCGTGGCGGCGCTGTCGCCGAGATCGGAGCCGCTCACTTCGTAGCCCAGGTTGAGCAGCACCTCGGCGATGCCACTCATGCCGACGCCGCCGATGCCGACAAAATGGACGTGTTTGACTTTGTGTTTCATCCCGCCAACTCCTCACAAACCCGCGCCACCGTCGCGGTCGCCTCCGGCTTGGCGAGCTTGCGCGCCGCCTGCGCCATCTCCAGCAATTTTTCGCGGCTGAATCCGCCCAGCAATTCCGCCAGCCCCGCCGCCGTCAATGCCGTCTGCGGCAGAAGCACGGCCGCGCCGTGCTCGCTCAGGAAGCGGGCGTTGCCGGTCTGGTGGTCGTCCACCGCGTAGGGGAAGGGCACCAGCACGCTGGCGACGCCGGCGGCGGTGATTTCGGCCAGCGTCAGCGCGCCGGCGCGGCACACGATGAGGTCGCACCAGTCGTACATCGCGCCCATGTCGTCGATGAAAGCGCGGGTATCGGCAGCGACACCCGCCGCGGCATAGTTGGCCTGCAACTTTTCCAGATGCTTCGCGCCCGACTGATGAACCACGTCCGGCCGCCCCGCTTCCGGCAACAGCGCCAGCGCTTGCGGCACCGTGTCGTTCAGGGCCGCCGCGCCCAGACTGCCGCCCACCACCAAGAGACGCAGCCTGCCCTGGCGCCCGGCCAGGCGCTGTTCGGGCGACGGCAACGCGGCGATGTCGGCGCGCACCGGATTGCCGCACCAGTCGAGCGCCGGTTTGGCGCAGCCGATCGGCTTGTCACCGGCGTTGTTAAACGCCGACGGAAAGGCCACCAGCACGCGGTCGGCGAGGCAGGCGAGGACGCGGTTGGTGAGGCCGGCCACCGAATTCTGCTCGTGGATCACCAGCGGCTTCGCCAGCAACGACGCCATCAGGCCGCCGGGAAAGGCCGTGAAGCCGCCCATGCCGAGCACCACGTCGGGGCGCAGGCGGAAGATCGCCGCCGCGCTCTGCCACATAGCCAGAAGCAGCATGAGCGGCAGCGCCGCCCAGCGCAGCAAGCCCTTGCCGCGCATGCCGGCGAACTTGACCCAGGCCATCTCATAGCCTTTTTCCGTCACCAGGCGGGCTTCCATGCCGGCGCGGGTGCCCAGCCAGGCCACTTTCCAGCCGCTGTCGCGCAGACTGTCGGCCACCGCCAGAGCCGGGAACACATGCCCGCCGGTGCCGCCCGCCATGATCAGGATGACCCGGTGAGGAGCCTGGAGTGAGGCGTGAGGATCAGAGTCAAAGGCGGTGCGGTGGGGGTTTTCACTCCTCACTCCCGACTTCTCGCTCCTCACCGGAAACCCGTTCATACCGAGTACCCCTTCATCACCTGCCGGTTTTCCCAATCCACCCGCAGCAGCGCGCCGATCGCGGTGCAGTTGGCGGCGATGCCGCTGCCGCCGAAGGACAGGAGCGGCAGGGTCAGCCCCTTGGTGGGCAGCATGCCCATGTTCACGCCCATGTTGATGACCGCCTGCACCGACAGCCAGACGCCGATGCCGTAGGCCACCAGCGCGGCGAAGTGGCGGTCGATCTCGGCCGCCTGGCGGCCGATGGAAAACGCCCGCAGGGTGAGCCAGACGAACAGCAGGATCACTGCGGCGACGCCGGCGAAGCCGAGCTCTTCGGCGATCACGGCGAGCAGGAAGTCGGTGTGCGCCTCCGGCAGGTAGAACAGTTTTTCCACGCTGCCGCCCAGGCCGACGCCGTACCATTCGCCGCGGCCGAAGGCGATCAGCGCATGGGAAAGCTGGTAGCCCTTGCCGAACGGATCGGCCCACGGGTCCATGAAGCCGATGATGCGCTGCATGCGGTAGGGCGAACTCCAGATCAGCAGCAGGAAGCCCACCACCAGCATGGCGAAGAGGCCCGCGAACAGGCGCCAGTTCATGCCGCCGAGGAACAGCATCGCCATGGCGATGCTGGTGATCACGGCGAAGGCGCCGAAATCCGGCTCGCGCAGCAACAGGCCGCCGACCAGCAGCATCACCGCCAGCATCGGCAGGAAGCCCCGCTTGATGTTGTCCATGTAGGCGGCCTTCCTGACCGTGTAATCGGCGGCGTAGAGCACCGCGAACAGCTTCATGAATTCGGACGGCTGCAAGTTGATCACGAACAGCGACAGCCAGCGCTGGCTGCCGTTGACCTCGCGCCCGACGCCGGGGATCAGCACCAGCACCAGGAGCACCAGGCCGGAAAGAAACAGGTAGGGCGCGATTTCCTGAAGCAGCTTGTTCGGCACCTGGAACGCGAACAGCCCGAACACGATGCTGGCCGCGAGGTAAACCGCCTGGCGCGCCAGGTAATAGCTTTCCTGGTAGCCGGTATGCCGGTCCGCCGCGGCGATGGAGATCGAAGCGGAATACACCATCACCAGGCCGAAGCACAGCAGCACGATCACCAGCCACAGCAAGGTGCGGTCGTAGTCGGGCTTGGCGTGCTGGGCGGCCACCGGCGAGTAGGAGTTCATTTTTCCCCGCCTTCTGCCAGCCGGCGGACGGCGGCGACGAACACCTGGGCGCGGTGCTCGTAGTTGCGGAACATGTCGAAACTGGCGCAGGCCGGCGACAGCAGCACGGCATCGTTCGGCCGCGCCTGGGCGAAAGCCAGGTTCACCGCCTGTTCCAGGCTGGCGGCATCGATCAGCGGCACGCCGCAGCCCGCCAGCGCGGCGCCGATCTTCGCGGCGTCGCGGCCGATCAGCACCACCGCGCGGGCGTGCGCCGCCACCGCCGGCGCCAGCGGGCCGAAATCCTGGCCCTTGCCGTCGCCGCCGGCGATCAGCACCACTTTTTGCGACATGCCGTTCAAAGCGGCCGCCGTGGCGCCGACGTTGGTGCCCTTGGAATCGTCGTAGAACGTCACGTCGTTGACCTGCGCCACCCGTTCGACGCGGTGCGGCAGGCCCTTGAATTCGCGCAGCGCCTCCAGCAGCGGGGCGAAAGGCAGATCAATGGCGCGGCACAAGGCGAGCGCGGCCAGCGCGTTGGCGGCGTTGTGCAGGCCGGCGAGCCGCAGATCGGCGACGGGCATCAGCCGGTTGCCGCCGAGCGCCAGCCAGGGGCCGCCGTCGTCGCGCAGCAAGCCCCAATCCGTGCTTTGCGCCGGCGCATCCAGGCCGAAAGAAACGACCTGCCGGCCCGGCAGCGCCATCGCCAGACTGTAGCGGTCTTCGCGGTTGAGCACCTGCACGCCGCTGCCGGCGAAAATGCGCGCCTTGGCGGCGGCATAGTCGTCCATGCCGGCGTAGCGGTCCATATGGTCCTCGGTCACGTTGAGCACGGTCGCCGCGGACGGGCGCAGGGATAGCGTGGTTTCGAGCTGGAAGCTGGAAAGTTCCAGCACGAACACGTCAGGGGTTTCGCCGCGCTGTTCCAGATCGGCCAGCGCATCCAGCACCGGCAGGCCGATGTTGCCGGCCACCACCGTGCGCAGGCCGGCCTTGCGGCACATCGCGCCGACCATTTCCGTCACCGTGGTCTTGCCGTTGGCGCCGGTGATGGCAATGACCCTGGTGCCGAGCCCCGAGTCCTGAGTCCTGAGTGCTTGGGCAAACAATTCGATATCGCCCGCAACGGCCACGCCATGCGCCAACGCATCGGCAATAGCCGGTTCGCGCAGCGCGACACCGGGGCTGACCGCGAGCAGGTCGGCGTTGCGGAAGATTTCCGACCGAAACTTACCGGTAAACAGCGGCACGCCGGGCAGCTCGGCCTGCAAGCGCGCGGCGTGGGGCGGCTGCTCGCGCGAGTCCGCCACCGCCACCACCGCGCCCTGCTGGTCCAGCCAGCGCGCCATGGAAAGCCCGGTATCGCCGAGGCCCACCACCAGTATTTTTTTGCCCTTGAGTTCCATAATTTTGCCTGTAGGTGCGAATTCATTCGCACATGGCCTGCCCTACAATCGGTTACCGCAGCTTCAACGTCGAAAGCCCCACCAGCACCAGCATCATGCTGATGATCCAGAACCGCACCACCACCTGGTTTTCCTTCCAGCCCTTCAATTCGTAGTGATGGTGCAGCGGCGCCATGCGGAAGATGCGCTTGCCGGTGAGCTTGAACGAGGCCACTTGCAGCACCACCGACAGGGTTTCCACCACGAACACGCCGCCCATCACGAACAGCACGATCTCCTGCCGCACGATCACGGCCACCACGCCGAGCGCGGCGCCCAGCGCCAGCGCGCCGACATCGCCCATGAACACCTCGGCCGGGTAGGCGTTGAACCAGAGGAACCCCAGCCCGGCACCTGCCAGCGCGGTGCAGAACACGGCCAGCTCGCCCGCGCCTGGAACGTAGGGCACGCCGAGGTAGCGCGAGAAGACGAAGTTGCCGGCGACGTAGGCGAAAATCGCCAGGGCGCCCGCCACCATCACCGTCGGCATGATCGCCAGGCCGTCCAGGCCGTCGGTGAGGTTGACCGCGTTGCTGCTGCCGACAATGACGAAATACGCCAGCACCGCGAAGGCAACGCCGCCGAGCGGGATCGTCAGCAGCTTGAAGAACGGCACGATCAGGTCGGTGTGGGCCGGCAGCGTGGCGGTGGATGCGAGAAACACGGCGACGCCCGCCCCGATCAGCGATTGCCAGAAATACTTGGCCTTGGCCGACAGCCCCTTGGGGTTGCGGTGCACCACCTTGCGCCAATCATCGACCCAGCCGACCGCGCCGAAGCCTAGCGTGCTCACCAGCACGACCCAGATGTAGGCGTTTTTCAGGTCGGCCCAGAGCAGGGTGGAAACCGCCATCGCCACCAGGATCAGCGCGCCGCCCATGGTCGGCGTGCCGGCCTTGACGAGATGGGTCTGCGGGCCGTCGTCGCGCACCGCCTGGCCGATCTTGTAGGCGGTCAGCTTGCGGATCATGGCCGGCCCGACGATGAACGAAATCATCAGCGCGGTCAGCATCGCCAGCACCGCGCGCAGCGTGATGTAGCCGAACACGTTGAAGGCGCGGACGTCGTGGCCCAGCCATTGGCTCAGTGCGAGCAGCATGTCGAATCCCCTTGTGCCTCAAAACTCTTCACTACCCGCTCCATCCGCATAAAGCGCGATCCCTTCACCAGCACCGTCACCTCGGGCGCCAGCAGGTTCTCCACGTCGTGCAGCAAATCCTCGATGTATTCGAAATGCCGCCCGCCCGCGCCGAAAGCCTCGGCTGCGGCAGCGGAAAGCTCGCCCAGGGCGAACAGCTGGTCGATTCCGGCGGTCTTCGCCGCCGCGCCGACTTCGGCATGCAGCGCGCGCGCCGCGTCGCCCAGTTCGCCCATGTCGCCCAGCACCAGCACTTTCCTGCCCGGCATGGCGGCGAGCACGGCGATGGCCGCCCTGACCGAACCGGGATTGGCGTTGTAGGTGTCGTCGATCAGGGTGGCGCCGTGCAGGCCGGCAAGTTTCCGCAGCCGGCCCTTGACCGCCGCGACCTGCGCCAGTCCCTTGGCGATGGCGCCATGGCCGATGCCCAGCGCCGTCGCCACCGCGGCGGCGGCAAGCGCATTGCGCACGTTGTGCTCGCCCGGCACTGGCAGCGCCACGGCGAAGCGCCCCTGCGGCGTGGATACTTCGATATCGCTGCCGAACGGCTGGAGGCGGAAGGTTCCGCTCACTTCAGCCGGCCGTTCCAGGCCGAAGCGGACGATGCGGCGACCCGCGGCCGAGTCCTGCCACAGCGCGGCATGGGGGTCGTCGGCGTTGATCACGGCGGTGCCGTCCGCCGCCAGCCCCTGGAATATCTCGCCCTTGGCGTGCGCCACTTGCTCCACCGGATCAAAACCGGCGCCCTTCACGTTTGCCCCCTCTCCCGTCTCGCCGTGGTCGCTGCGTAGCAGCGGGAACCCGGCGGGGACACCCCTTGCGGGTGCAGGGAGAGGGTTGGGGAGAGGGAAGCCGGCCAAATGCGCCGCCTGGGCGTTGATCACCAGCGCCACGTCGGGCCGCGCGATCCGGGTCAGGTAGGCGATTTCGCCCGGATGGTTCATGCCCATCTCGATCACGGCGTAGCGATGGGTATCGCGCAGCTTGAGCAGGGTCAGCGGCAGGCCGATATCGTTGTTGAGGTTGCCTTGGGTGGCGAGCACCGCGTCCGCCTCGCCGACCTCGGCGCGCAGGACGGCGGCGATCATTTCCTTCACCGTGGTCTTGCCGCTGCTGCCGGTCAGGCCCACCACCGGAATTGAAAAACGCGCGCGCCAGTGCGCTGCCAGCGCGCCCAACGCAAGCCGGGCGTCTTCCACCCGCAGCAGCGGAATATCGCCCCAGGCCGGATCGACGCGATCCACCAGGACACCCGCCGCGCCCTGGGCGATGGCCTGGACAACGTAATCGTGGCCGTCGAAATGCTCGCCCCGAAGCGCCACGAACAGGTCGCCCACGGCAATCGCGCGGCTGTCGGTGGTGACGCCCGCGAACTCGCGATCTTCGCCACTGGCCGCGCCGTTCAGCGCCGCTGCCGCTTCACTCAGGCGCATCATGCCGCCGTCCTTTCCAGAATTCGCCGCGCCACATCCACATCGGAAAACGGCAGGCGCACGCCGTTGATTTCCTGATAATCCTCATGTCCCTTGCCGGCGATCAGCACGATGTCGCCGGGCTTCGCTTCGCGCACGGCGGCGTCGATGGCGGCGGCGCGGTCTTCGATCACGCGGTGGTTGGCGCCCATGCCGGCGACGATGTCGGCGATGATGGCGCCGGCTTCTTCGCCGCGCGGGTTGTCGCTGGTCACGATCACGCCGTCCGCCAAGCGGGATGCGGCCTCGCCCATCAGCGGGCGCTTGCCGCGGTCGCGCTCGCCGCCGCAGCCGAACACGCACACCAGACGCCCCCCGCCGTTCAGGATTTCACGCAGGGTACCGAGCACTTTTTCCAGCGCGTCCGGGGTGTGGGCGTAATCCACCACCACCAGCGGCCGGCCTTCGCCGCCCAGGCGCTGAAACCGTCCCGGAACGGCCTCGACGCGGCCGAGCTCGCGCACCGCGTCTTCCAGCCCGACGCCGCTCACCAGCAGCACCGCCAGCACCGCCAGCAGATTGGCCGCGTTGAAGCGCCCGAGCAGCGCGCTCTGCACCATGGCGCGTCCCCATGGCGTCACCGCCTCGAAGCGGATGCCTTCCGCGTCGGCCACCAGGTCGTGCGCCAGCACGGCGAATCGGCAGTTGTCCGTGTTGCCGTGCAGGCTGTAGCCGACGGTTTGCACCCCGCCGCAGCCGAGCTTGCCGGCGAGTTCCGCGCCGAAAGGATCGTCCAGGTTGAGCACGGCGTATTTCAGCTCCGGCCAGGCGAACAGGCCGGCCTTGGCGGCGGCGTAGGACGCCATGTCGCCGTGGTAATCGAGGTGATCGCGCGACAAATTGGTCAGCATCGCCACGTCGAAACGCACGCCGTTGACCCGCCCCTGCGCCAGACCGTGGGATGAAACCTCCATCGCCGCGCATTGCGCGCCGTCGGCGAGGTAGTCGCGCAGCATGCCATGCAGGCTGACCGCGTCCGGCGTGGTGTTGGCGGACGGCGTCAGCGCGTCCGGGAAGCCGTTGCCGAGCGTGCCCACCACGGCGGTTTTCCGGCCCAGCGCGCCGAGGCATTGCGCCAGCCAGTGGCTGCACGAAGTCTTGCCGTTGGTGCCGGTGATGCCGATGCTCCACAGCCGGCGCGACGGCTCGCCGTAGACCTGGCTAGCGATGGCGCCGATCTTGTCGCGCAGCCCGTCGACCGGGAGGTTCGGCAAGGTCCATTCGGGATTCCACTCGAAACCATCGCGTTCCCACAGCACCGCCCCGGCCCCGGCAGCGACCGCCTGGGCGATGAAAAGACGCCCGTCGAGCCGCTCGCCCCGGTAGGCGGCGAAGGCATCGCCCGGCCCAATATTCCGGCTATCCACGCTCATGCCGCGCACTCCCGCCCCCGCCAGGAAGCCGGCCACAGACTGCCGCTCGCCACGCGCCGGATTCATACCACCTCCTTCACTTCGGGCGCGTTGTCCGGCGGCAAGATGTTGCCGGTAGGCGCATCGGGAGGCACGGACAGCAGGCGCAGCGCGCCCGCCATCACCTGGCTGAATATCGGTGCGGCGACGACGCCGCCGTAGTACTGGCCGTTGGAGGGCTCGTCGATCATCACCGCGATGATCAGGCGCGGGTCGGAAGCCGGCGCCAGGCCGACGAACGACGCGACGTAGCGGCTCTCCGCGTAGCGGCCGTTTTCTTCCTTGTGCGCGGTGCCGGTCTTGCCCGCCACGCGATAGCCCATCACCTGGGCGTGGGGCGCCGTACCGCCGGCCTGCACCACCAGTTCCAGCATGCCGCGCACCGCTTGCGAGGTCTGCGGCGAAATCACCTTCACTCCTGCCGCAGGGGCGTCCAGCTTGAGCAGCGATATCGGCTTGATCTCGCCGTCGCCGGTGAAGGCCATGTAGGCGTGGGCAAGCTGCAGCAGGCTGGCGGAAATGCCGTGGCCGTAAGCCATGGTCGCCTGCTCGATCGGCTGCCAGGTCTTGTAGGCGCGCAGCTTGCCGGTCGCCTCGCCGGGGAAGCCGGCGTGCGGCGCTTTGCCGAAGCCCATGCGGTCGAACACGCTCCACAGGTATTCGGGTTCGAGCGACAGCGCCATCTTGGCCGCGCCGACGTTGCTGGATTTCTGGATCACCTGCGCCACGCTGATCAGGCCGTAATCGTGCGTGTCGTGGATCGTCGCCGCGCCGACGGTGTAGGTGCCGGGCCCGGTCTGGATCGGCGTATCCGGCTTGAACTTGCCCGCTTCCAGCGCCGCCGCGGCGGTGAACGGCTTCATGATCGACCCCGGCTCGAACATGTCGGTGACGGCCCGGTTGCGCGTGCTGTTGCGGTCGAGCCTGGCGCGGTTGTTCGGGTTGTAGGCCGGCAGGTTGGCGAGGGCGAGAATTTCGCCGGTCTTGGCGTCGAGCACCACGATGGCGCCGGCCTTGGCCTTGTTTGCGACAACCGCCGCCTTCAGCTCGCGGTAGGCGAGGTACTGGATCTTGCGGTCGATGCTGAGCGCCAGGTCGTGCCCTTCCTGCGGCGCGCGCACGCTTTCGACGTCCTCGACGATGTGGCCGAGGCGGTCCTTGATCACGTGCCGGCTGCCCGGCTTGCCGGCGAGCCAGGCCTGGTAGGTCAGTTCGAGCCCTTCCTGGCCGTTGTCGTCGACGCCGGTGAAGCCGAGCAGATGCGCCACCACTTCCCCGGCCGGGTAATAGCGGCGGTATTCGCGGCGCAGGAACACGCCCGGCGCATCGACCTGCATCACGCGGGCGGCGGTTTCCGGCGGCACCTGGCGCTTGAGATAGACGAAATCGCGCTGGCTCTGGCTGAAGCGGCTCTTTACGTCGTCTTCGCTCATGTCCAGGGTTTTCGCCAGTTGGTGGACGCGCGCCGGGGTGATTTCGAAATCCTTCGGGCTGACCCACACCGACTCGACCGGCGTGCTGATCGCCAGCGGCTCGCCGTTGCGGTCGGTGATCATGCCGCGATGCGCGGTCAGCTCGATCACGCGGCGATAGCGCTCGTCGCCCTTCTGCCGCAGGAAATCGTTGTCCAGCCCCTGCAGGTACAGCGCCCGCACGATCAGCCCGAGAAACCACAGCAGCACGATGCCGACCAGAATGCGCGAACGCCCGGCGGGCAGCTTCAACATCGGTACGCTGCGGCCGGGCGGAACGCCGTTCATGACGTAGCTCACGGCTTGCCCTTTTCCGCCGGGCGCACCACCTGGATGCGCGCCGGATCGGGCACCTGCATCTGCAGGTAGGCCGTGGCGATTTTTTCGATCCGGGCATGCATCGCCCAGGTGCTTTGCTCCAACTGCAACTGCCCCCACTCCACTTCCATCTTTTTCGCCAGTTCCTGCTCCTGCTCCAGCTCGATGAAGATCTTGCGCGCCTTGTGCTGGGCAGTGACCACTCCCATCGCGCAGACGGTGGCGATCAGCACCAGCAGCAGGTTGAGCTTGGTCATATCAGGAATCCCGAGTACGTTCGGCCGCGCGCATCACGGCGCTGCGCGAGCGCGGGTTGGCGGCCACTTCCTCCGCCGACGGGCGAACGGATTTGCCGACCAGGCGCAATCGGGGCGCCGGCAGCTCAGCCGCGCGCACCGGCAGCCGCGCCGGCATGAATGGCGGCAGCGCGGCGTCGCGCATGAAGCGCTTGACCACGCGGTCTTCGAGAGAATGGAAGCTGATCACCACCAGACGGCCCGACGGCGCCAGCGCATCGACGCACTGAGGCAGCACTAGCGACAACTCCTCAAGCTCTTGATTGAGGTAAATCCGTAGAGCCTGAAAGGTGCGCGTTGCCGGGTCCTGATGTGGCTCGCGGCTTTTGACCGCTTTTGCCACGACCTGGGAAAGTTGGCGAGTAGTGACAATGGGCTCCCCCGCTCTAGCCGCAACAATCGCCCTTGCAATCTGTTTAGCAAACCGTTCTTCACCATAATCTTTGATCACTCCACCAAGTTGTTGTTCACTGATTTCCGCCAGCAATTCGGCGGCGGTCTGGCCACGGCTCGTATCCATGCGCATGTCGAGCGGCCCGTCGAAGCGGAAACTGAAGCCCCGCGCCGCCTCGTCCAGCTGAGGAGAGGAAACCCCCAGGTCCAGCAGCACGCCATCCACTTTCGAAACGCCCAGATTTTCCAGCACGTCGTGCAGCTGGCCGAACGCGCTGTGCACGATCAGAAAACGGGGATTGGCAATGGCGCGCGCCGCCTCCACCCCCGCCAGATCGCGATCCAGCGCGATCAATCGGCCCTCGGCGCCCAGCTTTTCCAGAATCAGCCGGCTGTGGCCGCCGCGGCCGAAGGTGCAATCCACGTACACCCCGTCCGGGCGCACGTTCAGCGCATCGACCGCCTCATCCAGCAGAACCGTTTTATGTTGAAAACCACCGCTCACAACGAGAAGTTTTCCAGCGCCGCCGGAACCGCGTTGCCCGGCGCCATGGCCTGCTCCATCTGGGCCTGCCAGCCTTCCATGCTCCACAGCTCGAAATGGCCGCCCTGACCGACCAGCATGGCTTCCTTTTCCAGACCGGCAAGCTTGCGCAGCACGGGCGAAACCAGCAGGCGGCCGGACGCGTCGAGCTCCTGCTCCTCGGCGTGGCCCAACAACAGGCGCTTCCAGGAACTGGCAACGGGGTCGAAACTCGGCAGTGAATTGATTTTTTCTTCGATCGGCAGCCAGGCAGGCTGAGGGTAGAGCAGCACGCAGCGGTGGGGGTGCGCAGTCATCACCAGCCGCCCGGAGGACTGGACCAACAGCGCGTCGCGATGCTTGCTCGGCACAGCCAAGCGACCTTTCGCATCGAGATTCAAAGCCGTTGCACCGCGAAACATGACACCCCTTTACATCAAATCGGCGGAGTGGGCCCCCCACAATTTCCCACTTCTCACCACTGTTTCCCACTATAGGCAATAAACAATGGGGGGTCAAGCTAAATTTCGGGTTTTTCCCTTTGGGGACAACGAGTTAATCGCAAAACCCAGAAAAACCAATACGCTTAAAAAATAGATAGATACAGAAAACACCGAAAGTGATTTGTGAGGAGTTTGAGTGAGGGGTGGGTGAGGAGTGAGTAATACCCTCTCCTCAATCCTCTCCCACGGGGCGGGAGAGGAGGCAAACAAGAAAAGCGCTTATTTTGATTTGAAGCTGGCCGATAAGCCGGGTTCTGTAAGGAGCCGGGCGGCTCCCTGACAGTCATTCCTCTAGGCGCACGGTTACCCGTACGCTCGTGCAACCTACCCGCAGGCTCAGCGGGCCGCCTCAACGCCTGCCTATTTGGTCTTGCTCCGGATGGGGTTTACCCTGCCACTGATGTTGCCATCAGCGCGGTGAGCTCTTACCTCGCCATTTCAACCTTACCTGATCCGCTTGCGCGGCCATCGGCGGTATATTTTCTGTGGCACTTTCCATCGCCTCGCGGCGCCCGGCCGTTAACCGGCATCCTGCCCTATGGAGCCCGGACTTTCCTCTCCGCGCTTGCGCGCGCAGCGACTGTCTGGCCAGCTTCACGGCCATTGTATCATGCAGGCAAGGGATTCCCGGTTGCGTTGCTGCGTATAGGCTGTAGGGCAGGCTCGAGCCCGGTTTGGTGTGCGCTTCGCGCAAATGATTGATAGCCGGGGGCAGCCCGGCGGCTGAATACTTCTTTTGCTTCGCCAAAAGAAGTATTCAAGAAAAGGCGAGCCCCATCCGCCGCCCCTGCGGGGTTCCCTGCGTTGCTCGCCAAGCCGGGCGGCTGCGGAACTCGGCCTGCGGCCTCAGACAGTCCTCGCCGACTACCCCCGGCTTGGCTGCGCTACTCGGCGGCGAATCGAGGGGAATTCAAACCAAACAACCCCATCCCCATCCTGACCTTCCCCTTGAAGGGGAAGGAACCTACCCTCTTCCCCACCGGGGAGAGGGCTAGGAGCCTGTCGGACTTGAAGAATCGAAGCGAAAATTCGGCTGGGCGAGGACAGATTTTGCCGGTTTTGCAGGTCAATAGTCATTCTATTGACCAAAAAAGCGGCGAAATATGGACCGGCCAGGCGGATTTGCAGCCGATTTCCTTTAAGTCCGACAGGCTCCTAGGGCTGGGGACAGGGGAGTGGAAAGAATTGACTCAGTTCACGCCACCACCCGGCTCCCCCTCTGCACCGCCTCGGTTTGCCGGGCAAATCGGGGGCCGTCGGCTGCGTTTGTCTGAGGCCGCAGGCCGAGTTTTACGCAGCCGCCCGATTTGCCCGGCAAACCGAGGGAAGCCCGTAGGGCCGGTGCGGCGGGGCGGTTTTCTTGGATTACTTTCTTTGTCCGCACAAAGAAAGTAATCCGTCCGCCGGGCGGAACCGGCACCCAAACAACCGCGCGAAGCGCACAAAATCGGCCAAACTCAAAGCACTGGCAGAGCCACTCAGGCCTCCAGCCTCCACCCCACCTTTTCCCCCGCCCGCATCGGCACCAGCGTTTCCCCGCCATACGGCAGCGAACCCGGCACCTCCCAACTTTCCTTCACCAGGGTAATGGTGTCCGCATTGCGCGGCAGGCGGTAGAAATCCGCCCCGTGAAAGCTGGCAAAGCCTTCCAGCTTGTCGAGCGCCCCCGCCTGCTCGAACGCCTCGGCATACAGCTCGATGCCGGCGTGGGCGGTGTACATGCCGGCGCAGCCGCAGGCGGTTTCCTTGGCATTTTTGGCGTGGGGGGCGCTGTCGGTGCCGAGGAAGAATTTCGGGCTGCCGCCGGTCGCCGCCACCAGCAGCGCCTGCCGGTGCTCTTCGCGTTTCAACACGGGCAGGCAGTAGTGGTGCGGGCGGATGCCGCCGGCGAATAGGGCGTTGCGGTTCATCAGGAGGTGATGCGCGGTCAGCGTGGCGGCGACGTTGGACGATGCCGCCCCGACGAAGTCCACGCCGTCGCGGGTGGTGGCGTGCTCCAGCACCACGCGCAGGCCGGGAAAACGCTGCACCAGGGGCGCCAGCACGCGCTCGATGAAGATTTTTTCGCGGTCGAACACGTCCACTTCCGGATCGGTCACTTCGCCGTGCACCAGGAGCGGCAAACCTTGCTTCTCCATTTCCGCCAGGGCGGGCGCGCATTTGGCCAGATCGGTCACACCCGAATCGGAATTGGTGGTGGCCCCGGCGGGATAGAGCTTGACGCCGTGCACCAGGCCACTCGCCTTGGCGCGGACGATTTCGTCCGGGGCGGTGTTGTCCGTGAGGTACAGGGCCATCAGCGGCTCGAACCGCGAACCAGCCGGCAGCGCGGCAAGAATGCGCTCGCGGTAGGCCGCCGCCAGCGCGGCGGTCGTCACCGGCGGGCGCAAATTGGGCATGACGATGGCGCGGCCGAAGCGGCGCGCGGTGTCCGGCAGGACGGCGCGGAGGAAATCGCCGTCGCGCAGGTGCAAATGCCAGTCGTCGGGGCGGATCAGGGTGAGTTTTTCCATGGCATGAGCTTTGAAGTGCGATGGCGCATTATACGATGCGCTTGCCATGACGGTTCGGACAAAAATCGACCCGCCGGCCCGATGCGGTTATACTTTTGCCTTGCTATCCCAAGCGGTTCCCATGGCGCTTCGCTACGTCACATTGATGGTTTTCGCCCTGGCCGGCGCGGCACAGGCCGCGCCCGACGGCGCCGCTCTGTTCGCCCGCAACTGCGCGGTCTGCCACGGCGAAAACGGCGCCGGCGGCATCGGGGTTCCGCTTGCATTGCCGTCGTTCCAGGCCGCCGTCGGCGACGACTACCTGCACAAGACCATCCGCCTGGGCCGGCCGGGGCGGGTCATGCCGCCGTCGAACCTGTCCGATGCCGAAATCGACGCCGTCGTGCGCTTTATCCGCAGCTGGCGCAAACAGCCGGCTCCGCGAATCTCCGCCATGCCCATCAAAGGCGACGCGGCGCGCGGCAAACAGCTCTTCGCCACGCACTGCGCGGCCTGCCACGGGGCAAGCGGCGAGGGCGGCAGGGGCACCGGCGTGACTTTCTCCCGTCCGCGCGACCTGCCGATCATGCCGCCCGCACTGAACAATTCCGGCTTCCTTGCCTCCGCCAGCGACGGCATGATCCGGCAAACCCTGATCCGCGGGCGCGCCGGCACGCCGATGGTTTCCTTCCTGAAGAAAGGGCTGAAGGAAAAGGACATCGACGACATCGTCAGCTTCGTCCGCAGCTTCGAGCCGGCGCCCCATCCCGAAGCGGCAGCCGCGCCCGAAGCCGAGAAAGCGGTGCTGGAGATGGATTCGCCCTACGACCTCGCCGCCACCATCGAAAACGTGAAGCGGGCGGCGACTTCGCAGAACTTCATCTTCATCCGGGAACAAGCGCTCACTTCCGGCCTGGCGCCCGAGGGCGAGGAGGACCCGCGCCAACACATCGTCTACTTCTGCAACTTCACCATGCTGAACACCGCGCTGGCAACCGATCCGCGCGTCGGCCTGTTCCTGCCCTGCCGGATTACCGTGGTGGAGCACGACGGCAAAGTGAAGATCATGGCGATCAACCCCAAGCGCCTGGGCAAAATCTTCAACAATGCGGAACTCAACGCGATGTGCGACGAAATGACCAGGCGCTATCTGGCGATCATGGAGGAGGCGACGCTATGACCCGCACGCTGAAGCGGCTGGTTGCCGCGGTTCTGCTATTCGGCCTGGCGCCGGTCGCCGGCGCCGACCAGCTGCTCATGGTGCGCTCCGGCCAGCTGTTCCCCGAGGCCATGTCAACCCTGCAAAACGCGCTGACGGCGCGGGGCTACAAAATCAGCCGGGTGCAGAACGTGGACAAGGGCCTGTCGCATACCGGCTACCGGACAGACAACTACAAGGTGGTGTTCTACGGCAAGGCGGAGGAAGTCGCGGAACTCGCAGCGAAACACCCGGAATTGATTCCCTACCTGCCGCTCAACGTAGCGATCTTCGCCGAACGCAACAACACCCTCCTGGTCACCAACCGGCCCGGTGTGCTGGCCGATTTTTTCCCCGACCCTGAACTCAAGGCGACATTCATGCGCTGGGAAAAAGACCTGAGCGAGGTCATGAACGAGGTGCGGGAAGCGAGGTAGGTCGGGCACCCCGTGCCCGACGGGCTGGCCCACATCGTAGGATGCGGTGAGGCACGAACCGCATCGTTCGCGATCGATGCGGTCCGCTAAGCTCACCGCATCCTACGGCGACCATGCCCGACGGTTCGATGGGCGGCGGGCGGAGATTTGTCGGGCACAGCGTGCCCGACCTACGCCTGGCGGTCCTTCAACTGCAACGCCAGCTCGTACAGCGCATTTTTCTTCTCGCCGCTGATCTCGGCCGCCAGCTTCACCGCCTGTTTCAATGGCAATTCCGCAAGCAAGAGCTGCAATGTGCGCTGCGCGTCCTCGCCGACGCCTTCCGCCTGAACCGGCTCTTTCCCCGAAACCAGCAAAACGAACTCGCCTTTCTGCCGGTTCGGGTCGGCTTCGAGCCAGTCCGGCGCCGCATCCAGGCTACAGGCATGGATGGTTTCAAACACCTTGGTCAGCTCGCGCGCGATGGTCAGCGTGCGCCCGCCGCCGAGCACCTCGCGCAGATCGGCCATGCTGGCGAGGATGCGGTGGGGCGACTCGTAAAACGCCAGGGTATAAGGCAAATCCTTCAGTTCGGCCAGCGCGCGCTTGCGCTCCGACGAGGTGTGCGGCAGGAAACCGTAGAACAGGAAATGCGGCGCGGTGATCCCCGCCGCCGAAAAGGCGCAGATCGCCGCGTTCGCGCCGGGAATCGGCACCACGCGCAGGCCGGCCTCGCGCACCTTGGCGACCAGATGGGCGCCGGGGTCGCTCACCGCCGGCGTGCCGGCGTCGGACACCAGCGCCACCGACTTGCCGGATTGCAGCATCTCGATCAGCCGCGCCGCGGCCTGGTATTCGTTGTGCTCGTGCAGCGCGATCAGCTTGGCGCCGATGGCGAAATGGTTGAGCAGGCGCGTGGTGTTGCGCGTATCCTCGGCGGCGATGGCGTCGGCGCTGCGCAGGATTTCCAGCGCGCGCAGGGTGATGTCCTGCAAATTTCCAATCGGCGTGGCAACTACATATAATGAGCCTTTGCCCGCCTGGTTATTTTCCTGATGCAACGTTTCCTCGCCTTTCTGCTGATCCTGCTTGCCATTCCCGGCGGCCATTGCGCCGATGCGGCCGCGCCCGCCAAGCCGTTGCCGGCCGCCCATATCGCCCTGCTGCTGCCGCTCGACTCGGCCTCGTTCGGCCCCGCGGCCGACGCGGTGAAACAGGGCTTCTTCGCCGCTTCGATCATGCAGGCGCCCGCAGCGCCGCCGCTGCAAGTCTACCCTACCGGCGACCGGGCCGAGGACATTGTGTCCGCATACGGCCAGGCATTGCAAGCCGGCGCCAAAGTCGTGGTCGGCCCGTTGACCCGGAATGCCGTCACCGCGCTGGCGAAAAGCGGCGCGGTGGCGGTGCCGACGCTGGCGCTGAATTATCCCGAAAACGACGCCCCTTTGCCGGACAACCTTTACCTGTTCGGCCTGAGCGCGGAAGGCGAAGCCGTCCAGACTGCCCAGCTCGCGTTCGCCGAGGGGCGACGCTCGGCGCTGACCGTCACCGCCAATACGCCGCTGGCGAAACGGGTGGAGCAGGCGTTCGCCGACGCGTGGGTCGGATTGGGCGGGACGCTGGTCGCGCAGACCGCATTCCCCGCCGATCAGACGCAGTTCCCCGCGCTGCAGGAAACCGTGCTCGGCCATCCGGCGGATATGATCTTCCTGGCCGCCGACGCCGGCCGAGCCCGGCTGGTGCGCCCCTATTTGGATGCAAGCAAGCCGACCTACGCTACCTCGATGGTTTTCGACGGCAACCGGGAAGTCAGCCGGAATGTCGATCTGAACGGCATCGTGTTCGTCGAAATGCCCTGGCTCCTCCAGCCCGACCATCCCGCCGTGATGGCGTACCCGCACATCGAGAATCTGGGCATCGAGCAGCAGCGTCTTTACGCCCTGGGCGTCGACGCCTTTCGCCTCGCCGCCCTGATGGCGCAGAGCCCGCCCGTCGAAGGCGGCGTGCTGGACGGCGTCACCGGCCAGATCGTCCTAGAGGGGCGCCAATTCCAGCGCCAAATGACGGTGGCGCAGTTCAGGCAAGGGACGGCGGTGGCGGTTGAACCCGCCGCTCCGAAGCAGGCCGGTGAATCCCCCCAATAGCGGCGCCCAGGCGGAACAGCTGGCCGCGGCCTATCTGCGACGGCAGGGGTTGCGGCTGATCGAAGCCAACTTTCGCTGCCGCTTCGGCGAAATCGACCTGGTGTGCAGCGACCGGAACACCCTGGTGTTCGTCGAGGTCAGGCTGCGCGCAAGCCAGGCTTACGGCGGCGCGGCCGCCAGCATCGACGCGCGCAAGCAGCAAAAACTGGTGCTCGCCGCGCGCCACTACCTGCAGCAGCTCGGCAGCTCGCCCGCCTGCCGCTTCGATGTGGTATTGTTGCGCGGCCTGCGGGATAATGACATTGAATGGATCAAAAACGCCTTTGAAGAATGATTGTGAGCAATCCGCTCCGTGTAACTGAAAACCCATATGGACCTCATCAGCCGAATCAGCCACCACTTCACCGAAAGCGCCCATCTCAAGCTGCAGGCGCTCGATCTGCTCGCCGTGCCCATCGCCGATGCGGCGGAGCGCGTCGTGCAGTGCCTGCTGGCCGACGGCAAGATCCTTGCCTGCGGCAACGGCGGCTCGGCGGCCGACGCCCAGCATTTCTCGGCGGAAATGCTCAACCGCTTCGAAATGGAGCGGCCGGGGCTCGCCGCGATCACGCTGACCACCGACGCCTCGACGCTGACGTCGATCGCCAACGACTACGAATTCGATCAGATTTTTTCCAAGCAGGTGCGCGCCCTGGGCCATTCCGGCGACTTGCTGCTGGCCATTTCCACCAGCGGCAACTCGCGCAACGTGATCCAGGCGGTCCACGCCGCCCACGACCGCGGCATGAACGTGATCGCCCTGACCGGGCGCGGCGGCGGCCAGATCGCCGAAATCCTGGGCGAGGGAGACTTCCACCTGTGCGCTCCCGGCGAGCGCACCGCCCATACCCAGGAAATCCACATCACCGCCATCCACTGCCTGTGCGATGCCATCGATTGTTTATTATTGGGAGTCGAATAAATGCCAAATCTTAATAAAACCACTCGCTACGCCTACGTTGCCGCCCTCGCCCTGTCCGTCCTCAACCTGCAAGGCTGCTTCCCGGTCGTCGCCGCGGGCGCGGGCACCGGCGTGCTGATCGCGGAGGACCGCCGCACTTCGGGCACCTATGTCGAAGACCAGGGCATCGAGCTGAAGAGCACCAACCGCCTGGATGACAAATTCAAGGATGGCGCCCACATCAACGTCACCAGCTTCAACCGCAACGTGCTGCTGACCGGCGAGGCGCCGACCAAAGCCGCCAGGGAGGAAGCGGAAGGAACCGTCCGCGGCGTGCCCAATGTCCGCAACATCGTCAACGAAATCGCCGTGGCCGGCAACAGTGCCTACTCGTCCCGCAGCAACGATTCCTACCTGACCTCCAAGGTCAAGGTGCGCTTCGTCGATGCCGGCAAGTTCCAGATAAACCACGTCAAGGTGGTGACGGAAAACAGCATCGTCTACCTGCTCGGCATCGTGACCCGCAAGGAAGCGGACAGCGCCGTGGACATCGCAGCCCGCACCGGCGGCGTGCGCAAGGTGGTCACGGTATTCGAATACCTAGATTAAATGACGGCATTTCCGCCCCCGCAGTTCGAAACCAAGCTCTGTGCGCCCGCCGACCTGGCGGCGCGCATAGCAGCCCTGCCGCGCCCGCTGGTGTTCACCAACGGCTGCTTCGACATCCTCCACCGCGGCCACGTCACCTACCTGGCGCAGGCGCGCGCGCTGGGCGCCTGCCTGATGGTCGGCGCCAACTCCGACGCCTCGGTGAAACGCCTGGGCAAGGGCGACGACCGTCCGGTCAACGCGCTGGAAGACCGCATGGCGGTGCTGGCGGCGCTGGAGAGCGTCGGCCTGGTGATCGGCTTCGACGAAGACACTCCGCTCAACCTGATTCTCGCCGCCAGGCCGGACATCCTGGTCAAGGGCGGCGACTGGGCGGTGGCCGACATCGTCGGCGCGCGGGAAGTGCAGTCCTGGAGCGGGCAGGTGCATTCCATCCCGTTCCTGCACCAGCGTTCCACCACCGCGACGCTGGCCAAAATCCGCAACCTGTGAATGCTCCCGGCTGAATTTCTCGACGCGCTCCGCGGCATCGTCGGCGCCGCCAACTTCCTCACCGATCCGGTGGACTGCTATGCCTACGCCTACGACAACAGCCGGAAAATCTTCCCGCCGCAGGCGGTGGCTTTCGCGCTCGATACCGGCCAGGTGCGGGACATTGTCCGCCTGTGCAACCGGCACCGCGTCCCGCTCACGCCGCGCGGACGAGGCACCGGCACCGCCGGCGGCAGCCTGCCGGAACGGGGCGGCGTGGCGCTGTCGCTGGAGCGGATGCGCAACATCGTCCGCGTCGATCCGGCCAACCGGGTGATCGTCGCCGAACCCGGCGTGCTCAACCAGGAAATCCAGGCCGCGGCGCGGCCGCACGGCTTCTTCTGGCCGCCCGACCCGTCCAGCAGCGCCTATTGCAGCATCGGCGGCAATCTCGCCACCTGCGCCGGCGGCCCGCATGCGGTGAAATACGGCGTCACGCGCGACCACGTGCTGGGATTGCAGGCGGTGACCGGCAGCGGCGAAATCGTCAGGACCGGCTGCTACACCACCAAGGGCGTGGTCGGCTACGACCTCACCCGGCTGATCGTCGGCTCGGAGGGCACCCTCGCCGTGATCACCGAAGCCACGCTCAAGCTCACTCCGCTGCCCCAGGCCGTCGGCGGCATCGCCGCGCACTACGCCGACATTGCCCGCTGCGCCGAGGCCATCGCCGCCATCATGGCCCAGCCGCACATTCCCAGCGCACTGGAATTCCTCGACAGCGCCGCGCTCGACTTGGTGCGCGGCCGCCATCCCGGCCTGCTGCCGGCGGATTCCCGCGCCATGCTGATGATCGAAGTGGACGGCGGGGAAGCCGAGATCGCCGACAGCGCGCAGGCGATCCGCGAGGCTTGCGTCAATCCCGGCCTGATCGCGGCCGAAACCGTGGCCGATCCCGCCCGGCTCTGGGCGGTGCGCAAGGCCCTGTCGCCGCTGCTGCGCGACATCGCGCCGAAAAAGATCAACGAGGACATCGTCGTGCCGGTGTCGAGGCTGCCCGAACTGCTGCGAGGGCTGGGGGAATCGAGCCGGAAACACCGCGTCGCCAACGTGAATTTCGGCCACGCGGGAAACGGCAACATCCACGTCAACCTGCTGGTGAACCCGGACGATGCGGATCAGATGCGGCGGGCGGAAGCCTGCCTGGATGAAGTGTTCGACCTGGCGTTGGCGCTCGGCGGCACGCTGTCCGGGGAGCACGGCGTGGGACGCGAGAAGCGCGCCTATGTGGGACGCGAAATCGACGCTGCGACGATGGAATTGATGAAACAGATCAAGCGGACGTTCGACCCGAACGACATACTCAATCCGGGCAAGCTGTTCCCGTAACAACATGTAGGTCGGGCACCCCGTGCCCGACAAATCCCATGTCCAATCGAGCAAACCGTCGGGCACAGCGTGCCCGACCTACGCGGAGCCCGATCCGTTCTCAACGCACCGGCGGCCGCTTCAACACCTTTTCCGCCACCTTCTCCGCCATTTTTCCCGCCGCCTTACGCGCCAGCTTGCCTGCGACTTTCCTGCCCACCAGCACAGCCAAGCCGAACAACGCTTTCTTGATCATGTCGCCGCTCCTTCCGCTTTCCTGCATTCCGTGGCCTTCAGCTCGCTTCCCGGAAAATCCAGCTTGAGCTTGGCCAACGCGGCGGCCATGCCGTCGCTGCTATCCCTGGCCTGGAAAACGACGCTGCCGGTATCATGGGTGCGCGGCGCGGAAACGGCGGTGTTAACACCTTTTTCGCGCAGCTGGCCAAGGTATTTCGCCGCCGCCTCCTCGGTGGAGAACACGCCGAGGGAAATGGCATATTGCCATTTCAAGCCGTCGCGCATGATGAAGCTGTCCTGCACGCCACGGCGCTTCAGCTCTTCCACTTTTTTCTGCGCTTCCTGCAGGGTCTTGCGCGGGGCCATGTAGACCCAGTAGCCGTCCTGCTTAGTCGCCGGATACTGGGCGAGCTTGTCGCCGAGCTGGAGCTTGTCCAACGCCTGGGTCGCCCGCTTTGCGTCGTCCGCCGAGAAGACGCTCCATTCCAGGCAAACGACCGGCTTCGGCTCGGCCGCCGCCGTTTCCGCCGGCTTGTTCGGCGCGCCGGGGGCTGCCGGCGCCGGTTCGGGCTTGGCCGGGGCTTCGGGAAGCAGGCGTATTTTTTCGGCCTGCACCGGCTCGTGGCCGCGCGCGGCTTCCGCGGTGCGATTGCCGCCCAGCTGCATCATGCCGAAAAATGCGACATTGACGACCAGCAGTATTGCGAATATCCACTTCATGCCAAAGCGATCCTGATCAAACCTTCCAGCACCAAATTATCCATCATCATGGTCTCGCCGGACAGTAGCGGCAAAAGCAGCTGTGCATCGCCGCCGCTCAGCAGCCGGGTGGGGTCGTCTCCCTGCGCTTCGAGCAGCGCGGCGGCCATGCGCTCGACGGCGCCGGCCATGGCCGACAGCGCGCCAGTGTAAACGGCGTCGGCGGTATTGCCGGGGAAAATATCGAAGCGGCCGCCGTCCGCTGAAACCGCGGCGGTGCTCTCCGCCAATGCCCGCCGCATGGCGGCCAGGCCGGGCGCGATCAACCCGCCGAGGAAGCGGCCGTCGGCGGACAGGGCATCCACCGTCAACGCGGTGCCGGCGTTGACCACCACTGAGCCCCGCGGCGCGACGGCGCGCGCGGCGATCAGCGCGGCCCAGCGGTCGCTGCCGAGCTGAGCGGGGTTGTCGTAGCCATTGCGCACGCCGCACAGGCTTTCGCCGGCAACGGCCCAATGGATTTCGGCCGGCCAGCGCCGGCAAACCTCCGTCAGCCGCGCCCGCACGCCGAACCCGGCGACATTCGAGGCGACGATCCGGTCCGGCGGCGCCAGTTCCCGCCAGGCGTCGGCCAGTTGGGCCGCGTCGGCCGTGGCGACCCAGCCTTTCTCCAGCCAGCTGCCGCCGTCGTGCAGGCCCCATTTGAGGCGGGTATTGCCCGCATCCACCGCAAGAATCATGATGCCCCGCGCAAGCTGATTTCACCCGAGGTGAAGCGCTGCGTTCCCGCCGCCGTCCGCACCAGGAGCGCACCGTCCTCGGCCACGTCCAGCAGCCGGCCGTCGTGCTGGCTGCCGTCCGGCATCAGCAGGCGCACCGGCTTGTCCTGGTAGGTGTGGTGCGCCAGCCATTCGCCGCGCAGGCGGGCAAACCCGCCCTCCTCGAACTCGCCCAGCACGTCGGCCAGATGCGACAGCAAGCGGGCCAGGATCAGATTGCGCGGCGGCGCCGCGCCGGTGATCGTGTGGACATCCACCACCGCCTGGTCGATCCGGTCCAGCACCTTGTCGGCCAGCCTGAGGTTGAGGCCGATACCGATCACAGCGGCGCTCGGCCCCAGCATGTCGCCCTGCAGTTCGATCAGGATGCCCGCCAGCTTGCGGTATTGGAACAGGATGTCGTTCGGCCACTTCAGGCCCACGCCGGACACGCCGGATTGGCCCAGCGCCCGCATCAGCGCCACGCCGACCGCCAGGCTCAAGCCGGACAGGAATCCCGCGCCCTGGTTGAAACGCCACAACAACGAAAAGGTCAGGCTGCCGCCCAGGTTGGCGTGCCATTCCCGCCCGCGCCGGCCGCGTCCGGCGGTCTGCATCTCGGCCGCCACGCAGCTGCCGTGCGGCGCGCCGAGCGCGGCTTTCTGCAGCAGCAGGCTGTTGGTCGAGCCGACGCTGTCCACCACCTCCAGTTCGAACAAGCCGACCTTGTCGCCCAAGGCGGCCAAAACCTCGTCGCGAGCGATCCACTGCCACGGCTCGCGCAAGCGGTAGCCGCGCCCCGGCACGCGGAACACCGTCACGCCGGCTTCGTCGAGAAAACGCAGGGCTTGCCAGATGGAGGCGCGGGATACGCCCGATTGGCGCGCCATTTCCTCGCCGGAGTGGAATTCCCCGTCGGCAAGCAGGCGCAGGATGTTGAAGGTTAGCGGTTTCACCTAACGGTCACGACGAATCGCCACCCAAATCATGAAACGGCGATTCGCCATGACCGTTTCCCTCTCCCCTAACCCTCTCCCGCAGACCCTAAAGGACTCCGATCCGCTACGGGCTAAAGCCCGTGCGGAGTCGTATGCGGGAGAGGGGGACGAGGTACGCTTCGCGTGTTTCATGTCAGGAGAACAGCCGCGCCAGCTCCGTTCCCGGATCGGGCGCGCGCATGAAGGCTTCGCCGACGAGGAAGGCATTGACGCCGTTTTGGCGCATCAGGCCGACGTCGTCAGGCTTGAGGATGCCGCTTTCGGTAATCACCATGCGGTCGGCGGGGATGCGCGGCAGCAGGTCCAGGGTGGTTTCGAGATGGGTTTCGAAGGTGCGCAGGTTGCGGTTGTTGATGCCGATGAGCGGCGTCTTGAGCTCCAGGGCGAGGTCCAGTTCGGCGGCGTCGTGGCTTTCCACCAGCACCGCCATGCCGAGTTCGTGGGCGAGGGCTTCCAGCTCCTGCATTTTCGGCAGCTCCAGCGCCGCCACGATCAGCAGGATGGCGTCCGCCCCCATCATTCGCGCACGGCAAATCTGGTAGGCGTCGATCATGAAATCCTTGCGCAGCACGGGAATGCCGCAAGCGGCGCGCGCCTCGACCAAGTGGCTCTTGCTGCCCTGGAAGAACTGCACGTCGGTGAGCACCGACAGACAGGCGGCGCCGTGCCGCTCGTAGCTTTGCGCTATCGCCGCCGGATCGAAATGCTCGCGGATCACGCCCCTGGAAGGGCTGGCTTTCTTGATCTCGGCAATGACCGCCGGCTTTCCCGCGGCGATTTTGGCGCGGACGGCACCGACAAAATCGCGCGCCGGCGGCATCGCTTCAGCTTCCGCAAGAACTGCGGCGTAGGGTTTCTTCGCCACCGCGCGGGCGACTTCGGCTTGTTTGACTTCGAGGATTTTTTTCAGGATATCGGACATGTTTTACTCTCGTGCCTCCCGGCTGTGCCAGACGCGAATGATCACTGGGTCGCCGTCCCGGTTGATCCGGTAGCGCAGCACGTAATCCCCCGCCCCAAAAGCGGCAAAAACCTGCCGACGCTCGGAGCCGTCGTTGATTGGCGCGCCCATCTCCGGGAATCGCTCCAGCCTGACGGCGGCTGCCTGGATGCAAAGCATCGCGTCAGCGGCGGCTTGCGGGTTAATGTTTGCTAAAAAATCATACAGTCGGCCAATGTCTTCCAGCGCCTCCGGCAACCAGATCAGCGCGGGCATGGCGTCCTTTCGCCCCTGGCCAAAGCATCCAGCCAGTTCATTGCGTCCTTGTTGTCAACGAAATGGCCTCCCAGCTGATAACGCTCCCAACGCTCGGCGTCTTCGCGCTTTTCCCGTTCCGCTCGCTCTTCCTTGTTCAGGTATTCGATGATCGCGGCCTTGATCAGCCAGTGGGTTGCGCGGTCTTTCGCGTCGCCCAGTTTCTTCAGCCGATCCCGTGTTTCCTGGTCCAGTTTGACGCCCAAGGTAGTGGCATGCATTTTAGCCTCCTGTGGTTGCAACTATAGCAACCATTATGCGCCAGCCAAAAGGCTATTTCAATCAGGCACCTTGAACCGATTCGAAAACTCGATCAGCTGTGCCAGCCTGGCCTTGGCTCCGCCGTCGGCGATCACCCGTTCGGCCTTCTTCACCCCGGCTTCCAGCGAAGGCGCCAACCCGCCGACGTAGATTGCCGCGCCGGCGTTGAGGGCGACGATATCGCGCGCGGCACCGGGAGTATTGTCGAGCACCGCCAGCAGCTTGGCCTTGGCCTCTTCCGGCCCGCCCGCCTTGAGATCGTCGACGGAACCCGGTTTTATGCTGAATTCCTCGGGGTCGATGGCGTATTCGATGATGCCGCCGTCTTTCAGTTCGGCGACGTGGGTTTCGGTGGCGATGGTGATCTCGTCCATGCCGTCGGCGCCGTGCACCACCATGACGTGATTCGCGCCGAGCGACTTGAGCGCCTCGGCGAGCGGATAGCACAAGTCCTTGCGGAACACCCCCATCACCTGGTTCTTCGCCCCGGCCGGATTGGTCAGCGGGCCGAGCAGGTTGAACAGGGTGCGCACGCCCAGCTCGCGCCGCACCGGCGCGGCGTATTTCATCGCGCTGTGGTGGTTGGGGGCGAACATGAAGCCGACGCCGACTTCGCGAATGGATTGAGCGACCTGGTCCGGCGTGAGGTTGACGTTGACCCCGAGCGCCTCCAGCACGTCGGCGGAACCGCAGCTGGACGACACCGAGCGGCCGCCGTGCTTGGCGATCTTTACCCCCGCCGCCGCGGCCACCAGGGCTGACGCGGTGGAGATGTTGAACGTGTGCGCGCCGTCGCCGCCGGTGCCGCAGGTATCGACCAGATGGGATTCCGCGCCGACCGGCACCTTGGCCGAAAGCTCGCGCATCACCTCGGCCGCCGCGGCGATCTCGGCCACGGTTTCGCCCTTGGCGCGCAGCGCGACCAGGATGCCGGCGATCTGCACCTGCGTCAGCCCGCCGCCCATGATCTGGCGCATGATCGACAGCATCTCGGCGCGGCTGAGGTCGCGTTTTTCGAGCAGGGCGGTGAGCGCTTCTTGCGGCGTGATCATGGCCGCTTCTCCTTGAGGAAATTGGCCAGCATTTCGTGGCCGTATTCGGTCAGGATGGATTCGGGGTGGAACTGCACGCCTTCCACCGCCAGGGTTTTGTGGCGCACGCCCATGATCTCGCCGTCCTCGGTCCAGGCCGTGATCTCCAGGCACTCCGGCAGGGTTTCGCGCTCGATCACCAGCGAGTGGTAGCGGGTGGCGCGGAACGGGTTGGGCAAGCCCCGGAACACGCCGGTATCGTTGTGATGAATCATCGAGGTCTTGCCGTGCATCAGTTGCTTGGCATGAATAATCCGGCCGCCGAACGCCTGGCCGATGCTCTGGTGGCCCAGGCAGACGCCGAGCACGGGCACCTTGCCGGCGAATTCCCTGATCAGCGGCACCGAAATGCCGGCCTCGTTGGGCGTGCACGGCCCGGGGGAAACCACGATATGGTCGGGCTTCTGCGCCGCGACCTGTTCCACGGTGATTTCGTCGTTGCGGTAAACGCGCACTTCCTCGCCCAGTTCGCCGAAATACTGCACCAGGTTGTAGGTGAAGGAATCGTAATTATCGATCATCAGCAGCATTTTTATATTATCCAATTGATTTAACAGGACACAGTCTGCGCTGCCGCCGATTTATACCCGCTTTAATACCCGCTTTTCTCTCGCCGGAGTGAGGTTGGTGCTGACGGCACCGCGAATTTGAACATTATCCCAGCAGGCAGCACCCGCTTCAAGGTTTCATTGCAAACGTACGACTGAGGTTCCCCCGGTTTTTTGTCTTCCAAGAGGTGGGTTGCCAAACAGGTCGGCATCGACGAAAAGACCTTCTGCAAGGAATTAGGCGTTCGTCTGAAATACTTTGGATCACGCCTTTACGATGTTTAAGCGCAGCATCAGCGTCATGGGATGCTGTGGCGACTCCTGGAAACCGTAATGTTCGTAGAACTGCTTGGCGTGATCGTGAAGGGCATGAACGAGCAACGCGCGAACCCCGGTGTTTTGCGACACGCCGATGGCACGATTCACGGCATCCTGCAGCAGGGCCGCGCCCAGTTTGGCCCCCTGCGCCCGGCGATCCACGGCCAGCCTGCCAAGCACCATAACGGGAACCGGATCAGGCATATTGCGGCGAACCGCACTGGTAGCCAATTGGTGGGATACCGCGCCAGCAGCCATTGCGTAGTACCCGCACACACGATTCTCTCCATCAACCACCACAAAAGTCCTACTTGCCCCGCTGAGTTGATTGTTCATCGCACGGCGCTTAAGCCAGTCGTCCAATGCGCGTTCGCCGCACTCGAAATCATTCAACAGGTGCGAGATTGTAAGCGGCTGGGGCGCAGACAGATCCAAGCTCATACTTTGTTGCTATTCCACGGCGCCTTGACCGCCATTAATCGCTCCAGACCGGCATTGGGGCTAGGCGGCGCGTCGAGCATGGCGACGAACTGTTGAAATTTGTCAGCATCCAACCCGAAAAACACTTGATCCAGCAGCACCGATTGTGCGCGTTCGCAAGCGGCTTCCAACATAAAGTCAGAACGGTTTTTACCCAACAGGTTGGCAGCGTGATCGATGAGATCCCGCTGCTCAGGTAAGGCGCGTAGATTGATTGCAGCAGCACGCATAGCGGCCTCCAAATGTAATTACAACAGATATACAAATGGTAGCGTCACGTGTAGCTATTGTCAATACACCCTCTCTCTGACTCTGTGTTAACGTTTCTTTCCGGGCTCATGCCGACAACTCACCGCCCAGCGCCAGCTCCGCCGCCTTCAGCACGGCGCGGGCCTTGTTGCGGGTTTCGATCCATTCGCTCTCGGGCACGGAATCGGCGACGATGCCGGCGCCGGCCTGGACGTAGAGCGTGCCGTCCTTGACCACCGCGGTACGGATGGCGATGGCCAGATCCATGTCGCCGTTGTAGCCGAGATAGCCCACGGCGCCGGCGTAGATGCCGCGCTTGGTCGGCTCCAGTTCGTCGATGATTTCCATCGCGCGCACCTTGGGCGCGCCGGACACGGTGCCGGCGGGGAAGGTGGCGCGCAGCACGTCCATCGCGTTGTGGCCTTCCTTGAGCCGGCCTTCGACGTTGGAGACGATGTGCATGACATGAGAATAGCGCTCGATCGCCATGTTCTCGGTGACCTTGACCGAGCCGGTGCGGGCGACCCGGCCGGCGTCGTTGCGCCCCAGGTCCATCAGCATCAGGTGCTCGGCCAGTTCCTTCGGATCGGCGAGCAGATCCTGCGCCAGCGCTTCGTCCTCCTCGCGGTTCTTGCCGCGCGGGCGGGTGCCGGCGATCGGGCGCACGGTGACGGTGTCTTCTTCCAGCCGCACCAGGATTTCCGGCGAAGAGCCGACCACCTGGAAGTCGCCCATGTCGTAATAGAACATGTAGGGCGACGGGTTGAGCGAGCGCAGCGCGCGGTAGAGCGACAGCGGCGAGGCGGCGAACGGCTGCGACATGCGCTGCGACAAGACGACCTGCATGATGTCGCCGTCGAAGATGTAGCGCTTGCCCTTTTCCACCGCCTGCTTGAAGGCTTCCTCGCCGAATTCCGACACGGCGGCTGCGGTCGGCCCCGCCGCGATGGCCGGAATTTCCGCCGGGCGGTGCAGTTGCCGGTGCAATTCGTCGAGCCGGTCCTGTGCTTTGCGATAGGCATCCGGCTCGGCCGGGTCGGCGTAGACGATGAGATAAAGCTTGCTGCTGAGGTTGTCCACCACCGCCAGTTCTTCCGATTGCAGCAGCAGGATGTCGGGCGCGCCGATCGCGTCAGGCTTGGCGGTATTCGCCAGCCGGCCTTCGATGTAGCGGATGGTGTCGTAGCCGAAATAGCCCACCAGACCGCCGCTGAAACGGGGCTGGCCGGGATGCTGCGCCACCTTGAAACGCGCCTGGTAATCCTGGATGAATTGCAGCGGGTCGGCGGTTTCGACCTGCTCGCACACTTCGCCATCGCGCTCGACCGCGACGCTGTGGCCGCGCACCCGGATGCGGGTCTTGGCAGGCAGGCCGATGAAGGAGTAGCGGCCGAAGCGTTCGCCGCCCACCACCGATTCGAGCAGATAGGAATAGGGCCGGTTGGCGAGCTTGAGGTAGACGGTTAAGGGAGTGTCCAGGTCGGCCAGGGTTTCCCTGGCCAGCGGGATGCGATTGTAGCCTTCGCCTGCAAGGCGATTGAATTCCTGTTCAGTCATGTCGTTTCACCACAAAGAGAAATTGAGAAAGTCGTCGCAAATCCGGGGATGGCTAAAAACACCATCGCCAGGACAAGGACGTCGACTTGCGTATTTCTCCGTGATTCATGGTCATGCCTTCCTGATCAGCTCCAACACTTCCGGCAGGCTGTCGATCACCGCGTCGCAATCCTGCTCGCGCACGTCCTTGCCGCCGTTGTAGCCGTAGGGCAGAAGCGCGACGGCGCAGCCGGCGGCGCGGGCGGCCTGGCTGTCGTTGAGCGAATCGCCCACCAGCAGCAGATCCTTCGGCTCGGCCTCGTAGTAGATCGCCGCATAGCGCAGCGGCAGCGGGTCCGGCTTCTTGCGCGGCAGGCTGTCGCCGGACAGGATCAGGTCGAAGCAAGCCTTCATGCCCATCGCCGCCAGCAGCGGCAGGGTGAAGCGCTCGGCCTTGTTGGTCACGCAAACCAGCGGAAAACCCGCATCACGCAAGGCGTTCAGCCCGTCCACCACGCCCGGGTAGGGCCGTGTTTCGCGGCTCAGCACTTCCTCGTAATGCTTCTCGAACAAGGGCAGCGCGCGGGCGAACAGCGCCTCGTCCGGCCGGCCTTGCATGTCGCCGGTCAGCGCTCGCCTCACCAGGTTGGCGATGCCGTTGCCGATGAAGGACTGGATTTTTTCCAGGCCGACCGGCGCCATGCCCAGATCCCGCAGCATGCGCTGCGCCGCCTCGGCGATATCCGGGGCCGTGTCCAGCAGCGTGCCGTCGAGGTCGATGACGACGGCTTTGACGGGTATCGGGAATTTCATCGTTTTTTTACCGCTGAGGACGCGGAGGGCGCGGAGGAAAAGCCAGATCAAACACGTTTCTTTGACTTCCTCTGCGTCCTTCGCGTCCTCAGCGGTTTATGCTTTCTAAGCCTTGGCCAACTCGCCGCGCAGCGCGCCGATGATGGAATCGTAGCGGTGCGGATCGCTTTCCTTGGCCGCGCCGAACACGGCGGAACCGGCCACGAAGGTATCCACGCCCGCCTTGGCGACTTCCAGGATGTTGGCCGGGCCGACGCCGCCGTCGATTTCCAGGCTGATGTCGCGGCCCGAAGCGTCGATCATCTGGCGCACCTTGCGTGCCTTGTCCAGCACGTAGGGGATGAACTTCTGGCCGCCGAAGCCTGGGTTGACCGACATCAGCAGAACCATGTCGAGCTTGTCCAGGGTGTATTCCAGCACGTCCAGCGGGGTGGCCGGGTTGAACACCAGGCCGGCCTTGCAGCCGCTTTCCTTGATCAGGCCGATGGTGCGGTCGATGTGCTCGGAGGCTTCCGGATGGAAGGTGATGTAGGTGGCGCCCGCCTTGGCGAAATCGGGGATGATGCGGTCCACCGGCTTGACCATCAGGTGCACATCGATGGGTGCGGTGACGCCATGCTTGCGCAGCGCTTCGCACACCAGCGGGCCGATGGTCAGGTTGGGCACGTAATGGTTGTCCATGACATCGAAGTGAACGATATCGGCTCCGGCGGCGAGCACGTTGTCCACGTCTTCGCCCAGCCTGGCGAAGTTGGCGGACAGGATGCTCGGCGCAATTCTGTATTGGGGCATGGCGCTTCCTTAATAAACCAAAAACTCGAATTCTACCCTAAAATTAACGGGGGCGAACACCGGCGGCGTTTTCGGCCGCCATCGCTCACGCCGGTTTCGCTCGACTTGCCAGCACCGGCGATTTGGTATGAAATGGAAGCATGGCCGAAAGCAAGAAATATGAAATTACGGTAAACACCCGCGTCGAGTACGTTTCCGACCAATCGGACATCGAGCTCGGGCGGTTCGTGTTCGCCTATACCATCGACATCGCCAATACCGGCAACATTCCCGCCCAGTTGATCAGCCGCCACTGGATCATCACCGACGCCGCCGACCAGATGCAGGAAGTGCGCGGGCTGGGCGTGGTCGGCGAACAGCCCCTGCTCAAGCCGGGCGAAAACTTCGAATACACCAGCGGCTGCGTGATCGCCACCCCGGTCGGCACCATGCACGGCAGCTACCAGATGGTGGCGGAAGACGGCACCCGGTTTGAAGTGCCGATTGCGGAATTCACCCTGAGCATGCCGCGAGTACTACATTAGCGTAGGTCGGGCACCCCGTGCCCGACGGTTTTCGACAGCAGCCGGGAATTTGTCGGGCACAGAGTGCCCGACCCACGACCCCGCCAATGCATTGAACCCCACCTTCACATTCATGAAAAACCTTATTGTCCTGCTCCTTACCTTAACCCTTTCCGCCTGCGCCACGCTGGAAAAACCACCTGCCGTTCCCATACCCGCTCCTGCCGCGCCGCCGCAAGCCGCCCTGGCGGCGCCGCCGCTCCAGCCCGTCGGCTGGGAGGCGGTTTCCGGCTGGCCTGACGAAGATATGTCCGCCGCCTGGGACGGCTTCATCCGGGGCTGCAACGCCCTGCGCAGCCAGCCGGCCTGGCAGGCCGCCTGCGCGGCATCGGCGGCGGTGCCGGCCTCGAACGGCGCGGCCCAGCGCGAATTTTTCGAGCAACATTTCACTCCCTACCAGGCCGCCAACCCGGACGGCACCGCGGACGGGCTGATCACCGGCTATTACGAACCTCTGCTGCACGGCAGCCGCACGCCGTCGAAGCGCTTCCGCTACCCGCTGTACGGCGTGCCGGACGACCTGCTGACGGTGGACTTGAGCTCGGCCTATCCCGAGCTGAAAAACCTGCGCCTGCGCGGCCGGATCGAGGGCCGCCGGGTGGTGCCCTATTACAACCGCGCCGACATCGACAACGGCGCGGCGCCGCTCAAGGGCAAGGAGCTGTATTGGGTGGACGATGCGGTCGAGCTGTTTTTCCTGCAAATCCAGGGTTCGGGAAAAATCGCGCTGCCCGGCGGGGAAACAGTGCACGTCGGCTATGCCGATCAGAACGGCCTTCCCTACCGATCCATCGGCAAGGCCCTGGTGGACCGCGGCGAACTGCCGCTGGAAAAAGCCTCGATGCAGGGCATCAAGGATTGGGGCAAACGGAACCCGGCAAAGCTGCCCGAGCTACTCGACCTCAACGCCAGCTACGTGTTTTTCCGCGACCTGCCCAACGACCTGGCCGGCCCGCTCGGCGCGCTCGGCGTGCCGCTCACCGCCGAACGCAGCATCGCGGTGGACTCGCGCTACATCCCGCTCGGCGCGCCGGTATTCCTCGCCACCACTTGGCCGAACAGCACGAAGCCGCTCAGCCGCCTGATGCTGGCGCAGGATACGGGCGGCGCGATCCGCGGCCCGGTGCGGGCGGATTTCTTCTGGGGTTTCGGCCAGGAAGCGGGCAAGCAGGCCGGGAGCATGAAGCAAAGCGGGAAAATGTGGGTACTGCTGCCCAAGGGCTACAACTACACTCCGCCGCAAATCGCCCCGGCTCGCGCCAATCAGGGCGCGGGCTGCAGCTGCAACGGCGGCTGAACGGCGACAGGCTTGTCCCGCGTCGTCAGTTCGTAGGTCACCCGGATCAGCACCCGGCTCTTCACCGCCCGGCCGTTTTTTTGTGCCGGTGCGAAGCGCGCGTCGCGGAAGGCGGCCAGCGCGGACTCCTCGAACACCCCTTCGGGATTCGCTTCCGCCACCGACGCCTCTTTCACCGCGCCGGCCTGATCGACCAGCAGCAACAGCACCACGCTCCCTTCCACGCCCTGCGCGGCAGCCTGGTCCGGATAGGCCGGCTTGATCGGCGCCAGCGCCGAGGGATGCACATCCACCTGTTTCGCCGGATACCAGGTAGGGTCTTCGATCAGGGGAATGTCCAGCGCGGGCAGCAGAGGCGCGGCCGGTTCGGCGATGGGCGAAGCGGGCGCGACCGGCGGCGGCACCGGCTCGGTTTCATGCGCCGGCTCGGCAACCTTGTCCGCTACGACGGGGGCCGAAAGACCGGTCAACAGCGTAGTGCTGCTTGCCCCGCCCGCCGGGCGCTCGATCCGCACCTCCATCGCCGGCTGCGGCTTTCCCGCCTGCCGCGCCGCCCTGACCTGGATGCCGAAAATCAATACGAGATGCAGCGCCAGCGAGGCGGCCAGGGCCAGAATCAGCCTTCCCACCGGGTCGAGGTCGCCATGCCTGCTGGGCCGAAAGTTGAATTCCATCATGCTGCCGTCCAGTATAAACGGCAGCGGCCTTAATTAAACCTAGAAAAAGCATTTAGCCACAGAGAACACGGAGTTCACAAAGGAAAAACAAGAGGTTGCCGGCCTAACTGTTCTCACCCGTGAGGCGAATGCGGAAATGTCCAAAAACCCGCTTCACCTCAGTGTTCCCTGTGATCTCTGTGGCTTGAACTGATGTATTAAGAAAGCGCTGAAGTACGCACTGGATTCGTCATTCCGGCGAAAGCCGGTATCCAGTAATCCACTGATAAACCTGGATTCCGGCTTTCGCCGGAATGACGGTGTTGGACTTGTTCAGTGTTTCCTTAAGGTTAAAAAGGGAGGCGCCGGAACCGCAGCTCAGTCGAGGGCGATATTCAGCTTGATCCACAGGTTGCGCCCCGGCTCGTTGACCCGTGTGGTCTGGTCGAATCCGGTGATCATCGCGCCGCGCCGGCTGATGGCCTCGGCGTAGGTCTTGTCGAACAGGTTGTCGATGCCGGCGCTGACCAGCGTGCCCTTCTTCGGCCGGTAGCCCCCGTTCACCGAGAACACGCCGAAGCCTCCGGTGCGGCCGATGTCCTGGCCGACGATATTGCCCTTGTTGACGTCGAACCGGTCCTGCTCCGACACCAGCCGCAACAGGGCGCCCGCCGACCACGCCTTGTCGTCGTAGCTCAGCCCCAGCCGTCCTTCCAGCGGCGGCAGTTGCGCCAGGGGCGTGCCGTCGGTGTCGTTGTCGCCATGCACGTAGGCCAGGGTGGCATCCACCTTCCAGTTGCCGCCCAGGGCATAGGCGAGGCCAGCCTCGCCGCCCCAGGTGGTGGCATTCACGTTGCGGACAATCGTAATGCTTCGGGCTGCCGGATAATTCTTAATGACGCCGGACTGGATCAGGATGTAATCGTTGACCTTGCTGTAAAAGCCGGACAGCGACGCGGTCAGCTTGCCGCTGTTGTAGACCATGCCGACGTCGAGCTGATTGGTTTTTTCCGGGTTGGTGTCGAAGGCGCTGTGGGTGGTCAGGCTCTCCTTGTTCGCCGAAATCAGCTCCCAGTAATCCGGAAAGCGTTCGGTGTGGCCGAGGCCGGCGTAGAGCGTGGCCGGCGTAGCGGCCAGATCATGCTCGTAACGGGCGAAACCGCTGGCGAGGGTTTTGTCCCGGCTCTGGCCCGAAGTCGGATTGGCGTACATGTACATCAGGCCGCTGGCGTCTTTCGCGCTCAAGCTGGCCGCCCGCCTGTCCTGCGCATTCCAGTTGTCGGCGCGCAGGCCGGCGAGCAGCTTGTCGCGTTCGCCCAGGAAATGAGTCAGTTCACCGAACAGGCCGTAGTTGCGGAAATTGGCATCCTCGGTGCGGGCCTTATCCTGGTAGGGGCCGGTAGTTGCGGTGACAGCGCCATCCTGGTTCATGGTCGAACGCAGGGTGTGCTTGTTGGCCTGGTAGTCGACGCCGACGGTGGCCTTGGTCGCGTCGGCGAGGCGCAGCCCGATTGCGGCGCGGCCGCCGACGGTTTCGCGATCCGGGTTGGAGACCATCTTCATGCCGGAAACAGGCCGTAGCGAAAAGTTGTCCATCACGTGGTCGACGTAATTGTAAAAGGCTTGCGCCTCGACCTTTTCCACTAGCGGCGAAATCCGGTTTTTCTCGAACTTCACGCCATAGTTGTCGCGCGCGAATTTGACGCCGTCCATGCTGCGGTCGGCGTAGGCCGCATGGCCGTCGCTGTGGGTGCCGGTCAGTTCGAGCCGGGTGTCGCTATCCGGCGTCCAGCCGACGGCGCCGTTGGCGCTCCAGCGGGTGAAGGCGGAGTGCACAGTTTTGCCGCTGCCGTCCTGGTAATCGTTGGCGTCGGAACGGGTGGCCGTGCCCTGAACGTAATAATCCGGCGTACCGGCACGGATATCCGCCACCTGATCATTGCGGCCGAAGCTGCCGGCAGCCAGGCTGCCGTTGATTTTCCAACCCGGCGGGTCGAAGCGTTTGACGGTGCGCTCGAACAGCACCGTGCCGGCGGAGCTGCCCGGCCCGTACAGGACGGTTTGCGGCCCCTTGAGAACGGTGATCTTGTCGTAGGATTCCGGGAACACGTAGGCTGTCGGCGGGTCCATGCGATTGCCGCAGCCGCCGAGGATCTGCTCCCCATCGAGCAGGATGTTCAGGCGCGAACCCGCCATGCCGCGCAGCACCGGATCGCCGTCGGTACCGCCCTTGCGGATCACCGAAAAGCCCGGAATCGTCTTCAGGTAATCCGCCCCATCATGCGCCGGCACCGGCTGGCGCGGCGCCTTGGGGTCGGTGGTGACGACCAGCGGCTCCAGCATCATCGGCGCGGTCACCACGACTTCGTTCATCAGCGACGTTCGCGCTTCCTCGGCCGCCAGCGCAAGGTGACACGGCACGATGGCCGCGATCGATGCGGCCAGGATACGGGGTTGAAACTTCATTTTTATTGCTCCCTATGACATCAAGTAAAGCCATAGGCGATTGCAATCGGCGTACCAGGGAAAATCCTTATAAATCAGCAAGGGAAAAGCCTAGGAAGCGTGCGAAACGACACACCTGTGGCAAGAGGCACGGCATCGGCGCCGGATATCATCTTTTCGCCTCTTTTTTTCGTTTGACATGGCACGGATAAACCGGCAGATTCCTATCATTTTTTTGTCGAGGAACGATAATGAGCTCCAGCCGCAATCGAACCCTGCCCAAGCTGATGACGGCAGTCGCCATGAGCGCCGCTTCAACATCGGTTTTGGCGTGCGCCAGCTGCGGTTGCACCTTGAGTTCCGATTGGGACAGCCAGGGCTTTACGACGCAACCAGGTTGGAAGCTGGATGTTCGCTACGACTATCTGAACCAGAACCAACTGCGTCAGGGGACGGGGACCATCTCCCCCGCGAATGCGAGTCAGATCGTCACCAGCGCCGGCCCCCAGGAAGTCGAAAAATACACCCGGAACAACTACCTGACGCTGGGCATCGATTACACCCATTCGGCGGACTGGGGCGTCAACGTGCAGTTGCCCTACATCGACCGCAAACACGGCACCCTGGGGGTGAGCTCGGACGGCAGCAATCCCGCCGTCGGCGCCTACGATTCCCAGACGTCGAGCCTGGGGGACATAAAGGTCATCGGCCGCTACCAGGGTTTAACGCCGCAGCACAATTTCGGGGTCATGTTCGGACTGAAGCTCCCCACGAGCAGCCACACCAAGACCGGCATCTCCACCGATCCGGCCAACCCCGGCGACACGGCCACGATCGACCGCGGCCTGCAGCCCGGCACCGGCACGACCGACGCCATCGTCGGTGCCTATTACTTCGATTCGATCAATAAGAACTGGGACTACTTCGCTCAGGCTACCGCCCAGACCGCGCTGAATTCCAAAGACGACTACAAGCCTGGCGACGGTTTCAATTTCAACCTGGGGGCGCGCTACATGGGCTTTGCGGCTGTAATGCCGCAACTGCAACTGAACGCCCGCTATGTGGAGCACGATACGGGCGCCAATGCCGATCAGGTCAGCACCGGAGGCACCCTGGTCTACCTCAGCCCCGGCGCGGTGATGCCGGTCGGCAAGCGCGCTTCTCTCTATGGATTCGTTCAGGTGCCGGTCTATCAGGACGTCCGTGGCGTACAGTTGGCGCCGCGCTACACGGCGTCCATCGGCGCCCGTTTTGCCTTCTGACCTTGAGCGTGAAACTCGCAAAGCGAGACCTCGCCCCCCTCTTCACTTCTCGCCGTGATCGCTGCGCAGCAGCGGGAACCCGGCAGAGATGCCCCTTGCAGGTGCGGGGAGATGGTTGGGGGTGAGGGAAACGGTTAGGGCGAACGCGGTTTCATGATTCGGGGCGGCGTTTCGCCACGACCGTCAGGGCCGGCGCCGAGGGTCGCCGGCTTTCAGGAGGGGAGTCACTTCTTTTTCCAGCGCGGCAAGATCGATCTTGGGATCGCCCTCGCTGCCATCCTTGCGCAAGATACCGTCGCGGTCGATGACGAAGGTCATGGGTAGCCGCCATATCCGTCCGAAGCCCAGAATGTCGCCCATGCGTCCCAAGGCCGCCGGATAACTGTAGGCGCGCACGATCTCCCGCACCTTGCCGTCCTCGCCCGGGCCATCCATGCTGATCGCCACCACCCGCAGACCTTCGCCTTTGTGGCGCTGGTAATACGTCTCGAGAACCGGCATTTCTTCCCGACAAAAAGTACACCAGGTGGCCCAGAAATTGACGACGACCACCTCTCCCCTGGCGTCGGACAACCTGAACGTCTTCCCGTCTAGAGTCGTGACCTCGAATTGTGGCGCCGGCTTCCCTTCGTCCCGCGCCTCGACCCGAAGCGGAGCCAATGCGACCACGCAGGAGAGAATCCCGGCCATCCACATCGAGCGAAAAAAATTGCAATGGAAATTCATTTTTTGAAGGATACCCGATTCTTCGTGCCGCCTGAGCGGAGGAATAGGCACCGACTCATAAATTATCCGGTTCCCGCCGGCCGAAACATCGGCTTCCTTATTTCACGGACGTCCTCGCGGATAAACCTGCCAGCTTGGCATTGTCGAGCGGACTCATCCCCGCCGCCCGTTTGAGCTCGGCGATTTTTTCGTCGGCATGGAGCCGGGATGCCTCACAGGCGGTGCGCAGTTCTTCCTGTTTGCGCAGTTCGGCAAGCTGCGCCCGCCATTTCTCCATCTGCGCATGGTCATGGCGGTGGTCGTGGCGGTTCATGCCGAACCACTTATGCGCTTCATTCTCGCTTTGCTTGACGCCCTCGCCGTTCAGGTACATCAGCCCGAGGTAATTCCGTGCCTGCCGGTCTTCCTGCTCCGCAGCCTTGCGGAGCCATTTCGCCGCCTCGACGTAATCCTGCTTCACCCCATCGCCGCTGTAATACATGACGCCAAGATTGTATTGGGCATCGACCTGGCCTTTTTCCGCCAACGGCTGCCACAATTTGACAGCGGTCTGGTAATCGCCCTGCCGGTGCGCCGCGGCTGCACGCTCGAAATCGCCGGCATGCGCCGAAAAAACCGTCAAGCCCAGGGTCAGGATGCACGCCATCAGCGTCATCGTGGCGGAAGTCAGCAAATTTGCGGCGGAAAAGATAAATTTCATTTTGGCCATCTCCTGTGGTTGAGAAAAATCAACCCTCTTGGTAGCAAGGAAAGTGCCAGCAACAATTCACTGAAAAATCAAGGGGACGTCCAGATCAACCGAAATCGGCACTGTGCGCTGGCGCGCACAAGTGTGGGATTTCAAACGACTAATGCGATGGCGCTGGCTCCGCAAAAGACCGCCGGCTTGCTGGAGAAGTCACGAACGCCAGCTTGGTGATGCCGACCCGCTGCAGCAGCGCCATGACCTGGGCAACGCGGCCATAGCGCACACTCTCGTCGGCGTGCAGCTGGACGTTGGGATCGTTGTTCTCTGCGGCGATCTTTTTCAGCTCGGCTTCCAGCGTCTCGAAGTGGATCAGGCGCTGGTCGATGAACACCCCGCCCTGGGCATCGATCGCCATCTGGATGGTCTTGGTCTGCTTCATCGGCGACACCGCCGCCGTCTTCGGCAGATTGACCTTGACCGCCTGCATCAGCAAGGGCGCGGTGACGATGAACACGATCAGCAGCACCAGCATCACGTCCACCAGCGGCGTGACGTTGATCTCGCTCATCGCGGATTGCTCGGACTGGAGATTGAAGGCCATGGCATTACCCTGGAAAAAGCTTTTGGCCACAGAGAACACAGGGGACACAGAGGGAAAACGGCGCGTTGCCAGGATGGCTGCTTTCATCCGTCCGATGAATGGGGAAACACCCCAAAATCCGCTTCATCTCTGTGTTCTCTGTGATCTCTGTGGCTTGAACTGAGGTTATAAGGATTATTCCACTCTGAAACCGGATTTCATCGCCAGATGCAGCAGATCGGTGGCGAAGTGCTCCATTTCCGCCGCATACAGCTTGACCCGGCGCAGGCCGTAATTGTATGCGAGCACGGCGGGAATCGCGGTGGCGATGCCGATGGCGGTGGCGATCAGGGCTTCGCCGATCGGACCGGCCACCACGTCCAGCCCGGCCGAGCCGGTTTTGCTGATGTCCGAAAGCGCATGCATGATGCCCCACACCGTACCGAACAGGCCGACAAACGGCGCCGTGGAGCCGATGCTGGCCAGTATCATCAGTCCGCTTTCCAGCCGGTGCAGCTCCTTCTGCGCCTGACTGCGCAGGCTGCGCTCCAGGATGTCCTGCTGGTCGCCGCTGTGCTGGAGATTCTGCTCGCCGCCCTGGCGCAGGCCGCGCAAAGTCTTGAAGCCGACGTCCGCCAGCCGCGCCAGCGGCCCGGCGCTGGCGGCAGCGGATTTCTCCGCCTCGCCCAGGCCCTTCGCATTCCAGAATGCCTGGCAGAACTGCCGGTTCTCCCTGGACAGCCGCCATTGCGTCCAGACCTTGACGACGATCAAGGTCCAGCTCACCACTGAAAAAAACACCAGCAGCCACAGGGTTCCGGCAACGATGGGAGAAGTAGTGATGCCCTGCATGGTTTATAGCCTTTCAGTTGTCAGTTGTCGAAAGTCCGTCTTGATGGCCGACGACTAGTTGTTTTCCAATTTAAACGTAATCGGCACCTCGACCCACTCCACCACGGCTTGGCTGCCGCGCCGGGCGGGCACGAAACGCCACTTTTTCACTGCCTCCAGCGCGGCATGGTCGAGCATGTCGTGGCCGCTGGTCTGTTTCAGCTCGGCGCGCAGGCATTCGCCGTCAAGCGAAATTTCCGCGCGGATCAGCGCCCTGCCCTCGATACCGCGCCGCCGCGCCGACAAGGGATAGACCGGCTTCGGATTGCTGAGGTAGGCGGCATTGTAGCGCGGCGGCTCGACCGCCGGTTCCGGTGCCGGCGGCGCGACGACGGGCGCCGGCTGCGGCGCTGCAATGGCCACCTGGGCTTGCTGCTGCACCGCGTTCTCCGCCACGGGCGGCGCAGCCGGAACAGGCATGGGCACCGCTACCGCGCGCTGCGGCTGCCGTTCCGTCGCCTTGGGCGGCAGCGGTCGGGGCGGCTCGATCCGCGGCTCGAAGGGCACGGGCGGCGCCAGTAGCGTGACCTGCACCACCGGCAGCGGTTTGGGCGGCACGATCTCGCTCTTGAAATGGGCGTAGCCCCACCATGCCGCGCCATGCAGGAGTGCGACCAGGCCCATGGCGGGCAGCCAGCGCCGCCATTCCCGGCTGGGTTCGAGTTGCGCCATCATGTAGGTAGACGATACGAAAATCGCAAGATTACCAGAACTCGCCGGCTCAGTCGGCGGCAAAATTTATCCGAATCCACTGCTCCAGTTGCGCCGGGTCGATCTTGCCGCTGAACGCAGCCGCATGGTGGGCGGCGTCGTAGAGGTAGGTGCGCGGCAGTTCGCCGCGCCATTTCCGGTCCACCTCGAAATACAGGCGCTCGGGCACGGCATCGGCAAAAACCCAGGCTTCGGCGCGCTGGAGCGAAGCCCGCTTGAGCGTCGCTTCGACCGCTTCGCCTTCCTCCGGCGTATCGGTCGAAACCAGCACCACAGCCAGCCTGGGGAACTTCCGGGAAAGCTGGCCGAGCACGGACAGCTCCTCGCGGCAATGGACGCAGGACAGCGACCAGAATCCGACGATGAGCGGCTTGCCCTGATGCGCTTCGAGCAAGGCCTTCATGCTGCCCTTGACGAAGGGCTTCACCTCCTGCGCGGCGGACAACCCCGCGTGGAGCGAGGCGGCCAGCAGGATGGCGGCGAACAGATGTTTCACGCTAGAAAAAGCATTTAGCCACAGAGAACACAGAGAAAAAAACAAGAGGTTGCCGGCCTTACGGTTCTCACCCATAAGGGGAACGCAGGAATATTCAGAAACCCGCTTCATCTCTGTGTTCTCTGTGATCTCTGTGGCTTGAACTGAGGTTTTAAGGTTCATGGCTTGCCCGCCTCGATCAAGCGGTAGCCCTCTTCTGCCGTGTTCCACGATAGATAAATCTTGCCGCCGCCTTCGATCAGCAGGGGATAGTCGGATGCGCCGGCCGTCTGCGCCATCTTGCGCGGGGCACCCCACGATTTGCCGCCGTCGGCCGATTCCATCAAACGAATTTCCGACACTTCGCCGGCGAATTCGCGCCAGGCGAGCACCACGTTCCGCCCCAGGCTCAGCACGCTGGGGTGCCCGGCCTGCGCCTCGTAATTGCCGAACGGCATGGCCGGCGACATCGTTTTGCCGCCGTCGGCGGTTTGCGCGTAGAACAGCCCGTGGCGCGTCGGCGCGTTGTCGAACCAGGCGAGGTGGTAGACGCCGTCGCGGGCTATCGAAATCGCCGGGCCGTGATGGGGGCAGGCATCCACCTGCCAGTCGTCGAAGCTGACCCGCACCGGCGCGGCATCGGAACCCAGCTTGACCAGGGCGTGGTCGCGGGTGTTCTTGCCGAAAACGTGGCGCCAGACGATCACCGGCTTGCCGTCCACATCCATCGCCATCGCCACCCGGCAGCACTCGCAGGAATGGTCGGCCGCCTTGAGGTTGGGATGAAAGCTCGCGCCGCCGTCGTCGGACACCGCGTAATACACCGCCAGGCCGCGGTATTTCTCCCCCGGCTTTTCCGCCGCGGCATCGCGCCGGTCCAGCCAGGCGAGAGCGACCTGCCCCTTGTCGTTCACCCCCATGGCGTCGAAGCGGTGGCTGATGGGATCGCGGTTGTCGTTGACGGTGGTCGGCGCGGCGAAGGTCTTGCCGCCGTCGAGCGAGCGGCTGAAGCGGATGTTCCCCGAAAAGGGAACCTCCAGGCTCTGGGTGTAGGAAACGTAGAGCACCCCGTTCCGCGCAATGATCTTGGGACGGTTGTCGCCGTCGGCGGCGATGTTCTCCGGCTCGGGGTTGACCATGACCGGCGAACCCCAGGTTGTGCCCCCGTCGGCGGAACTGCTGACCAGGGCATGGCCGTCCCGCGCCGAAACCCGCCACAAACGCCCGTTCTCGTCGAAAACGGCGGAGACCGCGAGCGACGGCCTGGCCAGCGCCGCTTTCCACATTTTACCCATGTCGTGGGCCGGCTGATCGGCGGCGCCGGCTGGGCTCGCCAGGCCCAACGCGGCAAAAAGCAGGCCGAATGTGATTTTATTCATGCGCCCCATCCTAATCAGTAGTCGAACTTCAAGTTGGCAAACACGGTACGCTGTGGATAGGGATGGGCAGCGTAAGCCTTGTAATTGCCGATGTTGTCCACGCCGAGCGAAGTGCTCCACTGTTTCGCGACTTTGTACACGACCCTGGCGTCGGCCACCAGGAATGAGCTGGCTCCACCGTAGGTGTCGGGGTTGACGTCGCTGTTGTCCAGGAGATTATTCTGGCGCCCGCTGTAGCGCGCCGCCAAGCTGTAGGAAAGCCGGTCGGATGCGTGGTAGACGCCGACCAGCGTTGCCCGCCAGTCCGGGATGCGCGGCTGATTATTGCCGACGTAGGCCGGATTCCTGGTGTCCTGCAGAATCTTCGAGCTGGTATAAGTGACGCTGCCTGAAAGATCGAAGCCGCGTATCCATAGATCGTTCAGCTGCAACGCGGTTTCAATGCCGTAGGTGCGGATTTTGTCGATATTCTGGACGCTGGATATGTTTGTGCCAGGAATGGTCGTCGTATCGATCTGCGAGATGAGCGCATCCTGCTTGTCTTCCTGAAACAGCGAAACGCGCCACAACCCGTTTTCCAATGCCCGCTCCGCCGTGAATTCCCCGGAGACGACCTGCTCCGGTTTGAGATTGGGGTCATTGGTCTTCACGTTGCCGGGCAGGCTGATGACCTGAAACATCTCGGTGACGGTCGGAAAGCGGACCGCCTTGCCGAGCGACCCTCGCAAATTCCAGTCGGCCGATGCCTGGAACGAGAGCGAAACCTTGGGCGAAAAGGCCGTGTCAGTCCGGTCGGAATAGGCCACGTTGGGAGGAGTCGGGGCAACATTGGTCGAACTGAAGTTGCTCCCGTTAAATGCTCGCCAGTATTCCTGGCGGCCGCCTACGACCAGCTGCCAGGCGGGCGCGAAGCGCCACGCATCCTGAAGGTACAGGGCCTGGGTCTGGGTGTTCCCCTTCGAATTGCCGCTCAAGGCCCCCGCCGCGCCGTTCAGCCAATCCGCGGCGACTTTGTAGGTATCGGAATCCAGTTCGTAGCGGTCGAGGTGATAACCGAAGCTGACCTGGTGCCTGCTCTCCATGCCGCCGCCGGGGCGCCACTCGCCGCGCAGGTCGAGATTCTGCCAGCCGCTCCCGTCCATGACGGTGAGGCTCCCGGCGGGCCGGACAGCCCCGGTGCCGGAATCCGTGCCGGTATTGGATGCCGTGCGGGAAATATCCTTGTTGTAGTCATAAACGCTGACCGCCGCCTCCCAATCCCATTCGCCGCGCGTATCGGACTTGACCGAAAGCCCCTGCATCCAGTGCTCGCTTTCGGCATGGCCGGGGTTGAGGCCGGACACCGTGTAACGCTGGCCATCGATGCGAACGTACTGACCGGACGCGGTATTGTAATAGGTATTTCCGGCGCCATCCCGCAGGTACCCGTCGACACTGGTATCCGAATTGTTCTGCCAGACCCCCAAGGTATAAGTGGCCCGGACCGTCGGCGAAACATCGTAAGCCAGCTTGATCTTGCCGTTGTCCTGTACCGTGTGGTCGATACTGTAACCGCCGGCAATCACCCGCGCCGCCCCCGTCTGATCGGTGTCCTTATACGCGCCGCTGACAACCGTGCCGCCCGCGCCCGCCTTGAGGGTGGCCGTGCCGAAACTCATCGGATGCCCATGCGAATCCAGATGATCGCCGCTCACCCAGAGCGACCAGTCGCCGAATTTGTTGCCGATGGACGCGCTGCCGTGCGCGCCGTTATTGACTTCGTCGGTACCGTACAGCTTGAAGCGCTCCTGAAAGAGCTGCAAATTAACATGCGCTTCGAACTTCTCGGGCAGCCGGGTCGTCATCTGAACCACGCCGCCCATCGAATTGCCGGGATAAAGGGCCGAGAACGGGCCGTAGATGATATCGATCCGCTCGATTTCCTCCGGCGAGACCATGCCCCAGCGCGGCGGGTAACTGTAGCTGTTGCCAAGAAAATTCGACAGTAGCAGGCTGTCGGCATAGACGATCGATTGCGCGCTGGAAATGGTACCGGTCGTCCGCGTCGAAACGATGCCGTTGCGGTCCCCGATGTAGCGCTCGCGGACCAGGATGCTCGGCAGGTACTTGATGGTCTCGGCCGAGGTCACCGCATTGACGCTTTCGGCGATCTGTTGCGCCGTCACCCCCTCGGTCGTTGCCGGCAAATTGGCAGGAACAGCCGGTTTGGCGGCATTGATGACCATTTCTTGCAATTGCGTGTCCGTCTTCCGGCCGACATCATCGGCACAGAAACCCGAACCGGACAAGCCAGCGCAAATCGCTGCGATCAGACCTTGCAATTTCTTGTTATTCATTTCTTTTTAGCTCCCGAATTTGCTTGAATTACGTCAAATTATGTTTCGAATACCAAACGGCCGCCTTGACTCATGTCAAAGGGCCTGCCAAAGCAATCCCCATGCCTGACGTAAATCAATGTTATGCAAGGAAGGATTGGCGATATTGCGTGTAGTTAGGCGCATATGCGCCATATCGCGCAACTTTTCAAATCGGATATTGACGTATGAAAATCTTGTTTTTATACTTGCCCCATGGATACCTTCTCCCTCATCGGCCACTCACCGGTTTTCCGCCAACTGCTCAACACCGCGCAACTGGTCGCGGCGACCCGCGCCACCGTGCTGATCAGCGGCGAATCGGGCTGCGGCAAGGAAAACCTGGCGCGCTTCCTGCACGCCCAGAGCCCGCTGGCGAGCAGGCCGTTCATCGCCGTCAACTGCGCCAACCTGCCGGAAAACCTGGTGGAGTCGGAACTGTTCGGCCATCGCCGCGGCGCCTTCAGCAACGCGCTCGTCGATCGCGACGGCTTGGTGCGCGCGGCGCACAACGGCACGCTGTTCCTCGACGAAATCGGCGAGCTGCCGCTGACCGCGCAGGCCAAGCTGCTGCGCTTCCTGGAGAACGGCGAAATCCTGCCGCTGGGCTATGATCGGCCGATCAAGGCCGATGTGCGCGTGATCGCCGCGACCAATTGCGACCTGGAAAAAATGGTGAAGGCCGGCAGGTTCCGCGCCGACCTGTTCTACCGTTTACAGGTGGTGCCGATGGAAGTGCCGCCGCTACGCGAGCGCGCCGGCGACATCGGCCTGCTGGCCGGGCATTTCGCGGTAATGGCCGCGCATCGGCACGGCCTCCCCTCCGTATCGTTCGACGCGGACGCGATGAAAGCGCTCAGAGACTATCCCTGGCCCGGCAACGTGCGCGAGCTGAAAAACCTGTGCGAACGCCTGACGATCCTGTGCGGAGCCCAGCGCGGCCCGCTCGGCGTGGAAAACCTGCCGCTCAACATCCGCGCCGGCCAACGCGCCGCTCCCGCTGCCGCGGCCGCCACTCCGCTCAACCTGGAGCAGACCGAGCGCGACCTGATCCTGCAAGCCCTGGAGCAAACGCGGGGCAACCGCACCCGTGCGGCGAAGCTGCTCGGGATCAGCCGCTACACCCTGCTCTATCGCATCAAGAAATATTTCAACACCGAACATCCCGATCTGTCGGGCGCATAGGCGCTCGATCGCCGAAAAAAACGGCTCCTGCGGGAGCTTTTTTTTCGCGCTTAACCGACGCACCTCCAATCTAGGAGCCTGTCGGACTTGAAGAATCGAAGCGCAGAGGGTCAAGCAGGCAAGCCGCGAAGCGGATGCTCGCAAAATTCGGCTGGGCGAGGACAGATTTTGCCGGTTTTGCAGGTCAATGGTTATTCTATTGACCAAAAAAACGGCGAAATATGGACCGGCCAGGCGGATTTGCCGCCGATTTCCTTTAAGTCCGACAGGCTCCTAGTAGACCGTTCCAACAATATGATTACGTATCATGCAACATCCAGGTCGAACTTCTTCCAGCGAAATACGACTGGGGCGGCGTTCATTTCATCGATGCCTTTCAAGATGCGCGCCTTGA
>JAHFRP010000014.1 GCA_023266195.1 Sulfuricella sp.
CCTGCAGGGCCCCCAGCAAGGGGGTAGGGGGAGTCGTTGTCCGAAATTTGAAAATCCAGCCCCTCGGCGGCACAATTCCGCGACAGCAGTTTTATGAAAGATTCAGGCTAGGAGCCTGTCCGGCGTTCCCCTTTGGCGCGGCTGCTGCGCCTTGCGGATTCCCTTCGACCACCTATCCTTGAAATAGCGCGTTCTTCGCTTTTCGGAAAGGCAATCGGTGAATACTGGCGAAAAGGACAAAATCCGCATCCTTTTCATCGCCGAGGCGGTGTCGCTCGCGCATGTCGCCCGACCGCTCGCCTTGGCTCTGGCTCTCGACCCGGCGCGCCATGCGGTGAGTTTCGCCGCCGATCCGCGCTATAACGCCCTGCTCGGCGACCCGCCCTTTCCGCTGCACCGGATCGACAGCATCGACGGCAACCGCTTTTCCACCGCCTTGGCCCGCGGCACGCCGATCTACGACCTGCCCACCCTGCGCCGTTATGTCGGCGACGATCTCGACCTGATCGCCGCCGTAAAGCCGCACCTGGTGGTGGGAGACTTCCGCCTTTCCCTGACGGCGAGCGCGCGCGTGGCCGGCGTGCCGTATTTTTCGATTACCAACAGCTACTGGAGCCCCTATGCCCGCCAGCGTTTTCCCTTGCCGGCACACCCGCTGGCGCAATTGCTGGGCGTGGCGGCAGCCCAGGCGCTGTTCCGCCTGGCGCGGCCGGTCGTATTCGCCCTCCATGCATGGCCGCTGAACCGGCTGCGCCGCGAATACGGCCTGCCCGCCCTCGGCCATGACCTGCGCCGCGCCTATACCGACGCCGACCACACTTTGTACGCCGACGTGCCCGAGCTCCTGAACCTGCCCGCCCTGCCGGCCCACCACCATTTCCTCGGCCCGGTGCTGTGGTCGCCGAGCGTGCCCCTGCCGGAGTGGTGGGAAAAGCTTCCCGGCGACATCCCCCTGATCTACATCACTCTGGGCAGTTCCGGCGAGCACCGGGCGCTCCCCCTGATCTTTGACGCCCTGGCCGATCTCCCGATCGCGGCGATGGTCGCCGCGGCCGGCGCGACCGTGCGGAACCCGCCGGACAACGTCCATGCGGCGAGCTACCTGCCGGGCCAAGCCGCCGCGGCGCGGGCCAGCGTGGTGATCTGCAACGGCGGCAGCCCGACCAGCCAGCAGGCGCTCGCCGCCGGCGTGCCGGTTCTCGGGATCGCGAGCAACCTGGACCAGTTTCTCAACATGCGGGCGATCGAGGCACGCGGCGCCGGGCTTTGCCTGCGGGCGGACCGTGCCGCCCCGGCCGCCATCCGCCACGCGGTAATGAGGCTGTTGGGAAACCCGACGTTTCGCGAGTCCGCCCGGAAATTCGCCAAAATTTTTTCTCACTATGACGCCGGGCGGCGGTTTTCGGAACTGGCGGCGGCCTTTGCGGCGCCCGTCGCGTAGCCCGGAGTGAAAAAATGCTTGAAACGCAAAGGCGCGTAGCCCGGATGGAATGAAATGGAATCCGGGGATCCCGGATTGCGCTGCGCTTCATCCAGGCTACGCGAACACGCGCAGTAGTGGTGTGGACGTTTTTCTGAAGTCCCGGACAGAAAAGCGGTAAAAAAACTCCAAGGAGAAACAACCATGAGCGACTTCAAAATACTCGGCAAGAACCGCTTCTTCGAAGTTCTGGAAGGGCTGAACAAGGAAAATCGCAGCGACAACAAGGTCGCCATGCTTTCCGAAATCGACATGTCTTCGGTGGAACGCCTGCGCGTGGCGAATATGCGCCTCGCCGGGGTAAAGCCCTCGTACACCGCCTTTGTCGCCAAGGCCGTTTCCCTGGCCCTGCGCGAGCAGCCCCACGCCAACCGCATCGCGATCGAACTTCCATTCTGGAAGCGCATCGTCCAGTTGAACGACATCCACATGACCGTGGCGGTCGAGCGGGATCGGCCCGGCCTGGAACAGGGGGTGTACGCCGGCACCATCCGCCACACCGACAGGCTGGACCTGACCGCTCTAACCCGGGAACTGCAAGCGCTCGCCCAGGCCACGCCGGAAACGTCCGAGCGCTGGCGCAAGTTCAAGTGGGTAGTCGAAAAGCTCCCCTGCTGGCTGGCGGGGTGGGTGCTCTCCATTCCCCGCCTGTCGCCTGACTTGTGGATCGAACACCGCGGCGGATCGGTGATGATCTCCTCGCCGGCAAAATACGGCGTGGACATCATGGTGGGCGCCTGGCCATGGCCGCTGGGGTTTTCCTTCGGCCTGGTCAAAGAGCGCCCGCTCGCCATTGGCGGCGAAGTGGTGGTGCGCCCGACCATGATGCTGACCATGAGTTTCGACCGGAGGTTGATGGGAGGCGCGCCAGCCGCCCGATTTATCCGTACCGTGTGCGACCACCTGGAAAACGCCGAAAGGGATATGGGCGCGTAGTGGAATGGAGCGTTGAACGCGCCCATAAAAAAACCGCCGGCTTTCACCGGCGGCCCTTTCCTCCAGACGGCTCAGGCTAATGCCACTTGCGGCGGCGCACTACCGCCAGTCCCGTCAGCCCCAAGCCAAGGAGGGCCAGAGAGCCGGGTTCAGGTACGGTACGCAGGACGTCGGTCGCCTCGCTCATCGAGATACTGAGGGTATAGGAACCGGGTAGGAGGTAATTCGTATATGCGAAGTAAGACCCGAAAAAGCCGCCCGCATAAGGACCGGAATATTCGCTATCTTGCCCCTTGAGCAACGCCTCGCGGGTCAGGTTGAGGCTCTCCGCATCGAGCTGTTCCGTGCCGCCGGGAATGACACCTCCAGGAACCACCTTGCCGTCGGGCGCCCAGTCAAAGACCGTAACCGTACCACCGCCAGCCAAGTGCTGGGTCAGGGTAATATTGAAGGTGAGAACGCCGCGCGCGACCGACCCCGGCCCGGCGTTATTATCCAACAAGGCGTGAATATAGGGATCAGCGTCGAACGAGAAGCTGATCGCGCATTTCAAGGTGTTGCAATCAGACCCGGCGTTAATGTTGGCGATGACGGCCGTCGATGACGAGTTGCGTGCATCCGATGCTGCGGACCCAGTCCCCGGAATGTTGCTCTCGGCGGCATTGCGCGCGACGATGGGAGTACCGGTTAGGGTTTGCTCGGTATTCACGATCGCATCGCCCCAGGAATAGGCGGGTTGTGTCGAAGCATACCCGAACAGATTGTAGTACGCTCCAGTCACGTCCTCGTTGCCCCGGGCTGGCGACCCGGTCCCGATGGAAGGCAGTGCGTCGGGCCCCGTCATGTTGGGGCCGCAAGCGCCCGGACAAGAGGATGATCCGCCGAAGCCGTTCAGCGTCGCGGAAGTGGCGGACACGGACGCCGGCGGGCTGGCAACGTTTATAGCTGCGGCGTTTATCGTGTCCGGAATGCCGTCAGTGCCGGTGTCAACCCCGATAAAAACAGACCCATTCCGAATATTGTCGGTAGCCACCGCATAGGCGTTGGCATTCGCGTTGGCCGATACCCCAAGCCCGCACGCCAGCAGGCTCGCCGTGATCGTCAGCAGTTTATATTTCGTTTTCATGGCACGCTCCTTAACAAACGTTTCGATTAGATTAAAAAAAATGGATTTTTAAAAATCTCTATGTTTGTTTAAGAGCACAGCAAGCGCCATGCCCAGCCCTCGACGTCATCGCTAACAATATGACTATTAACGATTTAAATCCAAACCCACACCGTAACCACAGATTCTTCAATGGACTTCCTGGACGGGCTGTAAGAATTTCCGACAGAGATCGCACCTGCTGCCACCGAATTAGCCCGAAAAACCGCCATACCCCTAAGGAGACGAATTGCCGCCCCCGGTGATGAAAATGCGCGCCGCGCAGGAGCGCAGCTTGCTCGCCGGGAAGCGCAATCGCCCGATGGCTTTGCATGGCCACTCCGCTAACCCATCAAAAAAACGATGGGCAATCGGCTGGTCAAATCGAGCGCCTGCGAAGCAATGGCTCACGATTTTCAAGCTGAGCCGCATGCTGATGGACCTATTGGCAATGGTTCGCCGAGATGACGCCCATGTAACAACTGCCGACAACCTAAAAAGCCGCTCGTATTCTCCGCGGTTCGGGCGCATTTTTTTAGATTGGTGGATTCAATTATCGATTCGGCGGTTAAATACCTTCATTCCGGGCTTGACCCGGAATCCAGGAGCCTTGTCGATACCGGATTCCCGCTTGTGCGGGAATGACGTTTAATTCAGTACTTCCCTAGCTCAGAGCTGCTTCAACAGCGCCTCTGCCGCCTCCCTTTGAGGGAATTTATCCCTTCCGGCCAGCAGCGCCTCCAAATCCCTGCGCGCGCCGGCCTTGTCACCCGATTTCGCCAGCGCCGCCGCCAGGTGGAAGCGAATTTCCGGGTTCTCCGGATTGAGTGTCGCGGCCTTGCGCAATAGCTCCAGGCCGCGTGCGGACTTGCCCTGCTCCACCAGTATCCAGCCCAGCGTATCCATGGTGGCACCGCTGTCGGGTTTGAGCTTGTAAGCCTGCTCGGCATGCTCCAAAGCCCTGGGGTCTTTCTCCTGCTGATACAGCGTGGCGAGATTGTTCAGGGCTACCAGGCTGTTGGGGTCTCTCTGCAAGACTTGCCGATACTGCTCCATCGCCGCCTTGTTTTGCCGGGCTGTCAGATAGACGCCCGCCAAATAGAGGCGGACTCCGGAATCGGCTGGATTTTCCAGCAGCCACTGCTGAATGCGCGCTTCAGCGCCCTTGGGATTGCCGGCGAGAATCAGCGATTGATACGACCTGATCGCCAGTGCACCGCTTTTGGCCAGTCCATAGGCTTTTTCGTAGGCCTTGGCCGCCTGCGCATATTGCTTTTCCAACATCAGGATGTCGCCTTCCAGCGCCCACCCTCCCGCCAGTTTGGGATATTGCCGCTGGACTTGCTGCACAATTCTGGCGGCTTCTTTCGGGTGTTTGGACCGCATTTCCAGATAAGCCAGCGCCCCTTCCGCTTCCAGATAGTCCGGCTTGAGCTGAAGGGCTTTTTTCAGGCTGTCCTCTGCGGCCGGATAGTTTTCCGTCGCAACCTGGACGGTGGCCAATTGATAATAGGCCAGCGGCGACTGCGGCTGCGCACTCACCAGCCCCTGATAGGTCGCCACCGCGCCATCCTTTTCGCCACTGGCGAACTGCGCCCGCCCCAACAAGTTCAAAACGTCAGGCTGGCCGGGAAAGGATGCCTTGGCTTCCGCCGCGACGGAGAGCGCCTTTCGCGGCTCGTGCGATTGCAGATAATGTTCGCCCAGCATCAAGCGCGGCGCCAGGGCGGCGGGATCCGCCTTGATCGCCTTTTCCAGCCAGACGACAAATTCCCCGGCACTGCCGGTGGTGTACTCGAACTGCGCCAGGGCGATCATCGCCCGAACGTTCTTGCCGTCCTTGGCGATGATGTCCTTGAAGCGTTTTCTGGCGCGCTCGAAATCTTTCGCCTGGAAATCCATCCGGGCAAGGCTTACTGCCGCGGGGAGGTAGTCGGGCTGCAAGGACAGCGCCCGCTCGAAGCTCTTGCGCGCGTTGCCGAGATCCTTCCCGCCGAGATAGGCGAGGCCGAGCAGATTGTAGGTGATCGGCTTGTCGGGCTGTTTCTTTTCCAGTTTGAGGGCCGCCTGTAGCGCCTGGTCGAATTCCCTGCGGGCGATATGCGTCAGCACCAGCACGGCGTCCGCCTTGGTCTGGGCAGGATCGAGCTGGGCGGCCGATTCCAGCTCGGCAATACCGCGTTCGGGTTCGCCCATGGCGAGATGGCTTTCCCCCAGCCGGGTACGCAGCACGGCATTATTGGGCTCCAGCGCGGCCGCCTGCTCCAGGTATTGCGTGCCTTTCGCTACCTGTCTGGCCTGTGTGTAGACTTCGCTCGCCAACGCCAATAACTGGGCATCCTGCGGCGCCTGCCGCAAACCGGGCTGGAGCACCTCCATCGCGCGCTGTGCCTGGTTGCCTTTCAGCAAGGTGGAAACCAGCAGTTTACGGGCATAAAGGTCGCCGGGATCCTTGTCCAGGAATTGCGTGAGATGCGTTTCGGCCTGCTGCAGCGACCCCAGGGCATACTCCGCGGCGCCCGCCAGCAAGACGCTGGGCATGTGCTCGGGTGCGACCCGCAAGACCTGTTGCAGCGTATCCAGGGCGGCGGCGAACTTGCCTTGGCGAAAATCCAGCTGCGCCTGCATGTACGCGCCGATCAGGCTGTTGGGGGCGATCTTGCGGGCGGCGTCGATATCCGCCTTGGCCGCGTCCAGTTTGCCCAGGTCGAACTGGACGGAAGCGCGGTCGATCAGCGCGTTGACGTTCCGCGGCTGGATTTTCAATGCCTGCCCGAACGCGGCAATCGCCCCATCGTTGTCATGCCGCAGCCGTTGCAGGCTGCCTTTGAACAGCCACGCTTCGATGTTGCCGGGCGTCTTCGCCAGGGCTTGCTCCACCAGTGCCGCGGCCCGGTCGGCATCCTTCTCGACCAGCGCCACCTGCGCCTGGCCCAGCAACGCGCCCGCGTCGTCGGCATGCAGCCCGAGCGCCTGGCCGAACGCGGCTTTGGCCTCGTCGTTACGGCCCAGGGCCAGGCTGGCATTACCGCGCAGCGTCAATATCTGCGCCGAGCTGTCCGCGTTTCCGCCGTCAACCGGCTTGATTTCGTCCAGCACTTTCTGGAACTCGCCTTGCAGCAGCAGCGCCCGGCCCAGAGCCGGCATCGCCTTGGCAGAATCCTGGCGCATTTCCAGCGCCTTGCGCAGCTCTTTCTCGGCCGATTTACCGTCGCCGGCTTCATTGTAGACCGTCCCCAACAGATAGCGCGCCTCGCCGTTGTTCGGGTCTTTTTGCAACGCATTCTTGAGCTGGATGACGGCCGACTTGTCGTCGCCCTTCTGCTGAAACTGCCTGGCCTCGGCCAAGTAGCCCGCCGCATCTTTCCAGTCGCAGCCGGCAACCCCCAACAACGCCATGGCTATCGCCGTAGCGGCGAACAATCGACCCGCCGCGGGCCGGGATTTTGCATTTGTCATGCCGATTCTCCTAACAAGAAAACGCTAATTGAGTGAGCAGATTCCGTAGGGTGCGCGATGCGCACCGGCGGGCTGAATCGGTGCGCACGGCGCACCCTACGGTATTTCTTCGGCGCAATGTGTTACATCCCGCGCCTACTTCAACCCGTACCGATTCATCAGGTCGTACAAAGTCGGCCGGCTCACGCCCAGCAGCTCGGCCGCGCGGGCGATGTTTCCGTCCACCCTGCCGAGCCCCCGGACCAGGGCTTTGCGCTCGGCTTCGTCGCGCACCTGGCGCAAATTGATGGGATCGGCGTCCTTCGCCTGAACGCGCAAGCCCAAATCGTCCAGGCCGATTTGCGGACCATCGGCCATGATCACGGCGCGCTTGACCAGGTTTTCCATTTCGCGCACGTTGCCGGGCCAGGAGTAGCTTTCGATGGCCGCCAGCGCCTCCTGGCTGAAACCCCGTACCGGGCGCCCCTCCTGGTTGCTGAAGCGGTTGAGGAAGGCATGCGCCAGCAGCGCCGCATCGCCTTCGCGATGGCGCAGCGGCGGGATATCGAGCACGATCTCGCTCAGCCGGTAGTACAAATCCTCGCGAAACCGGCCCGCCTCCATCATGTCCTTCAGCTTCTGGTGGGTCGCGCAGACGATGCGCACGTCCACCGGGATTTCCTCCCGCCCGCCGATGCGCTCCACCACCCTTTCCTGCAAGAACCGCAGCAGCTTGGCCTGGAGCGCGGACGGCAGATCGCCCACCTCGTCCAGGAAAAAAGTGCCGCCGTCGGCAGTTTCGATCTTGCCGCGGGTCTGCTTGGCGGCGCCAGTAAAGGCGCCTTTTTCGTAGCCGAACAACTCGCTTTCCAGCAGGTTTTCCGGGATCGCCGCGCAGTTGATCGCCATCAGCCGCTTGCCGCAGCGCGGCGAGAACTGGTGCAATGCCCGCGCCATCAATTCCTTGCCGGTGCCGGATTCGCCGAGCAGCATCACCGTGGCGTCGGACGGCGCCACCTTCTCCACGCTGCGGCACAGCTTGAGCATGCCGGGGTCGCGGCTGATGATGCCGGGCATCGGGGCGAATCCCTGGGACACCTGGAGGCGGCAGTTTTCCTGCTGCAAGGCGTGGAAACGGAAGGCGCGCTCCACCACCAGCCCCAGCACCTCGGGATCGAACGGCTTCTGATGAAAGTCGTAGGCGCCCATGCCGACCGCTTTCACCGCATTGGCGCGCTCCTGGTTGCCGGTGACGACGATCACCTTGGTATCGGGCGCCAGGGCGAGCACCTGCTCCACCGTGGCGAGGCCTTCCGACGCGCCGTCCTGGTCGGGCGGCAAGCCCAGATCGACGGTCACCACCGGCGGCTCGAAGCGGCGCACCTGGGCCAGCGCCGCCTCGCGATCGCCCGCCACCACTACCTCGTAGCCGTCGAAGCTCCAGCGCATCTGTTTTTGCAGTCCGGGGTCGTCTTCCACGACCAGCAAAACACCTTTGTTCTGATTCACCGCACCTCCCTGCTACCGCCGTACATTTCGTTAACGTAAACCTCGCGAAGCGAGACCTCGTCCCCCTCGCCCGTCTCGCCAGAGCGAGCGGCTTTGCCGCCGCTCCCGGCGGGGACACTCCTTGCGGGTGCAGGGAGAGGGAAACGGTCGGGCGCCCCGTGCCCGACAATCTCGCCCGACATCACACCGACGTCGGGCACGGGGTGCCCGACCTACGTGATTTACCCCGTCACCACGGCTTCGGTCGACCGATCCGACGCGCAAAGCGGCAGTGCCACGCGCAGGATTGTGCCGCGCGCTTCCTGGCTTTCGACGTCGATCGAGCCGCCCAATTCGCGCACGTATTCGCGGCTCTCGTAAGTGCCTATCCCCATGCCCGAGGCCTTGGTCGATTCGAACGGCTTGAACAGGCGGTCGCGGATGAACGCCCCGCTCATGCCGCTGCCGGTGTCCGCTATTTCCACTATGGCAAATTTTTCCCGTTTAGCCAGCCGCGCCACCACCCGGCCGTCGGGTGGCGTGGCTTCGATGGCGTTCTGAATGAGGTGGCCGATGACGCGCTCCAGGCGCTCGCGGTGGGCCAGGACGGAAAGGCCCGCATCGGCGATTTCGAGCGCGGGCGTGGGCCGGACGCCGCTTTTGGCTTCCACCGCCTTGCCCACCACCTCGTCGAGGCGGAGGGGGGCAGGCTTGTCCAGGGATTGGCCGCTGCGGAGCTGCAACAGCAGCCGTTTCATTTTTTCCACCGAATGCTCGATCGTGCCGATCATGTCCTGCTGGAAATCGGGGTTGTGCTTATGCTTTTCGGCGTTGGACAGCAGCAGCGAAAGCTGGGAAACCAGGTTCTTCAAGTCGTGCACGACAAAGGCGGACATGCGGTTGAAGGACTCGAACTGGCGCGCCACCAGCAGCGCCTTGGCGGCCTCCAGCTGGGCGAGGTAGCTTGCCGCCTGTCGCCCGGCGGTCTTGAGCAGGTCGCTGACTTCCCAGTTCAGGCCGATCTGGCCGCGCGAGTGCGCCAGCACCACGAAACCGAGCAGCTGCTCGTGGAGGATCAGCGGCACCACCAGCCACGCGCGGGGGATCGCCATCAGCCAGGCGGGCAGTTCGAGGCCGTCGTAGATTTCCGGCTCGGCGCGATACTCGTCCAGGTTGACCACCCACTGACGGTTTTCCAGGAACCGGCCAAAAGGGCTGCCCGGCGGTTCGGCTCCGCCCGCAGCCGGCATGTTCCAGTGCGCCTGGCGCTCGAATACGCCCGACTCCTGGGCCAGCCACAAGGCTCCGGCGGGGCTCTCGACCAGCTCGGCGATGGCCTGGATCGAGCGCTCCCGGAGCCGGACGCCCGGCTCCCCTTCGGAAAGCGTGCGGGTAAAGCGCAGCCACTCCTCGCGGTAATCGTATTTGTAGCTGAAGAAATGCTTGCTCAGGAAAACCTTGAGCCACGCGCGCAGCGTGCCGGAAAAAAGCATTCCCAACAGGAGGGTCAAGGCGCCGAACAGGAATCCGACCTGCAACACCCCGCCCCACTTCCCGCCGAAATAGCGGATGTAGTAGCCGGCGGCGGACATCACCACCAGGTACATGCCGGCACCCAACAAGGCGCTGGAATGAAACAGGATGCGGCGGGACACCGAAATGTCGAGCGACCATTTCGGGTTGCGCGCTGCCGAAACGGCGATCAGCGGCACAATGCCGGCATTGACGAAGCCGCGCGCGGCCCACAAATCGGCGTCCACCCGCTTGAACAGCATGGCGTCCGAATACAGGTAAAAATCGTAGGCGAACATCCCGCCCACGCCCAGGCACAAAAACTTGATGCCCCAGCGCTGCTCGGGATGCGCATTGCGATAGAGCTGCTCCACCAGCACCATGCCGATCACCGCCATCACCTCCCGGCCGACGATGCCGGCCAGGTAATCCGGCGCGCCGGCGACAGCAAGGCTGCCGCCGGAAAAGATCGGAGTGGCCGCGATCATGAGCACATACAGCAGGACAAGCCCCGCAGCCATCACCCGCACATCGCCCGACCGGAGCGCCAAGTCGTGCCGCGAAACGCCCAGCAGCGCCAGCAGGAAGGCGCACCAGGCGGCATTTCGCGCGATTTCAAGGACGCCGCCCAAAGCCCCCGCGTGATGGCCGGACACAAGCGGATAAGCCACCGCCACCGCCCACAGCGCGCAAACCACGCTGGCCAGCGCGAGCAGAGCCCCGGGCGCGCGTCCGCGCCAGCCGCTCAACAGCAGCAAGAACAGGAAAAAATAGGCCGCCGCCGCAGTGCTATAGCTGATCACCCCGATATTGGCCGTCATCCCGGATACAGCCTCACCGCGCGCCCTTCCCGAGCAGCACCACCTGAACGGTGTCGATCAGGATCATGATATCGAGGAAAAGGCTGTGGTTTTTCACGTAATACAGGTCGTACTGGAGCTTTTCCGTTGCGTCGTGAAGCGAGGCGCCATAGGCATACCTGACCTGGGCCCAGCCGGTGATGCCGGGCTTGATGCTGTGCCTGGCGGCGTAATAGGGAATCTGGACGACGAGCCGGTCAACGAAGAACGGCCTTTCCGGACGGGGGCCGACAAAGCTCATTTCGCCCTTGAGCACGTTGAACACCTGCGGCAGCTCGTCAATCCGCAATTTGCGGATGATCCGCCCCACCCTGGTGGTGCGGTCGTCGTTGGCTCCGGCCCAGCGCGGCCTGCCGTCTCGTTCCGCATCGACGCGCATGCTGCGGAACTTGTAGATGGTAAAGACGCGTCCGCCCTGTCCGACCCGCTCCTGGCGGTATAGCACCGGAGCACCGTTTTCGAGAAAAATGAACAGTGCCGTGAGCAGCATGATCGGCGACGCGACGGCCAGCAGCGACAGGCTCGCCCCGAGGTCGAACATGCGTTTGACGAAATCCCTGAAAAACCCCTGCCGGAACCCTTCCCCCATAATCATCCAGCTTGCGTTGAGCGACTCCAGCCGCACCTGCCCGCGCTCCCTCTCGATGAAACTGGACAGATCGATCACCCTCACCCCTTTCAGCTTGCACTCCAGCAGTTCCTTCATCGGCAAGCCGCCACCGCGGCGCTGCCTGACGGCGACGACGATCTCGTTGACGCCGTATTTCCTCACCAGGGCCATCAGGGATCCCTTTGCCGAAAGCACCTTGGATGGCTGCACGTAATGCTGAATCGCATCCAGCGGCAGGAATCCCACCACCGTCAGGCCGCGCCTGGCGCTGGTGTTTACGATGGTGTCCACCCACGCCGCCCGCGACCCGGTTCCCAGCACCAGGATGCGCGGCCTGAGCCGGTCCGGGCCGTTCCAGGTAAAAAACACCAGGCGGCCGAACAGAACCCCGGCGAAGGCGGCGAGATAGGCGATGCCGAACACGCCGCGGCCGAGATACATGGACGGCACCAGGTAAAACACCAGGCTCATCACACCCAGGCCGAACACGAAAACGATGGCCAGGCGCAGCAACAAGCCCTGAAGGCCTTCCCTGATCTCGGCCTGGTACAACCCGAGCGCGGCCATGACCATGATCATGCTGAAGGCGAAGGCGACCGCCTTCGGCCATAACGGGTCGAAGGCATCATGGACGGAGAACTGGCCGTCGGAAAACCGGATGGACACGCCCAGATATATCGAGGCGATCAGCAGGAAGCCTTCCAGGCAGAGGAGGAACAGCATCATTTTTGAAATGTAATGGCTAAAAATGCGGATCATTTTTCTTTTCCGTTACATGTTGTTTGTTCCCATTCAGACACGTCAAACTGCGCTCCCTGTGCATTGACGGCCGGCGGTTTCAGCCCTCGATACCGGGCCTGGCCTGTTCCTGAAGCTCAGTATAGGCGATGACTTTTTTAATGCCAGGACATGGCCGCAACCTTCCATGCAGCTCGTTTCCAGCTCCCCTCATCAAAATTGTCTATAGTTAATCCACCCCCCGCTCCGCCTCGCCGCCGGAGAGCGGGAGGGGTGACTACGGCGGCATCTCGGGTGAAAAACATGACAGCCACCTCCCTGCTGCGCCTCCTGCAGATACGCTTTCCGCCGCTCGTACTCACCCTCGCCGGGCTGGGAGCGCTGCTGCTTCCCGCCATCCCACACGGGGCGGAACTGCCGCAAATCATCGAACGCGTCAAGCCAGCCATCGTCGGCGTCGGTACATTCGAGAAAACGCGCAGCCCCACGGTGAATTTCATGGGCACCGGCTTCGCCGTGGGCGACGGCCGCCATGTCGTCACCAACGCCCACGTCGTTCCAGCCGTAATGGATGGCGAAAAGCGCGAATCCCTCATCATCATGACCAACCAGGGCAAGGAGACCATGGGCCGCAATGCGCAGCTGGTGGCACTGGACAAGGAGCACGATCTCGCTCTGCTCAGGATCGACGGCGATGCGCTGCCGACCATCAAGCTGGGGAATTCAAGCACCGTGCGCGAAGGGCAGGCGCTGTTCTTCACCGGTTTTCCGATCGGCATGGTACTGGGCCTGCACCCGGTCACGCACCGCGGCATGGTTTCCGCGATCACCCCGGTTGTCATGCCCGGACTCAACACCCAGCGGCTCGATGCAAAGATGGTCGCCCGGCTGCGCGACTCGCTCTACGACGTGTTCCAGCTGGATGGCGTCGCCTACCCGGGGAATAGCGGCAGCCCCCTGTACGATCCGGAGAACGGACTGGCATATGGCATCGTCAACATGGTGTTCGTGAAAGGTACCAAGGAAGCCGCGCTGTCGCAGCCGAGCGGCATCACCTACGCCATCCCCGGCAATTACATCCGTGACTTGCTGCGGCAGGAGCGGTTGATCGAGTAGAACGATTGATGCGCGGGGTGCGCCATGCACACCGGATGGTGCGTGGGACGCACCCTATCTGGGTTGCTGCAGGTCATTAACCCTAAAAACCGCAGTTGAAAACTATCCATATGATTTCATTAAAAACACCCAACCGCTCCGCGTTTTGGTGCGAATCGCCTGAAGCTCTCGCCAGTTATGGGTTTCCAGCGATTCCACGATTTTAACTACGGTTTTTAGGCTAACTGATCGTCCGTCCTTTTTAGCGTGAAAATCGTGAGCCATCGTCTCGCAGGAACCCGATTTAACCAGCCGCTTACCCATTGCTTTTTTGATGGGTTAGTGGATTGGCTATGCAAAGCCATCGGGCGATTGCACTTCCCGGCGAGCAAACTTCTCGCGCGGCAAGCTGCGCTCCTGCGCGGCGCGCATTTTCATCATCGGGGGCGGCAATTCGTCATGACCGTCAGGATTGGCTCTGCCGGCTCCAATCGCCGGAAAGGCGCCTCGGCCGAAGATGTAGCTCCGCGGCGGACAACAGCAGGAAAAACAGCATGGCGAGCCGCGGCGATTCCAACGCGCTGCCGAACAGGCCCACTGTCAGCAGGCCCGCAAAGGACGCCAGCAGCCGCAAAGAAAACTCATCGCCACGCATGGCCGGACCGGCCAACCGGTAGAGCTGACGTGCGATCAGCATGGAAAACGCGAGCAGCCCCAGCCAGCCCTGCTCGAACAGGAGCTGGAGCCAGAGATTTTCAACGCGCCAGGGCCAGCCATCGTCGGTGGTGAAGAACCAGCGGTCGGCGCCGCGGGAAAAATCGCCGTTCGCCAGCAGGTCGGCGCCGTCGGGGCCGCGCAGGCGAACATTGTCCACGTCGGCCGACGTTTCCGGGCCGGCGAAAGCCATCTCCACCGGCCGCCGCGTGAGCGAATTTCCCCACCCCACGTCGCCGCTGTTGAACGCCAGTTCGCAGTGTTCCCAATCGGAGCGCCCGGGCGTCGAGGCGAGTTGCACTGTTTTGCAGCCCAAGGAGTACAGCACGTGCTTCCCGCACAGGACGATTGCCAGCTTCACCCCGCCGGGCGCGGCACTGCGCAGATCCAGCGACAGCTGGTAGTCGGTGCCGGCGGCCACGGCGACCTTCTGGCCGATGTAATAGGCGTCGCCCGGACCGAGGCGGAGGAAGACATTGCCGTTGTCCCGCTGGAAGCGGTAGTTGCCGGGGCGGATGCCCTGCGGATTCTCCAGGTAGTAGATGGCGGGGAAAGTGCCGAGTCCCATACCGAAGAATCTGGAAAAAACATCGTTGCCGATCATACCGAGCGCGGATTTCCAGTGCGTCAGGCGAATTCCGAGGTCGGTTCCGGTTTGGGCGAAACGGCCCTGGATAAAAGTTCCAGAAACCACCGGCAGCGTCACGACGACGAGCAGGATCAGCGCTAAAGGAAAGCGGCGGCGCCAGTCTGGCACCTGTGATCTTCGGCTTCTTCCCCGAAACATCCCCGTCGCCAGCACCAGCATCACCACGGCGAGCGCGAGATACCCGCCGCGGGCAAACGTCACCAGCACCGCGTAGACTATGGCGGCAAACACCAGCGGGGCAAGGGCAAACGAAAGCTTGCCGGGCCTCGTCGCGAACCGCGCCGCGACGAACGGCAGAGTCATGGCGGCATAGGTTTCGACCTGCGGACCGCCGGTCTGCATGTCGGAAAAGAACGCAGTGACGCGATATTCCGTGGAAAAGTCCAGCACGCCGGGGAACAGCCAGCGCTCCCACAACACAGCCGCCGCCAGCAACGCCGCCCCGAGCGCCATCCCGAAGGAAATCCAGTCCCGCCAGCGTATGTCCGGGTCGCCCGCGCAGTCCTGAAGCAGCGGCAGCAGCAACAAAGCCAGGAAAAACCCCTTGGCCGCCCGCAGACTGTCGTAGTGGCTGAGATACGAGGAAAAAGCGTTGTCGTCCAGCGGTTGCAGCGGCAGCACACCGATACACAGACTGATGGCGCAGGACACCGCCAGCAATCCGGCCAGCCGCCGCGTCGCCGGCGTGAAAGCCGGCCGCGCCGCTCTGCTGTGCGCGCGCCACAGGCCTACCGCGACGGTCGCCATGACAAGGATATCCAGCTCACCAAGAAATATTCGGCCGGTCCAGGGGGAAAAATCCAGTACCGGCGCCAGGGCCGGAATGGCGATCAGCCAGAAATGGGGAAAGCGCCACAGCAGCAAAATATAAACCGCCAGCCCCAGCCCGAGCCAGTAAGGTCCCAGCGGATAATCGAGCACCGCCCAGCCGATCAGGGCGCCGAGCAGCAGGGAAAGGAGGCGTGCCCCGAGGCTGGCGGCGGGCGGCGCCGCGGCCGCCGGTCTGGCCACGGGCGCCACCAGCGCTGGGGGAATTTCCGAAACCCAGCGTGAAACGATTACCGCCAGGGCGTAGGCCGCCGCCGCGGCCGCAGCGCCAATCAGCAAATCGGTGGGATCGGGCCGCTTGTCCGCGATGAACAGCTTCCCCGCCTCCATGACGAGAGCCGCCCACCCCGCCAGCAAACCGGCAAGCAGCGCGCCCTTCCCGTTTGCGCCATCACGCCCTGCCGCCGTCCAGGCCCAGGTTCCGAGGCCGACCGGCGCATACATGCCGGCATAAGCCAGCAGGCTGAACAAGGCGGCGGTTTCGGTGGTGAAATAATGATAGTAGAAAGGCACAAAATGCAGTTCTGCAATTCTGTGCAGGCCCGCCGACCAGTCGAGCCAGTGGCGCGTGAACCAGCCGTTCAGCGCCGCGAGCAGCCCAAGGTAGGGCAGAACTCCAAGCACCGCAGCCCGTCCGAAATAACGCCGCAGCCGATCCAGCCGGCCGTTTTTCATCCGGACGAACAGCGCCAACCCGAGCGCCGCGCCCGCGCCGCGGGTGAATACCGAAATCCCCTGGCTGATCCCGGACACCAGGAAAAACTGCACGCTCTCGATAGCCAGCCCCAGCAACAGGCCGTAAGCCCATGTCGTGACGTAAGGTGGATGCGCCGTCCGCCGCGCCCCCATTCCCATCAGGATGCCGAGCGGCCCCACGGCGGCGACTTCCGCCGCCAGCTTGACGCCGCACAGCAGCAGGCTGGTGCAGGCCGTGCCGGCGAACAGCAGACGGTACTGGTCCGAAGCGGTTTTTTGCGCCAGCTCTTGCGACGACAGCAGAAAATCGTAAGGAAACAGGCTGAAGGCGAGGTACGCCACGACATAAAAAACGATCGCGGCGCGCACCGCTCGCGGCCCACCAAAGCGCATTTCGCCCATCAACCCCATGAACCGGACTCCGAGCAGGAGCCACAGAGCAACCCCGATCGCCGATCCCAGCACTTCGGCGCTAATATCGTTCAGCGAAACCGTGCGCGGCGGGAAAAAAAGCTGAGTGAACTCCACTCCGACCGCGATCGCCGAACAGGCCAGCCAAGCGGCCGCACCTTCCATCGGGCCGGCCCCCCGCCCGCCACCCGACCATTCGGTCAGGATGAATCCGAGCGGGATATACAGCAGCAGATTGGCGACCCAGTCCGCGCGTGCGGCGGCATCGATATCCAGGTAGGGAATGTGTAGAAACGACTGCCAAGCCCAGGCCAGCGGATGGGGGTGAAACTCCAGCGGCACCAGGCTGCCGTAGACCACAAACAGCAAATAGAGCCATCCGGCGAACAGCAGGATGCGCCGGAGCGCATCTTCGTTGGATTTATCGATAATCTTCAGCCCCTGTCAGCTGCCTTTAATCGCCGGCTCGGCATCGGCGGGCTCCGGTTTTTTCCATAATCCAGTATAGGATGCACCGGCAGGATGGGCGAAACCGGCTCTTTCATCCACAGAATTTCCCGCCCGGCACGCTGCCTATACAGCACGAGCCCCAAATCGGGTATTCTTCGAATCCTCGCCATTACTGAATCCGCGCTTTTTTTACAGAACACGATGCACGACAAAACCCTGGAAAAACACACGCCGATGATGCAGCAATACCTGCGCATCAAGGCCGAGCACCCGGACATGCTGCTGTTTTACCGCATGGGCGATTTCTACGAGCTGTTTTTCGGCGATGCGGAGAAGGCGGCGCAACTGCTGGACATCACGCTCACCACGCGCGGCGCCACGGCCGGCCAGCCGATCAAGATGGCGGGCGTGCCGTACCATGCGGCGGAGCAGTACCTCGCCCGGCTGGTGAAGCTGGGCGTGGCGGTGGCGATCTGCGAGCAGATCGGCGACCCCGCCGCCGCGAAGGGGCCGGTGGAGCGCAAAGTGATGCGCATCCTCACGCCCGGCACCCTGACCGATTCGGCGCTGCTCGACGAGAAACAGGACAGCCTGCTGCTCGCGCTGGCCGCGCGCAAGGACATGCTGGGGCTGGCCTGGATCAATCTCGCCAGCGGCCGTTTTTGCGTGGCCGAAATTCCTTCCGGGCAGCTCGGCTCGCTGCTCGAACGCCTCAAGCCGTCCGAAATCCTGCTGCCGGAAGGCGTCAGCCATGGCGCGCTGGACAACCTGAAATGCGCGCGCAAGACCCTGCCGCCCTGGCAGTTCGACTACGACTCGGCGATGCAGGGGCTGTGCCGGCAATTCAGCACGCGCGACTTGCAGGGCTTCGGCTGCAACGATCTGGGCTGCGCCATCGAAGCGGCGGGCGCGCTGTTGGAATACGTCAAGAACACTCAGCGCGGCGCGTTGCCGCATATCCGCAGATTGCAGGTCGAGCGCGAGAGCAGTTACGTTTTGCTCGATGCCTCCGCCCGGCGCAATCTGGAAATCTCCGAGACCTTGCGCGGGGAAGCGGCGCCAACCCTGCTGTCGCTGCTCGACACCACGGCGAGCAGCATGGGCTGCCGCCGGCTGCGCCACTGGCTGCACCATCCGCTGCGCGACAAGGCCGAACTTGCCGCGCGGCTCGACGCCATCGCCACGCTGATCGGCGAACGCGGCGTACCGGCCTATCAGGGCATCCATCAGGGCCTGAAACAGATCGCCGACATCGAGCGCATCACCGGGCGCATCGCGCTCCGCTCGGCCCGGCCGCGCGACCTGTCCGGCCTGCGCGACAGCCTGCTCCTGCTGCCGCGCATCGGCGACGAAGCGGCACAGCTCGGCAGCCCGCGCCTGGCCTCGCTGGGCAGTCTGCTGCACGCGCCCGAAACTCTGGCTGCCGAACTGCAACGATCACTCCAGCCCGAACCGAGCTCGGTACTGCGCGACGGCGGGGTGATCGCCGACGGCTACGATGCCGAACTCGACGAACTGCGCGCGATCCAGACCCATTGCGGGGAGTTTTTGCTGGCGCTGGAGGCGCGCGAGCGCGAACGCAGCGGGATCGCCAATCTCAAGGTCGAATACAACCGGGTGCACGGCTTCTACATCGAGGTCACGCGCAGCCAGGCCGACGCGGTGCCGGACGACTACCGCCGCCGTCAGACGCTGAAAAACGCCGAGCGCTTCATCACGCCCGAACTGAAGGCGTTCGAGGACAAGGCATTGTCGGCCTCGGAGCGGGCGCTGGTGCGGGAGAAAATGCTGTACGAAGCGCTGCTCGACCAGCTCGCGCCGCACATCCCGGCGCTACAGGAAATCGCCGCCGCAGCGGCCGAACTCGATGTGCTGGCGGCGCTGGCGGAGCGGGCGCAGACGCTGGGCTGGGTCGCCCCGGAATTCACCGACGAGGCGGCGATCGAGATCGTCGGCGGGCGCCATCCGGTGGTCGAGGCACAAACCGAGAATTTCATCGCCAACGAGACGCGGCTCTCGCGCACCCGCCAGATGCTGCTGATCACCGGCCCGAACATGGGCGGCAAATCCACCTACATGCGCCAGAATGCACTGATCGTCCTCTTGGCCTATTGCGGCAGCTTCGTGCCGGCCACCAGCGCCAGGATCGGCCCGATCGACCAGATTTTCACCCGCATCGGCGCGTCCGACGACCTCGCCGGCGGACGCTCCACCTTCATGGTGGAAATGACCGAAGCGGCCAGCATCCTGCACAACGCCACCGAGCACAGTCTGGTGCTGCTGGACGAGATCGGGCGCGGCACCTCCACCTTCGACGGCCTCGCCCTGGCGTGGGCCATCGCCCGTCAGCTGATCGAGAAAACGCGCTGCCACACGCTGTTCGCCACGCATTATTTCGAGCTCACGCGGTTATCACAGGAATTCAGGCAGATCGCCAATGTCCACCTCGATGCGCTGGAGCACCGCGACCACATCGTGTTCCTGCACAGCGTGCAGGAAGGGCCGGCGAGCCAGAGCTACGGCCTGCAGGTGGCGGCGCTGGCGGGCGTGCCTGCGCCGGTGATCCAGGCGGCGAAGAAACACCTGATCAAGCTGGAACAGCAAGGCATCGACAACGGCATCCAGGGCGACCTGTTCGTGGCCGCGCCCGAACCCACGCTGCCCCATCCGCTGGAGGAAGCGCTATGCGGGGTGGAGCCCGACGAGCTCACCCCGAAAGCCGCGCTGGAACTGGTTTATCGGCTGAGAAAAATGCTGTGAAAGCCGTCAGTAACCGGGATCAACGGATCGCCGACGACTAATGATGGTGCCCACCCGCGCCATGCACATGGCCGTGGGCCAGCTCTTCTTCGGTGGCGGGGCGAACGCCCTCCACGGTGCACTTGAATAGCAACGTCTGTCCGGCCAGGGGATGGTTGCCGTCGATGACCACATGCTCCTCGGTAATATCGGTCACCGTAAACACGAAATCATCCTCCGAGCCTTCCGTGCCGGCCTGAAACTGCATGCCGACTTCCATCTCGTCCGCCGGGAACGCGCTACGCGGCTCGACCCGCACCAGATCTTCGTCGTATTCGCCAAACGCATTGTCCGGGTCCAGCGTCACCGCGACCGAATCGCCACTGGCGATTCCTTCCAGCGCTTCCTCTACCAACGGGAAAATCCCGTCATAGCCGCCATGCAGGTAGGTGATCGGCTCCACGCTTTTTTCCAGCAACTTGCCGGTACTGTCGCTCAATTCAAAGTTAAGCGACACCACAGAATCTTTTGAAACCTGCATAAATTACTCCATCGATTTGATTGATTTGATGACTGCGGGGATCGCCGCCCTACGCATGGGAAGGTTGACCACATTATCCACATCGGGCGAGGCGATGTCGGACTTGGCATTGACATGCCTTGTTTACCGCCTATCATTATACCCCATACGATTTCTCGCTGTTGGGGAGGGCGCATCGTGACTGAAAATATCGTCGAACCCGCATTGCTACATACGCCGTTAAACAGTGCCCAGGATTACTGCGAGGCGCTTGACGCCTTGATCGGCATAGCCCGCCGTCACTTGCGAATTTTCGATTACAACCTGGAAGACGGCGGCTACAACACGCTACAGCGGTTTGAGCTATTGCGCGCTTTCCTGCTTGCGAAACGCGGCAATCGGCTGGAAATCGTGGTGCACGACACCGACTACCTGACCCGATTCTGCCCACGTCTGCTCGGCCTGCTCGGGCAATTCGGCCATGCCGTCGAAATCCGGGAAACGACGCCGCAGGCCAAAAGCATCTACGATCCCTTCGCGGTAGCCGACCAGGCTAATTATACGCACCGCTTCCATTACGACGCGCCGCGCGCCTTGTTCGCGTTGAACGATGTGGCCGGCAGCCACGTGCTGATCAAGCGTTTCGAGGAAATAAAACAGGCCTCTGAGCCGGCGATTTCGGTTACAATACTCGGGCTATGATCCATTCATTCAGCATGATGTCGCATTGCGCAAGCCTTGCAAGCGCACCAAGCAGCTGAAAAACAAATGTAAAACTTGGGAAATTAGCGAACCGGCACTAGAATTATTTTGAAATCCTGATAAAATTAGCGAGTCGGTTGGACATGTTGATGTGGAAGCCGATTTGCATCAATATTTTTTTGTCAATACTCTATTTGGATAAAGGGAATAATAATGAAACATTCCGTACTGCTCGCCGCCTTGCTGGCCCTGACCTTGACTGCTTGCGGTAAAAAAGAAGAAGCTCCGGCTCCTGCTCCTGCCGAAGCTCCTAAAGTCGAAGCTCCTGCTCCTGCCCCGGCTGCTCCTGCTGCCGATGCTGCCGCTCCGGCCGCTGCTCCTGCTGCCCCTGCTGCTGAAGCGCCTGCCGCTCCTGCTGCCCCGGCCGCTCCTGCTGAACCTGCCAAGAAGTAATTCAGGCAATCAGCAAGAAAAAACCGGCGTAAATCGCCGGTTTTTTCTTGCCCAAATTCCACCGGCCATCCGGGCTAAAATACTTGGCGCCAGTCGAATCCGTTGATCTGGTTTGCCACGCCGACCCACTCCGGCGCACAGCCCAGAATCTGGCTTAATGCCGCCCGAGCCAGCTCCGGAGTATTGTTCTTTTCGCTCAGATGCGCGGCGACCATGTGCTGCAGCCTGCTGTTGTCCAGTTTAGCCAGCAATCTCGCCGCCGCACCATTGTCCAGATGCCCGAAACGGCCGCCGACCCGCCATTTCAGCATGGGTGGGTAAGGCCCATCGCGCAACATATCCGGATCGTGATTGCACTCCAGCACCATCGCATCGCACCCGCTCAGGATGGCTTCGATGTGGGGCGTGGAATTTCCAGTATCGGTCAGCACACCGAGCCGCTTGCTGCCGTTGCCGAAAACAAATTGCACCGGTTCGCGCGCGTCGTGCGGGACGGGAAAAGGCTGAACCTCGATATCGCCGACCTGAAATACGCTATGACCGTCGATCAGGCGCGCATCGGCCAAACTCCCGGCATGGACATGGTTCTTGAAGGTGCCATGAGTCAGCCAGACCGGAATTTCATAGCGGCGGGCGAATTTGACCGCCCCGCCGATATGATCGGTGTGCTCGTGAGTAATAAGGATGCCGGCAATATCTTCCGGCTGCAATCCAAGACGCGACAATCGAGCTATCGTTTCGCGGACGCCGAAGCCGCAATCGAGGAGCAAGCGGGTGCGCTTGGCCTCGACCACCAGCGCATTGCCCCGGCTGCCGCTGCCCAGGGAGGCGAAACGCACGCTACACCCACCGTTACTTCAATTGCTCGAACAACAGATTGAGGATTCTCGACGCGGTGTCGGACTTCTCCTGCGCGCCATCCTTGTTCAGGACGTTGACCTCGCTGCCGCCGCTTGCCGCTACGATTTGTATGCGATATTGGTCAAGCTTATCCTTGTTTTTGCCATCGCCCTTCCAAAAAGCAAGCTTGGAAAGCAAGCCCTTCTCATCCTTCTTGCCGTCGATGTCGGGATCGACATAGCGCACGAAATACAGTCCCTTGGAGCGATCGCGATCTTCCACGGTAAACCCTATCCGATCAAGAGCCAGGCCAACGCGGCGCCAGGCCCGGTCGAAGGTATCATCCAGCGCAAGGCTGCCCGCTCCTTCCTGCGTGCGGGAGACCTTTGCCCGCTCGCGCTTGCCATCGGCCGCCAGCAAAGTTTGCGAGCGTGTTTCCTCGACCCCGAAGCGCACCATCAAGCGGCGCAGCATATCGGCTTCCAGCTCCGGATCGGCCGGCCGCGGCTGCCACACGGTGCGTTTGCCGCCGTCGCCGCCTTCGATCACCTCATACATGCCGCGATGGCTGACATAGATTTCCACGGTTCCCTGCTCGGCGCCGCGCTCCAGCCGGGTGCGGAATTTGTCGCGCTCGGAGGTGGAGTAAAGCCCGTCCACGACCTTGCTCAGCACGCTGCGGATCGCATCCTGCGGGATCTTGGCGCGGTTTTCAGCCCAATCGGTTTCCATCACGCCGGATTCCGGAACTTCCAGATTGATCAGGAACCCGTTTTCCTGCCAGAACTCCTTCACCACCGGCCACACCTGTTCCGGCGTCGCATTCACCACCAGCCAGCGCTGCGAGCCCGCGCGCTCGACCCGGACCTTGTCCTGCGAGGGGAGCAGGTTCGTGCTTGTAACGGCTGCCTGGGGCTGCCCCGCCCTTTCCTTGTTGTAGACCGAGAACGTGGCGCTGCCCTGCGGACTGACGTCGGGCACCGCGAAGCGGTTATCCGCCGTCGGCGAAGTCAGGTCGGGCGGGATTTCCAGCGGCGGCAACTTTCCCGCCGACTTGTAATCGATTTTTTTGCCTTCCAGCAAGGAGGTCGAACCACATCCACCCATCGCCGCGAGCACCGCCATCGCGGCAACCAAAGAGACAATCCGGTTATTTCTCATAAACACCCTATCTGTGTGAACTGCTCTTTACTGCATCACGCCGGCTTGGCGCATCGCCTGCCCGAGGGCTTCGTGATGGCCGGCGGACAGCGGGGTCAGCGGCAGGCGGATACCCGCGCCGATCAGTCCCATTTGCGCCACCGCCCATTTGACCGGGATCGGGTTCGCCTCGACGAACAGCTTCTGATGCAGGCCCAACAGTTTATTGTTGATCGCACGCGCCGTAGCCAAGTCGCCCCTGAATGCCGCCTCGCACATTTCGTGCATCGACCGGGGCGCGACGTTGCTGGTCACCGAAATCACGCCATGGCCGCCCAGCAGCATCAGGGCGAGGCCGCTGCCGTCGTCGCCGCTGTATACGGCGAAATCCCGCGGCGTGCGCAGCAACAGGTCGCTGCCGCGTTCGATGTTGCCCGTCGCATCCTTGATGCCGACGATATTCGGAATCTGCGCCAGGCGCAGCACGGTATCGTTGGCCAAATCGCACGCGGTGCGGCCGGGTACGTTGTAGAGAATCTGGGGAATGTCCACCGCCTCGGCAATCGCCTTGAAGTGGCGGTACATTCCTTCCTGAGTGGGCTTGTTGTAGTACGGCACGACCGACAGGCTGTAGCCCGCGCCGGCCTCTTTCGCGCATTTCGTCAGTTCGATCGCTTCGCGGGTGGAGTTGGCTCCGGTGCCGGCGATAACCGGGATGCGGCCGGCGGCGTGATCGACCACCGTGCCGATCAACCGGCAATGCTCTTCGAAATCCACGGTGGGCGATTCGCCGGTGGTGCCGACGACAACGATGCCGTCGGTTCCTTCCTTGACGTGGAAATCGACCAGGGCGCGCATACGGTCGAGATCCAGACCGCCATCTTCGTGCATTGGGGTAACGATTGCGACCAGACTGCCTTTAAGCATGAAAAAATTCCGCAAAAATTTGTAGTTTACCCGATTATCCGGCCATGGGAAACGCACCGCCGATCAATCCGACTCGCGCTCGATGGAACAGCACTGTTTTTCCGGAATTGCGGATTCTTCCGCAACCAGCACTTCGCCGGTCACCGGATTGGGGCGGAAGGTGGTGCAGCCTTTCAGCCCCTTGGCGTAAGCTTTTTCGTATATGGAGCGGAAGGCGTCAAAATCGTAATCGCGCGGCACGTTGATGGTCTTGGAGATCGAGCTATCGACGTATTGTTGCAGCGCCGCCTGTATTTCGAGGTGCATTTCCGGCGCGATTTCGCCGGTGCGGATGAACGCCTCCGGCAGCGGCGCATTTTCACCGTACCGCAGCCTAAACTGGCGATAGGCGTAATCGCCGACCCTGGCTTCGCTGAAGCTCCCATCCGCCTCGCGGATGCGCCGCGTGAATTCGAAATCGAATATCGGCTCCAGCCCGCTGGACACGTTGTTCGCCAGCAAGCTGATCGTGCCGGTCGGCGCAACGGCGGTCAAATGGCTGTTGCGCAGGCCATCGCGGCCGATGCCGTCGACGATGTCTCGCGGCAGGGAACGGATGAATTCGCCGGACAGGTACTTGTCGGCCCGAAATGCGGGAAAAATTCCCTTTTCACGGGCAAGACCCATCGACGCCCGATAGGCGCCATGGCAGATCCGCCGCATGACCTCCCCACCCAGATCGGCCGATTCGGCGCTGCCGTAGCGGATGCCCAGCATCGCCAGGGCGTCGGCCAATCCGGTCAAGCCGAGCCCGAGCCTGCGCGACGCGCGCGCCACTTGAGCCTGCCGTTCCAAAGGAAAGCGCGACGCGTCGTAAACATTGTCGAGCAGGCGCGTGGCCGTCGCCGCGGTGGCGCCGATGCCGTCCATATCCAGGGCGGCGTCTGGCGTAAATGGTGCGCGCACGAATTGGGTCAGGTTGATTGCGCCGAGATTGCAGGCGCCGTAATAAGGCAGGGGAATTTCACCGCAGGGATTGGTGGCGCTGATCTGCTCGCAGTACCACAGATTGTTCATCCGGTTGATGCGGTCGATGAAAATCACGCCGGGCTCCGCGTAATCGTAAGTCGCCCGCATGATGCGGCCCCACAGCTCCCGCGCACGCACCTCGCGCCGTACGCGGCAACGGCGCGGCTCGCTGCTGCCGGTCCAGCGCCGTTCGACGATTTCGCCGGTCGCCGCCTCGTTCTCGGCCAGCGGAAAAACGAGCGGCCACTCATCGTCTTGCTGCACTGCGCGCATGAAATCGTCGGACACCAGCACCGACAGGTTGAAATGGCGCAACACGGACGGGTTGCGTTTAGCCGCAATGAAAATCTCGATATCGGGATGGTCGCAGCGCAGCGTCGCCATCATCGCACCCCGGCGCGCGCCGGTGGATAGCAGCGTAGCGCACATGCTGTCCCAGATGTGCATGAAGGAAACCGGACCGGACGCAATCGCGCCGACGCCGAAAGCCGGCTCGCCGCTGGGGCGCAGGGTGGAAAAATCGTAGCCGACGCCGCCGCCATGCTGCATGGTGAGGGCGCCTTCTTTCAACGCCTCGAAAATGCCATCAAGCGAGTCTTCGACCGCGCCCATGACGAAACAGTTGAACAACGTGACTTTGTGCGAAGTGCCGGTTCCGGCGAGAATTCGCCCGCCGGGGAGAAAGCGAAACCCCGCCAGGATATCGTAGAAACGCCGCTCCCAAACTTCGCGGTCATGCGTTTCCACGCCGGCGAGCGTGCGCGCGACGCGTCTCCAGGTATCCGCCACGGACCGGTCGACAATCTCCCCTGCTTGGCGGTAGCGATAGCGAATATCCCAGATGCGGGACGAAACTTCGGAGTCAAAGTATCCTTCGGCCATACCGGATCCCCGGATAAAAAAGGCGAGAGCCGCTGCGCGCCCTCGCCTTGATTAGACCTTAGGTTGCGCGAAGCTATCTCTGGGAGGCGTACATCCGCGCCAGGAAGGCATCCACATCCTGCTTGGCCAAATCCGCCGGCATGCCGGCGCTGCGTTGCGATTGATGGTGGATCAACTGCATCGCAAGCTCCGCCGCCTTACCCTGCAAAGCCGCGATTTCCGGGTTCCAGCCGGCGCACATCACCTCCGAAGTATAGTCGCCATCCGTTTGGCAAGAGCACATTTCCATAGTCACTATCATGATAGACCTCCTTTTCCGGCTTCATTTTCCGGCGCCCGTAATATTTATATCGGGTATCCCGCAAAAAAATGAAGGGGGATAGTCAAAAAATCGGATAAATATATAACGCGCGCCGTCCCGCACGGTTTACACGGCGAATTGAAGAGCGGTCAGGGAAATGCCGGCTTCGCCAGGCGCGCGACCTGAAGCGCCATTTCCAGGCCATTCTGGAGCAGGCGTTCGAACAGGGGCGCGAAATAGGGCAGGGTGACGGCAAGCACGATAAAACCCGCGCCCAGCGTGATGGGAAAGCCAACCGAGAAGATGTTGAGCTGCGGCGCGGCGCGCGTCATGACGCCCAAAGCCAGGTTGGTGATCAGGAGCGCCGCCATGATCGGCAGGGAAAGCAACAATCCGGCGAGAAACACTTCCCCTCCCCAACCTGCCAAAACCCGCCATCCGGCGGCTGAAAAAGGCTGCGCCGCGATCGGCAGCGCCTGAAAACTTTGCGCCAGCACATCGAGCATCAGCAGATGGCCATTCAACGCGAGAAAAAAAAGCGTGCCAATCAGACCGAGAAACTGACCGACCACGGGGATTTGCGCCGCGTTCTGCGGATCGAAAAACGTGGCGAACCCCAGCCCCATCTGCATGCCTACGAATTGGCCGGCCATCTCCACGGAGGTGAACACGACTTGCATGGCCAAACCCATCGCGACCCCGATGACGATTTGCTGCGCCAGGATCAACAGTCCGATCGCGGAGCCGGGTTCGACTGCGGGCATGGCACCGAGGACGGGCGACAGCACGAAGGAAATGGCGAAGGCCAGGCCGATTTTGACCCATGGCGGAATGCCGGGGTTGCCCAGGATCGGCGCGGTGCTGGTCAACGCGAGAATCCGCGCGAACGGCCAGATGAAAGCCGCCAACCATGCGCTTAACTGGGCGGAGGTGAAGCTGATCATCGCTAGAGCCTCTCAGTAGATTTCAAACCCCGCGGAGGGCTCGCATCGCGAGTTTCAGTTTATAGCGAGGCACGCCTCTTCAACCGATCAGCCCGGGAATGCTGGAGAACAGCCGGCGCGTGTAGTCCATCATCAAAGTCAGCATCCACGGGCCCGCAACCGCCAACACGAGAAACATGACCAAGAGCTTGGGGATGAACGACAATGTCATCTCGTTGATCTGCGTCGCAGCCTGGAAAACACTGACCAGCAAGCCGACTCCCAAAGCCGCAAGAAGCAGCGGCGCGGAAACCAGCAGCGTGACTTCGAGCGCCTGTTGACCAATGGTGATAACGCTTTCCGGGGTCATGTGTAAAAGCTCTGCACCAGGGAACCGATCAGTAAATTCCAGCCATCCACCATGACGAACAGCATCAGCTTGAATGGCAGCGAAATCACCACGGGCGAAAGCATCATCATCCCCATCGACATCAGCACGCTGGCCACCACCATGTCGATAATCAGGAACGGGATGAATATGACGAAGCCAATCTGGAATGCGGTCTTGAGCTCGCTGATCACATAGGCCGGCACCAGGATTTTCATCGGCACCGCCTCCGGGCCCGGCAACGGCGCGCTATTGGAGAGCTTGACGAAGAGCGCCAGATCGTCTTGGCGCGTCTGCCGCAGCATGAAGGCCTTCAAGGGGGCCGAACCTTTTTCCACGGCCTGGGAAAAGTCGAGCTTCTGCTCCGAGAACGGCTTGTACGCATCGACATAGATTTTGTCGAATACCGGCGACATCACGAAAAACGTCAGGAACAGGGAAAGCCCGATCAATACTTGGTTGGGAGGCGCCTGCATCGTGCCGATCGCCTGGCGCAACAATGACAGCACGATGACGATCCGGGTAAAAGCCGTCATCATGAGCAAGACTGCGGGGAGAAAGGTCAGCGCCGTCATGAACAACAGCGCCTGAATGCTAAGGGTGTAGGTCTGTCCGCCGCCTGGCGCGGGCGTGCTGGTCAAGGCCGGCAACCCCATGTCGGCGGCAATCGCCGCCCATGGAGCCAGAACACCGAGCAACGCGACAACAGATGCTTTCACTGGGCGCAGAGCGCGCGCTTTTTGCTCAACCAAGTTTGCGCCCCTGTATCGCCTGTTTCAGCCACAAGGGAAAGCCGTGATCTTGGCCTGCCGTCGATGGCGGAACGCCCCCCCCGCCATCCGGTCTGGGCAAGGTGTGCAAGGCATTCACCCGTCCCGGCGCCACCCCCAGCACCAGCCAAGTCTCGCCGATCTCGACCAGCACCAGACGCTCTTTAGGTCCGACCGCCACGCCGCCGATCACCTTGACGACGCCACCGGCACCGATCTGGCCCGGAGAAAAACGCCGGAGCAACCATGCGGTGCCCGCCACGGCGGCCAGTACCATGCCCAAACCGAACAGTACCTGCAACATGCCGCCGAACGAAACCGGGGAAGAGGGGGAGGCCGAAGTCTGCGCGATCTGCAATGCCGCTTGGCACGGCAAGGCGAGGACAAGAAACGCAAATCCGGCAAAAAAACGTGTGCCAACCGCTTTTCTCACGCTCATTTGTGCAATCTGCGGATGCGTTCGGCCGGGGAAATGATATCGGTCAGGCGAATCCCGAATTTGTCGTTCACCACGACCACTTCTCCCTGGGCGATCAGGCAACCGTTGACCAGCACATCCATCGGCTCGCCCGCTAGGCCGTCCAGCTCCACGACCGATCCCTGGGCAAGCTGCAGCAGGCTGCGGATAGCCAGCTTGGTACGCCCCAGTTCGACCGTTAGGTTGACGGGGATATCCAGGATCATGTCTATATTGTTAGGGGTGCCGGAAGCAATATGCGAGGGAGACAACTGCTCGAACTGTGCCCTGGGAGGAGAATTGCCGGATGCGGATGCCTGCTCGGCCAGTGCCGCGCCCCAGTCATCCGCGGCAGCGACCCCGCCTGCGGAAACCCCTGAAGACTGTTCGGCCATCGCCGCTGCCCAATCGTCCATACCGACCGGGTTGTCAGCGCTGTCATCAGCCATGTTGGCCTCCATGGCCGGACTCGTCGTCCGAACCGGCAATGATCTTGTTCACTTTGAGGGCGTACTGCCCGTTGAGAACGCCGTAATTGCATTCCAGAACCGGCACGCCATCCACTTCCGCGATGATCGCCTCGGGAATATCCAGGGAGATCACATCCCCTTCTTTCATATTCAGAATCTGGCCCAAGGTAACCGGGGCCTGCCCGAGAGTCGCAACCAGATGAACTTCCGCCGTCTGCATTTGCGCGGTGAGCAGACGCGCCCAGCGTTCGTCCACTTCCATGCGCTCTCCTTGCATGCTGCTGTAAAGGACATCACGAATCGGCTCGATCATAGCATAGGGCATGCAGATGTGAAAATCGCCGCCCCCTGAACCCAACTCGATATTGAATGTGGTAACAACCACGACTTCGCTGGGCGTGGCGATATTGGCGAACTGCGTGTTCATTTCCGAGCGTATATATTCGAAATCGACTTGAAACACCGATTCCCATGCTTTCTTATACTCGGTGAATACCACCTCCAGCATGCGCTGGATAATGCGCTGCTCGGTTGGCGTAAAATCGCGCCCCTCCACCCGCATGTGGAACCGCCCGTCGCCGCCAAACAGATTATCCACCACCAGGAACACCAGATTCGGGTCGAAAATGAACAGCGATGTTCCGCGCAACGGCTTGATATGCACCATGTTCAGGTTGGTGGGAACGACCAGATTGCGGACAAATTCACTGTACTTTAGGACGCGTACCGGACTGACGGAAATTTCCGCGGTACGGCGCATGAAATTGAACAGGCCGATACGAAACAAACGGGCGAAACGCTCGTTGATGATTTCCAGCGTGGGCATGCGCCCGCGGACGATGCGTTCCTGCTTGGCCAGGTTGTAAGGACGAACGCCCCCCTCGCCGCCGCCTTCGACGGCGGCCTCGTCCACCTCGCCGGTCACTCCTTTCAGCAAGGCATCGACTTCATCCTGAGACAGTATGTCGTCAGCCACGTGCGCCCTTTAGTGTTGCGTCTGCAATTTTCTTACTGAATAACGAAGGAGGTGAAATACACCCCGGTCACACCCTTGCCGGTTGCCTTCGCATTTAGCGGCTTGTTGACCTGTTCCTGTATTTCGGCACTCAGCGCCTGCTTGCCCTCCAGGCTGGCGATCTGCTCGGCGCTTTTGCTCGAAAGCAACAACAACATGCTGTTGCGTATCTCCGGCATGTGCAGCTTCACCACGTCGACCGTGGGTTGATCGGCCACCTTCAAATCGATCCCCACCTGCAGGTAATGATCGCCACCGCCATCGGCCTGAAGGTTAACGGTAAAGGTTTCAAGCGTCACAAAAACCGGGGGTGCGGATTGCTCTTCCTTCTGATGCTCGGCGTGACTGTCGCCCGACCGGATAAAATACCAGGCGGCGGCGCCGCCAGCAGCGCCCAGAACCAGCAGGGCTCCCAAAATCAAAAGTAGCTTGCCCTTTTTTTTCGGAGGTTCTTCAGCCCCCTTTGCTTCCTCTTTTGCCTTATCCTTAGCCATTCCCGCTCCCTGTGGCACACCTGCCGCGACCGTATTTTTTGCCCACATCTGAAGAATATTGGTTAAATGACATTAAAAACAACCAGTTTCAGAAGATAGTTTATGTTCTTTATAACCTCAAATCAAATTAAATTCAAGCAAAACCGCAAGTTGCGGCGACACCGCCTTCTCATTGCCTTTCGCCAAAAACAAATAAAGCAGCTATATCGTTGATATAGCTGCTTTATTTTTTTACTACCGAGTGTGACTAAAATGCCGCCACACGAAAAATCAGGCGAAGATATCGACCATTCCATCACGCGCCAGGCCCGTCGATAAAACATTACCCACAACGCCGTGGCTCACGAAACCATCCATGGCGGGCGTCCCGCTTTCGCCTCCCCTGCCGCGCCCTTTCCGGTCGAACGCCTGTTGTTGCTGGCTAAACGATTCCGCCCCGACGGAAACATTTCCCAGCATGATGCCGCTGTCCGCCAACATCTCGCGCAAACGCGGCAGCGCCGTTTCCACCGCCTCGCGTACGGCCGCATGATGAGAAACGAACAAGGCGCTAGCCTGGTCGTTGTTTACCGTCAGACGCACCTCGAGCGACCCGAGATTAGGCGGATTAAGGTGAAGTTCCGCAACCTGATGGCTCTGGGTCGCCATCCACAATACCTTGTCGCCGACCGCCCCCCCCCATTCGGCAGATCCCACCTTGGGCGATACCTGCTGGGCCGGAACAGAGGCGGGGGCTACATCATCGGGCTGGCGAAATACCGCAGCGGCGTCGATGGCTCCGTTGATCGGCTGTGAGGTGGTGGACGAAAGATCGGACAATGCTGCGCGAGCTTCGACGTGACCCATAGCACCACCCGTCACCGCCGCCAACTTTTCGGAGAAACGGTCATTCCGGGAGGTTGCGGACGAAAGATCGGGCAACGCTGCCTGTGCTTCGACGTGACCCATAGCGCCATCCGTCGCTGCCATCAACTTTGCGGAGAAGCGATTATCCAGCGACTTTGCTTGCGGCAAGCCTTTACCCGCAACGGCAATTTCTGCCGCTTTCGCCTTACCCGCCTTAGAAAAACCCAACGCCGCTAAAGCAGCGGCACCTCCGCTGGTCGGAGGCGCGTCCGGCGTCTCGATGCCAGGCTTCGATACGGGCTGCGAAACAAGCGCCAGCGCCTGCAGCATGGACAGGTCGAGCGGGGAAATGGGCACAGCCGCGGCGTCGCCCGCGGCGGAAACCACCTCGCCTTTCTCGCTGACCGCCGGAGTTTCGGAGCGCTTTGAGCCCCCCCCACGCCCTTCAAGCAACGCGGCAAGCCCTTTGATTTGGCTGGTAAGCAGCGCGCCGAAATTCGGCCCTTGAACGCCCGCAGTCCCGTCTGAGCCGTCCGCAAAATGCGCCGACGCAACCGTGAGTTCGGCACCGGTAACGGGTGATTGAGATTTTGCAGGCAACGCGGGCAGCTGGAGCATGGGTCATCCTAAATAGTCGCAAATTCGCATTAGGGTTATTCCCAGCACTAGCAAAACGCATGCCAATCGTCAATCAAGCTTGGCCGTCCGGTTTATCGCGCTCGAAGTCCCGGCTGGAAAGCTCGTCCTGCTCGCGCTGCTCCTGCCTGTCTTCGCGCTTCAGTTCGCTGTGCAAATGGCGCTGCGACAAGGTGTCGAATGCCTTGAGATTACGTTGCTTGGCCTGCCACACGAGTTTTCCCTCTTCCCAGCGCCTCTTGCAACGCGTGACTTCTTCCGTTTGATGGCGTATAGCTGTTTGAAGCTTGCCGAGAAACAAGTGGAAATCCTTGAGCGAAGTCGCTTGCATTCCCGCTCTCGTTGCCTGCAGCAATCTGTTCCGGTAGTCATCCTGATAGCCCACCAGTTGCCGGAGTTTTTCTTCCGCATCCTGCCAGGCCGCCTTGAGTTTGTGCAGATCGCGCGCCGCCGCATCGGAATGGTCCTGCGCCAGTTCGAGAAGAGGTTGAAGGGGGAAGCGCCGTGGCATGCCGGATCAATCGCCGGAATCAGGAATTGAGCAGGGCGGCGAGTTGGCTACGGCTATCCGCGTAGCCCTCGCTCTGGTGCATCCCCTGCTGCAAAAACGCCTCCAACCTCGGGTGCATCAGGATGGCTTCGTCGAGCAGCGGGTCGCTGCCTCTTACGTAGGCGCCGACACTGATCAAGTCGCGACTGCGCTGATATCGGGAATAGAGCAGTTTGAATCGGCGCACCATGGCCAGCTCTTCCGGCCGGAGCAACTCGGTAATGGCCCGACTGACGGATGCCTCGATGTCGATGGCGGGGTAATGGCCTTGATCGGCGAGGCCGCGCGACAACACGACGTGCCCGTCGAGAATGGCCCGCGCGCTGTCGGCAATCGGGTCCTGCTGGTCGTCTCCCTCCACCAGGACGGTATAAAACGCGGTGATCGACCCGCCGCCTACAAAACCGTTGCCGGCGCGCTCGACCAGCTGCGGCAGCTTGGCGAAAACCGAAGGCGGATAGCCCTTGGTCGCAGGCAGCTCGCCGATGGCGAGCGCAATTTCCCGTTGCGCCATGGCAAAGCGGGTAAGCGAATCCATGATCAGCAGCACATGCTTGCCTTGGTCGCGAAAATACTCCGCGATCGCGGTGGCATAGGCCGCACCGTGCAGCCGCAGCAACGGCGGAGTGTCCGCCGGGGCCGCCACCACCACGGCGCGTGCCAGCCCCGCCGACCCCAAAATATTTTCGATGAATTCCTTGACCTCGCGGCCGCGCTCACCAATCAGTCCGACCACGATCACATCGGCACTGGTAAAACGCGCCATCATGCCGAGCAGGATGCTCTTACCCACGCCGCTGCCGGCAAAAAGCCCCATGCGCTGGCCACGCCCGACCGTCAAAAGTGCATTGATCGCGCGAACGCCGACATCAAGCACCTGCCGGATCGGGGCACGGCTCAAGGGATTGCACGGCCGGCTGTGGAGCGGCACCTGATGCGACAGTTGCAACGGCCCGAGTTGATCGAGTGGACGCCCCGCGCCGTCGAGAATGCGGCCCAGCAGATCATCGCCCACGTACACCTGACGCGCGCGGTCTTCCGTGCGCCTCCCGCGGCTTACCGCGCCGCCCTGCCCAAGTCGAACCGAAACATCCGCCGGCGTCACCTTGGCACCGGGTACCAGTCCATACACATCGGTGGATGGCATCAGGAAAAGTTTCTCGCCGGAGAAGCCGACCACCTCGGCATCCACATCGTGGCCATCGGGCAGGTGAACCGTACAGCCACCGCCCACCGCAAGTTTCAGCCCCACCGCCTCCATCACCAGGCCGGCAACGCGGGTCAAGCGTCCAGTAACCGTCCACGGATTGACCGCAACGGCCGTCTCGCCGCATTTCTGCAGATAACCGCGCCACCGATCAGAGGAAGTCGCCATATGTCAGGAAAAACGCCTATGAAGCCCGACCGGCAAACAGCCACAACCGGTGCAAAATCGACTGGAAACGACCCTAATCAAGCCAGGAGCCTTCACGGCCCAACGCGGCAAGAACCCTTTTCCAGCGGCTTTCCAGAGTGGCGTCGATCTCGCTGTTTGCCGTTTCCACCTGGCAGCCGCCGCGCTCCACCCGATCATCCTCGATCACCTTCCAGTGGTAGTGATTCAATTCGTCTTCCATCAACGAGCGCACCAAATCGGCGTCATCTGGGTGCAATTTGAGGTGCGGATGCTGATTGGCGTGGGGAAGACTGCTCACCGCCTCGCGGATTACCGGCAGCACAAGCTCCGGCCGCGCTTTCAGAGCGCCTCGCAGCATCTGCTTGGCAATATCCAGCGCCAAGGCCAGCAAACTTTGCGATATGCTCTCGTCAAAATCGAGCAGCGACGCATCCAGCGCGGACATCAACTGCGTCAGCCGCGCCAGCTCGGCATCGACCTTCCTCTTCCCCTCCTGGTAGCCGGCCGCGTAGCCTTCGCGGCTGGCCTGCTGATGGATATGCTCCACCTCCTCCGCTGTCGGCAACACCACTACGGGGGGCGACACCTTTTCCGCCTCAGTCTCATCCAGGGAATTCAACTCCCAGCGTTGATAGGCGCTCAGCTGCTCTTTGGGAATAATGTTGCTAGACAAAGCCTTCCTCTCCCTTGCCGCCCAGCACGATCTGGCCTTCATCCGCGAGCTTGCGCACAACCTTGAGAATTTCCTTCTGCTCTGCCTCGACCTCGCTGATGCGCACGGGTCCCTTGGCTTCAAGATCGTCGCGCAACATTTCGGCGGCCCGCTGCGACATATTCTTGAAGATTTTCTCGCGCAGCTCCTCGCTGGTGCCCTTGAGCGCGACAATCAACGATTCGGATTGCACCTCGCGCAGGAGCAACTGGATGGAACGGTCGTCCAGGTCCAGCAGGTTCTCGAAGACGAACATCTCGTCCTGGATTTTCTGTGCCAATTCCGGATCGTAGTCGCGCACGCTGGCGATGACCGAGGTTTCGTTGGCGGTGCCGACATAGTTCAAAATCTCGGCTGCTGCCCTAACGCCACCCAGCGCGCTTTTCTTGATATTGCCGCTGGCACCCGAGAGCAGCTTGCTCAGCACGTCGTTAAGCTCCCTCAGCGCGGCGGGCTGGATGCCATCCAGCGTAGCGATGCGCAACACCACGTCATTGCGCAAGCGCTCCCCCAAATGGTTCAATATCTCGCTGGCCTGGTCCCGGTCGAGGTGGACCAGGATGGTGGCGATAATCTGGGGGTGCTCGTTCTTGATCAGCTCTGCCACGGAGGAAGCATCCATCCACTTCAGGCTCTCGATGCCACTGGTATCACCACCGTGCAGGATACGGTCGATCAGGTTGGCGGCCTTGTCCGTACCCAGCGCCTTGTTCAGCACGCTGCGGATGTATTCGTCCGAAGCGCCGCCCAGGTTCGTTTTATCGCCTGCCTGGTGCATGAAATCGTGCAGCACTTGGTCCACCTGGTCGCGCTTGACGCTGCTCAGGGTGGCCATCGCCATTCCCAGTTTCTGCACCTCCTTCGGGCTGAGATACTTGAAGACTTCCGCAGCCTCCTCCTCGCCCAGGGTCATCAGCAAAATGGCGCTCTTTTGAAGTCCCTCGTCACTCATTGCCGCCGATCCACTCCTTGACCACGCTGGCCACCACCTTGGGTTCCTGCTTCGCCAATTCCTTCGCCACTCTCAAACGATCCTCGTAGCCGGATTGTGTCTCGGCCATCCCCGCCCCCTCGGCAGCACCTTCCACATGGACCACCGGAGGCTCGGGCGGTGTCGCCAACTCCTTCAGCAATGGACGCAACACCTTGAACACCAGAAAGAAGACGATCCCTGCAATCAACAGGTTCCGGAATATCTCCTTGGCCAGCGCGATGGTCGCCGGATCCTTCCACATCGGAGTTGGAGCGATTTCCTCGGTTACCGTGCTGAATGAAGCGTTCACCACATTGAGCGTATCGCCGCGGTCCTGCCGGTAGCCCATGGTCTCCTTGACGAGGTTATTGATCTGGGCCATCTCTGCTGCGGTCAATGGCTTGGCGCTGACTTTCCCGTCCTTTTCCGTGATTTTCTTGTAGTTCACCACCACCGCCACCGACAAACGCTTGATACCGCCAACGGGCAGAGTGACATGTTTGACCGTTTTGTCCACTTCGTAATTGACGGTCGACTCCTTATGGCTGTTTCCGCCGGAAGGCTGGGCAGGCGCCGCGCCGGTCGCCGCCGGCGCGGCAACCGGCGCGCTGGCCGCGCCGGGAGGCTGGTTGGACAACGCTCCGGGCACACCGCCAGCAGCGCTGCTCGTCCCGCTGCTTTCGTTGACCTGCTGGCTGCGGATCGCAGCTTCCGTGGGGACCGGATTCGGCCTGAAGGTTTCGGCCGTCTGCTCGGTCTGGGAGAAATCCAGCTCCGCCGTCACTTGCGCCCGCACGTTGTCCATGCCGGTGATCGGGCTGAGTATGTTTTCAATGCGCTTGATGAAGCCCTGCTCGACCTGGTGCAGGTATTCCAGCTGCCCCGGGTCGAGGCCGGCGTTTTCCTTGCCGTCGGCCGAAGCGCTCAGCAGATTGCCGTTCTGGTCGAGAATTGTCACATTCTTGATCGGCATATCCGGCACACTGCTGGACAGCAAGTGGGCAATGCCGCTCACCTGGGCTTTATCCAGCATTCTGCCCGGATGGAGGCTGACCAGCACCGAAGCGCTGGGCTTCTGCTGCTCTCGGGTAAATACCGAAGGGCGGGGAATAGCCAGATGCACACGGGCGCCCTGGACCGCCGAAAGCGACTGAATGGAACGGGTCAGTTCCCCTTCCAAGGCCCGCTGGTAATTTACCTGTTCGAGAAACTGGCTGGTGCCCAGCTTCTGGTTTTCCATCAACTCGAAACCGACGACGCTTCCCTTGGGTAGCCCTTGAGACGCAAGGCGCAGGCGCACTTCATAAACCTCACCGGAGGGCACCAGGATGGCGCCGCCTCCTTCGGCCATCTTGTATTGAACGTTCATCTGCTGCAGTGAGCTGATAATCGCGCCACCGTCGCGGTCGGAAAGATTGCTGTAAAGGACGCGGTAATCAGGGACCTGCGACCACATCCAGGCGCCAGCGATCAACGCGATGGCCGCAGACAGTCCCAGCATCAGGCCGATCATCTGCCCGCCGGATAGCCGCCCGAGATCTTTAAAACGCGCAAGAAAGGATTGCTGCGGTACGACGGCCATCTTGTTTTACACCTTGCCGCCAATTTGTGAGTGACTGAACCTCACCCCCGAACGGGGGCGCATAACCATAGCAAGCGGAAGATCCTGCATCCTTCTCACACTTGCATATTCATGACTTCGTGATAGGCCGACACCAGCTTGTTGCGCACCTGCACCATGGTCTGGAAGGAAAGATTGGCTTTCTGCAGCGAAACCATCACTTCTTGCAGGTTCGTGTTGGGATCGCTCTGCTCGAACGCTTTGGCCAGATTGGCGGCACCCTGCTGCGAAGCATTTGTCTGATCCAGCGAAGACTTGAGAAGCGACGCGAAATCGGCCCCCTCCACCGGCGATGCAGCCGGCTCGGCGCCCGATGCCAACGCCGAAGCAGCGCGTAATTGGCCAAGTAGTTGGTCGATTCCCTGAGTATTCATCGTTCATGCCTCCAGCTCGAAATTATAGCTGTTTATCCGTCTCGGCGATTGCCTTCCCTCGCACGGGTTAAAAACAAGCACATTTCATGCCGACACCCACGCCACGCCGGCTAACCGGCTTCATGCCCAGCCTCGCCGCCCTCCTCTCGGTACTGCTGCAGCTTGTAACGCAGGGTACGCTCGCTCATTCCCAGCTTTTTCGCAGCAAGTTTGCGCGATCCGCCTACCGACGAAAGCATTTCCAGAATATGGCTTTTTTCCAGCGACTTCATATCCATTGCCACCCCGTCGCCGGCAATTATTGCCTGTTTTGCCGCAGTGGCAACCGATGCCGGCAATAGCAGGCCATCCGGCTCCAACGTGCCGCCCGGAGCCAGAATCAAGGCACGCTGAATCACATTCTCAAGCTCCCTGATGTTACCCGGCCAGGCATATTGCGTCAATTGCGCCGCCGCCACGGGGGACAGGTCGATCCCGGGGCGTCCGAGCGCCACACCCAGACGACTCACCAGGTGCCTGGCCAACGGCACGATATCCAGAGATCGTTCGCGCAACGGCGGCAATTCCAGGGGAAATACGTTGAGCCGATAGAAGAGATCCTCGCGGAAGTCGCCGCGCATAACGATTTCACCCATGTCGCGGTTGGAAGTGGCGACAACGCGGATGTCGAGGGGAATCGCCTTGTGCCCACCCACCCGCTCCACCTCGCGCTCCTGCAGCACTCTCAACAGCTTGGCCTGGAGCGGCAGCGACATTTCGGAAATTTCATCCAGCAGCAAAGTACCGCCCTGCGCCTGCTCGAACTTGCCGGCGTGCGACTGGGCGGCGCCGGTAAAGGCGCCCTTTTCGTAGCCGAACAAGGTGGATTCGAGCAGGTTTTCCGGGATCGCGGCGCAGTTGATCGCCACGAATGCCTTGTCGGCGCGCGGCGAATTGCGGTGAATGAAGCGCGCCATAACCTCTTTGCCGCAGCCGGATTCCCCGGTAATCATCACCGTGGCATTGGTGGCTGCGACTTTTCGCGCCAGGTCGAGAACTTCCTTCATGCGCGGATCTTCGGCGATCATTTCCGAACCATCCGCCGGCTGCGCCGACAGCATGTAGCGCGCCACTTCGGCAAGCAGCCTGTCCGGCTCGAACGGCTTGGTCAGGTAGGTGCAAGCGCCGGCACGCATTGCCTCTACGGCTTTGTCGATCATACCGTAAGCAGTCATCAGCATCACCGGGGCATAGGGATGGGCCGCCCTGATTTCCCGTAACAGCGCATGGCCATCCATTGGCTGCATCTGCACGTCCGTCACCACCAGACCGACCCGCCTTTTGTCCAGCATCGCAAGCGCCGCCGGGCCGTCGGCGGCGCCCAACGCCTCATATCCGGCCAGGGCCAGGGTATCGCAAAGGGCTTCGCGCAGGTCTTGGTCGTCCTCGACGATCAGGATGGGCAATGTTTTCATGGGTTCGCCATTATAGCCGGCAAGCGCAGGCAAAACTCACTGCCTTCGCCCGGAACCGATCGGACCTTGATCGAACCGCGATGAGCCTCCGCCACACCGCGCACGATCGCAAGCCCGAGCCCTGTGCCGTCCGAGCGCGTCGTATAAAACGGCTCGAACAAGCGTTCCTGCACTGTCGCATCGATGCCCACGCCACTGTCGGCCACGGCCAGCGCTACCAGCCCATCCTCACCGAGCGCTGCCCGCAGGCAGACGCTTCCACCTTGCGGGCAGGCCTGCATGGCATTTTCCAGCAAGTTGAGCAAGGCTCCGGTCAGGGCCTTGCGGCTGCCCAACACGGCCGCGTCCCGGCTGCCGTCCTCGACGGAGAACGCCAGGCCGCGTTGTGCCATTTGGGGTTCGATGACCTGCTGCAAATCGGCAAGCAGAGAAGACACCTTCACCGCCTCCTGCCCGCCGCTCTCCCCTTTTACGAACGACAGCATGTCCTGGATCAGGTGTTCGAGATAGCGCAGCCGCGCCAGCACTTTGTCGGCAAAACGCAACCTGTCCGCCTCGGCGAGGTTGGGCTTGTTCAGGTTTGCCGCGTAAAGCAGGGCCGTGGCAAGCGGCGTACGCAACTGGTGAGCCAATCCGGCCGCCATTTCGCCCATCGCGGAAAGCCTCTGGTGACGCTGCATTTCGCGCCGCATGGCATAGGCTTCAGTCATATCGTGAATCAGCAGCACTTGTCCGCCGGCAGCGTCCAGCGGGCTGCTGTTTATGCCGACCCGGCGCGTCTCCGGCGTACCGGCCGGCGCCAGCTCCCATTCTTGCGGCAAACCGGTCTGAACCAGCGCTGCCGCCGATATCTCGGCCCACGCCCCATTCATCAAGCGCGGTCCGAGCAGCGCCTTGGCAGCCGGGTTCGCTTCTATGACGACACCCCGCTGATCCAACACCACCACCCCCGCAGGCATGGCCGCCAGCAGGTGCCCCAGGCGCTGCGACAGCGCCTCTTTTTCCAGCAGCTGTCGGCGCAACTCCCCATTGGCTACCGCCAGGTCTCCGGTAAGGCGTTCCACTTGCTGCTGAAGTTCCTGATATGCGTCGGTAAGCTGGGCAGAGGCTTGATTAAATAACGAAAATGCCTGCTCCAGCTCTTTCGGATCGACCTGCGGCGGGGAATTCGACAATACGTTAAGCTCCATTGGGCCGGTACATGCAGAAATCATACTGCAATTGATCTGATCGTTGGTGAATGGATAGACTGCCACTCGCCGGGAACGGATGTCATTTGCAAACCATAACCCTTCACTTTAAATTATGCGCTGAAAACAGCAGCTAACGGGGCTATTTTACCGAATGCAATGTCGCCATATTGAGGTATGATAACGAAAATTGCCTGCCCCGCCGGCCCGGCTGCCAGCCAGCCCCGACCGGAGACGCAAGGCCAGGATTTTTCTCGGAGAGCAACCACATGTCAGAACTGCTGAAGAACGTCGATGCCCGCACCAAGCTGGCCGGCACGAACAAGCTGGAAATCCTGCTGTTCACTCTGGGCACGGACACCCGGACCGGCCGCAGGGAAACATTCGGCGTCAACGTGTTCAAGGTACGCGAGGTCATGCGGGTACCGGAAATCACCCACGCCCCCGACATGCCGGCGTCGGTCGAAGGCATGGTCAGCCTGCGCGGCGTGCTGGTGCCGGTTGTCGATCTGGTCAAATATGCCGGCGTCGAAACCAACCGCAAGCCGGAAATCATGATCGTCACCGAATACAACGGCCATACCCAAGGTTTTCTGGTGGAAGCGGTAGACACCATTTTGCGTCTCGACTGGTCGGCGATGCGCGTCCCGCCCGATATGCTGACCGCCCAAATGGGCGGCCTGGTCACCGCGGTAACCGAACTCCCCGACGGCCGCCTGGTAATGATGATGGACGTGGAAAAAGTACTTTCCGAAACCAGCCGCTACGACGACGAATACCTGTTCAACAATATCAAGCCCCTCGACCTGCATGACCGCACGGTATTCTTCGCCGACGATTCATCCGTCGCCAGAAAACAGATCCAGCGCACCCTGGACGCCATGAACATTCGCCACATCAGCGCAAACAACGGCAAACAGGCCTGGGACGAGCTACAAAAAATCGCTGCCCAGGCCGATGCGGGCCATTTGCCGATAAGCGACTTCATCCAGCTTGTCCTTACCGATGTCGAAATGCCCGAAATGGACGGCTACGTCCTGACCAAAAGCATCAAAAGCGACCCCCGTTTTGCCGGCATCCCGGTCATCATGCATTCTTCCCTCAGCAGCACTGCCAATCAACAGCTTGGCCGCACGGTCGGGGTGGACGACTACGTTCCCAAATTCGAGCCGCAAAAACTGGCGGCCATCCTCACCCAGTTACTGGGCGGTCATCTTAAAGCGAGCGGGGCATAGCCATGGAAAAAAGCAATGTACTCCTGGATACGGTAGATGCCAGGACGAAGCTGGCCGGATCCAACAAGATGGAAATCCTGCTCTTTTCCCTCGGCAGCGGGGAGATTTTCGGCATCAACGTATTCAAGGTTCGCGAGGTCTGCCAGACCCCCAAAGTCACAAGATCACCCAACATGCCGATGGGCGTCGAAGGCGTGATTTCCCTGCGCGGCAACATCATTCCGGTCATCGCCCTGGCCAAATTCATCGAGCTCGATGAAGTGCCGGAAGACACCGGGCACACCATGATCGTCACCGAATACAGCCGCCATACCCAGGGCTTCCTGGTGCATGACGTCGACCGCATCATCCGCGTCGACTGGGACAAGGTCAAACCGCCGCAAGCCATGCTTGCCGGCCACGAAGGCCTGATCACCGCAATCACGGAACTGCCGGACGGCAAACTGGTTTCGATTCTCGACGTCGAACAAATCCTGGCCAACGCCATCGGCATCGAGCCGGTACCGGAGCTTGCGCCGGTCGAAACGGACAGGGAGCAATCGATATTCTTTGCCGACGATTCCGCCGTGGCACGCAAGGAAATCGTCATGGTGCTGGACAAGATGGGCGTAAAGTACCAGCAAGCCACCAACGGCCTGGAGGCATGGGAAAAACTACAAAGCCTGGCCAGCCGCTCCCAGCAGGACGGCACTGTTCTGCATGACCAGATCAGGATCATCCTGGTGGATGCGGAAATGCCGGAAATGGATGGCTACGTCCTGGCAAAAAACATCAAGGCGGACAGGCGGTTCGAGGGCATCCCGGTGGTCATGCACTCATCCCTCTCATCGGAAGCCAACCGCGACATGGGCAAGCGCGTCGGCGTGGATGCCTATGTCGCCAAATTCGACCCTGGCGTCCTGGCCGAAACCCTGCGTCCCTTATTACTTAGATAGGCAGCCAAGCACCATGCACAACCGGGAATCAAAAATACAACGCGCCCCCTCCAACCGGGCGGCGCGATATGCCGTGACGCCGGCAATACAGATCACCTATGGAGCTACCCATGGCCGATAAGAGCATGAAGTTCCTGATCGTCGACGATTTCTCGACGATGCGACGCATTCTTCGCAACCTGCTGAAGGAACTGGAATTCACCAACGCCGACGAAGCTGAAGACGGCTTGGTCGCACTCAACAAACTGCGTGGCGGACAATTCGACTTTGTCATCAGCGACTGGAATATGCCGAATATGACCGGGATTGAACTGCTCCAGGCGATCCGCGCCGATGCAACGCTGAAACACCTGCCGGTGCTGATGGTCACCGCCGAAGCCAAAAAGGAAAACATTATCGCGGCCGCTCAGGCCGGCGCCAGCGGCTATGTCGTCAAACCCTTCACAGCCGCGGTACTGGAAGAAAAACTGAACAAGATTTTTGAAAAGATGGGGAAATAATGAGGAGAACTACTCGGTGAGCAACAATACTTCAGGGAGCGGAGATTCCGATGAACTGGAAGCCCTGTTCGATAGCATCGTCATGGCCAACAGTGCGCCCGCGGCCGTATCCGAACCCCAGGCAAAACAGGCGGAGACGGTAGCCTCGGTATCATCCGCCTCTCTCCCCCCCCCAGACGAAAGCCTGTTCTCGCAAATCGGCCACCTGACGCGCAAACTGCATGACACCCTGCGTGAACTGGGTTATGACAAAAAACTGGAAAAAACCGTCGAAGCCATCCCCGATACCCGCGAACGCCTTGCCTATATCGTCGCAATGACGCAGCAGGCGGCGGAGCGCGCGCTGACTGCAACCGAGACGGCCCAACCCCTGCAGGACAAGATTGAAGCCGGCGCCATCGCCCTCGGCGACAAATGGCAGCGCCTGTTCGACAACCAGCTCAGCCTGGAAGAATTCAAGCAGTTGGCCAACGAAACCCGCAGCTACCTGAAGGAAGTACCCGCCCACACCAAGGCGACCAACGCGCAACTGATGGAAGTCATCATGGCGCAGGACTTCCAGGATCTGACCGGCCAGGTCATCAAAAAAGTCATCGACATGGCCCAGCAAATGGAGCGGGATATGTTTCAATTACTGGTGGCAACGACCCCCGCAGAAAAGAAAGCCGGGGTGGGCGGTAGCCTGCTGAACGGCCCGGTGGTCAACACCGAAGGGCGCAGCGATATCGTGACCAGCCAGAGCCAAGCCGACGAGCTGCTCGAAAGCCTGGGCTTTTAACCAACCATTCCGATCCTCTCTCAATCGCCGGAGAAAACCATGAGCCACTTTGCTGGAATGGAAGAATTACTCCAGGATTTCCTGACGGAAGCCACCGAACTGCTGTCCGATGTGGACAACAAGCTGGTCGAACTGGAAAAGCGCCCCGACGACAAGGCGCTCTTGAATGACATTTTCCGCGGCTTCCACACCATCAAGGGTGGAGCAGGCTTCCTCAATGTCAACGACCTGGTCGAACTGTGTCACCGCACCGAAAACCTGTTCGACAAGCTGCGTACTGCCGAACTGGTTTTGACGCCGGAAATCATGGACGTGATTTTGACCGCGACCGGGGTAGTACGCGACATGTTCGGCTCGCTGGCGCAGGCTCAGCTGCCGAGCTCCGCCGATGCCGCATTGCTGAAAGCCCTGGATGCGGTGCTGGCGGGTGAGAAAGCCACCATCGCAGCACTTTCCGCTCAAGCGAAACAACCCCCTTCCGCCCGCACCGAAGCCACGGCCAGCAGCGAATCCCGCGGTCCGGACTGGCATGCGCTGTACGACGGCATAACCGGGAAGCCGGTGGAAATCCAGATCGCAAACGAGGCCCCGGCGGCGCAGCCTCACGCAATACAAGCTGCACAGCCCTTGCCCCAAACCGAGGCGGCGCCCCGCGCCAAATCCTCTGCCGTCGCCCCGCAAGCCGCCGCCAAGGAAACCACCATCCGCGTGGATACCGCACGGCTGGACATGGTGCTTAACCTGTCCGGCGAGATCGGCCTCACCAAGAACCGCCTGACCTGCCTGCGTGCCAACATCCTCCAGGGCAAGACCGATGGGGAAACCCTCAAGGCTCTGGACGAAGCGGTCAGTCACCTGGATCTTCTGGTCGGCGACCTGCAAAACGCCGTGATGAAAACGCGGATGCAGCCGATCGGGCGCCTGTTCCAGAAATATCCGCGCCTCGCCCGCGACCTCGCGCGGCAATTGGGCAAGGACGTGGAACTCGTAATTTCGGGCGAAGAAACCGAAATCGATAAAACCATGATCGAGGATCTGAACGATCCGCTGGTTCACCTGGTGCGCAACGCCGTGGATCATGGCGTGGAAAACTCCGAGGAGCGCATTGCCGCGGGCAAGCCGGTCAAGAGCCTGGTACGCCTTAGCGCGATGCAGGCGGGCGACCACATCGTCCTCGAGATCGCCGATGACGGCAAGGGCATGCGGCCCGACACCATCCGTCGCAAAGCCATCGAGAAAGGGCTGATTGACATTGAAGCTTCGAACAGCCTGGACGACAAACAGTCGCTCAACCTGATCTTCCTTCCCGGTTTTTCCATGAAGGACCAGATTTCGGACGTTTCCGGACGCGGCGTCGGCATGGATGTGGTGCGTACCAACATCCAGAAACTCAATGGCCGCATCGACATCAATTCGGTTGTGGGCCAAGGCACGACCATCACCATCTCGCTGCCGCTGACGCTGGCGATCCTGCCGGTACTGGTGGTACGTCTCGGCGACCAGCCGTTTGCCGTACCCCTGTCCATGGTGCGCGAGATCATCCCGATCAACTCAAATGAAATCCAGCGCGTGTCGGGTCGCGCCACCATGGTGGTGCGCGACGAAGTGTTGCCAGTGCGCTCGCTGGCCAGTTTGATCGGCTGGCCGCAGGACGGAATGCCGGCCTTCGGCGTGCTGATGCAGACCACGGTCACCACCTTTATCCTGGCGATAGACGGCTTTATCGGTCGGGACGACGTGGTCATCAAGCCGCTGCACGATATCAAACCAAAGGGAGTCGCCGGCGCCACCCTCTCCGGCGACGGCCTGGTGGTTCTGGTTCTGGACATCGAGGAACTGCTCGACATGAACACCGCGCAAACGCGCGCATCCCTGTTTACCTCATAGGAAATATCACAGCCCCGATGCACGATCATGTATTCATCGGTCGCCAGCCGATTCTCGATATTCAGCAAAAAATAATCGGTTACGAACTTCTGTTTCGCCGCCACGCCGAGTCCACCGACGCCGCTTTCAGCGACGACATGCTGGCCACCTTGAAAGTGTTGTCCAACACGCTCAGCAACATGGGGGCGGAATGGCTGCTCGGCGACAAGCTGGCATTCATCAACACGTCGTCGTCGATGTTGATGAGCGATTTCATCGAGCTGCTGCCAGTTGATCGCGCGGTGCTGGAAATCCTGGAAACGGCCCGGCCGACTCCGGACCTGCTGGACCGTTGCCGAGGCTTGCGCAGCCAGGGGTTCCTCCTGGCACTGGACGACTTCGAACTGTCGGATACCACCGCCCCATGGCTTGAAGTGGCGAATTTCATCAAGCTGGACGTCCAGAAACTGACAAGGGAAGGCAAGCTCGAAGCACACGTCCGGGCGCTGGCAAAACATCCCGGCAAGCTAATCGCGGAAAAGGTCGAAACCATACAGGAATACAACCTGTGCAAACAACTGGGCTTCGCCTATTATCAGGGATTCTATTTCGCCCACCCGGAAACGCTGACCGCCAAGGTCATCCATCCCGCCTACGCAGTGGTGCTGGAATTGCTCAACAAGGTACGCAACAACGCGGAAATCAAGGATATCGAACTATCGTTCAAGCGCGATGTGGCACTTTCCTTCAAGCTGTTGCGCTACATCAATTCAGTCGGGTTCGGCCTATCCTGTGAAATTCAGTCTCTCCGCCACGCCCTGGCAATTCTCGGGTACAAGCAGCTTTACCGCTGGCTGACGCTGCTGCTGGTCACCGCAGGCGAAGGCAATACTTCGTCTGCCCTGATGAAAACGGCCGTTACCCGCGGACGCCTGACAGAGTTGTTGGGCAATGAAATGCTTGAGCCCGCCGACCGCGACAACCTGTTTATCGTCGGCGTGTTCTCGCTACTGGATGCAATGCTGGAAATGCCGATGGAAAAGATACTGGACGACCTGGCCCTGCCCGAATCCATCACCGACGCCCTGCTGCATAAACAAGGCATTTATGGCCCATTCCTGGAACTGGCAAAAGCGTGCGAAGGGGGCGATGCCGGCAATATCGAGAAACTCGCGTTTTCCCTACAGCTCGAATCGGAAAACATCAACCAGGCCCACCTTTCTGCGCTGGCCTGGGTGGAAACGCTCGGAATATAGCTCCAGAAACTCAGCCGTTCACCGGCTCCCGCTTTGCGCCGGCCTGTTTCATGCGATCCAGATACTGTTGCCATAGGCCGGCTTGATTGACGCCCAGGCCGTACAGGTAATCCCACGAATAAAGTCCGCTGTCGTGGCCGTCCGAAAAAACCAGCTGCACCGCGTAGCTGCCGACCGGCCGAATATCGGCAATCTCGACGTTCTTCTTGCCCACCTGCAGCACCTCCTCGCCGGGGCCATGGCCGCGAACCTCGGCTGACGGCGAATAAACCCGCAGGAACTCGCAAGGCAATTCGAAGCGCTTGCCGTCCGAAAAGGCGACTTCCAGCACGTGCGATTTCTGGTGCAACTTGATCTCTGTCGGCAAGGGGGTGTTGCCATCCAATCCAGCCATGTTTCTTCTTCCTTTCGGCGCGGAGCCGGCACCGAACCGACTTCATCGATTGATCGTAATTTCCGGATATTATACCCCAAATGCGCCTATTTGCTGCCGTCCCCACCGACTGCGACCAATAGCCGATCCATCCATCTACCGGGGAGGAACCGTTTCAGTGTCGCGAACAAATGCGTAGGAACCGTCACGTAATAGCGCATCCGCGGACGCCGGCTCTCCAGCGCATGGATCACCTTTTCCAGCACGGCATCGGGAGGGAGCGTGAACGGCACGGCGGCGCCTGCCTTGGCCAGGCGCCGCTCCATGGCGCGGTAGCGGTCGCAGTGCAAGCTGCGGTTCGCATCGATGTTGCGCCGGTAGGCTTCGTAGGAATTTGCCCTGAAGCGGCTTTCGACCGGCCCCGGCTCGATCAGGCAAACCCGAATGCCGCTACCGCGCAATTCCAGCCGCAGCGTATCGGTAATCCCTTCCAGGGCATATTTGCTCGCGGTATAAGCGCCGCGGTAGGGCAAGGCGACCAAACCGAGCACCGAACTGTTCTGGATAATCCGTCCACCCCCTTGGGCCCGCATCACTGGAATAATCAAATTGGTCAATTCCACAGTGCCAAACAGATTGGTTTCGAATTGCTCGCGCAAAACTTCGCGCCGCAAATCCTCGACCGCGCCGGGCTGGCCGTAGGCGCCGTTGTTGAACAACGCATAAAGCCGCCCGGCACTGCGCGACAGAACCTCGTCCACCGCCCTGTGGATGGATGCGGAATCCGCGAGATCGAGCTGCACGCTTTCCAACCCGATAGCTTGCAGCGCCCGCACATCGTCCAGCTTGCGCGCAGCGGCAAAGACGCGGTAGCCACGCCGCGCCAGCCCGATGGCGGCACAGTGTCCGATTCCGGTGGAACAACCTGTAATCAGAACGCTGCCATTCTTAAAGTTCATTTTCCCATCCGACATTTTTTGTGGAAAATCATACCAGTTACCACCGCAAAGGAATATAGTGGCAAAATCATCAATGCCTCATCAAGCCCGACGAGGCAAATTTATACGTTAGCTAACGGCCGAGACACGATGGCGCTGAATCTTGAAAACGCTCTGGCAAGGATCGCAGAACTGGAAAATCGTATGACCAGGCTGGAACACCTGGTCATCGGCAGTTCCGAATTGGGGATCAAATCCCACCCGCCGGGCACCCTTCCCCAGTTTAGCGATCTCCCCGTCCTCACCCACGGCGATCCGCCTTTGCCCCAACTGGACTCGGCACTGGTCGAAACGTTCCTGGACGCCCGGCACAAACGCCCCCCTCCCCCCGAAAGTCTCGACGTCAAGTCTGCAATCGAGGTGGCGTTCCCCAAAATCATGGAAAAAATCATCCTGATTTGGGGCCACCCGGAATGCGAAAAATTCCTCAACAACCTGATGATCGACGATCGTGGCAACCGCCAGGGTTTCAACATGAATGTCATGGGAGAACTAATGCTGCTCGCTGCACTCGCCGAGCATGGCGATCCCGATATGTGGGCGGATTTCGTTAAAATCGGCGACCGCCGCTAACGCCGTTGCCGCGGAAACCCGATATAACGCAACTTTCCTGATGGCACAGGAAAATCGTTGTTATAATACCGCAGTACAATAATCAAGTTCTGGATCTGGAAAAAATGCGCGTACCTTCATTCAAACTCCCCGCCGCCATCCTGCTGAGCCTGGGTCTGCTCGGCTGCGCCACCAATGGCGACCGCCACGATCCGCTGGAACCGCTCAACCGCGGTATTTACGGATTCAATGACGCGATCGACAAGGCCGTGATCAAACCGGTCGCCACAGGATACAAGGAAGCCATGCCGAGCCCGGTACGCACCGCCGTCGGCAATTTCTTCTCCAACCTGGACGATGTGCTGGTGGTATTCAATGACCTTCTCCAGTTCAAGCTCGATCAGGCCGCCTCCGATTTCAGTCGCCTGACGTGGAATACGACCGCAGGGGTCGGCGGCCTGATCGACATTGGCACATCTTTCGATCTGCCCAAGCACAATGAAGATTTCGGGCAAACGCTGGGACATTGGGGCGTAGCAAGCGGTCCTTACCTGGTGCTGCCTTTCTTCGGCCCCAGTACATTCCGCGACGCGGTGGGGCGCGTGGTGGACAGTCATTATGACCCGCTTTGGCGGCATAAGCCGGTTGACGAACGCAATGCGGCGATTGCCGCTGACACCGTGGACGCCCGGTCGCGGCTGCTCGATAGCCAAAAGGTAATGGATGAAGCCGCGCTCGACCCCTATACCTTCCTGCGCGATGCTTACCTGCAGCACCGCCGCGCCCTGGTTTATGATGGCAAGCCGCCGCCGGAAAAACTCGACGATGACGACGATGCTCCGGCCGCACCGACCGCTCCCCGCTGAGCCATAAAAACCTGCTGTGGCGAGGCCGCAAATCAAAAATTTGCGACTTCGACTTCGAGATAGGCGCGGCTGATATTCCCACCCATGGTTGTCTCATATTCCTTCAGCCCCTTCCAGCCGTCCAGATTCAACGCGCCGCGAATCTCGCTGTCGGTCAGCCCCTTCTTGTAGCCCGCTTCGACCCCTGCATAAAAATCGGTCATGATCCGTTGCAGCCGGACCACATCAGGCATGGTCATCAATGGCCCGTGGCCGGGCACGATGGCGGCCGCATCGAAATCCTGAACCTTGGCAAGCGCCCCGATCCAGTTATGGATATTCGCGTCGCGCATGTTGGGAATGATCGTGTTGACCAGGATATCGCCGCCGATCAGGATTTTGTCGTCCGGCAAATAGACCATCATGTCTCCCGGCGTATGGGAGCCGTGCGGCACCCATAACACCAGCCTGACGCCCTGTAGATTCCGCTCGGCGCGGGTGTCCTCCGCGAACGTCAGGCTTGCCGGAACCGGTCGGGTATTGGGAAGCTTGTGCCCGATCATGCTTTCCATGATCCGCACCCAATCCATGCCGGTTTTCTCGACCAGCACCTTGCATTGCTCCGAGCTGAGGATTTCCGCCCCCTTGAACGCCACGTTACCCAAAGTATGATCGCCGTGGTGATGAGTATTGATGACATGAGTCACCGGCTTGGGCGTAATCCGCGCAATCGTCCGGTCGATCTGCCTGCCGACCTCGTCGGTGCCTCCGCTGTCCACCAGGATAACGCCCTGGTCGCCGACGATGACCGTGCTGTTCACCATGTAGCCCTGGTTGTGCGCACTCGGCTGGCCCAGCGGTCCGAGCAAGACGTAAACGCGCTCATTGATTTTTACCACCTTGGGCTCGGGCATTTTGCCGTCGGCGCAAACCGTACCCGAAAAAACCAGGATAGCCAAAAACAAGAAAATGCGTTTCATGAGGTGCCCCAGTGATCGTTCAGGAAATCGCCTGATAGTAAAGATTTTGTGGATGATTGGCCTGGGCAAAGAAAAACCAGCGCTCGGCCAGAAGCCCGGCGTACTGGGTCAGGAAGGCCGCGGAGAAGAAGGCGCCGGCCAGCGAACTCAACGCGCCGCCCAGAAGCAGCAAGGGCATGACGAACGCCCCCAGCAAGAACAGCCACTTGACCGAGCGCAGCAGCCTTACCGGCTTGCCGTGGAAGAACTCGCGCGTGTTGAACGAACCGCCCATGAAGCCTTGCGCTTTCTGGGCAACCTGGACATGGCGCACACCGATCGCCGTTTGCAGCGTGGATTTCGGCTTTAGGCGGGCGTTGCGCACCAGCGAAGCGGCGCGGGTCAGCAGGCCGGCGAAGGTGATGATCATCGCCCAGGTTCCGTAGAACCTGACCATATCGGGCGCGGAGTAGACCGAGAAGGCCGCCGCCAGCGTAAAGCCCGAGGCGCTGCCCAACAGCAGGTAATTGACGACGGTCAGCGGGCTGTGCCATTCCTGCAGGAATTTCAGGCAGGCGTAAATCATCGCCGTGCAAACGAACAAGGCCAGACACAGCACCGTTCCCACCGCGCCAAGCACCAGGGAAAGATCGAGCGGGAGCGACTCGCCGAGGATCGCGATCTGGGGATTCCAGCCGGTGTAATGTACTGCGGCGTAAAGAAACACCGTGCCCATGAACGACGGCAGTACGATGACCTCGCGCGACAGCCACGACGTGCGCCATTTGGCTGCGGAGCGCCAGGCTCGTTCCGGATGGCCAAGATGGAAAAAGGAAGCGGCCAGCCCGGCAATCAGGAACAGCAGCGCCAACGCGCTGCCGCCGGCGTAGAAGCCGCCCTCCGCCTGGGTCGGCAGCACATGGATCAAGGAATACACCTGGCCGGTATACAGCGCAAGAAACAGCCCCTGGCCGACGCCGATCAGGGTGGTAAGGAAGATGACTGAAAAAGCGGGATGCATGAAAAACTCCTGAGTCGCCTGTAGGAGCGGCCTCCCGGCCGCGATGGTTGCTGACCATCGCGGCCGGGAGGCCGCTCCTACAGATAGTTACCAACTGGTCACATCGTCCAGCGAAGGCTCGTTCTGGTCCGGCTTCGGCAGCTGGCGCTCCTTCTTGAGCGGGTTGTCGGCGCGAATCAGTTCGTCGGTGTGTATCCTGATCTGGGTCTTGCGCCGCGGCAAATAATGGTTGGACGGCTTGGTGCCCCACTCCGGCATCAGCTGGTAGCCGCCGCTTTCGCGGATCGCCTCGGACACGGCCGAATCCGGGTCGTGCACATCGCCGAACAGACGCGCGCTGGTCGGGCAGGCCATCACGCAGGCGGGCCTGCGCTCGGCTTCGGGCAGGCTCAGATCGTAGATGCGGTCGACGCACAGCGTGCACTTCTTCATCACCTTCTGGTGCTCGTCGATTTCCCGCACGCCGTAGGGGCAGGCCCAGGAGCAATATTTGCAGCCGATGCACTTGTCGTAATCCACCAGCACGATGCCGTCCTCCTTGCGCTTGTACGACGCGCCGGTCGGGCACACCGGCACGCACGGCGGCTCCTCGCAATGCAGGCAGGACTTGGGGAAATGCACCGTTTCCGTTTTGGGAAAGCAGCCCACTTCGTAGGTCTGCACCCGGTTGAAGAACGTGCCGGTCGGGTCGGCGCCGTAAGGGCGGTCGTCCGACATGGCGCCGGCCGCGCCGGAAGTGTTCCATTCCTTGCAGCTGGTGACGCAGGCATGACAGCCGACGCAGACGTTGAGATCGATGACGAGAGCGAGCTGGGTCATTTCCATTCTCCCTTGCCGGCGAAGAAGCCGAACCAGCCCTTGCGCTTCCTGGTCATGCCGGGCGCGACCGGCACCGATTTGAACTGCGGGGAGGTCTGTTCCGGCTCGCCGGCTTCAGCCTTGGTTATTTTCACCTTGACGTCGTACCACGCCGCCTGCCCGGTGACCGGATCGGAATTGGAAAGATGAGGGCCGTCGGCATGCGGCGGCAGTTCCTCCGAAATCAAGTGGTTGAGCAGGAAGCCCTTTTCCGACTCGTTGGCTTCCGGCGCCAGGTTCCACGCCCCCTTGCTCTTGCCGATGGCGTTCCAGGTCCACACCGTGCCGGGTTCCACCGCCTCGGAATAGCGGCACATGCAGCGCACCTTGCCGTGCATCGACTCGACCCAGATCCAGTCGTCGTCGGCGATGCCCTGCGCCTTGGCGGTGAGCGGATTGACGAACAGGTAGTTGTGGGTGTGGATCTGGCGCAGCCAGGCGTTCTGCGAATCCCACGAGTGGTACATCGCCATCGGCCGCTGCGTCACCGCGTTGAGCGGAAATTTTGCATTGTCGCTGAGCTGCATTTCGAGCGGCTCGTAGTAGAACGGCAACGGATCGAAATAGGTCTCGATGCGCGCTTTCAGGCGCTCGGGCGGCCGCTTGCCCTCCGCCTTGCCCTGTGCGGCGAGGCGAAACTTCTGCAGCACCTCGGAATAAATGTGGATCAGGATCGGCTCGGCATAGCGCGTGATGCGGTTGCGCTGCGCCCATTCCAGATAGCCCTGGTTCCAGTTGCGCATGTACTGGTACGAGCGCGGCAAATGATGGTGATAGACGCAGTTGTTCTTGGCGTACATCTCCCACTGGCGCGGATTGGGCTCGCCGCGCATGAATTTCTCGCCGCCCTTGCCGCGCCAGCCGGCCAGAAATCCGATGCCGGAACCCGGCTCGGTCTCGTAATTGGTGATGAAGTCGGGATAGTCGCGGTACTTGCGCGAGCCGTCCTGGTTGACGAACACCGGCAGTTTCAGCCGCGAGCCGAGCTCGATCAGCACTTCCTGGAACGGCTTGCACTCGCCGCTCGGCGGCAGGACCGGGATCCGCACCGAATCCACCGGGCCATCGAACTCCGAAATCGGCCGGTCGAGCATCGACATCACGTCGTGGCGTTCCAGATAGGTCGTGTCGGGCAGCACCAGGTCGGCGAAGGCGGTCATTTCCGACTGGAAGGCATCGCACACGATGAGGAAGGGAATCTTGTATTCGCCGTCCTCGCGCTTGTCCTTCAGCATGTCGCGCACCTGGACCGTGTTCATCGCGGAGTTCCATGCCATGTTGGCCATGAAGATCAGCATGGTGTCGATCGGGTAGGGATCGCCGCGCCAGGCGTTGGTAATGGCGTTGTGCATCAGGCCGTGGACGGCGAGCGGGTATTCCCAGGAGAACGCCTTGTCGAGCCGCACCGGCTCGCCCTTGTCGTCAACGAACAGATCGTCCGGTTCGGCCGGCCAGCCCAGCGCCATGCCGCCCAGCGGGGTGTCGGGCTGCACGCCCTCCGGCCCCTTCGGCGTCTTGGCGCAGGGCGGAATCGGACGCGGGAACGGCGCCTTGTGGCGGAAGCCGCCGGGACGGTCGATGGTGCCGAGCAGGCTCATCAGGATCGCCAGCGCGCGGATGGTGTGAAAGCCGTTGGAATGCGCCGCCAGGCCGCGCATGGCGTGAAACGCCACCGGGTTGCCGGTGACGGTGTCGTGTTCCTTGCCCCAGGTGTCGGTCCAGGCGATGGGCAGTTCGATCTTCTGGTCGCGCGCGGTGACGCCCATTTCGTGAGCGAGGCGGCGGATGGTCGCGGCAGGCACGCCGGTGATGCCTTCCGCCCAGTCCGGGGTGTAGTCCTTGACCCGTTCCTGCAGCAACTGAAACGAAGGCTTGACCGGCGTGCCGTCGGAAAGCGCGAACTCGCCAAGCAGGAAGGGGTCGGCGCCCTCGGTGCGGGTCACCACCGGCTTGTTGGAGACGCGATCCCACCACAGCTTGTTCTGCGGATCGAAGCAGCCCTCCTCCGCCGGCACCTCGGTGCGCACGAACATGCCGAATTCGCTGCTGTTTTCGTCGAGGTTCACCAGTTCGGCGGCATTGGAATACTGCACCAGGAAATCGCGGTCGTAGAGGCCGAGGCGGATGATCTCGTGGATCAGCGCCAGGAGCAGCGCACCATCGGTGCCGGGGCGGATCGGCACCCACTCGTCGGCGATGGCGGAATAGCCGGTGCGCACCGGATTGATCGAAACGAAGCGGCCGCCGCTGCGCTTGAATTTCGACAGCGCGATCTTCATCGGATTGGAATGATGATCCTCGGCGGTGCCGATCATCACGAACAGCTTGGCGCGCTCCAGGTCCGGCCCGCCGAATTCCCAGAACGAACCGCCGATGGTGTAGATCATGCCGGCAGCCATGTTGACCGAGCAGAAACCGCCGTGCGCCGCATAGTTGGGCGTGCCGAACTGCTTGGCGAAGAGGCCGGTGACGGCCTGCATCTGGTCGCGGCCGGTGAACAGCGCGAATTTTTTCGGGTCTGTGGCGCGAATCCTGGCCAGGCGCTCGGCCATCACCGCAAACGCCTCGTCCCAGGAAATCTCCTCGAATTCGCCGTCGCCGCGCTCGGAACCCGGCTTGCGCCGCAGCGGCTTGGTCAGCCGCGCGGGAGAATACTGCTTCATGATGCCGGACGAGCCCTTGGCGCAGATCACGCCCTGGTTGAGCGGATGATCCGGGTTGCCCTGAATGTAGCGCACCTCGCCGTTCTTCAGCGTGACGCGGATGCCGCAGCGGCAGGCGCACATGTAGCAGGTGGTGTTCTTGACCTCGATGCGGTCCTGGTCGGTGGCGCTGGCCGGTGGTTGCATGACTTTATCCAAATGTGCTGTACCGGCTGAATTCTACCGGCTTTGCCAATTTTTTTTATTCATATTTATTTATAAGGACATAAGAATATTGATGAAGTCCAGCTTGCATACCCAGTCGAAATCAAACGCGATTTAATTTAACGTAAACACGCAAAGCAACTGAACCAATTGGACATATGCCGCTCGAAATTGGGTTAACTTGTTGTCACTGCCATCTCGGCCGTCGACCCGTTATACTTTTCCCATCGCTTGTTCCATCGGAGGGCCGCGGATGTTTCATGGATTCGGCGCACCGCTTCGCGCTTTCGACAGCGATCCAGGGAAGTCGCGTGCGCGAGCCACCCGAGCCTGGCTTCCCGTTGCCGCCTGCCTCGCACTTGGCGCTTGCGCAACGACGACATCGCCGCAAGGGCGCGTACAAATGACGGCCCCCGCCGCACTCAGCGCCGTGTATTCCGAAATGGACATGCAGGCGCACCTGATGACATCGGCCGACACGGGCGCCCAGTGCGCCGGCCTGGAATGCCTTCTCAACCATGCCTTCGACCAGCGGGTGCAGCGGCTCGGAGCCCGGCTGGCGGAATCGGCCTATGCCGCCTACCCGGAACTGAAACAACGAATCGGCAAGTTTGAGTTTGTCGTCGCCGAGAAGGCGGAACCCGGCACCGCTTCCAACTCCTCCGGCACGGTGGTGATCTTCCGCGGAGTTCAGAAACTGCATCTGGACGAAGAAGCGGTGGCCTTTCTGATTGCCCGCGAAATGGGCCACGCCATCAGCCGCCACCACGACGAAAACTCGGCGGCCAGCGTCCTGTTCTCGGTGGTGGCGCAGGTGCTGTTTCCGGTAGCCAACCTCGTGCGCGGTTCGGTGGCCTTGATCCAGACCGCGTCGGCCGCGACCACGGCAACCGCAGCGGCGGCTTCGTTTATCGGTTCCCGGGTAATGATAGAGAGCAACAAACCCGATCAAATGCGCGAAGCCGATGCCATCGCCCTGGAGTTGCTGGCGAAACAGGGATGGAACAGCCACGAAGTCGCCGACGCACTGGCAGCCGGCAAGCCCATTGAAGGCGACGACATCTGGTCGAAAGACCTCCGCCTGTCCGCGACGAGAATCGGCGAATACGCCGACAATTGAACTCAGGACCGAATCACCCGGAAACCGGCGTCAACGCATTTTCCGAGTGTCCGCACGTGTCGGGCGCGCTGCTTCAGCGCTCGCCGAGCGACTCCGACAGGGTCTTGGTAATAGGCTTGGTCAGATAGCGCAACACCGTGTTGCTGCCGGTCTTGATCTCCACCATCGCCGTCATGCCCGGCTGGATATCGATGCGCCCTTTCTGCCGCCCCACGAGATTGCGCCCCTTGGTCTTGATCTGTACGTAGGCTTTCCATCCCATCAGATAAGGCTTCAGACGCTCGATGACTTCCCCCATGCCGCGTCCGCCCGAGCGTCGGGTCAATTGCCTGATCCGTTGCTTGAACGTCGCCATTGGCTTGTCGGCCACCCTCCGCTTGACGCCTTCCTTGGCAAGCCAGAAGCTGTAGCCCAGAAACTTCCTTCCCTTCACGCTCGCCACCGCACTCTTGGCCTCATTGACCTTGAGCCGCAGCTTGCCGTCGCACTTGCGCAAGAGCGCCATCACCCGTGCCCGCCTTCCGACTGCGCACATAGACGTTGCAGTCGTCGGCGTAGCGCGCAAAGCAGTGACCGTGCTTCTCCAATTCCTTATCCACTTCGTCCAGAAGCACATTCGCCAGGAGCGGGCTCAGCGGCCCGCCTTGCGGCGTACCCTGGTACCGTTCCAGTACTACGCCACCGCTCATGATGCCGCTGTTCAGGTACGCGCGGATCAGCTGGATCGCCGATCCGTGACCGTCGGGATACCAAGCTCGCGCTCGCCACCGTCCGGTTTCGGAATCGTCACCCGTCGCACCGGACTGGGCCGGTACGTCCCCCGCAGTAGTTGCTCACGAATCTCTGGCCATGCGGTGACGAGGTGGCGTGCTGTCTGGTCAATGTCCAGTTCATCTACGCCGGCCGCGCCCTTGTTGGCTTTGACTCGCTTCCACGCTTGCCGCAGGTTCTCTCTCGTCAGGACGGCTTGCAGCCGTTCCGACCCTGTGCTCTCGGTATCCCGTCGCGGGTTGTTCGCTTCGTCGCTGACAGGGTCGCGCCCGGCTTCACCGTGCGCACCGCCCACCCGCTCCGCTTGCACGGACTTCTGACGCCTTGCGTTCAACATCGACATGGCCTCGATCACTTCTCCTCGTTCGGCCCTTCGCCCCTTACCAGCAGCTACTACGGCCTCGCCTGACTTCTCGCTCCGTGTTGCCACGTCGGCCTTTCAGCCATGAGGCGAGATCTCCCCGGGTAAGAACGCACTCCTTCGCTGCACAACCGCCGGATTTACGCCGCTCCGCCTTGATCACGAGAGCTTCGCGGAATCTTGCCCGCTCGCCCTGCTCGGCAACGCCTTCTATCCGGTTCTTGTCCATCGGCTCGCAGTTTCGCTCCACGCTTCCTCCCCACACTCGGTCACCCTTATGCAGTTGCGCTTCGCTTCGTTCGCTGTGATCAACTTACGGTGGGACTTCCACCCACAAGAGTGCGCCCGTGCCGGGCGCACAAAACAAAAAGGGTTAGACTTTCGTCTAACCCTTTGAATTTGGTGGGTTGTGACAGATTCGAACTGTCGACCTACGGATTAAGAGTCCGCTGCTCTACCAGCTGAGCTAACAACCCCTGATGCACTACTGACAAACTAGGTGGTAGGCCGTGCCAGATTCGAACTGGCGACCAACGGATTAAAAGTCCGCTGCTCTACCGGCTGAGCTAACGACCCCCTAAAAAAACGGAATTATCGCTTTATAGAGTTTTCTTGTCAAGGTAAGAGGGAGCACGAAAGGCGGAAGGTGATGCCTATCGGCCATTACAGGCTGTTTTTGCAAAAACGCGTACTCAACCCTCGCCGGGATTTGGTCTGTGGCCGGCCGGCGTTCCATAAACAATGTTAATGACCTGGCATTGCTCCGGTTGTTCCAGCGTCACCATCTTCAAGTCGGGTAGCCTTCTAGTAGTTCGTTCCATTAATATATTTACAAACATGCCGTTTATTGCCATGATCCTCATACCATACGACTTGGAGATGATCATGGGGCGGACAAGTGGGCGAGCGGCGCTGGTGCTGACAG
>JAHFRP010000005.1 GCA_023266195.1 Sulfuricella sp.
GTTGAAGAAAAGGGTGCGGTCAGCTACTGCAAACGGCGTTAATCAGATTGAAAACCGGCGGCTGGCGCCGCCATGGAATCGTTTGCTCGCTTGACACCGGCCGGCTAATGGGTGTCCCCTGTTTTCCTTCCCCTGTTTTCCTTCGTTCGATCCACCAGGTGGAATGAAAAAATGGCGTACTCCAAATATATTAAACCAGCCCCGAATTTCTCGCCGTAGCCTGCAACAGCGACTATTGTCTGGCGTCTTCGAACAAGTAAATATAAATAGCCCGCCGGATGACGTCTGAACTGGGCTGCCCTGGCTTTTTACCGCCAAATTCTGATAATATTAAACTTAGTCTAAATCGAGATGCCGCCCATGCGCCCAGCCCAGCTTTCCACCGTTTTGAACCGCGAGTTCCTCAGTACCCGCGACGGCCATCACACGCCCGTCATGCTGTGGGGGCCGCCCGGCGTCGGCAAATCGCAAATCATCGAGCAGGTGGCGAAAAGCCACGGCGCGCCGGTGATCGATATCCGCCTGTCGCAGATGGAGCCGTCCGACCTGCGCGGCATTCCGTTTCGGGTCGAGGACCGCGTCGAATGGGCGGTGCCGGCGATGCTGCCGGATCTGAAACGGCACGGCGAGAGCGGCATCCTGTTCCTGGACGAGATCACCTCGGCGCCGCCGAGCGTTTCCGCCGCCGCCTATCAGCTGATCCTGGACCGGCGCCTGGGCGCCTACGAGGTGCCGCAAGGCTGGGCCATTTTCGCCGCCGGCAACCGCCAGGGCGACCGCGGCGTGACCTATGCGATGCCGGCTCCGCTCGCCAACCGCTTTTCCCATTTCGAAGTCGAGGCCAACCTGGATGACTGGGTCGCCTGGGCCTATGCCACCGGGATCGACGAGCGGCTGATCGGCTTCCTGCGCTTCCGTCCGGAATTGCTGTTCGATTTCAACCCGGCGCACAATCCGGTCGCCTTTCCCAGCCCGCGTTCGTGGGAATTTGCCCACCGCGCACTGCAGAAATTCGGCGACATGCCGGAACTGCTGCTCGCCACCCTGCAATCCTGCGTCGGCCCGGCCGCCGGGCTGGAGCTGCACGCGTTCATCGACAACCTCGACCGCATGCCGGACCTGGACGCCATCCTGCGCGGCGAGCCGGTGGCCGTGCCGCGCGAAGTCGATCTCCAGTATGCCGTTGCCTCGGCGCTGGTCGGGCGCGCCATCCGCGCCAAGAACGACGCCAACGCGCGCGAAATTCACGGCCACATTCTCGATTACGCCAGCCGCTTCCCCTTGCGCGAAATGGGCATCATGCTGGTTTCCGACATGCACCGCGCCATCGGCCAGCACTTGTTCAGCGTGCCGCAATTCTCGACCTGGGCCAACGCGGTGTCCGATCTGATGCTGTATGAAATGTAGCGGCCGCCGGCATGGGTAGCGAGGACATCGAAACCAAGCTGGCTGCCGCGCGTACCCGGCTGATCCTGGACAAGCCGTTCCTCGGCGCGCTGGCTCTGCGTCTGCCGATGGTGGCGGCCGATCCGAAATGGTGTCAGACCACGGCCACCGATGCCCGCAGTTTTTACTACAATCCCGACTACATCGCCGCGCTGAGCCTGGAGCAGACCCAGTTCGTGCTCGCCCACGAGGCGCTGCACTGCGCGCTGTCCCATTTCCACCGGCGCCAGCATCGCGTCAGGCTGCGCTGGGATGTCGCCTGCGACTTCGCCGTCAATCCGTTGCTGGTCAGGGACGGCCTCAAGCCGCCGCCCGGCGCACTCGTCCTCGACAGCTTCGAGGGCATGACGGCGGAAGAAATCTACCCCTGCATCGACGACAACAACACCGACCAGCCGATGGACCGCCACATCTACGATGGCGAGGACGTCGATCCCACCAGCAGCGGCCGGCAGCAGGGCGACGAAGAGCGCGAGGGCGGCCAGGGACAGCAGCCGCGGGACGGCGGGGCGCCGGGCGGGGCGCCGGAAGACGCCGGCCAGCCGCAAACCGACAGTCCAAGCGGCGCGGCCCAGCCGCAGCCGCTGACGGCGGGCGAGCGCGAAACCCTTGCCGCGCAATGGCAGCAGCGGCTCGCCGGTGCCGCCCAGCAGGCGCAGCAGGCGGGCAAGCTGGGCGGCCTCCTGGCGCGCATGGTGGGCGATCTGCTCCAGCCGAAGCTGCCCTGGCGCATGCTGCTGGCGCGCTTCATGAACCAGGTGGCGCGCGACGACTACAGCTATATGCGGCCTTCGCGCCGCGAAGGTTCGATGATCCTGCCGTCGCTCCGCAGCGCGCAGGCCGACATCGTGGTGGCGCTGGATACCAGCGGTTCGGTCAGCCGCGAAGAACTGGCCGACTTTCTCGCTGAGATCGACGCCCTCAAGGGCCAGCTGCGCGCCCGCGTCACGCTCCTCGCCTGCGACAGCAAACTGGCCGAAGGCGGGCCGTGGCGCTTCGAGCCGTGGGAGGAATTCAAGCTGCCCGGCGAATTTCCGGGCGGCGGCGGCACCGATTTCGGGCCGGTGTTCGATTGGGTCGAAAGCGAAGGGCGCCAGCCCGATATGCTGCTGTATTTCACCGACGCCGAAGGCGACTTTCCCGCTGCGGAGCCGCCTTACCCGGTGATCTGGCTGGTCAAGGGAAAAGCGCCGGTGCCCTGGGGCCAGCGTATTCAGCTAAACTGATCGCATGCCCGAACTCACCCCCGAAGACGCCCTGCGTCTCAACGTCCTTCTTGCCGGCGAAACCCAGGCGATCCGCATCGACGATGCGGCCCTGACCGTCCATGCCCTGACGCCACGCGGCGAGGCCAAGGTCAAACTTCACCCGAGCGGGCGCCCCGACCAGTATCTGCGCCTGGTGCGCGAACTACTGGCTGGCCATGCCATCGGTTCGCCGGGCGGCTACCCGAATTACATTCAGCGCTGGACGCGGATGGGGCAGGCGCGCGACAAGGGGCTGGACCGCCTCCTGCTGCTCGGCGAGCCGGAGGCGGTGGTGTCGGTCGCCTACTCCAACGGTTTGACCGACGAGCTGGCGCGTCGCGCCTGGTGGGCCATGCCGGTGGCCGACAACGCGCGGCGCATGCTGGAACGGGAGAGCGTGGTGCAGGGCGGCATGGGCAAGATCCTGGCGGAATTCCTGATCGAGCACCTGCCGTTCGAAAACCAGCCCCACGTCATCATCGACACCGTGCGCATCGTGCTCCAGCCGGGCCTGGCCGACGAGGCCGCCCGCCGGCGACTGTGGGGCCGGGGGGGGCACGACAGCGCCTACTACGTCGGCTTCCTCGAACGCATGCCGGACGAGCTGCCGGAGCCATGCGCCGGGCGCGCCGATGGCGCGGCCTGGCAGCCTCGGCTGGCCGCGCTGGGCACGCGGGGAAATCCGTATGCCGCTTTGCTTGCGCGCACCTTGTCCGGCCCCGGTCAGGCGTTTCTCAAGGCTAGCGAGGAAGTGCTGCGCAGCCCGGCCGACCAGGACGTGGCGAACGCGTTGCTGAACGTGCTGGCGGCCTATTTCGCAACGGTGCGCCCGCCCAGCCGCGACGGCGGAAATACGGCGGAAGCGGCCGTCGCCGATGCCGAAGCGCTGGGCGCCGGCGCGGACCAGCCCGACACGCTGCGCGAAATGCTGGAAACATTGCCCGAATTGAGCAAGGAAGTGTGCGCGATGCTGACGCTGTCGCGCATGGATGCGGAAGTGGCCACGCCGGTGCTGGCGCGCACCACGGCCGCCGGTACTTTGATGCGGCGGAAACTGGAGCCCGTCTCGACTCCGATCCTGCACCAGCTGGCCGTGCTGCGGGGCGTGCCCTTCACGCCGGCGGCATCGCGCCGCCGCTGATTTTTCCGCACGGTGTGGGTCAGCGGGTAGGTCGGTTCCGCTTCGCTTGAACCGACCTACTTGTTACAACGTGCCATAGGAATGCAGGCCGGAGAGGAACATGTTGACGCCGAGGAAGGCGAATACCGTCACCACCAGGCCGACCACCGCCCACCACGCCAGCATCGCGCCGCGCAGGCCCTTCACCAGGCGGATGTGCAGCCAGGCCGCATAGTTCAGCCAGACGATCAGCGCCCAGGTTTCCTTCGGATCCCATGACCAGTAGCCGCCCCAGGCTTCCGCTGCCCACATCGCGCCGAGTATGGTGGCGATGGTGAAAAAGGCGAAGCCGATGGCGATCGCCTTGTACATCACGTCGTCGAGCACGGCCAGCTCCGGCAGGCGGTTCGCCAGCAGCCCCTTGCTCTTGAACAGGTAGGCCAGGCCCACCATCGCCGCCAGGGCGAACGCGCCGTAGCCGACGAAGTTGGCCGGCACATGCAGCTTCATCCAGTAGGATTGCAGCGCGGGCACCAAGGGCTGGATGTGCTGCGCATCCCGGCCGAAGGCGTACCACAGCAAAAAGGCAACCGCCGCGCTGATCACCGGCAGGACGAAGGCGCCAAGCTGGCGGTTGGCGTAGTACTGCTCGTAATACAGATAAAGCAGCGCGGTCAGGATGGAAAACAGGATGAACACTTCATACAGGTTGCTGATCGGGATATGGCCGACGTCGGCGCCGATCAGGTAGGACTCGTACCAGCGCACCAGGAGGCCGATCAGGCCCATCGCGGTAGCGCTCCAGGTGATGGCGGCGGAGACGCGGTTGACGAAATCGGAGCGCAGCGCCATGCCGAGCCAGTAGCCGCCCGTCGCCATGACGAACAGGGCGCTCATCCACATGATGGCGGACTGGCTGGCGAACAGGTATTTGAGCCAGAACGCCTGGCCGGCGCGAGCCAGTTCGCCGTGGTACTGGTTGACGCCGAACAGCGCGAGCAGCGCGACCACCGGCAGCAGGATGCGCACCGGCTTCCAGAACCAGCCCAGGCCGACAAGCAGCGCCGCGATCAGAAACAGGATGCCTTTTTCGTAGGCGTCCATATAACCGCCGTACAGGTTGAAGGCGTACACGCTGCCGGCGGCGAGCAGGGCCGCGTAAACCCAGTCGAATCCGCTCAGTCCGCGGAAAAAAGAAACTTGCCGATAATCCTGGATTGCTTCCATGGTCATCCTTTCAACAGGTTCGCCAGATTGTTCTTGTGCTGCGCGAATTCATTCTCGAAATCCAGCGTCTTGCGGTTGCTCGACATGGCGAACAGCACTTCGCCCGGTTTGACCAGCAGCCAGATGCGGCGTTCCCGGATGTAGAACATGACGAACACGCCCAGGATCAGCAGCACCGATCCGGCGTAGACGATGTTCTTGCCCGGCGAGCGGGTCAGCTGCAGGCCGCTGGACAGCACTTCGTCGTAATGGTCGAGCTGGAAATAAACCGGGCTGCCGTAATAGAAACTGTCGTTGACGGCGTTCAAGCTGTCGCGCACGAACAGCGCGGTCTGCTCGTCGATGGGCGCCGGCTTCTCGCCGGCCCGCTCGCGCGACAACTGATATGCCTCGAAGCCGGCCCGTTCCAGCACCTTGAAATAAGCTCCCGCCGCCTTCTCCTGCTCGGCTTTCGCCACCGATCCCTCGATGAACTTGGCCAGCCCGTCGAAACCGCCGCGGGCGAAAATCTCCAGCAGCTTGGCCGTGCTGTCCGTCAGCTTGGCGCGCAGCGCCTGATCGGCGGCGGCGTTCGGCGTCGCCGAAGCGGCAAAACGGCGCGCGATTTCAGGGTGGAGCGCCTTGTCGAACAGCGCCGCGCGCAGCCGCATGTAGCCGTCGATCGCGCCATTTTCATCCGCGGGAAAGCGCAGGTAGCGGAACGGTTCGTTGGGCGCTTCGCGCACGCCGCTGACCAGGTAGCGGCGGCCTTCCAGCAGCAGCGGCAGCATGAAACTGTGATATTCGCGGGCCTGCCCCTGCGCGTCGCGAATTTTGTACTGGAAGCTTGGGCCGACATTGTGCGCGCGCTTCTTGGGGGCCGACGACGCCGCGTCGCCCAGCGCGCGTTTGGCGCCCTGCCAGAAATCCTGTGTCGGCGCGGCTTCGTTGTCGTCGCCCTCGCCCGTATCCTGGACGTTGAACGCCTTGAAGTCGGTGACCTCAACGCTGTACTGCGTCTGGCCGTTGGCCAGGCGGGAAGCCTGGTTGACCTCGCCCTTGAAAGGGAACGGCCGGGCAACCGGCGAAAACAGGTTCCAGCCGTTCAGGGCCAGCCTGGAGCCGCCGTCGCCGAAGCCGGCCTGGTAAATCGCCACGCCCCGGTAAACGATCGGGTGATTCACCGACACGGTGCCTTCGAAACCTTTTTTCGAATCGGGATCGGTGATGACGATATCGCTTTCGAACGACTTCGGCTGGCCGGTGGCGTAATGCGCGATGCGGAATTTTTTCAAGTGGATCTGGAACGGCAAGTCCTGCACCAGGTAGCCGTCCGCCACGTTCAGGTAGATGATGTCCGCCGCCCCGCCTTCGGGAATGGAAACGCTGCCGCGAAAGGACAGGTTGGCGGGGGAAAGGCGGCTGATCGCGGGAACCTGGCTGGAGGCAAGATCGCGCGTTTCCACCTTCTTGTAGCCAAGCATCTCCTCCACCTTGAGCGGCACATTTCCGTCGATCAAGCCGCCGACACAGATGATCACGATCGCGCCGTGGGTCAGCAGGTAGCCGAGGCGGGTGTAGCTGCCCGCCTTGGCGGCGATCAGCGCCGGCTGCGCTTCGCCCTCGATGCGGGTTCTGTAGCGGTAGCCCTGGCCGGCCAGGTAGCCGGTCAATCGCTGTAATGCGGTTGCCGGGGCGATGCCGGCGGCAAGTTCGGCGCGGTGAGCGAAGCCGCGCAGCGAGGTTTCCGTCGCATGCTCCCGAAACGAACGGATCTCGCGCAGCATCAACGGAGTCTGGCGATAGATGCAGAAACTCGTGGAAAGCACCAGGAACACCAGGATGCCGAGGAACCAGCCGGTATGGTAGACGTCGTACAGCCCGAGCACGGCGAATATCTTGAACCAGAACGGCCCCAGTTCGATGATGTAGTTCGAATAAGGCTCGCTCTGCTTCAGCACCGTGCCGATAACGGAGGCGATGGCCAGCAACGTCAGCAGGCTGATGGCGAAACGCATCGAGCTGAACAGCTCGTAGACGGCCCGAAGAAACGGAGTGCGCGGTGCTTGCATGGAAATTGATGCCACCTTCGACTGATAAAAAAGGGGTGACTCGCGCCACCCCCCAATGAAGCTATCGGCGGTCAGCGGACCGCGGCTAACCGGCTATGACGGGTTTAATGCAACCCGCTGATATATTCCGCGACTGCCTTGATGTCCTTGTCGGACATCCGCATGGCGACCGTTTGCATCATCTTGTTCGGGTCGTTGGCGCGTTCTTCGTTGCGGAAGCTCTTCAGCTGGGTTTCGATGTATTCGCCATGCTGGCCGGCCAGGTGGGGATACAGCGCGGGGATGCCGGCGCCGGTCGGGCTGTGGCAGCCGGCACAGGCCGGTACGCCCTGAGCGGCGACGCCGCCGCGGTAGATTTTTTCGCCCCGTTCGGCCAGAGCCTTGTCCTTGGCGGCGGCCGGCGCCAGCTTCTGTCCGCTGAAATACGCCGCCAGGTTCTTCATGTCGTCCGGGGACAGCGAGGCGACCATGCCCATCATGATCGGATTCATGCGCGCGCCGGACTTGAAATCGGTCAATTGCTTATTGATGTATTCCGGATGCTGGGATGCCAGCTTCGGATTGGCCGGGGCCGGGCTGTTGCCGTCCGCGCCGTGGCAGGCCACGCAAACCGTGCTGGCGATCTGTTGCGCCTTCGCCGGATCGGCTTTGGCCGCTGCTTTTTCTTCCGCGTTGACGCCCGAGGTGGCTATCATTCCGACAACCGCTGCCATTGCTATGGCTTTTTTCATCGCTTGCTCCCTTAACCGTTAACCGTTGTACGAATTAGCTCAAAAATAACGTGGCATTCTATACCAATTCTGTCTTATCATGCCAGACTGAAAAAGGAATAGCATGGCATTATTTCAAGAAGCACAGTTTTACGTCTCGGCGGACAAACTCTCCGACCTGCCGCCGCCCCGCGGCATCGAAATCGCCTTCGCCGGCCGCTCGAACGCCGGAAAATCCAGTGCCATCAATACCCTGGCCAACCGCAACCGCCTCGCTTTCGTCAGCAAAACACCGGGGCGCACCCAACTGATCAATTTTTTCGGCCTCGGCAACGACCGCTTTCTGGTCGATCTGCCCGGCTACGGCTACGCCGAGGTGCCGGAAAGAATACGCCTGCACTGGCAAAACGTGTTGAGCCGCTACCTGATGGAGCGCGAATCGCTGGGCGGGCTGGTGTTGATCATGGATGCCCGCCGTCCGCTTACCCCGCTCGACCGGCAAATGCTCGACTGGTTTCTGCCCACGGGGAAGCCGGTGCATGTCCTGCTGACCAAGGCGGACAAACTTGGCAAGCAGCAGGCCACGGCGACTTTGCGCTCAACCCGGGCGGAACTCGGGCAGGCTTACCCGAACTGTACGGTGCAGCTTTTTTCCACGCCGAAACGGGTCGGCATTGAAGAAGCCGAAGCGGTGATGGCCAAATGGCTGTCCGCCGCGCAGGAAGAGAAGGCGGATGTTGCCGCGGATTGACGTGGCATGGCGACATTGCTATCTTTAGAAAATAAAAACCCCCCGGGAAAAGGGGAGTAAACCCGGGGGGGACGAAACGCCTTAATTAGGGGATTAAGGCACCCGCTCAGGGAGGAAAAGCGGGGGACGGAAGGGTTACCATCCACTTACTCAGAGTAGACCGGATTTAATTAAGTTCCAGCCGCTTCAAATTATTTTGCGCCCGCCATCGTTCACTGCGCAGATCGGCCAAGTGTGCGGTTCTCGCGGGTGTCAATCAAACAGGACTGTTATGCAACCCTTGGGCAACTTCCCCCACAAACGCATGCGCCGCATGCGCCGCGACGCATTTTCCCGTCAGCTGATGCGCGAAAACCAGCTGACGCCGGCCGACCTGATTTATCCGGTATTCGTGCTCGACGGCCATGGCCGCAGCGAAGCCGTGGCATCCATGCCGGGCGTGGTGCGCCAGACCCTGGACCAGCTTCTTTTTCAGGCGGAGCAGTGCGCCAGGCTCGGCATTCCCGCGCTGGCCATCTTTCCCGTCATCGACACGCCGCTCAAGAGTCTGGACGCCGCCGAAGCCTACAACCCGGACGGTCTGGTGCCGCGTGTGGTGCGCACCCTGAAACAGAATTTCCCGGAACTGGGCGTCATCACCGACGTGGCGCTCGACCCCTACACCAGTCATGGCCAGGACGGTCTGATCGACGGCAATGGCTACGTGCTGAACGATGAAACGGTGGCGGTGCTGACCCAGCAGGCGCTTGCCCATGCCGCTGCCGGCGCGGACGTGGTGGCGCCGTCGGACATGATGGACGGGCGCATCGGCGCGGTGCGCAACGCGCTGGACGGCAAGGGATTCATCCACACCCGCATCCTGGCCTATTCCGCCAAGTACGCGTCCAGCTTCTACGGCCCGTTCCGCGACGCGGTCGGTTCCGCCGCCAACCTGGGCGCGGGCAACAAGTACACCTACCAGATGGACCCCGCCAACAGCAACGAAGCATTGTGGGAAGTGGGCCTGGACCTGGACGAGGGAGCGGACATGGTGATGATCAAGCCCGGCATGCCTTATCTCGACATCGTCCGGCGCATCAAGGACACCTATCAGGCGCCGACTTTCGTCTACCAGGTTAGCGGCGAATATGCCATGCTCAAGGCGGCGACCCAGAACGGCTGGCTCAACGAAAAAGCCTGCGTGCTGGAAGCGCTGCTCGCATTCAAGCGCGCAGGGGCGGATGGAATTCTTACTTATTTTGCGCTGGATGCGGCGAACTGGCTCAAGGAAGCCTGAGGAAGCGCCAGCTCATTTCGAATTCGTCATTCCCGCGGAAGCGGAAATCCGGTGTTTTTCAGCTCAATCGCCTTATTGCCGATCCAGCTGCATGGCCCGCCTTTCCCGCTCCACCTTGATGATGTAGCGTTGGATCATCGATTGCATGTTCGTCGGCAGATCGACGAATTGGCAGCCTGCCCGCTTGTTTTTGTTCCCGTTCCGCAATGTCACTTCGAATACGTTGCGGATCTCCATGGTCGCCACGATATTTCCGATATCGGGCAGGACGAGCTGGCAACCCGGGAAAGTCATCCCCGGCTCAAGAGCGGTCTCGATCTGCGGCAGGACGACGCCGATGCCGCCGATGCTGATGTCCACGATGGATATCCCGATTTTTTGGCTGCCCTCTATGGGAATCACGCACTTCAGCGGGTGGGCGATCGGCGTTGTGACCCGGTAATATTCGCGCCGCTGCAATTTGATCAGCGATTCGGGTAGCTCGATCCTGAACGAATCTCGCCCTTCGAACCGGATTTTTTCGATCCGGCTTGCGGTGAACTGCACTTTCACTCTGTCGTGTATCGTCACGAAAAGGATTCTGTCGCTGGCGAGGATTTTCTGGTTCATTTCGGCGTTTGCCCCGAAATCCAGAATTACTTCTTCCTGTTCCGGATCGACGCCAACGATGGAAGTCAGAATGAGATTCTTGCCATGATCGAAATGGGCGGTTAACAGCTCGCCCTTTTCCATGATGGCGCGGAGAATGAAAACGACTTCTTTTTTCCAGTTGACCGAATACTTGCTGTAATCGTCGTCGGAAGAAATGGGTGGGGTTTGCGGCGGATTGGGCGCGGTGTTCACAATAAAGGCGCGCGCAAGAAAACAGGGGCGCCGCTGTTCGAACGGTCAACCGGGGAATATGCGCACGAATTCGTGCGGCGTGGAGTGAAAAAAAACGAATGGTTCATGTAAGGTAATGGCACCCGATCATCCTTGATCGGGCCGGTGCTTGCTCCAAACTCAAGTCCGGCCCAAGCCGAAGTATAAAGACTTTATCCCTCTTCTAGCAATGCCTCGACCTGCTTGGCGCGGGCGCGTTCCAGCGGTCTTTTGTCGTTATGGCTGCGCGGAATCTGGCGCAGGTCGCCCGTGGCGAAAACGGTAATGTTGATTTCCGTCGCGTCCCCCTGCAGGCTGAGTACTGGGAATGTCCGCATTTCCCCGCCAAAATGCAGGCGCATCTCGCTGCTTTTATAAGGCATTTGTTGGCCCAGCAGAAACAGTTCCACCGCCTTCGCGCTATCGGCAAACACCTGGAGATTGATATCCGAGTAGCGGGTTGCCGTGCCGTTCAGGACAGAACCGACGAGATAAGGGTTAAACCGTTCCAGCAGCTTCATGGCCACCAGGGCCTGTTGCCGCAGCTGGCGCAGGCGCACGCCTTGTTCGTCCTTCTGGTAGAGCGATTGATAATCCCGCAGTGCCTGTTCCACCTCGTTATTGTTGGGCAAATTATGCGTATCGGGGGCGCCGATCTGGCGGGCTGCCTTGAGTTTGGCCAGGGCATAATCCTGCTGGCCGTCCTCCGCGATGAGGCGGGCGGCCTGTTGCGCGATCCGCTCCCGCATCCTCTGGTTTGCCGCCTTTTCTCTCTCCCGATGCGGCAACGAACGTTTTGCGCCGAGTTCTTTGGTCATGGACGAGAGCCTCGTGCTTCAAAACAATTGGTCTTTAACTTCTTCCGACGATTTGCTTCCACCGCTAAACAGACCCTCGGTAGCGCCGCGCGTTTCCGGCGGTACGCTTTCCTGATAAAAATACTCGAGAATGCCATCGCCGTTTGACGGGGCGCGAAGCCCACTTTGCGGTTCGATTTTGACGGCCTGCACGCCGTCCGGTACCACCAGCTCTTCTTCGGGCACGCCCTTCAGCGCTCTGCCCATGTAACCCATCCACATCGGCAATGCCGCCTGGGCTCCGGTTTCCGCGCCGCCCAAGGAACGCGGCTGGTCGAAGCCGATCCAGGCGACCGCCACCAGTTTGGGATTGAATCCGGCAAACCAGGCATCCACCTGGTCGTTGGTCGTGCCGGTTTTGCCGGCCAGATCCAGCCGCTTCAGCTGCATGGCGCGCGCCGCGGTGCCGAACCGCACCACGTCGCGCATCAGGGACGTCATGATAAAAGCGTTGCGCGCATCGATGGTGCGTTCGGCATCGTCGCCGGCGTGCTTCGGCGTTGCCTGCGTCAATACGGTGCCGCGCGCATCCACCACCCGGTCGATCAGATAAGGCTGGATACGGTAACCGCCATTGGCGAACACCGAATAGGCCGACGCCATTTGCATCGGCGTGGCCGACCCGGCGCCCAGCGCCATGGTCAGGTAGGGCGGGTGCTGTTCGGGCGAAAACCCGAAACGGGTGATGTAATCCTGCGCATACTGCGGACCGATGGTTTGCAGGATACGGATCGACACCAGGTTCTTGGACTTGACCAGGGCCGTGCGCATGCGGATCGGGCCGTCGTAGCCGCCTTCATAATTCTTCGGTTCCCAGACCTGGCCGCCGGTTTCGGCGGAATCCACCACGATCGGCGCGTCGTTGATCACGGTGGCGGCGGTGAAGCCCTTTTCCAGCGCGGCGGAATAGATAAACGGCTTGAAGCTCGATCCCGGTTGCCGCCATGCCTGAATCACATGGTTGAACTTGCTGCGGTTGAAATCGAATCCGCCGACCAGGGCGCGGATCGCGCCGTCCTGCGGCACCACCGAGATCAAGGCGGCTTCGGCCTGGGGCAGCTGGAGAATCTGCCAGCCGCTCCTGTCGTCCTTCTGGACGCGGATCAGTGCGCCGCGGCGCAAGCGGCTCTTGGCCGCCGTGTTTTCGGCAAGCGCTTTCTGCACGAATTTCAGCCCCTCTCCGCCAACCGAAATCACGCTGCCGCCCTTGAGATAGCACTTCACCTGTCTCGGGCTGGCCTCCAGCACCACCGCCGGCATCAGGCCGTTGCTTTCTTCCACGTCGGCCAGGGCGTCTTCCAGCAACTCGTCGAGATTCGCCGCGCCGGCCGGCAGTTCGGCAAAGCCCTCGGGCCCGCGATAGCCGTGGCGCCGGTCGTAATCCAGCACGCCTTGCCGCAATGCCTGGTTGGCCGCGTCCTGATCGGCTTTATGCAAGGTGGTGTAAACCCGCATGCCGTTGCTGTAGATCGCATCGCGGTAGCGCTCGAACATGGCCTGCCTGACCATCTCGGCGACGAAGTCCGCGTTCACGTCGGCGTTCTGCACATCATGCTTCACCGCCAGTGGTTGCGCCAAGGCCGTTTGATACTCCGCATCGGAAATATATTTGAGTTCATGCATGCGGCGCAGCACATACTGCTGCCGAAGCTTTGCCCGCTTGGGGTTGACCACCGGATTGTAGCGCGAGGGCGCCTTGGGAAGGCCGGCCAGCATCGCCACTTCCGCCACGCTCAGTTGTTCCAGGGGGTGCCCGAAGTAAGTCTGGGCGGCGGCGGCGAAACCGTAAGCGCGCTGCCCCAGATAGATCTGGTTGATGTAGAGCTCGAGAATCTGATCCTTGGTCAGGTAATGCTCGATTTTCAGCGCCAGCAGCACCTCGCTGAATTTGCGCGTCAGGGTTTTTTCCCCGGACAGGAAAAAATTCCGCGCCACCTGCATCGTGATGGTGCTCGCGCCTTCGCGCGCACCCCCGGCAGTCAGGTTGGCCAGTGCGGCGCGCGCCACGCCCATATAGTCCACCCCGCCATGGGAGTAAAAACGATCGTCTTCCGCCGCCAGGATGGCTTGGCGCATCCGTTTCGGTACGCTGTCGATTTTTACCAGGGCTCGCCGCTCTTCGCCGAATTCGCCGATCAAGGCGCCATCGGCGGTATAGACGCGCAGCGGGATTTTCGGCCGATAGTCGGTCAATGCCTCCAGCGACGGCAGGCTCGGGTAAGCCAGCACTCCCGCCAGCAAGATTCCTGCGGCCGCAACGATTCCCAGCGCCGATAGCGCCAGCACCGGGTACCGCCACCAACGTGCTCCCATTAAATCCATCCTTACCTAAATGTAACCAGGGCCATTTGACATGAACAACCCAAAAATGGATTATAGGGCTCACGCTCGACAAAAGAAATCCCGATAGAATGCTTTACACTGTCTAGAGTTGTTGTTAGCATTTAATGTAAATTATGCATAGCGTGCATAACCGGGCAATATTGAAAAGGAATTTTCGTTGCGGCTCGACTTCAATCTGGATCTGGATTTCCTGCAAACAAAATCTCCGCCATTGCTGGGGGTGGATATCAGCACGTCGTCCATCAAAATGGTCGAACTCGGCGATGCGGGCAAGGGGCTTTATCGTATTGAACGCTATACGATCGAACCTCTGGCAAAAGATACCGTGGCCGATGGCAACATCGCCAATCCCGATGCGGTTGCCGAAGCAATCAAGCACGCTTGGCGCCAGATGGGAACCCGCATCAAGAATGTGGCGCTGGCCTTGCCGGCCGCCGCAGTCATCACGAAAAAAATTATCGTGCCCGCCGGGTTGAATGAAAACGAGCTGGAGCTGCAGGTTGAAAGCGAGGCCAACCAGTACATTCCCTTCGCCCTGGACGAGGTCAATCTGGACTTCCAAGTGCTTGGCCCCGCGGCCAACAGCCCGGATGAAGTCGAGGTGCTGATCGCCGCGTCGCGCAAGGAAAAAGTCGATGATCGCGTCGCCGCCGTCGAGTCTGCCGGGCTGAAGGCGCTGGTGATGGATGTCGAGTCGTTCGCCACGCAAACCGCCTATGAGCTGATCGCGCCGCAATTGTCCAGCGGCGGGCAAGACCAGGCCATCGCGATTATCGACATCGGCTCCACCATGATGCATGTCACCGTGCTGCTCAACAATCAGTCGGTTTACATGCGGGAACAAACCTTCGGCGGCAATCAGCTCACCCAGGAAATCCAGAGGCGTTATAGCCTGTCTTCGGAAGAAGCGGAAATCGCCAAGCGCAACGGCGGGTTGCCGGAAAACTACGAGGCGGAAGTGCTGCAGCCTTTCTTGGGCAATCTTGCCCTTGAAGTGTTCCGGGCGTTGCAGTTTTTCTTTTCCTCGACCCAGTTCAACCGGGTCGATCACATCTTCGTGGCCGGAGGGTGCGCCTTGATCCCGGGTGTGGAGGAGGCGATTCTTCAGCGCACCCAAATCCCGACCGCCATCGCGAATCCCTTTGCCGGCATGGCGATTTCCTCGCGAGTCAAACCTCGCCAACTGGCACTGGACGCCCCCATGCTATTGACAGCTTGCGGCCTTGCCATGCGGAGGTTCGATCCATGATCCGCATCAACCTGTTACCTCACCGCGAGCAAAAACGCGCAGCCCGGCAGCGCCAGCTTGTATTCCTTGCCGGCGCCATCTCGGTGCTCGGGTTGGTGCTGGTCTTTATGGTCCATACCATCCTCGGGTTGCAGATAGAAAATCAGGGGGCGCGCAATGCATATCTGGAGGCGGAAACCAAGAAGCTCGACGACCAGATCGCGGAAATCAGGAAACTCAAGGAGCAAACGCAGGCGATGCTTGCTCGCAAGCAGGTAGTGGAAACGCTGCAAAGCAACCGCTCCGCCGTGGTCTATCTGCTCGATCAACTGGTGCGCCAATTGCCGGATGGGGTGTATCTCAAGGCGGTCAAGCAAAACGGCGCGGACATCAACCTGCAAGGCTATGCACAATCCAATGCCCGTGTCGCCACGCTGATGCGCAACCTGGAGGCTTCTCCCTGGTTGCGGTTTCCCAACCTGGTCGAAACCAAAGCCGCCACGGTAAATAATCTGAAAGTCAGCGAATTTTCCTTGAATGTAAAGCTCATCAGCGTCGAGCCATCGGACGATAAGGGCAAAGAGACGGGAGGCGCCAAGCCGCCGGAAAGCGCCAAACCCAAGGATAAAAAAGCATGAATCTGGAAGACTTCAGGAAGCTTAATCCGAAGGACGTCGGCAGTTGGCCGATGGCCCCTAAATTGCTGGCTTTGTGCGCGCTGTTTGTCTCGATACTTTTTGTCGGCTACTGGCTGGACTGGCAGAACCAGTTGTCCGAGCTGGACACCGCCAAGCAGAAAGAAGTCCAGTTGCGCGACGTTTTTCTCGGGAAGAAAAAGCAGGCGATCAACCTGGACACTTACCGCAGGCAACTGGCGGATCTCGAACTGGCATTCGGCGCGCTGATCAAGCAACTGCCCAACAAGGCCGAAATGGATGCGCTCCTGACCGACGTCAACCAGGCAGGCCTGGGGCGAGGCTTGGAATTCGAGTTGTTCAAGCCCGCCGAAAAAGAAATATTGTCCGAGTTTTATGCCGAGCTGCCGATTTCCATCCGCGTAACCGGCAACTACCATGACCTCGGCGCCTTTGCCAGCGATGTTTCCCGGCTGCCGCGCATCGTTACCCTGAATGACGTCAATATCACTTCCGGTCCGGCGGGGTTGAGCATGACCGCCGTGGCCAAAACTTACCGCTACCTGGATGAAAACGAAGTGGCGGCTCAGAAGAAGCCGGCGAAAGACAAAGGCAAGGAAGCCAAGAAATGAGGCTCGTCTACTTGCTTGCAACCGCCAGCCTTGCCCTTTCCGCCTGTTCCGGGAGCGGGATGGACGATCTGAAAAAATTTGTTGCCGACGCGGGTGACGGGCTGCATGGCAAAATAGAGCCTTTGCCGGAAATCAAGCCTTATGAATCTTTCGCCTATGGCGCATTCGACCTCCCCGATCCATTCAAACCCCGCAAGCTGCTGCCCAGCAAAGGCGGCAGCGGGCTTCAGCCCGACTTGAACCGAAGCAAGGAGAAACTGGAGGAATTCCCTCTGGAAAACCTGAAAATGGTCGGGACCCTGAAGCAAAACAATATCACTTACGGCTTGGTCAAAACTTCCGACGGTAGCCTGTACCGGGTTAAAATCGGTAATTACATGGGGCAGAATTTCGGCATCATCACCAAAATCGCGGAAACGGAGCTCGTCATGACTGAGATCGTGCAGGACAGCAGCGGGAACTGGATCGAGCGAAACACCAGCATCAATCTGGCTGAAGGGCCGGACCAAAAGCAGAAGTAGAGGCCCCCATGAACATCATAAAATCGGCGTTTTTCAATGTCATTCAAGCGGCATGCATCGTTGCGCTATTCATGTCGCACAGCCAGGCAGCCCAGGAATCCGGCGGCGCCGAGCAGGGGGCGGCACCGCAAAACAGAATTGAAAGTCTGGATTACACCACGCTGCAAAGCGGGAAAATATTGATTTCGGCGAAACTGAAGCAGCCGCTTGAAAATTCTCCGGCCGGATTCGCCGTCAACAATCCGCCCCGCATCGCGCTGGATCTTCCGGGTACGGCCAATGGGCTGGGCAAGAACACCATCGTCGTAAACGAAGGTGTGCTGCGCAACCTGAATATTGTCCAGGCGGGCAATCGCACTCGTCTGGTCATCAATCTGACCAAGCCCGCCGGCTATGAAACCAGGATCGAGGGAAGTACGCTGCTGATCACTCTCCAGGGAAGCGAGGCGACGGGAACGACATCGAACGTCAGCGCCAAGTTTGCCGAGGCCCAGCTGGATACCCAGAAACATTCCCTGCTGGATGTCGATTTCCGCCGCGGCAAGGCCGGAGAAGGCCGTATTGTGGTCGATCTTTCGGACACGAATACCGGGATCGACATTCGCAACGAGGGCAAGACCGTGGTGGTGGACTTCATCAATACTTCGCTGCCCCGCAACCTGGAGCGAAGACTGGATGTCGTCGATTTCGGCACGCCGGTGCAGACGGTCAGTACGTTCGGCCAAGGCAACAACGTCCGCATGGTGATCGAGCCGAAAGGGCTGTGGGAACATTCCGCCTATCAGACCGATCGCCAGTTCATCCTCGACATCAAGCCGATCGTCGAAGACCCGAACAAGCTGGTGCAAGGAAGCAAGACCGGCTACAGCGGTGAGAAACTCTCGCTCAACTTCCAGAATGTGGACGTGCGCTCGGTGCTGGAAGTCCTGGCCGAGTTTACCCATCTGAACATTATCGCCAGCGATTCGGTCGGCGGCAATTTGACCTTGCGGCTCCAGGATGTTCCCTGGGACCAGGCGCTGGATATCATTCTCCACAGCAAGGGCTTGAGCATGCGCAAGTCCGGCAATGTGATCTGGATCGCGCCGACCGACGAACTGGCCACCAAGGAGAAATTGGAGCTTGAAGCCCGCAACCAGATTTCCGAGCTGGAGCCGCCGCACACCGAGAGCTTCCAGCTCAGATACACCAAGGCCGAAGCCTTCCAGAAAATACTGACCGACGACAAGCAGAAAATCCTGTCCAAACGCGGCAGCGCGGTCTGGGATCCGCGCACCAACATGCTGTTCGTGCAGGATATCCCGTCCAAGCTGGAAGAGATTCGCAAGCTGATCAACCAGATCGATATTCCCGTCAAGCAGGTGATGATCGATGCCCGCATCGTGGAGGCCAGCAGCGATTTCAGCAGAAACATCGGTGCCCGGCTGGCGATTCCCAACCCGCGGCTCCGCGACCCCAAGGCAACCACCCAAGTCTCGTCCTCTGGCCACCTGGAAGATTTTTCCAATTTGTTTCCCGCCGATCCCGCCAAATTCGCTGCATCGGTGTATCCAACCAATCTCTCGGTCAATCTGGCCGCGGGTTCCATCAACAGTGCGGCGCCGGGTTCGCTGGCCTTGATTTTCAGCAACGCCGTGACCGGGGCGCTTCAGTTGGAGTTGTCCGCGTTGCAGGCGGATGGCAAGGGCAAGGTGATCTCCAATCCCCGAGTCGTGACCGCCGACCAGATGGAGGCCACGATCGAGGACGGCACCGAGATTCCCTACTTGCAGGCGTCAAGCAGCGGCTCGACCAGCGTTTCATTCAAGAAAGCGGTGCTGAGCCTGAAGGTCAAACCGCAAATAACGCCGGATGACAACATCATCATGGATCTGAAGGTCAACAAGGATACCCGCGGCACCGATACGATCGCAGGGCCGGCTATCGATACCAAGCAAATCGTGACCCAGGTGCTGGTGGAAAACGGTGGAACCGTGGTCATTGGAGGCATCTACCGGCAAGACCTGCAGGATACCGTGAACAAGATTCCGCTGCTGGGCGACATTCCGGTGGTCGGGTTTTTCTTCAGAAACACGAGCAAACGGGACGACAAGTCGGAATTGCTGATTTTCGTCACTCCCAGGATTTTGAAAGAAAGCCTCAACCTCAGGTAACACGGGTTACAGTTTGGCGCGCCGGTTGCCTGCAACCGTGCTTTTTCCGTTAAAATGCCTGTCACATTGACACCCCAAAAAGGGACGGCGTGACAGGCAATATTTTTTTAGTCGGATTGATGGGCGCCGGTAAAACCACGGTCGGGAAGTTCCTGGCCAAGCGTCTCAACAAGACCTTTGTCGATTCCGACCATGAAATCGAACGGCGTACCGGAGTCAACATTCCGCTGATTTTCGAGCTGGAAGGGGAGGCGGGATTTCGGGCGCGGGAAAGTGCGGTGATCGAAGAACTCGCCGCGCAAAGCGATATCGTCCTGGCGACGGGTGGGGGTGCAATCCTGAGCGAACGAAACCGCGACAACCTCAGCCGCAACGGCACGGTGATCTACCTGCGTGCCAGGGTAGAGGATCTGTGGCAACGCACCCGCCACGACAAAAACCGGCCGCTCCTGCAGACCGCCGACCCTCTCGGCAAACTCAAGGAGCTGTTCGCCCAGCGCGATCCGCTCTATCGTGAAACCGCCGACATCATAGTGGATTCAGGCTCGCAAAGCGCGCATGCCCTGGTTCACCAGCTCGAAGAACAGCTCAACGCATCATTCCGAAAACAGGCAAAACCAGACTAATCCGATAACCCAACCATGCAAACCCTGACCGTCGACTTGAACGAACGCGCCTACCCGATCCACATCGGCGAAAACCTGCTGCGCAATGCCGAACTCATTTTGCCCCACCTGGCCACGAAACAGGCCGCCATCGTCACCAATACCACGGTGGCGCCACTATACCTCGGCGCCCTGAGCGACGCATTGGCGGCGCAAGGCGTGGACATCCTGCCGATCATCCTGCCCGACGGCGAGAAATACAAAAATGCGGACACATTGAACCAGATTTACGATGCCCTACTGACCCACCGCTGCGAGCGAAAAACCACCTTGATCGCCCTGGGGGGCGGCGTCATCGGCGACCTCACCGGCTTCGCCGCCGCCACCTATTTGCGCGGCGTGCCTTTCATCCAGGTGCCGACCACGCTGCTCGCCCAGGTCGATTCCTCGGTGGGCGGCAAGACCGGCATCAACCATCCGCTCGGCAAGAACATGATCGGCGCCTTCTACCAGCCGCAACTGGTGCTGGCCGACACCACCGCGCTCGATACCCTGCCCGACCGGGAGCTCTCAGCCGGCCTGGCCGAGGTGATCAAGTACGGGCTGATCCGCGACCTGCCTTTCTTCGAATGGCTGGAGCAGAACATGGACAAGCTACGGGCACGCGACCGGCAAGCCCTCGCTTATGCCATCCGCCGCTCGTGCGAGAACAAGGCGGAAGTGGTGGCCGCCGACGAGCGGGAAGGCGGCGTGCGCGCCCTGCTCAACCTGGGGCATACTTTCGGCCACGCCATCGAGGCCGGCATGGGCTACGGCAACTGGCTGCACGGCGAAGCGGTGGCCGCCGGCACGGTGCTGGCGGCGGACCTCTCCCGGCGCCTGGGCTGGATCGGCGAACAGGATGCAATCCGCATCCGCACCCTGTTCGAGCGGGCCGGCTTGCCCGTCGACGCGCCGGCCCTGGGCGAAGACGTTTACCTTGGCTACATGGCGGGCGACAAAAAAGTGGAAAGCGGCCGCATCCGCTTCGTGCTGCTGAAATCGATCGGGTCGGCGGTTATCACCGGCGACGTGGCGGAGCAGGCGTTGCGCGACACCCTGCATGTGCGCCATGTCTGACGGCCTGGCCCCTTACGCAGCCAGATCGGAAACCTCCCGCGGCCGCCGCTTCCAGGAACCCACTCCGGCGGCGCGCAGCGAGTTCCAGCGCGACCGCGACCGCATCATCCACTCCACCGCGTTTCGCCGCCTGGAGTACAAAACGCAAGTCTTCGTCAACCACGAGGGCGACCTGTTCCGCACCCGGTTGACGCACAGCCTGGAAGTAGCGCAGATCGGGCGCACCATCGCCCGCAATCTGCATCTCAACGAGGACTTGGTGGAAGCCGTCGCGCTCGCCCACGACCTCGGCCACACCCCGTTCGGCCACGCCGGCCAGGACGAGCTCAACGACTGCATGAAGGACTACGGCGGCTTCGAGCACAATCTCCAGTCGCTGCGCATGGTGGACGTGCTGGAAGAGCGCTACGCCGAATTCGACGGCCTCAACCTGACCTTCGAAACCCGCGAGGGCATCCTCAAGCACTGTTCCCCACAAAATGCCGGCATGCTCGGCGAAGTGGGCGCGCGCTTCCTGAACGGCGGGCAGCCGTCGCTGGAAGCCCAGATCGCCAACCTCGCCGACGAAATCGCCTACAACAACCACGACGTGGACGACGGCCTGCGCTCCGGCCTGATTACCCTGGAGCAGCTCGCCGGGGTCGGCATTTTCGCCCGCCACCTGGAAGCGGTGCGCGCCCTTTACCCAGCCCTCGCGGGCCGGCGCCTGATCCATGAAACCGTGCGGCGCATGATCAATACCCTGGCGCTGGACCTGATCGGCCAAAGCACGGAAAATATCGCCGCCGCCGAGCCCCGATCGGTCGACGACGTACGCGCGGCGCGGCCCCTGATCGCCTTCAGCCCGGCCGTCCGGGAGGAACAACAAGAGTTGAAGCGGTTCCTGCGCACGCACCTGTACCGCCATTACCGCGTCATGCGCATGAGCAGCAAGGCGCGGCGCATTATCCGCGAGCTGTTCCACGCCTTTCTCGATGACGCGCGCCTGCTACCGCCCCAATTTCAGGAAAAAGCCGAACAGGACGAACCCCGTGCCATCGCCGACTACATTGCCGGCATGACCGACCGATACGCCATCCGCGAATACCGCCGCCTTTTCGCTGTCGAACAGGATTAATTTCCCTTGACACGCCCCGCGCCCACGCATGGCCCAATATTGCCATTCGGCCCGAGACAGGGTAACATTTCCGCCCTTTCGCGCTGATTTTTTGCATGAACATCATGGAGATTGGCGGCGCCGCTATAGCGTGAGACTCGCGAAGCGAGGCCTCGTCGCCCTCCCGTGCGGGAGAGGGCTAGGGGTGAGGATACGGTTTGGAACCGCTGTTTCGTGATTCGGCGGCGATTCGCCAAGACCAATTTTTGGCTGTAATGATTTGATGAGGAACAACGTGAGCCATCCTTCGTTGCCGGTACAACAGGGTTTGTATGATCCGCGCCAGGAGCGCGATGCATGCGGTGTGGGCTTTGTGGCGCACATCAAGGGCAAGCAGAGCCACGACATCGTGCGCCAGGGCTTGCAGATTCTGGAAAATCTGACCCACCGCGGCGCCGTCGGCGCCGACCCGCTGGCCGGCGACGGTGCCGGCATTCTGCTTCAGCTTCCCGATGCGTTCTTCCGCAAATCCTGCGCTGTGCAAGGCATCTCGCTGCCGGTCGCGGGCGCTTACGGCGTCGGCATGCTGTTCCTGCCGCGCGAAGCGGCGGCGCGCGCCGCCTGCGAACAGGCAATCGCCGACAAGATCGCCGCCGAAGGCCAGACTTTGCTGGGCTGGCGCGACGTGCCGGTGGACAATGCCAGCCTGGGCGAAAGCGTCAAGGCGGCCGAGCCGCAGGTGCGCCAGGTATTCATCGGCCGCGGTGCCAATTGTGCCGATGCCGGCAGCTTCGAACGCAAGCTGTTCGTCATCCGCAAGACCGCCGAGCACGCCGTGCGCGGCCTGCCGAACGGGCAGGGCAGCGGCTTCTACATCCCGTCGCTGTCCGCCAACACCATCGTCTACAAAGGCATGCTGCTGGCCGACCAGGTCGGCAAGTATTACCTCGATCTGCGCGATGAAAGCATGGTCAGCGCCCTGGCGCTGGTGCACCAGCGCTTTTCCACCAACACCTTCCCCACCTGGGATCTGGCACATCCGTTCCGCATGATCGCCCACAACGGCGAAATCAATACCCTGCGCGGCAACGTGAACTGGATGACCGCCCGCCACGCCGCGATGTCGTCGAAACTGCTGGGCGAAGACCTGGAAAAACTGTGGCCGCTGATCGCGGAAGGGCAGTCCGACTCCGCCTGTTTCGACAACGCGCTGGAACTGCTGGTGGCGGGCGGTTACTCGCTGCCGCACGCGATGATGCTGCTGATCCCCGAAGCCTGGGCCGGCAACCCGCTGATGGACGAAGAGCGGCGCGCCTTCTACGAATACCATGCCGCCCTGATGGAGCCGTGGGACGGTCCTGCCGCCGTGGCCTTCACCGACGGCCGCCAGATCGGCGCGACGCTGGACCGCAACGGCCTGCGCCCGGCGCGCTACCTGATCACCGACGACGACCTGGTGCTGATGGCGTCCGAAATGGGCGTGCTGGACATTCCGCAGCACAAGATCGTGAAGAAATGGCGTCTGCAGCCCGGCAAGATGTTCCTGATCGACATGCAGGCCGGCCGCATCGTCGACGATGCCGAATTGAAGCAGCAGCTCGCCACCGCCAAGCCTTACCGCCAGTGGATCGAGAAATCGCGCTACTTCCTCGGCGATCTGCCCGGCGCGGACGGCAAGAACGCGCCGCGGGAAAACCTGCTCGACACCCAGCAGGCGTTCGGCTACACGCAGGAGGACGTCAAGTTCATCCTCGCGCCGATGGCCTCCGCCGGGGAAGAAGCGACCGGCTCGATGGGCACCGATTCCGCCCTGCCGGTGCTGTCCGACAAGAACAAGGTGTTCTACAACTACTTCCAGCAGCTGTTCGCCCAGGTGACCAATCCGCCGATCGATCCGATCCGCGAAGAGATCGTGATGTCGCTGATCTCGTTCATCGGGCCCAAGCCCAATCTGCTCGGCATCGACGAGACCGAGCCGCCGCTGCGCCTGGAAGTGCACCAGCCGGTGCTGTCCGACGAGGACATGGACAAGCTGCGCGACATCGCGACGCTGACCGAAGGCCGCTACAAGGCGCTGGTGCTGGACATCACCTATCCGGCCGCGCAGGGTGCCGCCGGCTGCGAAGCCGCCATCGAGGCGCTGTGCGGGGTGGCCAACCGGGCAGTGGCGGACGGCTGCAATGTGCTGATCCTGTCCGACCGCGCGGTGTCGCCCGAGCGCGCCGCCATCCCCGCCCTCCTGGCCTGCGCCAGCGTGCATCACCACCTGGTGCGGGAAGGCCTGCGCACCAGCACCGGCCTGGTGGTGGATACCGGCTCCGCCCGCGAAGTGCACCACTTCGCCCTGCTCGCCGGCTACGGCGCGGAAGCGGTGTGCCCGTGGCTGGCCTACGAAACCATTTCCGCCCTCGACATCCTGCCCGCCGGGCTGACCGGCAAGGAAGCCTGCAAGCGCTTCGTCAAGGCGATCAACAAGGGCCTGCTCAAGGTGATGTCCAAGATGGGCATTTCCACCTACCAGTCGTACTGCGGCGCGCAGATTTTCGAGGCGATCGGGCTCAACGCCGATTTCGTCGAGCGCTATTTCACCGGCACCGCGACCCAGATCGAAGGCATCGGCCTGCACGAGGTGGCCGAGGAAGCCTTCCGCACCCACCAGGCGGCCTTCGGCGCCGACCCGGTGCTGGCCAACGCGCTCGAAGCCGGCGGCGACTACGCCTACCGCGTGCGCGGCGAAGAGCACATGTGGACGCCGGATTCCATCGCCAAGCTGCAGCGCGCCACGCGCGCCAACAATTTCCAGACTTACAAGGACTACGCCAGGCTGATCAACGACCAGAGCCGGCACATGAAGACGCTGCGCGGCCTGTTCGAGATCAAGCCGGCCGGGGCGCCGGTGCCGCTGGAAGAAGTCGAGCCGGCGAAGGAAATCGTCCGGCGCTTCGTCACCGGCGCGATGTCGCTCGGCTCCATTTCCACCGAAGCGCACACCACGCTGGCGATCGCGATGAACCGCATCGGCGGCAAGTCGAATACCGGCGAGGGCGGCGAGGACGCGTCGCGCTACCGCCCGCTGCGGGGCGGCGAAAAGCTGTCCGACGTGATCGGCCGCGGCCGCATCGAAGCCGACCAGGTGCTGCAACAGGGCGACTCGCTGCGCTCCCGGATCAAGCAGGTGGCTTCCGGCCGCTTCGGCGTGACGGCGGAATACCTGGCCAGCGCCGACCAGATCCAGATCAAGATGGCGCAGGGCGCGAAGCCCGGCGAGGGCGGCCAGCTGCCCGGCCACAAGGTGTCCGAATACATCGCCCAGCTGCGCTTCTCGGTGCCCGGCGTCGGCCTGATTTCGCCGCCGCCGCACCACGACATCTACTCGATCGAGGATCTGGCGCAGCTCATTCACGACCTGAAAAACGCCAATCCGGGCGCCTCCATCTCGGTCAAGCTGGTGTCTGAAATCGGCGTGGGCACGGTGGCCGCCGGCGTCTCCAAGGCCAAGGCGGACCACATCGTGGTGTCCGGCTTCGACGGCGGCACCGGCGCGTCGCCGCTGTCGTCGATCAAGCATGCCGGCACGCCGTGGGAACTCGGCCTGGCGGAAACCCAGCAGACCCTGGTGCTGAACCGGCTGCGCGGGCGCATCGCGCTGCAGGTGGACGGCCAGATGAAGACCGGGCGCGACGTGCTGATCGGCGCCTTGCTCGGCGCCGACGAATTCGGCTTCTCCACCGCGCCGCTGGTGGTGGAAGGCTGCATCATGATGCGCAAGTGTCACCTCAACACCTGTCCGGTCGGCGTGGCGACGCAGGACCCCGCGCTGCGCAGGAAATTCACCGGCCAGCCGGAGCACGTGGTGAACTATTTCTTCTTCGTCGCCGAAGAAGTTCGCGAAATCATGGCGCAGATAGGCATCCGCAAGTTCGACGACCTGGTCGGCCGCAGCGACCTGCTCGACATGAGACAGGGCATTGCCCACTGGAAAGCCAAGGGCCTCGACTTCAGCAGGATCTTCCACCAGCCCGACATGCCGGCCAGCGTGGCGCGCCTGCATGCCGAGGCGCAGGACCACGGGCTCGACAAGGCGCTGGACCACCAGCTCATCGCCCAGGCCGAAAACGCGCTGGACGCCGGCCAGCCGGTGCTGATCGCCAGCGCCATCGGCAACGTCAACCGCACCGTCGGCACCATGCTGTCGCATGAGGTGGCGAAGCGCTACGGCCATGCCGGCCTGCCGCACGATACCATCACGGTCAAGCTGACCGGCACGGCGGGGCAGAGCTTCGGCGCCTTCCTCGCCCACGGCATCACTTTCGAGCTCACCGGCGAAGGCAACGACTACGTCGGCAAGGGCCTGTGCGGCGGGCGCATCGTGGTGCAGCCGCCGGCGGATTGCCCGATCGTGGCGGAAGACAACATCATCGTCGGCAATACCGTGCTCTACGGCGCCACCAGCGGCGAGTGCTACTTCCGCGGCGTGGCCGGCGAGCGCTTCGCGGTGCGCAATTCCGGCGCGACCGCAGTGGTCGAGGGCCTCGGCGACCACGGTTGCGAATACATGACGGGCGGCATGGTGATCGTGCTGGGCCAGACCGGGCGCAACTTCGCGGCGGGCATGTCCGGCGGCGTCGCCTACGTGCTCGACGAGGACGGCAGTTTCGAGCAGCGCTGCAACCTGGCGATGGTGCAGCTGGAGCCGGTTCCCGAGGAATCCGCCGCCAGCGAGACCGGCGAAGTGGAAGCGCACGGCCGCGTGCATCTGAACCATCTCGGCTGGGCCGACGAGCGCGCGCTGCGCGCCAACATCGAGAAACACCTGCACTACACCGGCAGCGCGCGCGCCCGGACGATCCTCGACAACTGGGGCAAATACCTGCCGAAGTTCGTCAAGGTGATGCCGACCGAATACCGCCGCGCGCTGCAGGAGATTGCCGCGAAGCCGGCACAGCAAAAGGAGGTTGCGTAAATGGGCAAGCCCACCGGATTCATGGAGTTCCGCCGCCTGAGCGAAGAGAGCCTGCCGGTCGCGGAGCGCCTGAAAAACTACCGAGAGTTCGTGCTGCACCTGACCGACGAACAGGCCGCCGTCCAGGGCGCGCGCTGCATGGATTGCGGCATCCCGTTCTGCAGCAGCGGCTGCCCGGTCAACAACATCATTCCCGACTGGAACGATCTGGTTTATCGCGGGCAATGGCGGCAAGCGCTGGACGTGCTGCATTCGACCAACAACTTTCCCGAGTTCACCGGCCGGATCTGCCCCGCGCCCTGCGAAGCGGCCTGCACGCTGAACATCAACAACGACGCGGTGGGCATTAAGTCGATCGAACACGCGATCATCGACCATGGCTGGGAGCAGGGCTGGGTCGCGCCGCAGCCGGCGCCGAACAAAACCGGCAGGAAAGTCGCCGTCGTCGGTGCCGGCCCCGCCGGCCTCGCCTGCGCGCAGCAGCTGGCGCGCGCCGGGCACGCAGTGGTGGTGTTCGAGAAACACGACCGCGTCGGCGGCCTGCTGCGCTACGGCATTCCCGATTTCAAGCTGGACAAGGCGCTGATCGAACGCCGCATGGAGCAGATGCGCGCCGAAGGCGTGGAATTCCGCGTCAATCAGCACGTCGGCGACAACGTGCCGGCACAACAGCTGATCGACGGGTTCGACGCCGTGGTCCTGACCGGCGGCGCCGAGCAGCCGCGCGATCTGCCGGTGCCGGGGCGCGACCTGGACGGCGTGCATTTCGCCATGGACTTCCTCACCCAGCAGAACAAAACCGTGGCCGGCGATACGCTGCCCGGCCAGATCAAGGCCACCGGCAAGCACGTGGTGGTGATCGGCGGCGGCGACACCGGCTCCGACTGCGTCGGCACCTCCAACCGCCACGGCGCGGCCTCGGTGACCCAGATCGAAGTGATGCCGCGTCCGGCCGAGCAGGAAAACAAGGCGCTGACTTGGCCCGACTGGCCGCTCAAGCTGCGCACTTCCAGCTCGCAGGAAGAAGGCTGCAATCGCGACTGGTCGGTGCTGACCAAGGAATTCGTTGGCGCCGGCGGCAAGGTCGAGAAGCTCCTCGCCGTGCGGGCCGAATTCAAGGACGGCAAGCTGGTAGAGATTCCGGGCAGCGAATTCGAAATCAAGGCCGACCTGGTGCTGCTGGCAATGGGCTTCGTCAGCCCGGTGCAGAAGGTCCTGCAGGCATTCGGCGTGGAAACCGACGCCCGCGGCAACGCCAAGGCCGCCACCGAGGGCGCCGGCTGCTACCAGACCAGCGTGGCCAAGGTGTTCGCCGCCGGCGACATGCGCCGCGGCCAGTCGCTGGTGGTGTGGGCCATCCGCGAAGGCCGTCAGGCCGCACGCGCCGTCGACGAGTACCTGATGGGCTCGTCCGACTTGCCCCGCTAGTTCAACTTAACCCGCCGGCCGAATTCGATATGCACAAACTGAAAAACGATACCTTCCTGCGCGCGCTGCTGCGCCAGCCGACTGAATACACGCCGGTGTGGATGATGCGCCAGGCCGGGCGTTACCTGCCGGAGTACAACCAGACGCGGGCGCGGGCGGGCGATTTCCTGAGCTTGTGCAAGAACCCCGACCTCGCCACCGAGGTCACCCTGCAGCCGCTGGCGCGCTTCCCGCTCGACGCCGCCATCCTGTTTTCCGACATCCTCACCATTCCCGATGCGATGGGCCTGGGGCTGTACTTCAGCACCGGTGAGGGGCCGAAGTTCGAGCGCCCGCTGCGCGACGAATGGGAGATCCGCGACCTGATCGTGCCCGATCCGCATGACCAGCTGCGCTACGTGACCGACGCCGTCGCCCAGATCCGCAAGTCGCTCAACAACGAAGTGCCGCTGATCGGTTTTGCCGGCAGCCCGTTCACCCTGGCCTGCTACATGGTCGAAGGCGGCAGCAGCTCGGATTTCACCCTGGTCAAGACCATGCTCTATCAGCGGCCGGAGCTGCTGCACCACATCCTCGACGTCAACGCCCGCGCCGTGACCGCCTATCTCAACGCGCAGATCGAGGCCGGCGCCCAGGCGGTGATGATCTTCGACAGCTGGGGCGGAGCCTTGTCCCATGCCGCCTACCACGAATTCTCGCTGCCCTACATGGAGCAGATCGTCAGCGGCCTGATCCGCGAACGCGACGGCGCGACCATCCCAAGCATCGTTTTTACCAAGGGCGGCGGCCTGTGGCTGGAAAACATCGCCGCTATCGGCAGCAGCGCCGTCGGCCTGGACTGGACCATCGACATCGGCCAGGCGCGCGCCCGCGTCGGCGACAAGGTGGCGCTGCAGGGCAATCTCGACCCGTCCGTGCTGTTCAGCAACCCCGACACCATCCGCGGCGAAGTCGGCAAGGTGTTGGCCAGCTACGGCAAGGGCAGCGGCCACGTGTTCAACCTGGGCCACGGCATTTCGCAGTTCGCCCAGCCGGAAAACGCCGCCGCCATGGTCGATGCGGTGCACGAACTGAGCAAGCCGTACCACTAGGAGCCTGAAATGAAATTGTAGGATGCGGTGAGGCACGAACCGCATCGTTCGCGATTGATGCGGTTCGTTCCTCACCGCATCCTACGCACTAATTTTTCCAAGTTGGTGCAGAGTTCAAATGAAGATTCTTCGCGTCGCCCTGGATGTCCCGCTCGACACCCTGTTCGACTACTCCAGCGGCGAGGCGGGCGACGTCCCGCCCGGCGCCCGTGTCCTGGTTTCCTTCGGCCGCCGCAAGATGGTCGGCGTGGTGGCCGAAATCACCGAGCATTCCGACCTTCCTCCCGAGCGCATCAAGCCGGTCCTGCGCGTCTATGACGACGCCCCCCTGGCCGGGGAAATCCTGCGGCTGCTGCGTTTTTGCGCCGATTACTACCACCATCCGCTGGGCGAAGTCGTCCTCAACGCGCTGCCCGTCGCCCTGCGCCAGGCCAAGGCCGCCGCTCCTGCCCGAGCGGAGTGCTACCGCCTGACCGCGGCGGGAGAAGCCATCGGCGATAGCGAGCTGCCCGCCCGCGCGGCGGTCAAGCGCAAGCTGCTTCAGGCGCTGAAACTGGCCGGCACGCTCACCCGCGCCGAAATCGCCGCACTGTCGCCGCGTGCGCTGCCGGCGGTAAAGGATTTCGTCGCGTCCGGATGGGCAGAGGAAGGCGGGCTGACCGATCCCGCTCCGGCCGCCGTCCCGGCGAGCCCGCCTCCTCCCCTCACACCGGCACAGGATCAGGCGGTGAGCGCCATCCTGTCGCAGCCGGGCCGGTTCCAGGTCTGGCTGCTGCACGGCATCACCGGCAGCGGCAAGACCGAGGTCTATTTGCGCGTGATCGGGCAAATCCTGCAAAACGGCGGCCAGGTCCTGGTGCTGGTGCCGGAAATCAATCTCACGCCGCAGCTGGAAGGGCGCTTCCGCGCCCGCTTCCCCCATCTCGCCCAGGTCAGCCTGCACAGCCGCCTCTCGGCCGGCGAGCGCCTGCGCAACTGGCGTCTGGCGCAGTCGGGCCGCGCCCGGATCGTGCTGGGCACGCGCCTCGCCCTGTTCACGCCGCTGCCGGGACTGGCGCTGATCGTCGTCGACGAGGAGCATGACGGCTCGTTCAAGCAGCAGGACGGGCTGCGCTATTCCGCCCGCGACATGGCCGTCGCGCGCGGCAAGCAGGCCGGCGTGCCGGTGATCCTCGGCTCCGCCACCCCCGCCCTGGAAAGCTGGTACAACGCCCGGAGCGACCGCTACCGGCTGCTGGAACTGCCCGACCGTGCGGTGGCCGCGGCCGTCCTGCCGGCCATCCGCTGCATCGACACCGGCCGGGAGAGGCTTGCCGATGGCCTGTCCGAGCCGCTGATCGCGGCGCTGCGCGCCTGCCTCGAACGCGGCGAGCAAAGCCTGGTCTTCATCAACCGCCGCGGCTTCGCGCCGGTGATGCGCTGCGGCCAGTGCGGCTGGATTTCCACCTGCCACCGCTGCTCCAGCCGGCTGGTGGTGCATTTGCGCGACCGGCGCCTGCGCTGCCACCATTGCGGCCACGAATCGCGCATCCCGCCGGCCTGCCCGGATTGCGGCAACGCCGACCTGGCGCCCATCGGCCAGGGCACGCAGCGGCTGGAGGAAACCCTGGCCGGTCTGTTTCCCGCCGCCCGCATCCTGCGCGTCGACCGCGACAGCGCCCGGCGCAAGGAAGCGCTGCCGGCGATGCTGGAACGCATCCACGCCGCCGAGGTGGATATCGTGGTCGGCACGCAGCTCCTGGCGAAAGGCCACGACTTCAAGAATCTCACCCTGGTGGGCGTGGTGAATGCGGACGGCGCGCTGTACAGCGCCGATTTTCGCGCCTCGGAGCGGCTTTTCGCGCAGCTGATGCAGGTCGCGGGCCGGGCCGGGCGCGATGTGCTGCCCGGCGAAGTGCTGATCCAGACCCAGTTCCCCACCCATCCCCTGTTCCAGGCCCTGATCCGGCACGATTACGCCGGTTTTGCGCAGAGTTTGCTGGCCGAGCGCAGGCAGGCCGGGTTTCCGCCGTTTTGCCATCAAGCCCTGCTGCGCGCCGAAGCCGGCCAGCTGGATACCGCGCTGGCTTTCCTGAAGAAGGCGCGCGCCGTCGCGCCCGCCGATTTCGACGTCACCCTGTTCGACCCGGTGCCGGCCCAGATGGCGCGCCTGGCCGGCAAGGAACGCGCGCACCTGCTGGTGCAGGCCGCCTCGCGCAGCGTGTTGCAGGCCTTCGTCGGCAAATGGGACCAGGCGTTGACCGGGCTGGGGGGGAACGTGCGCTGGGCGCTGGATATCGATCCGCTGGAGTTTTGAGCTCAGGATTATATTTCCCGATCAAACCCGGAAACGGGCGTAGGCGCGAATTCATTCGCACGATCAACGTTTGGCTGTGCGAACGAATTCGCACCAACAGAGGAGCAATGCGATGAAACTCGGCAAGGGTACGGCGAAGTGGCTGGCCGTCTTATTGGCGGTATTGGCGGCCTATTGGTTCGGGCTGCGTGGCGACCCCAGGGTGGAGGCGCTGAACCAGGCGATCCAGGCGCAAGGCAGTCCGGCGCTGAAAAGCTATCCTTACCCGTTCGGGGTGGTGGGCGTGGAGGGCTCCGTGGCGGTGATGAGCACGCCGCGTTCGTCGGCGATGCCGGTCTATCGCATGATTCGCGCGATCGATCCATCGCTCTCCGGCAAAGCGGCGGACAACCCGGATTTCGTCGCGGCCGAGAAGGCGCTGGCCAAGGTGCAGACCGAAGCGCGCCAGATCGTGCTGGCCCAGCCCGGCGTGTCGGAGGTGAAATGGGAACTCGACCGGAACTGGCTGGTCAGCCATCAAATCACTTTGGATTAATCGTTGAAACCCGGAATTTGCGCCGGTTGGTTCATCAATGCTTCGTTTTCCAGCTCCTGCAGCATTTCCAGCACGATACCCGACTGCTTGGTCAGGCGGCGCATCATGGCGGTGACTTCGTCGCGCGAGGCGCCGTTTTTGGCCGTCAACAACAGCTCTTTGCCGATGTCGTGGAGCGTGCGATGGGCTTCCTCCAGCCGGTCGAAGGGGGCATGGCCGCCGAATTCCTGGCCCGCGCCGTAATACCATTTACCCAGACGGCAAGTGTGGTGGTCCATTTCCATCGTCATGTCGCGGATTTCGACATCGCGCGTGCCGCCGAAGCTGGTGGAGGTCACCTGGTCGATCAGGTTCTTGCGCCACTGGATGTGGTCGAGTTGCGCCATGTGAATCAGGCCGATCGGCAGGCCAGACCAGCGCTGGTCTTTTTTGATGAAGAGGAGCAGGTCGCCAAGCGTCATCGGCTGCCCCATCAGGAAGCCTTGCGCTTCGGTACAGCCGGCGTGCAGGAGGAAATCGTAGATGCTGGAGGTTTCGATGCCCTCCGCGACGGTGCCGATGCCCAGCTGGTGCGCCATGCGAATGCTGGCCTGGACGATGGTGGTGCATTTTTCCGAGCCCGACATGCGCCGGATCAGCCCCTGGTCGATTTTCAGGATGGAAAAAGGCCACTGGCTCAGCGAGTCGATCGAGGCATAGCCGGTGCCGTAATCGTCCATCGCCAGCGTGACGCCCAACCCGGCCAGTTCATGCAGGTTTTCCCGCACCGCCGTGTCCTGGCTGTTGATGATCGAGGCTTCGGTGAGCTCGACCTGCAGCCGTTGTGGATTGACCTGGTGGCTGTCGATGGCGGCGCGGATCAGATCCAGCATTTCCGGTGAATTGAAGTCCTGCGCCGACAGGTTGAAGGAAATGGCCAGTGCTTCGTTGATGTCGTTGACGATGACCATATCGGCCACCAGCCGGGGAAACATGGCGCGGCTGATCTCGGTGATGAAGCCGGTGGATTCGGCGAGCGGGATGAACTCTCCCGGCGGAATCAGCGTGCCGCCCGGCTTGGCCCAGCGGATCAGCGCCTCGGCGCCGTTTATCTTGCCGCTGACCAGGGATATCTTGGGCTGGTAATAGTATACGAACTCATTGCGCGCCAATCCCATCGCCATGTCGGTCAGGGTGATTTTATGGGTTTCCATGCCGCTTTCTCAATTTGCCGGTGTGGTCTGGCGTGCCCGCGTCAGTAGTGAAATTTCCCAACCTTCTGCTGTAACGCCACGGCGAGGTTTTGCAGATTCAGCGCCGCATCCGACACCGAATCCATAGCGAGGCTGTTTTCCTCGGCCATCTGGGCGATTTGTTCCACGTTGCGGGCGAGGTCGGTCATGGCGGCAGTCTGCTCCTTGACGGAGTTGGCGATGTCGCCGAGGCCTGCCGAGGTATCGCTCACCGACTTGCTGGCGTGGGACATCACGGTGGCGACGTGCTCCGCCGCGCTCTGGCTCACGCGCAAAGAGTCCACGCCCTGCTTCACCGTGCTTTGCAGAGCCTCGGACTGCTGGCTCACGGAACGGGTGACCACGTCGATTTCGTTGGCGGACAGGGCGGATTTTTCCGCCAGCTTGCGCACTTCGTCGGCCACCACGGCGAAACCGCGTCCTTGCTCGCCCGCCCGCGCGGCTTCGATCGCGGCGTTGAGCGCCAACAGATTGGTCTGCTCGGCGATGTCCCGTACTTGCTGGGTGAGGCGGGCAATGTTGTTGGCGTCCTTGACGAACACCTCCACCGATTCCGCGATGGAGCCTACCGCACCTTCCGTCACGTCAATGGCGCCGAACAGCTCGGACAGGCTTAGATTCCCTTCCTGGGAGCGGGACAGGCAGTCGCGCGAGAAGCCAGACACTTCATTGGTGCCTTCCGTCACCATGTCCGCGCTGACGGTGACCTGCTCGATCGCCGCCGCCGAGGACGAAACAGCCTCGCTCTGGGCCTGGGAGCCCGCGTTCACCTGCTTGGCGGCAGCGGCCAGCTGGGTGGCCGCGCCGGCCACTTGCAGGGCGTTCTGGTTGATGGACGAGACGATCTCCTGGAAGCCGCCAATCATCCCGTTGAACACCGTGGCCATTTGGCCGATCTCGTCGCCGCCGCCGGTCTCGGCGCGCAGGGTGAGGTCGTCCGTCTCGCGCACTTTCAGCATGGTGGCGTGCAGGCTGCGCACCGGGCGCAGGATGTTCATCGCGATGAAATAGGACAGCAGGATGGTCACGGCCAGGGCGGCCAGGGTGAGCCCCACCCAGAGCCATAATTGGCGGGTGGCCAGGCTGGCGCTGCGGCTGACCGTGCCGTCCAGCTCTTCGGTGAACCTGTCCTCCACCTCCTTCATGCTGTTGATTTTCCCCGTCATCGCGCCGAACCAGCGGCCCGGCTCGACGCCGAAATTGCCTTCGGCCACCCGGTCGAAGGCAACTTTACGATAGGAGCCGACTTCCTGGCTGTAGTCGCCGGCCATCTTGTCGCGGTAGAAGGCCTCCACCGCGCCTGGCGCATTGGCGGCAAACAGGCTGAAATAAGTGTCCTGCTCGGCCACTGCGGCGATGAAGCGCTGCAGCGATTCCGCCTCGAAGCGGTTGGCGGCGAACACGGCGTTCATGGTCGCGCGCTCCCGCCCGGCGCGCTCCTTGCCGTTGAGGAACATGGCGTAGGACGTGGTGAGCCGCACCAGGTCGGCCTGCTGGCCGGCCTTGGTGATGTTGAAGGTGGTGTCCAGCAGGCCGGCGATGGTGCCGGTGTAGGCGTCGGACGATCCCTTGGCGCCGATCTTGAGCGCCGTGACCGCGCCGCGGGTTTCCTTGATCGCATCCAGACTGGAGAGCATTTTTCTCAGCGCGCTCCCGAACGCTTCATCGAAGCGGGCGGCGTCGAAATCGCGGAGGAAAGCCTGGAGTTCACCGATCTTGCCGTCGGTGTTGGCGCGCTGGGCGGTCAGTTCGGCGGCGAATTTTTGCCCCTGCGCGCCGATGAAGCCGGCCGACAGGCCGCGTTCTTTTTGCAACTCGTGAATCACCCCGCCGGTCTTGATGGCGAGATGGGTCAGCGCCTTCAGGCTATGGAGATTGTCCACGTATTGGGATTTTTCCCATACCGCGGCACTGGCAAAATAAAGCAGTCCGGCGACCGGCAGAAGCAGCATCAAAGCCAGCTTGGCCTTGATCGAACGATTGGACAGGTACGACTTCATACTAATCCCCTAACAATAAAAATGGCCTCCGGGCCAACGGTTGATTTATGAAGATCGGGGCGTTCCAAAGCCTTTTCCGCCGTCTATCGATGTCCAAAAACATCAAGGCATGATGTATTGGCGCAAATAAAGGAGGCGTTGGTCCCCTGTTTCGGCTTTGTGTCTTTAAACCCGAAGGGACTGCCGGAATATCGAATCATGTGCCATAGGGCTTGTGGATTACAGGACAAGCCCCAGATGCCCACCCGCTGCATGGTGGCCGGCGGTTTTTTTTGGCATGGCTCGCTGCTCCCCGGCTCGGCAAACCCACGTCGATTTTGACGGCAAAGCCTAAACTCCGTACCATGGCACCGAGTCAAGCGAGGCTATATGGCGTTGTAAAAAAGGAAACAAACCGGCGCTGGAGTCAACGTCCGGGCCAAGGCTCCAACAGGGCATGGAGAGTCCTGTCGCTGTCTTGCATGGAAGGATTCTGTGGTTTTCGTGGAATAGGGTTAAACGCGGTTTTGCCGGGAGCGGAAGGAACCTATTCTCCTCCGTCGGCAGACGCCGTGCTGAGGACTTTGAAGCGGCGGATCACCGGGCACGCCTGCGGACATTCCCTCCGGCATTCACCCACCAGAGTTTTCAGGGTTTCCCGAATTTTCTCCAGGGCTTCGAGCTGGGTTTCGATGGTCCTCAGCTTTTTTTCCGCCAATACCTTGGTGGCATGGCAATTCATCTCGTCCACGTGGGACAGCAGTTCGACGATCTCGGCCAGGCTGAACCCCATCTGCTGCGACTGCTTGATAAAGCGCAGCCGCTCCACATCCCCCTCGCAGTAGGCGCGGTAGCCGCCCATTTCCGGTTTGCAGGGTTGAATCAGCAGGCCCCGCTTATGGTAATAACGGATGGTCTCGACGCTCACTCCTGCTTCGCGGGCCAGCTTACCGATGGTCAGCCCAACCTTCCTTGACATGGCGTACCTCTTCCCCCTCTTGAGTTTCACACCCCCAAGTAATTTTGGTAATGGTGGCGAAGCCTAAACTCTGTACCATGGTGCAGTGTCAAGTGCTTGTAATGGCGCTGTGATTTCAGTAACTTGACTCCGTGGTCCGGTACGGGGTGTAAAATTTTCGGATACCTACCAGCATAAGACATATTCGATTGGTTTTGGTTGCAAAATCCGAGTAATTCAGTTTGGTATATTTAAGGGCGATATGCACACATGGCCGGAAAGGCAATGACCCGGGTCCGCCGCAACGCCATCCTCGCGGCACTGGCCTGGACGCTGGTTGTCGCCGGCTTCCTGGCCTGGAGCCTGGGAAGCGCGCGCAATCTGGTGGTCGGCCACGTTTCCATCTGGCTGATCGGATTTGCCGGCATCGGGTTCACCTGCCGGCGCGCATGCCACCGCAATCTCGAGATCGCCACCGTCTTGCCGGCTTTGCCGGACCGCAGGGGAAAATTCCATCAAGTCGGCCGCGGGACGCGAGATGTCATGTTGCAGGATTTGGCCGAGCGCACGCTGGCGGAAAAGAGTTTGTTCGAGCAGAAAGAATTCCTGAACGCAATTCTGGAAAGCGAGCCGGAATGCGTCAAGGTGATATCCGCCAACGGCAGACTGTTGCAGATGAACCGCGCCGGTCTGGCAATGCTCGAGGTCGATACGCTGGAAGAAGCGGTGGAACAGGGCCTGATCAATTTTGTCCGGCACGATTATCGCCATCGGTTCATTCAGTTCAGCGGTCGTGTCCTGGTAGGCGAGTCCGCCATCATGGCGTTCCCCATCCAGGGCAAGCAGGGTACGCCACGCTGGCTGGAGACCCACGCAACGCCCCTGCGCAATGCACAGGGGGAGATTACCGCCCTGGTCGGGGTGACGCGCGACATCACCGAACGCTACCTGGTGGAAGAGAAGCTGCGGTTGTCCGCCAAGGTGTTCGAAAGCAGTGGCGAAGGCATCATCATCACTGACGCCGCGGCGCGCATCCTGTCGGTCAACCGAGCCTTCACCGAGGTGACCGGCTACAGCGTCGAAGAGGCCATCGGCCGGACCCCGGCCATCCTCAAGTCGGGCCGCCAGGAGGAGACCTTCTTCTGCGGCATGTGGCACGATATTTCGCAGCAGGGCTACTGGAACGGCGAAATATGGAATCGCCGCAAGAACGGCGAAGATTACCCGGAATGGCTGGGTATCTCTGCGGTAAAAGATACCAACAACCGGATCACCCACTATGTCGGAATCTTTTCCGACATCAGCGAAATCAAGAAAAACGAAGCCCAGATCGAGTTTCTCGCCTACCACGACCCGCTGACGGGGCTGCCGAACCGACTGCTGGCGCGGGACCGCATGGAACTGGCAATGTCCTCGGCGGACCGGGCCGGCGGCAAGGCGACGCTGCTGTTCCTCGACCTCGACAACTTCAAGACCATCAACGATTCCCTCGGCCACGCCGTCGGCGATGCCCTGCTCAAGGCAGTCGCGGATCGCCTGCGGGGATGCCTGCGCGACACCGACACGCTCAGCCGCCAGGGCGGCGACGAGTTCCTGATCGTGCTGCCCGAGGTAAGCGACAGCGACGCCATCGCCGCCGTGGCGGAGAAAATTCTCGACCGCATGGCGGGGCTGCTCCATATCGACGGCCACGAGCTTTCCACCTCCCTGTCGATCGGCCTGGCGGTCTACCCCGATGACGGCGGCGACTTCGAAACCCTGTTCAAGAAGGCCGACACCGCCATGTACCAGGCCAAGGAAGCCGGCCGTAACAGCTACCGCTTCCACACCGAGCAGATGAACGCCGACGCCGTCGAGCATCTGCGCATGCGCAACGGGCTGCGCCAGGCGCTGGAAAAAGGCGAATTCGTCCTCCACTACCAGCCGCAGGTCAACCTCGCCAGCGGCGCGGTGATCGGCGCCGAGGCGCTGATCCGCTGGCATCATCCCGAGCTCGGCCTGGTGGCGCCGGGGCGCTTCATCCGGGTCGCGGAAGAGAGCGGCCTGATCGTGCCGATCGGGGAATGGGTGCTGCGGGAAGCCTGCCGCCAGGCGGCGGCCTGGCGCCGCGCCGGGCTGCCCGAACTGGTGATCGCCGTCAACCTGTCGGCCGTGCAGTTCAAGCGCCGCAACCTGGAGCACAGCGTGGCCCAGGCGCTGGGCGATTCCGGCCTGGACCCCGCCCTGCTCGAACTCGAACTGACCGAATCGATCCTGATCCAGGACACCGACAAAGTGCTGGCCACGGTGCAGCGGCTCAAGGCGCTCGGCGTGAAGCTGTCGATCGACGACTTCGGCACCGGCTATTCCAGCCTGTCCTACCTCAAGCGCTTCAACGTGGACAAGCTGAAAATCGACCAGTCCTTCGTCCGCGACATGGCCGACGACCCGAACGACGCCGCCATCATCCGTGCCATCATCCAGATGGCGAAAAGCCTGAACCTCAAAACCATCGCCGAAGGGGTCGAAGAGCAGCGCACGCTGGATTACCTGCGCCTCAACCACTGCGACGAAGCGCAGGGCTACCATTTCGCCCGCCCCCTCCCGGCGGACGAGTTCAGCGCCTACGTGGCAGCGGCAGACAGCACTCGTTAGCCGCGAAAAAGCCAAAAGTACAGTGTAGGATGCGGTGAGGAACGAACCGCATCATCTCGCGATGGCGAGTTCAGCGCCTACGTGGTTGCAGACAGCAACCGTTAGCCGCGAAAAGGCGCAAACGGCACAGAAGTTTTTTGCGTCTTTTGCGCCTTTTCGCGGCCATGCGTTTTTTCCGAATCCACCAATCAATCGCTTGCGGCCTCGATGCGGAAACTCAGGTCGAGCCGGTCCCGCACCAGCAGCGCGCCCCCCAGCGCGCTGTACGGAGTGATGCCGAAGTCGGTCTGGCGCAGATCGAAATGCCCGCTCGCCACCAGGCGGCGGGGATTTCGCTCCAGTTCGAGCGGAACGGTCATGCGCCGCGCCACCCCGTGCAGCGTGATCTGCGCATTCAATTCGGTACAGGCCGGGCTACCGCACGTGCCGTGAATGACCGCATAGGGAAAGTGGGCCGCATCCAGCACGGCGCCCAGCATGTTGCGCCGCGTCGCCTCGACGCCGGCGGCGGAAAGCGTGGCCGGCATGCGCTCCGCGACCAGCCGCTCGGGATCGTCCACCGCCAGCGAGTCGAGCGGCAGGTAGAGATCGACCCGCGCGGCGCCGGCGGCGGGCAGCAAGGCATAGCCGCGCACGGCCCGGCTCGACACCAGATGATCATGGCCGAACTTGGCGCCCAGCGAGCCGCCCCGGTAAACGCGGATCAGCACCTGCGAGCGGGCGGCATCGATGGAAAACACCGGCTCGCCGCGCGCAGCCGCTTCCCGGTAGAAAGCCTCGGGAAAGCCGGCCGGGGCGGATGGCGCCGCCACCGGGAACAGCGGCGGCGCAGGCGCGCAGCCCGCGAACAGCAGCGCGGCCAGGGCCAGCGCAAAGATGCGCAATTGGCGAGTAGCCATAAAACCCAGTATAGCGGCGCCGCCTGTAGGCCGAATTCATTCGGCCATCGCTTCTTCGCCGCGCGGGTGTAAAATCGCGCCTTTTGCGAGTTCAGATCATGTGGTTCAGAAACCTCCAGATTTACCGCCTGCGCGACTGCCGGATCACCGCCGCCCAACTCGAAGAAGCCCTGGCGCGCCAGGCATTGCAGAGCTGCGCCAGCATGGAAATGCTGAGCCGGGGCTGGGTCGCGCCGCGCGGCGCGGGCGATGCGCTGGCCTTTGCGCTTCAGGGACAAATGCTGATCGCGCTCGGCGTCGAGCAGCGCCTTCTGCCCGCTTCGGTCGTCAACCAATACGCCCAGGAGCGCGCCGCCGAGATCGAGGAACAGCAAGGCTTCCGGCCCGGCCGCAAGCAGCTGCGCGAGATCAAGGAACAGGTCGCCGACGAGCTGCTGCCGCGCGCCTTCACCCGCCGCCGCACTACCTTCGCCTGGATCGACCCGGCCGGCGGCTGGTTCGCCATCGATGCGGCCAATCCGGCCAAAGCCGACGAACTGCTCGAAACGCTGCGCAAATCGGTCGATGACCTGTCGCTAAGCCTGATCAGGACCGAAGTGTCGCCGGTCACCGCCATGACCGGCTGGCTCGCCGCCAACGAAGCGCCGGCCGGCTTCAGCATCGACCGCGACTGCGAACTGCGCGCGCCGGGCGAGGAAAAATCGACCGTGCGCTATGTGCGCCACCCGCTGGAATCGGACGAAATCCGCCGCCACATCGAGGCCGGCAAGCAGGTCACCCGCCTGGCGCTGACCTGGAACGACCGCATCTCCTTCGTCCTGCAGGAAAACCTCCAGGTGAAGCGGCTCGCCTTCCTCGACCTGCTCAAGGATGAAGCCGAGCAGCAAGCCGAAACCGCCGACGAAATGTTCGACGCCGATTTCGCCATCATGGCCGGCGAGCTCGCCCGCTTTCTGCCCGATTTGATCGGGGCGCTGGGCGGGGAAAGCCAGTCCTGAGTTGTGGGTAAAAGAAATTGTAGCCATATGAAGCGCAGCGGAATACGGGGCGGTCTTGGCATCGAGATGCAATCCCGGATTCCGCAAAGCTCCATCCGGTCTACGTTCCCAGGAGGCTGATCAGTCCAAAACGCCCGAGTGTGGAGCGGCCGTTTCCCCCCTTTTGCCGCGCCAGGTTGCGGCAATCCGTGTTGCCGTCTATAACGAAACTAGGGGAGCGTGACAAGGACGTATCGTGAGGCCGGAAAAAACCGCGTGGCTGTGGGGTTTGCTGGCGTGGCTGTGGCTGTGGCTGTGGCTGGTGCCGGCACCGGCGGCGAGCGCGCCGGTGATGCTGCTCACGCTGGAAGGCGCGGTGGGCCCGGCCAGCGCCGATTACGTCACGCGCGGACTGGATCGCGCGGCCGGGTCCGGCGCGCAGCTGGTGGTGCTGCGCATGGACACGCCGGGCGGGCTGGATACCGACATGCGCCGGATCGTCAAGGCCATCCTTGCCTCGCCGCTGCCGGTGGCGGGCTACGTCGCGCCGGGCGGGGCGCGCGCCGCCAGCGCCGGCACCTATATCCTCTACGCCAGCCATATCGCCGCGATGGCGCCCGGCACCAACCTGGGCGCCGCCACCCCGATCCAGATCGGTGGAGTAAGCCCGGAACCCGCCCCCCAAAACCCCGGCGACGGCCAAGCCAAGGCTGCGCCGCCCAAGAACACCATGCACGAAAAGGCGGTAAACGATGCCGCCGCGTACATCCGTGGCCTCGCCCAGCTGCGCGGGCGCAATGCCGAGTGGGCGGAGCAGGCGGTGCGCACGGCGGTCAGCCTGTCCGCCGCCGAGGCATTGAAGCTCGGGGTGATCGACTATATCGCGGACGACGTGCCGGATCTTCTGCGCCAGCTGGACGGCAAGACCGTCCGGCTGCAAATCGGCGAAGCCAGGCTCGCCACGGCCGGCGCCGCCACCATCGCCTACGAGCCGGACTGGCGCTCGCGGCTGCTGTCCGTCATCACCGAACCCGGCATCGCGCTGATCATGATGATGATCGGCGTCTACGGCCTGTTCTTCGAGCTCGCCAACCCCGGCCACGGCGTGCCGGGCGTGATCGGCGCAATCAGCCTGCTGCTCGGCATGTACGCCCTGCATCTGCTGCCGGTGAACTATGCCGGCCTGGCGCTGATCCTGCTCGGCATCGCTTTCATGGTGGCCGAGGCCTTCGTCCCCAGCTTCGGCGCGCTCGGCGTGGGCGGGGTGGTCGCTTTCGTCATCGGCGCGCTGTTCCTGATCGATACCGACGTGCCCGGCTATGGCATCCCGGTTCCGCTGATCGTCGGTCTGGGGGTCGTCAGCGCCGTGGTCATCGCCGCCAGCGGCAGCCTGGCCCTCAGGGCGCGGCGGCGGCCGGTGGTAAGCGGCAGCGAGGAATTGATCGGCAGTGCCGGCGAGGTGCTGTCGTGCACGGACGGGCTGTGCTGGGCGCGCGTGCACAGCGAGCTGTGGCAAGCGCGCAGCACGGCCCCCCTGACGCCCGGAATGCGCGTCAGGGTGACGGCGCGGGAAGGGCTGACGCTGGTGGTGGTACCGGAATGACCTGAACATGGGTTTTACCGCAGAGGACGCGGAGGAAAAAAACCGATGAAGCAGGGATATTCAGCAAGGCCGGATTTCATTCGCTCTTCGCTGTTGGCCGCCTCGACGTCCTCTGCGGTTCAAAATCTGTTAACGCGATAAGGAGAACAACCATGTTCAACTTCGGCTTTCCCGGCGCGCTGATCCTGCTGGCGGTGCTGCTGATTTCCTCCTTCCGCATCCTGCGCGAATACGAACGCGGCGTGGTGTTCCAGCTGGGCCGGTTCTGGAAGGTGAAGGGGCCGGGGCTGATCCTGGTTCTTCCCGGCATCCAGCAGATGGTGCGGGTGGATTTGCGCACGGTGGTGCACGACGTGCCCACCCAGGACGTGATCTCGCGCGACAACGTATCGGTCAAGGTCAACGCCGTGCTGTATTTTCGCGTGGTCGATCCAGAGCGCGCCATCATCCAGGTGGAGAACTTTCTCAACGCCACCAGCCAGCTCGCCCAGACCACTCTGCGCTCGGTGCTCGGCAAGCATGAGCTGGACGAAATGCTGGCCGAGCGCGAGCGGCTGAACCTCGACATCCAGCAAGTGCTGGACAGCCAGACCGACGCCTGGGGGATCAAGGTGTCCACCGTGGAAATCAAGCATGTCGATATCGACGAGTCGATGATCCGCGCCATCGCCCGCCAGGCCGAGGCCGAGCGCGAACGCCGCGCCAAGGTGATCCATGCCGAGGGCGAATTGCAGGCGTCGGAAAAGCTGCTGCAAGCCGCGCAGACGCTCGCGCGCCAGCCCGAAGCGATGCAGCTGCGCTATATGCAGACGCTGGCGGCGATCGCCGGCGACAAATCCTCCACCATCGTTTTCCCGATGCCGGTGGATGTGTTTTCCACGCTGGCGGAAAGGCTGGGCAAGAAGCCGCTTTAGCGTGAAACTCGCGAAGCGAGACCATGTCCCCCTCGTCCGTCTCGCCGTCGTCGCTGCGCGGCAGCGGGAACCCGGCGGGGACATCCGATCTTTCATCGACTTCAGTCGATAGAAAGTCGGAGTGCGGCTTGCCGCCACTCCTAGCGGGCGCTTGCGGGAGAGGGGAACGGTCATGGCGAATCGCCGTTTCATGATTCGGGGCGGCGATTCGCCATGACCGTTAGCCAGCGCCGACAAGCATCGCAAAATGAGATGAAAATAAGCAAATTGCCTATTAATTTCAGTGGTTTTCCTTATGGACCTCGAAGTCTATTTCTATTAACATGATAAGTCATTGTCTTATAGCCGTTGCAGCTGAAATTTTTGCCTGGGGGATTGCACGATGCTCGTAAGCAAAGAATCGGGGGGAACTTTTTTCATGTTCAACGGAGCCGATGGTCAATATTCGGACAATGTGATCAAACTTGCGCGGCCGAAAGCGAAAGAAAGGCGCAGCCTCCTCATCCCCGCTGAAAAGCCTCAAACCATCGTCTGGTCGACCGACCGCAATTTGAAATTCACCTCCTGCAGCGGCGACCTGACCGTCCTCGGTCTGCGGCCCGGGGAAATCGAACAGGCGGAAATCGACTTGTACGATTATTTTCACACGGCCTCAAACGAATTTTTTCCGATCGAGGCGCATCTGCTCAGCCTGCAGGGCGAATCTTCGATTTACAACGCGGAATGGATGGAGCGCCATTTCCATTGCCAAACCCACCCCCAGCGGGACGGCGCGGGAAACATCATCGGCGTGACGGGTGTGGCGGTGATGGCGGCCGCACGCCAGGCGACCGTCGAGGCGGAGCGCAAGCAGCGCGATGAAAATGCCAGGGAAATGCTGCTGCTGAACCAGAATCTGACGCTGCGCCTGTTCAGCGCCCAGGAAACGGAAAGGCAGCGTATTGCCCAGGATCTGCACGACACGCTGGGGCAGACGCTGACCGGGATCCAGCTTTACGCACAGGCGATCATTACGCAACCGAAAGGGGTGACCAAAGCAGCCAGGTCGGCGGCGGAGGCGATCGCGAAATGCGGCCAGGAGGTTCACCACAAAATCCGCACCCTGACGCACTCCCTCAATCCGCCCCTGCTGAACGAGCTGGGCCTGCTGGAAAGCTTGCGCGATCTGGCGACGAATTGGAAACTATTGCATCCCGGCATCGAATACAGCCTGGATTTCCACGGCGACCTGTACGAACTGGGCCAGTTCGTCGATATCACGATTTACCGCGTGGTGCAGGAAAGCCTGACCAACGTGGCGCGGCATTCCGGCGCCAGCAGGGTGAACGTCGAGTTGCGGCAGATGACCAGCGGCCATTCCCCGTCCGGCACCATCCTGCTGGCGATTGAAGACAACGGACGGGGCATGGATTTTACCTGCGACAGCAAGGGCGTGGGCGTGTCGGGGATGAAGGGCCGAGTGATGGCGGTGGGCGGCGTGCTCGAACTGAACCGCGCGGCAGGCGGCGGCCTGCGCGTCGAAGCATGGATTCCGGTTTTGTAGGGCGAAAACGCCGTCCACTGCTCAACCCTCGCTTCCCTCTCCCCTAACCCTCTCCCGCATGCGGGCGAGGGGGACGAAGTCTCGCTTCGCGAGTTCACATTAAAACCGCAACGGAGGCTCGTCCATCAGTGCGCACTGTTCCCGTAGCGCGAGGATCTGGTCCTGCCAGTAGCGTTGGGTGTTGAACCAGGGAAAGCTGGCGGGGAAGGCCGGGTCGTTCCAGCGTTGCGCCAGCCAGCCCGCGTAATGGATCAGGCGCAGGGTGCGCAGCGCTTCCGCCAGCAACAGTTCGCGCGGGTCGAAATCGTGGAATTCCAAGTAGCCGCCCATGAAGTGAGACAACTGACGGTTCATCGCGTCATGGTCGCCGGACAGCAGCATCCAGATATCCTGCATCGCCGGCCCCATGCGGCAATCGTCGAAATCGACGAAATGCGGGCCGGCATCCGACCATAACACGTTACCGGGATGGCAATCGCCGTGGAGCCGGATCGGCGTGATTGTTCCTGCCCGCGCGAAGGCGGCGCGCACCCGCTGCAAGACATCTTCGACCACGGAGCGGTAAGCGGTTTCCAGGTCGGGCGGGATGAAGCCGTGGTCGATGACGAAGCGGGACGGCTCGACGCCGAAGCTTTCGACCGTCAGTGCGGGGCGGTGGGCAAACGGCGCGATGGCGCCGACCGCATGAATCCGGCCGATGAAGCGGCCCATCCATTCCAGCGTGGCGGGATCGTCGAGCTCCGGCGCCCGCCCCGGCTGGCGCGGGTAAAGCGCAAAGCGAAAGCCGTCGAATTCGTGCAGGGTGCGCCCGGTTTCGTCGGCCAGCGGGGCCACCACGGGAATCTCCCTGTCGGCGAGCTCGCGGGTATAGCTGTGTTCCTCGATAATCGCTTCGTCCGCCCAGCGCAGCGGCCGGTAAAATTTTGCGATCACCGGCGCGCTTTCTTCGAGTCCAACCTGGTAGACGCGGTTCTCGTAGCTGTTGAGGGCGAGCAGGCGCCCGTCGCAGCGCAGGCCCCGGCTTTCCACCGCATTCAGGATGCGGTCCGGGGTGAGGTTCTGGTAGGGCGGACTGGGGATTTGGGTCACGGCGATTCGGACAAAAAGACGTATTGTAGCCCAGTCGTCGGCCAACATGCTCTGCCGTGGGGCAGGCTTTCTCGCGCTGTGAGCGGCAGCTCTTTCTCTAACCCTCTCCCGCCGGTGAGAGAGAGAACGATCGCCCTCTCTCCCCCTGGGATAACCAGCGACTTGGCTGGCCAATAGAAAGTCAGAGCGCAGCTTGCGGCCACTCCTTGCGTGTGCCGCCTGGCATGCACGGCTGAAGCCATTCCCAGCCTGGAGCCGGCTTCCGCGCCCTGCTCTTAGCGGCCCGTGCCGTGGGTGAAGAAGGCGTCGAGTATCGCCGACAGGTTCTTTTCCCTTGCCAGCGATGGCGGTGTGGCTCCGCTGCGATGGGCTGCCTTCATGTCGGCGCCCGCTTTGAGCAGCAGCTTGACGATGGCGAGGTGGCCGTTGGCCGTTGCCTTGTGCAGCGGCGTCCAGCCTTCTTCGTCGCACTGGTTCGCGTGGGCGCCTTTGGCGAGCAGCACTTCGGCCACCTCGGCATGGCCGCGCGCGGCGGCTTGCAGCAGGGGCGTCCAGCCGTAGCGGTTGGCGCTGTTCGGGTTTGCCCCCTTGCGCAACAGGATGGCGGTGACTTCGATGAAATTGTTGAAGGCGGCCCAGTGGATGGGCGAATAGCCGCTATCGTCCCGCGCATGGATGCCGGCGCCCCTCTCGATCAACAGCCTGGCGATGCCTTCGTTGCCGTTGAACGAGGCGATCATCAGCGGCGTCCAGCCGTTGTCGCCGACATGATTGACATCGATTCCGCCCTTGATGAACAGCTCCGACGCGACCTGGTCGCCGCGCTCCAGCGTGGCGATGAAATATTGCGGCTGGAAGCCGATGCCCATTTCGTCCAGCTGTTTCTTGGCCTGGTCGCGGTCCGCGCCCCAGGGGTCGTCGCCGCCGGCTTCGGCGGCGTGCTTCAGCTCCCCGTGCGCCATGCACAGGGACATGATTTCCCGTGCGATTACGGGTGGAAAGCCTTGCCGTTGGCCGCCGCGGTTATCCACCATCAATTCGGAGAAGTAATCGTCGATCTCGGGAGCCTCCCACAGTTCGGCGATCCGGTTGACGATGCGCGCAAATTTCCGTTCCAGCTCGAAGGGGTATTTGTCCGGCATGCTTTTGAGGATCGCCGCCAGCCTCGGGTTTTTCTTCTCGCGGAACTGCGCTGTGGCCTGGTCGCTGAGGCACTTGCCATTCACCGTCAGGTAATCGATGGCTGCGTGCGGCACGAAATGGCGCATCGCCTCCCCGTGTTTTCTGGTTTGGTACAGGAACCAGCCGGTTTCTGAACAGATTTGGCCTATGGTGTCGCCGTCCAGCTTGTCGCCGGACTTGAATTTCAGCGTGAACGGCGCGCAGGCCCGTTCCCACGACTCGGGGGAAACCTCGCTCCCATCGTCGTTTGCGAGGTGCGCGCTATCGAGCACGCGCAGCCACTTGACCTGATCGATGGCAACGGTCTGCCGTGTTTCTCCGGCCGACGTGAGGACGGTGAAGGCCCGCTCTTTCGGATGAAACGCGGTGATGCTGCACAGCGAGTTCCGCCCGTCCAGGTAGGCGATCATAGAGGCTTGGGGGCATTCCCCGGCATTTGTTCCGGCCAGACGGAATCCCTTGGGCAATGGCCATTCGAAGCTGGTATTGGTCATGAATCAGGCGGCGACTTGTTCTTTGTTCCGGTTTCGAACGCGGAAATAACTATTTTCCGCTTTCGATCGGCATCCCCGCAGCCTTCCATTCGGGGAAGCCGCCGCGGAACCAGTAGACATTCCTGTAGCCGTTCCTGATTGCCAGGGTGGATGCCTTGTAGCTTTTCCAGCACGGCGTGCCGTCGCAGTAAAGCGCGATCCGTGTGCCCTTGTCCTGGGGCAGCTTGCTCAGGTCGAAACGGTCCTCGGCCGGGTTGAATCCTACCTCCTTGGCGCTGACTTCGGCGTAGGGTACCCATACCGAGCCCTTGATGTGGCCGTTGGCGTATTCTTCGGCATTGCGCGCGTCGATGACGACGACGCCTTGATTCTGAAGCGCTGCGGCTTGTTGCGCATCGATCACGCGGGCGCCGGGCAGATCTTTCGGCGTGGTGTTCAGGGTGGAGGCGACGGCCGCGAATTCCTCGCGCTGCGCGGCCACGAAGGCCATTTTTTGCTGGCCGTCCGTTTGGCTGCCGGAAAATTTGGCAAGGGCATTGAGTATCGCGCCATCCTTGTCGGGGTCGATGCGGTCGCGCTTTACCGCCAGCGCAAGCAGCGGGACTTCGGCGGTCTTCTGCAGGATGCGGCCTTTGTTGGTTTTCAGCCATGTCTGCGCCAGGCCGGCATCGGCGGCGGCGATATCCGTTGCCTTGATCTGGATGGAGTAAAGGACGGCTTCCGGCCGCCGGAAGTAGCGTACTTCGCTGAACTGCTTGCGCATTTCAAGCGACTTGGAATTGATTTCGCCGCGCGCGAGGCTGGCAGGCAGGGAGTCGGATGCCGACAGGCCCAGCCGTGCGCCCTTGGCCTGCTCCAGCGTTTGCCACGGAGCGTCGGCGGCGACGACGAAAACAGCGCCGGTTTTGTTGCTGGTTTTGGCTACCGGTGCGTAGTTCGCTTTTAGCGCAACAGCGATGACATGCGCCGGGGCGAGAATGATGTCGTATTCGCCGCGGCTGACCCGTTTCATGGCGGTGAACGGGCTATATACCGGCGAAAGGGAAACCGGGGTTTTCAGCTGGGCGGAAAGCTGCTCGCCCAGGGCGTGATATTTGCCCAGGATTTCCGCATCGGCCAGGTTTTCGTGGTCCGGCGCCACGACGCCCAGCCGGAGCGGTTCGGCGGCATGGGCGGCGGACAGGGCGATGAACATGCTGAAAAGTGCCGGCAGAACAAAACGCATTCCTCTTCTCCTCGAATTATTGTCGTTGGCGTGGCGGCGAATATCAATAATAACAAAGGGTAACAGATAGTGCGCGAAGTTGGGAGATGGATTCAAGCTGCCCAATCAATTTCGCGACGGAGCAAGCCTGAATTCGATGATGTCGTCCGCCGCAGCCAGATACTTCGCCAGCTCGCTCATTTTTCCGGAACCCAGGGTCTTCAGCACGAGGAGATACTCGAATTTATTGCCGTCATCGCCCAGCTGGTAGGCCCAGTCGACCACCTCGAAATCGTGGAGGCGCATGAGCTGGCGAAGGTTTCCTTCAGTCGGCATCCGGGTATGCGGGTAAGCGATGGAGAGGTGCAGCAGGCGTTCGTGGGGCAACAGGCGCTCTACCCAGTGGAAGCCGCTCAGGACGGTGATGCTGAGGATGGCGGCGAAGATTCCGGCGGCGTAAAATCCCACGCCGATCAGCACGCCGACGGCCGCGGTCATCCACACCGAAGCGGCCGTCGACAGGCCGCGGATGGTGAAGCCTTCCTTCATGATCAGGCCGGCGCCGAGGAATCCGATGCCGGTCATGATGCCCTGGATCACCCGCGTCGGGTCGGCGATGCCCGTGGTTTGGGACAGGCCGCCGTACCACAAACCGGGATAGCCGTTGATGACCGTCAGGGCGGTGGAGGCCATGCACACCAGGGCATAGGTGCGCATGCCCGCCGCGCGGCCATGGTAGGAGCGTTCGAAGCCGATGACGATGCCGAGCGCCAGGGCGCCGAGCAGGTGCAGCAGGATGATCCCGTTTGCAGCCAGTTCCCGGATCGACCAGTAAGACAGCAGCGTATCCATCGATGGCACCTCTGAAGATTGCTTTGGCGAGAACAGCGAGAGCGTAGCACAGGTTGCCGGCGCACACAGGGTCGGGGCGCCTGTTTGAACTGAAACTCGCGAAGCGAGACCAAATCCCCCTCGCCCGCTTGCGGGAGAGGGCTAGGGGAGAGGGGAACGGTCATGGCGAGTCGCCGTTTCATGATTCGGAGTAGCGATTTGCTGTGACCGTTGGACCCATCATTTTCGGCTTGCGCCAAGTTTTTTATGTGGTAGCGTGCCGGTATCGCAACAGGATCGAAATTCATGAGCAAGACCTATTCTGATTCCTCCATCCGCGTGCTGCGCGGACTGGAGCCGGTGAAGCAGCGGCCGGGGATGTATACGCGCACCGACAATCCGCTGCATATCGTCACCGAAGTGGTGGACAACTCGGCCGACGAGGCGCTGGCCGGATTCGCCAAAGTCATTACGGTGCGGCTGCACGGCGACGGCTCGGTCTCCATTTCGGACGACGGGCGCGGCATTCCGGTCGGCATCCATCCCGAGGAAGGCGTGCCGACGGTGGAAGTGGTATTCACCCGGCTGCATGCCGGCGGCAAATTCGACAAGAAGTCCGGCGGCGCCTACCAGTTCTCCGGCGGTCTGCACGGCGTCGGCGTTTCCGTCACCAATGCGCTGGCGAAGCGGCTGGAAGTCAACGTGACGCGCGACGGCGGCGTCTGGGCCATGGCGTTTTCCGGCGGCGACGTGGTGGAGCCGCTGGTCCAGCTGCGCAGCGCGGCCAAGCGCGCCTCCGGCACCGGCGTCCGGGTCTGGCCGGACGCGCAGTATTTCGACAGCGCCGAGATTCCGCCGGCGCAGCTGGAGCGGGTGCTGCGGGCCAAGGCAGTGCTGTTGCCCGGCGTGCGGGTGGTGCTGGCGATCGAGGACAAGGACGGGCTGCTCAAGGAAGAAAAAGAGTGGCTGTATCAGGACGGCCTGTCCGACTATCTCAAGTCGCAGCTGGCGGATTACCTGATCGACGGGCTGTTCTGGAAGTGCGCCAAATATGCGCCGGCCGCCCATGAGACTTTCGCCGAGGGCGAGGGCGCCGAATGGGTGGTGGCCTGGACGGACGAAGGGCCCGCGGTGCGCGAATCCTACGTCAACCTGATCCACACGCCCGCCGGCGGCACCCACGAAGCGGGCCTGCGCGACGGCCTGTTCAACGCGGTGAAGAGCTACATCGAGCACCACAGCCTGCTGCCGAAAGGCGTCAAGCTCACCGCCGACGACGTGTTCAGCCGGGTCTCGTTCGTCCTCTCGGCCAAGATGCTCGACCCGCAGTTCCAGGGCCAGACCAAGGATCGTCTGTCCTCGCGCGACGCGCTGCGCCTGGTCACCAGCATGGCGCGCGACCCGCTCGAACTGTGGCTCAACGAGCACCAGGAAGCGGCCAGGAAAATCGCCGAGCTGTCGATCAAGGCCGCCCAGACGCGCCAGCGCGCCGGGCAGAAGATCGAGAAGCGCAAGTCCTCCGGCGTCGCCGTGCTGCCGGGCAAGCTGGCCGACTGCCAGTCGGACAGCCTGGAAGAGCGCGAGCTGTTCCTGGTCGAAGGCGATTCCGCCGGCGGCTCGGCCAAGCAGGGCCGCAACAAGGACACCCAGGCCATCCTGCCGCTCCGGGGCAAGGTGCTCAACACCTGGGAGCACGAGGCCGACCGCATTTTCGCCAACAACGAGATCCACAACATCGCCGTCGCGCTCGGCGTCGATCCGCACGGGCCGGACGATACGCCGGACATGTCCAGCCTGCGCTACGCCCGCGTCATCATCCTGGCCGATGCCGACGTGGACGGCAGCCATATCCAGGTGCTGCTGCTGACCCTGTTCTACCGCCATTTCCCCGCCCTGATCCGCGCCGGGCGGGTGTGCGTCGCGCAGCCGCCGCTGTACCGGGTGGATGTGCCGGCGCAAGGCAAGAACAAGCCGGCGCGCAAATTCTACTGCCTAGACGAAGGCGAACTGGAAGGCACGCTCGACCGCCTGCGCGCCGACAAGGTGCGCGAAGGCTCGTGGCAGGTGTCGCGCTTCAAGGGCCTGGGAGAAATGAATCCGGTGCAGTTGTGGGAAACCACGCTCAACCCCGACGCGCGCCGCCTGCTGACCCTGCGTACCGACGATTTCACCGGCTACGTGAAGGAAGTGTTCAACAAACTGATGGCCAAATCCGAGGCGGCTTCAAGACGGGCGTGGATGGAAGAGGCGGGGCATCTGGTGGAGGCGGATGAATGATTCGGCTGGATTCGCGAACGATGCGGTTCGTTCCTCACCGCATCCTACGTAATATGGGGGCGAGGTGAAATCGCAGATTGTTGGAAATGTGGGGCTGTATCAAGTTTGCGCGGAACTCAGCAGGATGGGCTTCAACGTGATGCCTACGGCGCGCAACGCAAAGGGCGTAGACATTGTTGGCTATGATGATTGCGGCAAGGCATTCACCGTGCAGGTGAAGACGCTCACCAAATGCAACGCGATACCCCTTAGCGGCGGAGCTAACCACCTGTTGGCCGATTATTTCGTGGTTGTGGTGTTGGAAGGCAAATGGAAGAACGAATATGTCTGGACCCGCGAGGAAATGCAAAACGCACAGGTCAGCGTATTTACCGGCAAGGATGACAAGAAGCAACATTGGTTTGAATCGAAGGTCTGGACCAAGGATGCTGTTGCCATTGGCGCGTGGGACAAGGTGACGCCATGATGTAGGATGCGGTGAGGAGCCGCATCTGTCGCGAAATCGACGGATTACACCATTCATCATGACTGAATATCGCCGCGCCCACATCCCCGGCGCAAGCTGGTTTTTCACGGTCAATCTTGCCGAGCGCAAAGGAAACCGGCTTCTCGTCGAACGGATCGAGGCGTTGCGCGCGGCATTCGAAACCGTGCGGACGCGGCATCCGTTCCGCATGGACGCCGTGGTTATCCTGCCTGATCACCTGCATTGCATCCTGACATTGCCGCCGGGCGACACGGATTTTTCCACCCGATGGGGCTTGATCAAGGGCTGCTTTTCCCGCGCGGTCGAGAAAGGCGAACGGATTTCGCCAAGCCGGGCGAAGCGTGGCGAAAGAGGGATTTGGCAGCGGCGCTTCTGGGAGCATTTGATCCGTGACCAGGATGATTTTAACCGCCATGCCGATTACATCCACTGGAATCCGGTAAAACACGGTTGCGCGCGCCGCGTCGCGGATTGGCCGCATTCCAGCTTTCACGAGTATGTGCGGCGCGGCATTTATCCGGCGGATTGGGGTGGCGACGGTATGCCGGATTTTGGGGGCGGTGAATAACGCGAACGATGCGGTTCGTTCCTCACCGCATCCTACGGTAGTATGGCGCCAACTAGGCGGGCTTGTTATCCTACAACGCATTTTGATCGTGAATCTGGAACAAGATGAAGGACGAGATCGACAATATTACGCCCGACCTGTTCGAGCATCTGGAACCGTTGCCGGAGGAGGGCGGCGAGGCGGCGACGGAAGATGCGGCGCTGCCTCCCGCGCCGCCGGAAGCGCCCGAAGCGGTGGTTGAGGAAGAACCGCAGGACGATCTGGCCGACTATGCCAAGTCCGCCTATCTGGCCTATGCGATGGCGGTGTCGAAGTCGCGCGCCATTCCCGACGTGCGCGACGGGCAGAAGCCGGTGCAGCGGCGCATCCTCTACGCCATGCGCGAGATGGGCAACGAACCGGACAAGCCGCACAAGAAGTCGGCGCGCATCGTCGGCGACGTGATCGGCAAGTTCCATCCCCACGGCGACAGCGCGGTGTACGAGGCGGCAGTGCGCATGGCGCAGGATTTTTCGCTGCGCTATCCGCTGATCGACGGGCAGGGCAATTTCGGCAGCCTGGACGGCGATTCGGCGGCGGCGATGCGCTACACCGAAGTGCGCCTGACGCCGATCGCGCAGCTTTTGCTGTCCGAACTCGACCAGGGCACGGTGGACTTCCGCCAGAATTACGACGGCTCGTTCCAGGAACCCGCCGTGCTGCCGGCGCGGCTGCCTTTCCTGCTCCTCAACGGCGCATCCGGCATCGGCGTCGGTATTGCCACCGAAGTGCCGCCGCACAACCTGGGCGAGGTGTGCGAAGCGGCCGCGATGATGATCGAATCGCCTAAATTCGGCGAAGAGGAAATGCTCGCCATGATCCCCGGCCCGGATTTCCCCGGCGGCGGCCAGATCCTTTCCAGCCCGCAGGAAATCCGCAACGCCTATGCCAGCGGGCGCGGGACGATCGCGGTGCGCGCCCGCTACGTGTTCGAGGAAATGGCGCGCGGCCAGTGGCAGATGGTGATCACCGAGCTGCCGCCCGGCGCGTCGGCGGCGAAAGTGCTGTCCGAGATCGAGGCGCTGACCAATCCGCAGCCCAAGCTCGGCAAGAAAGCCATCGACCAGTCGCAGGCGCAGACCAAGACCCTGCTCTTGTCCCTGCTCGAATCGGCGCGCGACGAGTCCGACAAGGAGCAGTCGGTGCGCATCGTATTCGGGCCGAAAAGCTCGCGCATCGACCGCGACGAGTTCGCCCGCACCCTGCTCGCCTACACCAGCCTGGAAACCACGGTGTCGTTCAATCTGGTCCAGGTCGGGCTGGACGGCAACCCGATGCAGAAGTCGCTGTTCACGATCCTGACCGAGTGGTGCCGGTTCAGGGTCATGACGGTGGAGCGGCGGCTGCGCCACCGCCTGGGCAAGGTCAACGACCGCGTCCACATCCTCGAAGGGCGGCACATCGTTTTCCTCAACATCGACGAGGTGATCCGCCTGATCCGCGAGTCGGACGAGCCGAAACCGGCGTTGATGGCCCGCTTCAACCTTTCCGAGCGCCAGGCCGAAGATATCCTGGAAATCCGCTTGCGCCAGCTCTCGCGGCTGGAAGGCATCAAGATCGAGCAGGAAATCGCCGAACTCTTGAAAGAACGCGCCAAGCTCGAATCCCTGCTGGCCAACCCCGGCCGGATGAAGGCGCTGGTTGCCCGCGAAATCCGCGACGACGCCAGGAAGTTCGGCGACGCGCGGCGCACCCTGATCCAGCCCGAGCGGCGGGCATCCTTGTCCGAAGCCGCCGTGCTGGACGAGCCGGTCACCGTCATCGTTTCGGAGAAAGGCTGGCTGCGCCAGCGCCAGGGCCACGGCATCGACCTCGCCGCACTGTCGTTCAAGGAAGGCGACCGGCTGTTCGCCGCCATCGAGTGCCGTTCGCCCGATTCGCTCGTCCTGCTCGGCTCGGACGGCCGCGCCTATACCGTCAACGCTTCGCAGATTCCCGGCGGAAAGGGCGACGGCGTGCCGGCCGGTTCCCTGATCGGGCTGCAGGCCGGCACGAGGATCGTCAGCGTGCTGACCGGGCCGGCGGAGGATCGGGTGTTGCTGGCGAATTCGGGCGGCTATGGCTTCGTCGCCACCATCGCCGACATGACCTCGCGCCAGAAAGGCGGCAAGTTGCTGATGACGCTGGAGGAAGGCGAGCGGGTGCTGCCGCCGGCCAGAATCGCACGGGGTGCGTATTACCTGGCCTGCGTGTCGAGCGGCGACAAACTGCTGGTGTTCCCGCTCGATGAGGTCAAGCAAATGCCCAAGGGGCGCGGGGTGATCCTGATGGCGCTGGACAAGTCGGAAACCCTGAAACTGACCTGCGTTTTCACGGAGAAGCCCATTTTGCGCGGTGTCCGGCGCGGCCGCGCGGTCGAGGAAATACCCCAGTTCGAGGTAAGCCGGCGCGCCCGCATGGGCAGGCCGGTCAACCTGAAGGTCGAGGCGGCGCTGGCGGCCAACTGACCGGCACGGCATTAAACCTTAAAACCTCAGTTCAAGCCACAGAGAACACAGAGATGAAGCGGGTTTCTGAATATTTCCGCGTCCACCTGATGGGTGAGAACCATAAGGCCGGCAACCTCTGGTTTTTCCTCTGTGAACTCTGTGTTCTCTGTGGCTAAAAGCTTTTTCTAGGTTGAAAGAAGACCCTTTCCAGGCAATTGGCTTTTCGCTCATATACCTCCCTCACGTCAGGGTATCGATTTTGGTACGCCACGCAAGAGCAAGTTACTCGCTCTTTGCCGACCCCGTCCGTTCCCGTAACGCTGAGCAGTTATGAATATCATAGGGGCCGCCCGCGCGCGGACAGTTCGAAAAAAACGGGAATAATCGCTATCCAGGTAGACTGTTTGAGATATGTGTTATATAAATGAGTTAGATTATCTGTATTGGCGTCAGGATGGCATGATGGCGGATTATTAATTGAATAACAAAGAAAAATTCAAGGCGTTCGATCCCGTGCGCTGATTTTTCCATCCGCCTGGACGGGATGAAAATTGGTCGATCCACTGTTCGTGGGACGCTTTTTGCGCGCGCCCATGATATTATTTAACTCGTCCATATCCCCATAAATAGTTAAGGGTCTTTTCATGAACGGCAAAAAATACGTTTACGCATTCGAAGAGGGCGACGGCAAGAACAAGATGCTGTTGGGCGGCAAGGGCGCCAATCTGTGCGAGATGACGCAGATCGGCCTGAACGTGCCGCCGGGCTTTACCGCGACCACCGAGGCCTGCATCGCCTACCTGGAAAAAAACCACCTGCCGGACGGGCTGATGGACGAAATCAGGGGCTACATGGAGGCGCTGGAGAAAAAAACCGGCAAGGGTTTCGGCAGCGGCGAAAACCCCCTGCTGGTGTCGGTGCGCTCCGGTTCGTCAATGTCGATGCCGGGCATGATGGACACCATTCTCAACCTGGGCCTCAATGAAACCTCGCTGCGGGGGCTGATCAAGCAGACCGCCAACGAGCGCTTCGCCTATGATGCCTACCGCCGCTTCATACAGCTGTTCGGCAAGATCGCGCTGAATATCGGCGACGAGCATTTCGACGAGCGCATGGCGGCGATCAAACGCAAATACGGCGCGCCGCTGGACGTCGATCTGACTGCCGCGCACCTCAAGGAGCTGGCCGGCGAATTCCTCGACATTGTCCAGCGCCACAGCGGCAAGCCGTTTCCGCAAGACCCTTACCAGCAGCTCGAAATCGCGGTCGGCGCGGTGTTCCGCTCCTGGGGCGGCAAGCGCGCGGTGGACTACCGCAAGCAGTTCAAGATCACCAAGGAACAGGCCAACGGCACCGCGGTCAACGTCTGCACCATGGTGTTCGGCAACATGGGCAACGATTCCGGTACCGGCGTCGGCTTTACCCGCAACCCCGGCACCGGCGAGAACGTGATCTACGGCGAATACCTCGTCAACGCCCAGGGCGAGGACGTGGTGGCGGGTATCCGCACGCCCAAGCCCATCGCCGAGATGGAACAGGAAATGCCGGAAATCTACCGCCAGTTGATGGAGCTGCACAACCGGCTGGAATCGCATTACCACGAGGTGCAGGATTTCGAGTTCACCATCGAGAAAGGCGTGCTCTACTGCCTGCAAACCCGCAACGGCAAGATGAACGCCCGCGCCATGGTGCGCACTTCGGTGGAAATGTTCCACGAGGGGCTGATCTCCAAGGAGCGCGCCCTGCTGCGCGTCGAACCGGCGGTGCTGGAGCAGCTGCTGGTGCCGCAGCTTTCCCCCAATTTCCACGGCAAGTCGCTGGCGCAAGGGCTGCCGGCCTCGCCCGGCGCGGCTTCGGGCAAGATCGTGTTCGATGCCGACAGCGCCGAGATCCGCGGCCGCGCCGGCGAGAAGATCATCCTGGTGCGCGAGGAAACCAAGCCGGAAGACATCCACGGCTTCTTCCAGGCGCAGGGCATCCTCACCAGCCGCGGCGGCAAGACCTCGCACGCGGCCGTGGTGGCGCGCGGCATGGGCAAGCCCTGCGTTTCCGGCTGCGAGCAGATCGTGATCAACGACCATCTGCGCAACGCCCGCATCGGCGAAACCACGCTGCACGAGGGCGACGTGATCACCATCGATGGCGGCACCGGCCACGTCTACGCCGGCGAAGTGCCGACGGTAGAGGCTGAATTTTCCGAGGAAATGTCCACCCTGCTGGCCTGGGCGGACGAGGTGGCGCGGCTCAAGGTGCTGGCCAACGCCGATACGCCGGACGCCGCCGTCAGGGCGCGCGGCTTCGGCGCCAAGGGCATCGGCCTGTGCCGCACCGAACGCATGTTCAACGGCACCGACCGCCTGCCCATCGTGCAGGAAATGATCCTGGCCGAAACCCCGGAAGACCGCCAGGCCGCGCTCGACCGCCTGCTGCCGATCCAGCGCTCCGACTTCAAGGGTATCTTCAAGGCGATGAAGGGCCTGCCGGTGACGGTGCGCCTGCTCGATCCGCCGATGCACGAGTTCCTGCCCACCGCCGCGCAGCTCGAACTGGAAATCGCCCATCTGCACCAGCTGCGCGACACCATCAAGGGCCTGGAAGAACTGCCGGACACCCTCAAGCTGCTCAATCCCAAGCTTTACCAGCAATATTCCGACGGCCTTACCAAGCTGATGGGCGGCCTGCATTCGTTCAAGGAATCGCACCTGGAAGAGGATGTGATCAGCAAGAAAGAGGCGATCCTGAAGAAAGTGCGCGCCCTGGCAGAAGTCAACCCGATGCTGGGCCATCGCGGCGTGCGCCTGGGCATCACCTACCCCGAAATCTACTCGATGCAGATCCAGGCGATCCTGGAAGCGGCCGCGTTGTGCGCCAAGGAAGGGATCGAAATCTACCCCGAAATCATGGTGCCGCAGGTGGCCACGGTGGAAGAGCTGGGCCGCATCCATAGCTATGTCCAGCGCATTCACAAGGTGGTCGAGCTGACCCACGGCATCAACGTGAAGTTCAAGTTCGGCTCGATGCTGGAAGTGGTGCGCGCCTGTGTGCGCGCCGGGCGGATGGCGGAAACCGCCGAATTCTTCTCGTTCGGCACCAACGACCTGACCCAGGCCACCTTCTCCTTCAGCCGCGAGGACGCGGAGAACAAGTTCCTGCCGGCCTACAACGAAACCGGCATCCTGCAGGACAACCCGTTCGAAGTGCTCGACATCAAGGGCGTCGGCCAGCTGATGAAGATGGCGGTGGAGCGGGGCCGCGCCACCCGGCCCGACTTGAAGATGGGGATCTGCGGCGAGCACGGCGGACATCCCGGCTCGATCCATTTCTGCCACCACATCGGGCTGAGCTATGTGTCCTGTTCCGGCCCGCGCGTGCCGATCGCGCGTCTGGCTGCGGCTCAGGCCAAGCTGCTGGAGGCGGAGTACAAAGACCCGAGCTGACGCGAAAAACCGTCGGCCGCAAAAAGGCGCAAAACGCACAAAATATTTCTTGTGCGTTTTGCGCCTTTTTGCGGCCTGTTTTTACTCTGTTTCCAGCAGCCCGCGCATGGCTTTCTTGATCGATTCGACCGCTTCCGGGGCTTCGATTTCCATGATCTGGTCGATGATCCAGGGCTGGTCGCGCTTTTCCATGACTTCGTGGATGCGGTTGCCGAGGTAGCGCAGCGTGGCGAAGCCGGGTTTCTCGTCGGTCATCTCGAACGTGGCGTAGTCGGTCAGGCGCCGGTTGAGCAGGTCGATGAAGCCGGCCTGGTAGTCGTAGCCTTCGTCGTCATGGGGCGCCACGTCGCGGATGTTTTCCTCCATGATCTCGGCCAGCCGCTTGGCCAGCGCCTGGATGAAGGCGGCGCGGGACGCGTCGTCGATACGGTTGTAGGCGAGGCGGTCGGCGAACTGGACCTCGAAAGCGAGGAATTCGGCCAGCAGGATGAAGCCGCGCTGCGGCGTGACGATGTCGTAGTCCGCCTTCGACAGGTTGGCGGTGAATTTGTCCGCCAGGCGCCACATGATCAGGGCCAGCACCGAGGCGGTTTCTCCCGCGTCCTTGGCTTCGCCGTCCTTCTTGAACCATTTGGTCTTGATCCGGATTCCGGCCATCTTATTCTCCTGTGGCGACCGGGCGGGAGGGGTCGGCGATCCATTCGCTCCACGAACCGGGGTAAAGTTTGCCGCTCGGCAAGCCGGCGATTTCCATGGCGAGGATGTTGTGGCTGGCGGTCACACCCGACCCGCATGTGTGGATGACCTGCTCCGGCGCAATGCCGTGGAGCACGCCGAGATAGGCTTCGCGCAATTCCTCGGCGGGCAGGTAGGTGCCGTCCATGTCGATATTTTCTTCGAAGGTCCAGTTGATCGAGCCGGGGATGTGGCCGGCGACCTTGTCCAGCGGCTCGCGCTCCCCGGCGAAGCGGTCTTCCGGCCGGGCGTCGATGACCAGACGGCCGGGATCCTGCCGGGCCTGGTCGACTTCGGCGGCATCCGCCCACAGCGCATTTTGCGCCTGGGGCATAAAGCGGGCCGGGGCGATTTCCGGCGGCTCGGTCGAGATCGGGTGTTTTTGCCGCATCCAGCGCGGCAGGCCGCCGTCGAGCAGGGCGACGGCATCGTGGCCGAGCCAGCGTAGCAGCCACCACATCCTGACCGCCATCGCGCCGAAACTGTCGTCGTAGACGACGACCTGTTTGGTCCCGTCCACGCCCCAGCGCCCGAGTTTTTCGGCCAGGAGCTGGGGGTCGGGCAGCGGGTGGCGGCCGCTGGCGGGCGTGATCGGCGAAGACAAATCCTCGTCCAGATGGGCGTAGCGCGCGCCGGGAATGTGGCCGCACAGGTAAGCATTGCGGCCCGCTTCGGGATCGGTGAGGGTAAAGCGGCAATCGAAAACGATCCAGTTCGGGTCGTCGAGGTGTTGAGCGAGTTGCTCGGTGGAAACGAGGGTAGTGTGTTTCATATGAGCTTGTGGCTTGTCGCGGGTCGCTCGTAGCGGGTGGGGCCCGCCCGCGGCGGGCAGGCTTTGGGCTGCAAGCTACCCGCTACGAGCTGTCAGCGTTAGTAACCGCCCTTGCCGTAAGGCTTCGGCAGGCCCGCCACTTTGGCGGACTGCTTGGCCGGCATTTCGGGAAATTGGCTGTAGAGATATTTGCTGTCGGTGCCGGGGCGAATCTTTTCCCAGTCCTTCAGCATGTTGCGGAAGGTCGGCGTGTGGCCGTGTTCCTTGTATTGCTCGCGCATGTAGTTGACGATTGCCCAGCGTTCGTCGTTCATCTTGAGGCCTTCTGCTTCGGCGATGACGGAAACGATTTCATCGCCGTAATCGGGTTCCAGCAGGTAGCCTTCTTCGTCGGTTTCGATTTCAGTGCCGTTGACAACATATCCCATTTGCGATTCCTCCTTGAAATTTAGAAGTTGAGTGAGTGAAAAAAGTTTTGAGATTCTACACTAGAGCATTGGTGGATTTGTGCGGTATAAAAATGCCGCAGCCAATTTTGCGGTTGCCGCCCATGCCGCGCTGCTGCACCAGAATCGACTGATCCACCGGCAGGTCGTGCAGCATCAGGCTGTGGCCGTAGGCGTAACCTTCGCCGGTGGCGACGGTCTGATGCCGTCCGCAGATGAAGCGGCAGGTGATCTTCAATTCGTCGAGCAGGCCGATGACGTCGCGGGTGAAGCCTTCCTCGTCCGTGCTGCCGGTGGTGACGCAGTGGGCGTAGAGCGGGGTATGCCGCGTCAATGGCCTGGTCTTGCCCTTGCCGATCGTGAGCGAGTGGCCGTCCACGGCGATGGTGTGGCCGGACAGCGTCGCCAGGTCGGCTTCCCGCTCGACGGGAATGCGCACGATCAGGCGCGCGCGGCGGTTCAGGATCAGCAGATCGTCCCGGCCGGTTTCCGCGCCGTGGATGGGATGCACCCCCACCCGTTCCTCGTCGGCCAGCCAGGGCAGCAGGCGCGCCAGTTCGAGGAACAGCCGGTAGCCGTGATCGCGCGGCAGCAGCGTTCCCTGCAGGTCGAAGCAAACATCGGTCACTGCGGCTTCGTCGACCGCGAGAATGACCATTCCACTTTCTACGGGCCAGCCTATTTTTCCACTCCTTCGTCGTTGTGCGTTTTCGCCCAGTCCAGCAGAGCCAGCCCCCAGTGCTTGGCGGTGGCCGCGTCGATGTCGAATACGGTAAAGCGCTTGCTCTCGCGTATCCGCACCCGTAGCGTGGCAAAGCCGGCCTCGTGGTCCACGTGCTGGAGTTCGATCTCCTGGCGGAACGGCGAGGAGGTGAATTTGTCGAGCTTGGTGATTTCTTCCATCGTAAAAAACCAATCGCAATATCGGGCAAAGGCGCACCCTGGATCAACGGCTTCACAATCGGTCGCGGAAACTGCCCCTTGACCGCGCCGTGAATATTTTGCAAACTCGCAACCTCGCAAGCAGAAACGGTCGAGCGAAATTTTGATTCCCGGCCCGATCCGCCCAAGCAAGACAAGCAGCGTGTTGCGTCATTATATGGGGAAAGGGTGGCCCGAAATCAAGAGGTTGCCGGGCTGCATCCCCAAGCAGGTAGATGACGGATAATCCCAATGGGTAGTATCCGGCACCCGCGAAGAATGATGGAAATGCATTCTTGGCAGGCTGTAATATTCGAGGACGGTAACGCGGACCCTTCTGACAGTGGATTCTGTCGATTTAGGCGTGCAGGGCAGAAGGCGCTTTCAACCGCCAGTTTTTGAGATTTATCTTGATAAGTTTTATCCAGGGTGCCGGCGCGGCGGTTTTGCCGGGCAGGACTGGAACTTGCGTTCGTTTCAAATTTTTTTGGAGATAAAACCTTATGGCTAAGAAACAATACGACACGCCAATGCTCGATCAACTGGAAAGCGGCCCCTGGCCCAGCTTCGTGACCGGCCTCAAGCGCCTCGCCAAAGACAACGACATGATGGTTGACCTGCTCGGTCAGCTGGAAACTTCCTACAAGACCAAAAAAGGCTACTGGAAGGGCGGCACCGTCGGCGTGTTCGGCTATGGCGGCGGCGTAATCCCGCGCTTCACCGAACTCAAGGACGAGCACGAGAAGCCTATTTTCCCCGATGCGGCCGAATTCCACACCCTGCGCATCATGCCGCCGGGCGGCATGCACTACACTACCGACCTGCTGCGCAAATTCTGCGACGTGTGGGAAAAGCATGGTTCCGGCCTGATCGCATTGCACGGCCAGTCCGGCGACATCATGTTCCAGGGCGCCACCACGGCAAACGTGCAAATCGCGTTCGACGAGTTCAACGAAATGGGTTTCGACCTGGGTGGTGCCGGTCCCGCCGTGCGTACCTCCATGTCCTGCGTCGGCGCCGCGCGCTGCGAGCAGTCCTGTTTTGACGAAGCCCGCGCCATGCGCTCCACCGTCAACAACTTCCTCGACGACATGCACCGTCCGGCGCTGCCATACAAGTTCAAGTTCAAGTTCTCCGGCTGCGCCAACGACTGCGTCAACTCGATCCAGCGTTCCGACATGGCCGTGATCGGCACCTGGCGCGACAGCATCCAGACCGACGACGCGCTGGGCAAGAAGTGGTTCGCCAAGCACGGCATGGACGAGCTGGTCAACGACGTCATCACCCGCTGCCCGACCAAGGCGCTGAGCCTGAAGAACACCGCCGACGTATCCAAGGCGGAAGGCATTTCCAGCGTCGCGCTCAACGACAGCCAGTCGCTGCAGATCGAGAACCACAACTGCGTGCGCTGCATGCACTGCGTCAACGTCATGACCGGCGCGCTGGCTCCGGGCAAGGACAAGGGCGCAACCATCCTGATCGGCGGCAAGAGCGTGCTGAAGATCGGCGCTACCATGGGTACCGTGATCGTTCCGTTCATGAAGCTGGAATCCGACGAGGACTTCGACGCCCTGAACGAGCTGGGCCAGAACGCCATCGACTTCTTCGCCGAAAACGCGCTGGAGCATGAGCGCACCGGCGAAATGATCGACCGTATCGGTCTGGTCAACTTCCTCGAAGGCATCGGCGTCGAGATCGACCCGAGCATGGTGCTCCATCCGCGTGCCAATCCCTACATCCGCACCGACGGCTGGGACGAGGAAGTCGAGAAGGCCGAACAGCGCAAGGCAAACGCGGCTTGATGCCAGGGCTACCCGGCTCAAGTGAACATTACTAGATAAGTGTTTGGAGAGAATAATGACTGAAATGCGTGAACCGATCGAGAGCGGCGTGCCAGACCACGTGCAGTACCTGCACCCGCTGATGAAAAAGAACTACGGCAACTGGAAATACCACGACCGCCCCCGTCCCGGCGTGCTGCACCATGTGGCGCACGGCGGCGATGAAATCTGGACCGTGCGTGCCGGTACCCAGCGTCAGATGGACCATTACACCATTCGCAAGCTGTGCGACATCGCCGACAATTTCGCCGAAGGCCATGTGCGTTTCACCATTCGCAGCAACATCGAATTCATGGTGTCCGCCGAGAGCAAGGTCGCCCCGCTGATCGAAGAGCTGAACAAGAACGGCTTCCCGGTCGGCGGCACGGGCAATTCCGTGTCGATGATTTCCCATACCCAGGGCTGGCTGCACTGCGACATCCCCGGTACCGACGCTTCCGGCGCGGTGAAGGCGCTGATGGACGAACTGATCCATGAGTTCACCCACGAAGAGATGCCCAACCGCGTCAAGCTGTCCACCTCCTGCTGCGAAATCAACTGCGGCGGCCAGGCCGACATCGCGATCGTGATTCAACACACCAAGCCGCCCAAGATCAACCACGATCTGGTGGCCAATGTGTGCGAACGCCCGACCGTCGTGGCGCGCTGCCCGGTGGCGGCGATTCGCCCCGCCCTGGTCAACGGCAAGCCTTCGCTGGAAATCGACGAAGCCAAGTGCGTGTGCTGCGGCGCCTGCTTCCCGCCCTGCCCGCCGATGCAGATCAACGATCCGGAATTCTCCAAGTTCGCCATCTGGGTGGGCGGCAAGAACTCCAACGCCCGCATCCGGCCGACTTTCCACAAGCTGGTGGCTTCCGGCATTCCCAACAACCCGCCGCGCTGGCCCGAAGTTTCGGCTGTGGTGAAGAACATCCTGAACGTCTACAAGGCCGATGCCAAGCCTTGGGAGCGGCTGTCTGACTGGGTCGAGCGTATCGGCTGGCCCCAGTTCTTCGAGAAGACCGGCCTGCCGTTCACCAAGTACCATATCGACGACTGGCGTGGCTCGCGTGCGACGCTCAACGCCTCGACGCACATCCGCTTCTAAATCGCATGCCGGTTTCCGGTCGGAAGCTCCGGCCGGCAGCCGACATAGGCCAACCTTTTAATAACAGGATATTCAGGGATGAAATTCGGAATATTGGTGAACGAAGGCCCATACAATCACCAGGCATCGGATACGGCGTATCAGTTTGCCAAAGCGGCGATTGAAAAAGGGCACGAAATCCATCGCGTGTTTTTCTATCACGACGGCGTCAACAACGCGACCAAGCTGACCGAGCCGCCGCAGGACGACCGCCACATCGTCAATCGCTGGAGCAAGTTGGCGGAAGAGCATGGCGTGGATCTGGTGGTGTGCGTCGCAGCCGGTCTGCGCCGCGGCATCGTGGACGAAAACTTGGCATCGGGTTTCCGGATTTCCGGACTGGGACAGCTGGTTGAAACCGGCATCCAGGCAGACCGCGTGGTTACCTTCGGCGATTGATGGGAGAAGTCATGACTGAAAGCACAGGGGGTATCGATATGGACGAAGAATCCTCGGGTACCATAAAGAAGTTCGCATTTGTCAACCGCAAGGCGCCGTACGGCACCATCTACGCGCTGGAATCCCTCGAAGTCGTGCTGATCAGCGCGGCGTTCGACCAGGACGTCAGCCTGGTGTTCATGGACGACGGCGTCTACGAGCTGAAGAAAGGCCAGGGCACCAAGGCCGTGGGCATGAAGAATTTCTCGCCTACCTATCGTGCGCTGGAAGGCTACGACATCGAGAAGCTGTACGTCGAGAAGGAATCCATGGAGGCCCGCGGCCTGACCGAGGATGATCTGGTCGTGCCGGTGGAAGTGCTGACTTCCGAAGAAATGGCGACGCTCATGGACGAGCAAGACGTCGTCTTGAGTTTCTGATTAGGGGGCGCAAATGTTGCACATTGTGAATAAATCACCGTCTGAAAAAAATGCACTGGACAGTTGCCTGCGCACGGTCAAGAAAGGCAGCTCCATTCTGCTGATCGAAGACGGAGTGTATGGCGCAACCAAGGGAACGGCCGCCGCGGGCAAGCTGGCAGCGGCGATGGCCGATGTCCAGGTCTTTGCCCTGTGGCCCGATCTGGAGGCGCGCGGCATGCAGGACAACGTGATCGACGGCGTCAAGCAGGTGGACTATGCCGGCTTCGTGGATCTGGTGGCGGCGGACAAGAACGTTCAGTCCTGGTTGTAATTTGATTTTTTATTGAGGAGAGAAGCATGGCTTTCGAAATTAACGGCAAGACCTACGAAACGGACGAAGAAGGTTACCTGGTCAACCTGAGCGAGTGGGACGAAGAAGCTGCGAAGTACCTGGCAGTGGAAGAAAAAGTCGAGATGACGGAAAACCACTGGGAAGTGGTCAATTTCCTGCGCGAGTACTACAACGACTACCAGATCGCCCCGGCTGTGCGCGTTCTGACCAAGGCCATCGGCAAGAAGCTCGGACCTGAGAAGGGCAACAGCAAGTACCTGTATGAGCTGTTCCCCTACGGCCCGGCCAAGCAGGCGTGCAAAATCGCCGGCCTGCCCAAGCCGACCGGCTGTATCTAAGACAGTAGTCAGCGGTTCCGTTTTCAGCAGTCAGCCCATCGCGCGGTTTCCGCATCCGATGGCTGGCGCTGGAAGCGCCGCAAGTTTCACCGAATTTTGCTGATAGCCGCCAGCGCTGCGCTGGGGGCCGAATGCTGGCAGCCAAGCTGCCGGCTATACCGGGGGAAGTTACATGTCGTTTCTGACTGTGCTGTATGCATGCATTTTCTACGCGGCCACCGCTATGTTCGTCGGCGGGCTGGCGTTAAAAATTCGCAGCTACGCTCGTACACCTGCGCCCCTCAAGATTCCGACCACTCCGGCGCCGACCACCGCGGGCGGGGTGGTTTTGCGGATGGCGCGCGAAGTGGCGCTTTTCGAGAGCCTGTTCAAGTCGAATAAGTGGATCTGGCTGTTCGGCTGGCTCTTCCATGTCTCTCTTTTGCTCGTCATATTGCGCCATTTGCGCTATTTCACCGACCCGGTCTGGTTCTGGGTGGTGTGGGCTCAACCGTTCGGCACCTATGCCGGCTTCGCCATGGTGGCGGGCCTGGGCGGCTTGTGGGCACGCCGCTTCCTGGTGGACCGGGTGCGCTATATCTCGACGCCTTCCGATCACCTGATTCTGGCGCTCCTGATCGGCATCGGCGCGTCCGGCCTGGGCATGCGGTTCGTCGCGCACACCGATATCGTCGGCGTGAAGGAGTTCTTCCGCGGCCTGATGACCTTCAACCTGCAACCGCTACCGGCCGACCCGGCGCTGCTGGTGCACTTGTCCCTGGTGGCGCTGTTGATGGTGATTTTCCCGATCAGCAAGCTGCTGCATGCACCGGGCGTCTTTTTCAGCCCCACCCGCAACCAGATCGACAATCCCCGCGACCGCCGCCATCTGGCGCCCTGGGCAGCGGCGCAGTTCGAATCGGGTGCGAAGCAGGATTAAACCGGTAACACGGAATAAGCTGAATACGGCCTGAAGCAGGCGGCAATACAACGTAAGCAGGAGGAACAGTGGCTGCTCCACAATTTGAGGTACCGAAGCTCACCGGATACGCCGAAACGCCGGCGATCAAGGAAAATGCGACGGCGCATGTTAAATCGTTTCCCGCCAACGCGGCGATTCAAGAGGGAATCGGCTTTCCCGGCGAGCTGGTCGAGGACTGGCACGACAAGGCGATCGCCAAGATGGGCGATCTGCTGGGCAAGTACCGCTCGCTGCGCGTGTTCATGGACGCCTGCGTGCACTGCGGCGCCTGCACCGACAAGTGTCATTATTTCCTCGGCACCGCCGACCCGAAGAACATGCCGGTGGGGCGCCAGGAGCTGATGCGGGGCGTCTATCGCCGCCATTTCACCTTTGCCGGCAAGTATTTCCCGTCGCTGGTGGGCGCCAAGGACCTGACCAAAGAATTGCTCGACGACTGGTACAAGTATTACTACCAGTGTTCGGAGTGCCGCCGTTGCTCGGTGTTCTGCCCCTACGGCATCGACACCGCCGAAGTCACCATGGCCGGCCGCGAGATCCTCGACACGGTGGGCTACGGCCAGAAGTACACCAACGAGATCATGGGCAAGCTGCACAAGATCGGCAACAATCTCGGCCTGCCCGGCCCTGCCTTGCAGGACACGCTGGAAGGGATGGAAGAGGACATGCTGGACGATACCGGCGTGGCCGTCAAAATGCCGCTCGACGTCAAAGGCGTCGAGGTGCTGCTGGTGACGCCGTCGGCCGACTTCTTCGCCGAACCTCATGTGGAAAGCCTGATGGGGTACGCCAAGGTGTTCCACGCCGCGGGGATCAGCTGGACGTTGAGCACCACGGCATCCGAGGCCGGCAATTTCGGCATGTTCATCGGCAGCTACGCCAACATGCGCCGCGCGGCGCTGCGCATTCGCGAAGCGGCGCTGGAACTGGGCGTGAAGCGCATCGTCGTCGGTGAGTGCGGCCACGCCTGGCGCGTCGCCTATAGTTTCTGGAATACGTTGACCGGGGTCGGCCATGGCGGCGAGGATCCGTTCTCGATCGAACTGCAGAAGCAGCTCGACCCGCGCTATCCCGCGCCGCAGCACATCTGCGAATTCACCTACGACCTGATTCAGCAAGGCAAGCTCAAGTTCGACAAGAGCCTGAACGACCATCGCGTGATCACCTTCCACGACTCGTGCAACGTGGCGCGCGGTTCGAGGATGGGCGACATGCCCGGCGGCCAGTTCGTCATCCCGCGCGAAATCATCAAGGCGGTGGCGAACAATTTCCACGACATGGCCGAAGAAACCATCGGCGAAGCCACTTTCTGCTGCGGTGGCGGCGGCGGCCTGCTGACGGACGATTTGATGGAGGTGCGCGTCAAGGGTGCGTTGCCGCGGATGGAAGCGTTCAATAACGTGGTCCAGGAGCAAAAGGTCAACTTCCTGGCGTTGATCTGCGCGATCTGCAAGGCGCAGTTCACCAAGGTGGTGCCGTACTACGGATTTGATATGAGCATGGTTGGGGGCGTTCACCAGTTGGTGAGTACCGCCATCCAGTTGGAAAGCGAAGAGTAGGAGCGACGCCGGGGCAGCCCCGCATCGGACTTCTCGAATTTACGTTAGGAGATTAAGCAAATGTCAGCATCACCTGAAGAGATGAACAAAGATCAAGCCCTGAACTTCCGCCGTTACAAGGACGGCAGCAACCAGTGGCGTTCCTGGCAGGACAAGATTTTCGATGCCGGCTGGTCGCATAAATGTCCGGAATACGTGCTGAGCACTCCCCCCTGTCAGGGCAGCTGCCCGGCGGGCGAAGATATCCGCGGCTACCTCAACATCGTGCGCGGCATGGAAAAGCCCACCGCCGGCATGCCGATGCAGGAATACGCCTGGCGCCGCCTGACCTCGGCCAATCCGTTCCCGTCGGTGATGGGCCGCGTCTGCCCCGCGCCATGCGAATCCGGCTGCAACCGCAACGAAGTGGAAGACCGCGTCGGCATCAACTCGGTCGAGCACTACCTGGGCGAATACGCCATCAAGAACAACCTGAAATTCGGCGTGCCGGAAGGCGTGCAGCCGTCCGGCAAGAAAGTCGCGATCATCGGCGGCGGCCCCGCCGGCCTGTCGGTGGCCTATCAGCTGACGCTGAAAGGCCATTCCTGCACCATTTTCGACGAGCATGAAATGCTCGGCGGCATGATGCGCTACGGCATCCCCGGCTTCCGCACCCCGCGCGACGTGCTCGACACCGAAATCCAGCGCATTATCGACCTCGGCGTCGAGGTCAAGCTGAACGTGCATATCGGCAAGGACATCGCGCTCGACCAGATCAAGAACGACTACGACGCGATTTTCATGGGCATGGGCGCCCAGGCCGGCCGTCCGCTGCCGGTTCCCGGTGCGGAAGCTCCCAACGTCGTGACCGCCATGGCATTCCTGCGCGCCTTCAACGACGGCCGCCTGCAGCACGTCGGCAAGCGCGTGGTCGTGATCGGCGGCGGCGATACCTCGATCGACGTGGCAACGGTTGCCCGCCGCCTCGGCCACATCAAGAACATCAATCCGTCCGACCGCTCCGAGCATGTCATTGCCGGCCAGATCGCCCATGACGTGGCCGAAGTTTCCGTCAAGGAAGGTGCCGAGGTGGTGCTGTGCTCCCGCGCCCCGGTCGAAAAAATGAACGCCAGCAAGCACGAAGTCGAAGAAGCGCTGGCCGAAGGTATCGAAATCCGCGGCAGCATCACCCCGGTTTCCGTGGTGGTGGGCGCGGACGGTCGTGCCACCGCCCTGCGCGTGGCCGTGCTCGAAACCGTCGGCAAGCAGCAGGTGATCAAGGAAGGTTCCGAATACGATATCCCGGCCGACCTGATCGTGTCCGCCATCGGTCAGGCGGTGGACTTCACTGGTATGGAAGGATTCGACAACGGCAAGGGTCTGATCAGCGCCGACAAGCACTACCAAGTGCCCGGCCAGCAAGGCATCTTCGTCGGCGGCGACGTGATCCGCCCGCACCTGCTGACCACCGCCATCGGCCACGGCCGCATCGCGGCGGACAGCATCGACCACTACCTGAACGGCCTGGATCTGGGCAAGCGTCCGAAGGTGGACGTCGCCTACTTCGATGTCGTGCGCAAGCAGATCGAAGCCGGCAAGGGCCCGGAAGCGTTCCACACGCAGACCAAGGAAGAAGTCGCCAAGGCCGAGGGGTTCGCCAAGGAGATCGATCTGGGCGTGCGCGGTTCGGATGCCTCCAGGTTCGCGGTGCATAACCTGGAAAACCGCTCCGACAAGTATGTCATCCCCGCGGGTGAACTGTTCCTCGGCCATTTCCCGTTCACGCCGCGCAACGTGCGCAGCTTTGTGACGCTGAACGCAGACCAGGTGCTGGGCCACTTCGAGGAGCGCCTGGAAGTGCTGGACGACAAGCAGGTGGTGGCGGAAGCCAAGCGCTGCATGAGCTGCGGCCTGTGCTTCGAATGCGACAACTGCGTGATCTACTGCCCGCAGGCTGCCGTGTTCAAGGTGAAGAAAGCGGTGGCGACCACCGGCCGCTACGTCGACACCGACTACTCCAAGTGCATCGGCTGCCACATTTGCGCCGACGTGTGCCCCACCGGCTATATCAAAATGGGCTTGGGCGAGTAAAAATATGAGCAATCCAGCGAAACGGCGAAGCATACTGGGGTGGCTGGCGGCCGTCCTGGCCGCCGTGCTGCTGGCGGGCGTCCTGCCCGCCAGTGCGCACGACGAGCATGGCGATCACAAGGTGATCGCCAAGGGGGACAAGTGCGTTGAGGACACCGCCTACATGCGGCGCAACCACATGAAGCTGCTCATGCACCAGCGCGACGAAACCATGCACAAGGGGATCCGCACCACGAAATACAGCCTGAAAAACTGTATCGAGTGCCATGCCAACCCCAAGACCGGTAGTGTGGCCAGCAGCAAGGAAGACTTCTGCATGGGCTGCCACAGCTACGCCGCCGTCAAGCTCGATTGCTTCGAGTGCCATTCCACCAAGCCGAAGGCCGCCGGCGACACGCTGCATCCGATCGTGGCGCCGTCCGCCCAGCCCGAAGGCAAGGACAAGCAATCCAGCCTGTCCGGCAAAATGCGCTGGCAGATGCAGGCCAACCTGGCGAGCTTGAATGGGGGCGAGGGAGTCAAATGAGTAAGGTAGATAACAGCCGCAGACTATTTATCGGCGCCGGGGCGGCGGCAACCGCCGGCCTGGTGATCGCGCCGGGCGTGACCCTGCTGGATCTGGCCCATGCCCGTCCGGCCGGCGAGGCGGCATCCAGCACGAAGCGCTGGGGCCTGCTGATCGACAGCAGCAAATGTGCCACCGGCTGCACCGATTGCGTGACCGCCTGCGGCAAGGAAAACGGCTTTGGCTCTACTGGCCACCCGGAAACCGACGCGCAGTGGATCCGCAAGGTCGAACTGAAGGAAATCAAGAGCGGCAACAGCCATTCGCTGCCGATGATGTGCCAGCACTGCGCCGAGCCGCCATGCGTGGACGTGTGCCCGACCGGCGCCTCGTTCAAGCGCGCCGACGGCATCGTGCTGGTGGATCGCCATATCTGCATCGGCTGCCGCTATTGCATGATGGCTTGCCCGTACAAGGCGCGTTCCTTCGTGCACGAAGAGCACGAAGACCAGAATCCCGAGGTGCCGCGCGGCAAAGGCTGCGTCGAAGGCTGTACGCTGTGCGTGCATCGCATCGACCGCGACCAGCAGCCGGCTTGCGTCGAATCCTGCAAGGAAGGCGCGATGCTGTTCGGCGACCTGAACGATCCGAACAGCGAAATTTCCAAACGCATTGCTACCTACGCCACCACGCAAGTTCGCGCCGATCTGGGGCTGAACACCGGTGTGCGCTATCAGGGGATTTGAACGCCATGAACTTTGAAGCCTTCCGCAAAATTGAAAACAGCGTGTTTTACGCGCTGCTGGGCGTGTTCGGCCTGATCGCGGCGGCCGGGATGGGCGCCGCCTACTACATGGAATCGCACGGTCACGTGGTGACCGGCATGACCAACCAGATCGTCTGGGGCATGCCCCACGTGTTCGCCATCTTCCTGATCGTGGCCGCGTCCGGGGTGCTTAACCTGGCCTCGCTGGGTTCGGTATTCGGCATCAAGGTATACAAAGTGCGCGGCATGCTGTCCGGCCTCCTGGCCATCGCCATGCTGGCCGGCGGCCTGACCGTGCTGATGCTGGATCTGGGCCGTTCCGACCGTCTTATCGTGGCGATGACGCACCTCAACCTCACCTCGGTGTTCGCCCTCAACGTGTTCCTCTACACCGGCTTCTTTTCCATCGTCGCCGTCTACATCTGGACCATGATGGATCGCAAGATGCACGACTACTCCAAGTACGTCGGCTTCGCCGCCTTCATCTGGCGCCTTGCGCTGACCACCGGTACCGGCGCCATCTTCGCCTTCCTGGTCGCACGCCAGGCCTATGGCACCGCACTGTTGCCGCCGATGTTCATCATCATGTCGTTCTCGTTCGGGCTGGCGGTGTTCCTGCTGGTGCAGACCGCGATGTTCCGCTGGAACAACCGCAAGCTGGATCCGACCATTCAGCGCCGCCTGAAGAATCTGCTGGCGGTTTTCGTCGCCGCGGTGCTGTACTTCACCCTGGTCTATCACATGACCAACCTGTACTTCGCCAAGCAGACCGCGTTCGAGCACTTCATCCTGCTGAACGGCGGAATCTACACCACGCTATTCTGGGTCGGGCAGATTTTACTCGGCAGCCTGTTGCCGCTGGCGATCCTGTTCCATCCGGAAATGGGCAGGAAATGCAACTGGGTGATCGTCGCATCGCTGCTGGTGATTTTCGGCGGCTTCGCCCAGCTGTATGTTCTGCTTATCGGCGGTCAGGCTTACCCGCTCAGCATCTTCCCCGGCTACGAGGCGAGCAGCAGCTTCTTCGACGGCCGCATCAACCCCTACAACCCGAGCCTGCCGGAATTCCTGCTGGGCTTCGGCGGCATCGCCATCGCCGCGCTGATCACCACGGTCGCGGTCAGGGTGCTGCCTTTCCTGCCGGACGACAGCGTCCTCCACGGCGAAACCGTCGGCGAGTAAACGCGAGACGCGGGGAGCGGCACGCTCCTCGCGCTTCGCCGGAACGCGCAGCCGGGAACTTATCGGATTCGGCGATGCCCATTACACGTTTTACACGTTAAGCGAATTCCGACCATGTCCCGCCTGCTGATTTCTGCCGCGCACAAATCCTCCGGAAAAACCACCGTCTCCATCGGCCTGTGCGCCGCATTGCGGGCGCGGGGAACCGTGGTGCAGCCGTTCAAGAAGGGCCCCGACTACATCGATCCGATGTGGCTGTCCACCGCCAGCGGGCGCAGCTGCCGCAACCTCGATTTCTACCTGATGGAGCGGGACGAGATCGTCGCCTCCTTCGTCCGCCACTCGGCGGGCGCCGACATCAGCCTGATCGAAGGCAACAAGGGGCTGTACGACGGACTCGACCTCGACGGCAGCAACAGCAACGCCGCGCTCGCGGGCCTGCTCAAGGCGCCGGTGGTGCTGGTGATCGACGCGCGCGGCATGACTCGCGGCATCGCCCCGCTGATCCTGGGCTACCAGGCGTTCGACCGGGAAATCACCATCGCCGGGGTGATCCTCAACAACCTCGGCGGCGCCCGCCACGAGAGCAAGCTGCGTGCGGTGATCGAACACTATACCGACGTGCCGGTGATCGGCGCGGTGCACCACGACAAGCGGCTGGAGATCGTCGAGCGCCACCTCGGCCTGATGCCCAGCAACGAAGCCGCGGCGGCCGCGCGCCGGGTGGAAGAGATCGGCGCGCTGGTCGGCGCGCAGGTGGACCTCGACCGGCTGCTGGCCGTCGCGGCCGAGGCTCCGCCGCTATCTGCGCCGATCCAGGCCGGGGTCGAGGCGGCGGTCGCGCCGCATGCGCCGAAAGTGCGCATCGGCTGGGCGAAAGACCAGGCTTTCGGCTTTTATTACGCCGACGACCTCGACGCCCTGCGCGCGGCCGGGGCCGAGCTGGTGCCGCTCGACACGCTGCGCGACCGGCACTTGCCCGAGGTGGACGGCTTGTTCATCGGCGGCGGCTTCCCCGAATTGTTCATGGCGGAACTGGAAGCCAATACCTCACTGCGCGCGGAAATCGGCGCCGCCATCGATCGCGGCCTGCCGGCCTATGCCGAGTGCGGCGGGCTGATGTACCTGGCGCGCACGCTGACCTGGCACGGCGAGACGCACGACATGGTCGGAATCATTCCGGGCGACGTGGTGATGCACGAAAAACCGGTCGGGCGCGGCTACATCCGCCTGCGCGAAACCGGGGAAAATGCCTGGCCGGCGCCCGCCGCGCAGGCTCCCGCCGAGGTGCGCGGCCACGAGTTCCATTATTCCAGCCTGGACAACCTGGACCCCGGACAGCTGAAATTCGCCTACGAGGTCAAGCGCGGCCACGGCATCGACGGTCGCCGCGACGGCATCGTCTACAAAAACCTGCTGGCTTCCTATGCCCACCTGCGCAGCCTGGACAGCTATAACTGGGCCGCGCGCTTCGTCGCTTTCGTGCGCGACAGGGCGGGCAAGAACGGCGGCCACGCCGCACCAGACGGGGACCGGTTCGGCCGCGCCGCCTGATTTGAAAACTTGAACCTTTGACGAGGAGAAACAGATGATTAAAGTAACCGCCGACGCCGCCGAGCAAATCCGCCAGGCCGCCGTTCAGAGCAACGCCGAAGGGCTGTTCCTGCGCATCGCCGCCCGCCGCGGCGAAGATGGCTCGATCGAATACGGCATGGGCTTCGACGAGCAAAGCGAGGAAGACCTGCTGGTCGAGTCCGAAGGCGTCACCGTGCTGGTGTCGCCGAATTATGCGACGCTGCTGACCGGCGCCGTGCTCGATTTCGTCGAAATGAATCCGGGCGACCGCCGCTTCATCTTCATCAATCCCAACGACACCGGCGGCTCCTGTTCCAGCTCGTCCGGCAGCAGTGGCGGCGGCTGCGGCGGCTGCGGCGGCGGCTGCCACTGATCGACGCAGGCGGAATGGGCCGCGCAGCGGCCTTGTCCGCCAAGGCGGCGCACACCATCCATGGACTTTGACCTCGTCATCATCGGCAGCGGTCCGGGGGGCTACAAGGCCGCGATTACCGCCGCCCATCTCGGCGCCAGGGTGGCGCTGGTGGAAAAGGGCCTGCCGGGCGGAGTGTGCCTGAACCAGGGCTGCATCCCGAAAAAAACCCTGCTCCATCTCGCCTCGCTCATCGAGGACGTGAACGGCCTGCAGGGACGCGGCCTGATCGGCCAGGTACGCGGCGACTTCATGGCGGCGATGGCGCACAAGGACGAGGTCGTCGCCGGCATCCGCGACAATTTCACGGTGTGGCTGAAGCGGCTCGGCGTGCAGGTATTCGTCGGCGAGGGCCGGCTGCTCGGCGACGGCCGCGTCGGTGTCGCGCCGGTGCGGCAGCCGGTGCCGGTCGAGGCCGGCGCGCCGTTCGCCGACAAGGAAAAGCTGACCGTCACCGAGCCGCTTGAACTGCGCGCCAGGCGCATCATCATCGCCACCGGCTCGGTGCCCAAAGAGCTCGACAACTGCAAGGCCAACGGCCGCGAGATATTGACTTCGCAGGACTTCATGTACCGCCTCGACCACCTGCCGGAATCCATCCTGTGCGTCGGCGGCGGCGCAATCGGCGTGGAACTGGGCTTCCTGCTGCACCAGATGGGCTCCCGCGTCGGCATCGTCGAGCGTGGCAGCCGCCTGCTCGACCAATCCCATATTTCGGACCGCGCCAGCGCCGTGCTGGAGCGTAAACTCAAGCGCATCGGCGTCGAGGTGCGCAAGAATGTTTCGGTTGCGGCGAGCCGCATCGTGGAGGGGGGCGTCGAGGTGATTTGCACCGACGGCCGGCGCGACGTCTACCAGCATGTCCTGGTCGCGGTGGGGCGGCGGCCGATGACGGCGGGCTTGGGGCTGGAGCAGGCCGGGGTGGCGCTGGACGCCGACGGCTTCATCGAGGTGTCGGAATCGCTGGAAAGCAGCGTGCCCGGCATCTATGCCATCGGCGACGTCAAGCCCGGCCCGATGACCGCCAACGCCGCCCTGCACGACGCCAAGGTGGCGGCGGCCAACGCGATCAACGGCAATTGCCTGCGCGGCAATTACCACAAGGTGCCGGTGGTGATCCATTCCGCGCTGGAAATCGCGGCGGTCGGCCTGACCGAGGATCTCGCCGAGCAGGCCGGCTTCGACGCCGACGTGGCGCGCTCGAACCTGGGCGGTTCCGGCAAGGCGCGCGCGCATCATGCTTGGGAGGGTTTCACCGAGGTGGTGCACGATGCCGAGACCGGCCAGCTGTTGGGCGGCTGCATCGTCGGGCCGGAGGCGGGCGAGCAGATTCACATGATGTCGGCCGCCTGCCAGTCCGAGCGCGGCCTGTGGTTTTTTACCGACATGAGCTACAGCCATCCGTCCTGGTGCGAAGAACTGGAAACCGCCATCGACCCCTACACCTCGGCCTTTTCAAAATCGGGCAAGCAGGTGTTTCGGCCCGGCATCTTCGCCAAGCAGCAGAAGTAAAAATCCTCGCCGATCCGGGTATAATCCTAGAAACCTCAGTTGACCGCTTGCTATGAGCGTTAAGGTTTTGGCGCCAAACAACTTCGTCGCATTTTTGTGTTCACCCGTATGGTGAGAACGCTACGGGCCGGATTGCACGGTTTTGCGGGCGCATGGCGTTGTTGCACCTCCTTGGAATGGAATAGCCATTCCGTGTCGTTGCGCCTAGCCCTGCACCCGCAAAACCGCACACTCCAGCCCGTCCAACTGAGGTTTCTAGGATAATCCTGCAAAAATCATCCCGAGGAACGACGAACATGCCACCAGCCAAACCCGGAGAGCGCAAGCTCCAGATCCTGCAAACCCTGGCGGAAATGCTGCAAAATCCGCACGGCGAGAAAATCACCACCGCTGCGCTGGCGGGCAGGATCGGCGTTTCCGAGGCGGCGCTCTACCGTCACTTCGCCAGCAAGGCGCAGATGTTCGAAGGCCTGATCGAATTCATCGAGCAAACCCTGTTCGGCATGATCAACAAGATCGCCAGCGACGAGCGCAGCGGGGTGAAGCAGATCGAAGCGGCGCTGCCCCTGCTGCTCGGCTTCGCGCGGAAGAATCCCGGCATGACCCGGGTATTGATCGGCGAGGCGCTGGTCAATGAAGACGCCCGTTTGCAGGCCCGCATCAACCAGTTGCAGGACCGGCTCGAAGCCACGCTCAAGCAATCCCTGCGCGTCGCGGCCAGCCAGAATGAAATCCCCGCGGCGACGGATGCCGGCGCTATCGCCAACCTGATGATGAGTTTCGTCGTCGGCCGCTGGCACCAGTTCGCCAAGAGCGGTTTCAAGCGCGATCCGATGGAATATTGGGCGGCGCAGTGGCCAGCGTTGCTGGGGTAGGCTCGCAGGGCGGGCCACACGGACCTTGCAATTTCTGTAGGTCGGTTCAAGCGCAGCGGAACCGACGCTTCGCGTGGCTAGTGTGGGGCAGGCTTAAGCCTGACATGTGCGGCTGAAGCCGCACCCACAAAGCAGCCTGGCAAGGAATTGTCGGTTCCGCTGCGCTTGAACCGACTTCGACATTCAGGGTTTTTTACATACCGGGCAGGCCGGGTCTTTCTTCAGCCTGATCGAGCGCCATTCCATCTGCAAACCGTCGAGCAGCAGTAGCCGGCCATCGAGAGATTGGCCGGCGCCGCTCAGGATCTTCAGCGCTTCGGCTGCCTGCATCGAGCCGATGATTCCCACCAGCGGCGCGAACACCCCCATTACCGCGCAACGTTCGCCTTCTTCCCCTCCAGCTTCGGGAAACAGGCAGTGGTAGCAGGGACTGTCGGGGCGGCGCAGGTCGAACGCCGTCACCTGGCCGTCGAAGCGGATCGCGGCGCCGGACACCAGCGGTTTGCCGTGGGCGACGCAGGAGCGGTTGACGGCGTGGCGCGTGGCGAAGTTGTCGCTGGCGTCGAGGACGATGTCGGCCTGGGCGACGAGGTGATCGAGCTCCCGGCCATCGACGCGTTCCGCAACGGCGGTGACGGTCACTTCCGGGTTGATCGCGGCGAGCGTGCGCTGTGCCGACAATGCCTTGTTGCTGCCGAGGGAATGGGTGAAGTGGGCGATCTGGCGTTGCAGGTTGGTGAGATCGACGCTGTCGCCGTCGCAGAGGGTGATCCTGCCTACGCCGCCCGCGGCCAGGTAGAGCGCGGCGGGCGAGCCCAGTCCGCCGGCGCCGATGATCAGCGCATGGGCGGCGAGCAGCTTTTCCTGGCCCTCGATGCCGATCTGCGGCAGCAGGATGTGGCGGCTGTAACGCAGTAGCTGGTTGTCGTCCATAAGTCGGCGGGTAAAGGGCGGGGGGGTGCGTGCCGCAACCGCGCACCCCTGTCGCCGGCGCTTTACTTGCTTTGCAGTATCTGTAATCCCTTGAGCAGATTCACGGCCTGATTCAGCTGGTAATCGTTTTTCGAAACGATATCGGCCGGGTTGGTTTTGTCTTCTCCCTTACCGTCTTTGCCCTTGGGGGCGGCTTTCGGCGGCGCGGGCAGCTTGACCGGCTCGGCGTCGGGCGCCGCTTCGTCCTTGTTGCCGTTGGTCAGGTGGCGCTCCAGATCGGATTCGCGCAGGTTGAAGGCGGCCTGCTGATCGACGCCGTTGACCGTGGCTTCCTCCACCACGATGTCCGGGGTGATGCCCTTGGCCTGGATGGAGCGGCCGTTGGGGGTGAAGTAGCGCGCCGTGGTCAGCTTGATGGCGGTGTTGTTGCCCAGCGGCAGGATGGTCTGCACCGATCCCTTGCCGAAGGATTGCGTGCCCATGATGATGGCGCGTTTATGATCCTGCAACGCACCGGCGACGATCTCCGAGGCGGAAGCGGAGCCGCCGTTGACCAGCACCGCCATGGGCACGGTCTTGACGCCGGCCGGCAGGTCCTTCAGGTAGTCGCTTTGCGCGGCGGAGCGCAGATAGTTTTCCTTGGCCGCGGTCAGCTTCATCTTGGCGTCCTCGGTGCGGCCTTCGGTGTACACCACCAGCGCGTCGTTTTGCAGGAACGCGGCGGATACCGCCACTGCGCCGTTGAGCAGGCCGCCCGGGTCGTTGCGCAGGTCCAGGATAAGGCCTTTCAGCGGTCCCTTGTTCTCCTTGTAGAATTTGTCCAGCGCCTTGGCCAGATTTTCTCCAGTGTGTTCCTGGAACTGGGTGATGCGCACGTAGCCGTAGCCCGGCTCGATCAGCTTCGCCTTGACGCTCTGGATTTTGATCACGGCACGGGTCAGGGTGACGATCAGCGGCTTGGTTTCGCCCTTGCGGATCACGGTGAGGGTGATCTTGGTGCCGGGCTTGCCGCGCATGCGCTTGACCGCGTCGTTCAGCGCCAGGCCCTTGACCGGGGTGTCGTCGAGTTTGATGATCAGGTCGCCGGTTTTCATGCCGGCCACGAACGCCGGCGTATCCTCGATCGGCGACACCACTTTGACGAAGCCGTCTTCCATGCCGACCTCGATGCCGAGGCCGCCGAACTCGCCCTGGGTGCCGACCTGGAGGTCCTTGAACGCATCGGCGTCGAGGTAGGCGGAATGCGGGTCGAGGCCGCTGAGCATGCCGTTGATCGCTTCGGTGATGAGCTTCTTGTCTTCCACCGGCTCGACGTAATCGCTCTTGATCTTGCCGTAGACCTCGGTAAATGCCCTCAGGTCGTCGATCGGCAGCGGGCTTGCGGCATCCTTGTTGGCCACTGCGGAAAAATTGAGGCTGATCATCACGCCGAAGATGGCGCCGACGAAGACCAGACCGGCTTTTTGCATTTTGCCGCGCATTCCTTTTACCCTCGTTTCAGTAATAGCCATAAGTCATAAATATTGCTTAATTCAATTTGATCCAGCCGAGCGGATCGAACGGCCGGCTTTGATAACGCATCTCGAAGTATAAACCGGATTCGGCAATTCCGCCGCTGTTTCCCACCGCCGCAATAATGTCGCCCGCATGCACGGTTTCGCCGGCCTGCTTGTAGAGCGTTTCGTTGTTGCCGTACAAACTCATGTAGCTGGCGCCGTGATCGACGATGATGATATTGCCGAATCCGCGCAGCCAGTCGGAGAACACCACCCGCCCATTGGCGACGCATCTGACCTCCTGCCCGGCCGGCGATTTGATGAACACGCCTTTCCAGGTGGTGCCGCCGTCCTCCCGTGGACTGCCGAAACGGCCGATAAGTTCCCCGCGCACCGGCAGGCGGAGCTTGCCCTTGAATTGGGCAAATACGCCGTCCATGGGTTCCGGAGCCGGCAGGGTCTGGTTGCGCAGCGGCGGACCTTTTTTCGGCTTGCCGGGCTTGGCGTGCGCCAGCTTGCTCAGGCGCTCGATCAGCTGGGTCAGGCGCTTTTCGTCCTGTTGCAGGCGGCCGATTTCGTGGCGCTGCGTGGCGATCTGCCGGTCGAGGCGCGCCAGCACCGTTTTGCGCGCTTCCTTGTCGCGCTCCAGCTGCGCTTTCTGCCGCGCTTGTTCCGCTTCGACCTGTTGCAGTTCGGCGTTCTTTTCCTGGTTGCGCCGGGTCAGCGCCTGGGAATGCGCCAAGTCGTCGCGCAGGCTGCCGATCATTTCGGCGCGGGCGCGGGACAGGTAGGTGTAATAGTGCAGCTGGCGGGCGGTCAGGTTGGGATCCTGGCCGTTGAGCAGGATTTGCAGCGGGTCGTGCTGGCCATGGAGGTTGTAATGGGCCAGCAGTTGGCCGAGCAGAGCCTGCTGCCGGTCGATCCGACCTTGGGTGTCGCGGCTCTCGCGCTGGAGCTGCTCCAGCGCCGCACCGATTTCTTCCTGCTGCTGCGCCAGCTCGCGCAGGCGCCGGTTGGCGGTGCTGATGGCCTGTTCGGATTGCTTGAGTGCGTCGGTCGCGTCGGCTTTCTTGCCTTCCGCGCTATCCACGCCCTTTTGCAGTGTCCTGATCCGGTCGCGCAGGCTGGACAGGTCGTCCTTCGGCGCGGCGTGAACGCTAAACGCGCAGGCCAGCCCGGCGGCAAGGAAAATTGCGCGGGCAGGCCGGACCAACGTCATTATTCGAATGCGATCAGCGGGTGGCCCGTCATTTCGGCGGGCTGCGCCAGCCCCATGATTTTCAGCAGCGTCGGGGTGACGTCTTCGAGTGCCCCGGTTTTGGCCAGCTGCGCGGGGCGGCCGATGTAAAGGAAAGGCACCAGGTTCATGGTGTGGGCGGTGTGGGCCTGATGCGAGCTTTCGTCCGCCATCATTTCCGCGTTGCCGTGGTCGGCGGTGACCAGCACTTCGCCGCCGATTTCCTGCATCGCCGCAACCACCCGGCCGAGGCACGCGTCCAGCGTTTCGATCGCCTTGACCGTCGCATCCAGCATGCCGGTGTGGCCGACCATGTCGGCGTTGGCGTAATTGCAGACGATGGCGTCGTATTTGCGGCTCTTGATCGCCTCGACCAGCTTGTCGGTCACTTCGATGGCGCTCATTTCCGGTTTCCGGTCGTAGGTGGGCACGTCCGGCGACGGCACCAGGATGCGGTCCTCGCCCGGATAGAGGTGATCCTCGCCGCCGTCGAAGAAGAAGGTGACGTGCGCATATTTTTCGGTTTCGGCGATCCTGAGCTGTTTCAATCCCAGATTGGCGACATATTCCCCGAAGCCGTTTCTGATCTGCTCCGGCGGATAGGCGACCGGCACCTTGAAATCCTTGTTGTATTCGGTCAGGGTGCAATAGCTGGCGAGCTTGGGCACATATTCGCGCTCGAACGAATCGAAACCGGGTTCGATGAAGGCGCGGGTGATTTCGCGCGCGCGATCCGAGCGGAAGTTCATGAACACCACCACGTCGCCGTCTTCCATCCGCACCGGCTGCGTTCCCGGCGGGACGATGGCGCTGGCCTGGACGAATTCGTCGCTCTCGTCGCGGGCGTAGGCCGCCAGCAGGGCCGCTTCGGCGGTTTCGGCCCGGAACGCGGCCTTGCCCTGGGTGAGCAGGTCGTAGGCCGGCTTGACGCGGTTCCAGCGCTTGTCGCGGTCCATCGCGTAGTAGCGGCCGACGATGGAGGCGATCCGCCCGGCCTTGAGCTCGCCGCATTTGGCCTCGAGCTGGCGCAGGTAAGCCAGCGCGCTTTTCGGCGGCGTGTCGCGCCCGTCGAGGAAGGCATGCAGGTAGATTTTTTCCACCCCGGCGCGGGCGGCCAGGTCGAGCATGGCGTAGATGTGCTGCTCGTGGCTATGGACCCCGCCGTCGGACAGCAGCCCCAGGATATGCAAGGCTTTGCCGTTGCTGCGGGCGGTTTCGGCGGCCTGGGTCAGGACGGGATTGGTGAAGAAATGGGCCCGGTCGATGGCGCGGTTGATGCGGGTGAATTCCTGGTAAACCACGCGGCCCGCACCGATGTTCAGGTGGCCGACTTCGGAGTTGCCCATCTGCCCGTTGGGCAATCCCACCGAGGCTTCGGAGGCGTTGATGGTGGTGTGGGGGCAGGACTGCCAGAATTTGTCCCAGTTGGGCTTGTGCGCGATGGCGATGGCGTTGTTGCTGGCGTCTGCGCGGCAGCCGAAGCCATCCAGGATAATCAGCAGTGCGGGGGTGACCTTCATCGAGAATTTGCGGACTTGTCTTTAAAAAAGTAACATAATTTTATTATATTTTGCTAATGATCGCATTATACTTATTTTCCCACCTCGGTATCCTCAATCATAGACCACAAGCACGAAGGGGCGCAGATGGAATTAGATCAGGTTGAATTGATCGACAAGGACGAACACATCGAACAGGCTTCCCGCGCCATGAAGGCGATGTCCCATCCGCTGCGGCTGAAGATATTGTGCGTGTTGGGCGACCGCGAGATCAGCGTGCAGGATATCGTCGAAAACGTCGGCACTTCCCAGAGCAACATCTCCCAGCATCTGGCCATCCTGCGCGACAAGGGCGTGCTGCGCACGCGCAAGGATGCCAACCGCGTCTATTACCGCGTGGGCGACCCGCGCACCCTGAAGCTGATCGGCTTGATGCGCGACGTTTTTTGCGGCTTCGCGAAGTAACCGCCGGGTGTGGGTGCGGATTTATTCGCACCATCAATGGGCTCCATACGAATAAATTCACAATAACATTGGACTTGAATCTAAGCGGTATATTAGAATTGGCTAATATTCAATTAAGGGGGCGATGGTGCGGAGATTGAGCTGGACGCTGCTGGGGGTTTTGCTGATCTCGCCGGCCCAGGCGGCGTTGCCGTTCGCCACGGCGACGGTGGAGCTGCGCGAGGTGGACCAGACCTATGCCGCCGAGGCGACGGTCGAGGCCGTCAAGCAGTCCAGCGTGGCGGCCCAGATTTCGGGGCGCGTGGTCGAGGTCAATTTCGATGCCGGCGATGCGGTAAAAAAAGGCCAGGTGCTGGTGCGCATCGACGAGCGCGAGGCCGGCCATGCGGTGGCGGGCAGCGAAGCGGCGGTGGCCCAGGCGCGCGCCAGTTTGCAGAATGCGCGCCTCAACTACGACCGCACCAAACAACTGCTGGCGCAAAAATTCGTCAGCCAGGCCGCGCTCGACAAGGCCCAGACCGAATTCAAGCTGGCCGAGGCGCAGCTTGCGGCGGCGCAGGCCAATGCGGGCCAGGCCGCCACCGCCAAAGGCTACACCGCCGTGGTGGCGCCTTACAGCGGGGTGGTCGCCGCGCGCCACGTCGAACTGGGCGAAATGGCGAGCCCCGGCAAGCTGCTGATGACCGGCTTCGACCCGAAGGATTTGCGCGTGGTGGCGAGCATCCCGCAGTACAAGCTGGCCGAGGTGAGCCGCGCTTCCCGCGCCCAGGTTGAATTCCCGTCCCTGAACAAGTGCCCTAAAGGACTCCGATCCACTACGAGCCAAGAAACCGGCTCGTGTGGAGTCGTATGGATTACGGCAAAGGCGGTGACCATCCTGCCGGCCGCCGATGCCCGGACCCACACCACCCGTGTGCGCCTCGACCTGCCGGAAGACGTCCGCGACGTCTATCCCGGCATGTTTGCCCGCGCTCACTTCGCCGTCGGGCGCGCGAAGAAGCTGCTGGTGCCTGTCGCCGCAGTCGTCCGGCGCAGTGAGGTGACCGCCGCCTACGTGGTGGATGCCAAGGGCAATGTCGCCCTGCGCCAGATCCGCCTGGGCGAACCCGCGGCGGACGCCATGATCGAAGTCTTGGCCGGGCTTTCCGCCGGGGAAACGGTGGCGCTGGAGCCGGTCAAGGCGGGGATGTTTTTGAAGGCAGCGAGGAGCAAGGAGTGAAGAGTCAGGAGCAAAACCCGGTGGAGCCCGGCTCCTCGCCCCGCGCTCCTCACTCCTCACCGAACATGGGCGTCTCCGGCCGCATCGCCAAAACCTTCCTGCAATCGCAGATGACGCCGCTGATCGCGCTCATCGCGTTCCTGCTCGGCCTGTTCGCCGTGATGGTGACGCCGCGCGAGGAAGAGCCGCAGATCAACGTCACCATGGCGAACGTGTTCATTCCCTTCCCCGGCGCTTCCGCCAAGGACGTGGAAAGCCTGGTGGCGACGCCGGCCGAGCAGGTGCTGTCGCTGATCACCGGCATCGAGCACGTCTATTCCGTGTCGCGCCCCGGCATGGCGGTGCTGACCGTGCAATACAAGGTCGGCGAGGACCGCACCCAGGCGCTGGTGCGGCTGTACGACACGGTGCAGTCGCACCGCGACTGGGTGTCGCCCAATCTCGGCGTGGGCGAGCCGATCGTCAAGCCGGTCGGCATCGACGATGTGCCGATCGTCGGTCTCACCCTGTGGACGGCGGACCCCGCGCGCGGCGCCTATGAGCTGCAGCAGGTGGCGCATGCCGCCGAAATCGAGCTGAAGCGGATCAAGGGCACGCGCGAAGTGAAGACGCTGGGCGGGTCGAGCCGCGTGGTGCGGGTGATCATGGACGCCGAACGGATGAACGCCTACCGCGTTTCCGCCCAGGATATCCGCGATGCGCTGCAGGTCAGCAACGCCTCGCAGCCGTCCGGCACGCTGGTCGAGAACAACCGCGAGGTGCTGGTGCAGACCGGCACCTTCCTGTCCGGCAGCGCCGATGTGAAGCAGCTGGTGGTCGGCGTCGCCGACGGCCGGCCGGTGTTCATGACCGACGTGGCGCGGGTGGTGGACGGCCCCGACCAGCCCGGCCGCTACGTCTGGCTCGGCACCGGCCCAGCGGCGATGGGCAAAAAAATTGCGGACAAAGGTGAATTCCCGGCGGTGACCCTGGCGGTATCGAAGAAGCCGGGCGAGAACGCCGTGGACGTGGCCGAGCGCGTCATCAAGCGCGTCGAGCAGCTGCACGGCACCATCATCCCCGACGGCGTTCATGCCACGGTCACGCGCAACTACGGCGAAACCGCCAACGACAAGGCGCAGAAGCTGATCGGCAAGCTGGTGTTCGCCACCGCCTTCGTGGTGCTGCTGGTGCTGGTCGCGCTGGGGCGGCGCGAGGCGCTGATCGTCGGCGTGGCCGTGCTGCTGACGCTGGCCGCGACGCTGTTCGCTTCCTGGGCGTGGGGCTTCACCCTCAACCGGGTGTCGCTGTTCGCGCTGATCTTTTCCATCGGCATCCTGGTGGACGACGCCATCGTGGTGGTCGAGAACATCCACCGCCGCCGCGAGCTGGAGCCCGGCAAGCCGCTTTCCGAGGTGATTCCCGAGGCGGTGGACGAGGTCGGCGGCCCGACCATCCTGGCGACGCTGACCGTGATCGCGGCGCTGTTGCCGATGGCCTTCGTCACCGGCCTGATGGGGCCGTACATGAGCCCGATTCCGATCAACGCCAGCATCGGCATGCTGATTTCGCTCGCCATCGCCTTTATCGTAACGCCCTGGCTGGCGCTCAAGCTCTCGGCGCACAAGCACGATGCGCCGAGCCATAGCGGCGCGGAGGGCCGACTGTTCGGCTTCTTCTCTGCGCGCCTGACGCCCTTCCTCAATCGCGGCGAGGGCAAGGCCAACCGCAGGAAATTGTGGCTGGCGATCATGGGCATGATCGCGTTCGCCGTCCTGCTGGCGGTATTCAAGATCGTCATCCTGAAAATGCTGCCGTTCGACAACAAGTCCGAATTCCAGGTGGTGGTGGACATGCCGGTGGGCACCCCGCTGGAGCAGACCGCGCGCGTGATGCGCGAGATCGGCGGCTACCTGTCCACCGTGCCGGAGGTGACGGATTACGAAGCCTATGCCGGCACCGCCTCGCCGATCAATTTCAACGGCCTGGTGCGCCAGTATTACCTCAGGAACGGCAGCGAACTGGGCGACATCCAGGTCAACCTGGTGGACAAGCACCATCGCGACCGCAAGAGCCACGAAATCGCCGCCGCGGTGCGCCCGGCCATCGAGCGCATCGCCGCGCTGCATCGGGCCAAGGTCAAGGTGGTGGAAGTGCCGCCGGGCCCGCCGGTGATGTCGCCCATCGTCGCCGAAGTGTACGGGCCGGACTACGAAGGCCAGATGAAAGTGGCCAAGCAAGTACGCGCCCACTTCGCTCAAACCAAGGACATCGTGGCGATCGACGACACCATCGAGGAAGATGCCGGCAAGTTCGTCCTGCGCGTGCAGCAAAGCAAGGCGGCGCTGATGGGCGTGGCGCAGAAGGACGTGGTGGCGGTGATGAAAATGGGCCTGTCGGGCGAGGACGTGACGCCGGTGCACGAGGGCGAATCCAAGTTCGAGGTGCCGGTGCGGCTGACGCTGGCGCCGGAGCGGCAAGGCAGCCTGGACGAACTGCTCAAGCTCGACGTGCGGGCGCAGGACGGCGCGCTGGTGCCCTTGTCCGAGCTGGTCGGCGTGGTGCCGGCCGCGCGCGAGAAAACCATCTACCACAAGGATTTGCTGCCGGTGGTGTTCGTCGTCGGCGACATGGCCGGCAAGCTGGACAGCCCGCTCTACGGCATGTTCTCCATCCGCTCCGCGCTGGCGGGGGCGAAGCTGGCCGAGGGCGGCAGCCTGGGCGACTATTTCATCCGCCAGCCGGACGACCACTACGCCGGCTACAGCGTCAAATGGGACGGGGAATGGCAGGTCACCTATGAAACCTTCCGCGACATGGGCATCGCCTACGGCGTCGGCCTGGTGCTGATCTACCTCCTGGTGGTGGCGCAGTTCAAGTCCTACGTCGTGCCGCTGGTGATCATGGCGCCGATCCCGCTCACCATCATCGGCGTGATGCCGGGCCACGCCCTGTTCGGCAGCCAGTTCACCGCCACCAGCATGATCGGCATGATCGCGCTGGCCGGCATCATCGTGCGCAATTCCATCCTGCTGGTGGATTTCATCAACATGCAGGCGAGAGAAGGCATGGCCTTTCAGGAGGCGGTGATCCGCTCCGCCAGCACCCGCGCCAAGCCGATCGTGCTCACCGGCCTCGCCGCCATGCTCGGCGCGCTGTTCATCCTGGACGATCCGATCTTCAACGGCCTGGCGATCTCGCTGATTTTCGGCATCTTCGTTTCCACCGTGCTGACGCTGGTGGTGATCCCGGTGTTGTATTACGCGGTGATGTACAGGAAATTCACCTGATTCTTTTTGTGTTCAATCAAGTAGGAGAAAATTATGACCGTCAACCGTATCGTGCGCGTCTTCGCGGGCTTTTTCGTGCTGCTGTCGCTCGGCCTGGGCGTCCAGGGCAGCCCGCTGTTCGTCAGCGCCGACTTCCTCTGGTTCACCGCGTTCGTCGGCGCCAACCTGTTCCAGAGCGGCTTCACCGGCTTTTGCCCGCTCGACACCATGCTCAAGAAACTGGGCGTCAGGGAAACCTGCGAATCCTGCTAGCGTTAACGAGAAGCACGCGTAGGTCGGTTCCGCTGCGCTTGAACCGACCTACATTTTGCAGGCGCGGAAATTTGGAAGGTTGGCGGTAAAAAGTTATCATTGCCGGCGCCAAAGCAAACGAAGGAGAAAAGCAAGTGCAGTTTATCCAAAGCAATCTCGGCATCGTCCTGTTGGTCCTGGTCAGCGGCGTGATGCTGGTGTGGCCGTCGATCGGACGGCGCATGTCCGGCGTCAAGGAAGTCGGCACGATGGAGGCGACGCAGCTGATCAACCACCAGAATGCCGTGGTGCTGGACGTGCGCGAAGACAGCGAGTTCTATGCCGGACACGTGCCGCATTCGGTGCACGTGCCGCTTGGCCAGTTGACCAAGCATGCCGAACTGGAAAAATACAAGAACCGCCCGATCATCGCCGTCTGCCGCAGCGGGATGCGCTCCGGGCACGCCTGCAGCGTGCTGCGCAAGAACGGTTTCGAACAAGTGTATAATTTGGCGGGCGGGATCAATGCCTGGCAGCAGGCGAATATGCCGATGGAGAAATGACGATGGCCCAAGTAGTGATGTATTGCACCGCCGTATGCCCTTATTGCACCATGGCCGAGAGGCTGCTGCTGGCGAAGGGCGTGAAGGAAATCAACAAGATTCGGGTCGATCTCGAACCGTCGCGGCGCGACGAGATGATCGAAAAAACCGGCCGCCGCACGGTGCCGCAGATCTATATCGACAGCACCCATGTCGGCGGCTACGACGACCTTTCGGCGCTGGACCGCGCCGGTGGCTTGAGCCCGCTGCTGGCGGCTTGACCGGCGGGAAAATGAACGTCGTTTGCCCACGTTGCCTGGCGACCAACCGGGTGCCGGACGAGCGCTTGGGGCAGGACCCGAAGTGCGGGAAATGCGGCATCCCTATTCTCGACGGCGGGCCGGTGGAGCTGACCGCCGCCAGCTTCGGCCCCTTCGTCGCCAGGAACGAGCTGCCGGTGGTGGTGGACTTCTGGGCGCCGTGGTGCGGGCCGTGCAAGATGATGGCACCGGTATTCGCCCAGGTCGCCGATCAAATGAAAACCCGGCTGCGCTTCGCCAAGGTCAACACCGAAGTGGAGCAACAGCTGGCGCAGCAGTATGGCATCCGCAGCATTCCCTCGCTGTTGCTGTTCAAGAACGGGGCCGAGGCCGACCGGGTCGCCGGCGCCCTCGACGCGGGAAATTTGAAAAACTGGCTGATGCGGCATTCGTGATCGCCAGTCACCGATAATCAAACTTAGGAACCACCATGACCGAAGAACAACAGCAACCGGCCTTTTCCATCGAAAAAATCTACGTCAAGGATTTGTCCCTGGAAGTCCCCAATGCCCCGCAGATTTTCCTGCAGCGCGAAACCCCCAAGGTGGACGTGCAGCTGCACAACCAGGGCGGGATGATGGAAGAAGGGGTGTTTGAAGTCGTGCTGACCGTGACGGTGACCGCCAAACTGGCCGACGACAAGACCATGTTCCTGGCGGAAGCCGCCCAGGGCGGCATTTTCCAGATGCGCAACATTCCCCAGGAAGACATCGAGCCGATTCTCGGCATCACCTGCCCCAACATCCTGTTCCCCTATGTGCGCGAAGTGATTTCCGATCTCGTGTCGCGCGCCGGCTTCCCGCCGGTACTGCTCAACCCGGTCAATTTCGAAGTCCTGTACCAGCAGCGCATGACGGAGCAGGGCGAAGGCGCGGCAACCGCGCACTGAAAAGCCTAACATGACTGCCCGGTTGGGGAGATTTTCGACGGGCGTCGTCTCGTCGCTCCTTCTTCTTGCCGCGACTTCCGCCGTCGCGCTGGATTTTCGCTCCGTCGCCGTGGATCGCGCCATCCTGTACGACGCCCCGTCGGCGAAAGCCAAGCCCCTGTTCGTCGTCGGCAAGTATTACCCGGTGGAAATCATCGTCAACCTCGACCAGTGGGCCAAGGTGCGCGACAGTTCCGGCGGCCTCGCCTGGATCGAGAAAAAAAGCCTGGCCGACGCCCGTATGGTGGTGGTGACCGTTCCCCGCGCCGACGTCCGCCAGGCCGCCGATCCCAATGCGCCGCTGGCGTTCCAGGCCGAGCGCGACGTCGTGCTGGAACTGGTCGAAACCGCCGCGGCGGGCTGGCTCAAGGTGCGCCACCGCGACGGCCAGGTCGGCTACGTTTTGGCGAGCCAGGTGTGGGGCGCATGAAGATCGCCGTACTCGGCGCCGGTGCCTGGGGAACGGCGCTCGCCATCAACCTCGCGGCGCGCCATGAAGTGTGCCTATGGACGCGCAACCCGGCGCAAATCGCCGACATGTCCGCTGCGCGCAGCAACCGGCGTTATCTTCCGGGTTTTGTTTTTCCCGACGAAATGCGGCTCGAACACCGCCTGGACGAAGCGCTCGATCGGGCCCGTCTGGTACTGGCGGTGGTGCCGACAGCCGGCTTGCGGCCGGTGTTGCGGCAGATGGCCGGCCTTGGCGCAGACATGCCGCTGGTTTGGGCGTGCAAGGGTTTCGAGGCGGGCACCGCCCGGCTGCCTCATCAGGTGGTGGCGGATGAGCTGGACGGGCAGGCGCAATGCGGCGTGCTGTCGGGGCCAAGCTTCGCCCAGGAAGTCGCCAAAGGATTGCCGACCGCCCTCACTCTGGCGTCGCGCTGCGAGGGTTTTGCCCATGCCATGGCGTTGGAACTGCACAGTGCGCGGCTGCGGGTGTATTCCAGCAACGATGTGGTCGGGGTCGAAGTGGGCAGCGCGGTGAAGAACGTCATGGCGATTGCGGCGGGCATCTCCGACGGCATGGGTTTCGGCTACAACGCCCGCGCCGCGCTGATCACCCGCGGCCTGGCGGAAATCGGCCGGCTCGGCGCGGCCATGGGCGGACGGGCGGAAACCTTCATGGGCCTGACCGGCGCGGGCGACCTGATCCTGACCTGCACCGGCGACCTGTCGCGCAACCGCACGGTAGGCTTGCGCCTGGCGCAAGGGCAGAAGCTCGACGCTATCCTGCGCGACCTTGGCCACATCGCCGAAGGCGTGAACAGCGCGCGCGAAGTGCTGCGCCTGGCGGAAAGCCAGGCGGTGGACATGCCGATCACCCAGGCGGTGTGCCGCGTGCTGTTCGACGGCATGGCGCCCGGCAAGGCGGTGGAGGAACTGCTTAACCGCGAACCGAAAGCGGAGAATTAAAAACCGGGAGCGGTAAGCGGTGAGCGGTGTGTGCGGCTTTGCCGCGAATGATTTAATTTTTTCCGCTCCCCGCTCCCCGCTCCCCGCTCCCCGCTCCCCGCTCCCCGCTCCCCGCTCCCCGCTCCCCGCTCCCCGCTCCCCGCTCCCCGCTCCCCGTTACGCGCCTCCCTCGAACCCGATTTGCCGCCAGGCTTCGAATACCACCACCGCGACCGCGTTGGAAAGATTCAGGCTGCGGCTGGTGGGCTGCATCGGCAGGCGCATGCGATGGCGCTCGTCGAATTGCCGCAGGATTTCAGCCGGCAGTCCGCGCGTTTCCGGGCCGAACACGAACACGTCGTCCGGCTTGAATGCGATCTCGCTGTAGCGCGCGCTGCCCTTGGTAGTGAGCGCGAACATCCTCCGCCCGGCCAGCCGGCTCAGGCATTCCTCCCAGTTTTCGTGTGTTTCGAGCGTGGCGTACTCGTGGTAATCGAGGCCGGCCCGTTGCAACTGCTTGTCTTCCAGTGTGAAGCCGAGCGGTTTGACCAAGTGCAGCCGGCAGCCGGTATTGGCGCTGAGGCGGATGATGTTGCCGGTGTTGGGCGGAATTTCCGGCTGGTACAGGACGATATCGAACATCGCGGGCGCAACCCTACACAAAAAGCTGGAATTATAGGAGAATCGGTCGGATTCGCCGGATAATTCGCACATCGGGCAGTCCGCCAAGCTGAAATGAGGACTGGCGCGGGTACGGCTCTTGTGCCCTTTAGGGCGCGGTTTTACATGTCAGGCGGAGCGTGGCCTGTAAAACTGCGGCGGGGCTTGTTGGCGGCCGCATGCCGGCGAATTTCGGGAGGGATTGATTGTGGCAAAAACAGGAGTAGTATTCGTGCCTCGGAACCTCAAGCAACCATGAACGAACCAGCCAAGAAGCACCAAGTCATCCGCATCGGCGACATCCTGGTCGAGCAGGGGCTGATTTCCGCCGAGCAGCTCCAGTTCGCCCTGAACGAGCAGCGCCGCTCGGGGCGGAGGTTGGGCCGGGTATTAATCGACCACAACTACGTCACCGACGAGCAGATCGCCGGTGCGCTCGCCAAGCAGCTCAATCTCCCCTTCGTCAACCTGAAAGCATTCAATCTCAAGAGCACCGCCGCCCGCCAGCTGCCGGAAATCCAGGCCCGCCGCTTCCGTGCCCTGGTGCTGGAAGACCGCGGCGAGACGGTGTTGGTGGGCATGGTGGATCCTTCCGACCTGTTCGCTTACGACGAATTGGCGCGCCTCCTGCGCCGCGACATGGAACTGGCGGTAATCACCGAGGACCAGTTCCTGCAGGCGGTGGACCTGATGTACCGCAAGACCGAAGAGATCACCGACCTGACCAAGGAACTGGAGCAGGAAGTGGGCACGGTGGTGGACTTCGGTTTGCTCGCCGCTTCTCCCGCGCTGGAAGAGGCGCCGGTGGTCAAGCTGTTGCAGTCGATCTTCGAAGATGCCATGCAGGTGCGCGCCTCGGATATCCATATCGAACCGCAAGAGGGTCAATTGCAGGTTCGCTTCCGCATCGACGGCGTGCTGCATCTGCAAACCCGCGCCGACATCAAGATCGCCTCGGCGATGATCGTGCGCCTCAAACTGATGTCGGGCCTCGATATTTCCGAGAAACGCCTGCCCCAGGACGGGCGCTTCAACGCCAAGCTGCGCCAGCAGCAAGTGGTGGATGTGCGTATTTCCACCCTGCCGACCCAGTACGGCGAATCCGTGGTGATGCGGCTGCTGAGCAAGAAAGGCAGCATCCTCGACCTCGACAGTATCGGCATGCCGGCGGAAATGCTGGAGCGCTACAAACGCATCGTCAATCAGCCCAACGGCATCATCCTGGTCACCGGCCCCACCGGCAGCGGCAAAACCACCACCCTGTATGCTACCCTGGCCGAGCTCAATTCCCCCGAATTGAAGATCATTACCGTCGAGGATCCGGTGGAATACCGCCTGGCGGGTATCAACCAGGTGCAGGTGGTGGAAAAGATCGAGCTGACCTTTTCCCGCGTGCTGCGCTCTATTTTGCGCCAGGATCCCGACATCATCCTGGTCGGGGAAATCCGCGATTCGGAAACCGCGGAAATCGCCCTGCGCGCCGCCATGACCGGCCACCTGATGCTTTCCACGCTGCACACCAACAGCGCGGCCAGCACACCCGTCCGCCTGCTGGATATCGGTATTCCCACCTACATGCTGGCTTCCTCCCTGCTGGCCATCCTGGCACAGCGACTGGTCAGGAAGATTTGCGACGGCTGCGCGGAACCCTATCAGCCCACTCCACTGGAGCGGGCATGGCTGGCCGACGAGCTGGGCGAAGAGCAAGTGGCTCGGCACACTTTCAGCCGCGGCCGCGGCTGCAACCATTGCAACAGCACCGGCTACCGCGGGCGGATTCCAGTCTACGAAATGCTGGAAGTGACGCCGTCGGCGGCGGAAGCCCTTCACCATTTCGAGCCGCTCGAGTTCGACCGCGTCGCACGGGAGCAGATGGGGCGCGGCACCCTGCGCGGCCATTCGACGGACCTGGTTCTCGCCGGTAAAACCACCATTTCCGAAGCCATGCGCATCAGCAGCCAGCTGGACGAATGAGCCATACCCGCCGCCCTGTAGGTGCGAATTCATGCGCACAAGAGCCGTGGTTTGTGCGCATGAATTCGCACCTGCAAACCGTTTTCTGACCCATGCCCCTGTTCAAATACAAAGGCCGCTCCCCCCTCGGCGAAATCGCCAAGGGCGTCATGGAAGGCAACGACAGCAGCGCCGTGGCGGAGCAACTGCTCAAGGTCGGCATCACCCCCCTCGAAATCCTGCCCGCCCAGGGTGCTGCGGATGCCGGCGGATCGGGCCTGACGCAATTGTTCAGGCGCGGCGAAAAGATCGAGTTGCTCGACATCATGCTGTTCAGCCGCCAGATGCACACCATGCTGCGGGCCGGCGTGCCCATCATGAAAGCCTTGACCGGCATGAAGCAGTCCAGCCGCAAACCGCTCTTCGCCGGGGTGCTGGGCAGCCTTCACGACAGCCTCGACAAGGGGCAGGAGCTCAGCCAGGCGATGCAGCGTTACCCCTTGCTGTTCGACCAGTTCTATATCAGCATGGTCCGGGTCGGCGAAATGACGGGCCGCCTGGATGAAATTTTCCTGCGCCTGTTCGAGCACCTGGAGTTCGAGAAAAAAATGCACGGGCAAATCAAAAGTGCCCTGCGCTACCCCTCCTTCGTGATGATCGCCATGGTGGTCGCCATCGGCATCCTCAACGTTTTTGTCATCCCCACCTTCGCCGGCGTGTTCAAGGCTTTCAAGGCCGAACTGCCGCTGCTGACGCGGATGCTGATCGGCAGCTCCAATTTCATGGTCCATTATTGGTGGTTGCTGGCGGGCGTCGGGTTCGCCGCCGTTTACACTTTTCGTGCCATCGTCAAGACCAGCGGGGGGCGCTACCGCTGGGACAAGATCAAGCTGCACCTGCCGATTGCCGGCAAGATCATCTTCAGGGCCACCATGGCCCGCTTTGCCCGCAGTTTCGCCCTGGCCAGCAAGAGCGGCGTGCCGATGGTGCAGGCCTTCAACGTCGTCGGACAAGTGGTGGACAACGCCTACATCGCCGAGCGGGTCGAGCAGATGCGCAACGGCGTGGAGCGCGGCGAATCGGTGCTGCGCACCGCGGCTGCCACCGGCGTGTTTTCGCCGCTGGAATTGCAGATGATCGCGGTCGGCGAAGAGACCGGCGAGCTCGACGAGTTGATGATGGAAGTGGCGCGCATGCACGAAAGCGACGTGGAATACGACGTCGCCAATCTCAGCGCCCAGATCGAGCCGATCCTGCTGGTGTTCATGGCCGGACTGGTGCTGATGCTGGCGCTGGGTATTTTCCTGCCGATGTGGGATCTCGGCGGCGCGGCGCTGCATAAATAGGACAATTGGCAGGCCGGACAACGAGGGCGCCGCTCCATGTACGCCGATGGCATGCGGTTAAAGCTGTGCGCACGAATTCGCTTTCAATGCATTGCTTTTGTGTTATTTTTTTGCAACAATCGGGCAAGCCGCCTTCTTTATTATTTTTCATTCGAGGAGCAAGACCACATGAAACACCATCAACGCAATCAACAAGGCTTTACCCTGATCGAATTGATCGCCGTGATCGTGATTCTCGGCATCCTGGCGGCGGTGGCGCTGCCCAAGTTCGTGGGCGTGACGAGCGAGGCACGGATTGCCTCGGTCAACGGCCTGGGAGGCGGTCTGCGCAGTTCGGTCGCGATGGTGAAGTCCAAATATCTGGCGGCGGGCACAGGCACGTCGCCGGTGACCATGGATGACGGCACCACCGTTGCCGTCAGCACGGGAAATGCCGGCGGCATCCCGACCGGCGCTGCGGCGGGGATCGGCAACGCCATCCAGGACATGACCGGATTCACGGCGGATTACACCACGGCCACCGCGGTAACCTTCCGTCCGGCCAATGGCGGCAGCGCGACCTGCGGCGCGGTCTACAACGGCACGACGGGCGTGGTGACCACCGACGTATCCGGCTGCTAAATTAGCTTGATGGGGCTGAGGGCCGCCTCCAGAAATTCCGGGTTTTCCTTAATCGAACTAATCGCCGTATTAGTCATTACCGGAATTCTCGGCGGGGTGGCCCTGCGTTTCTTTACCCGCCAGACTTTCGACACCCGCGGCTACGCCGACCAGGTGTCGGCCATGCTGCGCTTCGCGCAGAAATCCGCCATTGCCAAGCGGCGCAACGTGTGCGTGAACGTCAGCGCGGGCAACCTCACGCTTTCCTTCGCTGCCGCGGCAGGCGCCGCTTGCGACCCGGTGGCGGCCAACAATACGCCACTCGCCGCTCCGGACGGAACGGCTCCCTTTAGCAAAAACGCGCCGAACTCCGTCGCGCTCGCGCCGGCCGGCAATTTCAGCTTCGATCCGCTGGGCCGCCCCAGCGCCGCCCAGTCCATCGGCGTTACCGGCGACATCGCCCGCACGGTCACGGTGGAGGCGGAAACCGGCTATGTCCACTGACCCGGCGGGGAGCCGCCAGCGCGGCGTGACCCTGATCGAGCTGATCGTGTTCATCGTCATCGTCGGCATCGCCATCGGCGGCGTGCTCAGCATCCTCACCCAGGCGGTGCGTACCAGCGCCGACCCGATGGTGCAGAAACAGGCGCTGGCCATCGCCGAAGCGCTGCTGGAAGAAATCGAGCTGCAACCTTTCACTTTTTGCGACCCGGACGACGCCAATGCCAGCACCGCCACCGGTACCGGTGGCTGCGCCACGACCGTCGAAACCGCCGCCCAGCACACCGCCGACGGGGAAAGCCGGTACTCGGCGGCCAACCCATTCGACAACGTTATCGATTACGGCGGCTTCGCGATGAGTGCCGGCATTCTCGATATCACCGGCACGGCCCTGAGTGGGCTGGGCAGTTACACGGCCACCGTGGCCGTCGCCAACGATGCATCCCTGGGCGCCATCGCCAACTCGGAAGTGCTGCGCATCACTGTGACCGTGACCGGACCCGGCAATACCTCCGTCGTGCTGGACGGTTACCGTACCCGCTTCGCGCCGAGAACATGAAGATGCCGCGCCCGGATTCCGGTTTTACCCTGGTCGAGGCGATCGTGGTGATCGTCATTCTCGCCATTGTCGCCTCGATCATGGCTGTCTTCATCGGCGGGCCGGTGCAGGGCTATTTCGATTCGGCGCGGCGGGCGGGGATGAGCGACGTCGCCGATACCGCCCTGCGGCGCATGGCGCGCGACGCCCGGCTGGCGGTGCCGAACAGCGTGCGCGCGACGCTAAGCGGCGGCATCTATTATCTCGAGTTCGTTCCCACCCTGAGCGGCGGCCAATACCGCGGGAACGACGCCTGCTTCACCAGCGGCGCCGGCTGCGGACAGCTCACCGCCTTGAGCGGCGCCTTGAGCGGCGCGGCCGCCGGCAGTTTCATCGCCGTCTACAACGTAAACAACAATGCGGCGGGCGATTGCTCCGGTAGCGCCCCCAGCGTTTATTGCGGGCAGAACAGGGCCGCCATCGCCGGCACTGCCGCCGCGACCGACGCCACCTACGGCAGCGCCGAACTCAACCTGAATTTCGCCAACACGGTGTTCAATCCCAGCCTGGCCGCCAGCATGCCGGGCCAGCGTTTCCAGATATTTTCGGGGCCGGTCACCTATGCCTGCGCACCTGCCGTCAACGGCACCGACGGCAGCGGCACCCTGAACCGTTATTCGGGCTATGCCTTGCAAGCCGCCCAGCCGACCGCCTTCGCCGGCATCACGCCTGCCCTGCTCGCCGGCAACGTCAGCGGCTGCACGATCGGCTATGCCGACGGCGTGCTCGGCAATCGGGGATTGATTACCCTGTGGCTGGAGATCCGCACTCAGGGGGAAAGCGTAAGCCTGATGCAGCAGGTGCATGTGGATAACACGCCTTGAAAATCATGCGAAACGACCAGATCATTCCGCCATTCTCCGTCAGGCCCGTCCAGCGCGGCTTCGCCCTGGTAACCGCGATTTTTCTGGTGGTGGTGCTGGCGGCGCTGGGCACCTTCATGGTGAGCATTTCCACCACCCATCAGGCCGAGGGGATGCTCGACCTGCAGGGCGCGCGAGCCTACCAGGCGGCGCGGGCGGGGGTCGAGTGGGGGGCGTGGCAGGCGATGGACCCGGAAAACCGGAACTACGGATTGACTTCCGGCTTCATCGCGCAATATGCCTGCCCGGCCAGCACCATCTTGCCGGCCATGGGCGGCACCCTGTCCGGATTTACCGTCACCGTGACCTGTACCTCGGCCAACCACAGCGACGGTGGCGTGTTGAAGCGGGTCTATACCCTCACCAGCACGGCCTCGACCGGCATTCCGGCTTCCGTGGACTTCGTGGAACGCCAGGTTGCGGTGACCCTGTCCACCTGCCGGCAAGCCCCTGGCGGCGCGTCATGTTGAGATCGGCTTGTCGGGTGCATGGTGTGACGCAACGGGGTTTGCGCCGAAATGAGCGTATATTTCGATGCATGGTGCCGTGGCCAAAGGATTTCCCTTGGCAGGAAATACGCTGGGTTGCAGGTGCGAATTCATTCGCACATGGCCGGACGAATCCGGCTCTACATCGCCAAGCATGTTGAGAAGGAGTGAGCGGTCATGATCCGAAACGCCCTGACGCTGGTTCTGCTTCTGCTGCTGAGCGACGTTGCGAGCGCCCTCAGCGTCACGGCCAGCCCTTCTGCCTGCACCAGCGTATCGGGCAGCGGGCTGGACTGGTCGAAACCCAGCCGCGCCCAGGCAAGCGATAACAGCTATGCCACCGCGGCCGCCACCCTCAGCCTGTTCGGCAGCACCGATTATCTGAAATGCACGGGCTACGATTTTTCTTCCATTCCCGCCAATGCCACCATCAACGGCATTACGGTCAACGTCGAGCGGAACGTTAACGGCCTGCTGGGAGGGGCTCAAGACGCGGCGGTGCGAGTGGTCAAGGCGGGCGCGATCGGGACCACCGACCGTTCCACGTCGACGGCCTATACGACTTCGGACGTGACCGAAGCCCACGGCGGATCTGCCGACTTATGGGGGACGACCTGGACACCGGCGGATATCCAGAATGCCAACTTCGGCGCTGCATTCGCGGCATCGATTCCCCTGGCGGTGGCAACGACGGTTTCCGTCGATTACATCTCGATCACCGTCGATTATTCCCTTGCGATTGCCTGCACGCCGCCGCCCAATACCCCCGCGGGCCTTTCGCTGACCTGCGTCTGCGATACCTTCGGCCGGGCCAGCCTCAATCCGTCCACCATCTTCGGCAGCAACTGGATCGTCTCCACCAGCGACTCGACCGGCGTCCTGCCGAGCATCGTCAACCCCGGGTTTCTGCGTCTGACGAAAAACACCGCCAATAACGCCAAGGCCGCCACCGTGCCGGGCATTTTCCCCGCCGCCGGCAACTACATTTCGGTGGAATTCCAGCACTATGCTTATTACTACGACCTCAGTCAGGGCGCCTCCGGCGGTGCCGACGGTATCGCCGTCACCCTGTCCGATTACTCGGTTCCCGCCGTGCCCGGCGCCTTCGGCGGATCGCTGGGCTACGCGCAGCGCACCGGCGTGGTGGGGTTTGCCGCGGGCTGGATCGGCGTGGCGCTGGACGAATACGGCAACTACCAGAATCCGACCGAGGGGCGCATCGGCGGCGTCGGCTTCATCCAGGAATCGGTGGGGATGCGCAGCTCGGGTTCGGGCATGAACGGCTATAATTACCTTGCCGGCACCTCCGGCCTGACGCCGAAAATCGACAACTCCGGTGCTACTTCGCCCGCCCCCGGCTACTACTACCAGGTGATCGTCGACGCCCGCAACGACCCCGCCAGCACCGCGGTGAGCGTCAACCGCGACACCACCGGCAGCGGCAACAGCTATTCCTCGCTCATCAGCATCCCGAACGTGTATAGCGCGGCGGCGGCAAAAGGCTTTACCCAGGCCGCGGTGCCGACCAACTGGCAGATTTCCTTCACCGGCTCCACCGGCGGCGGCAACAACATCCACGAAATCGGCGCCCTGCGCATCTGCGCCTCGACCGTATGGCCGCAAACCGGCAGCCCGGCGAGCGCCTTCAACGCCATCGATTCCGCCTACGGCACGCCCCCTTCCGTCGCCGTGCAGAACTATCTGAGCGGCCATATCTTTGCCAAGCTGGTGGGCGCCCCCTTCAGCCTCGATGTGGCCGCGCTTACCAACAGCCAGATTTCTACCGGCTACGCGGCCGGCGGCAACAAGTATGTGAATCTTAAACTGGTGGACAACAGCGACGGCATCGCCGACAGCAGCAAGGACTGCACGCTTTCGTGCTCCAGTACCTGTACCGGCAAGGCCGCGGTCGCGGGGGGCAGCCAGAACCTGACCTTCACCTCCGGCAACGCCGGCCAGAAACAGACCAGCGCTTTCACCCTCAACACGGCCTACCGGAAACTGGTGGCGATCATCAGCGAATGCACCACCAGCGCCTGCACGGCTTTCACCACCTCGGCCTGCTCGACCGACGCCTTTTCCGTGCGGCCGACGAGCATCACCTCGCTGTCCTCGACCAACGCGACCAATACCGGCACTTCGGGCACGCCCAAGTTCAAGGCGGGAGACAACTCCGATCCTTTCTCCATGACCCTGGTCACCGCCGTGGGATATGGCGGCACCGCGAGAATCTACAATCCCAATGCCAACACCGGCACCAGCGGCCTCCTGGCGGTGAGTCCGGCCGTAGTCGCCGGCTCCGTGGTGCCGGCGCTGTTCCCCGCCGCGGTCAACGGCACCGCCACCGGCTCGACCTTCACCTACAGCGAAGTGGGCGCCTTCCAGCTCCTGGCCTCGCCGCCCGGCGTTTACGATGGCGTGATTACGGCAACCGACTGCTATGGAATGTCTGCGGGAGATTGCGACAACCTCAAGCTCACCACCACCTGGACCGGCGTGGACGGTATCAGCACCAGGCAGGACTGCATCGCCGACAGCTTTTCCAACACCCTGAGCGGCGGCAAGTACGGCTGCAATTTCGGCATCGCCAGTGCCGCCAGTTTCGGTCGCTTCACGCCCCACCATTTCGCCCTGTCGGCGCCGATCCTGGCCAACCGCAGCGATATCGGCGGCGGCAGCGCCTCGACCTTCACCTACATGGGCGAGCCGATGGCGGCCACCTTCACCCTTACCGCGCAAAACGGCAGTAACGGCACCACCAGGAATTACATCAATGCCACCGGCGATCCCTGCTCCGCCACCGCCAGCGTCAGAAACGCCAGCCTGGCCAAGCTGTGCCTGGCAGATCCCACGGTGTTCGGCTTTGGCGCCATGAACACCGTGCCGCTTGCGCTCCTTTCCAGCCGCGTGAACCCTTTGGCCTCTTCCGGCAGCTGGCCCAGCGATCTTGCCGCTCCTTTTGCCAACAACGGCATCGCCGGCGTCAGCGTCACCCTGGCACTGACCCGACTCGCCGCCAGCCCCTGGTACGATGGCCCCTACGACAACCTGGTCGTCGGCGCCGTGCCGGCGGACAGCGACGGGGTGACGCTGCTGTCCACCGCGCTGGACCGGGACATGGACGGCACGCCCGGCAACGACCACCAGTTCATCGGCGGCACCAAGGCTCGCTTCGGCCGCCTGTATATGGGCAACGCCTACGGCTCCGAGACACTGCCGCTGCGCCTGCCGATGGACGCGCAATACTGGAACGGCACCACTTTTCAGACTAATTACGACGACAGCTTGACGGCCCTTGCGTCCGGCAATTTCAGCCTGGGCAATTACCAGAAAAATCTCCAGGCCGGCGAAACCTGTTTGCGCCTGGACGGCGGCGTGGCTTCGCCCTGTCCGGCGACCGGCGCGACCTTCAGCCGGGGCCATGCCAGCCTGACGCTGACCCGGCCCGGCGCCGGCAATAACGGCAGCGTGGACGTCTGCGTCGACCTCGGGCCGGATCCGACCGGCTATGCTTGTTCCGCGACCGGCGCCAATAGGTCATATTTGCAAGGCAATTCGGGCGGAGCGGGTTACAATTACGATCCGAAAGCCCGCGCCACTTTCGGGCTTTACAAACGCAGCAGCGAAATGATTTACTTGCGGGAAAATTATTAGAGCGCCATGTCTTTGCTGATCCGATTTTTCCAACCCAAATACAAGGCCGGCTGGCTGGGCGTGGCGACACGACCCGGAGAAGTGTGTTTCGCCGCGGTGGAACGTCCGGCGGAAGGGCTTCCGCACGTGGTGTCGTGCCGCTTGCATGCGGGCGGCCTGTCCGATGCGGCAGCGCTGGATGAGGCCGTGCGCGATGCGGGGCTGGAGGGCTACCGCAGCACCGTGCTGCTCGAACCCGGCGAATATCAGATGCTGATCGCCGATTCGCCCCGCGTCTCACGGGCGGAGAAGGCCGCGGCGGTGCGCTGGAGCATCAAGGGCATGCTCGATTTTCCCGTGGAAGACGCCACCGTGGACGTCATCGAGATCCCCACGGAACAATACATGCCGGGGCGCCAGCCTTCGGTTTACGCCGTCGTGGCGCGCAACGACGTCATCCGGCGCTATGCGGCGCTGCAGGAAAAACCGGGACTGCCGCTGGAGGCGATCGACATTCCCGAACTGGCCCAGCGCAATCTCTCCGCCCTGGCCGAAGAGCCCGGCGCCGGGCTGGCGATGCTGTCGCACGACCAGCATGGCTGCCTGATCACGTTCACCTTCAACGGCGAGCTGTACCTGTACCGGCGCATCGAGATTCCTTTCCCGGACAGTGGCGCCGACGAGGCGAAAATCAGCCAAATATATCAGCGCATCACGCTCGACCTGCAACGTTCGCTGGACTACATCGAACGGCAGCTGCACTTCATTCCCCTCAACCGTCTGCTGATCGCGCCCCTGCCGGGGCCGAGCGGGCTGGCCGACTACCTGGCGGACAATCTGCGGCTGAGCGTCGCCTCGTTCGATCTGGCTTCAGTGCTCGACCTGTCTGCCGTTCCGATGCTGGCGGATCCGGCCACGCAGGCGAAATGCCTGCTCGCCCTGGGCGCTGCGCTGCGCCAGGAGGAGACCGCGTCGTGAGTCAGCAGATCAACCTGTTTGGCGCCCAGTTCCGCAAGCAGGTAGTGCTGCTCTCCGCGAATGCCATGGCCTGGGGGGCTGGGGCCGTATTGCTGCTGATGCTGGCGGCGTATGGCTGGGTTCGTCTCAGCGCGGACGGCCTGGCGCTGCAAAACGTGGCCGCCACCAAGATGCAGGTCGCCGAGAAGGAAAAGCTCGACCGTCTGGTGCGGGAACGCGACCCCGCCACACAGGTCAGGCTCCTGGACAACGAAATCACTCGCGTGGAAGGCTCCCTGGCCGAAAAACGGGAAGTGCTGGCTTTGCTGCAAAGCGGCGAACTGGGCGATACGCGCGGCTATTCCGATTACCTGCGCGCCTTTGCGCGGCAAATCGTGGACGGGCTGTGGATCACCGGCTTCGACATCGCCGCGGCCGGCCAGCGTATCAGCCTGGAGGGCGGGACGCTGCGCGCCGACCTGGTGCCGCAATACATCAAGCGCCTGAAAGGCGAACCGGCGATGCGGGGTCGCCAGTTCGCCATGCTGACCCTGCGCCCGGCGAAAACACGGGAAGGTCAGGGCGGCGCCGGGGAGGCGGGCAAAACCGCCGACGGCCAAACCCAGCCGGCGGGCAAGGAAGGGACGGCCAAGGTCGCCGCTACGCCGGGTTTCCTGTCGTTCGCTCTGTCCTCCGACCAGGAAAAACCGAAAGAGGGTGGCGTCACTGCGCCCCAATCCGGTAGCCGGGCCGAGCGTTACGAGGAATATGCCAAGGTTGCTCAGGAAGCGCAGAAGGGCAGCCAATGAAGCGGAAATGGGCAGGGATCGCGGCCAAAATCGACGTTCTGAGCCGGCGTGAGCGGGGCATCCTGTTCGTCACCGCAGCCCTGCTGGCCGGCATGCTGGTGTATTTCCCGCTGCTGGAGCCGCAGCTGGCTAAGCAAAAGAAGCTTTCGCAGCAGCTGACCGAGTTGCGCGGCAAGACGGCCGATGTTCAAGCCCAGGTTGCGGCGCTGGCGAATCCCGGCCAGAACGACCCCAATGCCGCCAGGCGCCAGCAGCTTCAGGCCATCAAGCAGGAAGGCGCGCGCATCGAAGCCCGGCTGGCCGCCTTGCAGCAATCCCTGGTGCCTCCCGCCCACATGGCGAACTTGCTGGAAGACTTGCTGCGGCGCAACGGCAACCTCAAGCTGACCGCCTTGACCACCCTGCCGGTCAGCCCGCTGGTCAAGGCGAGCGGCGAACCCGAGGCCGGTCGGGAGAAAAAAAGCCCTGGCCGTCCGCTGATTTTCAAGCACGGCGTCGAAATCACGGTGGAAGGCAGCTACCCGGACATGCTGGCCTATTTGGCGGAACTGGAAAAACTTCCCTGGCAAATGTACTGGTCGGAAGTGAAGATGAGCGCCGCCGACTATCCTCGCGTCACCATGACCATCACGGTCTTCACTCTCAGTCAGGACAAGACGTGGTTAAGTTTATGAACCTGACAGCCGCAATGGTTTTTTCTGCCCTGGCAGCCCCGCTGGCGGGCAGTGCGGCCGATTTTCCCTTGCCCGATCCCACCCGCCCGCCCGCTGCCCTGTTCGCCCCGGTCGCCAGCGGAGAGCCGGATGCGGTAGCGGCCGCCAGCGCGCCGGCAACGGTGCAGGCCATCAAAATTTCCTCGCGCCGCAGGACGGCGATTATCGACGGGCAGGAAGTCTCCCTCGGTGGAAAATTCCGCGACGCCAGGGTGATCGGGGTTACGCCCGACGAGGTCGTGCTGCGTTCCGGCAAGGAGAGTCAGGTTCTGAAGCTGTATCCCGATGTGGAAAAACGTGCTCGTTCCGCGAGCACGAACGAAAACGCTAAACCCAAGGCAAAATGATGACACATCCACACCTCCGGCAGCATGCCCAACTCGTTCTTGCCTGCGTGGCTGCGGCAGGCTGCGCGGTGCTGTCCGCCTGTACTACGCCGCAACAGCCCAAGCAGAGCGTGGCGCTGGAGCAGATCAATCGCGAAATGACCCAGGCGGCGGCCGAATCCCGCAACGAAAAGACCCCGGATGCCGTCGCCAATGCCCTGCTCCCGCCCTTGCGCATCGAGCTTCCCAAGGGTGCCGAAAAGCGCCTCGAACCGCGTTTCGACCTGATCGTGAACAATGCGCCGGCCAATCAGATTTACATGAGCATCGTGTCCGGCACGCGCTACAGCATGCTGCTGCATCCCGAAGTAAGCGGCTCGATTTCGGTCAACCTCAAGGATGTAACGGTGAAGGAGGCGCTCGACGCGCTGCGCGAGCTCTACGGCTACGACTACCGCATCGAAGGTTCGCGCCTTTTCGTTTACCCGGCTGGGATGCAGAGCCGGGTGTTCCAGGTCAACTACCTGCTCGCAGAACGCATGGGCAGCTCCGACATCCGCGTCACTTCCGGCTCGGTGGTCGACAGCGGCGGAGGTTCCTCATCGCCGGGCTCGGCGCCTGTCCCGGGCAGCGCCGCTCCTAGCATGACCACGACCCGTTCCCTGGTGTCCAGCCGTATCTCCACCACCTCCAACAGCAATTTCTGGAACGAACTTGCCGCCGCCCTGAAAACCATCGTCGGCGAAGGCGACGGCCGCAGCGTGGTGGTCAGCCCCCAGTCCGGCGTGGTGGTGATTCGGGCCATGCCGGGCGAGCTGCGCAGCGTGGAAACCTACCTCAGGCAGGCGCAGCTCGCGATGGACCGCCAGGTGATCCTGGAAGCCAAGATCATCAACGTGGACCTGCATGACGGCAAACAGGCCGGCATCAATTGGGCCGCGCTGAACAAGGCGGACCAGCACGGCTTTTCGGTTGGCGCCGATACCAGCAAATTCGCCTACCCCGGCGGCGCGATCGCAGCCGGCACCACACTTCACGACGCACTTGGCACCGGGATGGCAACGTCGGGCGGCACCACCGCCGCAGGCCTGTTCGGCATTGCCTTCCAGACCGGCAGCTTCGCCGCCGTGATGAATTTCCTCGATTCCCAGGGCAACACCCACGTCCTGTCCAGCCCGCGCATCGCCACCCTCAACAACCAGCAGGCAGTGCTCAAGGTGGGTCTGGACCAGTTCTTCGTCACCAACGTCAGCTCCTCCACCACCTCCACCGTTTCGGGCACCACCAGCCTGCCCAATGTCACGCTGCAGCCGTTCTTTTCCGGCATCGTGCTGGACGTGACGCCGCAGATCGACGAGGAAGGCAACATCACGCTCCACGTCCATCCCGCCGTGAGCGATGTCACCGAGGTCACAAAGAACATCGATCTGGGCTCGGCCGGCAACCTCAAGCTTCCCTTGGCGCAAAGCAACGTGAGCGAAACCGACAGCATCATCCGCGCTCAGGACGGGCAGATCGTGGCCATCGGCGGGCTGATGAAGCAGAGCACCGCCGATGCGCAGAACCAGCTTCCCGGCCTGGGCGATGTCCCCGGTTTGGGCGTGCTGTTTCGCAACACCAACCGCAATAATCAAAAGCAGGAACTGGTGATCCTGCTCAAGGCGACGGTGGTGCGAGGCTCGGCGGCGTGGAACCAGGATATCCTGCATAGCCAGCAGCGCATCCAGGACATGACCCGCGCCAACAAGGAAGCCGGGCAACCCTGATGTACGAAGCCCACTTCGGCTTGAGCGAAAGTCCCTTCGGCATTACGCCGGACACCAGTTTTTTCTTTGCCTGCGCGAGCTACCAGGAAGCGCTCAACACGCTGCTGCTCGCGGCTCAGAACGGCGAGGGCTTCATCAAGGTCACCGGCGAGGTGGGCACCGGCAAGACCCTGCTGTGCCGCAAGTTCCTGGGGGGCCTGGACGAAAGCTTTGTTACCGCTTATATCCCCAATCCCTATCTCGAACCGCGTACTTTGCTGCTGGCCCTGGCGGACGAGCTGCAAATTCCGCTCGACAAGGATGTGGACCAGCACCACCTGCTCAAGCAGCTCAACCTGGCCCTGCTGCGCCACGCCGAAGAGGGCCGGCGGGTGCTGGTTTGCCTTGACGAGGCCCAGGCCATGCCGCAGGAAAGCCTGGAAGCGCTGCGTTTGCTGACCAACCTGGAAACCGAGAAGCGCAAGCTGCTGCAGGTGGTCCTGTTCGGCCAGCCGGAACTCAATGTCAAGCTCCAACAGGAGCAGCTGCGCCAGATCAACCAGCGCATTACTTTTCACTATAACCTGTCGCCCTTGAGCCGGGACGAGCTGGACTACTATCTCGCTCACCGGCTCGGCGTTGCGGGCCATCGCGGCGGGCCGCTGTTCGAGAGCGGTGCGGTGCGCTACCTGCACCGGGCCAGCGGGGGCGTGCCCCGGCTGGTGAATATCCTGGCGCACAAGGCTTTGCTGCTGGCCTACGGCGAGGGACGGCAAAACGTCGTCGCCAGACAGGTCAGGGCAGCGGCGATCGATACGCCCGCGTCCCGCAGAATTCCCCGCTGGGTCTGGCGCTTCGGCGTCTGAGCATCCGATTCAGGAAAAAATACCATGAGCGTAATCAACAAGATGTTGCAGGAGCTGGAGCAGCGCAAGCCCGGCGGCGTCAACAACGGCGGGCTGCCCAAGCAGGTCCGGCCGGCACCGATGCGCCCGTCCGGCGGCAAAGCGCCGCTACGCATGGCCGGCGTCGCGGTCCTGGCGCTGGCGGTGGGTGGGCTGGCTTACTGGTACCGTCCCGTCCGTCCGGTCGGGAACCCTGTCGTGCGGCAACCCGCGGCGGCGCCTCAGCCTACGTTCAACCTGCCGGCCCCCGTTTCGTCACAACCGATTCCGCCTCAACCGACCCCGCCCGAGCCGGCCCCATTGCCCGCCGGCCAGGACTTCCGGCTCAAAATGGACTCGGGCGATATTTCCGGGAATTTGCCGGCGCAGCAGCCGGAGCCTTCCGCCAGGGCCGCAACCCCTCCTCCCCTTCCCGCAACGACCGTCGAGAGCCAAAATCGCCGCCCGTCCAGAGAAGAGGGAGCCGGCAAAGCCCCGCGTAAATCCGTGGCGTCCGCCTCCATCGCCAAGGCTCGCGGCGATGCGCAGTTGAAATCCACTTCGCCGCACCAGAAGGCGGAATTTCTTTACCAGAAAGCGCTGTCCCTGATGGAGGAGGGCCGCGTGGCCGAGGCGCGGGACAATCTCGACAACGCACTCGCAACCGAGCCTGGCAACGCCGCCGCGCGGCAATTGCTCGCCGGGGTACTGATCGACGGCAAGAAAATCCCGCAGGCCGAGGCTGTTTTGCAGGCCGGCCTCGCGCTGACTCCCGAGCAGGCCGGCCTCGCCATGCTCCTGGCCCGCCTGCAGGTCGACCAGGCCGACCTGCCGGGCGCGCTCGCCACGTTGAGGAAAACCCAGCCCTACGCGGCCGACAATGCCGACTACCAGGCGTTCATGGCGGCGCTGCTGCAGCGGGCCGGCCAGCATGAAGAGGCCATCGAGCGCTACCGCAATGCATTGCGCCGCAACCCTTCCTCCGGCCCCTGGCTGGTGGGGCTGGGCATTTCCCTGCAAGCGGAAAACCGCCCGGCCGATGCCCAGGAAGCCTACGGCCGCGCCAAGTCTTCCGGCGGGCTGAACGCGGAATTACAGGCCTTTGTCGATCAGCGCCTGAAGCAAATCCAGAGGTAGGTCGGGCGTCTCGCGCCCGACAATTATCTCGAATCAACCAAAGCGTCGGGCACGGGGTGCCCGACCTACATGACACCTCTACGCGTGCTTCGGCGTGCGTGCCACCACCCAGGCGCTTACCTCGGCTGCTCCGCACTTCAGCAGTACCCGGCCGAGTTCCTCGAGCGTCGAGCCGGTGGTCATCACGTCGTCCAGCACCGCCACCTTTTTTCCCGCCAGGTCGAGATCGCAGGCAAACGCTCCGCGTACGTTGCGACGGCGCTGTTTCCATTCCAGTCCCGCCTGGCTTGGCGTGTCGCGCGTGCGGCGGCAGGCGTCGGCCGCGAGCGGGATGTCGAGCCGGCGCGACAAGGGCTTGGCGATCTCCAGCGCCTGGTTGAAGCCGCGCTCCTTGAGTCGCGCCGGATGGAGCGGCATCGGCAGCAGCAGATCCGGCTTGGGGTGCGCGGCGGCGAGCCGTGCGAGCGGCTCGGCCAGCGCTTCGGCCAGGGTGAGATTGCCGGCATATTTGAAGGCTTGCAACAGACGGTCGATGGGAAAACCGTAGCTGAAAGCCGCCAGGGTGCGGCCGAACGCGGGTGGGCGGCGCAGGCAGGCCCCGCAAACCTGGCCGTCCGGCGTGGGCAGGGCGCAGACCGGGCACGCCGGTAGGGCATGATGGGGCAGGTCGGCATCGCAGGCCGCGCACAGTGCCCGATCGGGCGAGGCGGCACCGCACAGCGCGCAGTGGACGGGGAAAAATGCCTGCACAAAATTTGTGCAGCCGTTTAAAATGTAGCCGGGAAGATTTGACAACTTGGGGCCAATCCCTGAAGATTAGGCCCGATTTTACTGTGAAAGAGTCGCATAAGGGTCAATTTATGAAAAAGGTCGAAAAGCACATTCCCGCCGCGCAATGCCGCCGTTCCGCGCAGATGTTCATTATCGGCAGCATCTTGGCGGTGATCGTGTTCCCGCTGGTCATGGTGTGGATCGCGGCGTCGATCTTCGTTTACGCTTCCGCCGCGCATCATCCCGATCACCGTGTCGGGGAGTTCCAGCGCTGGGCGGGCTACCGCTTCTACGGACTGGTCGGCACGCTGGTGGTGACGCTCAACTTCAGCGGCGAGATGAAGCACTGGGTGGGCGGCGGGCTGAATCTGCTGCTTGCGGTGTGGGCGGTGAGCATCCTGGTGGTGGTGCCGCTCGGGATCCGGGATTTGATCCGGATCAGCCGGGAAGACTGGCGGGACATGATGCTGGAGGTGGAAGTCCATGAATGACATGCTGAAACCGGAAGTGGCCGCAGGCCGGCGCTGGACGGTGGCCGAGATCGAGGCGCTGTTCGCCCTGCCGTTCAACGACCTGATATTCCAGGCGCAAACCGTCCATCGCGCCCATTTCGATCCCAACGAAGTGCAGGTGAGCACCCTGCTTTCCATCAAGACCGGCGGTTGCAGCGAGGATTGCGGCTACTGCTCGCAATCCAAGCGCCACCATACCGCTGTCGAGCAGGAAAACCTGCTGGAGCTGGAAACCGTGCTGGACAAGGCCAAGGCCGCCAAGGAAAAGGGCGCCACCCGTTTTTGCATGGGCGCGGCCTGGCGTGGTCCGAAGCAGAAGGACCTCAAGCCGGTGCTCGACATGATCACCGCCGTGCGCGCGCTGGGGCTGGAAACCTGCGTCACCCTCGGCATGCTGAAAGAAGGCCAGGCCGAACAATTGCGCGAGGCCGGCCTGGATTACTACAACCATAACCTGGACACCGCGCCGGAGTATTACGGCGAAGTGGTTACCACCCATACCTACCAGGATCGGCTCGACACGCTCGACGAAGTGCGCCAGGCCGGCATCAAGGTCTGCTCCGGAGGCATCGTCGGCATGGGCGAGTCGCGCACTCACCGCGCCGCCCTGATTGCGCAGCTCGCCAATCTCAATCCGCCGCCGGAATCGGTGCCGATCAATATGCTGGTGCAGGTGAAGGGCACCCCGATGCAGGATGCCGCGGCGCTCGATCCGCTCGAATTCGTGCGCACCGTCGCCGTCGCGCGCATCACCATGCCGCAAAGCCTGGTGCGCCTGTCCGCCGGGCGCGAGCAGATGGCGGCGCCGCTCCAGGCGCTGTGCTTTTTGGCCGGCGCCAACTCGGTCTTCTACGGCGACAAGCTGCTGACCGCCGCCAATCCCTCCGCCGAAAGCGATCAGGAACTGTTCGACCGGCTGGGCATGCGGGTGATGGGAGCCTAACCGGAGTTTTGAATTGGTTCTACTTTGTCAGACTTAGCTGATGGTAACGTTCCCCCCTTTGAAAAAGGGGGGTTAGGGGGGATTTAAAGCGGCACCACGACCTGCCGGCATTCTTAAATCCCCCTCAATCCCCCTTTTTCAAAGGGGGAAGGCGCTATGCGAACCCGATGCGAATTCAATCTGACAAAGCAAAGTTAGGGCCTGTTCGAAATTCAACACTAAAAACTCGAAATTCGGGAACGCCATGCCTTTTTCTCATCTTGCCGCTGAACTCGACGAACTGGAGGCGGACGGCCTGCGCCGTCGGCGCCGCGTGGTGGAAAGCGCTCAGGGTTCGCGCGTGGTCGAGGGCGGGCGCGAATATCTGTCCTTCTGCAGCAACGATTACCTCGGCCTGGCCAACCATCCGGCGCTGATCGAGGCGCTGCGGCAGGCGGCGAGCCAGTATGGCGTCGGCGCGGGGGCGTCGCACTTGGTGAGCGGCCACGGCGCGCCGCATCACCAGCTGGAACAGGAGCTCGCCGCATTCACCGGGCAGCCGGCGGCGCTGCTGTTTTCCACCGGCTACATGGCCAACCTCGGCATCGTCGCCGCCCTGGCCGGGCGCGGCGGCGAGATTTTCGCCGACAAGCTCAACCATGCCTCGCTCAACGAGGCGGCGCTGCTGTCCCGCGCCAAGCTCACGCGCTATCCGCACCTCGATCTGGACATGCTGGAGCGCCGGCTGGCCGCGTCGACGGCACGGCGCAAGCTGGTCGCGACGGATGCCGTGTTCAGCATGGACGGCGACCTCGCCCCGGTGCCGGAACTCGCCGCCCTGTGCGAGCGCCACGATGCCCTGCTGCTGCTGGACGACGCCCACGGCTTCGGCGTGCTGGGGGAGGCGGGGCGCGGCGTTCTGGAACATTTCGCTTCACGCCTGACGTCCGGCGCCTCACGGATCGTTTACATGGCGACCCTGGGCAAGGCCGCCGGCGTGTTCGGCGCCTTCGTCGCCGGGCCGGCCGTGCTGACGGATTATCTGGTTCAGCGTGCGCGCTCCTATATCTACACCACCGCCACTCCGCCCCCGCTGGCGGCGGCCCTTTCCGCCAGCCTCAAGTTGATCGCGGCGGAATCATGGCGGCGCGAAAGGCTGCGGGATTCGATCGCCGCCCTGAAAACCGGCTTGAAGTCGAGCCGCTGGCGGCTGATGGAATCGGCCACACCGATCCAGCCGCTGGTGATCGGCGCCAACCGGGAAACGCTGGCCGTGAGCGACGCGCTGCGCGAGCGCGGAATCTGGGTGCCGGCGATCCGTCCGCCGACCGTGCCGAAAGGCGAGGCGCGCCTGCGCATTTCGCTGTCCGCGGCGCACAGCCGGGAGGATGTGGCGCGGCTGGTCGAAGCGCTGAATGAATTGGAAAAAATCGCCGCATGAAGCCCTATGTCGAAACCGTCGGCAACGGCCCAAACCTTGTCTTGCTCCACGGCTGGGGCATGCACGGCGGCGTGTGGGACGGGGTGCGCGATGCGCTGGCGCGCCGCTTCCGCCTGCACATCGTCGATTTGCCCGGCTACGGCGCCAGCCCGACGCTTCCGGTGCAGGGTCTGGAGGGTATCGCGGGCGCCGTGGCCGGCGCACTGCCGGATTCTTTCCACGTTTGCGGCTGGTCGCTGGGCGGGTTGGTCGCGCAGGAGCTGGCGCTGCTATTCCCGGGCCGGGTCGAGCGCCTGGTCCTGACCGGAGCCACGCCCTGTTTCACGATGCGCGAGGATTGGTCCGGCGCCGTGCCGCGCGAGGTGCTGCTGGAGTTTGCCGCAGCTCTGGAAACGGATTACGAAGGCACGTTGAAGCGATTTCTTGCGCTCCAGGCGCGGGGCGACGACGCGGCCAAGCCGGTGCTGAAGCGGCTGCGCGAAACTTTGTTCGCCCGCGGCAGGCCGGACGGCGAGACGCTGCGGGCGGGGTTGCGCATCCTGCTGGACAGCGATTTGCGCGGCCGGTTTGCGGCCATAAACAAACCGGCCCTGCTCGTGCAGGGCGAGCGCGATCTGCTCACTCCGCCGGAGGCGGCGCAGTGGATGGCCGGGCAGACCGGGGCGCGCCTGGAAATCGTGCGCGGCGCGGCCCACGCGGTTTTTCTGTCGCATCGCGAATTATTCGTCGAAACAATCACCGGGTTTTTGCATGACTGATCAATATACGCTGGACAAAGGCCGGGTGCGCCGCTCGTTCGACCGCGCCGCGGCCACCTATGACCGGGTGGCGGTGCTGCAGCGGGAAGTCTGCGAACGCATGGCCGAGCGCCTGCAATACGTCAAATCCGAACCTGGCGTCATCCTCGACGCCGGCTCCGGCACCGGCTACGGCGCGCACTTGCTGCGCGGACGCTTTGCCAGGGCGCGCGTGGTCGAGCTCGATCTCGCCCCGGCCATGCTGGGCGCGTCGCGCCGGAAGCAGCCGGGCTGGCGCCGCCTGCTGCCGTTCCTGGCCGAACCGGCGCAGGTGTGCGGCGACATCGAGCGGCTGCCCTTTCGCAGCGGCAGCATCGGCATGATCTGGTCCAACCTGGCCATGCAGTGGTGCAACGATTTCGACGCGACCTTTGCCGGCATGTGGCAGGCGCTGGAGAATGGCGGGCTGCTGATGTTCAGCACCTTCGGCCCGGACACGCTGAAGGAATTGCGCCAGGCTTTCGGCGCGCTCGACGGCTACGCCCACGTCAACCGCTTCCCGGATATGCACGACATTGGCGACGCCCTGATGCGCAACGGTTTTGCCGCGCCGGTGATGGACATGGAAACCATCACCCTGACCTACGACGACCTGGCCGGCCTGATGCGCGACCTCAAGGCGCTGGGCGCTCACAACGCCAACCAGGGCCGGGGGCGGGGCTTGCTGGGCAAGGCCGCCTGGCAGCGCTTGCAGCAGCAGTACGAAATGCTGCGCCGCAACGGCAAGCTGCCGGCCACTTATGAAGTGGTTTACGGCCATGCCTGGAAGGGCGAAAAAAAGCCGGCGCCGGGCGAGCCGCAGGTGGTGCGCTTCGCCCATGGATGAACCCAAAAAAAGCGGTTGAACCGCAAAGGCGCAAGAGAAAATCATGGTGTTATCGAATTCATCCGATCACCTTCCGGTGGATGCGGAAGTGGTCATAGATTGTTGTGTTCTTTGCGTATCTGCGGTTAACGAATTGCGGTTATTAGGATGAAACAGGCTTATTTTATTACTGGCACCGACACCAACGTCGGCAAGACGCTGATCGCCGGCGCTCTGCTGCGCGCTTTTGCCTGCCGGGGGCTGCGTGCCGTCGGTATGAAGCCGGTTGCGGCCGGCTGCGAGGAGACCGGCGGTGTCCCGCACTGCGCGGATGTGGCGAGCCTGCTGGCGGCGGGCAATGTCGCCGCGCCGCAGGAAATCGTCAATCCGTATGCGCTGATTCCGCCCGTCGCACCTCATATCGCGGCCGAGCAATCCGGGGTGGAAATCCGCCTCGAAGAAATTATGCGGTGTTTCCGCGAGTTGCAGAAAGTGGCCGACATCGTTGTCGTCGAAGGTGTGGGGGGCTTCATGGTGCCGCTCAACCCGCGCCGGAATACCGCTGATCTGGCTGAAATACTGGGGCTTCCGGTCATTTTGGTGGTTGGCCTGCGTCTCGGTTGTCTCAACCATGCCTTGCTCGCCGCGGAGGCGATTGAGCGGCGCGGGTTGAGATTGGCGGGCTGGGTGGCGAACCAGGTCGAGCCCGATCTGCCGTTCCTGCCGGCCAACGTTGCGGCGCTGGAGCAGCGGCTGCCTGCGCCTTTGCTTGGCGCGGTGCCATATTGCCCGGGAGTGGACTCAAGCCGTGCCGTGGAGTGGCTGCATATTTCGTTTCTGGAAAATGCGTGGCTATAAATTTCTTTTAAGCCATGGATTTTTTTATACAATGTCATTATCATTTCAACTGGTGAAACAAGATAACCAGATCGAAATATGTCAAATCGGAGGTTCGATGATTTTATCCCGCACTAGCCAGTATGCCATCCAGGCGCTGATTTACGTAGCCACCCAACCGGCGGGCGAGCCGATCCTTAACCGGAAAATAGCCGAATATCTCGGCGTGCCGGCGGCTTACCTCGCCAAAATCATGCAAAGCCTGTGTAAGGGAAATCTGCTTTATTCTTTCCGCGGCCGCCAAGGTGGGTTTTGCTTGCGCGAGGGCGGGGAAAAGACCGACCTGATGCAGATTGTGTCCTTGATAGAGGGCGTCGGCTTTACCGAGTATTGCGTGCTGGGCTTGAAGGTGTGCAGCGATGAGACCGCTTGCCCGATGCATACGAAATGGAAGCCGATCAAGGAAAGAATCGTAAGCTTGCTGCACGAGCAGACGCTTGATCGGTTGGCTGTAGCCGTGAAAAGCGGCAAATACCGCATCTGCGATTTGCCGATGGCGATGATGGGTGCGGAAATCGGCCCGGCCGGGGTATAATTTGTCCGCCGGTGTCCGTCAGGGGCTACGTGCGCTGTCGGCAGCTTGTCTGCTGGTGCTGGCTATGCTGTCCGGCTGCACGGGAAAGAGCGGCCATGCGCCGGAGCCGTTCATTGCGGCTGATATTACAGGCGCGAATTACGGCAGCGATTTCGCGTTGTTCGACCATCACGGCAATAAACGGACGCTGGCGGATTTCAGGGGCCAGGCAGTTCTGCTGTTTTTCGGCTATACCCATTGCCCGGACGTCTGCTTGACCACCCTGTCCGATCTGTCTATGGTGAAGCAGCGGCTGGGGAATGATGCGGCGCGGGTGCAGGTGCTTTTCGTGACGCTCGATCCGGCTCGCGACACGCCGGAAAAACTGGCCGGCTTCGTGACTTATTTCGACAAGGATTTTTTGGCCTTGTACGGCGACGACGCAGCTATCGCGAAAACGGCCGGGGAGTTCAAGGTGTATTACAGTAAGCACGATTCGGGTTCCGCCGCCGGCTATTTTCTCGACCACAGCGCGGGTGTTTACGGTTTCGATTCCCAGGGCCGCCTGCGGTTGTTTATCAGTTACGGCAGTGAGCTGTCGGCGATCGTGCATGACGTGAAATTGCTTTTAGGCGAAAAACCATGACAGCTGCTGTGCGAATGATGCCCACTCGACCGCTGGCCGCCCGTGCCGCGGATAGCGAGGTTTGCTCCCCGGTTACGTGCAGGGATTGCGGCATTTACGGCCTGTGCCGGGAAGTGAACGGCCCCGATGTCGATCTGCGCCTGCTCGAAACCATCGTCAGGAACCGCAAGCTGTTCAAGCGCGGCGAATTGCTCTACCGGATCGGCGAGCCTTTGCGCGCCATCTACGCCATCCGCTGCGGTTCGGTAAAAACCTATGTGCTGACCAACGACGGCCGGGTGCAGATTACCGGTTTTCACATCACCGGCGAGCTGCTCGGACTGGGCGCCATCGCCGCAGACCGCTACACCAGCGAAGCGCGCGTGCTGGAAACCACCATGGTGTGCGAAGTGCCCCTCGACGTGCTGGATGCCTACAGCAACGAAATCCCCTCCATCCGCTACCAGATGCTCAAGATCATGAGCCAGGAAATTCTCGACAACCAGGAACTGATGCTGCTGCTCGGCAAGAAAAATGCCGAGGAGCGCCTGGCCACCTTTCTGCTCAGTTTTTCCCGGCGCTTCCAGCGGCGTAGCTACTCTCCCACCAAATTCAACCTGAGCATGTCGCGCAGCGACATCGGCAACTACCTCGGCATGGCCGAGGAAACCGTCTGCCGCGTATTCTCGCGCTTCCAGGATGACCAACTATTGACCACCGAGCGGCGGCAAGTGCAGCTGCTCGATCTCGACCGGCTCAAATCGATCGCCCGCGGCTGAGTTTTAGAGGCCAGTCGTTCTGCGGTTTCCGAGCATTTTAATCGGATACGCGGGTATTAATTAAAACCTGTTTGGTTGACCCAAGTCAGTGAACCATTGTGTGTTTGGGGTTATATTACCCAGCGTTGGGTCAGATGGCGGCGGTTCGCGCTATCCGGCACAGTTCTAATGGGGGTGGCGTGCATCTGCTCGGGAAGAATGGGCCGGATCGCGCTTTTGGACGTGAGCGATACCGGGAAGGTCGCATCGAAGTTTGCCGGGCTTGCCCGCGTCCGAACGCCGGTTTATTTATAGCAAGGAGAGAATTATGGCATCGGTTGCGATAGGGAGCAGCGAGCAATACAACTACGATGTTGTTCGCAAATTTACCATCATGGCCCTGATCTGGGGAGCCGTCGGCATGCTGGTCGGGGTGTTCATCGCCTCGGAGTTGGCGTGGCCGTTTTTGAACTTCGATTTTCCGTACATCACGTTCGGCCGAATCCGCCCAGTGCATACCGGCGCGGTAATTTTTGGTTTCGGCGGCAGCGCGCTGTTCGCTACTTCCTATTACGTGGTGCAGCGCACCTGCCAGGCCCGGTTGCTGTCCGACGGCATGGCTGCCTTCACCTTCTGGGGTTGGCAACTGATCATCGTCCTCGCCGCCCTGGGCGACGTGCTGGGTTACTCCCAAGGCCGCGAGTACGCTGAAATGGAATGGCCGATCGACCTCCTGATCGCGGTGGTGTGGGTAACCTACGCCATCGTCTACATCGGCACCATCATGAAGCGCAAGGAGCCGCACATCTACGTGGCCAACTGGTTCTACCTCGCCTTCATCCTGGCGGTCGCCTTGCTGCACATCTTCAACAACCTGGCGATTCCGGTCAGCCTGACCAAGTCCTATCCGCTGTTCTCCGGCGCCCAGGATGCCATGGTGCAATGGTGGTACGGCCATAACGCGGTGGGCTTCTTCCTGACCGCCGCCTTCCTGGGCATGATGTACTACTTCGTGCCGAAGCAGGCCGGTCGCCCGATCTACTCCTATCGCCTGTCCATCGTTCACTTCTGGGCGCTGATCTTCATGTACATGTGGGCGGGCACCCACCACCTGCACTGGACCGCGATTCCCGACTGGACCTCGACCCTGGCCGCGACCTTCTCCATCATGCTGCTGATGCCTTCCTGGGGCGGTATGATCAACGGCATCATGACCATGTCCGGCGCTTGGGACAAGCTGCGCACCGACCCGATCCTGCGTTTCCTGATCGTGGCGCTGTCCTTCTACGGCATGTCCACCTTCGAAGGCCCGATGATGTCCCTGAAGGACGTGAACGCGCTGTCCCACTACACCGACTGGACCGTGGGCCACGTCCACTCCGGCGCGCTGGGCTTCGTGGCGATGATTTCCTTCGGCACCATTTACCATCTGATTCCCCGTCTGTGGGATACCAGGATGTTCAGCACCAAGCTGATCACCGTCCATTTCTGGCTGGCCACCATCGGCACGCTGATGTACATCACCGCGATGTGGATCTCCGGCATCATGCAGGGCCTGATGTGGCGCGCTTATGACGATTTCGGCAACCTGCAATATTCCTTCGCCGAGAGCGTCGCCGCCATGCATCCCTACTACGCGATGCGCGCCTTGGGCGGAGCGGTGTTCCTGACTGGCATGATCCTGATGCTCTACAACTGCTTCATGACCATCAGCCAATCGAAGAACGTTCCGGCCGGCGGCCTGGCAACGAGCGCGGCGTAAACGGGGATCTGGATGAAACTGGCGATGCCTCGCGGCGCGGGGCATCCCAAAGCATAAGGAAAGCGATGATGGATCATTCGAAAATCGAAAAGAATCTGGGGTTGATGCTGGTGATGGTGCTGTTCGCCATCAGTATCGGCGGGTTGATAGAAGTTGTGCCGCTGTTCTTCATCCAAGGCACGGTCGAAGACGTGAAAACGGCCGAGGGGATCAAGATGGTTCGCCCCTACAGCCCGCTGGAGCTGCGCGGCCGCGACATTTACATCCGTGAGGGCTGCTATCTGTGCCACTCGCAGATGATTCGCCCGTTCCGCGACGAGGCGATGCGCTACGGCCACTACTCGCTGGCCGCCGAGTCGCAGTACGACCATCCGTTCCAGTGGGGTTCCAAGCGTACCGGCCCCGATCTGGCGCGCGTCGGCAAGAAGTACTCCAACGAATGGCAGGTGCAGCACTTGACCGCGCCGCGTTCGATGGTGCCCGAGTCGGTGATGCCGAATTACCCCTGGCTGCTGGCCAATGACCTGGATTACTCCGACGTCGGCGACCGTATGGCTGCGCTGCGCATCACCGGCGTGCCGTATTCCACCAACAAGGCCGAGTACGACCGCAACGTCAAGGATTTCGGCGCGGAAGTGGCGAAGCAGCTGCATATCCCCGACGCCCAGAAAAGCCTGATCGAACAGGCGCAGACCGGCAACTATGACGGCAATGCGGCCAACGTGTCCGAAATGGACGCGGTGGTGGCCTACCTGCAGGTCCTGGGCACCATGGTGGATTTCAGCAAGCTCGATAACGACGCTTTCGTGAAATACCGCTAAGGGAGAACATCATGGAATGGCTGATGTGGTTTACCAAGCTGGAAAACACCAAGCCCCTCGGGCTGCTGATTTTCTTCATCACTTTCTGCGCCATCCTGTTTTACGTGTTCGGCGACAGGAAGCGCGGGGAGCGGCTGGAGGCACATAAAAACATGCCGTTTCAAGACGATTAAATATTGACGCAAAGGAATCGATCATGAGTCAGGGAAATACGCAGCACGCAAACACCACCGGCCACGTTTGGGACGACGATTTGCAGGAGTACAACAACCCCCTGCCGAGCTGGTGGCTATGGGCGTTCTACCTCACGATCATTTTTTCGATCGTGTACTGGGTGCTTTATCCGGCTTGGCCGATGGGCAAGGGTTTTACCCCCGGCATTTCCACCATCACCTACAAGAACGACAAGGGCGTGGAGAAAACCACGCACTGGAGTACTCGCGCCTTGTTGATGAAGGATTTGCAGGAGGCCCGCGAAATGCAGAAGCCTTATTTCGATAAGGTGGCTGCGACGCCTTTCGACCAGATCGCAAAAAGTCCGGATCTGTCCAATTTCGTGGCGTCTGCCGGCAAGGTGTTGTTCTCGGACAACTGCGCCGCCTGCCATCAAAGCGGCGGCCAGGGCAAAATGGCTTTTGCGCCCAACCTGACCGACGACGACTGGATCTATGGCGGCACCTACGACAAGATTCAGGCCACCGTCGCCAGCGGGCGCCATGGCATCATGCCGCCCAAGGGTGGCGCGAACCTGAGCGACGCCGACATGGACAACCTCGCCAACTACGTTCTCAGCCTGTCCGGCGAGCCGAGTGACGCCACCAAGGCGGCAGTCGGCAACGAGCTGTTCCACGGCAAGGCCACCTGCTTCAGCTGCCACGGCGCGGACGGCAAGGGCAACCAGGATATCGGCTCGGCCAACCTGACCGACAAGATCTGGCTGTGGGCCGACGTGCCTGGCGCCGGTTCCGCCGACAAGAAGGTCGCGGCGGTCAAAGCGGTCATCGCTTCCGGCCTGAACAAGGGTGTGATGCCCGCCTGGGGTGGCCGTTTGAGCGCCGACCAGATCAAGTTGTTGACGGTTTACGTGCACGACGTGCTCGGCGGCGGCAGCAAGAAGTAATCAAGTATAGAGTAGCAGACCGACGGAAAGACCCCGGCCTTGCGGACGGGGTCTTTTTTTTACCGGGCACAATTTTGAATTGATATTTGTCAGTGTAATTATTAGAACATCCTGATATTCTCGGCTGGACTGGAACGATCTTGATTACGGTTTGCCAAATGTCCAAAATGGTCGGGGGAGTGAATAGTGAAAGTGGAAAACATGCAAGCAGGGACAGAGTCCGAGGCGTTGTTTCAAAAGCGGATCCCGATCTACACCCGATCGGTCAAAGGCACGTTTCGCTCGTTCAAGACCGCGATGCTGCTGTTGGCCTTCGCGGTTTACTTCGGGCTGCCCTGGCTGCCATGGGCGCGCCACGACGCTCCGTCCCAGGCCGTGTTGTTCGACATGGTCGGCCGGCGTTTTTTCATCTTCGACATGGTTTTTTATCCGCAGGACCTGATTTCGCTCTCGCTGCTGCTGTTCATCGCGGCGGCGTTTCTGTTTTTCGTGACGGGCCTGGTGGGGCGCGCTTTTTGCGGCTATTTCTGCTTCCAGACCCTGTGGACGGACGCTTTCATGTTCATTGAAAGCTGGGTGCAGGGCGAGCGCCCGGCCCGCATCCGGCTGCACAAGCAGGCATGGAATGCGGAAAAGATCGGCAAATACACGCTGACCCACGCGCTGTGGCTGTTGCTGTCGTTCCTGACGGCCTATGCCTTCGTCATGTACTACGGCTATGCGCCGGAACTGACCCAGCGCTTTTTCTCCGGCAGCCTGCCGTTCGTGGCCTATTTCACGGTGCTGATCCTGACTCTGACCACCTACGCCGCCGCCGGCCTCGCGCGCGAGCAGGTGTGCACTTACATGTGCCCCTATGCGCGCTTTCAGGGTGTGATGTACGAGCCGGAGACCCTGGCTCCCTATTACGACTTCCAGCGCGGCGAAGGCACGGCCGGGCACGCCGTGCCGCGCGAGGGTTCGAAGACCCGCGAGGAACGCCAGGCCAAGGGCGTCGGCGACTGCATCGATTGCGGTTTTTGCGTGCAGGTCTGCCCGGCCGGCATCGACATCCGCAAGGGCTTGCAATACCAGTGCATTTCCTGCGGCCTATGCGTGGACGCGTGCAACAACATCATGGATTCGGTCGGATTCCCCAAGGGGCTGATCCGCTACGACTCCGAAATCAATATCGAGAGCAAGAATCCCGGCAAGCCGCACCTCGATCTGCTCCGCCTGCGCACGGTGGGCTACGGCGCCATGATGCTCGTGATGGTCGGGGCGCTGGTGTACAATGTCGCCACGCGTTCGGATGTCCAGATATCGATCCAGCCGGTGCGCCAGCCGCTGTTCGTGGTGATGTCCGACGGAGATATCCGCAACCGCTATCAAATCCACGTTACCAACAAGACGCTGGATGTGCAGAAATACCGCATCTCGGCGCAAGGCATCCCCGACGGCGCGCTGGACCTGGGGGAGATGCGCGAAGTCAGCGTGCGCCAGGGCAAGAGCGTGATGGTGCTGGCGAACGTCAAGTTAAACCCGGATATGGCGAGCAAGATCAGCGACGTCGAATTCGTCATTACGCCGTTGAGCATGCCCGCCCAGGCCGTGACGAAAAAAGTCCGCTTCTACGCTAAACACGAAGGATAGCCAGTGACGACAACGTTGTTCGGAGGGGCGGTGCTGATCGCCCTGCTGTTTTTTGGATTGCGGCTGACAGGCATTTCAAACTACTGGCGCGGCGTCATCAGCGGCGCGTTGCCGACCATGGCGATCATGGCGTACAGCCTGATCCATTGGCCCGGCGCGGACGTGGTGGCTTTGCACCTGGCCATGTACGTGGCGACGGCGACCGTGCTGACCCTGACCGGCGAGCGCAAGAAAGGGCAGCCGCTCACGTTTCACTGGATTCCGATGATCTTCGTCGCCTTTTTCGTGATTCTGGCCGTGCTCATGGCGAGTTTCGTCTCGATCTCCGTCGGCGGCCTGCCGAACTTCGTCACCAAATGGGCGCTGCCGAATGCCGCGGACAAGACGGTCCACACCGCATTTTCCGGTGTGGTTCCGCATGACGAGGCCGCGGCCAAGATGGTCAGCCAATATATGAACAAGTCCGCCCGTCAGCGTCAGCTCGGCTGGAATATCGAAGTGGCCGGCCTTGAGCAGCAGTTCAAATTGAATCAGCCGACGGATATCACCGTGAGTGCCCGCGACGGCGCGCAGCAGCCGCTCGAAGGGGCGACCGTGAAGCTGATCGTCAAGCACCCGGCCGATGCCGCGGACACCGGCAAACTCGCTACTCTGGCAGCGTTCGCGCCCGGCCAATATCGCGCCAGCGTGACGATGGACCGGCCGGGGCAATGGGTGGCCGTGCTGCAAATCGCGCGCGGGCCGGATGAGGTTGAAACGGCAAAAGAGATTACCGTTTACGGGGACTGATGGGCACCGCCGAAACGACGTGCTACCACTGTGCCCTGCCGGTGCCGCCCGGCGCGCATTACCGGGTCGATATCGAGGGTGCGCCGCGCGAAATGTGCTGCCGCGGTTGTCAGGCGGTCGCCCAGACCATCGTCGATAATGGCCTGACGGATTATTACCGCCACCGCACGTCCATGCCCGCCGTCGGCCAGGAAGTGGTGCCGGAGGAAGTGCAGAAGCTCGCGCTTTACGACCATCCCGGCATACAAAAGAGTTTTGTCCGATTGGAAGGGGAGCACGTCAAGGAAGCTTCCCTCATCCTCGAAGGCATCACCTGCGCGGCCTGCGTCTGGCTGAACGAACGCCACCTGAAACAGCTGCCCGGCGTGCTCCAGGTGCAGGTCAACTACGCCACCCACCGCGCGCGCATCACCTGGGATGACCAGGCGATCCATCTCAGCAAGATTCTCGAAGAAATCCAGCTGCTCGGCTACAACGCCCATCCCTTCAACGCCGAGCGCCAGGAAACCCTGCGCCGCCAGCGGCGGGCGAAGGATTTGCGCCGCATCGCCATTGCCGGCTTGTCCGCCGGCCAGGTCATGATGCTGGCGGTGGCGCTGTATGCCGGCGCCGCCTTCGGCATGGAGGACAGCACGGCCGCGCTGCTGCGCTATTTCAGCCTGGTGCTGACGCTGCCGGTCATGTTCTATGCGGCGCTGCCGTTTTACCGGAGCGCCTGGAACGGTCTCTTGCGGTCGCACCGCCTCAACATGGACGCGCCGGTTTCGCTGGCCATTGTCGGTGCTTTCTTCGGTAGTGTTTGGGCCACGCTACAAGGCCACGGCGTGGTGTACTACGATGCCATCACCATGTTCAGCCTGTTCCTGCTGTCCAGTCGCTACCTCGAACACAATGCCCAGGAAAAGTCGGCCGAGGCGGCGGAGAACCTGCTCAAGCTGGCGCCGGCGATGGCCACCAGGGTCGCCGCGGGGCAGCACCAGCCGGTGCCGGTGCTGGAGTTGAACGAAGGCGACACCATCCTGGCCAAGCCGGGTGAATCCATCGCCGCCGACGCCGAGGTGATCGAGGGCGAAAGCACGGTGGACGAGGCGCTCCTGACCGGCGAGAGCCGTCCGGTGCCCAAGTGCGCGGGCGCGCAGGTCATCGCCGGCAGCATCAACCTGGAAGGGCCGCTGTTGCTGCGCGTTGCCGGCGTCGGCGAAAATACCGTGCTCGCCGGCATCGTGCGCCTGCTGGACCGGGCGGTGGCGGAAAAACCCCGGCTGGCCCAGCTGGCGGACCGGGTGGCGGGCCACTTCACGGTCGGACTGCTGCTCCTGACGGTGCTGGTCGGCGCCGCGTGGGGGTGGTTTGCGCCGCAGCACGCGTTCGAGATCGTGCTGGCGGTGCTGGTGGTGACCTGCCCGTGCGCCCTGTCCCTCGCCGCGCCCGCCGCCTTCGCGGCGGCGGGGTCGCATCTGCTGCGCCACGGAATTTTGCTGACGCGCGGCCACGCGCTGGAAACCTTGGCGAAGGTGAATCACGTCGTGTTCGACAAGACCGGCACGCTGACCTTTGGCAAGCCCCAGCTGCAGCGCACCGTCGTGCTTGCCGAGCTGGACCAGGTTCGTTGTCTGACGCTGGCCGCCAGCCTGGAGCAGGCATCGGAGCATCCGCTCGCGCAAAGTTTCTTGAGCCGGGTCGCGCGCTCCGATCTGGCCGTCGTGCAGGACGCCCAGAACCTGCCCGGCAACGGGGTAAGCGCGCTGATCGATGGCGTGCGCTATACGCTGGGCAACGCCGCTTTGTCGGGCCTGTCGTCCGCGGTTTTGCCGGAGAACTTTCCCGAAGGGGCGACGCAGGTATGGCTGTGCGACGAGCAACGCGCCTTGGCGGTGTTCGCGATTTCGGATGGCCTGCGGCCGCAGGCGCGCGAGCTGGTCGGCCAGCTCAAAGAGGCGGGCCTGAGCGTCACCATGCTGTCCGGCGACGCGCCCGACGCGGTCGCCCACGTCGCCGCCGAAAGCGGCATCGAATCCTGGCGCGCGGCGCTGCGCCCGGAAGACAAGCTCAAGGCGCTACGCGAATTTCAGCTGCGCGGCGATGTCGTGGCGATGGTCGGCGACGGCGTCAACGATGCCCCGGTGCTCGCCGGCGCGGACGTTTCCATCGCCATGGGCGGCGGTACGCAGGTTGCGCGTGCCAGCAGCGACATCGTATTATTGGCGGAGAATCTGCTGGATATTCGGCGCGCCTTGCAGACCGGCCATGCCAGCATCAACGTGATGCGCCAGAACTTCGCCTGGGCGATGGTCTACAATTTATTGGCGCTGCCGTTCGCTTCATTCGGCATGATTCCGCCCTGGCTTGCCTCGCTCGGCATGTCGGCGAGTTCGCTGGTAGTGGTGCTGAACGCACTACGTTTACGCTGACGTGAAATCCCGTTTTCTTTACAGGAGCTGGTTCGGGGCCTGCCCGGAAAATCGGCATGTTCGTGCCTTGGCGAGGCGAGCCGCCATGGCTTTTCTAGGAGAATAAAGAAATGACTCCGATATTGGTATTTCTGCTGGGGATGGCCGTGATCATGGTACTCATCGCCGGTGCCGGCATCTTTTGGGCGATCAGGAGCGGGCAGTTCGACGACATGGAAGGGCCGGCTCAGCGCATCCTGATGGACGACGACGATCCGCGCATTCCGCGCTATCGCGACGAACGGAGAACACAAGGTTGATCTGTGTCAACCTAATTACTTGAATGAAAAAGGGATTTGGACTAGAATCGGCTCGTTCAAAGAATGGTTTTGCGGGCTGTTTTTTTGTTAAGGAGAAAGAAATGGAAAAAATGGTGATGCCGATTGTTTTCGGCTTGTGGGTTGTTAGCTGGGTGAGCTTTCTGTCGGTGATTCTGGCCTGATCGGATTCCGAACGAGCCAAACGAAACGAAAAAGGCGGAGCGTTTGCGCTCCGCCTTTTTCGTTTTCATGCAAGGCCTATGCGGTAGCTGAAATAGAGGCTTTCATTTTTTGCAACGCTTTTTGCTCTATCTGCCGAATACGCTCTGCGGACACACCATACTCGGCGGCGAGTTCGTGCAGGGTGGCACTGTCGGCCTCGGTCAGCCAGCGCGCCTCGATAATGCGTCGGCTCCGCTCATCCAGGCTTTGCAACGCATTGGTTAACCCCTGTTCGCGCAAAGAAGCGGTTTGCTCCTTCTCCAAGAGCGTGGCCGGCTCGTTGGCGGCGTCGGCGGCGAGGTAAGCAATCGGGCCGGAGCCCTCGTCATCGTCATCGCCGTAGGTTTCCAGTGCAATATCCTGGCCGCCCATCCGACTTTCCATTTCAACCACTTCTTCCGGTTTGACGCCCAGGTCTTGGGCGATGCTGCGCACCTCATCCCGGCCAAGGTAGCCGAGGCTTTTTTTCATGCTGCGCAAATTGAAAAACAGCTTGCGTTGAGCCTTGGTGGTCGCGATCTTGACCATGCGCCAGTTGCGCAGGATGAATTCGTGGATTTCGGCGCGGATCCAGTGAATGGCGAATGAAACCAAGCGCACGCCGCGCTCCGGGTCGAAGCGGCGTACCGCCTTCATCAGGCCGATATTACCCTCCTGGATTAGGTCGGCCTGGGGCAGCCCATAGCCCATGTAGCCACGCGCAATATTGACCACTAAGCGCAGGTGCGAAACCACCAGCATCCTTGCCGCTTCCACATCGTTGTCCTGCTTCAGGCGCAGCCCCAGTTCGTGTTCTTCCCCGGCACTCAGCACGGGCATCGCCCTGATCGCCTGAATGTAGCTTTCGAGGCTGCCAGTGGCGGTGGGAACAGGAATAGCCAATAAAGCGTTAGTAGTCATGAATTATCTCCTCCCAATCTGAATGTTAGCACTCTGCGCGTGAGAGTGCCAGCATTGGGAAAAGTTCGTTTTGATGAGAGGCCATGTTTCGGGGTGATAAAATCCTGAATGGCGCGTTTCCATCGCCTTTCCTGATAAATCGTCCCTTCGACGATGTGTTTTTTCGGAACGATGGCGCTGGTGTCGTATAAACCGCTAGGCCTGGTGCCGGGGAGGCGTTGGCCAGTAATCCTGCCGCGGGCGGTGCGTATCCCCATGCCGCAGTGGGCGGTGCCGGCCAGGGACACGAAGCGATGTCGTTGGACTGGGCCTAGGAGCCTGTCGGACTTAAAGGAAATCAGCTGTAAATCCGCCTGACCGGCCCATATTTCGCCGCTTTTTTGGTCAATAGAATAACTATTGACCTGCAAAACCGGCAAAATCTGTCCTCGCCCAGCCGAATTTTCGCTTCGATTCTTCAAGTCCGACAGGCTCCTAGACCTAGACAAGGTGGAGCAGAATGTTTGCGCGCAGCTACGTGATGGCGCAGTGGAACGGCCGCTTGTTCATGCCTTGCTGAAAAGTTGTGAGAATGCCAATGCGAGGGGTTTTTGTTCGAAGAGAGTAGAGTCGGCAAGCGCTTGGCGCGCTTGCCGTGCTATCGGAGATGCCCGATTACAGTTTGATGCTGACGCTCACGCCGCTAAGCAGACCGCCGACCAAGCCGGTCACGGTGCCGAGGATGCCGCCGGCCAAGCCGGTCACGGTGCCGAGGATGCCGCCGACCAAGCCGGTCACGGTGCCGATAGCACCAAAGACCGTGCCGAGGATGCTGCCCAAACCTAGGTCCACGCTCACGCTTGCAGAAATGCCACCGGACACCACTTCGATTTCTTGCTTGTTCAGTTCCAGAATTGCCATGATATTACCTCCTTAGAATTGACGATAATTTATTGCCGCCAAAGGCGACCCCCCCATTGCGTTATTACACACAATCCCCTATTGCACGAAAACCGCGTCTTTATTAAGAGCGCGCATTCCGACGTGCCGTGCTTGTTTTGATATGCGATTATCAATTTCATTAAATTATACATATTTCGCGCAAAGCAACAATTGAAATTTGGCTCGATCTACATGAATTTTTTGTTACGAACGGCGGCGGTCAGGCCGGTTTGGACTGGCCCGCATTGCTTTGGCCATCGATGTGATGGGCTGAGGGGCCTTGTTTACTGGATTGCCCAGAGGCCGAGCTTGCCGATACTTGCGGCCAGCTTCAGGCGGGCCGTATGCCATCGGGAGATCGACTTGATACGCTGCTGTTCCGCATTTGCCTGGGCACTCTGGGCATTTAGAGTTTCGAGGATGTTGCCGACCCCCGCCTTGTAGCGGCCCTGAGCCACTTTGAACGACGTCCGGGCACTCTTGGCCAGTTCTTCGGCTGCCTTGATGCTTTCGTCCTCGGTGCGCAGAGTCTGGTAACTCTTCCAGACTTCGAGGATGACCTGCTGGGCGGCGCCGTCGAGTTCGGCCTGCTTGACCTCGGCCTGATCTCTCGCCGCCTGGACCCGATAGGAGCGCCCGAATCCTTCGAACAGCGGGATGTTGACTTGAACCCCGATGCTGGCATTTCGAGCATTGATGCCTGTGGGCGTCAGTCCCAGGGAAGGCGGTTGGTGCAACTGCTCGCTGTGGTTGTACTCCGAGGCCAGGGATATGGTCGGCCGCCCTTCCGCAGTGACTGCTTCGATCTTGGCCTGGGCTGCCCTGAGTTGCGCCGCCGCCGCAATCAGGGCGGGATGGTTTTGCCGGGCCTCGTCGATCAGCTCATCGACCGGCTTGACGAAATCGGTGTCCGGTAACGTGTCCCGGCGTTTGGCTAGCACCATGGGTGTGTTGGCGGTAAGTCCCATGGCCGTAGCCAGGGTACCCTGGGCATTCTTTAGTTCCCCTTCCGCGCTGACCCGATCCAGTGCCGCCTTGGAGTATGCGGTCTGGGCCTGCAGCTGGTCCGTCAGGCCGCCGATGCCGGCCCGGTACTTGGCCTCGGCTGCAGCGAAGCTCTCCTTGGCGGCACGTTCGGCTTCACGGCTGGCATCGAGCGTGGCATGGGCCGTCTGGGTGTCGAAATAGGCCTGGGCTGCGGCGACAAAGGCCGCCTGAAGGGTGGCATCGTGGGCGGCGTTGGCGGCATCGAGCAGTGATCTGGCCTGGTCCAAATTGGCGCTACGTTGGCCGAAGTCGGCCAGCACCAGACTCATTTTTAGTCCGCCGCTACGAATGGTTGGGCGGACGGTGGAATCGAGAACCGAGTAGTCCTTGTAGCTGGTTCGGGCTTCTTGCCTGGAGGCGTCCAGGGTGGCGGCAACAGCTGGCAGATAGGCCGACTTCGCCACCCCGATCTGGGCTGCCTGTAGTTTTGCATTGGCCCAGGCTTGCCTGGATTGGGGGTCATGGCAAAGCGCCCGCTCCACCGCCTCGACCAAGGCGAGGGGCGTGCCCAGGCTGTCAAAATGACAAGGTTCCTCCTCGTCGGTGGCCGCCTGCAGCATGGCCTTGGCAGGCGAGGCGGAAATCCCGTCTCGGGTCGCGAAAGGATCAAAGCCCTGAGCGAGTGCCATTGGCGGTATTGCCAACAGCAGCGCTAGGGCCAGGGTGTGCGGGGTGAGCCGTGGTTCAGTCATGCCACTGCGCCATCGGCCTTCAGACGCTTGATTGCGCTGGAGGTGGCGGACGTGCCGTCGTCCGCCACCTTGCCGTCGGCCAGAACGATGACACGGCCGGCCGTGGCGATGGTTTCGGGGCGATGGGCGACGATGACGCGGGTTACGTTGAGGGCCTGGATGGCGGCATTGACCATGGTTTCCCGCGCGATATCCAGATGGCTGGTGGCTTCGTCGAGGAACAGGATCTTTGGGCGCTTGTAGAGCGCCCTGGCTAGTAGGATGCGCTGCTTCTGGCCGCCGGAAAGGGCGGCGCCCATGTCGCCGATCAAGGTGTTGTAGCTCATCGGCATGGCCACGATTTCGTCGTGGATGGCGGCCATCCGGGCGCACTCCTCAACCCAGGCGTGGTCGGTCAGGTGGTCGAAGAAGCAGATGTTGTCGGTGATGGAGCCGGCAAACAGTACGTCGTCCTGCATCACCGTGCCTACCATGCCGCGCAGGGTGTCGATCCCCACCTGGCTGACACTGATGCCGCCGATGAGGACGTCGCCCGCGTTCGGGGTGCGGATGCCGAGCATGGCGTTGATCAGGGTGGACTTGCCGCACCCGGAGGGGCCGACGATGGCTACCGACTCGCCGGCGGCGATCTTGAAGCTCATTCCATCCAGCACCCAAGGCTCTTGGTCGGCATAGCGGTAGCAGAGGTTGGTGACTTCGATGCTCGCGTCGATGGGTTCTTCGCTGCCGGTGACCACCCGTTTTTGCTGGGTGTCTTCCGGTTCGGCGAGCACGATGTCGGCCAGGCGCTCACCCTGCAGGCGAAGCATTTTCATTTCAACCAGCTTGTCGATGAGGGCGCTGACCCGGCCATCGAACTGATCCTTGTAGGCGCTGAAAGCCATCAGTACGCCGACCGTGAAGTTGCCGTCGAGCACCAGCTTGGCGCCCAGCCAGATGATCACGATTCGCTCCAGTCCGAACAACACGCCGTTGAGCAGGCGGTAGAGCACTTGCAGTTTCTGGCTGCGCAGGTCCGCGTTGACCTGGTCCACCAGCAGGGTCAGCCAGCTGGAGCGGCGCTCGTCCTGGCGCTGAAACAGCTTGATGGTCTTGACGCCGCGCACCGTCTCCAGAAAGTGGCTCTGCTGCTTGGCGGCGTGGATGATCTGCTCTTCCGTGGCGTTGCGCAAAGGCTGGAACCACGCCCAGCGCCCCAGTCCGTAGAGCACCATGGCGCCGACCGCCACCCAGGCCAGGCTCGGGCTGTAGATGAACATCATGACCAGGGTCACCAGGGTCATGACGCCGTCCAGGATGCCTTCGACGAAAGTGGTGGTCAGGGTTCGCTGGATATTGTCGATGGCGCTGAAGCGCGATACCACGTCCCCCAGGTGGCGCTTCTCGAAATACTCCACCGGCAGGCGCACCAGGTGCGTGAAGACGTTGGCCCGCCACTGGACGTTGAGGGTGGTGGACATGTGCATGATGACCCAGGAGCGGATGGTGCCCACCCCCTGCTGCATGAACATGAGGAGGCCGAAGCCGATGGCCAGCGTGGTCAGGAGATCCCGGTCGGCGGAGACGATGACGTTGTCGATGACCCACTGGAGAAAGAACGGGCTGACCAGGGCGAACACTTCCAGGGCGGCGGCCAGCAGCAGGATCTGGCCGAACGAGCGGAACAGTCCGGTGACATGCCCCATCATTTCCGTCAGCTTGATGCGCTGCTTGAAGGTGACCTGCTTGAATCCGGTGTTGGGCCAAAGCTCCAGGGCGACGCCGGTGAAGGCGTCGGAGACCTCGTCCAGGGGCAGCTTGCGCAGGCCGAAGGCAGGGTCGTGAATGGTGATGGTCTTGCCCTTGACTTCCTTGAGGACAACGAAATGGTTGAATTTCCAGTGCAGGATGCACGGCAGCCTCAGTTGCGGCAGGTCTTCCAGTTCCAGCTTAACCGGCCGGGTAGCCATGGACAGGGCATTGGCCATCTGGATCAGGTGGCCGAGGGTGGTGCCCTTGATGGATACCAGGAACAGGCGGCGCATGGTCGCCAGATCGGTGCGGAAGCCGTGATAGCAGGCCACCATGGCGAGGGAGGCGAGGCCGCACTCGGTCGCTTCGGTTTGCAGGATCAGCGGTAGTTTGCGGCCGAAGCCGAAGGAAAGGTCGTCAAGAAAGGACATGGGAAGTCGTCGATAGGGTCAAAGTTTGCCGGTGAGACTGTAAAGCGGTTCCAGCACCCACTCGTAGAGGTGCCGGGTATCCTGCAAAACGTCGGCATCGAGCAGCATGCCGGCTTGCAGGGGCTGGCGTTGCCCATAGGCCATGACGCTCTGCTGTGCCAGATCGACGGTGATGCGATAGAGCGGTTCGCTGTTTTGCCCGTTGCCGCCGGCGAGATTGCCGAGCGCCGAGATCTCGTTGGCGGGCAGGGCGGTCTTTGATACTGACACTACCGTTCCCCGTGCGTGGCCGAATTTCTGGTAGGGATAGGCCTGGTAGCGCATCAGCGCGGTATCTCCCGGCTTGATGAAGCCCACCGCCTTGCTCGGGGCGTAGAGATGGGCCTGAAGTCTGGCCCCGCCGGGAACGATGCTGACCAGGGGGCGGGAGCCATCCTCCATCTGGCCGACTTCGGCCACTACCGCGGTGGCCGTGCCGGATTCCGGCGCGGTGATCACCAGGCGCCGCTTGGCTTCGCTCTCGGCCAATTCCTGGCCAACGCTGGAAATGCCGCGATCGATCTGGGCCAACTGGTTCTGCTGTTTCAGCGCCAGGCTCGACAATTCGCTCTTGCGGGTGGCCAGTTCCCGTCCGACGGAGATGAGTTCGCGCTCGATGCTTTGCAGGCGAGCCCGCTGGTCAAGAGTCTCTTCCTGCTTTTGCTGCACCTGTTCCTTTGAAATGTAATCCTGTGCCAGGAGCCCCTGATAGCGAGCCACGCTATCCTCGGCCAGCTTGACCCGGCTGCGCTGGCCCTCGATGAGACTCTGGAGTTTTTGACCCTCGGCTTGCAAGCCGTCGACGCGCTTCACCAGCATTTCCCGCTCGTCCTGTTGGAGCCGTCGCGTCTTGTCCATTTCTTCCTGCAAAGATTCGCGGCGCGACTCCACCTGCTTGCTGATCGCGGCCTGGATCTGGCCCTGGGTGCTGCTCTGGCGTTCGCTGGACAGGATATAGAGCACATCGCCCGTCTTGACCGATTGCCCTTCGGCGACATGTTTTTCCAGAACAATGCCGATTTGGGGCGCATAAACCTTGACCAGCCCGGTATCCGGCACGAGCTGGCCGATGACGGTACTGCGTTTGGTGTAGGTTCCCCAGATGAGGAAGGCGGCGACGATGAGGGCGCACAGGGCGGCCGCGGCGGTCAGGAAGCTGTATGTTACGGGGCGGATCAGTATGATCTCGCCCAGCCATTTGGTCTTGTTGGCGTTGACGGCTGCGGCGCGGTAGAGCGGCTGTTCTTTCATGTCCTGAGATATTAACCGGGCTTGTCTGGTGTCGGCAAGCGCGCCTTACTGTAGAAAACTTTGCGTGGAGATGTCAACGCGGGGAGGGGGAGGGCGCACCCCAGAGTGCGCCCCGGCCGGCAAGCACTTGTCGCGCTTGCCGGCCTAATCGGATAAAACTTATCCGATTACAGGTGAAGGCCGCCGAGCAAGCCGCCGAGCAAGCCGGTCACGGTGCCGAGAACGCCGCTGACCAGGCCGGTCACGGTGCCGAGCAGGCCGCCGACCAGATCCAGTACCGGCTTCAGCAGGCCCAGAACCGGGGTCAACAGGGAGCCCAGCAGGCCGCCCAGATCCAGGGCGCCACCAGACACAACGGCGATTTCTTGCTTGTTCAGTTCTTGAATTGCCATGATATTACCTCTCTATGAATTGACGATAAAATTGCCGCCCCTTGGCGGCTGCTATTGCGTTTCTACACGCAATCCCTTGTGGCACGGAAATCGCCCCCTTCCAAGACGATTCCCAACGTGCGGTGTATGTTTTGATTTTTGTGAAACATCGCATCGATGCGGTTATCATTTTCAGCACATTATACATATTCAGCGAAAAGCAACAATTGAAATTTGGCCGGGTTCCCATGAATTTTTTGTTACGATGGGTGGGCGCTCAAATCCGCCTCCGACTGCACGTTGCCACGCCAACGCCGGAGCTCTATATGAGGTTGTGCGGTGAGGCTTCCCGATCCGCATGGCCACATAATCTATGGAACCCTTGAACGGGTTGGCGCATAATGGCTGCTCGGTTCGCTACAGTCTTTTGCTGCTGTGGTAAGCGGGAAGCGTGTTTAGATTGGTGCCGATTGGTTCTGCGCACTTTAATTCTGCCGGCGCTTTGTGGCGGCGGGGCATGGCGCCTGAGTGTTAGGAGACGGCCGGACTTGAAGAATCGCAGTGAAAATTTGGTCGAGCATGGGCGGTTTGTGGCGATTTTGCCCGGTAACGGTGATTCTGTTGCCCGAGAAGGTGGCGAAGCGTGCGCCGGCCAGGCAAATTCGCTCCCGGCTTCCCCGGCGTCTGGCAGCCTTGCGGATTCTGTGCACCTGAGCGCCGCACGTCGTGCACCGTTGCGTTCGGTCAGCGACTTTCCCAGCATGGCTTTTTTCTTCCGTAGTTTTGTCCACTTCCCGTTGTTCGCGGTGTGGGCATTGGCGGTTGCCGCCGGCTACGTCATGGAGTCCGGATTCAAGATCCAGATCGGAGCGCTTGCTCATGAGGCACTCGGCGGTTTTCAGCGGGAGTTGCGGCAGGCTGGAAATTCGTGGGAGGAGAGTCTGGCCGGACACAAGCTTCCCGCTTCGGCAGCGAGACTATTCCAGCCGGTAACGGGCGAAGGGCCCGAGTATGTCTTGGTGAGCTCCCGCAACATCGTGCTTCGGGCGCCCCGCCAGGATATGGTGGGTGCAACGGCGGATGAATACTTCGGGCCACAGATTCTGTTGCTTGCCGCCAAGGCCCGGCTGGACGAAGAAGTGGCTGCAAACTCGGCGGGCGATGAGCTTCTGGGGGTTTACCCCCTTCGCGGCAGCGTGCTGGGCGAGGGCCATGCGTTGCTTGTCGCCCGGAGGAATCTTGCGCCCCAGTTGCCCGCCCTCGTAAAAGCGCACCAAAAAGCCATGGGCTACCTCTTGACGGTGACGTTATTATTGTCCGTCCTGCTCGGAATGCATGCGCTGCTTTCAACGAATCGCCGCCTGGCCCGCATCGGCGCGGCCATGGCGCGCTTCGCCGAGGGTGAATCCGGTGCCCGCGCGAGCTTGGCGGGCAGCGACGCCATTGCCTGGCTGGGAAAACGATTCGATGCCATGACGGAACGAATGGCGCGCGAGCGCAGGAATCTTGCCGAAAGCGAGGAACGGCTCAAATTTGCGCTGCATGGCAGCAACGCCGGTATTTGGGACTGGCGGATGGATAGCGGTCACACCTATTATTCGCCCCGCTGGAAGAGCCTGCTCGGGTTTGCCGAAGACGAGTTGCTGGCGCATGCTGAAGAATGGTTGAAACGAGTCCATCCGGACGACCTCCCCCGTGTCATGGGACTTCTGAATGCGCACATCAGCGGGAAAAGCGAATTTTTTGAGAGTGAGCACCGCTTGCGCCGGAAGGACAGCAGCTACCTGTGGGTTCTGGAGCGCGGCACCGCCATCCGCGACCAGGGTGGAGTCTATCGCATGGTCGGTGCCCTGACCGATATTTCCCGCCGAAAAGAGGTGGAGTCGGCCTTGCAGCGCAGTGAGGAAGAATATCGCTCTGTTGTCGAAGGGGTTACGCAGGTTATTTTCAGGAGCGATGCCCAAGGTCGTCTCACCTTCCTCAATCCGGCCTGGGGCGAACTAACCGGTTTTTCCGTGGAGTCCAGCCTTTCCCGCTTGCTGGGCGATTTTGTCTTGGAGGATGATCGGAGCAAGGCTCGAAAGTTGTTCCAGGCCGTTAGCGGAGGTACGTCAGAAACGGTCGAGGGCGAGTTCCGCCTGGTCGGTCGCGAAGAAACGGGCCGTTGGTTCAGCCTGCATGCCCGCGCCATGCGCGATGGCGGGGTGGTGACCGGTATCGCGGGCGTGTTGACCGATATCGATGCCCAGAAGAGTGCCCAGAATGCCCTAACCCGGAGCAATAACGAACGCAAAGCCATTCTTGATGTGAGCCCGGATGGTTTTGTGTTCATCGACCACGAACTCAATGTGGCCTACGTAAACCCCGCCTTCCTCGCCATGACTGGTTTCGGCGCTGCGGATTTGGAAGGCCGGAGCCTCGGGTCGCTGGAGCTCCAATTGGGCGCGCTGTGCGATGAGAAAAAACCGCTCCCGGCTTTCGCCGCGGCGGCTGATGACGGCGAAATCCTGTATCTCGCCCGGCCCGAGAAAGCGGTTCTGAAATTGTTGGTCCGGACCATTCGCGATGAGTCTGAGGATGCGCAGGGGAGTGTCATGTACTTTCGTGATGTGACGCGCGAGACCGAGATCGACCGCATGAAGAGCGAGTTTCTGTCCACCGCGGCGCACGAGCTGCGCACGCCTATGGCAAGCATCTACGGCTTTTCCGAGCTTTTGCTGGCCCGCGAGTTTGACGCAGCCACCCAGCGGGACCTGATCCAGACCATTCATCGCCAGACCAGGAATCTCATCGATCTGGTCAATGAATTGCTGGATCTGGCCCGCATCGAGGCCAGGGGCGGCAAGAGTTTTAAAATCCAGGAACAGGAAGTGGCGCCGCTCGTGCTCAATGCCGCAGCATCCCTATATATACCCGCAGAAACGCACAGCATGGAGGTGGACCTGCCAAAGGATCTTCCTATTGTGCGTGTAGATGCCGAGAAATTTCGACAATGTCTGGCCAACGTGCTGAGCAATGCCCTCAAATACTCTCCCGCCGGCGGCGCAATCAAGGTTTCGGCGTCCACCAAGCGTAGCGCCAAGGGGCAGGAACTCGTTGGGGTAACGGTGCAGGATCAGGGGATCGGCATGACTTCGGAACAGGTGGCGCATATATTCGACCGCTTTTATCGCGCCGATGCCTCCGGCGCCATTCCCGGCACCGGACTGGGGATGTCGCTGGTCAAGGAAACCATGGAAATTCTCGGCGGCGAGGTGACCGTCAACAGCGTCCCGGGCCAGGGTACGGAGGTGAGCCTGTGGCTGCAGGCCGTCCGCCCCGCCAGGAAAGCGGCGTGAGCCTGAAATGAACAAGCTGAAAATATTGATCGTGGATGACCAGAGCGACCTGCGCAAGCTCTTGCGCATGACCTTGGCGCTTATCGACTGCGATTTGCATGAGGCCGACAGCGGGTTGGGGGCAATGACGATGATGCGGACGCTCAAGCCCGACGTGGTGATTCTCGACGTGATGCTGCCGGGCGGCATCGACGGCTACCAGGTGTGCCAGGCGATCAAGACGGACCCGGTCATGAAAAAGGCTTTTGTCCTCCTCTTGAGTGCACGGGGCCAAAAGTCGGATATGGAGGAAGGCAGGCGGGTGGGGGCTGACGGCTACATGGTTAAACCCTTCAGTCCGCTGGAATTGATAGAAACGATAAAATTTATGCACAAATGATATTTGCGTGATAGTATGGGTTCCACGTAGGGGAAGCAGTGAAGTTAACAGGCTTTTTTTGTTTGATTTGGCAACGTAATTTGAGAGGAGAAGCGTCATGTGGCATTCAATAGTCAAATTTGTCCGTAACGAAGAAGGCGCGACCGCAGTCGAGTACGGCCTGATCGCGGCGTTGATCGCGGTGGCGATTGTTACTGTGGTAACGAACTTGGGCAGCCAACTGGTTGTTATCTTCCAGAGAATCCTCACTGCAATCAGCTAGGGGCGGGTGGCGGTGGCTGTTTCGGCAAACGGCCGCAAGCCGATGAGTCGGGCCGCCGTTCTTTGACTCCCTGTTCTGGCGAGGAACGCAGGGGTTCGGCTGGTTGAGGGCGCTGGCATGATCGCGCAGTTGGCTGTAATTGTCTGGGCGGGCGGTTTGGCCTACGAGGATTGGCGATGGCGGCGTCTCCCCAATGCCTTGCTGGCGGCGGGGGCGGCGCTGGGCTTGGCGCATTGGGCCGCATACGGCGCCATGCCTTTCGGGGCGCCGATGTCCGAAGGGGCTGTGGCGGCGGCATTGGGTTTGGTGGCGCTGTTGCCCTTTTATCGGGCGGGCTGGATGGGCGCCGGGGATGTAAAGCTCAGTGCCGTGATCGGCTGGTTGGGCGGGATGCAGGTATTGCTGGCGGTGTTTTTCGCTGCGTGCATCGCGGCCGGGGTATTTGCCGTTCTGCTGCTCAGCCCGACTTGCCGCCGCTTTATGGGCGACCGCAGCCTGGAGCGGCGACTGGGGAGGCGCGTTCCTTTCGGCGTCGGCCTGGCGGTCGCGGTCATGGTGCTGGCGGCAGGCGGGCTCGTTCAAGGCGGGTTCCGTTTCTGGTAGCAAGAGGGGGTGGCATGACTGACGGACGGTTTGGGCGGGAATCCGGGGGGAGGGGCCGCCAGCACGGCGCCGCGGCGGTCGAATTCGCCTTGGTGTTCGGCATGTTTTTCGTGGTCATGTATGGGATTGTTGCTTACGGCGTCGTCTTCGCCGTCAAGCATTCCATGACCCAGGCCGCCAATGAGGGCGCGCGCGCCGCGGTGAAGGATGTGGGCGATGGCAGCATAGGCGCCCGCACGGCACTGGCCAAAACTGTCGCCACCAATGCCATCGCGTGGCTGGGCGCGCGGGCGCCGGTGCCGGAGGTCACGTCCGGCGCCTGTTCCGGCACCCCTTATACGTGCGTGACGGTGACGCTAACCTATAACTACGCCGCAAATCCCATCGTGCCTCCGCTGCCGGGATTGGGTGTCGTTCTCCCGGCCACGCTCAAGGCGCAGGCGACAGTGGAAGTGGATGAAACGTAGTTGAGTGGGCGGCGACGGAGCCGAATTAGGAAGGGGAGACTGACGTGGGCAAAACGCAAAGAATAATTGGGGCGGTGTTGATCCTGGTGGCCCTTGGGCTCGCCGGCTACGCCTGGGTTCTGAGCCAGCGCATGACCGCCAAGCAGGAGGTGGCGCAGATGCAGATGCAGGCGGTGGTCGTCGCCTCGGCGCGCATCCCGGCCGGTAGCCCGATTGCGGCTGGAATGGTGCGCTCGGCAATGTTCCCGGCCCGTCCGGAGGGAGCCTATTCCGACGTCACGGCGGTGGTGGGGAAAGTTACCGCCTCCGACATCGCGGCTGGCGAGCCGCTGCTTCGAGAACGCCTGGAGGGGGCTTCTCGTCCCGTGCTGCAGCATCTCGAACCGGGACGGCGGGCCGTTGCCGTGCGCGTGGACGACGTGATTGCGGTTGGCAATCGTCTGAATCCAGGCGATTTGGTCGACGTTTATGTCACCTTGCGCCGCAACAATGAGGAAATTCCGGATACCCAAAGTCGTTTGCTGCTGGAGAAGCTCCCGGTGCTTGCTTTCGGCGCCAAGGATGTGCCTGTTGCCAAGGGCGGAGAAGGTGGGCCCGTGACCCGGACCACGTCTGAGGTTCCCAAGACCGCGGTGCTGGCAGTCAAGTTGGAGGATGTGGATAAGTTGGCCTTGGCAGCCGACAGCGGGCGTTTGCTTCTGGCGCTTCGCCCCCACGAAAACCCCGGGGAAATCGGCGCAACGGCCACTCCCCCGCCAACAGGAGGCGAAACAAAGGTTGATGGCGCCAAGCAGTTGGCTGACGCCGCATCCCAGACCAAGCCTCTGCCGGCAGTGTTGACCTTGCGGGATCTGGTCGGGAACGTGAGGGGGACGGAAAGAACGAAAGCCGCCAGCGCCGCAGTACGCGGCGGCGTCAAGCTTGCCGGTGACATTCCACGCGGAGCGGCGGTCACGGTAATGCACGGTCTGAAAGAAAAAACAATCTATCTGGAAAAAACCGGGGCACGGCCATGAATGCGACAAAGTACATCAAGAGTGGTGCAGGCGAGCATGATCGGAACGGAGCCGGAGCGGGCATCTCGGGCATCGTCAGGAATGTCCTGGGTTCCCGTCCAGCGGCGGTGCTCGCGCTGATGGTTCTTTTTGCCGGCACGGGAGTGGCGGCGGAAGACACCCTGCTCGAAATTTCAGCCGGCAGCCAGCGCGTATTAAAGCTGGAGAAGCCGGCCAGGCGGGTTGCCGTGGGCAATGGCGAAGTGGCTGAGGCCAAGGTGTTGAACAGCCAGGAACTCCTGCTTCAGGGCAATAAGCCGGGCGAGACCAGTCTTCTGCTCTGGACGAAAGGAAATGCCCAGCCCCGGAGTTTCCGGCTCCAGGTGAACAAGGCCACCGGAGCGTCGCCGTGGTTGGCCGGCGACGGGCTAAGCCTCAAGTCGTCCGGGGAATTGCTGATTCTGGAGGGCGCCGCATCGGACATGAAGGAGCACGAGCGCGCCAGGGAGATTGCGCAGCATGCCGGCGGCGACGGCAAGAGCCCTTTGCTGGACGCGGCGCAAATGAGTTTTGGCGGCCAGGTGCAGGTCGACGTCCGGGTGGTGGAATTCAGCCGGAAAGTATTGAAGAAGGCGGGGCTCAATCTGCTTTCGAATACCTCGGGCTTCACCTTCGGCACCTTCGCACCCGGCAGCCTGACCAAGGTTACCCTCACGAATGGCGCCATCAGTACGGAATCCAACCTGCCCGTCAGTCAGGCATTTAATCTCCTGGCTGGCTTTCCTTCCAGCGGCGTGCTCGGCGTTCTCGGCATGCTGGAGAACAACGGCTTTGCCCGCACCCTCGCTCAGCCGGTGTTGGTGGCGCAAAGCGGCCAGGCGGCCGATTTTCTGGCCGGTGGGGAGTTCCCCGTGCCGGTGCCCCAATCTCTTGGCCAGACGACGATTCAGTACAAACCTTTCGGTATTCGGCTCGAAGTGTCGCCGACGGTAATCTCCGGGAATCGTATCGCCCTCAGGGTCGCGCCGGAGGTAAGTGACCTGAATTTCGATAACGCCATAACCATCAACGGTATTTCCGTACCTAGCCTGTTGACGCGCCGGGCGACCACCAGCATAGAGTTGGGTAATGGTGAGAGCTTCGTCATCGGCGGCCTGGTCAGTCAGAATGTAATGAAAAACGTCGATAAAATTCCTGGCCTGGGCGACTTGCCGGTGCTGGGGATGTTTTTCAAGAACGTGAGCCTGGCGCGTGAAGACAAGGAGCTGGTGTTTATCGTGACGCCACGCCTGGTTCGTCCTTTGGCGGCAAATGCCGATCTGGGCCCGATGCCCGGTGCCGACAGGGCTAATTACAACCCGAGTTTGTGGAACATGTTGATGTTGTCGGATGACAACGAGGCGGCTCGTTATACCGGCCTGTCCCAATAAACCAGGACTGATCATGGAACATCGCTTTATTGTCGTTACCGAAGACGAAACCCATTTTCACGACCTTAGCGAGGTGTTGCAGAGCCTGGGTTTGCCGGTCTGGCTGCATTGGAATACCGACATGCTGGCACAGCTGGTGGGATCCCTTGGCACCAACATCATGTTCGTCGAGTTTGCCGGGGAAAACAGCCAGAAAGCAACCGAACTGACGAGCAATCTGTTGTCCGTCTATCCCCGCCTATGGGTCGTGGGTTTTGCCAAACGCGCCGATACTCAGCTTATTCGCGAAGCCATGCGTAGCGGCGCACGGGATTTCATCGAATTGCAGTCGCCGCCAGACGAGATTCGCCAATCGGTTCAGGGTATTCTGGACCAATCCCCTTCGCTTCCCGCCAAATCCACCGGCAATATGGTCACGCTGCTGGGCGCCCGCCCCGGCGTGGGTACTTCGCTGGCGGCGGTGAACCTCGCCTTGCTCCTGAAACAGGAATACCTGCCGGAAGAACCCATCCTGCTGCTTGATTTCGGCTATCCGGCCGGCGATGCCTCCCTCTACCTCGACACGAAAGTCGGGTTCAACCTGTGCGATGCCGTGCGCAGTTTGCGCCGCTTCGACCATGTGTTGTTGAGTACGGCCTTTTCCCATCACAAGAGTGGACTGGCGATTCTGTCGCTGCCCCACAATCTGGCGGACTTGCGCGATATTTCGCCGGTAGACGCCATGACTTTGCTTAGCCTGTTCAAGTCCTATTTCAAGGTTATCGTCGTCGATCTCGGCGGATTTGCCGGGATGGACCTCCTGATGTATGCGCTGGGCATTTCAGACCAGATTCTGATGGTTTGCGAACAGACTGTGCCATCGGTATTTTCCGCCCGCCAGTTGTTGCACAATCTGAGGGAACGCGGTTTTGCGACCGACCGCATTGGCCTGGTCACCGGCAAGTACGACTCCCGGATCGACATGGATCCCGCGCAGATCGCGCAGAACCTACAAATGCGTCTGGTGGAAAATCTACCTCAGCGCACCGACAAAATGATTGCCTGTGCCAATACGGGCAGGCAATTGCTGGAAGTGGCTCCTAAAGACCCCTACCTGGAGGCCTTGCGCAAAATTGCCGCAGCGCAGTGTGGCCCCGGCGATTCTCCGGGGCTGGGGAATGCCGCCTCGTCGCGGTCGGTTTTCGGCCGCTGGTTGGCGCCATTGCTGAAATAGGAGGTTTTCGATGGATTTCGATTTCGCCCTCGGCACGGATCCCGGCAGTGACTTTCACCAATCCGACGATTTCCAGGATATCAAGGGTGTCATACACACCCGCTTGGTGGATAGAATCGAGGATCTCGGGGCGGATTTCGTCAACTGGCCTCATACCGTGGTGCAGCGCTTTGTGGCCCAGGAAGTGGAAGACTTCATCAGCGGCAACCGCGTTCCGCTCAATGCCGCCGACATCCAGCTTATCATCAAGGATCTCACCGACGAGCTGACCGGCCTCGGCCCGTTGCAGGAGTTGATGAACGACGAGTCCATCGCCGATATTCTGATCAACGGCCCCAAGGAAATATTTATCGAGCGCAACGGACTTCTCCAGAAAAGCAAGGTGCGCTTTATCGACAACAAGCATCTGATGCGCATCGTCCAGCGGATGATTTCCCCCCTCGGTCGCCGCGTGGACGAGGGCAGCCCGATGGTGGACGCCCGTTTGCCCAACGGCGGTCGGCTCAACGTCATTATCCCGCCGGTGTCCCTGAACGGGCCTGTTGTATCCATCCGCAAGTTTCGCACCAACCCGTTACAGGCCTCGGATATGCTGGCCTACGGTACCCTCAATCAGGAGATGCTCGATTTTTTGGCTAACGCCACGGAAATGAAATGCAACACCCTTATTAGTGGCGGTACGGGGTCGGGGAAGACTTCTTTTCTCAATATGTTGGCGCAATACATCCCCAACGGGGAACGGGTTATCACCATCGAGGATGCCGCCGAATTGCAGCTGCTGCATGAACACGTTGTGCGCCTGGAGTCTCGCCCTGGAGGGCTGGAGAACGTTGCGGAAATCACTCCACGCGACCTGTTGCGCAATAGCTTGCGCATGCGGCCAGACCGAATCATCATCGGCGAAGTGCGAGGCAGCGAGGTCGTTGAAATGTTGCAAGCCATGAATACCGGCCATGAAGGTTCCATGTCCACCATTCATACCAACTCTCCGAGAGAGTGCCTGCACCGGCTTGAGATGCTTCTTAACATCGGCGGCTGGCAAGGTGGCGAAGTCAATCTGCGCCGCCAGATCGTAGGGGCGATCGACCTGATCGTGCAATTGGCACGCTTGCCCAACGGAAGTCGTCGAGTCCTGTCCATCAGTGAAATCACCGGCATTCAGGATGAGGTGGTCGCCATGCAGGAGCTGTATCGCTACGAACCTTCGCTCCAGAATGGCCGAGAGGGCTGGGTGAACACGGGCTGCCAGCCCAAATCCCCCAAGCTGAGGCGAGTCCGTAACGATCCGGCATTACAGATTGGAGCCAATCGTGCTTGAACTGAACGTCGTCATGGCCATGACCATGGTCAGTCTGGTGATCGCTGCCCTGTTCCTGTGGAAAAGTGGGACCGAGAGGCAGCGCCAAGCGACCAGTCAGAGGCGACTGAATGAAGCGTTGGCTCGGGTCGAATCTCCCAGCGAATTCAATGCCTCCTCTTCGTCCGATACCTGGCGCTCTGCATGGCTGGAAAACTGGCTGCATCGTGCCGGTCTGACACCCGGTCAACAGGTCTATGTTTGGCTGGCGATTCCCGCGTTGTTTCTCGCGTTTGGCGCGGGGCTTGTTTTTGGATTCAAGGCCGGAGCGGCTGGGCTGTTTGTGGTTTACCCCGTTGGCCTGACGGTGTTCATGCATTGGCGAATAGAGGCTTTTCGTAACCGGGTGGTTGCCCAATTGCCGGACTTTCTCGATTCGGTGGTGCGCATCCTCAGCATCGGGTGCAGCCTGGACCTTGCGTTCCGCAACGCCTACGAGGATAGCAGGGACCCACTGAAGGGAATTTTCTCTCAGGTGTTGTTGCGCACCCACGCCGGCACGTCCCTGGAAGACGCCCTAAACCAGGTGGGCGAGACCTGCGCCGTGAAAGAGATCAAGTTCATGGCGGCTATCTTTTACTTGGGTATGCGCTACGGCGGCAATGCACAGGTGATACTGGAACGTATCGCGCTTACCATGCGCGAGCGCGAGCGGGGACAAAAGGAGCTGCATGCAATGACATCGGAAACTCGTGCCAGCGCCTGGATACTGAGTGCATTGCCGATCGTAGTCGGTGGGATGACCATGTTCACCAATCCGGATTACCTGCTCGGCATGTGGCGGGACGAAATTGGGCGGCAGCTGCTCCTGGTGGCGTGCGGCTTGCAGATATTGGGCATGTTCTTGCTGTTCCGCATGGCCAAGATAAAATAATCCGGAAGGCGATAGCATGGAACTGATTCCCTGGCTGGTGGCATCGAGCGTCGCCCTCGCCGTGTTTGGCGGAGGGTGGCTGCTCTATGGTTATTTCTCGGTGGCCCAGAGCCGGATGAAGAGGCAGCGCCAACTCAATCGGCTCGAAAGTCGGGCAGAGGGTGGGGCCGATCGGGATCCGATATCCGAGCATCTGCCCCTGCTGGAGCGCCTTGCCCTTGCCGTAACCGGGCGATCGCAGTCCGGCACCAAGGCCGAGCCGGATTCGGAAGATCGTTTGCTGCTGATACAGGCGGGCTTTCGCAGCCTTCAGGCTCTATTGTTTTTTCAGGCTTTGCGCTTGGCTTTGCCGGTCGGCGCCTTGTTGGTGCTGTCCGGTTATGCCTGGCTGGACGGTACATTGGCGAGCTGGATGAGGGTGTTTGCCGCATGCACGGCGCTTTACCTCGGACCGAAATACATTGTGGCCTTGCTCGCCCACCGTCGCCGTCGGCAGATTTCCGAAGAAATGCCGTTTTTTGTCGATTACCTGCGCATGATGCACAGTGTCGGGGTAAATTTCGAACAATCCCTGACCTTGTTTGCCGAGGAGGACCGCGTTGGCCAGCCCGTTCTGTCGGGTGAGCTGCGTATGGTCAGCCTTGCGATCCGAAGTGGCCGTTCCCGCGGTGATGCCATGCACCAGATGGCCGAGCAACTCCAGGTGCCAGAGCTGCAGGAGTTGGTTTCCTTGATTACCCAGGCGGATCGTTATGGCGCCGGGGTGCAGGAGCCCCTCAAGTTGTATGCGCAACGGTTGACTGATAAGAAACGTTTCGAATTGCAGGAGTACGTCGGCAAGATGGCCACCAAGATGGTCGTCGTCATGGTGGTGTTTCTGCTGCCGGCTCTGATCATCGTGACGGCCGGCCCCGGGTTTCTTGCCGTTATCCGTGCTTTGATGAATATGTCATGAAACGCGCCTTGCAGGGAAAAATCTGGTTTTGCGCTCTTGGCTTGGCGCTGGGTGTCTTGGCGCCGGCAATGGAGGCGAAGGCGGATGCCTCGTCCGTGCCGTCCGCTGAGGTGCGGGGTAGCGACGGCGCGCCTCGCCGGGAAATGGAGAACGACCCGGAACTCTACTTGCAGCTGATCGCAGGAATGCAGGCCAAGGAGCTGTATTTCGCTTCGCTGGCCCATCTTGATGCCTTTGACCGGCGCTGGCCGGCCAATCCCCGAGCCAGTCTTTTGCGTGCCGATGCTTTGCGCGAAACCGCCTATTTCGACAAGGCCGCGGCCCTCTACCAGGCCTTGCTTCGAGGCGATCAGGCGGCTCGTGCTTATCATGGGCTGGGAATCATCGCCGGCCGCAAAGGTGACACACCGACGGCCCTCACCGCCATGGAAAAGGCCAACCAGCTGGACCCGACGAGCGTTCCCATACTCAACGACCTCGGTTATATCCAGTTGCTTAACGGGCAACTGGACGATGCGCGCTTCAATCTGCACAAGGCTGCTGAATTGGACCCCAAAGACGCGCGGGCCGGGGCGAATCTGGCGCTGCTGTACCTGTTGGAGGGCAAGCCCGAGCGTGCGGCCGGAGTGATGCAGTGGTATCAGTTGCCGGAATCCCGTCGCAAACAGATATCCAGCAAGGCGGCCGAGCTATCTGGCGCATCGAAGACCAACCTGGTGTCTCAGGGCGCGGCCATCGCACCCAAGGATGACGTTCCGCCGCCAGCCGTGCCGGAAACCGGCCAGGACGAGCCTGATTCGCAGCGCCGGGAATGAAATTATTTGTAGAAATAGCTAAGATTGCTGACCGGGCCGATTATTAAATTAACTTTTTACGGATAAAGCCATCTCGAGAAATGAATACCCCTTCTTCTCCCCCCGAAGTGTATTGCACTACCCGTCAGGCAGCCGAGATGCTGCATGTTTCATTACGTACGGTCCAGCTCTGGGTGGAAAGCGGAGTTTTGAGCGCCTGGAAAACCGATGGCGGCCATCGGCGCTTGCCCTTGAGTTCGGTGCAGGAGCTGATCCATGAACGCATGGGGAAAAGCGCCATCCCCATGCCAGCCAAAGATGGATTCAACATCCTGGTGCTCGAAGACGACGAAGACACGCTGAAGCTTTACAAGATGACCATGGATGCGTGGCAGTTGCCTATTCATGTCACGTTCGTGTCTTCCGTTTTCGAAGCGCTGATTGTAATCGGGCGGGGCGCGCCCGACCTTCTCGTCACCGATCTCAAGATGGGTGGCGTGGACGGCTTCGAAATTATCAAATTGTTGCGCAACGATGAGGCTCTCAAGAGCCTCGGCATCGTTGTCGCAACGGGCCTCGACCCGGAAGAAATTGCGGAAAGGGGCGGTTTGCCATCGGATATCACGGTCTTTACCAAACCCTTGTCGTTCGAACAGTTGCAGGGCTATATCAAAGCCTGCTTGACCCATCGTCACCATAGATAGGAAGAAAAATGAACGTTAAACTGACATCCGGTATTCGCTTGTGCGGTCTTCTCGTGCTGTGCCTTTCCTTGAACAGCAATGCGGCCGATACCGATGAGCAAGTGGTCGTTGCGGAGCCGCCGGTTGTTGTCGGCGCGGCGACGGTGGCGATTCTGAAATTGCAAAGTGACGGCTTGGCCGCAGGACAAATACAGCCGATCAGCGGCGATGTGGCCACCCGCTCCTACAAGCGCTATCTGGACAGCTTCACTCGCCCCATCGCGGACTCCAAGGATACGACAGGCTCCGACGCCAAGCCGGCCGCTTCCGATATTCGTTGATGCCCTGTCGGGAGGAGGCCGTGTTGCCACTATTGCCAGGAATCGAGGCCCACTTGGACTTCCGGCGCCAGCGGGGGGCGGTCAGCATCCTGGCGGCGATCGCGCTGGCCATGGCCATCTCCGCTGCGTTGCTTGCCATCGACCTGGGCAACCTGTTCTACACCAAGCGCCATCTCCAGACGGTAGCCGATACCGCCGCGCTGTCGGCGGCCAACAACATTCCCGACGCCCAGCACATTGCCCTCGATACGGCCGCCAGCAATAATTTCTCGGTTCCCGGGACGCAGAACAACACGCTGGAAACCGCTGTCGGGCGGTACGATGCTACCGGCACTACGCCGCAGGTCCGGGAATTCACGCCAGGTGGGAATCCGGTGGATTACAACGCGGTCCAGGTTACGGTCACCACCGAGCAGCCCTATTTCTTCGCGGTGGGCAGCCGCACGGTCAGAGCCACGGCAACTGCCACGCGCACAGATATGGCCGGCATTAGGGTGGGCTCCGGGCTGCTCAGTATAGATACCCAGAAATCGGCGCTCCTGAATGGCATCCTGGGTGGGTTGCTGAACACGTCGATCAGCCTGGATGCGGTGTCCTACCAGGGCCTGGTTAATACCGACGTGCGTCTGCTCGATCTCGTAAAGGCCAGGGCTGATGTCGGCACCGTGCAGGAACTGTTGAATCTCGACCTCACCGTTTCGGAGTTGTTGCGCCTTACCGCGACTGCTCTGACGCAGAGCGACCTGGCGAGCGTTGACGCTACGGTTCTCGATGCCCTGAACCTGTTGGCCCTGCGAGCCGATGGTGGCCTGCACCTCAAATTGGGCGATCTGCTGGATGTTTCCACCGCTTCCGGTGGTGCCGCAGCCGATGCGCGCCTCAACGTGTTCCAACTGATTACCTTGGCTGCGCAGGTTGCCAATGGCACGCATTTTCTGGACGTGCCGGTGGTGGGCCTGGATCTGGGCGGGTTGGCCCAACTCAAGATCGCGCTGTCGTTGATCGAGCGGCCCAGCGAGGCCATTGGCTCTCCCGGCCTGGACAGCAGCGGTAACTGGCGGACCCAGGCTCACACTGCGCAATGGCGCCTCAAGCTCGACCTGGATGTACTCGGGGCGCTTTCTGGCGTGCCGGGGAGCGGACTGGTCCATTTGCCCTTGTATCTCGAAATCGCTTCAGCCGACGCCCACTTGACAAGCATTGACTGCAATACGCCGCGTAACAGCAGTATCGTCACCGTCGGCGCCGGCTCGAGTCTGGTGCGAGCCTATGTCGGCGACGTGAACCCGGATGCCATGACCAACGTGACCAAGGCCGCCACCGTCAAGCCCGCCACCATCGTCAATGTTCTCGGCCTGATTACCGTAGACGCCGAGGCGGCGATCGATTTGCCCGGGGGAGGGGGGGACCTGAATTTCAGCGGCCCCTTTGACAACAACAACACGCAGCGCACTTCAGGCCTGTCTACCGCCGGCCTGTTCACCAGTCTGGGCGACAATATGGTTCTGGACGTCAATCTTCTGGGCATCGGGATCAAGCTGGGCGACCTGGTGAAAGCTCTGGCTGGCCTGCTTGCACCGATATTCGCCTTGCTGGACAGCCTGCTTGCACCAGTACTGAACCTGCTCGGCATTCAGCTCGGCTATGCCGATGTGACGACCTTCTATTTGAAATGCGGCGTGCCGGAACTGGTGCGTTGAGGCAACGGATTGCTTTTAATCGTTTCGGCGATTCGTCGCCCCGCGCTTGGGACTGGTTGCCGGCAGCCTCTTTCCTTCAGCGTCCGACATACTGGACTTGGTCGAGTTCATTCGAGACCTGCTGGAACAGGTCCGCTACCGAGTCCGTTACGGGGGCCATGGTGGACACGCTTAATACCAGGAGTGCGGTGCGAAGGATGATTTTGGAAATGATGTTCATGATAACCTCCATGGAAGCTCGGGCACGAATTTCCCGCGCGCAGGCAGAACATCGCCGCGGTCAACGGTGCTACCGTTAGCCTTCAGTGTAGTGCTTTTCTGGATACCGACCGGACGAGTCCGGTCAGCGACAGTCGTTACCCAGGGTATGCTCTATGTGACGAGACCCGGCGCGGTATTGGCTAGGACTGTTGAATCGATCGCGCCGCCAGCCGATCCACCAGTTATGCCGGTCAGGGCAAAACACGGGCGTAGGGCGTATCGTTTCAGGAAGGGAATAACATATATATAGGACATGATCTTTCCTCCAAGACTGATTTTGGAAAGACCACCTATCGAGATGTATGGTTGCCGGATGGACAACCCGTTCTCGGCGGATGGCCGAGACCGTTGGCTCTGCAGCCCCGCTATCTGGTTTCCCAGACCGGAGGCTTTGCGTCCCTACGTCACCGTAAGTTTGCCGTCGATCACAATTACAGAATAATCGTTAAAAACTGAAAAGTCAATGCCAGATTTGCGTGTATTTTTCACTTATCGCGCGCGTGCATGTCGGCCTGAGTGCATCGGATGGTCCGCGGCGAAACATCGGCCGACTGGAAGACGAAATTTCGAGACGATTTTTCAGGCATTACGGAGGCGAAATGGCTATCTGCCCGGTTCTATCTGGCGCAAATGCCGTCCCACGGAAAGGAATGCGCCGATCCATCCGAGCAGGGAGGAAGCCAGCAGCAGGCCCAACATGACGTCTGGATCGGGCGATTGCGGGCGGAAGTGCGCGCCATAGAGCTGGGCGAGCTCGTTCACGCCTGGATTGAGAAAATACAGTCCTAGGCTGACGATGGCCCAGGCCGCCAGTCCGCCGCTCAGACCCTGCGCCGCACCGTGGTAAAGGAACGGGCGGCGGATGAAGGCGTCGGTCGCGCCGACCAGCTTGCCGATTTCGATTTCGTCCCGTCGCGACAGGATTTGCAGCCGGATGGTGTTGCCGGTGACGGCTGCGAGCGCGAAGCCGAGCAGGGCGGCGAGCAGCAGGGCGATGTCGTCGCCTACGCGCACCAGGGCGCCCAAGCGCTGCGCCCATAAGGTATCGAGCTGGACAAAATCCACTTTGGGCAGCTTGGCCAGCTCGTCGCGCAGATGTTCGAGTTCGGCGGATACCAGGGTTCGCGGCTCGATTTCGAAAGCGTCCGGCAAGGGGTTCTTGGCCAGCCCCGCCGCCAAATCGGCGAGTCCCGCGCCGTGAAGTAAATCGTGTAGGGCCTGGTCGCGCGGAATGAAATGGAACTGGCGGATGGCGTGCGATTCTTTCAGCTTCAACTCGATTTGCCGGGTGCTGTCGGCGTTCGCGTTAGGGGCGAGGAACAGGGTGATTTGCGGCGCCATGTTGACATTGCCGGTCAGTGTCTTGACGTTTTCGATCAGGGTATAAAGGCCGACCGGCAGGCTGAGCGCGATGCCGATGACCAGCGTGGTCAGCAGGCCGGAAAACGGTGTACGGGCAAAACGGCGCAGGATGAGCCAGAGCGCGACGCGATGCTGTCCGAGCCAGCTCATGCCTGCAACTCCCCCTGTTTCAGGTGCAGCGTCCTGCCGCCATGGCGCGCGACCAGTTGTTCGTCGTGGGTGGCGATCAGCAGAGTGACGCCGACCTGGTTGAAGGACTTGAACATATCCATGATTTCGCCGGCATATTCGGCGTCGAGGTTGCCGGTGGGTTCGTCGGCCAGCACGATGGCCGGGCGGTTGACGATGGCGCGCGCGACGCATAGGCGCTGCTGCTCGCCGCCGGACAGGGAAATCGGGTTGGCCTTTTCCAGGCCGAGCAATTTGACCTTGTCGAGCGCGGCGCGGGCGCGTTTCAGGCTGTCGGGGCGGGGCAGGCCGGCGATGTCGAGCGGCAGGACGACGTTTTCCAGCACATTGCGGTCGTATAGCAGCTTGTGATCCTGGAAGATCAGGCCGAGCTTGCGGCGCAGGAAAGGAACCGCCGAGCCGCGCAGCTGTCCAACGTTCTGGCCGCTTACCACCACGCTGCCGGAAGAGGGCTTCTCGATGGCCGCCACCAGCTTCAGCAACGTGCTCTTACCCGCGCCGGTCGGCCCGGTGATGAAGACCATCTCGCCCGGCTCGACGCTGAAACTGAGGTTTTTCAGCGCCTCATGGCCGCCGGGATAGCGTTTGTAGACTTGGCTGAAAGCGATCATTCAAACAACGCTTCGACAAATTCCTGCGCTTCGAACGGGCGCAGGTCGTCGAGCTGCTCGCCGACGCCGATGAATCGCACCGGAATCGGCCGGGTTTTGGCGATGGCGGCGATCACGCCGCCCTTGGCGGTACCGTCGAGCTTGGTCAGCACGAGGCCGCTGACCTGCAACGCGTCGTCGAAGGATTTGACTTGGGCGATGGCGTTCTGGCCGGTGTTGGCGTCGAGCACCAGCACGATTTCATGCGGCGCGCTCGGCTCGGCCTTGGCGATGACGCGCTTGATTTTTTTGAGTTCTTCCATCAGGTGCAGCTGGGTGGGCAGCCGTCCGGCGGTGTCGGCCAGCACGATGTCGATGCCGCGTGCCCGCGCCGCCTGGATCGCGTCGAAGATCACCGCGGCGGAATCCTGCCCCTCCTGGGTGATGACCGTGACGTTGTTGCGTTCGCCCCAGACCATCAGCTGTTCGCGCGCTGCGGCGCGGAAGGTGTCGCCGGCGGCGAGCAGCACCGATTTGCCCTGCGCCTGGAAATACTTGGCCAGCTTGCCGATGGTGGTGGTCTTGCCGGCGCCGTTGACGCCGGTCATCATGATCACGTAGGGTTTGTGGCCGGAAGTGTCCAGCGGCGCTTCCAGCGGTGTGAGCAGGGCTTGCAGCCCTTCGCGCAGGGCGTCCTTGAGCTGCGCGGCGTCTTCCAGCTTGCCCTGCTTGACGCGGCTTTTCAGGTCGTCGAGCAGGAACTCGGTGGCGCCGACGCCGACATCGGCGGTCAGCAGGACATTTTCCAGTTCTTCATACAGCGTTTCGTCGATTTTCGCGCCGCTGCCGAACAAGCCGGAAAGCTGCCGGCCCAGATTGGCGCGGGTCTTGGACAGCCCCTGCTTGAGCCGGGCGGCCCAGCCGAGAGGCTGTTCCTGGCTTTCGTCGGTTTTTTTTGCGGATTTGAAGAAACTTAGCATAGGGTTACAGGGTATGCGGGGATGGCTATAATTGACTATCCCGCTATTTTAGGCGATTAGGAGGTTTTTGTGCAGGGCAATAAATCATGGATCGGCTGGCTGTGGCTTTTGGCGGTGATCCTGCCGCTGCAAGCGGCGGCGGACGTGCAGGAATACCGGCTTGCCAACGGCATGAGGGTGATCGTCAAGGAGGATCACCGCGCGCCCGTGGCGGTTTCCCAGGTGTGGTACCGCGTCGGCAGCATGGACGAGGTGAACGGCACCACCGGCGTGGCCCACGTGCTGGAGCACATGATGTTCAAGGGCACCCGCGCGGTGCCGGCCGGCGAGTTTTCCAAGATCATCGCCGCGGCCGGCGGGCGCGAAAACGCCTTCACCAACCGCGACTACACTACCTATTTCGAGCAGCTGCAAAAATCCAGACTCGATCTCGCGCTCAAGCTTGAGGCCGACCGGATGCACAACCTGGTGCTGCTGCCCAAGGAGTTTGCCCAGGAAATCAAGGTGGTGATGGAGGAGCGCCGGCTGCGCACCGACGACAAGCCGCAGGCGCTGGTTTACGAAAACCTGATGGCGGCGGCTTACCTGGCCAACCCTTACCACCATCCGGTGATCGGCTGGATGGGCGATCTCGAGCACATGACGGCGGAAGATGCGAGGAAGTGGTATCAGCGCTGGTATGCGCCGAACAACGCGACCCTGGTGATCGTCGGCGATGTCGAGCCGGCGGCGGCCTTGAAGGTGGCCGAGCGTTATTTCGGCAAGATCAGGCCGGTCGTGCTGCCGCAGCGCCAGCCGCAGGATGAGCCGGTGCAGCGCGGCATCCGCCGCGTCACCGTGAAGGCGCCGGCCAAGCTGCCGTACCTCGCCATGGGCTACCAGGCGCCGGTCTTGCGCGATCCTGACAAGGATGTCGATCCCTATGCGCTGGAGATGCTGGCCGGCGTGCTGGACGGTAATGCCTCGGCCCGTCTCAACCAGTCGCTGGTGCGCCAGCAGCGGGTCGCCGTCTCGGTCGGCGCGGGTTACGACCTGATCGCGCGCGGGCCTTCCATGTTCATGTTCGATGGGGCGCCCGCCGAAGGCAAGACCGTTGCCGACCTGGAAGCGGCCATCCGCGCGGAAATCGACAAGATCAAGCAGGACGGCGTGAGCGAGGAGGAGTTGCAGCGCGTCAAGGCGCAGGTGATTGCGGCCCAGGTTTACCAGCGCGACTCGATGTTCTACCAGGCAATGCTGATCGGCGAAGTGGTCAACGCCGGGCTGCCGGTGGGCACGCTGGAGACGCGCCTGGCCAAGCTCAAGGCGGTGACCGCGGCCCAGGTGCAGGATATGGCGCGAAAATACCTGATCGACGACCACCTCACCGTGGCGGTGCTCGATCCGCAGCCGATGAGCGGCGCCAAGCCGGCAAAGCCTATTCCGGGAGGACGTCATGCGAATTAAGTTTGAGTTTGCCGCTTTTGCGGTGAAGCTTGCGGGTTTTGCCGGCCTGTTGCTGTGCGCTGCCGCGGCCCAGGCGGCCCTGCCGATCCAGCACTGGCGGATGGACAGCGGTGTGCGCGTGTATTTCGTCGAGAACCACGACCTGCCGCTTCTGGATATCAGCGTCGAGTTTCCCGCCGGCAGCGGGCGGGACGATCCGTCCAAGCCTGGGCTGGCGAGCATGACCCAGCATATGCTCATCCACGGCGCCGGCGGCATGACGGAAGAGGAAATCTCGCGGCGGATCGCGGATGTCGGCGCGACCTTGGGCGGCAGTTTCGACCAGGACCGCGCCGGCCTGCGCCTGCGCACGCTGAGCAGCGAGCGGGAGCGCTCCGAGGCGCTGGGCATCATGGCCAAGGCGCTGCAATCCCCCGATTTTCCCGAAGCCGTGCTGGAGCGGGAGAAGAACCGCGCCGCGACCGAGCTTCAGGAAGCGATGACGCAGCCCGAGTTTGTCGCCGAGCGGAAATTCATCGCCCTGCTTTATGGCGCCCACCCCTACGCGCTGTCCTCGGCGGTGGAGCCCGAAACCATCGCCGCCTTGCAGCGCGACGATCTGGCGGCCTATTACCGCGGCCATTACCGTGCCGGTTACGCCGTGGTTTCCGTGATCGGCGACGTTACCCCGGCCCAGGCCAGGGAAATTGCCGGCGCACTGACCGCTTCCCTGCCGCAGGGCGAAGGCGAGCTTCAGCCCTTGCCGGCGGTGGCGATGCCAAAGGGGGAAACCGAGAAAATCCCCCATCCGGCGACGCAAAGCCACATCCTCGTCGGCCAGCCGGGAGTCAAGCGCGTCGATCCGGATTATTTCCCGCTTTACGTCGGCAACTACACCCTGGGCGGCGGCGGATTCGCCTCGCGCCTGATCGAAGAAGTGCGCCAGAAGCGCGGCCTGGTGTACAGCGTGCACAGCTATTTCATGCCGCTGCAGCAGCCGGGGCCGTTCGAAATCGGCTTGCAGACCAAGCGCGCCCAGGCCGAGGAGGCGTTGGCGGTGGTGCGGAAAACGGTGCAGGATTACGTTGCCGGCGGGCCGACCGAGACCGAACTGAAGAAGGCCAAGCAGAATATCGTGGGCGGCTTCCCGCTGCGGATCGACAGCAACCAGAAACTCCTCGACTACATTGCCATGATCGGGTTTTATCAGCTGCCGCTGACCTACCTGGACGATTTTCCCGGCAAAGTCGAAAAGGTGACGGCGGCCCAGGTTAAAGACGCCTTCGCCCGCCGTATCAAGCCGGAAAACATGGTTACCGTAATCGTCGGCGCAGATTAAGTCTTGGCGCAGCAGAGCAAGCTCAGGATCATCGCCGGCGACTGGCGCGGCCGTTCGATCGGCTTCGCCGAAGCGGAAGGCCTGCGCCCGACGCCGAACCGCGTGCGGGAAACCCTGTTCAACTGGCTCGGGCAGCAGCTCGACGGCAAGCGCTGCCTCGACCTCTTCGCCGGCAGCGGCGCGCTGGGGTTCGAAGCCCATTCGCGCGGTGCGCGGCAGGTGGTGATGGTGGAGCAGAGCGCGGCGACGCTGCGTTCTTTGCGCGAAAGCGCGCGGAAATTGGGGGCGAATCGGCTCGATTTGGTCGGTGCGGACGCTGTCGAATTCCTGCGGCGCGAAGCGCGGACATTCGATATAATTTTTCTCGATCCACCTTTCCACCGGGGAATTTTATCGCTATTATTGCCGCTTCTTCCTGAGCGGCTCGCGCCCGGCGGCCTGGTTTACGCCGAAACCGAGAACGCGCTTGAGCCTGGGGAAGAATGGGAAGTCTGGCGCAGCGGCCGGGCGGGCAATGTGCATTACTGTTTGCTGAAGCGAAAAGAGCATGGCGCTTAGAGCGGTCTACCCCGGCACATTCGATCCGATCACCCGCGGCCATGAGGATCTGGTGCGCCGCGCCATCCGCCTGTTCGACGAAGTGATCGTCGCGGTGGCGGACAGCCAGAGCAAGAAGCCCTACTTCTCGGTAAGCGAGCGGGTGGAAATGGCCACCGAAGTCCTGGCCGACGTGCCCAACGTGACGGTGGTGGGGTTCTCCGGCCTGCTCATGAATTTTCTGCGCGAGCACGATGCGCGCGTGGTGCTGCGCGGCTTGCGCGCCGTTTCGGATTTCGAGTACGAATTTCAGCTGGCGGGGATGAACCGAAGCCTGTATCCCGAGGTCGAAACTGTGTTCCTGACCCCATCGGATCAATACATGTTCATTTCAGCCGGCATGGTCAGGGAAATTGCGCTGTTGGGCGGGGATGTCAGCCAGTTCGTGCAGCCCTCGATCAAGGCGAAGCTGAATCGCAAGATTTTTTCTTAATGTTTGTTTGAAGGAACTGCTATGGCTCTAATGATTACCGACGAGTGCATCAACTGCGACGTGTGCGAACCCGAGTGCCCCAACGGCGCGATTTCGCAAGGCGATGAAATTTACGTGATTGACCCCAGCCTGTGCACCGAGTGTGTCGGCCATTACGACGAACCGCAGTGCGTCAGCGTTTGCCCGGTAGACTGCATCATCCTCGATCCCGACCACACGGAATCGAAGGAAGCGCTGCAAGCCAAGTACGAGGCGCTTCAGGCCAAGTCCTGATCAAGCCGCAGGGGCGGAGAAGTCAGCTCCCATAAAAAACGGCGGCATGGTCCGACCATGCCGCCGTTTTTTTCGCCCGAAGTTTTCTTCAAGTCCGACAGGCTCCTAGGCGTTTGCCGCAGCGAGCGGCCGTTCCGAAGCGATGCTTAGCGAATTGGCGATGTGCTGCCGGAGCAGGCCCAGATCCCGCTGCTGCTTGATGATGCCGTTTTCCATGTGCTGCAGTTCGGCGATCCGGTCTTCCAGGGTGTCGGTCGCCTTGTGGATGCGCTTGATGCTTTCCAGGCGGCGGCGCAACTGGAGCTGGTGCTCGCGCACCTGGGTCTCCATCGGCGCCATGATCGCCTTCAGCCAGTTTTCCACATCCTGGTTGGCAATTTCGTAAACCTGCACCACCCGGCTCGCCAGCGTTTCGAAAAACTTGGTGGTGATCGAGAACTTCTCGTGTGTCAGCATGTTGAGCACGGTGTTGAAGTGCTCGTTGTAGGCCTTTTCCAGCCGGGCGATTTCCTTGTGGTACTTCAGGGTGGAAAATGGCGCCGGCGCGGCTTGGCCCAGGCCGTGCTCCTCGTTGAATTTCTTGTACATCGCTTCCATCATGCCCTTGATTTCCTCGATCTGGCGGGCGGATTTGGAGATGTTCTCGTTGGCGTCCCTGAAGAATTTGGTCATGGCGTCGCGCATGCCCCTGGTGAACTTGGCTTCGACCATGGTGACCCGGGTGCGCTTGACCTCGGTCTTGAGGGCGTCCATGCCGAGATGGGCGAAGAGGATGTTGGTCTGCTGCGAGAACACGCTGCGCAGCGCCTGGAAGCGTTGCAGACCGCGTTCGAAATCGTTCTTGTCGCGCTTCACCTTGTCCATCATGTGTTCGATCACGTCCTCGTTCTTGCCGCGCAGCCCGAGCAGTTCGTCCAGCTGTTCGCGCACGCCGGACAGCCGCGCATCCAGGATGGAACGGATGCTTCCCTCCAGGTTCTCGATTTCGCACCGGGTGCTGTCCCGCACGATTTCCTGTTTGGAGGGGATGAGTTCCTCGCTGAGCGATTTCTCCAGCGCCGGCAGGCGGCTTTTGGTCAGCAGCGCCTCGTCCCGGTTGATCTTGGCGAGCAGCCCTTTTTGCGCGGACACAGGAAAGACGCTGGCATCCCCGACGCCGAGGAGGCTGGCGCTGGCGCTGACCTGCTTGTCGATCTCGCGGTCGATTTCCTCGTCGCTCTTGAGTCCGTCCCACAGGCCATCGATCTTGTTGAGCACTACCATACGTCCCTTCCGGTGGCTGGGCTGGCTACCGATATGGGTGCGCCAGACCTCGATGTCCGACTTGGTCACGCCGGTGTCGGCGGCCAGGATGAACAGCACGGCATGGGCGTTGGGCAGCAGGTTGAGGGTCAGCTCCGGCTCGGTGCCGATGGCATTGAGTCCGGGGGTGTCGAGGATGACCAGGCCCTGTTTCAGCAGCGGATGCGGGAAGTTGATGATGGCGTGGCGCCAGCAGGGGATGTCCACCGTGCCGTCCTCGTGCACCGCGACGACGTTGTCTTCGTCGTCCTGATGGTACAGGCCGTAGCGCGTCGCCTCCTCGATGCCCACGCGCTTGGTCTGGCTCACTTGCAGCAAGGCATCGACCATGGCGTCGCTCGATTCGACGTCGAGCGGCACGATCTTCCATTCGTCCAGGTAGCGCTTGTATTCGGTGGTGGTGGTGTCGGTGCCGCGGGTTTCGATCGGCAGGAGCTGGATGCAGGGCTCGCGGCCTTCCTCGTACATCAGCTCGGTCGGGCACATGGTGGTGCGCCCGGCGCTCGACGGCAGCAGGCGCTGGCCGTAGCCGGAGAAGAAAATGGCGTTGATCAGCTCGGACTTGCCGCGGGAAAACTCGGCCACGAAAGCGACGTTGAGCTTGTCGTCGTGCAGGCGGTCGAGCAGGTGCTGGATGCGCAGGTCGGTCTGGCCGTCGTTCAGCTCCTGCTCGTTGAGCCAGTTGCGGAAATCGCCGATGTTGTCCGACAGATCGCTGCGCCAGGCGCTGTAAGCTTCGAAGTGCGCGACCAGATCGTCATGTGCCATGGTCCCCCCTGAGGGCATGTTATTTGAATGGTTAAAACTTTATCATGAAACATCAATGAATCAACGCGATCTGACCATAATTTAATGTGCGTCCGGGCGTCATTTCTGGCAGCCGGGGCAGTAAAACGTCGAACGCTGCCCTTGGCGAATCCGCCGGACCGCCGTGCCGCAGCGCGGGCAGGGTTGGCCGGCGCGGCCGTAGACCCGGTATTGCTGCTGGAAATAACCGGGATTGCCGTCGCTGCCGACGAAGTCGCGCAGGGACGAGCCGCCCGCCGCAATGGCGCGCGCCAGCGTGGCCTTGACGGCTTCCGCCAGCTTCGCGCAGCGCGCCTGGCCAAGCCTGCCGGCGGCCGTTTTCGGATTGATGCCGGCGTCGAACAGCGCCTCGTTGGCGTAGATGTTGCCGATGCCGACGACGACATGGCTGTCCATCAGCAGCGGCTTGACGGCGGTCCGGCGGCCGCGCGTGGCGCGATGGAGGAAATCGCCGTCGAACGCCGCGTCGAGCGGCTCCACGCCGAGTTTCGCCAGCAGCGGATGGGTGTCCGGCGCCGTCGTCCACAGCACCGCACCGAACCGGCGCGGGTCGCGCAGCCGCATGCAGTTGCCGCTTTCCAGCACCAGGTCGAAGTGGTCGTGCTTTTCCGCCGGGGTGGCCGCCGGCACGATGCGCAGGCTGCCCGACATGCCGAGGTGCAGGATCAGCCAGCCGACGCCGCAGTCGAGCAGCAGGTACTTGCCGCGCCGGGTAATGGCACGGACGACGAGGCCGGGGAGGATGCGCCGCAAATTTTCCGGCACCGGATGGCGCAGGCCGGCGTGGCGCACGATGGCTGCTGCGATGCGCTGGCCGACGAGGTGGGGCGCGAGCCCGCGGCGGGTGACTTCGACTTCGGGCAGTTCAGGCATGGTTCAACCCAGATAATCCATTAGGCGGCGCGTTGCGCCTGCATGAGCGCTGACGGCCACTGTGCGGTCATTTTTGCGCCTTGTTCGTCGTCCATGGAACAACCATGAACTCCTCTCAAGCCACAAAACTGTCTCGCAAACTGTCTCGTCATCATCTCATGCCCTAATGGATTATCTGGGTTAAAAGTGGGCTACGGCGAGCCCGTCCCGCGCATCAGCGCAATCAGGTCGTCGGCCGACGGCAGGGTGGCCGTTTCGTCGCCGGACAACACGCTCTCGGCCAGGGCGCGCTTGTCGTGGTGCAGATCGACGATGCGCTCCTCGATGGAGCCTTTCATCACCAGCCGATACACGGTGACGGGGCGTTGCTGGCCGATGCGATGGGCACGGCCCATGGCCTGGTCTTCGGCAGCGGGATTCCACCAGGGGTCGGTGATGACCACATAGTCGGCGGCGGTGAGATTGAGCCCGAAGCCGCCGGCCTTGATGCTGATCAGGAACAGGTCGCCCTCGCCCGCCTGGAAGGCGGCGACGCGGCGCGTGCGTTCGGTGGCGGGCGTGGCGCCGTCGAGGTACTGGTAGCGGATGCCGGCCTCGTCCAGCGGGGCGCGCAGGATTTGCAGGAAATCCACGAACTGGCTGAATACCAGCGCCTTGTGGCCGTTGGCGACGAGTTCCGCCGCCAGTTCGGCGAAGGCCTGCACCTTGGCTCCCGGCACGGCCGATTCCGGCGTCGCCAGGCGCGGGTCGCAGGCGGCGCGGCGCAGCCGGGTGAGCTGGGCGAGGATGTTGAGGTGCGCCTCTCCCGCCGACCCCGTAGCCAGGGCGCGATCCGCCTCGGCCACGGCTTGCCGGCGCAGGGCCTCGTAATGGGCGGCTTCGGCGGCTTCGGGAGCGATGCCGAGTATCAGTTCGGTGCGCGGCGGCAGCTCCGGCAGTACTTGCGCCTTGGTGCGGCGCATGACGAAAGGTGCGATCAGCCGCCGCAGCAGGTGCTGGGCGTCGCGGTCGCGGTTGCGCTCGATCGGCGCGGCGAAGCGCTGGTTGAAGCGCGGCAAGGTGGAAAGCAGGCCGGGGTTGGCGAAGCGCATGATGGACCACAGCTCGGCAAGGCGGTTTTCCACCGGCGTGCCGGACAGCGCCAGACGAAAATCGGCGTTGAGCTCGAATACCGCCAGCGAGCGCTTGGCGCCGGCATTCTTGATCGCCTGTGCTTCGTCGGCGACCACCGTATGCCAGGCGCGCGCGGCGAAGCGCTCCTGCGACAGCTGCAACAGCGTGTAGGAAACGATAACGACATCCGTGGCGCCCGCGCCCGCGACCTGGTTTTCGCGGTCGCCTTCGCCGTAAATCTGCACGTTGAGGCCGGGGGCGAAGCGCTGCGCCTCGGCCTGCCAGTTGCCGCACAGCGAAGTGGGGGCAATCACCAGCGTTGCGCCGCCGGAAGCGCGGGCCAGCATCACGCCGAGCGCCTGCACGGTTTTGCCCAGCCCCATGTCGTCGGCCAGGCAGCCGCCAAGCCCGGCGGACGCCAGCCGCATCGCCCACTGAAAGCCGTCTTCCTGATAGGGACGCAGTTCGGCCTGAAGGGACTTGGGCAGCGCCGGCGTTTCGCCCTGGGCAACACGTAGGCGTTCGATACCGGCACGGAATTCCGCATCGGTTTTCGCGGACATGCCTTCCATGGCTTCGTCCAGCCAGGCGGCGGCAAGCCGTGGAATGCGCGCACCGTCCTTGCCGGACTCAACTACGGCCGCAAGGTCGGCGAGCTGTTCCTTGAGCGTGCGGGTGAGCGCCGCATACACACCGTCGCCCATCGGGATGAAACGGCTGCGGCTTTTTGCCGCATCAAGCAGGGCGCCGAAATCCAGCACCAGCCCCTCGTCCAGCGTGGCATTGCCGCCGACACGGAACCAGTCGCGCTCGCTTTTTACGGTCAGGCCGATCTGCGGCCTATCGATCGTGACGACGCGCACGCTCTTGCCCTTGGGCCAGTCCACCGCCGCCACATCGGGCAGTCCGGGCAGGGATTCGACCATGGCCAGCGCTTGCTCCGGGTTTTCCACCAGCCACTCGCAGGCACCCTGGATTTCCGGGCCTTCGAGAAAGGGCAGGGCATCGAGCACGGCATCCAGATGGGCTCGTTCGGCATGGAGATCGCGCCGGGTGCCTACCGTTTCGCCGCCGATGGCGGCCATCAGCCGGGTGCGGCCGGCGGCGGGCTGCAGGCGCGGGCCTTCGGGTCCGAGCGGGGCGACCACCAGGCGCAGCAGCAGGTGCTCGCCGGTAGGCGAGAGTTCGGCGCGCAAGCGCGATTCCGCCGGTATTTCGCGCGCAGCCTGGGCGCTGTCGGCATGTACCTGGAAATGGCGGGCAAGCGCATGGATGGTTTGTTGCAGCTCGTTCTGCGCGCTTGCCGGCACTTCAAGCCGGCCGGAGACGAGCTGCGCGGCGCGTTTCTGCGCGGCGGTAAGGCGGATGACGCGCACCCGTTGGGGCGTGTCCGGTACCAGCGTAATCAGGCGCAGAGCCTCCTCCTCGCGGCGCTCATCGCTATCCAGGTAGTAGCGGCCCTCCGGTTCCTTGTCCGGGCGCGGGGCGGGGGTAACGCGCATCTGGTAGTGCTCGCCCTTGCGCACGACTTCCAGCTCCGGCGTGCCTTCGACCAGATCCACCAGCTGATCGGGTGCGCTGGCGAGCACCACAGCCGGGTGGCCGACCAGCGCCATGACGGCGGCGGCGCGGTCGAGCGCGTAGCGCCGCGCATAGGCGCGATCCTGGCGGACGGCGCGGGCAACCTTGGCGTCCCACGGCGCCAGGCGCTCGTTGCCGGCGATTTTCGCCAAGCTCAGCGGCTTGGGCTTGCTCCAGCCGCGCGGGCCGCGTTTCTGTTCGAGCGCTTCGATTCCTTCCAGCGCGCCTTGCCTGCCCAGCTGGATTGACCAGACAATGCGGGTGGATTCGCCGGCACCGGCCGGTTCGGCGCCCTCACCGCCCAAGGCTTGCAAGGCGGCAAGCACGTCGCGCCACTGTTCGCTGCGTGTCGCGACGAAAAATCCGGCAGGGGGCTCTTCGCCGCGCAGGGTGTTCCAGGCCGCGCCGACTTGTGCCGCGAGCCAGTCCAGGCGGCAGGCCTGCAGATGTTCTCGCATGGCCTCGACGAATTCGGCGAGTTTTTTGTCGTTGGCCCGGATGCCGAGCGTGCCCGCTCCAAGCCAGGCCGCCAACAGCATCCGCCACAGGCTGGAGAGCCAAGTATGGCTGCCGGAGCCAAGCCTGGGCTGGAACGCGTCTTTGTCGAGCGACGCGTCGCCCAGCCGCACGGACACGGCGTGCACCCAGCTGCCCCACGGATCGTACGGGCTGGGCTCGCGCTTGCCGGCTTCGCCGATGCAGAATTTGCGGGCGAGTTCCAGGTGCCTGGGGGTCTGCTGGGCGATCAGCGCGAGCGGGTAGTACCAGGCTATGCTGGCGGGAAAGATGCGCTTGCGTGCTCGCACTTCAGCTTGCCGACGCTTGATGGCGGCCTCGAAGCCGGCTTGCGCTTCGGCGAAACGTCCTTGCTGGACCAGCAAGGACGCGCGCAGGGCATCGACGGCGCCGCTGTCCAGTCCGTCCAGCGCCCGGTTCGCACCCGCGGCGTCGCCGCGTTGCAGAAGCAGATCCGCCAAACCCAGGCGCACATGCGGCGGCAGGGTATCCCGTCGGCTATCGAGTTTCCCGAGGGCCCACTCGCATGCCGGCAACAGGTCGGGTTGCCAGAACTGGATCAGGCGGGTGGCTGCGTAGTAAAGCAATTGCGTTTGAAGTCCGGGATCCATCCGCTCGAAAGTCGGGCCGTCGAAACCTTCGAAGAACGCATTATCGAGTATGCTTCCCCAGTCCATCATGCTTTGCTCGATCAACCTGGCCAGGCGGGAAAATTCCTCGGCCGGCGTGCCGGTGAACGCCATCAGGCGCAACAGGGAAGCCGTCTCGGCACGCCCGTACAAAGGCCAGCGGTAGCGCGCCTGATCGGGACGGAAGGAGTCGAGCCGCTGCAGGGCGGCAAGCAGCGACGGCGCGGGGATGTCGTCGAGCAGGCGGCGATACAGCGGAATGCGCAAGTCGTCGCGCAGGCGGCAATAACCGTCCCGCCCCGGCAGTTCGGCCAGCATGCCGTGGCCGTGCAGCTCCCGGTGGGCGATTTTGATGTCTTCCTGCGTGAAATTTTTCCCGTCCGGCCGTTTCAGGCCCATCGATTGCAGGAGACTGTAGGCGGCGGAGCGCGGGCGGTACGTCCATAGCAGCGCCATGGCGAGCGAGACCTGGAGAGCGTGTTCCGACAGCGGGTAGGGCAGATCGGCGTGATCGGCGGTAAGAGGCATGGTGGTGTGCGATGTGTCGGCGCGGATATTGTTCCTGCCGGGCTGAAATCGGAGATTGTGCCGCTACTTGCCGGTTTTTCCTAGCCCCCGGTCATCGGATTTTCTCTATCCCCAGCCCCAGCAGCCGCTTCCCGACGCCGGCCGGGAAATGGTATTGCAGGTTCTCGTCCTCGCGCAGCAGCACCAGTTCCGGCTCGCGTTGCAGGATTTTGCCGGACAGGGTCTTGCCGCCGCGCAGATGCAGGGCGAATGCGGCTTGCGGCGGCGTGCCGTCGTACGGCTGGGTGAGCAGGCTGGATGCGTGGCGCCATTCGTCCGCCCAGCGGTTCAGGTCGTCCTGGGTCCATTCGGGGTGCGCCGGCGAGGCCGACCATTTGCCGCCCTGCGCCTGGCTGAGCTTCAGGTCGGCGGACTCGAAGCCGGCCGGCTCTTCGTCTTCGGCGAGGAAGGCGTGGGAGGCGAAATCGGCGGGCAGTCTCAGCGCGCTGGCGAGGTGGCGCGGCGCGACCATAAACACATTGCCGCCGGTGGCGACGTAGACGCCGCCGGTGAGCGGATTCTGCGCGCCGAAGCTGAACTGCTGCCGGTCCAGGCTAAGTTGCAGGAGCGGCCGGTCGAGCTGGAAGCGGCCGAGGTCGGCGGCGGGAAAGCGTTGCGCGCTGGTGGCGGCGAGCGTTTCGAGCAGGCGCCGGATCGCTTCGCCATCGGCGCGCGCGCGGAAAGGCTGCGCTACGCGCCAGCCCGGCGGACTTTTTTCCAGCACGATGGCGGCTTGGCCGGGTTTTTCGATCGCGATGCGGCCGATCTCGGTGGCGGACAGCGTGGACAGCCGAAATTCGACCGGCCCGGCGGGCTTCGGCTTGAGCCAGACGAGCAGCGCCAAGGCGGCCACCAATGCGGCCAGTGCCAAGTTGAGCAGGATGCGGGGCTTCACGCCTTGCGTCGCCGCCACCAGGTGCCGACGCCGATGGCGACGAATGCGAGCGGCAGGACGAGGAGGAAGCCGAGCGCGATCACCGAGGCGGCGGTTTTGCTCAGGGCCAGGCTGGTGTCCGGGGTCGCCTTGGTCGGGATGGTGATGAGGTTGTCGTCGCGGGCGAGCCAGTTGAACAGGTTGAGGCCGAGGTCGAGGTTGCCGCCGTTGCCCAGATAGGTGTTGGAGAGGAATTCGCCGTTGCCGATCACGACGATGCGCTGGTCCTTGTTCTCGACGCTGCGTTCGAGCGCGACGGCGATGGTGACCGGGCCGGGAATGTCGCGCTTCTTGTCGTACACCAGAGGCGCGTCGAGTTTGCCGGTCTTCACCCAGCCCTGCGGCGCTACATCGATCAGCGGGGTGACCCGCCACTCCTTGCTGTCGTTGATGCCGATCTGGCGTGCGAAGGGGAACGCGGTGACCAGGTTGAAGCCTTCCGTCGCCGGATGGCGGCCGTAGATCGCGCCGAGGGCGACGGTCGGGCTGGCGTTGAGCTGCTGCGCCGCCGGGTCCACCACGACGCCGGGCGTCAGCACCAGCCCCAGCGTTTCGGCGAGGGGCTGCAGGCCGTGCAGCGGTTCGGGGTCGATCAGCCACAGCAGGTTGCCGCCGGCGTTCAGGTATTTTTTCAGCTTTTCCACCTCGCCCGGCATCAGGTCCACCTGCGGGCTGGCGACCACCAGCAGGCTGGCGTTGGCGGGAACGTCCTGGGCCAGGGCGAGGTTGAGCGCCGCGCTCTTGAAGCCCTTGCTTTCCAGCTTCCGGCCGAAGTCGCCGAGATCGTGGTTGGCGATGCCGTCCAGCTTGCGTTCGCCGTGGCCGTCCAGGTAGAACACCTGGCGCTTGCCGGCGCGCGCCAGCCGGGTCAGCAGCGAGGTCAGCGCCGGCTCGTTCAGGGTGGAAAGATGCTCGCTGCGGCCCTGGTATTCAACCACCATTTCGCCGTTGGCCTGGATGCCGGCGGCGCGGGTTTGCTGGGGCTGCTCGGCGGGATCGACGAACCTGAGCGTGAGGTCGGGCTTGGCGCGGGAGTAGAGGCCGACGAATTCGCCGATGATTTTTCGGATGTCGCCCAGGCGCGGGTCCTGCTGGGTGGCGTAGGCGGTGATGCCGACCGGGCCGGGCAGGTGTTTCAGGGTGTCGAGGCTGGCCTGGCTGAGCGAGTTGCGGCCGTTGCGGGTGATGTCCCATTGCGCCTGGTAGTCGCGCGACAGGTAAACGAACAGGCCGACGGCGACGAGGAACAGGGCGAGGAAGACGGCGCTGTGCAAGCGCAGTTGGAGCCGGTATTGGTCGGTCATTCTCATGGTTTATCCCCGCAGCCGTTGATTGTCGAGCCGGCGCACCGCGAGCACCAGGAACAGCAGGGTGAACAGCAGGAAATAGGCGGCATCGGCGGTGTTGATCACGCCGCGGTTGAACGATTCGAAATGCTTCAGCAGCGATAAGGTATGCAGCCAGCTGTCGGGTTCGCGCGCCGACAGGTTGACGATCCACAGGCCGAGGAAAGCGCCCAGGCTGCCGACGGCGGCGGCGATCGGATGCGCGGTGAGGCTGGAAATGAACAGGCCGAGCGCGGCGAAGCTGGCGGCCAGCAAGGCCAGCCCGAGGACGTTGCCGGCGAGCAGGCCGAGATCGATGGCGGCGCCGGCGTAGAGCGACAGCGACATCGCTACGACCAGGCCGACGATCAGGCCGAGAAAGGCCATCAGGCCGAGGAACTTGCCGAGCACGATTTCGGTGACCGTAATCGGCGCGCTCAGGAACAGCGCCAGGGTCTGGTTGCGCCGTTCTTCGGCGATCAGGCGCATGGACAGGAGCGGCACCGCCATCAGCAGGACCATGGCGGCATTGCCGAACAGGGGGGCGACGACGAGCTCGGTAAGGCCGGGCGGATTGGCGAACGCGGTGAATTGCGACTGCACGGCGAGGAAGGCATCGACCTGGCTCAGGAAGAAATAGGCCAGGATGAACTCCAGCACGGCCAGGATGATCCACGCCAGCGGCGAGCTGAACAGGGTTTTCAGCTCCTTGGCGGCGATGGTGAAAATCATGCGCTTTCCTCCTGCTGTCGGGTGAGCTGGATGAATGCCTCTTCCAGGCTGGATTGCGCCGGATGCCGCTGCTTCAGCTCTTCCCAGTCGCCGCTGAACACCAGCTGGCCCAGGTGCATGATCTGAATCCGGTCGCACACGCTTTCCACTTCCGGCAGGATGTGGGTGGACAGGATCACGCTGTGCTCGCGGCCCAGTTCGCGCACCAGGCTGCGGATCTCGCGGATCTGGATCGGGTCGAGGCCGACGGTGGGCTCGTCCAGAATCACCACGCGCGGATTATGCACGATCGCCTGGGCGATGCCGACGCGCTGCTGGAAGCCCTTGGACAGGTTGCCGATCAGGCGTTTGCCGACCTCGGCCAGGCCGCAGCGCCGCTTGGCGCTTTCGACCGCCTCGGCGACGGCCGGCTTGGCGACGCGGCGCAGCCGGGCAGCCAGGCGCAGATATTCGTCCACCGTCAGTTCGCGGTAAAGCGGCGGCGTCTCCGGCAGGTAGCCAAGCAGCGCCTTCGCTTGCCGCGGCTGCTCCAGCAGGTCGATCCCGCAGATTTCGATGGTGCCGGCAGTGGGCGCCAGGCAGCCGGCCAGCATTTGCAGCGTGGTGGTCTTGCCGGCGCCATTCGGCCCCAGCAGGCCCAGCACTTCGCCCTGGCGCAGCTCGAAGCCGACATCGCGCACGGCGGTGCGCAAGCCGAAGTTGCGGGAAAGTGCGCGGGCGTTAAGGGTAATGTCTGGCATCGTCTTGGAAGGGGCGGATGGCGGAGCCTGCTTTGAAAATGAGTGAATATGTCCTAATATGGGGAACGCGTAAAGGGTCTCGTCCTCTAAAGAACCTGATTGCCAACCATTATTTATTATATCCCCGCGATGAATTTTATATACCTAAAGCAGGTTCTAATGCTGGTTCCCGCAGTGTTTGCCGCAGCCGGCTGCGCCCAGATGCCGGCGCCGCAGGCGAGCCGGCCCGCCCCGCAGCCGGAACGCGCGGCGCGGACCGTGGCCCTGCCCGACGTCGAGTTGAGCAAGGGAATCCTGTTCCAGTTCCTGGTGTCGGAAATCGCCGGCCAGCGGGGAGAATCCGATCTGGCAGCGGAAAGCATGCTGGACCTGGCCAAGACGACGCGCGACCCGCGTCTGGCGAAGCGCGCCACCGAGATGGCGCTGCAGTCCCGGCGCGAGTCCCAGGCACTGGAGGCCAGCTCGCTTTGGCTTAAGCTCGACCCGGACGAAACCACGGCGCAGCAGGCCATGGCGGCCCTGCTGGTCAACGGCGGTCGCCTGGATGAAGCCAGACCCCTGCTGGAAAAGCTGCTGGCGGAAGAAGGCGACGATGTTGGCAGGGCGCTGCTGCATTTGAACCAGTTGCTGGCGCGCCAGCAGGACAAGGCGGCGGTGCTGGCGCTGGTGGAGGATCTGACCCAGCCCTATTTGGATCGTGCCGAAGCCCATTTCGCCATTGCCTTTGCGGCGTGGAGCGCGGGCAAGGACGAACAGGCGTTGCGCGAGATTCGCATTGCGGAAAAGCTGCGCCCCGACTGGGAAGCGGCAGCCCTGTTCCAGGGGCAGCTGTTGCAGCGCCGCTCCGCTGCCGAGGCGCTGGCGTTCTATCGCGACCTGCTCGCCCGGCAACCCAAAATGCAGGATGCGCGCCTGGCGTATGCGCGCCTGCTGGTGAGCGAGCGCCAGTACGTCGAGGCGCGCGGCCAGTTCGAAAAAGTGCTGGACGAGATGCCCGGCAACCCCGACGTGAGCCTGGCGGTGGGCCTTCTGGCCATGCAGCTCAAGGATTACGACGCGGCGGAGCGTTACCTGAAGCAGGCGCTGGCCGGCCACTACCACGACGAAGCGACCGTGCGCGCGCATCTCGGCCAGCTGGCCGAAGAGCGCGGCCGCTTCGACGAAGCGGCGAGCTGGTATGCCTCGGTCGGCCCCGGCGAGCAATACCTTGCCGCGCAGATCCGCTATGCGGCGATGCTGGCCAAGCAGGACAAGCTGGCCGAAGCGCTTTCGCGCCTCAAGCAGGTCGCCGCGCAGAACAACCAGCAGCGAGCCCAGCTGGCGGTGGCGGAGGCGCAATTGCTGCGGGATGCCAAAGCCTATTCCGAAGCCTATGACCTGCTGGGCAAGGCGCTGGAGAAGCTGCCGAATTATCCCGACTTGCTTTACGACCATGCCATGGCGGCGGAGAGGCTGGGGAAAATCGACGTGCTGGAGCAGGACTTGCGCAAACTGATTCAGCTCAAGCCCGACTATGCCCATGCCTACAACGCGCTGGGCTACACCCTGGCGGATCGCTCGGAGCGGCTGGACGAGGCGCTGCAACTGGTCGAGAAGGCGATCAAGCTGGCGCCGGACGATTATTTCATCATGGACAGCCTGGGCTGGGTGTTTTACCGCATGGGGCAGCTCGGCAAGGCCGAAACCCTGCTCAAGAACGCCTACGCCGGCCAGCGCGACGCGGAAATCGCCGCGCATCTGGGCGAGGTGCTGTGGGCCGAAGGGAAGCACGAGGAAGCGGAAAAAATCTGGCAGTCTTCCCTGAAGGAAAATCCTGGGCACGAAGCGTTGCTGAATGTCATCAACAAGTTTGCGAAATAGCTTGGCCCGCCGCTACGCCGTTTTCCTTCTCCCGCTCTTGCTGTGGGGCTGCGCCGAATTGCCGGTGCCGCCGGAAGAGCGCGAGGCGGCTGCGTCTTCTTCCCAGTCTGCCGCCGAGGCCGGCGGTGTGTTCCGGCTGGCCGGGCGGATCGGCGTCAAGCACGACGGTGAAAGCTTCTCCGGCTCGCTGCGCTGGCGCCACGATGCCGAAGGCGACGAGATTTTCATCCTGTCGCCGCTCGGGCAGGGTGTCGCCCGCATCGTGCAGAATGCCGGCGGAGTGGCGCTGGAAACCGCCGAGGGGCGCACTTACCATGCCGAAGACGTGGAAAGCCTGACCGAGGAAGTGCTCGGCTGGCGCCTGCCGGCGCGCGGCCTGCGATATTGGGTGACCGGCCGCACCGCGCCGGGCTCCCCGGCCGAAGGAGCAATCGGCAGCGACAAGCTGCTCCTGCACCTGAACCAGGACGGCTGGCGCATCGATTACCAGGGCTACCGTACCGTGCAAGGCACTCCCCTGCCGGCTAAGCTGGAAATGCTGGCGCAGGATAGCCGGCTGGAAGTCAGGCTGGTGATCGACAACTGGGTGCTGCCGTGATTCCCGCCGTTTTCCCCGCCCCGGCCAAGCTGAACCTGTTTCTCCATGTGGTGGGGCGGCGGCCGGACGGCTACCATCTGCTGCAAACCGTGTTCCGCTTCGTGGATTACGGCGACAGCCTTGCCTTCGCCGTCCGCGACGACGGCGTGATTCGCAGGCTCAATCCGCTGGCCGGGCTGGACCCGGAACAGGATCTTTGCGTCCGGGCCGCGCGCCTGCTGCAGCGGGAGACCGGATGCAGCAGGGGCGTGGACATCACGCTGGAAAAACGCTTGCCGATGGGCGGCGGCCTGGGCGGCGGCAGTTCCGACGCCGCGACCACGCTGCTGGCGCTGAACCGCTTGTGGAATCTCGATCTGGGCCGTTCCGCCTTGCAGGAAATGGGGCTGCGCCTGGGCGCGGACGTGCCGGTGTTCGTGTTCGGCGAGAGCGCTTTCGCCGAGGGGGTGGGCGAGGAACTTCGGCCGGTGAAGCTGCCCGATGCCTGGTACGTGGTTTTGGTGCCGCCGGTGGCGGTGCCGACGGCGGAAATTTTTGCAGCCGGGGAATTGACAAGAGATACGAAACCCATCAAAATACTGCACTTTTCAACGGGCTGCGGGCGCAACGACCTGGAGCCCGTGGTGTGCCGGAAGTACCCGCAAGTGGCTGAGTGCCTGGCTTGGCTGAAGCAGTTCGGCGATGCCAGGATGAGCGGTTCGGGCGCCTGCGTTTTTGCCGGGTTCGCCAGCGAGGACGAGGCGCGCGGGGTTTTCTCCCGCACGCCGGCCGAGTTGGCGGGGTTTGTGGCGAAGGGGCTGCACCGGCATCCGTTGCACGATTTTGCGAGTTAATCATTGGGGAGTCGCCAAGTGGTAAGGCACCGGATTTTGATTCCGGCATTCGTAGGTTCGATCCCTACCTCCCCAGCCAGTTGTATCAAAACCGGTAGGGACGGCGCGCGCCGTCCCTATCTTTGTTTTTAAGGGCGCATCATGGCATACGGCAGCATGATGGTTTTCACCGGCAACGCCAATCCGCGGCTTGCCGAGGACGTGGTGAAACATCTCAATTTGCGCCTCGGGCGCGCGGTGGTCGGCCGTTTCAGCGACGGCGAGGTGATGGTCGAGATCCTCGAGAACGTGCGCGGCAAGGACGTTTTCGTGCTGCAATCCACCTGTACCCCGACCAACGACACCCTGATGGAAGTCCTGGTGATGGTGGATGCGCTCAAGCGCTCCTCCGCCGGGCGCATCACCGCCGCCATCCCCTACCTGGGCTATGCGCGCCAGGATCGCCGGCCGCGCTCGGCGCGCGTCGCCATCACCGCCAAGGTGGTGGCCAACATGCTCACCAGCGCCGGGGTGGATCGCCTGCTGACGATGGATTTGCATGCCGACCAGATTCAGGGCTTTTTCGACATTCCGGTGGACAACGTCTACGCCGCCCCGATCCTGCTGGGCGACGTGTGGAAGCAGCACTACGAGAACCTGATCGTGGTGTCGCCGGACGTCGGCGGCGTGGTGCGCGCCCGCGCGCTGGCCAAGCGCCTCGACGTCGATCTGGCAATCATCGACAAGCGCCGCCCCAAGCCCAATGTGGCCAAGGTGATGCACATCATCGGCGACGTCAAGGGCCGCACCTGCGTGCTGATGGACGACCTGGTGGACACCGCCAATACGCTGTGCGAAGCGGCTGCCGCATTGAAAGCGCATGGCGCCGAGAAAGTGGTGGCGTACTGTACCCATCCGGTGCTGTCCGGCCCGGCGGTGGAGCGCATCGAGAAGTCCCACCTCGACGAACTGGTGGTGACCGATACCATCCCGCTGCGCGACGAGGCGAAGAATTGCGGCCGCATCCGCCAGCTTTCGGTGGCGGAACTGCTGGCCGAGACCATGCGCCGGATCAGCGACGAGGATTCGGTCAGTTCGCTGTTCATGGAGTAAAGATTTTGCAGGGGCGGCTCTTGCCGCTCTTGCGCAAACCGGATGCTGCCTGGTCGCGGGCGGCATTCTCACTTTAGGAGTTTCACTATGAAAATCGAAATCAGCGCAACCCCGCGCACGATCCAGGGAACGGGTGCGAGCCGCCGCCTGCGTCGCACGGGCCGCATTCCCGGTGTGATCTATGGCGGCGGCAAGGATGCCGCGGCAATCGAACTGGATCACAAGACCATGTTCTACCAGCTCAAGAGCGAGGCTTTTCATGCTTCGATCCTGACGCTCGAACTGGATGGCGCCAAGGAACAGGTGCTGCTGCGCGATTACCAGATGCACCCCTTCAAGCCGTTGGTGATGCACGTCGATTTCCAGCGCGTCGATCCGAACGCCAAGGTTCACATGAAGGTACCGCTGCACTTCGTCAATGCCGATGTCGCGCCCGGCGTGAAGCTTTCCCACGGCATCGTCAGCCATATCGTCACCGAAGTGGACGTGGCCTGCCTGCCGACCGATCTGCCCGAATTCATCGAAGTGGACCTGGCCAACCTGGCCGCCGGCCACTCGGTACACCTGTCCGAGCTGACGCTGCCCAAGGGCGTCGAGCTGGTCGCGCTGACCAAGGGTGAAGATCAGGGCGTGGCGACCATCACTATCCCGCGCGGCGCCATCGAAGCGGCAGCTGCCGAGGCTCAGGTGTAACGGCCTTTTCCAGCAGACAGCTGCAAGCCCGTCGAGCATGCTTGACGGGCTTTTTTTATGGTGGGGAAAAAATGACGACAGGAATCCGGCTTATCGTCGGTCTGGGCAATCCGGGGCGGGAATACGCCGCCACCCGGCACAACGCCGGTTTCTGGTGGGTGGACGCAGTGGCGGCGGAAAAATCCGTGGCTCTCAGGCCGGAAAAAAAATTCCATGGCGCAGCGGCACGGGTCACCCTCAATACCCGCGAAGTCTGGCTGCTTCAGCCGGAAACCTTCATGAACGCGAGCGGCCGGGCGGTCGGCGCGCTGGCCGGATTTTACAAGGTCATGCCGGAGGAAATCCTGGTGGTGCATGACGAGCTCGACTTGCCGCCGGGCACGGTGCGGCTGAAAAAAGGCGGCGGCCACGGTGGCCATAACGGCCTGAAGGACATCGTCGCCCATCTTGGCACGCCGGAATTCTGGCGCCTGCGGCTGGGCATCGGCCACCCTGGCACTCGCGACGCAGTGGTGAACTTCGTGCTTAACGCGCCGCAGCGCGCGGAACAGGAATTGATCGAGTCCGCCATCCACGGCAGCCTCGCCGCACTGCCGCAACTGCTGTCCGGGGATTTTGCCGCAGCGATGATCAAGCTGCACACCAAGGAGAAGGCGAAACCGTAACGGTGCTTTTTGCGCCGTAAAACCGCCTGAGATACGGGCCAGACGATCTCATGCAGGCATCGTCGATGCCGGATTCCCGCCTGCGCGGGAATGAGTGCACAAAGATTTGGTGGCCGCCGCTATTAAGCATCTCTGAACGACATTCGCCTGCCTGGAATTCGCAACAATGGCTTGACAGGCCGTCGGCGGATGACGTTATCGGGGAGACTTTGGAGTCGGTCCCGGTATTCCGGTATGATCTTGGAAAAGACCCTTCCGCCAGAAGGATTGCATCGGAGAAGAGATACTTGACCACACTGATTCCCACCGAGGCCGCCGAGAAAGTCATCAACAGCATCAGGATTCCGCCGCGCCCGACCGTTATCGGCGAACTGTTGCGGGAGCGCAGCCACTCGAATCCGGACCTGCGCAAAATCGCCCAGCTGATCGCAAAGGACATTGCCTTGTCGGCGGCGATGCTGAAGACGGTCAACTCGCCTTTTTTCGGGCTGCGCCACAAGATCGATTCGCCCCAGCAGGCGGTGATGGTGCTCGGCCTGAGCAACGTAGCCAACGTCATCACGGCCCTGTCGCTCAAAAACGCCATCGGCAAGCAGATCCGCCTGGAGCGTTTTTGGGACAGCGCCGAACGGGTCGCGGACATCTGCGCCTTCATCGCCGGACGGGTGCCCGACATCTCCCGTGACATGGCCTATATGTTCGGATTGTTTCACGATTGCGGGATCCCGTTGCTGATGCAGAAATTTCCCGACTACCTTGAAACCCTGAAACTGGCCAATGCGGAGGCCGTCAGGTCTTTCACCTCCATCGAAGACGAACGCTACGCCACCAATCACGCCACCTTGGGCTATTTGCTGGCGAGGGGCTGGGCCTTGGCCGACGACATCTGCGAGGCGATTCTCAACCACCATGACCTATCCGTCCTGACTTCGCCCGATGCCCTGCCCGGAGCCACTCGCGGCCTGATTGCAGTGGTCCGGGTTGCGGAGCATATTGCCGATGCGGATCGGATGCGCGACGACCCCTCCTGGGAGTGTACGGGCTACCTGGCGATGGAGCATCTGGGCCTGTCCGAGGAGGAGGTGGGCGACATCAATGACGACCTGGTTCGCCAGCGGCGCGCAGAATAAGCCGGAGCGATCTTGCCGCCAGGTGGTGCGGCTGATTGAAGCTGGGATATGGCTGCGATGCGCCGTGTTCCGGCATCCGGCCAAAAATTGGGCTTGTCACGGTTCCCGCTTCAAGCCCATGATGGCGAAAACATCATCCCAGAGCAGCCGCCACGCCATATGCCGTTAACTTCGGGTTGGAAGTATACGCTTGAGGTCCGCCTCATGCTGATCCTTTTGTCGTTGCTACTTGTGCCGACGCTAATCGTGGCGTGGTTCGGCTACGGCTATTCGATTGGGAGCATCAGAGCCGAGCGGATGAAGGATGTCGGCCGCATCGCCGATGCCAGGCATGAAGAGCTGAAAATGGTGTTCAACCGGGCGATAGGCCGGTCGAATGCCTTTCTGGCTGACATGCTCAACCGCTGCGGCAAGGCTTCTATCGATCCTGATTGTGCCGAGGAGGCGCTGCGCGCTTTTGTCCATAGCGAGGATGCGCTCGGGGCGCTCATCCGCCGCCCCGGCGGGTATGACCTGGCGGCCGGGGACGTTTCGTTTCGGGCCGATGGGATGAAGTTCCGGCCCGGCCAGCTTGCGCAATTTTCAAAGTGGGCGGCCGGCGCCGAGCGAACCTACTTCATTCTTGCCGAGGATATCCATGCCGGGGTCCAACTGGCGGTGAGTTATCCGATCGGGATAATTCAGCCCGTATTCGTATCGCATCCCGACCTCGGCAATTCCGGCGAGACATTTCTTGCCGATGGTGAAGGTTTTTTTATTACCCGCGCGAGGTACCCGGCGGAGCAAGGGCACAGCCATCCCATCTCCGCGGTGCCGATGCTGCGCTGTCTGACTCCCGAGAGCGCCGAGACGCTCGATCTCGATTATCGGGATGTGCCGATCATCCACGGCTTTCGCTTCGTTCCCGAGATCGGCGGCGGCTGCATCATGGCGCATGTCGATCAAGCCGAGGCTTTCGCCCCGCTGGCAGCGCTGAAACGGCAATTCGCCGCCGCCGCTCTGATCTTCAGTCTGCTGGCCGTCCTTACGGCTAGGTTGCTCGCAAGGTGGATGGTTCGGCCCATCACCCGTTTGACCGACGTCGTCCGCGACATTGCCGCGGGAAACCTCGCGGTGCGCGCGGTACCGGAGGGAGGTAACGAAATGGCGCGGCTGGCGGCCTCATTCAATGCCATGACCGACCAGCTGGAATCGATTCATGCCGAACTGGAACAGCGGGTGGAGGCGCGAACCCGTGAACTGCAAGCCAAGGACGCGCAGCTGCGGGAAGCGCTGTCCATGAACCGGAATATCCTCATGACATCGGCTGTGGGTGTCGCCGCCTATCGGCAGGACGGCCAATGCGTGATGGCCAATCCTGCGTTTGGCGATACGGTGGGCGGCACGGAAGGCCAGATGCTGAGCCAGAACTTCCGACAGATGCGGTCCTGGCAGGAATCCGGATTGCTGGAATCGGCGGAGAGCGTGCTGGCCAACGGCCTGAAGGCGGAGCGCGAGGTCGAACTGACCACTACCTTTGGTCGCCATCTTTGGCTGCATTGCCGGTTGTCGCGTTTCATCAGCCAGGGCGAGCCGCATCTATTGTTGATGATTCACGATATCACGGTAGAGAAACAAGCCAAGGAAGCTCTGTCGGAACGCGAGCGCGAATTCCGCACGCTGGCGGAGAATGTGCCGGACAACATCATCCGCTGCGACCGCGAGGGCCGCGTCCTCTACCTCAACCCGGCTCTGGAGCGCACGCTTGGATGCTGCGCCGGCGACATGGCCGGCAAGAACGCCGGTGACGACCCCGAAGGGCGATATTTCGAGCTGGCTCAGGCGATGCGGCGGGTGGCTGCCACCGGGGTGCCCGGCGATTTCGAGCAGGTCGTCCCCGGGCCGGACGGCGAGCCCCATTACCACGCGATCCGCATCGTCGCCGAGCGTGGCCCGGATGGCGCACCCGTCGGCGCGCTGGCGGTGGGGCGCGACATCACCCAGCAGAGAACGACCGAGGAGGCGTTGCGTCTCGCCGCCAGCGTGTTCCACAGCTCGTCGGAAGGGGTATTGGTCACCGACGCGGACGGCACGATACTCTCGGTTAACCCCGCCTTCATCGAGATCACCGGCTACAGCGAGGCCGAGGCGCTGGGGCTAAAACCCAGCCTGTTGCGCTCCGATCGTCATGGGCCGGACTTCTACCGTGCGATGTGGGATACCCTGACCACGGAGGGGCACTGGCAGGGGGAAATCTGGAACCGTCGCAAGGGCGGTGAGGCCTATCTGGAATGGTTGACCATCAACCGCATCGACGACTTTGCCGGCAACGCCGTGCGTTACGTCTCGGTGTTCCACGACATCACCGAGCTGCGGCGCAAGGACGAGCGCATCCGCCATCTCGCGTTCCACGATGCCCTCACCGGCCTACCCAACCGCGCCCTGATGCAGGATCGTCTGCGGCATGCCCTCGAACGGGCCAAACGCGAGGGTGCTCGGTTGTCGGTGACGTTCATCGACCTGGATCATTTCAAGGCCGTCAACGACGGGCTTGGCCACGATGTCGGCGACATGCTGCTGCAAGAGGTGGCACAACGGATCAGGAGCCGGGCGCGCGAAATGGATACCGTGGCGCGCATCGGCGGTGACGAGTTCGTCGTGCTGATGGAGGAACTGGACAAAGCCGGAGATTGCGTTTGCCTGGCGCAGGCACTCATCGACGAAATTTCGCGGCCGATGGAATTGCGCGGACATGTCGTGCAAGTCGGCGCCACGATGGGCATGGCCTTTTTCCCCGAGGACGGGGGTGATTCGCTGGAATTGATGAAGTGCGCCGATATGGCCATGTACGCCGCCAAGGCGGCTGGGCGCAACACTTACCGCTTCTTTCGGCAGGAGATGCTGGATCAGACCAGCCAGCGCTTGGCGATGGGGGCGGATCTGCGCCGCGCCATCGCGCGTCGTGAGCTGGAATTGCACTATCAGCCCAAGGTGGCACTGCGATCGACGGGCAAGCCGCTGGGTGTCGAGGCGCTTGTGCGCTGGCGCCACCCGGTACGCGGGCTGTTGCCGCCGAGCGAATTCATCTTTCTGGCGGAGGAGACCGGCCTCATCATCGACCTGGGGGAATGGGTGCTCGACGAGGTTTGTCGCCAGGCGGCGGAATGGCAGTCCCACGGCCTGGAAACCAAGATCGCAATCAATGTGTCGGCCAAGGAGTTGGACGAGGGCGACTTGGCGGAACGCATTGCCGCGTTGACGGCTAGCCATGGAATCTCTCCATCCGTTCTGGAGATCGAACTCACCGAAAGTGCCGTCATGGCAAACCCGGAAAATGCGGCCGGGTTGTTCGCCCGCTTGCGGAGGATGGGGGTCACCGTGGCGGTGGACGATTTCGGCACGGGATATTCCAGCCTCGCCTACCTGCGATGTCTGCCTATCGATGTCCTCAAAATCGACCGTACGTTCGTCATGGATGCGGATCGCAACGAGGAGGACGCGCAAATCGTGAAGACCATCGTCGCCCTGGGGCAAATGCTCAAACTGACAGTGGTGGCGGAAGGCATAGAAACCACGGGCCAGGCGGAGCTCCTGACGTCGTTCGGCTGCGATAGCGCCCAGGGTTTCCTGTTCTCGCGGCCACTGCCGGCAAGGGAAGTCGAGGAATGGCTGGTCGGCCAGAAATAGCGATCTACGGCGGTCTGGAGTCTTGAACCGCTCAATCCAGGCAATCGGGATATTCCGGCAACCGGCCCGGCCTGCTCTTTGCCGTCGGCCTTTGGAGCAAGGTATCCGACAGGGTTATAATAGCCATTTTTCCGAGACAAATCCGATACAAAATCGTTGAGCGCACGCCCCGGTTTTGCTGATTTGTTCCCTAACCCTGACCATCGCCGGCATCGTTTCTGGCGCGAATCGGGCACTTCCACGATGCCGACGTTCGGCTCGATGGTGCCTTGAAATTTAAGGAATAATGCATGAGCCTCCAATGCGGTATCGTCGGTCTGCCCAACGTCGGCAAGTCCACCCTGTTCAACGCCATCACCAGCGCCGGCATCGCGGCGGAGAACTATCCCTTCTGCACCATCGAGCCCAATGTCGGCATCGTCGAGATTCCCGATCCGCGCATGGAAAGCCTGGTGGAAATCGTCAAGCCGCAGCGGGTGCAGCACGCGATCATGGAATTCGTCGATATCGCCGGGCTGGTGGCCGGGGCGAGCAAGGGCGAGGGCCTGGGCAACAAGTTTCTGGCCAACATCCGCGAGACCGACGCCATCGCCCACGTGGTGCGCTGTTTCGAGGACGTCGACGTGGTGCACGTGGCGGGCAGGATCGACCCGCTTTCCGACATCGAGGTGATCAATACCGAACTGGCGCTGGCGGACCTGGAGACGGTCGAAAAAGCGGTGCTGCGCACGAGCAAGCTGGCCAAGTCCGGCGACAAGGACGCGGCGCGCATGATGGCGCTGCTGGAAAAAGTGCGCGCCACCCTGGACCAGGGCCAGCCGGCGCGCAGCATGAATCCGGACAAGGAAGAGGCGGCCCTGCTCAAGCCGCTGTGCCTGATGACCATGAAGCCCACTATGTACATCGCCAATGTGGACGAGGGCGGCTTCACCGATAACCCCTTCCTGCAACAGGTAGAGCAACTGGCCGCCCGTGAAGGCGCGCCGGTGGTGGCGATCTGCGCCGCCATCGAGGGCGAGATCGCCGACCTCGACGAAGCCGACAAGAAGGAATTCCTCGCCGACATGGGCCTCGAAGAGCCGGGCCTGAACCGCGTCATCCGTGCCGCCTACAAACTGCTCGGCCTGCAAACCTACTTCACCGCCGGGGTGAAGGAAGTCCGCGCCTGGACCATCCATATCGGCGACACCGCGCCGCAGGCCGCCGCCGTGATCCACACCGATTTCGAGCGCGGCTTCATTCGCGCCGAAGTGATCGGCTATGAGGATTTCGTCGCCTGCAAGGGCGAACAGGGTGCGAAAGAGGCCGGCAAAATGCGCCTCGAAGGCAAGGAATACGTGGTGCGCGACGGCGACGTGATGCATTTCCGGTTCAACGTCTAGACAGAACTTCGGATCGCGTCGAACTATAGCGAGCAAACCCCGTATATCCTTGAGATTGCGGGGTTTTTAACTCCATGTTCATCGTGATTGATCCGGTGAGAGCCGAGTATAAACCGGTACGATACCCGGTATGACTCAGATTGGGAGGACAGAGATTCTGAAGGGTGAGGCCACCAAGGAATGCCTCTTTGCAATTGGCGATTACGCCATTGTTCCCAATGTTAAATCTGTTTTGCAAAAACGCGGCGTTCATGACGTTGCAATGTCCATGTTTGTCCGGGTGATCGTTCGCGACGTGGGAGATCGGTGGAACATCACCAATCTGGGTGCCATCTTGTTTGCAACCCGGCTCGGGGATTTCGATGCGAGTCTGGCCAGAAAGGGGGTGCGCTTTGTGGCCTATGGCGGTACCAATAAAGCGGCACCTGTGACCCATCGCCACGACGGCCAGAAAGGCTATGCCACCGGGTTCGAGAGAATGGTCGGGTACCTGAACGATTTGCTTCCCAGAAACGAACACATCGGGACGGCACTGCGTGAGGTGCATCCGTTATTCCCTGAGTTGGCGATTCGCGAGTTGGTGGGCAATGCCCTTATCCATCAGGATATGACTGTGACTGGCGCTGGGCCGCAAATTGAGCTGTTTTCAGACCGAATCGAGATTACCAATCCGGGCTGTTCGCTGGTGAAGCCGGATCGCATGATCGATTTGCCTCCCCGGTCGCGTAATGAGGCGCTGGCCTCGCTGATGCGCCGCATGGGAATGTGTGAAGAACAGGGAAGCGGTCTGGACAAGGTGATTGCTCTGGTGGAGGTTTTTCAGCTTCCTCCACCGCTGCTCAGGGCCGACGATAACTCGATGCAGGTGGTGCTTTACGGGCCACGCACCTTTGCCGAGATGACTCCTGACGAGCGGGTACGCGCTTGTTATTTCCATGCGGTGCTGAAGTTTCTCAGTGGTGACAAGATGAAAAATGCCTCTCTTTGCGTCCGCCTGGGCATCGATCCCAAAAATGCCGCCCAGGCGACTGGGGTGATCAACAAAACTCTGGATGCCGGTTTGATTCGTTTTGCCGATCCCGATCATCCGCGAGCCGGTTACGTACCGCATTGGGCGTGAGTTTCTTGATCGGGTTTTGATTGCGCAGGCCTGCAGCGGGCGGACTTGGGTTGCTGGTTCATTCTTTTCAAAGAGTTACAAACTTGATGCCGTAAACTATTTCTTGATTGAGTTTTGATAATGGCGACAAATTACCATGAACGAAGCAGAAACCCGTGCTGAACATATCGACCCCGCCCTTGCCGCGGCAGGCTGGGGCTTCATCGAGGATAGTCGCGTCGGCCCTCTCTCCAGCTCTCCCTCTGAGAGAGGGGTTGGGCGAGGGGCGGCGCCTTGCCCTGCGCTCGCAAAACCGCTCACTCCAGCCCGTCCATTTGAGGTTTCCAGGTTGAAACCAGCGCAGTTCTCGGTTAGATTTCGCCTCTAGCAGACAAAACCCAACCACGGAGGAGCGGAGCGATGAAGGTCGAACAGAGGCTGTGGACCCAGGCACAAGGCTGGCAGCCGGGTGGTGCCGGGAACCTGGCGGATTCCGCCCGACTGCTCCTGATCTTCGGCGGCACCGGCCTGCTCGCCGACGTCAGCCATTACCACGAACTCCGCGCGCTTTATCCCAATGCCATTCTCCTCGGCTGTTCCACGGCAGGGGAAATTTACGGTACGCAGGTGCTGGACGACTCGCTGGTGGCGACCGCGGTCAGCTTCGACCATACCGGGCTCAAGCTCGCCAGCGTAACCATCGACCAGGCCGGCGCCAGCCATGCCGCCGGCGAGGCGCTTGCCCGCCAGCTCGACCCGGCTGGTCTTGCCCACGTGCTGGTCCTTTCCGACGGTCTCAAAGTCAACGGCACCGACCTCGTCGATGGGCTGAAAGCGGCGCTGCCGGAGCACGTCGCCGTCACCGGCGGGCTTTCCGGCGACGGCGCGCGCTTTCAGCGCACCCTGGTGTGCGCCGACGCGCCTCCGGCCGAGGGCCGGGTTGCCGCGCTGGGCTTCTACGGCGACCGCATCAGGGTCGGCTATGGCTCTCTCGGCGGCTGGGACCCCTTCGGCCCCGACCGCCTCATCACCAAATCCAGGGGCAACGTGCTCTACGAGCTCGACGGGCAATCCGCATTGGAGCTGTACAAAAGCTATTTGGGCGAGCATGCGGCCGGCCTGCCTTCCACCGGCTTGCTTTTCCCGCTCGCCCTGCACGGCGAATCGGGCCAGGAAGCCGGGCTGGTGCGCACCATCCTGGCGGTGGACGAGGCCGACCAGTCGATGACTTTCGCCGGCGACATGCCGGAAGGCGTCTACGCCCAGCTGATGAAGGCCAATTTCGACCGGTTGATCGAGGGTGCGGCCAACGCGGCGCGCGCCACCAGCCTCGGCGCCGCCGAGCCTGAACTGGCGATCTTGATCAGCTGCGTCGGCCGCAAGCTGGTGTTGAATCAGCGCATCGAGGAAGAGGTCGAAAGCGTGCGCGACGTGCTCGGCGCCGGCACGGCGCTGACCGGTTTTTATTCCTACGGCGAAATTTCGCCTTACGCCGCGACGGCGAAATGCGAGCTGCACAACCAGACCATGACCATCACGACGTTCTCCGAGTCTTAGGCCCTGATGCACAACCTGCTGCAACGCCAGCTCAAGCGCTATCTGGGCGAGGCCGCCGGCGATCTGCCGCCGTCCTGGCGAGCGTTCGTCGCTGCGGTGGACGAGGCCTATAAACAGGCCGACGCCGATCGCTTGATGATCGAGCATTCCCTGGAAAAGATGTCGCAGGAACTGACCGAAAGGAACCGCGACCTGCGCCAGGAATTGAACGAACGACAGCAGACCGAGCGCGCCCTGCGCAAAAGCGAAGCCAGCCTGGCCCGCGCCCAGCAGATCGCGAGGCTGGGCAGTTGGGAATGGAATATTGCGGAAAACGAGGTCGTCTGGTCGCAGGAAAGCTATCGCATTTTCGGCATCGACGATTCCCCGGAAAAAGCCGATTACGAGCGGTTTATGGGCTTGGTCCATCCGGACGACCGCGACAGCGTGAAACGCGCGGTGGATGCCAGCCTGCACGGAACCGTACCCTATCGGGTCGAGCACCGCATCGTGCAGCCGAAAGGCGCTGTCAGGCACGTGCTGGAGCAAGGCACCGTCGCCATGGACGAGTCCGGCAATCCGGTCAGGATGTATGGCACGATCCACGACATCACCGAGCGGAAATTGGCCGAGCTGGCGCTGCAAAAGGAGAAGGAAGAACAGGCCGCGCTGATCAGGAAACTCGAGGAGGCGCACAACCAGTTGCTGCAATCCGAGAAAATGGCCTCGATCGGCCAGCTGGCCGCTGGCGTCGCGCACGAGATCAACAACCCGACCGGCTACGTCAGCTCCAATCTCGGCACCTTGCGCGGCTATGCCGAACAGCTGCTTGCCGTACTGGCGGCTTACGAGGCGATCGACGACAGCCTCGCACCCGACCAGGGGAATAAAATCCGCGCCGTGAAGAAACAGGCGGAACTGGAATATCTCAAGGAAGATCTGCTTCCCCTGCTTGCCGAGTCGCAAGAAGGCATTGGCCGGGTGCGCCAGATCGTGCAGGATCTCAAGGATTTCTCCCATGTCGACGAGAGCGAATGGCTGGTAGCCGACCTGCACAAGGGACTCGACAGCACCCTTAACGTGGTGAACAACGAAATCAAGTACAAGGCCGTGGTGGTCAAGGAATACGGCGACATTCCCCATGTAAAATGCCTCGCCTCCCAGCTCAATCAGGTGTTCATGAACCTGCTGGTCAACGCCGCCCACGCCATTGCGGAAAAGGGCACCATCACCATCCGCACCCGGCAGGTGGGGGAGGAGGTCTGGGTGGAGGTCGAAGATACCGGCAGCGGCATCGCGCCGGAAAATCTCAACCGTATCTTCGATCCCTTCTTTACCACCAAGCCGGTCGGCAAGGGCACCGGCCTCGGGTTGTCGCTATCCTACGGCATCGTCCAGAAGCACAAGGGCCACATCGAAGTGGAAAGCGAACTCGGCAAGGGCACCACTTTTCGGGTGCGCTTGCCGCTCGAACCGGCATAAAGCGCGCGGCGCACCGTGTCGCATGACGATGTATTATTAACGGTGCTCATGGCGGTTTGGAATCCGAAAATATTCAGGGAGCGATCCGGTGATGCCATCGCCGATGGAGTTATCGCAAAACCAACAATATTTATCAATTAATCAACGATCGAGGTGCCTTGTGAGACCAAAAAGAACAATGAGCCGGGTGCTGGGGGCATTGCTTGTGGCTTTTGCCGCGCCAGCCTTCGCCGGTACGGTGGACGAGGTCAAAAGCCTCCTGGAGCAAAGCAGGGTGGCGGAGGCCTATCAGTTGGGCCGGCAGCATCCCGAGGAATTGGGCAACCCCGATTTCGATTTTTACTATGGCATCGCGTGCATCGATGCCGGCCATGCCTCGGAGGGCATCCTTGCCCTGGAGCGTTACCTTCTCAACTATCCGGCCAATGACCGCGCCCGCCTGGAACTCGCCCGCGGCTATTTCGTGCTGGGCGACGATGTGCGGGCGGCGGAAGAGCTCGACAATGTTCAGAAACTGAACCCGCCCGCCGAAGTCCAGGCCACCATCGAGCGCTATGCGGATGCCATTCGCGCCCGCGAAGGCCGCTATCACACCACTTCCGGGTTCTATGTCGAGGCGGGGGTCGGCTACGACGACAACGTCAACGGCGGCGTGTCGGATGCCAACATCAACCTGCCCGTCCTGGGCCCCGTCCAGGTCGCCAACAACGGGGTGCGGACCGGCGACAGCTTCGTTCACCTGGCCGCCGGCGGACAAGTGGCGAAGCCGGTGGCGCCGGGCGTGGCCGTTTTCGGCGGACTGGGTTACGACGGCAAATACAATCAAAGCGATACCGCTTTCAGCATGGAAAGCCTGGGCGGCTACGGCGGCGTTTCCGTTCTCAAGGACAAGAATCTGTTCCGCGCGACCGCTTCCGTTACCACACTGACCGTCGGCAGCGACCGCTACCGCAACGTCAACGGCATCTCCGGCGAGGTGTTTCACCAGCTGGACGAACTGCAAGGCGTCAACGGCTTCATCCAGTACGCCACCCTCGATTACACCGGCGGCAACCAAGTGCGGGACGCCGATTTGACCGGAGTGGGCGTGGGATACCGCAAAGCCTTTATCGGCCGGTGGCAGCCCGTATTCAACGCCGCGCTGAGCTATGGCGAAGAGCGCAACCGGCGCGACCGGCCCGACCTGGGGCGCGACATCACCGGGCTGAGCCTGGGTTTGAGCCTCTCGCCCCATCCCAAGTGGGGCGTCAATGTCGGCTATATCTACCAGCAAAGCAGCTATAGGGCGCCGGATGCGGTCTTCAACACCACGCGCAAAGACGATTATCAGGCTCTGAATGTCGCCGCCACCTACCTGTACAGCAAAAACGTCAGCATCCGGGGCGAGATCGCCGCCAGCGACAACGCCTCGAACCTGAGCCTGTTTGGCTACCGGCGCAATTTCGGCGGCGTCAACGTCCGTTACGAATTCAAGTGAGGCCTTTATGAGAACGAAAATCTTCGCTTCATTGCTGGCAGCGCTCGGGCTGCTTTCCATCGCGGGTCCCGCCTGCGCCGACGTGGCCGGGCGCGTGCTGGTGGCGGTCGGGGATGTTTCCGCGACCCGCGCCGGCAAAACGATCCCCCTGAAATTCGGCTCCGAAGTCGAGTCCGGCGACACGCTGCGTACCGGCGTCACCAGCAATGCCCAGATTCGCCTCACCGACGGCGGTATCGTCGCCCTGCGGCCGCAGAGCGAGTTTCGCCTGGACGAGTATCATTTTTCCGGCAAGAACGACGGTTCGGAGAAAGGCTTTTTCAGCCTGCTCAAAGGCGGGTTCCGCACCGTTACCGGCTTGATCGGGAAGGCCAATCGCGACAGCTACAAAGTGACGGCAACCGCCGCGACCATCGGTATCCGGGGCACCCACTACAACCTGGTGCTTTGCCGGCAAGACTGCGTCAATGCCGACGGCTCCAAGGCCAAGGACGGGTTGTACGGGGGCGTGACGGGCGGAAAGATCGCCGTGTCCAACGAGTCCGGCGGCAAGGATTTCGGCAAAGACGAGTTCTTTTACGTCGCATCCTTCCAGACTCCTCCCGAGAGCCTCGTCGCCCCGCCCGATTTCCTGGCCGACAAGCTGGAAGGTCAGGCGCGGAACAGGAACAACAAGGGCGGAGAGAATGCCCCGGTGGCCCAGACGTCGCTGGATTTCGACGGGCGAACCCATATTCCCGAGGCGTCCAATTTTTCCTCGCTGGAAACCCATGCACCCTACGCGGTGACCGAAAATAGGAATGCGTCGGGAGGGAGCGCGGTTATTCCGCCTAAGCGGCCCACTTATCCTAACAATTATTACGATTATTATGTTCGTTGATTGCCGATCTTGGCTTGGGGTAAACAGTGGGGCTGTTGACAGCCTGCCGGAAAGAAGGCAGAATCTCGATCCTTCGTTTTATGCGGCGATTGATTGGTGATATAGCTCAGTTGGTTAGAGCACAGCACTCATAACGCTGGGGTCGGTGGTTCAAGTCCACCTATCACCACCAGAAATATCGTAAAAGGGCTTGCGGCGGCGCAAGCCCTTTGTCTTTTTTGCCTTGCACCGGCGACGCCCCTCTCGCTTGGTGATTGGGTTGTGTGCTATCGTACCTTCATGCTAAAGCGATTTTTTCTTGTTTTTCTCCTGATGTTGTCGATGGCGGCCCACGCCGGTCGGGTGCTGCCGCAGAACGCGCAAATCGGGCCGCTCAACGGCTTTTCCTACCCGGACGTCCAGATCGGAGGCAAGATTTTTCGGCTGGCGCCCGGCGTGCGCATTTACGATACTTTCAACCGCATCGTCATTCCCACCTCGCTGCCGGCCAGCGGCAACGTGTTCTACCAGCTCGATCCAGGCGGCATGCTGATCCGGATGTGGCTGCCTACCCCCGAGGAAGAAGCGGGGATGAGCCGTTAGGCGCTTGGCGTGAAGAAGCTTTTCATCAAGACCTTCGGTTGCCAGATGAACGAGTACGATTCGGCCAAGATGGCGGACGTGCTCAAGGCGGCGCACGGCATGGAAACCACGGCGAATGCCGAAGACGCCGACGTGATCGTGCTCAACACCTGCTCGGTGCGGGAAAAGGCGCAGGAGAAGGTGTTTCACCAGTTGGGCCGGTGGAAGCCGTTGAAGCGGCGCAATCCCGATTTGATCATCGCCGTCGGCGGCTGCGTGGCGAGCCAGGAAGGCGAGGCCATTGTAGAACGTGTACCCTACGTCGATCTGGTGTTCGGCCCGCAGACCCTGCACCGCCTTCCTCAGCTGATCGCGGCGCGGCGGCAAAGCGGCAAGCCGCAGGTGGATGTCTCCTTTCCCGAGATCGAAAAATTCGACCATCTGCCGTCCGCGCGGGTGGAAGGGGCGACCGCCTTCGTTTCGGTGATGGAAGGCTGCGGCAAGTTCTGCACTTACTGCATCGTGCCCTACACGCGCGGAGCCGAGGTGTCGCGCCCGTTCGACGACGTCATCGCCGAGGCGGTGGAACTGGCCGGGCAGGGCGTCAGGGAAATCACCCTGCTCGGGCAGAACGTCAACGCCTATCGCGGCGCCACCCACGACGGCGGCGCCGCGGACCTGGCCGACCTGCTCTACCATGTCGCGGAAATTCCCGGCATCGGGCGCCTGCGCTTCACCACTTCGCATCCGGTGGAGTTGTCCCAGCGCCTGATCGATGCCTACGCCGAAATCCCCCAGCTCACCGGCGCCCTGCACCTGCCGGTGCAGTCCGGCTCCGACCGCGTGCTGGCGGCGATGAAGCGCGGCTATACCGCGCTCGAATACAAGTCGATTGCGCGCAGGCTGCGCGCGGTGCGGCCTGACATGTCGATCACCTCGGATTTCATCGTCGGCTTTCCCGGCGAAACCGACGCCGATTTCGAGGCCACCCTCAAGCTGGTCGACGAGGTGGGCTTCGACGCCAGCTACAGCTTTCTCTACAGCGCCCGCCCCGGCACGCCGGCGGCGGAGCTGGCCGACGATACGCCGCTGGCGGTGAAGCAGGAGCGCCTGCGGCGCCTGCAGAAAAAAATCGACGAGCTGGAACAGGCGATCAGCCAAAAAATGGTCGGCTCGGTGCGGCGTATACTGGTGGAAGGCACTTCCAGGAAAGACGGCAGCGAGCTGATGGGGCGCACCGACAACAATCGGGTGGTCAATTTCAAGGGCAATCCGCGCCTGATCGGCCAGTTCGCCAACGTGACCATCACCGCCGTCTCCACCCACACCTTGCGCGGCGAAATAGCCATTCTCGAATAAGGCTGCTCAATTGACCTCCGACACCCTCGATATCGATTTTTCCCCGGTGGACAATGTCCGCCTCGCCAACCTGTGCGGCGCGCTGGACGAAAACCTGAAACAGATCGAGACCGCACTGGAAGTGACCATTTCCCGCCGCGGCGAGCGTTTCAGCGTGCGCGGCGAACTGCGCGCCGCGCGCCTTGCCGTGCAGGCGCTGCAGAACTTCTACGAGCGGGCTCGCAGCCATCTTTCCGTCGATGACGTCCAGCTCGGGCTGATCGAGGTGGCCAACGCCAATCCGTCCGTGCAGGACGGCGGCGCGATGCCGGTGCTGATGACGCGCAAGGGCGACCTGCACGGCCGCACGCCGCGCCAGAACGAATATCTGCGCAAGATCCAGGAACACGACATCACCTTCGGCATCGGCCCGGCCGGCACCGGCAAGACCTATCTCGCGGTGGCGAGCGCGGTGGACGCGCTGGAGCGCGACCTGGTCAAGCGCATCGTGCTGGTGCGCCCGGCGGTGGAAGCCGGCGAGCGGCTCGGCTTCCTGCCTGGCGACCTGGCGCAGAAGGTCGATCCCTATCTGCGCCCGCTCTACGACGCGCTCTACGACCTGATGGGCTTCGACAAGGTGGGCCGGATGTTCGAGCGCGGCGCGATCGAAATCGCCCCGCTCGCCTACATGCGCGGCCGCACCCTGAACCATTCCTTCATCATCCTGGACGAGGCGCAGAACACCACGCCGGAACAGATGAAGATGTTCCTGACCCGTACCGGCTTCGGCTCCAAGGCGGTGATCACCGGCGACGTGACCCAGGTCGATCTGGCGCGCGGCCAGAAGAGCGGTCTGGTGGATGCGCAGGAAGTGCTGGAGAAGGTCGGCGGCATCGCCTTCACCTACTTCCAGTCCGAGGACGTGGTGCGCCACCCGCTGGTGCAGAAGATCGTCAATGCTTACGAGCGGCGCGAAAAAAACAATTCTTAGTTTTGAGTTTTTAATTTTGAACTGATATCGAATGAACTCAAAACTCAAAACTCAAAACTCAAAATTGAGCTTGTCCGTTCAATTTGCGGTCAAGCCCGAAGATGTCCCGACTCGCGCCCGGTTTCGCCGCTGGGTGGAAGCGGCGTTGCGCGGCGATGCCGAAATCGCGCTGCGCATCGTCGGCGAGGAAGAGGGGCGGACGCTCAACCGCGACTACCGCGGCAAGGATTACCCGACCAACGTGCTGACTTTCGCCTACGAGGACGATGTTCCGGGGGCGCCGCTGTTCGGTGACATCGCGCTGTGCGCGCCGGTGGTCGCCCGCGAGGCGGCGGAGCAGGGCAAGCCGGTCGAGGCGCATTACGCGCACCTGACGGTCCACGGCGTGCTGCACCTGCAGGGCTACGACCACGAAACCGACGCCGAAGCGCGGGAGATGGAAACTCTGGAAACACAGATTGTCACAAAACTGGGTTATGCTGACCCCTATTAACGTGAAACTCGCGAAGCGAGCCCTCGCCCCCCTCGCCCGCTTGCGGGAGAGGGCTAGGGGAGAGGGCTAGAGGACGAGGAATAGGATTTGTTTATGGATGAAGAGCCTGCCAAACCGGGCTGGTTTGAACGATTGAGCACGCTGCTGCTGCGCGAGCCGGAAGACCGCGAGCAGCTGATCGAGTTGTTGTATTCCGCCTACGAGCGCAATTTGCTCGATGCCGACGCCTTGGCCATGATCGAGGGCGTGCTCCAGGTTTCGGAAATGCAGGTGCGCGACGTGATGATTCCGCGCGCCCAGATGGACGTGGTGGACATCGCCGATACGCCGGAGCAGTTCATTCCCTTCGTGATCGAGACCGCCCACTCCCGCTTCCCGGTGATCGACAAGGACAAGGACGACATCATCGGCATTTTGCTGGCGAAGGATCTGCTGCGCTATTACGCCGGCGAGGAATTCAACGTGCGCGACATGCTGCGCCCGGCGGTGTTCATCCCCGAATCGAAGCGGCTCAATGTGCTGCTCAAGGAATTCCGCAGCAACCGCAATCACATCGCCATCGTGGTGGACGAATACGGCGGCGTGGCCGGCATCGTCACCATCGAGGACGTGCTGGAGCAAATCGTCGGCGAGATCGAGGACGAATACGACTACGACGATGGCGAAGGCAATATCATCCGCGCCCCGGACGGGCGCTTCCGCGTCAAGGCGCAGGCCGAGATCGCGGATTTCAACGAGGTCATGGGCACCCGCTTCAGCGACGAAGACTACGACACCGTGGGCGGGCTCGTGGTCAGCAGGTTCGGCCGCCTGCCCAAGCGCGGCGAACAGGTTGCCTTCGAAGGCCTGAAGTTCAGCGTGCTGCGCGCCGACAGCCGCCGCCTGCACAGCCTGATCGTGGAGCGGCTGGAAGAAGAAGCGGCCAGCCCGGCCTAGCCCCAATGCTGTTTACTTAAGCGCTGCCCGTCCCCATGTAGGTTGGGCTGGTTTTTTAGCCAACAAACCCAACTTCAACATTGTTTTTAAGGATGATTAAGTTTGTTGGGTTTCGCGATAAAACCGCTCAACCCAACCTACATGAAAAACTTCGCTAGGAGCCTGTCGGACTTGAAGAATCGAAGCGAAAATTCGGCTGGGCGAGGACAGATTTTGCCGGTTTTGCAGGTCAATAGTTATTCTATTGACCAAAAAAGCGGCGAAATATGGACCGGCCAGGCGGATTTGCCGCCGATTTCCTTTAAGTCCGACAGGCTCCTAGGTGAACACTATTGGGTCTAGCCCGCCAAAGCCTTCTTCACCGATTCCAGCAGTTCCGCCGGCCACTGCGGCGCGAGCTTGAGCGCTTCGCCGTGGCTGCGTTCGGACATCTTCTTCCAGGTCTTGCGCACGATGCCGATCAGCTTCGGCTCGCTGTAATGCGGGGCGAACGGCACGAAATAGAATTCCAGGAACACCAGGCAGATCACGTCTTCCAGCACTTGCCCTTGGTCCGGGATCAGCTTGATGCGGTCCTTTAGCAGCAAGGTCTTGACCCGTTCGCACATCGCCTCGTCGTAGCCCACTCCCCGCATGATCTGTGCCGTGGTGTCGCCGTGGAACTTGGCCAGGGTGACGCGCCAGTCGTCGTAGCCCTTGCGGTTCATCGGGTAGTCGCTGCGCGGAATCGCCCAGCGGCGAATATGCTGGGCGCGGGCGGCGAGCTTCAATGCCTCGGACGCATTGGGTTCGTATTTGTCCAGCCACGCCGTCATGCGCTGCGAATACAGGATTTCTTTGGGATATTCGACGCCCTCGAAGGCGTCTTTGTTGGGATCTTCCGCGTTGGCAGCGTCGATGCGCGCGATCGCTTCCTGGAAGCGGCTGGATTGGGTGGTCATGGTGCCTCGCATAAGAAATAATCAGGGGCCATGGTATACAACGTCTTGATTTTTGTTAACAAGTAATTTTTATGCCGCAAATGTGGCTGCCGGTTAATCAAGCGCAGCAATCGCCGCCCGATTTTCCGTGCAGCTGGACCGGCGGGCAGGGAACGCTGCCGTAGGAGCAAAACACGCAGCAGTCGCCGGGCTTGGGCCGCAGCAGGGTTTGGCAGTGGGCGCACTCGTAGAACCACTGGCAGGCGTCGGTCGGCATGCGCTCGGTGCGCGCGTGGGCACAGACTGGGCAGGTGATGGTCGATTCGAGGGTTGGATTCATGGCGGGGTAGGAACAAAACAGATATCTGATCAAGCACCTTACGCCGTATAATTTGCCCGGTCAAACGCACGGTACAGGCTGCAAAATACAATAAAATGGCTTTCCCAGAGGAAAACTCACCGCCATCGGGGCGGGCGGCACGCCCCGCCCGCTTTTTCGCCCATCCGTCCGTGCAATGGGCAATCGCCCTGATGCTGGGCGCGCTCACCGTTTCCGGCTTTGCGCCGGATTACCTGTCTTTCCTGCCGCCGCTGACCTTGGCGGCGCTGTCGCTGCTTTGGTCGCGCGCGGCTTCGCGCCGCGCCGCCGCCCATATCGGCTTCGCCTTCGGGCTGGGGTTTTTCGGCGCCGGGGTGAGCTGGGTGTACGTCAGCATCCACGATTTCGGCGGCATGCCGGGCCCCATCGCCGCGGTCGCCACCTTTTTGTTCTGTCTGGTGCTGTCGCTCTTCCCCTCCGCGGTGGGGTTGTTGCAGAGCGTTTCCCTCTCCCCTAGCCCTCTCCCGCCAGCCCTAAAGGACTCCGATCCGCTACGGGCTAAAGCCCGTGCGGAGTCGTATGCGGGAGAGGGGGACGAGGTCTCGCTTCGCGAGTTTCACGCTAATGCCGGCGGATTGACCAAACGGCGTGCGCTGTTGTCGATCCCGGTATGGTGGGTGGCGATGGAGTGGGTCAAGGGCTGGATACTGACCGGCTTCCCCTGGCTGACGCTGGGCTATTCCCAGGTGGCCGTCAGCCCGCTGGCGGGCTTCGCGCCGGTCTTCGGCGTATATGGCGTGTCGCTGGCCGCCGCGCTGTGCGCGGGTGCGCTGGCGCTGTTGGCCGACGGCTGGCTGGGCCGGCGCGGCAAGGCGCAGATGGCGCTGCCGGCCGCGCTTGTCGTTGGCTTGGCGGCAGCGGGATGGGGCTTGCAGCAGGTGACATGGGTTCAGCCGATTGGCGCACCGGTTGCGGTCAGCCTGCTGCAAGGCAACATCGCGCAGGAGATGAAATGGCGCGAGGACAAGGCGCAGAGCACGCTCGACGCCTACCTGGCGCTGACGCAGGCGAGCACCGGCCGCCTGATCGTGCTGCCGGAAACCGCGCTGCCGATGTTCCTGCACCAGGTGCCGCTGTCCTATCTCGAAATGCTGGCGGAACACGCGCGCCGACGCGGCGGCGATGTCCTGGTGGGCGTGCCGGAATATACCGAGAGCCGGGATTATTTCAACAGCGTGGTGAGCCTGGGCAGCGCGCCGGTGCAGGTATACCGCAAATATCATCTGGTGCCGTTCGGCGAATACATTCCGCTCAAGCCGCTGTTCGGCTGGATCGTCCATATCCTGCATATCCCGCTGTCGGATTTCGCCCGCGGCGCGCCGGTGCAGGCGCCGCTCCAGGCGGCGGGGCAGAAGGTGGCCGTCGCCGTTTGCTACGAGGACGTGTTCGGCGAGGAGCTGATCCGCCAGCTGCCGGCCGCCACCCTGCTGGTCAATGTCAGCAACGATGCCTGGTTCGGCGATACCGTCGCGCCCTGGCAGCATCTCCAGATCTCCCAGATGCGCGCGCTGGAAACCGGCCGCTACATGCTGCGCGCCACCAACACCGGCATTACCGCCATCATCGACCAGCGCGGCGAGGTGGTGAAGCGCGCGCAGGAATTCGCCGTTGCCGTGCTGGAAGGGGAGGCGCAGGGTTTTTCCGGCGCGACGCCCTATGTGCGCTGGGGGAACTTTCCGCTGTTGGGGCTGCTGGCCTTGCTCCTCGCTGCCGACCGGCTGGCGGGCAGGACGCCGACACGGGCCGGGAGCAAATCCCGGCGGCAACGATGAGCGGATGGCATTGCTACATCCTGGAGTGCGCCGACGGCACGCTTTACACCGGCATCACCAACGACCTGGAAAAACGGCTGGGGGCGCACAATAACGGCACGGCGTCGAAATACACCCGCAGCCGGCTGCCGGTGAGGCTGGCCTACATCGAGAACCAGCCCGACCGTGCCGCCGCCAGCCGGCGCGAAATGGAGATCAAGCGGCTGCCGCGTCCGGCAAAGCTGGCGCTGCTGGGCTAGAATTCATGGGCGGGCCGCAACGCCCGCGCCCCATCGGGGTTTTGCCCGGTCAGGAAAAGAAGTAAAATCAACCCCTTTCAAATTCGGCTTGCGGCACATAATGCTCACATTCCAGGAAATCATCCTCACTCTGCAAAAATACTGGGCCGAACGCGGTTGCGCCCTGCTCCAGCCCTATGACATGGAAGTGGGCGCCGGCACCAGCCACACCGCCACGTTCCTGCGCTCGCTCGGTCCCGAACCCTGGCGCGCGGCCTATGTCCAGCCTTCGCGCCGTCCCAAGGACGGCCGCTACGGCGACAACCCCAACCGCCTGCAGCATTATTACCAGTTCCAGGTGGTGCTGAAGCCCGCCCCGGAAAACATCCTGGAGCTCTACCTGGGTTCGCTCGAAGCGCTTGGCTTCGATCTCAAGAAAAACGATATCCGCTTCGTCGAGGACGATTGGGAAAACCCGACGCTGGGCGCCTGGGGCCTGGGCTGGGAAGTGTGGCTGAACGGCATGGAAGTGACCCAGTTCACCTATTTCCAGCAGGTCGGCGGCATCGACTGCAAGCCCATCACCGGCGAGATCACCTATGGCCTGGAGCGGCTCGCCATGTACCTGCAAGGCGTGGAAAACGTGTTCGACCTGACCTGGACGCAAGGGCTTTCCTACCGCGATGTCTACCACCAGAACGAGGTCGAGCAGTCCACCTACAACTTCGAGCACAGCGACGTCGAATTCCTGCTGACCGCCTTCAACGCCCACGAAAAGCAGGCCAAACACCTGATGGAAAGCCAGTTGGCGCTGCCCGCCTACGAGCAGGTGCTGAAGACGGCCCACACTTTCAACCTGCTCGATGCGCGCGGCGCGATTTCCGTCACCGAACGCGCCGCCTACATCGGTCGCATCCGCAACCTGGCCCGCAGCGTGGCGCAGAGCTACCTCGAATCCCGCGCCCGGCTGGGCTTCCCGATGGCGCCGAGGGACTGGGCCGACGAAATTCAGGCGCAAATGGAAAAGAAGGCGGCGGCATGAGCATGAATACGAATAATCTTCTGGTCGAACTGTTTGTCGAGGAACTGCCGCCCAAGGCGCTGAAAAAACTGGGCGAGGCGTTTGCCGCCGCGCTGTCCGAATCGCTCAAGGCGCAGGGGCTGGCCGCCGCCGATGCCGTCGTCACGCCTTATGCCAGTCCGCGCCGGCTCGCTGCGCACATCGCCGATGTCGCCGCCCAGGCTGCCGACAAGCCGGTCTCGCACAAGCTCATGCCGGCGAGCGTGGGCCTCGATGCCGAGGGCCGGGCGACCCCGGCCCTGCTGAAAAAGCTGGCGGCGCTCGGGCTGGACGCGGCGGCGGTCGCCGCGCTCAAGCGCGAAGGCGAGGGCAAGGCGGAAGCCCTGTTTTACGACAGCGTGGCCAAGGGCGCCACGCTGGCCGACGGCTTGCAGAAGGCGCTGGCCGAAGCCATCGCCAGACTGCCGATTCCCAAGGTGATGGGCTACCAGCTGGCCGATGGCTGGAGCACGGTCAATTTCGTGCGTCCGGTACACGGGCTGGTGGCGCTGCACGGCGCCGGCGTCGTGCCGGTTTCCGTGCTGGGCCTGACTGCCGGCCGCACCACCCAGGGCCACCGCTTCGAGGCTGCGACGAGCTCGGTTTCGCTCGCGGAGGCGGACAGCTACGCCGCGCAGATGGAACAGGAGGGCGCGGTCATTCCGGGCTTCGAGGCGCGTCGCGCCGACATCGCCCGCCAGCTTCAGGCCGCAGCGGAAAAGGTCGGCGGCGTGAAGCCGATCGAGGACGCCGCCCTGCTCGACGAAGTGACCGCGCTGGTGGAGCGTCCCAACGTGCTGGTCGGCCGGTTCGAGGAGGAATACCTTGGGGTTCCGCAGGAATGCCTGATTCTCACCATGAAGGCCAACCAGAAGTATTTCCCGCTGCTCGACGGCAGCGGAAAGCTGACCAACCAGTTCCTGATCGTTTCCAATATCCGTCCGGCGGACGCGAGCGCGGTGGTCGGCGGCAACGAGCGCGTGGTGCGCCCGCGCCTGGCAGACGCCCGCTTCTTCTTCGACCAGGACCGCAAGAAGCCGCTCGCCTCGCGCGTCGAAAAGCTGGGCAGTGTGGTCTACCACAACAAGCTCGGCAGCCAGCTGGAGCGGGTCAACCGCGTCACCAAGCTGGCCGGCGAGATCGCTCGTCAACTCGATGCCAGCCACGAGCAGGCGGAGCGCGCGGCGCATCTGGCCAAGGCCGATCTCCTGACCGACATGGTCGGCGAATTCCCGGAATTGCAGGGCATCATGGGCCGCTACTACGCCGCCCACGACGGCGAGCCGGAAGCCGTGGCCCGCGCCGTGGAGCAGCACTACTGGCCGCGCTTCGCCGGCGATGCGCTGCCGCAGGACAACGTCGGCGCGGCGGTGGCGCTGGCCGACAAGCTCGATACCCTGGTCGGCATCTACGGCATCGGCCTGGTGCCGACCGGCGACAAGGACCCGTTCGGCCTGCGCCGCCACGCTCTCGGCGTGCTGCGCATCCTGGCGGAAATGGGCCTGCCGCTCGACCTGGTGCGGCTGCTGCAGCAGGCGAAATCGCTGTTCCCCGCCGAAATGCTGGCGGACAGCGTGGCGGTGGACCTTCACGGCTTCATGCTGGAGCGCCTGAAGGGCTACCTGCGCGACAAGAACTTCGCGCCGGACGAGATCGACGCGGTGGTGGGGCAGGCGCCCAGCCGCATTGATGTGGTGATTCCGCGGGTCCTTGCGGTGCGCGCCTTCAAGCGCCTGCCGGAAGCCGCTGCCCTGGCTGCCGCGAACAAACGTATCCAGAATATCCTGCGCAAGGCCGAGGAAAAGGCCGACGGCGCCGCCAACCCGGCGCTTTTGGTGGAGGCGGCGGAAAAATCGCTGTTCGAGGCGGTGAACAAACTGTCGCCGGGCGTAGTCTCACTGGTCGATCTTGGCAGCTACACCGAAGCGCTTACCGCGCTGGCCGGAGTGCGCGCCGAAGTGGACGCGTTCTTCGATTCGGTGATGGTGATGGCGGAAGAACCGCTGCTGCGCGCCAACCGCCTGGCCCTGCTCAACAGCCTGGGCGGCCTGATGAACCAGGTGGCGGATATTTCGAAGCTGGCTGCTTGATTGTGAGGTAGGTCGGGCACCCCGTGCCCGACGGTCGGTTGGTATGGTGTGTCGGGCACAGGATGCCCGACCTGCGTGCGGACGATGACGATTTGGCTTGGAGGGCCAACAATGCCCTTGACCAAACTGATCATTCTCGACCGAAATGGCGTGGTGAACTATGAACAGCGTGTAGGTCGGGCACTCCGTGCCCGACGGTCTGTTGGTGTGTGTCGGGCACAGGGGGACCTGCGTGCGGACGATGACGAATTTAGCTTGAAGGACAAGCAATGCCCCTGACCAAACTGATCATTCTCGATCGCGACGGCGTGGTGAACTATGACAGCGACCAGTTCATCAAGAGCCCGGACGAGTGGAAGCCCATCCCCGGCAGCCTGGAAGCGATCGCCCGCCTGAACCAGGCCGGTTTTCGCGTGGTGCTGGCGACCAACCAGTCCGGCGTCGGCCGCGGGCTGTTCGACATGGCCATGCTCAACACCATCCACGACAAGATGCACAAGGCGCTGGCCCAGGCCGGCGCGCGCATCGACGCGCTGTTTTTCTGTCCCCACGCCGCCGATTCGGATTGCGGCTGCCGCAAGCCCAAGCCGGGCATGTTTCAGGAAATCGGCGTGCGCTTCAACATGAGTCTCGCCGGCGTGCCCTGCATCGGCGACAGCCTGCGCGACCTGCAAGCGGCTGCTGCGGCGGGCGGTCAGCCGATCCTGGTGCTGTCCGGCAAGGGTCGGGCGACCCTGGAAAAGGGCGGGTTGCCGGAAGGCACGCTGATTTTTGACGACCTCGGCGACGCGGTCAGGCACGTCATCCAGAAAACCGCATGATCTGGCTGCGCTCCTTCGTTTTCGCGCTGGGGATGTGGGTGTTCACCCCGCTGTATTTCTTCGTCGCGTTCTTTTCCCTGCCGTTCGGCCCGATCACCCGCTACCGCGCCATCGCGCCGTGGGCGCGCATCATGCTGCGCTGGCTGAAACTGATCTGTGGGCTGGATTACCGCGTCGTCGGCCGGGAAAATATCCCGCAGCGCCAGGCCGTCGTCCTTTCCAAGCACCAGTCGGCCTGGGAAACTCTGGCGTTTCAGGATATCCTGCCGCCGCTGGTGTGGGTGCTGAAGCGCGAACTGCTGCGCATTCCGTTTTTCGGCTGGGCGCTGGCCATCGCCAGCCCGATCGCCATCGACCGCGGCGCCGGCCGCGCCGCGCTCAAGCAAATCCTGGAACAGGGCAAGGATCGCTTGGCGAAAAGCTTCTGGGTGGTGGTGTTCCCCGAAGGCACCCGCGTTCCGCCCGGCACCAAGGGCAAATACAACATCGGCGGCGCCTGGCTCGCAGCCCACAGCGGCGTGCCGGTGCTGCCGGTAGCGCACAATGCCGGCGAATTCTGGGGCAAAAACGGTTTCCTCAAGCGCCCCGGCACCATCACCATCAGCTTCGGCCCCCTGATCGAGTCCGCCGGCCTGAAGGCCGACGAACTGAATGCGCGCGCCGAAGCCTGGATCGAGGGCGAAATGGCGCGCCTCGCCGCCCGGAAAACTTAAGTGGGCTTCTTCGGCAAGCCCCGCCCCGCCGCCGAAACCCGCACCATCCGGCTCGACGGCCAGGAAATCCCCTATCTGTTGAAGCGCAGCCCGCGCCGATCCACCATCGCGATGCGCATCGACCATCGCGGCCTCACCGTGAATGCGCCGGCCCGCGCCGCCGACAGCCGTGTGGAGCGGGTGCTGCAGGAGCGCGCCGACTGGCTGCTGGACAAGCTGCGCGCGTGGCAGGCAAGCCGGCCGGCCGTCTTCGCCGGGAATCACGGTGATATCCTGCTGTTCCTCGGCAGCGACTTGGCGCTGTGCCTGATGGAAGGCTCCATGCGTGCGCAGCCGCGGTTGGAGGACGACGCCCTGCTGGTGGCATTGCCCGATCCGACGGATGCCGTAGCGGTCAAACGCAAACTGGAGCGCTGGTACCGCGCCGAGGCCGAGCGCCATTTCATCCAGCGGCTGGAGCACTACGCCGGACGCATGGGACTGGCGCTGCCGAATCTTTCCCTGTCCAGCGCGCGCACCCGCTGGGGCAGCTGCAACAGCCGCGGCGAGATTCGCCTCAACTGGCGCCTGATCCAGGCGCCGATCAGCCAGATCGACTACGTCGTGGTGCACGAGCTGGCCCATATCCGCGAGCTCAACCATTCACCCCGTTTCTGGGCCATCGTCGAAGAAACCCTGCCGCATTACGAAGCGGCCCATCGCGCGCTCAAGGCCGGCGGGGCGCGGTATCACCGATTTTGAAATCAGTTGTCAGTCATCAGTTTTCAGTAAAAACGGCGGGGGTTTAACTGAAAACTGACAACTAAAAATTAAAGGGTCTTTATGAGAATACTGCATACCATGATCCGCGTCGGCGACCTGGACAAATCCATCGCCTTTTACACCGAAGTGCTGGGCATGAAGCTGCTGCGGCGCAAGGACTACCCGGACGGCAAGTACACCCTGGCCTTCGTCGGCTACGGCGAGGAAGCCGAGGGCGCGGTGATCGAGCTGACCTACAACTGGGGCGTGGCGCAGTACGACTTAGGCACGGGCTACGGCCATGTCGCCATCCAGGTGGACGATATCCGCAAGACTTGCGAGGACGTGGCGGCCAAGGGCGGCAAGGTGGTTTATGGGCCGGCGCAGCACGGCGGGGGGAGCTGGATTGCGTTTGTGGCGGACCCGGATGGGTACAGGATCGAGTTTATTGAGCGGTAGGGGATCGATTCGTTCACTCCCGAGAAAATTCAGCCATCATCAGGCAATTTCGGCTAGACTAAATCGAGTTAAAGCCACAGAAAGCCATGCCTAAACTCTACGAATATTTCGGACTGATCGTCTTGTTCTACGCCAACGAACATGAGCCGGTTCATGTGCATGGCAAGTTCCAGGGCAGGGAGTCGCGCGCTGAAATCATTGTGTTCAATGGCGAGATATCGGAGATATGTTACAGCGCCGTCGCTGGGCGTCAGCCGCTTGATATCAGGGAAATGAATTTTTTTGAGGAAATCGTTACCGCTCGCGCCGACGATATCGTCGCCAAGTGGATCGATTTTTTTGTGCTGCATAAACCCATCACGCCGGAACGCATTACGAGGAGGCTCAAATGACACCCGCCATCATTAATATCGTTGCTGCCGAGCAGATTGGCGACTACTGTATCCACCTGCGTTTCAATGACGGAAGCGAACAGGATGTGGACTTCAAGCCCTTTCTGTCGCATTCGCGGCACCCGGATATCCGGGCCTACCTCGAACCCGAGCGTTTCGCATCGTTCCGGTTGGAATACGGCGAACTTGTCTGGGGTGATTACGATCTGTGCTTTCCCGTCATCGATTTGTATCGCAACGACTTGGGGCATGGATATTCTTTGGAGGCAGCAGCTTGAACTTCAATTGAGACCGACTTCATTGATGTTTATGCACTTCTTCGGCTGCACGATGGAAGCTTCGGCGCTACGCGGACTGGAGTGGGGGATAGGGTTGCGGGGAAGCTGGGTTAGCATGGCTGGTAGGGCGGATTAGGCCGAAGGCCATAATCCGCCGGATGTTTGCGATGTCCGTCACCGAACAACATCCGGCGCAATGCCCTTCGAGGGTCTACCGGGTTTTTGAGCGCTTCGCGCGCTGATTGATGCCGGGGGCTGCCCGGCGGCAGGCTCCTTTATTTTGCTTGCCCAAAATAAAGGAGCCAAACAAAAGGGCACCCTGCCGCGCCGGCCCTGCGGGCTTTCCCCGGATTTCCGGGCAAACCGGGCGTCTGCCCCACAAGGGGATTCCGACTTTCTATCCGCTAAAGCGGATGAAAGGTCGTATACGTAAACTCGGCCTGCGGCCTCAAACAGTACGCAGCCGACTTCCCCCGGTTTGCCCGGAAATCCGGGGCGGCGCAGAAGGGGATCGTGGTTTTGTGGGCGAAGCCCGTTTGTTTGGGTGCCCTCCCCGGCGGGGAGGGCTGGGTGGGGTGGTTTGGGGTTGGATTTTCTTCCCCCTTGATTCGTCGCCGAGTAGCGCAGCCGAGCCGGGGGCAGTCGGCGAGGACTGTTTGAGCGCGCAGCGCGAGTTCCGCAGCCGCCCGGCTTGGCGAGCAACGCAGGGAACCCCGCAGGGGCGGCGGATGGGGCTCGCCTTCTTTGGATTACCTTTCTTGGCGAAGCAAGAAAGGTAATCAGCCGCCGGGCTGCCCCCGGCAATCAATCACTTGCGCGAAGCGCACAAAACCAAAATAAATCCGCCCAGCCTGCGTAGTGCTCAATAATCAACGGGCATTGCATCTGAAGGCAATATTGCCTTAATTTTCGCTGCCCGGTGCAATGCGCTGCCGCTCATTGCACCCTACATTTTCTGGCGCTTATTGCACCTACATTTTCTGGTGGCAATAATTGGCCATCGCCACAAACTCCCGCACCCCCAGATTCTCCGCCCGCAGCCCCGCATCAATCCCCAATGCCGCAAATCCGGCATCGTCCAGATAGGCTTTCAGGGTATTGCGCAAGGTCTTGCGGCGCTGGCCGAAGGCGGCGGTGACGATGGCGGCGAACAGGGCCTCGTCCTTGGCCGGGTAGGGCAGTTCGGCATAGGGAATCATGCGCACGATGGCGGATTCGACCTTGGGCGCGGGATCGAAGGCGTCGGGCGGGACGATGAACTGCAATTCCATGCTGTAGCGGTACTGCAGCATGACCGACAGCCGGCCATATTCCGGCGAACTGGGGTCACCCACCATGCGCTCCACCACTTCCTTTTGCAGCATGAAGTGCATGTCGATGATGTTGCTGACGTATTCGGTCAGGTGAAACAGGATGGGGGTGGAGATGTTGTAGGGCAGGTTGCCGACCACCCGGATGCGTTCGCCCAGGGTTGCGAAATCGAACTTGAGCGCATCGCCGGCGTGGATCGTCAGCTTGGATTTCGGGTAGTTGTTTTCCAGCCGGGCGATGATGTCGCGGTCGATTTCCACCACGTTGAGGTGGGGCAGAATATCGAGCAAGGGGTCGGTGAGCGCGCCGAGGCCGGGGCCGATCTCGACCATGACGTCGCCCGGCCGCGGGTCGATGGCGCGGACAATGGACTGGATCACGCCCTGGTCGGTGAGGAAGTTCTGGCCGAAGCGCTTGCGCGGGATATGTTTCATGGGTTAGTGATGCCGCCGTTTTTCGCCATTTCCAGCGCCAGCTCAATCGCCGCCGTCAGGCTGCCGCTTTCGATCCTGCCGGTGCCGGCGAGCGTCAGGGCGGTGCCGTGGTCGACCGAGGTGCGGATGATGGGCATGCCCAGGGTGACGTTGACGCCGCCGCCGAAGCTGGCGAATTTCAGTACCGGCAGGCCCTGGTCGTGGTACATGGCGAGCTGGCAGTCGGCGCCTTCAAGCTGGTGGCGCGTGAACAGGGTGTCGGCGGGAAGCGGTCCGGCGAGGTCCATGCCTTCGCCGCGCAGGGCTTCCAGTACCGGCGCGATGACGTCGATTTCCTCCCGCCCCATGTGGCCCGATTCGCCGGCGTGGGGGTTGAGGCCGGCCACCAGGATGCGCGGGCTGGCCAAACCGAAGCGGCGCACCAGGTCCTGGTACAGGATGCGGATGACCTGCTCCAGCCCAGGCCGGGTGATGGCGGCGGGCACGTCCTTGAGTGCCAGATGGGTGGTGGCGAGCGCGACTCTCAAACCGCCGCCGACCAGCATCATCACCACTTGCGGCGTTTGAGTCAGCTCGGCGAGGAATTCGGTGTGGCCGGTGAAGGGGATGCCGGCGTCGTTGATCACGCCCTTGTGCACCGGGGCGGTCACCAGGGCGTCGAAAGTGCCGGCCAGGCAGCCTTGCGCCGCGGCGGTCAGGGTGTCGAGCACGTAGCGGCTGTTGGCCGGGTTCAGCGTGCCGGCCTGGGCGGGCCGGGCCAGATCGCAATGCAGCACTTCCAGCGCGCCGGGCCGATCCGGCGCGGCGGCCTGCGGGGAAAAATCCGCAATTTCAAGCGGCAGCCCGAGCAGCCGGGCACGCTCGGCGAGCAGGCCGCGGTCGGCGATGGCGACGATGCGCGCCCCGATTCGCTTTTGCGTCAGCAGCACGCACAGGTCGGGGCCGATGCCGGCGGGTTCGCCGGCGGTGAGGGCGATGACGGGAGCGGCGAGCGGCGAGCGGCGAGCGGGGTATGAGTCGGCGGTCATTTTTTTTCGCTTACTGCCAGCCGCTCACGGCTCACCGTGTTCAGAATTTGTCCTCAAGGCGGTATTCGATAAAGGCCTGATCGCGCAGCTGGCGTAGCCAGTTCTCGTAGGCTTCGTCAGCCTTGCGGGCGCGAATTTCCTGGCGTGCCATGAGGGTTTGCCGTTCCTTGCTGACATCCTCGCTGCGGCGCTCGATCACCTGGATCAGGTGCCAGCCGAACGGCGATTTGACCGGCGCGCTGATTTCGCCCGGCTTGAGGGTGTTCATGGCGCGCTCGAATTCCGGTACGGTGTCGCCCGGCGAGAGCCAGCCGAGGTCGCCGCCTTTCGCGGCGGAGCCGTCCTCGGAATGGAGCCGGGCGAGCTCGGCGAAATTGGCCCCGTTGTCGAGGCGTTCCTTGAGCTGGGTCATGCGGTTGCCGGCGTCGGCTTCCGAGACGATTTCGCTGGTCTTGATCAGGATGTGCCGCGCATGGGTTTTTTGCACGATCATCGCGCCGCCCTGGCTGCGCTTGTCGAGCAGCTTGAGGATGTGGAAGCCGTTCGGGCTGTGCAGCACGGCGCTGGTTTCGCCCGGCTTGAGCGAGCCGACCGCCTCCAGGAACAGGGCGGGCAGGCGGCTGGCGGTGCGCCAGCCGAGCACGCCGCCTTGCAGGGCGTCCGGCGCGTCGGAGTAGCTGGCGGCGACCTGGGCGAATTCGCTGGTTTTCAGTTCGGCCAGCGCTCTCTCGGCGTGCGCGCGCTTGCCCTGTACCTGTTCCGGGCTGGCCTGTTCCGGCACGCGGACCAGGATGTGCGCCAAATTGTATTCGTCTTCCCTGCCCGCCTGGGCGGTGCGGCTGCTGAGGAAATTCTCCACCTCGCCGTCGCTGACGCTGACGCGGTTGTCCACTTCGCGCTCGCGCAGCCGGCTGAGGATGATTTCATCGCGGATTTCTTCGCGAAATTTGGCGAAGCTGGTGCCTTCCTTTTCCAGGGCGGCGCGGAAGCCGTCCATGGTCAGGTTGTTTTCCTGCGCGATGCGTTGCAGGGTTTTATCGAGTTGCAGATCGTCCACCCGGATGCCGGTTTCCCTGGCCAGCTGCAGTTGCACCCGGTCGGTGATCACGCGTTCCAGCATCTGCTTTTCCAGCACATCCTGCGGCGGCAGCGTCGTGCCTTGCTTGCGCAGCTGCTGGACGACCATGCGCAGCCGCTCGTCGAGCTCGAACTGGGTGATGACATCGGTATTGACCACGGCGACGATCCGGTCCACCAGCTGGGCGCGGGGCGCCGTCTTTGCCTGGCCGGGGTCGACCCCGGCGGCCTGCGCGGCAATCATGGTCAGTGCCAGGCAGGCGCCCAGCAAGGCGGTGCATCCCTCTCCCCTAACCCTCTTCCTGCGCCCGCAAGGGGTGTCCCCGCCGAGCGCGGCGGCAAAGCCGCTCGCTCTGGCGAGACGTGCGAGGGGGGCGAAGTTTCGCTTTGCGAGGGTTGCTTTAACGGTTTTCAGGAAGGCTGTTTTCATTGGGGGATGTCGTTCGTTTTGGTGTATCCATAGATGTTGCGGGTGAGCACTTCCAGCGGATTGGAGCCGATCGTGCTGACGCCGTTCAATTCCAGCTGGAAGAAAATCGAGTTGCTCCGTTCCGAAGTGGCGGTGGCGAAGCTGTGGACCACTGCCCTGAATGCCCAGCATCCCGCATTGTATTCGACCCCGGCGAGGCTTTCCAGATTTCTGTTGTCCAGGATCGAGTAGTTCCATCGTGCCAGGCCGGTCCAGCGCCCGGCCAGGGGCCACTGGGCGGAGGTGTCGATCTGCTTGAGGCCGACCGGCGTGGCCACGGTGGCCGGGGTGTAGCGGTAGCCGACATTGAAGGTCTTGCCGGGTGAGGGCAGGTAGCGGCTGGTCAACGCCAGGCCGCTGGTCTTGCTGAGGTCGGGGTCGTACTGCCACAGGCTGTCCAGCGACAATGCGCGGGTCATTTTTCCGCCCACCGAGACCAGGATGTCGGAAAATTTCCGGTCCGGCGGCGTGCCGCCGGGCAAGGTCACCTGGGGGATGGTCAGATAATAGCGCTGCGCCACGGTGCCGCGCAGGCGCTCGATGCCGCCCTCTTCGAGGAAACGGGAGGTCACGCCCAGCGTGACCTGGTTGGCGTCGCTGATCCGGTCGCCGCCGATGAAGCGATTCTCGCTGAAAATCTGCGGCAGGCCGAAGCCGTAGTCGCCCGTGTCGAACAAGGGGATTTGGCTCTGGTCGCGGAACGGCACGCGGAGGTAATACAGGCGAGGTTCCAGCGTTTGCTGGTAGGCCGAGCCGAACAGGTTGACGCCGCGGTCGAAATACAGGCCGCTGTCGACACTGAAAATCGGCAGGGTGAGGCTGGTGTCGGGCAGCGTCGTCGAACCTTGGTCGAAGGTGTAGCGCGTGGCGTGCAGGCCGATCTTCGGAGTGATATAGCCATAAACCGGGTTGATCGGCAGGCTGATGCTGGGGTAGAGAGTCAGGCGCGTGGCGTTGGGCTGCGGAGTGCCGCCGGCCAGTTCGGAATGGGTGAAATTGACCAGTTCGCTGTCGAGAGCCAGATTGACCCCCTGTCCGCCGAGGCTTCCGCCGATGCCGAGCGGCTTGGCGCCGTTGAGCAGAAATTGCATGCGGCGGTACGGCGTGGTGATCGGCGCGAGCGGGTCTTGCAGGGTCTGGAAGCTTTGCGAGCGCGCCGAGAAGCTCCAGTTGGCACCGGCGTAGGACAGCAGGCCGTCGCGCAGCAGGTTGGCCTGGGACGTGATGCCGATTTCCGTGCTCAGGTCGCGGAAGTAATTGTCGTCGGACGCTTTTTCCAGTTTGAGCAGCCCGGCCCAGCCGCCGCCCAGGTTGTGCTGATGCTGCAATGCCACGAAATCGCGGTTCGTGCCGGCGATCCGGTCGTTGGGCAATATTTCCAGGTTCGCCGTGCCGGAATAAGTCGGCTCCAGGTAGCGGAATTCGTTTTTCAGCTGCATGCCGCGCTTGGTCATCAGCCGCGGCGTGATGGTGGCATCCATGTCGGGCGCGATATTCCAGTAATAGGGCAGCGACAGCTCCGCGCCGCTATTGCCGGTGCCGCCGTAGCTGGGACTGAGGAAACCGGACTTGCGTTCGCTGTTGAGGGAGAACGTCATCCATGGCGTATACAGGATCGGCATGCCCTTGAAATCGATGTAGGCATTGCGCGCCGTGCCGACCTGGGTGGTGCGGTCGATTTCGAGCTGATTGGCATGGATGAACCAGTCGTCAGAGCCGGCCTGGCAGGTGTTGTAGCGGACGTCTTCCAGGCGGTACTTGTCGGTGCCTTCGAACAGCAGCATTTTCGCATCGCCGCGGCCAGGCGGCACCTGTTGGTTCATCTGGAATGCCGGCTGCCGCATGTAGCCTTCGTTTTTTCCCATCTGGAGCTTGAGCTCCGGCCCCTCGACGATGTCGCTGTTTTGGTCGATGCGCACGTTGCCCTGGGCATAGAGTTCGTCGTCCGGCTTGTCGTAGCGCAGCCGGTCGGCGGTGACGGCCCTGCCCCACTGGCGCAGCTCGGCCTCGCCGACCGCCTCGGTTTCGATGTCCTGGTGGCCCTGGATCTGCATCGCGCGGATGAAAATCGGCGTGGGTGCCGTGCCGGGCGGCGGATTCACGGTCAATCCCTTGCTCGGCTGGAGGGGCAGGGGTTCCCTTTGCGTCGTCGGTTCGGAGGGGATTGCCGTGGCGGCAACGCCCCGTTCCGCGGCGACGGCGGGCGGCGAGCTGCCTTGCTGCGGAACGGGTGCTTCGGCAATGGTGGCCCGCCGGGGTTCGGATGCCGGATTCGCCACCGGCGGCGTTGCGGGCTGGAGCAAAGCCGGGTCGATCTGGAGCTGCGGCAGGTTCAGCGCGGCCTGCGCTGTGGCGGGGAAAAGGCAGATCAGGGCGAATGCCAGCGGCGTCGGGCGGAAATCGTGGAAGCGGCCGTTCGCGCGGGGGGACGGCGTTTCCCGGAATGGTTTTTTCATGTTATAGATACGGCAACGGCCTCGCCCGACGGCCAAAGGCGCGGGTCGAGGCCATATTGTGCGTTCGTTGTTATATCGATGATAAAATCGCACAAATTGGCTTTTTGCGCAATGCGAGATTGAGAGCCTGTTCCGGTAGATTTCATACCCCGCGTTGCGTCCGGAAAGCGATGGATGCTAGGAGCCTGCCGGACTTGAAGAATCGAAGCGAAAATTCGGCTGGGCGAGGACAGATTTTGCCGGTTTTGCAGGTCAATAGTCATTCTATTGACCAAGAAAGCGGCGAAATATGGATCGGCCAGGCGGATTTGCAGCCGATTTCCTTTAAGTCCGACAGGCTCCTAGGCGCAAGGCGCGGCCAATGGTTGTTCCATTGGCAAGCCTTGCAACAACGCAGACGCGCTTTCCGGGCGCAACCCGGAGGGCCGGCTCGCCGTGGGGCGCATTGCGGTGTTGCGCTTCCCTTGTTTAGAATGACTAAACGGCGGCTCGCGCGCCTAGCACTGCGCCCCACGGCGAACCGGCGCGGGGTATGAAATTTACTGGAATAGGCTCTAAATGGATCGCCTTGAATTACTTGAAAACTGGTTGAAGCGGCAGCTCCCCGGCGCCGCTTATTCGGTCGCGCCGGCCTCGGCGGATGCCAGCTTCCGCCGCTATTTCCGGGTCGGCTTGCCGGACCGTTCGCTGATCGTGATGGATGCGCCGCCCGAACACGAGGATTGCCGCCCGTTCATCCATGTGGCTGAGCTGTTCCGCGCCGCCGGCGCGAACGTGCCGCAGATATTGGCGCAGGACTTGGCGCAGGGCTTCCTGCTGCTTTCCGACCTGGGCAGCACCACTTACCTGGAGGCGATCAGCGAGGACGACGCGGTGGCGGACCAGCTCTATCGCGCCGCGGGGGAAGCCCTGATCGACATTCAGCTCGCCAGCCGGCCCGGCGTTCTGCCGGATTACGACGAAGCGCTGTTGACGCGCGAGCTGCGGCTGTTCCCGGACTGGTACGTGGGCAAGCATTTGCAGACCGCGCTGACCAGTGCCCAGGCCGAGGCCATGAATGCCGCGTTCGACCTGATCCTGCGCAATAATTTGGCGCAGCCCAAAGTCTTCGTGCATCGGGACTACCACTCGCGCAACCTGATGGTGACCGAACCCGGCCCGGGCATCCTGGATTTCCAGGACGCGGTGTACGGGCCGGTGACCTACGACCTGGCTTCCCTGTTGAAGGACGCCTATATTCACTGGGACGAAGAGCGGGTGCTGGACTGGCTGATCCGCTACTGGGAAAAGGCGAAGAAGGCCGGCCTGCCGGTGGCGGGTGACTTCGCGGCGTTCTACCGCGATTTCGAGTGGATGGGCGCGCAGCGCCACATCAAGGTGCTGGGCATCTTCGCCCGGCTCTGCCACCGCGACGGCAAGGACGGCTACCTGAAGGACATGCCGTTGGTGATGGCTTACTTGCGCAAGACCTGCGAGCGCTACGGCGAACTGCATCCGCTGCTCAAGCTGCTGGACGATCTTGAAAACCGTCAGGCGGCGGTGGGCTTCACGTTTTGAATCGTTCATTGCAAAGGCGCAAAGGCGCAAAGAAATTCAAAGCTGATTCAACAAGGCGGCCTGTCATTCGTTCAGTTGCTGTGGTCTTGCTTTGCGCCTTTGCGCCTTTGCGGTTCAATCCGGCATGAAAGCCATGATTCTCGCCGCCGGCCGCGGCGAGCGCATGCGGCCGCTCACCGACGCCACGCCGAAGCCCCTCCTGCAAGCCGGCGGCAAGCCGCTGATCGTGTGGCATATCGAACGGCTGGCGCGGGCCGGCTTCACCGAACTGGTGATCAACCATGCCCATCTCGGCGCGCAGATCGAGGCCGCCCTGGGCGACGGCGGTTGCTTCGGGGCGAGCATCCGCTATTCGGCCGAAGCCGAAGCGCTGGAGACCGCGGGCGGCATCGCCAACGCCCTGCCGCTGCTCGGGCCGGAGCCGTTTCTGGTGGTCAACGGCGATATTTTCTGTGACTACGATTTCGCCTCGCTGCCGCGTGAGCTGGGCGCGCTTTCGGCCTGGCTGGTGCTGGTGGACAATCCTGTTCACCACCCCGGTGGGGATTTCGGCTTGAAGGAAGGAAAGGTGCTGGACCAGGGTGAGTGCAAGCTCACCTTCAGCGGCATCGGGCTTTATCGGCCGGAAGTGTTCGCGTCCGTCGCGCGCGGCTCGAAGGCGAAACTCGCCCCATTGCTGCGCGAACGGATGGCGATGGGACAAGTCGGCGGCGAGCATTTTCGCGGCCTGTGGATGGACATCGGCACGCCGGGGCGGCTGAGCGAGCTGGATAAGCTGCTCCATGAAGGAACCTTGGGCGGGCCGCCCCACTCTGAAATGCATAATCATGATTGAATCTCCTACTTATTCCGAGCGACGTCGCCGCCTGGCCGAGCAGATGCAGGCCGGCGTCGCGGTCATTCCCACCGCGCCGGAGCGGGTGCGCAACCGCGACAGCCATTATCCCTACCGATTCGACAGCTATTTCCATTACCTGACCGGCTTCGGCGAGCCCGAGGCGGTGCTGGTGCTGGTGGCCGGGCCTGTGCCGCAAAGCATCCTGTTCTGCCGCGAAAAGAATCCCGAGCGCGAAGTCTGGGACGGCTTCCGCCACGGGCCGGACGCGGCGCGAGAGACTTTCGGCTTTGACCAGGCGCATCCCATCGATCAATTAGACGAAATGATGCCCAAGCTGCTCGCCGACCAGCCCAGCCTGTACTTCCATCTGGGGGCGGACAGCGATTGGGACGCGCGCGCCGTGGGCTGGCTCAACGGCGTGCGCGCCGAGGTGCGCAACGGCGTCACCGCGCCGGGGGCGATCCAGGACGTGCGCGCGCTGCTGGACGAAATGCGGCTGATCAAGAGCGCGGAGGAAATCGCCGTGATGCGCCGCGCCGCGGAGATCTCCTCCGCCGCCCATCGCCGCGCCATGCGGCACGCCCGGCCGGGCCGGTACGAATACGAAATCGAGGCCGAGCTGTTGCACGAATTCCGCTGCAGCGGTTCGCTCGCACCCGCCTATTCCTCCATCGTCGCCGGCGGCGCCAATGCTTGTGTGCTGCACTACGTCGATAACGGCGCGGTGCTCCGGGACGGCGACCTGTTGCTGATCGACGCGGCTTGCGAACTGGACGGCTACGCCGCCGACATCACCCGCACTTTTCCGGTCAACGGCCGCTACGGTGCGGCGCAAAAAGACCTTTACGAAATGGTGCTGGCGGCGCAGGCCGCCGCGATCGCCGCGGTAGCGCCGGGCGCCGGCTGGGACGATCCGCACCAGGCGGCGCTGCAAGTGCTGGCGCAGGGCCTGATCGATTTCGGCCTGTGCGCGGGCAGCGTGGAGGCGGTGCTGGAATCGGGCGACTACAAGCGCTTCTACATGCACAAGACCGGCCACTGGCTGGGGATGGACGTGCACGACGTGGGCGACTACAAGCGCGGCGGACAGTGGCGCCGGCTGGAACCCGGCATGGTGCTGACCGTCGAACCGGGATGCTATATTCGCCCCGCCGGGGACGTGCCTGAACGATGGTGGAATATCGGCATCCGCATCGAGGATGACGTGCTGGTGACCGGGCGGGGCTGCGAAGTGCTGACGGCGGCGGCGCCGAAAACGGTACGGGAAATCGAAAACCTGATGGAAGCCCAATGAGCGGCGAATTCGACGTGATCGTCGTCGGTGCCGGGCTGGTCGGGGCGGCCTTCGCCCTGGCGATGAAGGACAGCGGCTTGAAGCTGGCCCTGGTCGAAAGCGCCGAACCGCCCGAGCCGTCGGCCGAATGGACCAGCCGGGTGTACGCCATCAGCCCCGGCAGCGTGGAATTTTTGAGCGAAATCGGCGTCTGGCAGCAGTTCGACGCCGCCCGCGTCGCGCCGGTGCGGGCGATGCATATCCGCGGCGACGACGGCAAGGCTTCCCTGGAATTCGACGCCGGCCAGGCCCATCTGGACGAGCTGGCGGTGATCGCCGAGGCGCGCTGGATGCAGCACGGCCTGTGGCAGGCGCTACGGCGGCAGGAAAACCTCGAACTGTTTTGTCCGGCGCGTTGCGCGAACCTCGGGCTGCGGGAAGACGGCGCGGTGCTTCGCCTCGAAGATGGCCGCGAACTGCGCGCGCCGTTGATTGTCGGCGCGGACGGGCGCGAATCCTGGGTGCGCCGGCAGGCGGGAATGGACGCCGAAGCGGCGTCCTACCGCCAGATGGGCGTGATCGCCAATTTCGAAACCGCGCTGCCCCACGGCGGCGCGGCCTGGGAATGGTTCCGGGGCGACGGCGTGCTGGCCTTTCTGCCGCTGCCGGGCAACCGGATCTCGATCGTATGGACGGCGTTCGAGGAACATGCCGCCGAACTTTTGGCTCTAACGCCGGAAGCGTTCTGCCGCCAGGTGGCGGAGGCAAGCGGCAACGCCCTAGGCGAACTCCGCTTGCTCAACCGGCCTGCCGCTTTTCCGCTGCGGGTACTGCATCTGGAGCACCTGGTACAGGCGCGGGTGGCCTTGATCGGCGATGCCGCTCACAACGTCCACCCGCTCGCCGGGCAGGGCGTGAACCTGGGCTTCCAGGACGCCGCGGAGCTGGCCGGCATCCTGAAGAATCGCGGCCCGCAACCGGATTGCGGCGACTATTTCCTGCTGCGCCGCTACGAGCGGGCGCGCAAGGCTGATATCCTGGCGATGCAATTGGTCACCGACGGCCTGCAGAAGCTGTTCAACAATCGCGCCCCCGCGCTGAAACTGGCGCGCAACCTCGGTCTTTCCCTGGCCGGCAGCTTGCCCATGCTGAAAAATGGGTTGATCAGGCACGCGGTGGGGAAGAAGTTTGCCGCCTCTTAATTAACGTGAACTCGCGAAGCGAGCCCTCGTCCCCCTCGCCCGCTTGCGGGAGAGGGCTAGGGGAGAGGGAAACGATCATGGCGAATCGCCATGATCGTTAGTGTTTGGTATTTGACGACTGACCAATCAACCGAATTTTTACTCTGAAGGAAATAAAATGCGCTCAAAACTGATGGTCTGCCTGCTGTCGGCCTTTTTCATCGCGGGCTGCGCCCAGGCCGACCCGAATGCCGGCGCCGGCGAAGCGGCGGTGAAAAAGGCCGTCCAGGCCAAGTTTTCCGGCATCCAGATCAACAGCCTGAAAAAAACGGCCTACGACGGCCTGTATGAAGTCGTCGTCGATGGCAACCAGGTGATCTACACCGACAAGAACGCCAACTACCTGCTGGTGGGCAACCTGATCGACGCCAAGACCCAGCGCAATATCACCGAAGAACGGATGCGCGACCTGATGCGGGTGAAGTTCGATACTCTGCCGTTCGAGTCGGCGATCAAGCAGGTAAAAGGCAACGGCAGCCGCAAGCTGGCGGTGTTCTCCGACCCGGATTGCCCTTTTTGCAAGCGCCTGGACGCGGAGCTGGAAAAGATCACCGACGTGACCATCTACACCTTCCTCTACCCGATCGCCAGCCTCCATCCGCAGGCCACCGAACGCGCCAAGGCGGTATGGTGCGCGGCGGACCGCAACAAGGCATGGGACGACCTGATCAAGAAAGGCGTCATGCCGTCGAACGGCACCAACTGCGACAATCCGGTGGCGAAGCTCAACGAGTTGGGCAACAAGCTCAAGGTGAGCGGCACGCCCACCTTGATTTTCGCCGACGGGATGCGGGTGCCCGGCATGGTGCCGGCGGCGCACCTGGAAAAAATGCTCAACGGCGAGCGCGCGCAGTGAAGGAATTCTGGAACCAGCGCTACGGCGGCGATTCCTTCTTCTACGGCACGGAACCCAACGCCTTCCTCGTTTCCCAGGCACAGCGGCTCAAGCCCGGCCAGCGAGTCTTGGCCGTGGCGGACGGCGAAGGCCGCAACAGCGTCTGGCTGGCGCGGCAGGGGCTGGACGTGACGGCGGTGGATTTTTCCCCGGTGGCGGTGGAAAAGGCGCGCCGCCTCGCCGCGCGGCAAGGCGTGGCGGTGGACCACCAGGTCGGCGATCTGTTCGCCTGGCAGTGGAGCGAGAACCGCTATGACGCGGTCGTCGCGATTTTCATCCAGTTCGTCGCGCCCGCCGAGCGCCGTATCCTCAACGGCCTGATGCTGAAGGCATTGAAGCCCGGCGGGCTGCTGCTTCTCCAGGGGTACCGGCCCAAGCAGCTGGAATACAAAACCGGTGGGCCTTCCAGCGTGGAAAACCTGTACGGGGAAGAAACCCTGCGCGAAGAATTTGCCGATCTGGAAATCCTCCATCTGCGCGAACACGACGACCCGATCCGCGAGGGCGACGGCCATAGCGGCCTGTCGGCGCTGGTGGACATGGTGGCGAGGAAGAAAACGATAGACCGGTAGATTCCTCACGCGGCTAGTCGTCAGTCAATATGAAACAAAGGTATTCCCCCCTTTGAAAAGGGGGGGTAGGGGGGATTTGACAGCGCCACCGATAGCTACCACCGTTAAATCCCCCTCAATCCCCCTTTTTCAAAGGGGAGGCGGTCAGCCGTGCCGCATCCTGGTAATTCAACGTGACTGACTACTAGTAGTTCGTTCCATTAATATATTTACAAACATGCCGTTTATTGCCATGATCCTCATACCATACGACTTGGAGATGATCATGGGGCGGACAAGTGGGCGAGCGGCGCTGGTGCTGACA
>JAHFRP010000028.1 GCA_023266195.1 Sulfuricella sp.
TTCCGAGGCCGACCTGATCAGCAACTGGTATTACGATGCCTACAGGTATGGCGGCGCCTGCAACAAGGGCATCGGCAAACTGTGCCAGGCTGTGAGCAGCAACGGCTACTCCCGCACCCATGCTTTCGACAATCTCGGCCGGCCGGTTTCGACCAATGCCAGCATCGACACTGCCTACAGTACCGGTGTCGCCTATGACGCCAACGGCCGGATCGCTACCCAGACCTATCCCGGCGGTGTTGCCGTCAAATATATCTATACCGCGCTGGGCTACCTCAAGGAAATCCGCGACAACGGTATGGCTTCTTCAGCGATCTGTTCCATCCCTTCGTCAGCGCATGGAAGAGTGTGTGGCATAGCGAGGTGGGGCGTATTGCGGTGACCGTGGCCGTGGCGTATTTTACGGGGCAGTGGGTGGAGAACTGGGTAATGAGCTCTGCGATTGAATCGGCAGGCGGTGCCATGACAATTAGTGGCGCGCAATTTGCAGCGGCAAGTCAGACGGCTGCGATAGCCGGCGGGGCGGCTGGTGGATTCGCTGGCGGATTCGTAGGCAGCGACGGCGATTTCCGCGCTGGGCTTAACGGCGCTGTGGGTGGGGGCATCGGTGGTGAAATATCCGCGTATTTCGGCAGCAACTATCCGATCGAGCGCGTTCTTGCGAATTCAGTTGCCGGCGGCATTCAATCACAATTGCGGGGCGGCTCATTCGCCGACGGCGCACGCACTTCGTTTGCATATTCTGCCCTGGCGTATTTGAATGTACAAATGCGAAATGACATGATCGAGCAGTCCAAGCTTGATCCGAGGAACGACGGGACGGGCCTCAGTAAAGGTATAGTGGACCCCGAAATCAAGACAATCATTTAAGCTGTAGCCTGTCATGACGGATGGGAAAGAAATGAGCGAAGCGAAGAAGCGGAAAGTGCATGGGGCGGAGTACAAGGCGAAGGTAGGGCTGGAGGCGATTCGGGGGACGAAGACGATCAACCAGATCGCGCAGGAGTATGGAGTCCATCCGGTGCAGGTGGGGCAGTGGAAGAAGGAGATATTGGAGCAGGCACGCACGTTGTTTGAAGGCAAGCGGGGGCCGAAGCCGGTGAATGAGCACAGCGAGCCGGAGCGGTTGTACAGCGAGATTGGCAAACTGAAGATGGAACTGGACTGGCTCAAAAAAAAGTCCGGGTTGAGCCTGTCATGACGAGGCGGGGATGGATTGATCGGGAGGGCGAAGTACCCGTGGTTCGGCAATGCCTGCTGGCGGGGGTGTCGCGGGCGACGGTGTATACCACCAGCAAGACGCCGGCAGTGCGCGCGATCGACCTGTTGCTGTGTCGGCTGATCGACGCGGAGTACACGCGACGGCCGTTCTACGGCAGCCGCAAGATGGTGGCGTATCTGAAAACAGCCGGCCACGAGGTCAATCGCAAGCGGGTGCAGTGCCTGATGCGAGAAATGGGATTGGCCGGCATGGCGCCGGGGCCGAACACCAGTCGGCCGCATCCGGAGCACAAGGCGTATCCGTATCTGCTGCGTGGAGTCGCGATCACCCGACCCAACCAGGTATGGAGCACGGACATCACGTACATCCGCCTGGCGCGGGGCTTTGCCTACCTGGTGGCGGTGATCGACGGGTACTCGCGGCGAGTGTTGAGCTGGCGCATCAGCAACAGCATGGAGGCGGTGTTTTGCGTGGATTGCCTGGAGGATGCCTTGCGCAACCATGGAAAACCGGAAGTCTTCAACAGCGACCAGGGGTCGCAGTTCACCAGCGATGCTTTCACGAAGGTGCTGAAACGCGAGGGCACCACCATCAGCATGGATGGGCGCGGGCGTGCGTTCGACAACATCTTCGTCGAACGACTGTGGCGCAGCGTCAAGCACGAGGACGTGTACCTGAAGGGCTATGCCAACATGGAAGAGTTGATGGTCGGCTTGGCAGCGTACTTCGCCTTCTACAACGGCGAGCGGCCCCATCAGTCGCTCGCCAACCGAACGCCGGACGAGGTGTTCAGTACCGGCACTGGCGGCGGCGCCCTGATCGTGGATAAATTTGACGGCGCGCGGGAGGGAATCCCTGTTCCGCTACGCTCCACAGGGGTTCCCTCCCGCACAGCAGCAGAGGCAAAGGCAGAATCAAAGGCAAAACCGGGGCAGCGCCGTTCCGCTGCGTGTGAAGCAACGGCTACAGCTTAAACTCGGGTGAAATCTGCCTTGACACAGGGGTCCACTTTACCCACTTCGAATCGCTTGCTCCTTTTTGTGGTCTTACTGGTCTCTGGTGCTTTGTGGTTGGCCGTCGAGTCAGTGATGGCCAACGCAGTCCACATTCTCGCGAAGGAGAATTTCTCCTGGCGTGCGTTCGGATCGGTCTCGATCTGGCTGATTGCGGCCTGTTTCGGTTGGCTGATGCTCACCAGCTATTTGCTTACAGTGAATGTACAACTTACAGTGAAGGGCCAAGCATTGGGGCTGTGTGCCGTGGCAATGTGGGTTGGCGTTCTTCTCGTTTTGACAGGGCTTGGGGATCAATGGCTCGGAAGTTTAGGCGTTGCGGGTCTCATCGTTTGGTTTATTGAAATTGCGGTGGCAGTGCTTCTTGTTGCCTACCTATTTCGACAGTCACTGCCATTCTTTGACTTGAAAAGTCAATCATGGCTCGTCGTCATGGCGTTGATATGGTTAACGGCGACAAAGGCTGCACTTCTTTGCCTGAGTCCGGGGGTGTCGATCAGGCTATAACTTGCGCCTCCTAATAAAGCCAAAGCTTCCAACCTCGAATTGAACCCGTATATTTCAATAAGAGAAAACCTCCCCCATACCCGCCTTGCGGGTAGTTGCTGATGCGAGAAGGGCTGCTGCTGCGGCCCTTCGTTCTGCGGTGGTCTGGGGCGTCCGTCCAAGGAATGGGGACACTGAGGTTCCCCCGATTTTTCGTCTTCCAAGAGGTGGATTTCATGCTACCAGTTTTTCATCATGTTGCAGAAGGAACGGGTATGGCTTCTTCAGTGATCTGTTCCATCCCTTCGTCAGCGCATGGAAGAGTGTGTGGCATAGCGAGGTGGGGCGTATTGCGGTTACCGTGGCCGTGGCGTATTTTACGGGCTACTACGACGGCGGTGTTTTTGGGGCCAACGGTGCTTTTGCGAGTGCCGGATTAACTGGGAATTCGTTAGCGATTGCCAACGGTGCCGCGGGAGGTTTTGCCGGCGGATTTGTTGGAAGTGGTGGAGACTTTAAGTCTGGGGTGATTGGTGGACTCACCGGAGCTGCCATGGGGTATGTTGGTGGGGAGTTCCCTGGCTACGGAGAGAACGTTGCAGCACATGCAGCCGTGGGTTGCGCGTCGTCATCCCTATCAGGAGGTAATTGTGGCAGCGGGGCCTTGGCTGGAGGCTTTAGCGCCGCCGCCGCTCCATTAGCGAGTGACTTGGGGGTGGTCGGCGGGGCTATCGCCAGTACCGTGATTGGCGGGACAGCATCCGTCCTCGGTGGGGGAAAGTTCGCTAATGGCGCCGCTACTGGAGCTTTTGGATATCTGTTTAATTACTGCTCCCACGACGGCAATTGTACGACCAAGCTGGAAAAGGCACTTTGGGACTGGATGCCAGGGTATAAGTTTGGCACCTGCCTCTCTGTCGGAGATTGCACGGCAGCTGATTGGGCGCGAGCCACGGGTGATGTTGCGATTGGTGTAGTTGGTGGTGTCGAGGTAAAAGGTGCTGGCTGGGCCCTTGGCGCATTCAAATCGGAAGCCAAGTGGGCTGCTCAGATGGAAAGTCGTGGTTGGACGGCTGCACAGATTTCTGAGGCACTTCAGCTCGGTGAAAGTGTGCCAGCTGTGAATATGGTCAATAAGGCGAACGAGGCCATGCGATTCATTCACCCGCAGACTGGGCAGTCTGTGGTTATCGACACTATGACGCGCGAGGTCTTGCATGTCGGCGGAAAAGGCTTCAAGTATTGAGGCGCGTATGTTTACTGTTTATGTCCAGCTCTTAGACGAAGGGACGATCGCCTATAGGCCAGTGCCTGCCTCAAAGGAAATTGAAGGTGTGTGTATCCTTGGCGGGCAAGACATCTACGACGAGGAAGTTGAAACCTGGGAATTCCCACCAGGGTCTCGTGTGTCATACGAGCCGAGAAAGTTAGATGGGGACATAGTGTTTGTTGCGACGGGAATAGTTTGAGTTTAAGACTTGCCCAATGCTTTGCTTGGCATGTCACCCATGACCGGGATATGTAAATAGTGATTTGCCGCCGCGTCGGCGCAAATAGGCCACGAGGTCACGTCTTGCATTCAAGCATTCCCCCTCGCAGTTAATGGAAGGAACGGGAAGGAACGGGGACAGGTCTATCATCGTAGCATGGGGCGTTCGCTCTCCAGTGCTAATTTTACGGGACCGGCAAGGCCATCAATACCAACGGCAACACGATAATCTGGGATGACGACTATCCCACCGGCCATGTTTACGGAGCGGTGAACTGATGCGCCCCGCCCAAGCCAAGAATCACCCCACCCCATCCCCGGCAAGCCCCGTGTCCCCGTTCCCCCGTAACCCAGTTGCGCGGCGTACGTTCCGCCTCCTTGCCGCCCTGATCCTCGCCCTGCCGGTCGTCGCCCAAGCCGCCACCCTCACCCGCACGTCCGCCTTCGACTACTCCCCGACGACGGGGTTATTGACCAAAGAGATCATCGAACCCGGCGACCCCAACCTGTGCCTCGTCACCGCCTACGCCTACGACACCTACGGCAATAAAGCCAGCG
>JAHFRP010000006.1 GCA_023266195.1 Sulfuricella sp.
GAGTGCAGGTCAATTCCGCTATACTTCATTTTGGCCTCCTGTGGGGTTATTGCAAGTTCGCAAACTCACTTTAACCCTACCGCCACCACGGCGGTAGGAGGCCGGCTAGATGATTTTCAGTTTGCGCCCTAACTCCGCCGGATGCCTCCATAACTCCGGCCAGTCATAAGCCTGCGAACTCCGTCCCAACCGGAGTAGCGGCCTCTACCGGGCAATTTACAGTCGCTAAATTTCAGTCAAAAGCGGCACGCCGATTCTGACATTGTTTCACTTATTTGTCATCATCGAACGACTTGGCCGAATGGCAGAAAAGGGCACGAGAGCTAGATTTCGGTCTGTTCGGCTCTTCAGCGCGCCGGCCCCGGCATGCAGGAAACGTCGCAGGGAACATGGGCCATTCCCGACGACGAGCGCCAACTGCTCAACTATTACGCTCGCCTCAAGCCGCCGCAGCGCACGGCGCTGCTTTCTTTCCTGCAATCCCTGGCGGCTTAGCCTATCGGTAGGCGGCGCCCCACCCCTGCATGGCAATTTATGGCATAACCTGCCATACTGTAATCAGCAACCTTTTGGAAGAACTGCCATGTCCATGAACGTATCCCTGCCGCCGGAACTGGAAGCGCGCGTGCGCCAGCGTGTCGAATCCGGCATGTATGGCTCGGCGAGTGAAGTGATTCGGGAAGCGTTGCGCCTGTTTGAAGCTTACGAGCAGGTCAAAACAGCCAAGCTCGATAGTTTGCGTCAGGATATTGCCGCCGGCTTGGACGATGCCCGGAATGGGCGGGCAAAGGAAATCGATTTTGCCAGCCTTAAACAGCAGGGCCGCCAATTGCTGAAAATTCGCAAAGCCGGCGCCTGATGCCTCGCATCCGCTTTACCGGATCGGCTGAAGCCGATCTTCTGGAGCTATGGCTGACCATCGCGGAAGAAAATCCTGTTGCAGCGGACAAATCTCTGGACGCCATTCAAGCGACGATTGCGCTATTGACCGCTCAACCCGAGATGGGTAAGGCACGGCCGGAATTATCAAACGAAATACGGAGTTTTCCGACACGCACGCCGTACATCGTTTTTTACATGCCGGAAGAAGATGGCCTGCTGGTTGTTCGAGTGTTGCACCATGCCCGCGATATTGATGCAGAATATTTTTCCTGACGAAACCGTTCCTCCCCCATAACGCCCGATCGGGATAGTGGAAACCCAAGCCGACCCATCGATGCAGCGACTGTTCCGGCGACTTTTGATCGGCTATCATGTTGAGAAACTCAACATTTGCGCCCCTGGAAATTTTCGCCAATTGAGGAAGCGCTGAATAAGCACTGGATGCGTCATACCGGCGAAAGCCGGTATCCAGTAATCCGCGGAGGAATCTGGATTCCGGCTTTCGCCGGAATGGCGGTGTTGGACTTGTTCAGTGTTTCCGTTACCCTCTCCCCTTGCCCTCTCCCTGCACCCGCAAGGAGTGTCCCCGCCGCGAGCGGCAGCAGAGCTGCTCGCTCTGGCGAGACGGGCGAGGGGGACGAGGTTCGCTTCGCGAGGTTTACGTTAAAAGGGGCATCGGTAAATCGCAAGATCAAGGATGTGCCGTGTCAAAAAAACGCGAATTGGCGGCGGGGTCCCTCGGGGCCTTCGAGTCCGCCATCATGGGCATTGCCGGCACTGCGCCGGCGTTTAGCGTCGCCGTCACCACGGCGGCCATCGTGGCTTCGGTCGGGGTGTTGTCGGTGGGCAGCATTCTTTACTGCGGGCTCATCATGTTCGGCATCATGCTGGCGTTTTCCCACCTCAGCAAAATAACCCCCCATGCCGGTGCCGCGTATGCCTGGGTGGGCCATGTTTTCGGCAAGAACTGGGGATTCTTCACCGGCTGGGGGCTCCTGGTCGCGTCGATCTTCTTCATGGTTTCGGCGACGATACCGGCGGCGACATCGACCCTGGTCCTGATCGCGCCCGATCTTGTCGAGAGCACCAACTGGGTCGCGTTTACCGCCGCGATCTGGCTGACGCTGATCACCCTGGTGGTGATCAGGGGCATCAAGCATGCGAGCTATACGCAGCTGATCCTGACGGGGATTGAAACCGCGGTGATCTTTGCGCTGATCATCGGGGCTTTCATCCAGTATGGCGGCATGCCGGCGCATCCGCCGTCGTTTATCTGGTTCTCGCCGTTTTCGTTCAAGCCGCAATTGTTCGCCACGGGCGCCCTGACCGCCATCTTCTTTTACTGGGGTTGGGACGTCACCATGAACCTGAGCGAGGAGACCAGGACGGGCGAACTGGGCAAGCCACATCCCGCCAGCCGGGGCGCTTTCTGGGCGATGGTCAATCTGATCCTGTTTTTCATCATCATGATGATCGTGGTGCTCATCGTGCTGAGCGACGATGAGATCGCCAAAGCCAATACCAATGTGCTCTACGCGATTGCCAACAAGTTGTTTCCGGCGCCCTGGAATTATCTGGCCGTGCTTTCGACCATTCTGAGCACCATCGGCACGATCGAGACCCAAATCCTGCAATTCAGCCGCAGCATGTTCGCCATGGCGCGCGACGACATGCTGCATCCCCGCTATGCCGATATCCATCCGGAATGGCAAACGCCCTGGGTGGCGACGTTCGTGATCTGGTTCCTCGGCGTGCTGCTGCTGTTCAGCTCGTCGTACATGCCTTCGGTGAAGGCTATCCTGGAAAGCTCGATTCTCGCCATCGGCTTTCAAATCTGTTTCTATATGAGCCTGGCCGGATTCGCCTGTGCCTGGCACTACCGCGACAAATTGAAAAGCGGCGCCTACGACGCCGTCTCCTATGTTCTCTGGCCGTTGCTCGCGGCGCTGTTCATGGTGTTCATCGCGCTCTACAGCATTCCGACGTTCGATACGGTGACGAACATTATGGGGATCGGCGGGATCCTGGTCGGCTTTGTGCCTTTGTTGCTGGGCGGTTTGCGGCGGATGAACGGCGCGAAGGAATGAGTGCCTGGTGGTCGGTCACGTTGAATTACAGGTATGGTACGAGGCCGACAGCCTCCACCTTTGAAAAAGGGGGATTGAGGCAATGCTGTTTACTTAAGCGCTGCCGTCCCCCATGTAGGTTGGGCTGGTTTTTAGCCCAACAAACCCAATCTTCAACATATTGTTTTTAAGGATGATTAAGTTTGTTGGGTTTCGCGATAAAACCGCTCAACCCAACCTACATGAAAAACTTCGCCTAGGTGAACGGTATTGGGGATTGAGGGGGATTTAAAAATGCCGGCAGGTCGTGGCGCCGCTTTAAATCCCCCCCTATCTCCCCTTTTTCACCCGCGAGGAGTGTCCCCGCCGGGTTCCCGCCGCTTCGCGGCGACCACGGCGAGACAAAGGGGGAACATTACGTCAGCCAAGTCTGGCATAGGTAGAACTAATCCACTTTAGGAAAACACCGTTGGAACCCTCCCTCGCCCAGCAGCAAGCCCTGATCGAATCGCTCCGGCACACGCTGGAGCAGCCGGTCGAGGTGGTGGAAACCCACATTTCCTGGGTGCTGCTGGTGGGCGGCTACGCCTACAAGATCAAGAAAGCGATCAGCCTCGGCTTTCTCGATTTCAGCACGCTGGAGAAGCGCCGCTTTTATTGCGCGGAAGAGCTGCGCCTCAACCGCCGCCTGGCGCCCGATCTGTATCTGGAAGCGGTCGCCATCTCCGGCAGCGCGGGGCAGCCGAGGCTGAACAGCGGCGAGCCCGCCATCGAATATGCGGTCAAGATGCGGCGCTTCCCCCAGTCCGGCCTGCTCGATCAGGCGCTTCTGCGCGGAGATTTGACCGCGGCGACGATAGACGCCATCGCCCGCAAGATCGCCGACTTTCACGCCGCCATCGCCGTCGCCGCCGGCGACAGCCCGTTCGGCACGTCGCAGCGGGTTCACCAGCCGGTGGCGGAAAATTTTGCGCAGATTCGCGCCCAGCGCGGCATCCCGCCGCACCCGGAACTCGACGAACTGGAGCGATGGAGCGAGCGGGAATACCGCGCGCGGCAGGCGGCGTTCGCCGCACGCAAGGCGCAAGGCTGCATCCGCGAATGCCACGGCGACCTGCATCTGGGCAACATCGTGCTGCTGGACGGGGAGGCGGTGCCATTCGACGGCATCGAATTCAACGAAAACCTGCGCTGGATCGATGTCGTCAGCGAGGCCGCCTTTCTGGCGATGGATCTGCAGGACCGGCAGCAGCCACGGCTGGCGCGGCGCTTTCTCAACGCCTACCTGGAACAGACCGGCGATTACGCCGGGCTGGCGGTGCTGCGCTACTACCTGGCGTACCGCGCCATGGTGCGCGCCAAGGTGGCCGCGATCCGTGCCGGGCAATCCGACCCGGCCGGCGCGGAGCAGGAAGGGCTGCGGAATCTGCTGAACGGCTACATCGAGCTGGCGCAAGGCTACACCCGCCCCGCGCGCCCATTCCTCGCCATCACCCACGGCCTGTCCGGCTCGGGCAAGACCACGGCCACGCAAGCCCTGCTGGAAGCGATGGAGGTTTTCCGCATCCGCTCGGATGTGGAAAGAAAGCGCCTGTATGGACTCAAGCCGGAAGCGCGCAGCGACGGTGCAGGCATCTACTCGCCGGAAGCCACCCGGCGCACCTACGACAAGCTGGCCGAGCTGGCGCGGGGGATTATCCGGTCCGGCTTTCCGGCGATCGTCGACGCCGCCTTCCTCAAGCCGCGTGAGCGAGCCGCGTTCCGCGAACTGGCACGTGAACTTGGCGTTCCTTTCGCCATACTCGATTTCACCGCCCCTGCAAGCTTGCTACGCGAACGGGTCGAACAACGCCGGCGCCATGGGCATGACGCGTCGGAAGCGGATGTCGCGGTGCTGGAAAACCAACTGCGTTATGGGGAAGCGCTGGACGGCGCCGAACGGGCCGAGGTCATCGCGGTGGATACCGGGCGGGCGATAGACGTGGGGAAAATTATAAAGCGGCTGGAAAACTTGCTTCCAGCCGCTTTGTGTTAACAGCGGCAAAGTGCGGGGCGCGCCCGGCTATTTTCCGCCGTCGAGAAACGCTTCGATCTCGGCTTCGGCCGCAGTCCAGTCTTGCACTGGGTCGCCCAGGAAGCCCTGCCGCTCGGCGCGGAAGTAGGCGGCTTCGGCCACCATGCAGTAGCGCTGCTCGGGGGTGGGGGCGGAGCTTGCATCCAACGCCCTTGCGCGCTTCGCCGCGGGCGGCTTCGGCGCTGCCGCCGCGGTTTTTTTCGCCGAAGCCTTGGCGGCTTTGGCTACAGCAGGCTGTTTCTCGACAGCTTTCGCGTCGGCCACGGTCTTGGTGACACCCGTGGTTTTTTTGGCGGTCGCTTGGGTTGTTGCCATAGTGTTATCCTCCTGGTTCAGACGGGGTAAATAAACATTATTAAATATAGCGCAATTTCTCAAGGATAGGCGAATTTTATGACATTTTGATGAAACGCCTTCATTCCCGGCCCTATTTTGCTTCGAGTGCCCCGTCCGCCCCGACCGAGAACCGGTCGCTCCGCTCAAGGCGGTTCTGGATGTAGTGCTTGACCGTGATTCCCTGTCCCGAACGGTCGAAAACGATTTCGTAGTACTGGTAGTTCTTGAACACTTCCTCGATGTTCAGGCTCTGGCCAGGCGCCCACGGCTTCTGCGCGGGATCGAAGCGGTCGAAATAATAGGGCGTTCCCGGCTGGAATTTTTCCGGCAGGGCCGTCGCGCCGGCGCCGAACGGCAGCAGGATCGCGCAGATCGCGGCAATAATGCGTTTCATCGCCCCGAACCCGGACTTATCTCAAGCCGTTCCGCCGACGGTCAGCCCGTCGATGCGCAGGGTCGGCTGGCCCACGCCCACCGGCACGCTCTGGCCGTCCTTGCCGCAGGTGCCGACGCCGGGGTCGAGCGCCATGTCGTTGCCGATCATCGAAACCCGCGTCAGCACGTCCGGTCCGTTGCCGATCAGGGTGGCGCCCTTGACCGGGTACGAAATCTTGCCGTCCTCGATCATGTAGGCCTCCGCCGCCGAGAACACGAACTTGCCGCTGGTGATGTCCACCTGGCCGCCGCCGAAATTGACCGCATACAGCCCGTGCTTGACCGACTTGATGATCTCGGCCGGGTCCTTGTCGCCGTTCAGCATGTAGGTGTTGGTCATGCGCGGCATCGGAATGTGGGCGTAGGATTCGCGCCGCGCGTTGCCGGTCGGCGCCACGCCCATCAAGCGGGCGTTGAGCGTGTCCTGCATGTAGCCCTTGAGGATGCCGTTTTCGATCAGCACGGTGCACTGGGTCGGGTTGCCCTCGTCGTCGACGTTGAGCGAACCGCGCCGGCGGGCGATGGTGCCGTCGTCCACCACGGTCACGCCGGCGGCCGCGACGCGCTGGCCGACCTTGCCGCTGAACGCGGAACTGCCCTTGCGGTTGAAATCGCCCTCCAGGCCGTGGCCGATGGCCTCGTGCAGCAGGATGCCGGGCCAGCCGGAGCCCAGCACCACCGTCATGGTGCCGGCCGGGGCGGGCCTCGCGTCGAGATTGACCAGCGCCTGGTGCACCGCCTTTTGCGCGTAGTCGCGCAGCACCTCGTCGGTGAAATAGGCGTAGTCGAAGCGGCCGCCGCCGCCCGCGCTGCCCTGCTCGCGCTTGCCGCCGTCCTCGACGATGACCTGCACCGATAGCCGCACCAGCGGCCGCACGTCCGACGCCAGCAGACCGTCGTTGCGCGCCACCAGCACCACCTCGTACTCGCCGGCCAGCGAAGCCATCACCTGCGTCACGCGCGGGTCGAGCGCGCGGGCATGCTGTTCCAGGCGCTCCAGCAAGGCCACTTTGTCGGCGTCCTTGAGGCTGGCGATCGGGTCGTGCGGCAGGTAAAGCTGGGGCAGCGGCGCGCCGCGCACCGCCGGCGCCGAATTTCCAACGCCCTGCCTGGCGATGGCGCGGGTCGCTTCGGCCGCCGCGGCCAGGGCCGGCATGCTGATGTCGTCGGAATAGGCGAAGGCGGTCTTGTCGCCGGACACGGCGCGCACCCCCACGCCCTGGTCGATGCTGAAGCTGCCGGATTTGACCTGGCCTTCTTCCAGGCTCCATCCCTCGGCGCGGGTGTACTGGAAATAGAGGTCGGCGTAATCCACCTGGTGAGTCAGGATGCGGCCGAACACCTGTTGCAGTTCGCCCACGTCCAGCCCGTAGGGGGTGAGCAGGGTGGATTGGGCGGTGCCGAAAAGCGGGTCGATCTGGGCGTAATTTTTCATGAAATGGTCCGAAAATTAAATATCCATAAAGTCGTCTGACTGTCCTGCGCGTCCAGTGTTCCCCGCCCGGGTAGGAGCGGCCTCCCGGCCGCGATTGCCGGCAATCGCGGCCGGGAGGCCGCTCCTGCACACCGGCGTTTGTCGGCTTTTTGCTAGCAACTGCGCAGGGTGCGGTGCGTCAGCGCCGGCAGGCTCTTGCGCAGGCTCGCCTGGTAGGCCGGGTTGACGTTGGCGATCACCACGCCGGAGCCGCGCGGCAGGCGGTCGAGAATCACGCCCCAGGGATCGACGATCATGCTGTTGCCGTGAGTCTCGCGGCCGGACAGGTGATAGCCGCCCTGCGCCGCCGCCACCACGTAAGCCTGGTTCTCGATGGCGCGGGCGCGCACCAGGGTTTCCCAGTGCGCCTTGCCGGTGGTTTCGGTGAAGGCGGACGGCACCACGATCAGAGCCACGTCGCCCATGGCGCGGTACAGCTCGGGGAAGCGCAGATCGTAGCACACCGACAGGCCGATCCGGCCGAACGGCGTTTCCGCCACCACCACCTGGTCGCCCGGCTCGATGGTTTTGTCCTCGCGGTATTTCTCGTTGCCGAGGTCCAGTCCGAACAGATGAATCTTGTCGTAGCGCGCCGCCAGCTTGCCCTTGTCGTCGTAGAGCAGGCAGCTGTTGCGCACCTTGGTGGGAATGCCGGCCTCCAGCGGTACGGTGCCGACCACCCAGATCTTGTGCTTTTTCGCCATGGCGCCGAGGAATTTCTGCATCGGTCCCTTGCCTTCGGCTTCGCGCACCGCCACGGTATCGCTCGCCTTCTTGCCCATGATCGCGAAAAACTCCGGCAGCACCACCAGCTTGGCGCCCTGCGCCGCCGCCATGCCGACCAGCCGCTCGGCCTCGGACAGATTGGCCGCCACACTCGGTCCGGACGCCATCTGCACCGCGGCGACGCGGCAAATGCCGGGCTGCGGCTTGGTCCGCGCCACTGAATCGCGGGTTTTGGTTCTGGCAAAGCTCGATTTGGATTTTGTTATCATTTCTTTCCTCACTCAAATTCCGTTTCCGGTATTCCGCCGGCCAACCGCGCCGGTTTCGCTCATGGCCGTTCCGATGTTGCCGGCTTTGCCCCGCGCTTTATTACGTTGGGATTGTCCCATGTTCCTGTGACACTGTATTCATAGGCGGCGATCTGATCGATCGGGTTTTTCAGCAGTTTTTGCGCCAGCAGCGCCGTCAGCCCGACCACCGGCCCGCCCAGGAACGCGCCGGCGACGGACACGCCCTCGCCCAGCTGCGGCACCACCCGCACTTTCAGGTTCTGGGTTTCTCCGGCCAGGTCGGTTTCGCCCTGAATCTGAACTCTCGCCGCCGGCCCTTCCAGCGTGAGATCGTCGGTCTGCGCCACGCCGTGGGCGATGCGCGCATCACCGGCGATCGAATTGAAGGCGAAGCCGTCGCTGAACACGTCGCGGAAATCCAGCGTCAGGCGCCGCGGCAGGGACTGCAGGCTGAGCAGGCCGAGCAGCTTGCCCGCGCCGGGTTCGATCTTGAGGAACTGGCCGTTCCTGGCTTCCAGCTTCAGGCTGCCGGCCAGGCTGGGATAATCCAGGCGCTGCGGGCTGCCGGCCCAGGAAAGCTGCCCGTCGAGACTGGCGGTGCCGCGTTTGAGCGTGTCCGGATAGCCCAGCCGCGCCATCATCCTGCCCAGATCCTGCGCTTCCAGATGCAGGTTGACATTGGTGCGCGGGCGGCGGCGCCAGCCCTGCCACAGGCCATCCATCCGCAGGCTGGCGTCGGGGCTGGTGATATTCAGTTTTTCGATGCGCCAGTCGTCGTTTTCCTGCACCGCCTGCAGCTCGAGTTTGCCGAGTTTTTTCTGTTCCACCGTGAAATTGTCGGCAATTACGTCCAGCTCCGGCAATTCCTTCTCCTTCGCCGCTTCCACCGGCACCCCCAGCTTCGCCGGCGCCGGCTCGGGGATGGTCAGCGAGCCGAGGCGCGCCTGCAGCCGTCCGCGCCCCGCCGGGTTCCAGTTCACGCTGCCGGCCAGCTCGCGGCTTTGCACGTTGGCCTGCCAGATGCCGGCCTGGGCACGGGCGTTGACACGCAGGTCATTGAAGCGCTTGCCGAAAGCATCGAGCGCAGCGAATTTCAGGTTAGCCCCGGCGAAACCCGGCAGGGAAGCGCCGTCGCTGGACTGGCCCAGAACCGCGCGCCAGTGATCGAAATCGAGCAGCGGTTGATCTGCGGTCAACCAGAGGCCCGCCTGGGAGGGCAGCACCGCAGCACCGCCCACGTTGACGGCGCCGCGCTCGACCATCGTCTTGCCGTTTTCCAGGCGGCGCGAAAGCAGGACGGACAACACCTTGCCGTAATTGAGCTGGACCAGATCCTGTCTGGCGCCGGTCATTTTCTTTTCGGCGCGTAGCGCAACCGGGTCGGACGCCTTCTTGCCGAACGGTGGCGGCAAGCTCGACGCCAGGCCCAGCAGCGAGGATTCCACCACCATGTCGGCCTGCTTCTTGCGCACCGAAATGAATCCCCGCCAGTCGGCCGTGCCGCTCAGGGAACGGGTGACCGGATGGTCGGCCAAGGTGCGCAGCCCGGCTGCCGAAGCGCGGCCCTGGAGGTTGATGCGCACGCTGCCGTCTTTCTGCGTCGCGCCGCCCATGACGAGCGGGCCGCCCAGCGCGATGGCCTTGATCTGCGGGATGAGGACGGATGAATCGGTGAACTCCAGCCGCCCGTTGACCTGCTCCAGCGCGGGATAATCCGGGCCGATGGCGACGCGGTCGTTGACGAACTGGTAGCTGCCGGCCACGCCGGTGTCCTTGCTGTGGCGCAGGGGGATGTTCAGGCGCAGCTTGAAATCGCCGTTGCCGCTCGCCGCCATGCCCTCGGTAATATCGTCGATCATGGCGCCGACCGGACTGTGGTCGATGAATTTGAGCATGTCCGCGGTCGGCCCGCGCGCTTCGCCGTCCACCTCAAGGATCTCGTTGCCGGCCGCCAGATTGGAGATGACCGCGCGTGTCCTGCCGATCTGCATGCCGAAGGTGTTGCCCTTGTGCGCCGTGATTTCCATGCGCACGCCGCGAAACAGCAGGTCCAGCGCGATATTCTCGATCCTCGGCCAGCCCGGCACGTACTCCAGCGTGCCGCCGGTTACTTTCCCGGCCACTTCGAACACGCCGCGCTTGCCGTCGGCGAAGGGAAAATCGGCCAGATTGCCCTTGAGGCGCAGCCGCACGTCGTCCGATCGCCCGCCGAGCAGCGCCACGTCCAGCCAGTCGCGCGCATCCTTGCCCACGATCAGCGGGATGTAGCGGCCGACCTGGCGCGCATCGGCGCGGGTCAACTGGCCGCTGAGGTCGATCGCGCCCGGCGTGCCCGCGACGCTGCGGTAGTTGCCGGACAGCGTGCCCGCCAGATCGCGGTTGGCGAAGGACGTGCCGCTCAGGCTCAGTTCCAGCCCACTGTCCCGCCGGGCCCATTTCACTTTTGCCGCCAGGGTATCCAGCTCGAGCGGCTGACGGAAAATCTCCGGAAAATCGGCGTGCGCGCCATGCGCATCGAGCACCAGCGTGCCGCCCTGCTCGCCGGCATCGAAGTTGCCGCTCAGGCCGGAGAAACCCGGTATTTTTTTGTAAGGCTTCATGCCGAGGCCGGCGAATCGCCCCCTGGCCGCGTAACGCTGCGGCGCGTTCCAGTCGCCGGACCATTTGACGGACATATCCTTAAAACGCCCCTGGGGCGCAATCGCGGTCAGCTTGGCGCGTGCTTCCGGCGGCAGCGGCAGCACATCGGCCAGCTTCGCCAGCGGCTCCAGGTACAGGCCGTTGGTGAGAATTTCGCCTTCGGCGCTTTTCCTGCCCTGGGCGGGAACGTAGTGCACCAGCAAATCGGTGGCCGGCACGTCGATCCCGTTTTTCGCCACCAGACTCAGCCGCTGCGTAGTGAAATCGAACCCCGGCTCAAGTTCCCGCCAGCCCAGCCGGCCGTTCAGGTTTTGCAGCTCGGCCTCGGGCAGATCGTTGCCGAAGCGGACGGCGACGTCGTTGAGCCGGACGTCAGCCGTAACCTCCCGGATTTTCCCGCCGCCGAAGTCGAGCCAGGTCCGCATGCCGCCATAACCGTGGCGCAATTCGAGGGGAAAGGCGATCCAGCGCTGCCACGCGGCCACATCGGCCCGGTCCAGCCGGACATAAACCCGGCCAGCCCAGGCGGCCAGATCGGCCACCTGGTCGCCCTTCAAATCGGCGCGGATATCCAGCGGCGCGGCGAACTCTGCGGGTGGAACGGCGCGCAGGCCGAAACGGTGGCGGTTGCCGCTGTTTTCGAGGCGCAGGTTGACCTGGTTCATGATCAGCGGCGGCGCCTGGCGCTTGTCGTCGCGCCACTCCACCGTCGCATCGCGCACCACGATGCGGGATTGCCGCAACAGCCAGTCGGCGAAACCGCTTTCGCTCGCCGGCTGATTGAGCTCGATACCGGCGATAAACAAATGGCCCTCGGCGTCGCGCCGGACGATCAGCGCCGGATCGGTGATTTCCATCGAGCGCATGCTCACTTCGCCCAACAGCAGCGTCCACCACGACAGGGTGGCATCGACATGCTGGAGCGCCAGCGCAGGTGCCCCCTGCCGATCGTATACCTGGATTCCGCGCAACGCGAGGTGGGGCCGCAAGCCTTCCCAGTTTGCGCTGATCGCGCCGATGGTCACGCGCTGGCCGGAGGCGCGGGTGATCGACGCGGCGATATCCTCGCGGTATTGGCCGATGTTGGGCAGAATCCAGTAGCGCAGCGCCACCACCGTCGCAGCGAACGCCATCCCGGCCAGGAACAGGACCAGAAACAGGATGCGGCGACTCCAGTGCCAGTAGATTTTGAGCATATGCCAATAAAAAAAAGCGGTAAGGGCGTGGAATACGCCCTTACCGCCTGATTATAACCCGGCGGCGGGGATTGCTTCACGTTACTGTCTGGTCAGGTGAATCCAACGGGGCGAAGCGACGGGATGTAGGTCGGGCACCCCGTGCCCGACGGGTTGTGGTGTTACGCCACCAGCGCAACCCCGCACTTCTGCGCAGCCTCCCGCAACGCCCGATCCTGTGTCGCCAGGGGCAATCCCTCCCGCATGGCCAATTCCAGGTAGGCGGCATCGTAGGAACTCAGCCGCTGTTCGCGCGCCACCGCCAGTATTCCGGAAAATGCGTGCAGCGAGGTGGCGCCATCGGCCTGAATCGGAAGCGCTTCAAGCAAGGCGGCGAAGCGGCTGCTTCTGGCCTCGGTGCTACGCCCTCTCCGCTCGCCGACCAGCATGACATTGGCCACTTCCAGCGGCCAGATCGACGGCACCAGTGCTTCGTCGCCGGCGAGACGCTCCAGGATGGCGGATGTATAGTCATTGGCCTCGTCTTCGAAATACCATGCCATCACCACCGAATTGTCGAGCACGAAACGGGTCAACGCCGCCCCTCCTCGATCATCTCGCGTATTGCCATGCCCGAGGCATAACCCTTGGCGAACCCTTTCAGTTCACCGATCACCGCGTTAATGTCGCGTTTGGCCGTCGGCCTGGCGGGCACCAGCATCGCCACCGGGACCCCGTGCCGGGTAATGGTGACGCGCTCGCCCTGCTGCACGCGTTCCAGCAAGCTGGGCAAATGGGTTTTGGCCTCGTACGCACCGACTTCCATGATTTTCTCCAAATTTAGACCAGATCAGACCAGTCTATGCTTGCCGACTTATTTCAGCAAGCACAAAAAAAGGCGCGGTTTCCCGCGCCTCTTTGACGTCGAGCACGCGTAAACCTACTTCACGGCCTGCTTCAACTGCTCCAGGATCGCCGGATTTTCCAGCGTGGACACGTCCTGGGTGATTTCCTCGCCCTTGGCCAGCGCGCGCAGCAGGCGGCGCATGATCTTGCCGGAGCGGGTCTTGGGCAGATTGTCGCCGAAGCGGATTTCGTCGGGCTTGGCGATCGGGCCGATTTCCTTGCCCACCCAGTCGCGCAGGTCGGCGACGATCTTCTTCGCCGCATCGCCCTCGGGACGGGCGCCCTTCAGCACCACGTAGGCGACTACCGCCTCGCCCTTGATGTCGTGCGGCTTGCCGACCACGGCGGCTTCCGCCACCAGCGGGTTGGCGACCAGCGCGGATTCGATCTCCATGGTGCCGAGGCGGTGGCCGGACACGTTGAGCACGTCGTCGATCCGCCCCATGATCCAGAAATAGCCGTCCAGGTCGCGGTTGGCGCCGTCGCCGGCGAGGTAGTACTTGCCGCCCAGGTCTTCCGGGTAGTAGCTCTTCTTGTAACGCTCGGGGTCGCCGTAGATGGTGCGGATCATCGCAGGCCAGGGGCGCTTGACCACCAGGAAGCCGCCCTTGCCTTTTTCCACGTCGTGGCCGGCCTCATCGACGATCGCCGCCATGATGCCGGGCAGCGGCATGGTGCAGGAGCCGGGCTTCAAGCCGTGCACGCCGGGCAGCGGGGTGATCATGTGGCCGCCGGTCTCGGTCTGCCACCAGGTATCGACGATGGGGCAGCGCGCCTGGCCGACGGTGTTGTAGTACCACATCCACGCTTCCGGGTTGATCGGCTCACCCACCGTGCCCAAGAGGCGCAGGGAGGAGATGTCGTACTGCCTGGGCAGGTCGCCGCCGCACTTGATCAGGGAGCGGATCGCGGTGGGCGCGGTGTAGAAGGTGGTGACCTTGTGGTCCTGGATCATTTTCCAGAAGCGGCCGGCGTCGGGGTAGGTCGGCACGCCCTCGAACATGATCTCGGTGGCGCCGACCGCGAGCGGGCCATAGGTGACGTAGGTGTGGCCGGTGATCCAGCCGACGTCGGCGGTGCACCAGAAAATGTCGCTGTCCTTGTAGTCGAAGGTCCAGCGCATGGTGTTGATCGCGTGCAGCAGGAAGCCGGCGGACGAGTGCTGCACGCCCTTGGGCTTGCCGGTGGAGCCGGAGGTGTAGAGGATGAACAGCGGATGCTCGGCGCCGACCCATTCCGGTTCGCAGGTATCGGCCTGGCCCTTCACCACGTCGTGCCACCACACGTCGCGTGCGGCGTCCCACGCGGTTTCGGCGGCGGTGCGCCGATACACCACCACGTTTTTCACGCATTCGCAGCCACCCATGGCGAGCGCCTCGTCCACCGCCGGCTTCAGCGCCATCGCTTTGCCGCCGCGGAACTGGCCGTCGGAGGTGACGATCAGGCTGGCGGACGCGTCGGTGATGCGCTCGTGCAGGCTCTTGGCGGAAAAGCCGCCGAACACCACCGAGTGGATCGCGCCGATGCGGGCGCAGGCCTGCATCGCCACCACCGCCTCGATGCTCATCGGCAGGTAGATGACGATGCGGTCGCCCTTCCTGGCGCCGAGCGCCTTGAGGCCGTTGGCGAACTCGCAGACGCGGTGGTACAGGTCCTGGTAGGAGATTTTGGTGACGCTGCCGTCGTCCGCCTCGAAAATGATCGCGATCTTGTTCGGCTGGGTTTCCAGGTGCTTGTCCAGGCAATTGTAGGAAACATTCATTTCGCCGTCGTCGAACCATTTGTAGAACGGCGCGTCGCTCTCGTCCAGCACTTTGGTGAAGGGTTTTTTCCAGACCAGCAGCTCTTTCGCCAGCCCGGCCCAGAAACCTTCGTAATCCGTCTCGGCCTGTCGGCACAGCGCCAGATAGCCTTCCATTCCCTTGATATTGGCTTGTGCCTTGAATGCCTCAGCCGGTTCGAACAACCGGTTTTCGGTCATGACGGATTCGATCGACGACATGTTTTCTCCTGTTTATTTTGATACGATGCGTTCAAGTAAAAATTCGCGAAGCGAACCCTCGTCCCCCTCGCCCGTCTCGCGGGATAACCAGCGACTTGGCTGCGGTCGTTTGCAGCCTAGTCGAATGGCTAGTTGTTTCACCCAGAGGGTTAGGGGAGAGGGAACGGTCATGGGGTATCGCCATTTCATTTCATTTTCCAGCCGGCAATTCGCCAAGACCGTTAATTATAGATGGATGATATCGCTTTTATCGATTGACGCAAGCCCAACTAAACTGATTTTCGTCAAGGCGATACCGCGACAAGTCAGGCATCCACCAATCTTATAGATAAGTTATCTCACATCAGACTCAATCATACCAAAGATGGACAACTCCAGGCAAAGCCCCCCGCCGCGACCGGAAGCACCGATCGAAAAAGCGCTCGATCTGAGCCGCTTCGCCCGGCGCCTGACGCAAAGCGACCCTGCCGCGCTCGACCGGCTACGCGCAACCCTGCTCGTCCCGTGGGACGCACCATCGATGCAGGCCGTTCTCGACGCCACCGCAGCGGACGAAACCGCCCTGAAGAAAACCCTGCGCGACCTGCGCCGGCAGGTCATGCTGCGGCTGATCGTGCGCGACCTGGCCGGGCTCGCCGACTTGCGCGAAGTCATGGCGACCGCCTCGACCCTGGCGGAAGTCGCCACCAGCTTCGCCCTCGGGCTTCTCGACGGCTGGCTGCGCCGGCAATACGGCGCGCCCGTCGGCGAGGACAGCGGCCTCGCGCAGGACATGGTGGTGGTGGGCATGGGCAAGCTCGGCGGCGGCGAGCTTAACGTCTCGTCCGACATCGACCTGATCTTCGCCTACCCGGAAGAAGGCGAAACCGGCGGGCCGCGCAAAATCAGCAACCACGAATATTTCACCCTGCTCGGCAAGAAACTGATCGCGGCCCTCAGCGAGGCCACGGCGGACGGCTTCGCCTTCCGCGTCGATATGCGGCTGCGGCCCTACGGCGACTCCGGCCCGCTGGTCGGCAGCTACGCCATGCTGGAGAACTACTACCTCACCCAGGGCCGCGAATGGGAGCGCTACGCCTGGATCAAGGGCCGCCCGCTCAGCGGCAGCCGCGCGGACGAGCTGACCGCCATCCTGCGCCCGTTCGTGTTCCGCAAATATCTGGATTTCGGCGCCTTCGCCTCGATGCGCGAACTGCATGCGCAAATCCGCCAGGAAGTAAACCGGCGCGACATGCGGGACAACATCAAGCTCGGCCCCGGCGGTATCCGCGAGGTCGAGTTCATCGCCCAGGTGTTCCAGCTCATCCGCGGCGGGCGGGAAACCGCGCTGCAAACCCGCTCCACCCTGGCGGCGCTCGACCTGATCGAACGCGGCGGACGCCTGCCGCGGCAAACCGTGGCCGAACTGCGCGACGCCTATGTTTTCCTGCGCAACCTGGAGCATCGCCTGCAATACCTGGAGGACGCCCAGACCCAGACCCTGCCGGCCAGCGACGCCGACCGGGCCATCATCGCCGCCGCCATGGGATTCGGCGATTACGCCACCTTCCTCGCCGCGCTGAACACGTATCGCAGCGGGGTCACCCGCCATTTCGACCAGGTCTTCGCCGCGCCGCAAAGCGCCCAAGGTAGTCATCCCCTGACGGACCTGTGGCAAGCGCCGCCGGACGACGAAACGGCGGCTTCCCGCCTTACCGACCTAGGCTACCGCCACCCCGCCGAATCCTGGCAGCGCCTTATGCACATCCGCGAAAGTAGCCGCTACAGCCAACTCCCCGCCGACAGCCGGGCGCGCTTCGACGCCCTGCTGCCGCCCCTGATCGAAGTCGCCGGCAACTTCCCCAATCCGGACGAAACGCTGGAGCGCATCCTGCGCCTGCTCGAAGCGATCAGCCGGCGCGGCGCGTATCTCGCCCTGCTGGTGGAATATCCGCAAACGCTTAATCAGGTGGCAAAGCTCGCCAGCGCCAGCCCCTGGGTGTCGGACTACCTGACGCAGCATCCGATCCTGCTCGACGAACTGCTCGATACGCGCGAACTTTACACCCCGCCGGATCGGGACAAGCTCAAAGCCGAACTGGCCGCCCAACTGGAGGCCTCCACCGGCGATACCGAACGGCAAATGGACATCCTGCGCCATTTCAAGCAGGCCCAGGTGTTCCGCCTGGTGGCGCGGGATCTGGCCGGCATCCTGCCGCTGGAAATTCTGAGCGACCGACTGTCGGAGCTGGCCGACCTGATCCTGGACCAGACCCTGCGCCTCGCCTGGGATGGACTACGCGCCAGGCACCGCGAGACGCCGCGCTTCGCGGTGATCGCCTACGGCAAGCTGGGCGGGAAGGAACTGGGCTACGCCTCCGACCTCGACATCGTCTTTCTTTACGACGACGATGCCGAGGAAGCGCCCGAAACCTACGCCCGCCTGGCGCAGCGCATCAACGTCTGGCTGTCCACCACCACCTCCGCCGGAGTGCTCTACGAGACCGACCTGCGGCTGCGGCCCAACGGCGCCTCCGGCCTTTTGGTCAGCTCGGTCGCCGCATTCGAGGAATACCAGAAAAAGCAGGCCTGGATATGGGAGCACCAGGCGCTCTCCCGCGCCCGCCACTGCGCCGGCGATGCGTCGGTGGGCGCGGCATTCGAACGCATCCGCGAAGACGTGCTGCGCCAGGAGCGCGACCCCGCCGCCCTGCGCGAAGCCGTGCTAGACATGCGGCAAAAGATGCTGGACGGCCATCCCAACACTAGCGGCCTGTTCGACCTCAAGCACGACCGCGGCGGCATCGTCGATGTCGAATTCATCGTGCAATACCTGGTGCTGCGCCATGCCCACGCCCATCCCGAACTGACCCGCAACCTCGGCAATCTCGCGCTGCTCGACACCGCCGCCGAACTCGGCCTGATCCCGCCTGACTTGGCCCGGCAAGTGCGCGACAGCTACCGCGAATTCCGCCTCCTGCAGCATCAGATGCGGCTGCAGGGCGGCAAGCACGCCCGGATTGGACCTGCGCAGGTGGAAGAACATGCAGAAGCCGTCAGGCAGCTGTGGCAGGTAGTGTTCGCTCCTTGAATTCGCCAAAATGAGTACAATTAGCGATTTCCTGAAAAACTCTTTGATTCTGGAGTAATTAGCCGACCCAAATTGAGAAAGATCGAAAACAGAAACGCGACGAGGAGAAAGCGAAGCGCAAGTGCCAAGGTGTCCATGTCGATGTACGGGGCGTATTTGTTAGCGTGCAGGGCTACACGGCGGGATGTTCGGAAACGCTTGCGAAGCTGGGGGAACTTCGTGTCGTGATGCTTGATGGCTCGCATCTGATGAGGGTCCTGAACAGCGCGATCTCATTCGGCAACCTTCTCGGGAAAGCAGTTAGAAAAGCATGTGACGATGGTGTGCCCTATGTTCCATCTTCGGCCCTAATCAGGGAAGGGAGGTTCGAATGTCCAAAAAGAAAAAGCTGATCGTCATGGTCTCCTCGACCGTGTACGGTATCGAGGAGCTGCTGGAGCGCATCTACGCCATCCTGACCCGCTTCGGCTATGAGGTCTGGATGTCGCACAAGGGGACGATACCGGTGATTTTCACCAAGAGCGCGTTCGACAACTGCCTGCACGCAGTCGAGCAGTGCGATCTGTTCCTGAGCCTCATCACCACCCATTACGGTTCGGGTAAGGAGGATGCGACAGCGCTTTCAATCACCCATCGGGAATTGCTGCAAGCAATCGAACTTAACAAGCCGCGCTGGATTCTGGCTCACGACCAGGTGATATTTGCCCGCACCCTGCTGACCAACCTTGAGCACGACGACGCCAAGAAGCGCGCCGCCTTGAAACTGAAGCGAAATCCAGTCATCGATGATCTGCGTGTGATCGACATGTACGAGGCCGCGATCCGGCATGACGTTCAGTTTGCCGACCGCGAGGGGAACTGGGTGCAAAAATTCGTGACCGCCGATGATGCCCAGTTGTATGCCAGCGCGCAGTTCTACCGGCATCAGGAAGTGGAGCGCTTCCTTGACGAACATTTCAAGGACCGGGCGGCGGTGGTGCAGCGCGTGGCACAGGAGGGCAAGCAATGATCCCCGAACTCATCAGGAAGCAGATTCGGCAGGGCAAGGGGACGGTCACCGAGTTCAAGGCTGAGATTCGCAATCTGGAACCCATCGCCAGGACGGTTTGCGCTTTTCTCAATACGCATGGCGGCAGCGTTTTTTGCGGAGTCAATGAAAAGGGCCGGCTTATTGGCATCGAATCTGCCGCCGAACATGTCCAGTCGATTCATGCCTATCTTCTGGAAGCCATTACCCCGAAGGCCCTGTTCACGGTCAACGTGGATGATGAGGACGGGAAAACCCTCCTTTCCATCGAGGTGCCGGAAGGCAAGGACCGTCCCTACGTTTTTGCCGGCAGCGTCTATGTGCGTCAGGGCAGCAGCACGCATATGGCGGATGCGGCGACGTTGCGTGACATGATTCAGTCGAAGTCCGTGGCGGCAGAACGCTGGGAGCGCCGGCCTTCGATGGCGATGGAAGAGAGCGATCTTGACCGGGAGGAAATTCGTCTTACTGCCCAACAGGCGAAGAGGTCGAGGCACTTTGCATTTCCTGACGACGCGGACGACATTTCGATTCTTCTGGCATTGGCTGTGTATTCGGCCAAGGGCTTCAGTCAGGCGGCGGATGTGCTGTTCGCCAGCAACCCGGCGCTACGTCACCCGCAGACTCGGGTTCGGGTAACGCGCTTTGCATCCGACAAAGGAGGGAATGAATATCTTGATGACCGGCTGCTACACGGCCCACTCGTCAAGGTTTTCGAGCAGGCCTTCGGCGTTATTTTGCAGCACGTGAAGTTGGAATCCAGGTTCCTGGCCGGCGAGGTGCGCCGCGAAGACCGCCCGGAATATCCGTTCGAGGCATTGCGCGAGGGCCTTGTAAACGCCTTTGCGCACAGGGATTACTCAGGATTTTCGGGTGGCATCACGGTTGGCATTTACCCAGGCCGGATTGAAATCTGGAACTCCGGCCATTTCCCCGAGGGGCTGAAACCGGGAGACCTCACCCGAAATCATCCCTCGTTGCCTACCAACCCAGACATTGCGCACGTACTCTACCTTCGCGGCCTGATGGAGCGTATTGGGCGCGGCGGGCAACTGATCATCAACGCTTGCCGCGATCACGGACTGCCCTCGCCGAAATGGGCTGACCGTCCAACGGGCGTAACGCTGACCATCTTTGGGCGCGCGGGCCATGATGCAGCCAAATTGATGACCAATCCACGTCAGCAAGCTCTGCTGGCACAGATGAATACCGGTGACCAAATTCGCCCTGGCCAATACCATCAGCAGTTCGCCGCAGATATTTCGGATCGCCATGCGCGACGCGATCTTGTTGAATTGGAAGAGGCGGGGCTGCTGTTGCGAGTCGGCAAGGGGGCCGGCACCCTCTATCAGCGGACAAACCTGACATGGGAAGGCGAGAATCGGACATAAATCGGACACGTAGCGACCGCCGCATCCAGACCGACAACCATAATAACAAGTTGAATTAACAACACTAGTTAACGTGCATCTCGGCTGAATGGAAGTTGAAAGAGATCAATCCGGACATGCCCGGACATGATTTTGCTGGCGGACGGATGATGTGCTAGCATCATGATGCATACACATCACAAGGAGTTCGACCATGCGCACCACCATCGACATCGAAGACGACGTTCTCGCCGTAGCCAAGGAATTGGCGCGTGCGCAGCATGTTTCCGCAGGCCGGATTATTTCAAGGCTGGCGCGGGAAGCCCTGACCGGGCGCCGGCAGCAGGAACTGCCGGACAACGCCGCGACAGGGGCGGTGGGCGGCTTTCGCCCCTTCCCCGCACGCGGGACGATGGTCACCAATGACCAGATCAACGATCTGCGCGACCAGGAAGGCGTTTAATGAGGGCATTGCTGGACGCGAATGTGTTGATCGCGCTACTGGATGCCGGACACATTCACCATGCCTTGGCGATGTCCTGGCTGGAGCGCGAGATTCCGCACGGCTGGGCGTCTTGCCCGATCACCCAGAATGGTTGCGTGCGCATCATGTCCCAACCCGGCTACCCCGGCGCCCTGCCGACGGCACTGGTTGCGGAGCGCTTGACGGAAGCCGGCGCAAGCCCGGACCATGAATTCTGGCCGGCAAACGTAAGTTTGCTCGGAGCCGGCTTGTTCGACTGGTCGCGCGTGATGGGGCACCGTCAGGTGACGGACGTTTACCTGTTATCCCTCGCCGTGCAACACGGCGGGCGGCTGGTGACTTTTGACCGGCGCATTGCTCCGGAAGCGGTGATGGGCGCAGGCCCGGAGCACCTCGTCGTTTTGGGCTAACGGTCATGGCGAATCGCCGCCCCGAATAATGAAACGGCGATTCGCCATGACCGTTTCCCTCACCCCTAGCCCTCTCCCGCAAGCGGGCGAGGGGAACGAGGTCTCGCTTCGCGAGTTTCACGCTAATAGCCAAGAAATTCAGGGAAGCGCGTTTTTTAGGTACAATTAGCCCATTCGAACAATTTTCTGGAGTTAACAAGCATGTCTATGTCCGACCGCGACGGCCTGATCTGGTACGACGGCAAGATGGTGAACTGGCGCGACGCCACCACCCACGTCCTGACCCACACCCTGCACTACGGCATGGGGGTGTTCGAGGGCGTGCGCGCCTACAAGACCGACAAGGGCCCCGCGATCTTCCGCCTGAAGGAACATACCGACCGCCTGTTCCGCTCGGCGCATATCCTCGGCATGAAAATGCCGTTCGACAAGGAAACCGTCAGCCAGGCGCAAAAAGACGCGGTGCGCATGAACAATCTGGAATCCGGCTACATCCGCCCGATGGCATTCTACGGCGCGGAAGCGATGGGCATCTCGGCCAAGTCGCTGTCCACCCACCTGATCGTCGCGGCCTGGCCGTGGGGCGCGTACCTCGGTGCGGAAGCGCTGGAGCACGGCATCCGCGTCAAGACTTCGTCGTTCAGCCGGCACCATGTCAACGTCACCATGTGCAAGGCCAAGGCCAACGGCAACTACATGAATTCGATCATGGCCCACCGCGAGGCGGAGCACGACGGCTACCAGGAAGCGTTGCTGCTGGACGTGGACGGCTTCGTTGCCGAAGGCTCGGGCGAAAACATCTTCGTCATCCGCAACGGCAAGCTGTACACGCCGGACCTGACCGCCGCGCTGGAAGGCATCACCCGCGACACCATCATCCAGCTGGCTGCAGAAATCGGCCTGCCGGTGATCGAGAAGCGCATCACCCGCGACGAAGTCTACTGCGCCGACGAGGCGTTCTTCACCGGCTCCGCGGCGGAAGTCACGCCGATCCGCGAACTCGACAACCGCGCCATCGGCAACGGCGACCGCGGCCCGATCACGGCCCGGCTGCAGGCGATGTATTTCGACTGCGTCACCGGCAAGGCGGAAAATCACCTGGACTGGCTGACCCTGGTTTAAGGAGCGCGCCATGCACGGAACCGAAATCAAATCCCGTTACTACGAAGTCACCGCGGCCGATCTGCCGCTGCACTGTCCGCTGCCGTCGATGTCGGCCTGGAACGGCCACCCGCGCGTTTTCCTGTCGATCGAGAAAACCGGCGAAGCGATGTGTCCGTATTGCGGTACGGTTTACAAGCTCAAGGGTGATTTGCCCAAGGGGCATCACTAAAGCACTTGAATTTTGAATGCTGAATTTTGAGTTGAAGTCTCGGCGCCAATTCAAAATTCAAAACTTAAAACTCAACATTTTTCATGGCGCCTAAAATCCTAATCATCGCCCCCTCCTGGGTCGGCGACGCCGTGATGGCGCAGCCGCTGCTGCGGCGCCTGCGCGAGCAACACCCCGATGCGGCGATCGATGCGTTCGCGCCGGCCTGGGTCGCGCCGGTGCTGGAGCGCATGCCGGAAATCCGCCGCGTCGTCATCAATCCGCTCGCCCACGGCGAACTCAGCATCCGGCTGCGCTGGAAGCTGGGGCGCGCCTTGCGCCTGGATCGCTACGACCACGCCATCGTCCTGCCCAACTCGCTCAAGTCGGCGCTGATCCCGTTCTTCGCCGGCATACCGCTGCGCACCGGTTTCAAAGGCGAGATGCGCTACGGCCTGATCAACGATCTGCGCAATCTGGACAAGCAAGCCCTGCCGCTGATGGTGGAGCGCTTCGCCGCCCTGGCGGAACGCCCTCGCGCCCCGCTGCGCCGTCCGCTTGAAAATCCGCGCTTGAACGTCGACACGGAACAGGTCCAGACTACGCTCGCCAAGCTCGGCCTGGCGCCGCAAAAACCGGTGGCGGCATTTTGCGTCGGCGCCGAATACGGCCCGGCGAAGCGCTGGCCGGCGGCGCACTTCGCCGAGCTGGCGCAAAAACTCGCCGCCGCGGGCCACGAAGTCTGGCTGCTGGGTTCAAACAAAGATGCCGAGATTGGTGCCGAGATCGAACAAGCCAGCGCCGGGGTGGCGCGGAACCTGTGCGGCAGGACCGACCTCGCCGCGGCCATCGACCTGCTCGCCGCCGCCGATTTCGCTGTGGTCAACGATTCCGGCCTGATGCACATCGCCGCCGCGCTGGACAAGCCGCTGATCGCGATCTTCGGCTCGTCCAGCCCCGGCTTCACCCCGCCTCTGTCGGACAAAGCCCGTGTCGTCAGCCTGAACCTGCCGTGCAGCCCCTGCTTCAAGCGCGCCTGCCCGCTCGGCCACTTCGACTGCATGATGCGGCTGACGCCGCAGCGGGTGTTGGACGAAATAACAACCGCCGCGCCCAGGCTAGAATGAGAAGCGTGACCTCGAATAGCACACACCAGGAAATTCCATGACAAACCCGAACGGTTTCGAATTCATCGAAGGCTTGGCGAAGGAACTTTCCGCCAAAAGCCTGGTTTTCCCGACTTCGCTGAATATCACCATGCGCATCCGGGCAGCGCTGAACGATCCCAATTCTTCCACCGAAAAAGTGGCGCACATCGTCGGCGCGGAGCCGGTGCTATCCGCCCAGCTGTTGCGCCTCGCCAACTCCGCTGCAATGAATACCGGCGGCAAAACCATCACCGACCTGCGCACAGCCATCACCCGGCTGGGCTACGCCCTGGTTCGCAACGTCGCCATTTCGGTGGGGATGCGCCAACTCGCCGAAGCCGACCAGGAGGGCGCCACCCAATTGCGCATCGAAAAACTGTGGAAGCACTGCACCCTGGTCGCCGCGCTGGCCTACGTGCTGGCGAAAAAAAAAGCCCGCATCAACCCGGACGAGGCGATGCTGGCGGGAATGCTGCACGACATCGGCAGCTTCTATATCCTGACCCGCGCGAAGAATTACCCGGACCTGTTTGCCGACGAATCGACGCTCGATGAAATCATCCAGCAATGGCGCGCTGAAATCGGCCAGGCAATCCTGGAAAGCTGGGAAATCCCGGAAGAAATTGCCGCCGCCGTGCGGAATCACGAACAGTCCGAGCGCACCCATGCCGGCCCGGCCGATTTGACCGACGTGATCCTGGTCGCCAACATACTCGGCTGCCAGGCGAAACCCTGTATTCCCGAAAACCTGGACTGGGAAACGGCCCCGTCGGCTTTCGAACGGCTGAAACTGGATGAGGAAACCTGCGCCACGGCAATGCAGGAATCCGAGGAAGAAATCAAACGCATCGCGCAGGCGCTGGCTTAGGAGCAGGGAGCGGCAAAACCAAATCACCCGCGGCGAAGCCGCTCAACCCCACCGCCCACCGCTTCCCGCTTACATCTCACCGCTCACCGCTTTAAAGCGTCCTGGAGAAACGCGGCCCGTCTTCCGACTGCTGCTTGAGGTAGGCATCGAACGGCATGGCGATGTTGCGCAGGAAGAAGCGTCCGGCCTGGGTCACGGTGATTTTTCCGGGCTCCAGCGTCACCAGGCCGTCGGACCCCATCTCCGCCAGACCGGCCAGCGCATCGGCGAAATGGCGGTCGAAGTCGATCCCCCAGGTTTGGCCGAATTCCGCCTTGTTCAATTCCAGGTCGCACATGATGCGGGTAATGGCGTCGCGCCGCAGCTTGTCCTCCTGCGTCACGCGCAGGCCGCGTTCGACCGGCAGACGGCCGCCGCCGGTCAGATTGTAGTAGTCGGACAGCTTCTTCACGTTCTGCACGAACACGTCCTCGGTCTGGCTGATGGACGAGGCGCCGAAAGCGTAGATGTCGCAATTCTTGTGCGTGGTGTAGCCCTGGAAATTGCGGTAGAGGGTCTTCTTTTGCTGCGCCTGGACGATTTCGTCCTCCGGCTTGGCGAAGTGATCCATGCCGATGTAGACGTAGCCCGCGCCGGTGAGCTTGTCCAGAATCAGCTGCTGCAACGCGAGGCGGGTTTGCAGGCTGGGCAGGTCGGATTCGACGATCAGCTTCTGGTGCTTCTTCATCCACGGCACGTGGGCATAATTGAACACCGCCAGCCGGTCCGGCCCCATCGCGATGATCCGGTCCAGGGTGTCGCGGAACGTCTCCATGGTCTGATGCGGCAAGCCCACCATCAAATCCATGTTGACGCTATGGAAACCTTCCTCGCGCATCCAGCCATACACCTCGCGAATCAGGCTTTCCGGCTGCACCCGGTTGACCGCGCGCTGCACCGTATCGTTCAGGTCCTGCACGCCCAGGCTGATGCGGTTGAAGCCGGCTTGTTTGAGGGCGCGCACATGGTCGCGGGAGAGTTCGCGCGGATCCACCTCGCAGCCGGTTTCGGCGTCGGCGGCGATGGTGAAGCGGCTCTCGATATGGGCGAACAGGCGGCGAATGTCGTCTGGAACCAGATAGGTCGGCGTGCCGCCGCCCCAATGCAATTGCCGCGCCACGCGGGCGGGATTGGTCAGCGCCGCGACCCGGTCGATTTCCTGGAACAGATAGCCCAGGTATTCGGTCGCCCGGTTGTAGTTCTTGGTCGCCACCATGTTGCAGCCGCAGTAATAGCACAGCGTATCGCAAAACGGGATGTGCACATAGAGCGAAAGATCGCGCCCCTTGTCCTGCGTTTGCCGGATTTCCTCCAGCCATTCCTTCTCGCCGAAGGCGTCGGTGAAATAGGGCGCCGTCGGATAAGACGTATAGCGCGGGCCGGCCTTGCTGTATTTTTCGAGAAGGGAAGTGGAGAGTTGCATGATGGCGGGGTTTCGGAATTAGGTGAGTCGGGAATTATACTCCGACTCGAAACCGCCTTGGAACCGCTCGCTACGGGCGCGGCGGAATACTCCCGCCGCGAGCGCCTTCCCTCCCCGCCGGAGGCGGGGAGGGAAGGACACGCTACAAGTTGACGACCGCCACCTGCACGGCGCTGAGCGTTCCGCCTATCCACACCGCGTTGTATTGCCAGTCGTCCACGTAGCCCGCCGCATGGCTGGGATCGATGGCACGGCTGTAGACATTGACGTAGAAGGCATACGCGCCCTGGTTGTCCGGCTGGCCGGCCGAGGGGAAGTTCAGCTTATAAGCCGCGGAGTTGGCCACCGCGTTGTCCAGCTCGTCGCTATACCAGTGTTCCGCCGAGGCGGGCGCGGAGGTCAGATTGAGCACTGCGCTCGAACTGCCGCACCCCCCTGCGGTCAATTGCGTGTACAGCAGGTGGGAAGCCGAAGCCTGCCAGGCAACCTGGAACTCGACGTTCGCTCCCGCCGGACGGCGCACCACCGGGCATTGCAACGACAGCGGCGTCCACCCGGAGGCGCCCTCCACCCGCCAGGACAGGCCGGTGATCGCGGCCGCCGGGCCGGCGTTGTCCACGTTCAGGCGCACCGGCGCGGAATATGCCAGGTGAGCCTTGCCGCCGTCAGCCAGCTCGACGCGAATATCGTATACGCCAGGCTGATACTGGGCGCTCGGCCACGCCAGCAGCAGGTAGGGGATCAGCCAGTTCGCCGGGTCGGGCAATACCGGATACCAGCCGTTGCCGTCCACCGGGTTGATCCAGGTGGGCGTGCTGCTCAGGGGGCGGAAAATCGGCCAGGAATGGTTGACGAACGGCACTTCCGTACCGCCGTTCCGCCGGTACAGCACGCGGTAAAAAGCCGCGCCGGGAACGTGGTTGCAGCCGCGCAGCAGCAAGGCGCCGCAAAACGGCGCCGTCGCCAGCGGGTCGGCGGCCGAGAAAACGGAGCCGTGCAGCAGTCCGTCGGCGTGAGGACGGTTCGGTCGGACGGCAAAGCCGGTCGAAGCATCGACGTAGGCGTCGCCGACGGCGGGCGGTTCGAGCTGCATCAGGCTGACTCCCTTGATGCCGGCGCCCGCGCCGGTTTCCTGGCAACCGATATCGGGGAGTTGGCCGCACAGCGGCGACGCCACGGCGATCTGCGAAGCATGCAGCGTGACGGGCGGGATGTCGCCCGCATTCCAGCGCACGTCGAAGAAGCCCTCGGAGTAGATGGTTTCTTCGTTGCCGTCGCCGTTCACGTCCTGGGTAACCGTGAAAGTGATGTCCGGCACGTCCAGGATGGGCTCCCACTCCGAGTGGATTTCCCAGTGGCACTTCCAGCGCGGGAAAGGCCCGACGTAACGGTGCAGATCGAGCTTGTAGGCGCTCCCGGCATCACCGCCGAGATAGCGGGTCGAAACCGACGCCGCTTCTTTCCGGTATTGCTCCTGCAACGAGCGGGAAAGGGGCGGCGGCAGCGGGGACTGGAAGGCAGGTTGGTCGAGCAACTCGGTCAGGCCCATTCGCCTCTGGTTGAGCATGCCGGACTGGGCGGCCGCTTGCAGTTTGAGGGCAGTGGCGCGGCCCGCGAGCGCCTCGACGCGGCGCATTCCGCCGGGATTGCCGACCAGATAGGGAGCCGGATCGGGTCCGGGCCCCGGCGGAAACGGCCCGTGCACCAGCTCCGGGGGGATGACTTTCAAGTGTTCCAGGATGTCCCGGATGTTCGGTTTGACCAGGATGTCCGGCAGACAGTGCCGCTCCAGCCGCCAGCGCCGGATCCAGTCGATCTCGAACGCCGGAATCCACGCGCAAAAATTACCGCAGGCGTCGGTTTTTACGTGGCCGATCTCCTCCTGGTGACAGTGCAGCGGAAACAACCAGGCCCACGGCGACTCGGCCGGAAACAGGCCGAGAAAACTGCAATCCGTATCCATGATGTGGACGGTGGCGAAGGGAACGGGATAATCGACACCGGTGGCGGGATCGGCCTTGACCACCCTGCCGCACACCCGCTTGAACAGGAATAAATCGGGGGGTATCTTCCATTTCAGGCTGTCCGACAGATCGGCGACGGTCTTGCCCTGGAGTTCGTGCGCCGGGAAGCCGGTCATCTTCGACAGGCGCGAGGCTTGGGCCGCGCCGAGCTTGATCTGATCCGGCGTGGTCCTCATGGCGTGTGCGTTGCTTTTTTCCGTATTCATCATCAACCTTCCTTTCCGAACACTTGTGGACAGCACGGCGTGCCGTGCTGGTGCAAAAAAACGGGCGCGCCGCGCCGCTTCCACTGGAAACGGGCGGCGCGTTTCGTCAAATGCCGAACTTGGCGGAATCCACCCACTTCATCGAGATCAGCGACCAGAAGTCCAGCGCCAGGCGGTTGAGAACATAGTCATACGGTAGCCAGCCATAGCCGTTGTCGCCCCAGCCGGTTCCCCAGGAATTGCGGATCAGCAGGGCGCCGGTGGTTTCCTTGTTGCTCTGGGTGTTCTTGATCTTGATGCCGTCGTCGTACCCCACCGCCGAGATGGCGTGGCCCCATTGGGCCTGCTCGCCCGGACCGGGATAGGGGATGCCGCCCTTGACGCTGGTGCTGTTGAAAGACGGGAACCCATAGAACCCGAACATGGAAGGGACGCCCGCCGCGATATACGCCTTGACGCTGGCCAGGACGCTGGCCGGCGGGACGTTCTGGCCCTGCGGGTCGTGGCAGAAGTATTGGACCGCCTCGAAGTTGTCGGCGACCGCGTACACGAAGGCGGTCGGCTCCTTGTCGAAATCGGGGGTCTTGTCGGTATAAGGCCAGTATTTCTCGGCCGGCACGCCGCACAGCGTCAGCGCGCCCATCACGTTGCGCAGCCAGGCGCCGGTGTCGCCGGTGACCCCCATCAGATCGCGGGTGGTCTTGTACAGGAACAACCGCGATCCGTCGATATGCTTGCCGAAGGCGCGGCGCTCGAAATATTCCACCACGCCCATGCCGGCATGGGCCGAGCACGAACCCAGCCCGCCCTGGTTCTCGATCGGCGAGCACCACTGCCGCAAGTCCACCTTCGCCGGCAACGCCGGTACGGGCTTCTTGGCCACCGCGGGGAGGCCGAGTTTCCTGGCGATTTTCACGATCTCGGGGTGCTCGGCCGAATAGTCGCGCAGATCGGGCATGGGCGGGAGCCAGCCGGTGCCGACCCATTCGTTCGTTTCGGGAAGTTCGACCTTCTGATACATGGCGTGCATTTTCCACCTCCTCATTATGGGTGACCCAAGGAACGACTCCTTGTCCTTCGCGTCCCGGCAGGCCGGGCTGCCCGTGCGACCCGAAAAACGCTTGCGTCCGCGGGCTATGGCGCATATCGAGGACCGTTTCGCGGTGCATGGCACTCGGAAGTGAAATTCAATCGCCATATGAACAATGAATTATTGGAAATAATAATCGCATATTTTTCACATTTTGCATATTTTTTCGTGGGCTGAAAAAATGCTTCAGCCGGAGCCCCGGCCGGCGGGCATTCTGGCAAATTCGGCGCACGCCCGGCATAATCGGGCAGAACACCATCGAATACCGGATAAGGAATCGCCATGGCTACACCCAAAGAAATCTTCAAAGCCTACGACATCCGCGGCGTCGTCGGAAAAACGCTGACGCCGGCCATCGTCGAAGCCATCGGCCACGCCATCGGCTCCGAAGCCGTCGCACGCAGGCAGAGCGCCATCGCCATCGGCCGCGACGGCCGCCTGTCCGGCCCGGAACTGGCTGCGGCGCTGGCGCGCGGCATCCAGCGGGCGGGCATCGACGTGATTGACCTGGGGCTGGTCGCCACGCCGATGACTTATTTCGCCGCCTACCAGCTCGACACCCATTCGGCGGTGATGGTCACCGGCAGCCACAACCCGCCCGACTACAACGGCCTGAAAATGGTGCTGGGCGGAGAAACCCTGTCCGGCGCCGCGATCCAGGCGCTGCGCGAGCGGATCGAGACAGGCGACCTGACCCACGGCAGCGGCGGCTATCGCACCCACGACATCGCGGACGAATACATCGAGCGCATCGTTTCCGACGTCAAACCCGCCCGCAAAATGAAGATCGTCGTCGATTGCGGCAACGGCGTGCCCGGCGCGTTCGCGCCCGCGCTGTACCGGGCGATGGGCTGCGAGGTGGAGGAAATGTACTGCGACGTGGACGGTACCTTCCCCAACCACCATCCCGACCCGTCGGTGCCGAAAAACCTGGAAGACCTGATCGCCCGCCTGAAAACCTCCGACGCCGAAATCGGCTTCGCCTTCGACGGCGACGGGGACAGATTGGGCGTGGTGACCAAGGACGGCCGCATCATCTTCCCCGACCGCCAGCTGATGCTGTTCGCGCAGGACGTGCTGAGCCGCAACCCCGGCGCGGAAATCATTTTCGACGTCAAATCCACCCGCAACCTGTTTCCCTGGATCAGGGAACGCGGCGGCAAGCCCACCCTGTGGAAAACCGGCCATTCCTTCATCAAGGCCAAGATGAAGGAAACCGGCGCCCTGCTGGCCGGCGAAATGAGCGGCCACATGTTTTTCAAGGAACGCTGGTTCGGCTTCGACGACGGCCTCTACGCCGGCGCGCGGATGATCGAGTTCCTCAGCAAGCAGGCCGACATCGACGCCACCCTGCACGGCCTGCCGGATACGGTGAACACCCCCGAACTGCAAATCTGGATGGAGGAAGGCGCGCACTACGCGCTGATCGAGCAGCTGCAAAAAACCGCACGCTTCCCCGATGCACAGGAGATCGTCACGCTCGACGGCCTGCGCGTGGAATACGCCGACGGCTTCGGCCTGATGCGGCCGTCCAACACCACGCCGGTGATCGTGCTGCGCTTCGAGGCGGACAACGAAGCGGCATTGAAGCGGATTCAGGACGAGTTCCGGACAGTGCTGCTGGCGGCGGCGCCGGGATTGAAGTTGCCGTTCTGATCGAGTCGGGACATGAAATGCATTGAAATAATGTTCAGCCGACATGCGGTGCAGCGCATGTTCGAGCGCGGCATCGCAACGAAGGATGTACGGGCCGTCATCGTCGGAGGAAAATCCATTGCGGACTATCCCGACGACAAACCGCTTCCCTCCCGGCTGATTCTGGGATTCGTCCGCAACCGGCCCATTCACGTCGTGGTTGCGTTTGACGAATCAAATGGGTGGTGTAATGAGTAACTGTTTATCAACCCGATCCAGCAGTCTGGAACGACGGCTTCACAACAAGGAGAGTGCGATGAAATGCGCGATTTGCAAACATGGGTCAACCCAGCCGGGATTTGTCACGGTTACGCTCGAGCGCAACGGCTGCACCATCATTGTCCGCAATGTCCCCGCCGAAGTCTGCGACAACTGTGGCGAATACTATCTGTCCGAAGCGATCACCGATCGGGTGTTGAGTCGCGCCGACGCCGCAATCAGGAATGGGGCGGAGGTCGAAATTCTGCGCTTCGCCGCATAATCCACGGGCGCCGTGGGCTGCGCAATACAAGCCGCCCGTGACACCTACGCTTCCCCCTGCATCATGACTCGCGCCACATCCACTCGGCGCTATCCAATCCGTCCTATCGCGCGCGCCCCTGACATCAATCCCCCGTCGGCCTATTTTCAGTCTCTTATATAAGATATATAATGCAAAAAAATTTTCGCCAATTAAAGGCGTGACGGTTTGACGAATCGTTTGTCGCATCTCCGGCCGACAAATTGTCCGCATCACGACATTGGCTGCGGCCAGAGATTCATGCAACCGGCTGTTTAAATGTGGATTTACCCTTGGCATCGCTTTTGCTTTTGGCTGTATAACGGATCACTTTTATCGAGGTCGCACGCTATGCCCGTCGTCTTGTCTCGCCGCCGCTTCATCACCATCGCCGCCGCTGCCGTCGGCCTGCCGCTGCTGCTCCGGGCGGGCGGCTCCCAGGCCAGGCCGGTGCGCTGGGAAGGCCACGCGCTGGGCGCGCCCGCCTCGATCCAGCTCTATCACACCGACGAAGCCCAGGCGCGCGCCGCCATCGCCGCCGGACTGGACGAACTGAAGCGGCTGGAGGCGGTTTTCAGCGTCTACCGCGCCGACAGCGCCATTTCGGCGCTCAACCGCGACGGCGTGCTGGAAAATGCGCCGGCCGACTTCGTCGCGCTGCTCTCCCGCGCCCTGACCGTAGCCAAAATCAGCGACGGGGTCTACGACCCGACCGTGCAGCCCTTGTGGCAAACCTATTTCCGCCATTTCACCGCCGCGGTTCCCGACCCCGCCGGGCCGTCCCGGCGCGACATCGCCGCCGCGCTCGCGCTGGTGGACTGGCGCGCGGTCGAGCTGGATGCGGCCAACCGGCGCATCGCCTTCGCCCGGCCCGGCATGGGGCTGACGCTCAACAGCGGCGCCCAGGGCTACATCACCGACCGCGTCACCGAAGTGCTGCGCGCCCACGGCTTCGACCGCATGCTGGTGGACATGGGCGAACCGCGCGCCCTGTCTACCAAGCCCGACGGCTCCGCCTGGCGCATCGGCATCGCCAATCCCGCCGACCCCGGCCGCACCGTCACCACGCTGGAAGTGGTGGACAAATGCATCGCCACCTCGGGCGGCTACGGCACGCTGTTCGATCCCGACGGCCGCTTCACCCATCTGATGGACACCCGCACCGGCCGCACCGCGCCGGCGCTTTTGGGCGTTTCGGTGGTGGCCGACAGCGGCACCGTCGCCGACGGCTTGTCCACCGCCATGCTGATGGCGCCGGCCGAGCGCCGCCAGGCCATCCTCAAGGCGGCCGGCGGCATCAAGGCCATTTTCGTCACGCCCGACGGCGTCGCCTCCACCGTGGACGCCTGATGGACGCCCCGGCGGACGACACCCTGGATTTCAGCGCGCCGGCCATGGTCGAGGGCATCGCCCACGTCGTGGCGGTAGAGGGCGACCTGGCCTGGCTGGAACCCGAGCAGACCACCAGCTGCGGCAGCTGCGCCTCTTCCGGCGCCTGCGGCGCCAAAGGCATCGGCACCACGGCCAGCCGGCTCGAAGCGCGCCGCTTCTCGCTCGAAAACCATGCCGGCCTGGCGGTCGGCGAGCGGGTCGTGATCGGCATCCGCGAGAACGCGCTGGTGAAGGCTTCGCTCACCGCCTATGCCATCCCGCTCGGCACTCTGCTCGGTTCCGGCGCGCTGGCACAATGGGCCGCCGGCAGCGACGGCGTGACCATGGCGGCGATGTTCGGCGGCCTCGCGCTCGGCCTGGGACTGGCGCGCCTGAACGCGCGCCGGCTGAACACGCGGGGCGATCTCGCCCCCCGCTTCCTGCGGCGCGCCGACGAGGCCGCCGCCTGTCATCCAGTCACATTTAACAAGAAGGTTGGAGCATGAAGGCATACATCCTATTGATGGTGAGCGCGGCGCTGGTCAACAACGTCATCCTCGCCCGTTTCCTCGGCCTGTGCTCGTTCATGGGCGTCACCACCCGCATCGACACCGCCGTCGGCATGGGCATGGCGACCACCTTCGTCATCACCGTTTCGTCGATGGCCGACTGGGCGGTCGAGACTTATCTGCTCCAGCCCTTCGGCCTGGGCTATCTGCGCACGGTGACCTTCATCCTGGTGATCGCCGCCGCCGTGCAGTTCACCGAAATGATCGTCAAAAAAGTATCGCCGCCGCTGTTCCAGATGCTGGGCATCTACCTGCCGCTGATCACCACCAACTGCGCCGTGCTGGGCGTCGCCCTGCTGCTGGTCGAAGGCCGCATGAGCTTCATCAGCGCCACGCTGTTCGCCTTCGCCTCGTCGGCCGGCTACACCCTGGTGATGGTGATTTTCGCCGGCCTGCGCGAGCGGCTGGCGCTGGCCGAGGTGCCGCGGATGTTCGCCGGCCCGCCCATCGGCTTCATCGTTGCCAGCCTGCTGGCGCTGGCGTTCATGGGTTTTTCCGGTATGAGTGCGAATTAGGAGGATCTGACTATGTTGATGGCTGTCGGCAGTCTTACGGTAATGGGCGTCGCCCTGGGCGGCATACTCGGCGCTGCGGCGCGCTTTCTCGCCGTGGAGGAAAACCCTCTCGAAGAGGAATTGAAGGCCATGCTGCCCGGCTCGCAGTGCGGACAATGCGGCTACGTCGGCTGCGGCCAGGCGGCCGCGGCGCTGGCGAAGGGCGAAGCCCCGGTGACGCTGTGCCCGCCCGGCGGCCGCGCCACGGCCGAAGCGCTGGCGAAGAAACTGGGCGTCACCGCCGATCTCTCCGAACATGAGGAAAAAGGTCCCGAATACGCCGTCGTGCTTGAGGAATTCTGCATCGGCTGCACGCGCTGCATCAAGGAATGCTCGGTGGACGCCATCATGGGCGCCAACAAGCTGATGCATTCGGTGATCGCCGATGTCTGCCACGGCTGCGGCAAGTGCGTCGTGGTCTGCCCCACCGAGGCCATCGAAATGCGTCCGGTGCCGCTGACGCTGGGCACTTGGCACTGGGCCAAGCCCGAAGCCGGACACGCGGTGCATTAAAGGAGCTGTAGATGAAACTTTTCCCCATCCGCGGCGGCATCCACCCCGACTACCGCAAGGAACAATCAAGCGAGCGGGCCATCGTCGCCCTGCCGCTGCCCGCGCTGCTCTATATCCCCTTGCAGCAGCACATCGGCGCGCCGGCGGAAGTCCTGGTCAGCGAAGGGCAGGCCGTGAAAAAGGGCCAGATGATCGCGCGCAGCACCGGCGCGATCTCCGCCCCCCAGCACGCGCCGACCTCCGGCACCGTCAAGGCGGTGACCGAGATTCCCGCGCCGCACCCTTCCGGCCTGGCGCAGACCACCATCGTCATCGAGCCTGACGGCCGCGACGAGTGGGCCGAGCTGCCCGCGGCCATCGCCGACCCATTCAGCGCCGACCCGCAGACCATCGCCGAGCGCGTTGCCCAATCCGGCATCGTCGGCATGGGCGGCGCGGCCTTCCCGTCGGCGGTCAAACTCAACCTCGGCAGCCGGTTCAAGCTCGACACCCTGCTCCTCAACGGCGCCGAGTGCGAGCCTTATCTCACCTGCGACGACCGGGTGATGCGCGAGCACGCCGGCGAGATCGTCGACGGTGCCCGCATCATGGCCCACGCGCTGGGCGTGCCGCGTGTGGTGATCGCCATCGAGGACAACAAGCCGCAGGCGATCGCGGCGATGACCGAGGCCGCCAGAGCGTTCGCCGAAATCGTCGTGGCGGGCGTGCCGGTGCAGTATCCGATGGGCTCCGAGCGCCATCTGGTGCAGGCCATCACCGGCCGCGAAACGCCGGCGAAGAAGCTCACCGCCGACATCGGCGTGGTGGTGCACAACGTCGCCACCGCCCGCGCCGTGCATCATGCCGTGCGCTTCGGCCGCCCGCTCGTCGCCCGGGTGGTGACGGTGAGCGGCGGCGCCGTGCGCGAAGCCAACAACATCGAAGCGCCGATCGGCGCGCGGGTGGCCGACCTGATCGCGTTCTGCGGCGGCTTCGCCAGCGAACCGGCCAGCCTGGTCAACGGCGGGCCGATGATGGGGCAGCCCCTGCCCGGCCTGGACGTGCCGGTGATCAAGGGCATGTCCGGCATCCTCGCGCTCACGGCGGGGGAAACCAACACGCAGCCGGCCAGCCCCTGCATCCGCTGCGGCACCTGCGTCAGCATCTGCCCGTGCGGGCTGGTACCGGTGGAGATGGCCGCCTTCATCCGCAAGGACAACTTCGAAGCCGCCGCCCGGCTCGGCGTGATGGACTGCGTCTCCTGCGGCAGCTGCTCGTGGGTATGCCCGTCGCACATCCCGCTGGTGCACTATTTCAACTACGCCAAGGGCATGATCAACGCCCAGGAACGCGACCGGCGCAAGAACGAGCAGACCAAGGTACTGGCCGAGGCGCACACCCTGCGCGTGGAAAAAGCGGCCGAAGCCCGGCGCGCGATGATGGCCGCCAAGAAGGCCCAGGCCGCCGCCAAAACCGAAGAAAAGGCCAACGCATGATCAACGCAATCAACAAGAGCGGCCCGTTCACCCACGGCGCCAGCAACGTCCAGAAGACCATGTACACGGTGCTGCTGGCGCTCCTGCCGGCCACCGCCTTCAACGCCTACCTGTTCGGCTGGCCCGCGCTGCTGCTGTTCGTCGTCACCGTCGGCGCCTGCGTAGTGATCGAGGCCGGCTGCCTGATCCTCGCCGACCAGCCGATGAAAGCAGCGTTCGACGGCTCGGCCGTGCTCACCGGCTGGCTGCTGGCGATGAGCCTGCCGCCCTGGGCGCCCTGGTGGATCGGCGCGCTCGGCGCGGTGTTCGCCATCGCCCTGGCCAAGCACACCTTCGGCGGCCTCGGCCAGAACATGTTCAACCCGGCCATGGTGGCCCGCGTCGCCCTGCTGGTGTCGTTCCCGGTCGTCATGACCGCCTGGGTCCTGCCGCATCCGCTGTTCTCGGCCAGCGCACCCGGCCTCGGCGACGCCCTCGCCATCACCTTCGGCGGCCAGATGCCCGACTCGGTGAGCGCAGCCTCGGCACTGGGCTACGTCAAGACCGAGCTGTCGCGCGGCATTCCGGTGACGCAATCGATGGCGCACGTACCCGACCTGATGGACATGGCGCTGGGCTTCCGCGCCGGCAGCATGGGCGAGACCTCGGCGATCCTGATCCTCGCCGGCGGCCTGTTCCTGATGGCGCGCCGCATCATCTCCTGGCATACCCCGCTCGGCGTGATGGGCGGGCTGTTCCTGATGGGCACCCTGTTCCACGCCATCGACCCGGCCCGCTACACCGACGGCATGTTCCACGTGATGTCCGGCGCGACCTTCCTCGGCGCGTTCTTCATCGCCACCGACTACGTCACCTCGCCGGTGTCGAAAAAAGGCCAGCTGGTCTTCGGCGCCGGCGTCGGCGTGCTGACCTGGGTCATCCGCACCTACGCCGGCTACCCCGAGGGCATGGCGTTCGCCATCCTGCTGATGAATTCGCTGACCCCGATCATCGACCAATACACCCGTCCGCGCGCCTTCGGCCGCACGCTCAAAGGCGAACCGCTGCCGCTCGCGGGGAGAGATAAATGAAACCGAGCACACTAAAACATGGAGTGATTCTGGGCACGTTCTGCCTCGGCTTCGGCCTCATGCTCGCCGTCACCGACCGCCTCACCGCCGCGGACATCGCCGCGCGCGCCCTGGAAGACCGGATGAACTCGCTGTCCCAGGTGATTCCCAACGGCATCCACGACAACAACCCGGTGACCGACACCGTCGCCCTGAAAGACGACCGCGGCCGGGACATCACCGTCTACCGCGCCCGCAAGGACGGCAAGGTGACCGGCGTGGCCTATGAAATCTACGGTTCGGGCTATGCCGGCGAGATCAAGCTGATGATGGGCGTGGATGCCGACGGCAAGATCCTCGGCGTGCGCGTCCTGGCGCACCACGAAACGCCGGGCCTGGGCGACAAGATCGAAGAAAAGAAAACCGACTGGATCCTGCGCTTCACCGGCCTGTCGATCGGCAACCCGCCGCTCGACAAGTGGAAAGTAAAGAAGGACGGCGGCCAGTTCGACCAGTTCGCCGGCGCCACCATCACGCCACGCGGCGTGGTCGGCGCGGTCCGCGGCGGGCTGGGATTCTTCGCCGCCAACAAGGCAAAAATGACGGAGGTAAACTAATATGGCGACCCAATACCGCACCATCGTCCGCGACGGTCTGTGGGACAACAACGGCGTGTTCAGCATGCTGCTCGGCATGTGCCCCACCATGGCCATGACCACCAGCGCCACCAACGGCCTCGGCATGGGCATCGCCACCGCCGTGGTGATGGCCGCCTCCAGCCTCCTGGTGGCCACCTTCCGCAACCAGATCACGCAGGAAGTGCGCATCCCGGTCTACATCCTGATCGTCGCCGCCATGGTGACGCTGGTCGATCTGTGCATGAACGCCTGGATGCACGAGCTGTACAAGGTGCTCGGCCTGTTCATCCCGCTGATCGTTTCCAACTGCCTGCCGCTGGCGCGCCTCGAAGCCTTCGCCGCCAAGGAGCCGGTGCTGCCGTCGTTCCTCGACGGCCTGTTCATGGGCGTCGGCTTCACCTTCGCGCTCACCGCCATCGGCGCGGTGCGCGAGATTTTCGGCTCGGGCACGCTGTTCGCCGACGCCTCGCTGCTGCTGGGGCCGGCCTTCAAGGTCATGGAAATGCGTCTGATGCCGTCCGACATGGGCGTGCTGATGATGATCCTGCCGCCCGGCGGCTTCCTCGTCACCGGGCTCCTGGTGGTGGTCAAGCGCATGCTCGACGTCCGCGCCGGCAAGGCCATCCAGATGGGCGGCGCCCACAGCGCGGCGTAAGGAGACGGCCATGAAAATCGGAATCGCCTATGCCCAGCCGAACCGCCAGGTCTGGCTCAACGTCGAAGTGCCGGAAGGCGCCACCGTCAAGGACGCCATCGAGTGTTCCGGCATCCTCAAGCAGTTCCCCGAAATCGACCTGGAGCAGCAGAAGGTAGGCATCTTCAGCAAGCTCGCCAAGCTCGACGCCGCACTCGAAGACGGCGACCGCGTCGAAATCTACCGCCCCATCATCTGCGACCCGAAAACGGTGCGGCGCAAGGCCAAACCGGAAGGCGAGGAAGAGGAAGCGTAGCGTCGGTCGGGCACCCCGTGCCCGGCGGTTGATCGTTGCGTATGGGATTTGTCGGGCGCGGAATGCCGACAATATGGTTATATTATGCAATGCCCTACGGCGCTACACCCCCAGCACCTCCACCTTGGGCATGGCATCCATGCTTTCCGCCTGCCGGCCAAAAGGCTTGTCGAAGGTGCAGAAAGCCTCTTCGGCGACGCTTAGGGCGAGATGGAGCGCGTCGCCGAAATCCATTCCCTGCTCGAACCATTGCAGCGCGTAGCAGAGCGCCTCGAATTCCTTCGGCTTGAAGTTGGGGAGGCCGAACAGCAGGCGCAGCGCCTTGGCAATTTCTTCCCGGGCACAGCCGTTCACTTTGAGCACCCACACCAGTTCGAGCAAAACCGTCGGCGGGGCGGTGAAGGTTTGATTCCGGGACAATAGCCGCGCGGCCGCTGCTGCCTGACCGACGTCGTCGTTGAGCAGGTAGCGGGCCAGGACGTTAGTGTCGAGCGCGATCATTCCTTGGTGGCCTCGTCCGCATCTTTAAGCATGTCGCCGATGGCAAGGTCGGTTTCTTGCTCGTTCAATGGCTTCCGGCCTTTCCGCGCAAGGAAGCCGATGCCGTTTTCCACTCGGGTGGCGGCGAATACGGGGAGGGGCTTCAGCCGGATTTCATCGCCCACAAAGGCTATGACGAACTCCGTCCCCGCCGACAAGTGGTGGATATCCCTGATTTCCTTGGGAATGACGATTTGACCTTTGGTCGAGAGTTTAACGGTTTCCATGGCGGCGGATTGGTAAGACGACAAGTAAGACTATATACCAAGGACGTTCCAAGCGCACTCGGAGCAGGGCTGCGTCCTTTTGACAACGGTCGTCCCGCCGCGCAAACAACGCCCGTCCCGAAAGCGTTACCCACGCTGACTTCCGGGTTGCCATCCGCCGCCGGTTCGGGGGTAAAATGGCGTATGTACTCACTTATCCGCTCCGTCTTCTTCCGGCTCGACGCCGAAACCGCGCACGGCTTCGGCCTGTGGGCCATGAAAATCGCCCATCGCCTGGGATTGCTCGGCCTGCTGGCGCCGCGCATCGAGCCCATGCCGAAGACCGTGATGGGGCTGACCTTTCCCAACCCGGTCGGGTTGGCCGCCGGGCTGGACAAGAACGGCGACTGCATCGACGCGCTCGGCGCGCTGGGCTTCGGCTTCATCGAAATCGGCACGGTCACGCCGCGCCCCCAGCCCGGCAACCCGAAGCCGCGCCTGTTCCGCATTCCCCAGGCAGACGCGATCGTCAATCGCATGGGCTTCAACAACCGCGGCGTGGACTGCCTGCTGGAGAACGTCCGGCACAGCCGCTACAAGGGCATCCTCGGCATCAACATCGGCAAGAACTTCGACACGCCGATCGACAAGGCGGCGGACGATTACCTGATCTGCCTGCGCAAGGTCTACCCTCATGCCAGCTACGTCGCCGTCAATATTTCCTCGCCCAACACCAAGAACCTGCGCCAGCTGCAGCAATCCGACGAACTGGAAAATCTGCTCGCCGCGCTGAAGGCGGAACAGGGCCGGCTGGCGCAGGAGCATGGGCGCTACGTGCCGCTGGCGCTGAAAATCGCGCCGGATCTCGACACCGAACAAATCATCGCGATTGCCGACCTGCTGCTGAAACACGGCATCGACGGCGTGATCGCCACCAACACCACCATCGGCCGCGAAGGCGTCGAGGGCCTGCCGCACGCCGACGAGGCCGGCGGCCTGTCGGGCGCGCCGGTGCGGCGCAAATCCACCGCGGTGATCAAGCAGCTCGCCCTGGCGCTGGGCGGGAAAATCCCGATCATCGGCGTCGGCGGCATTCTCGACGGCCTCGACGCGGAAGAAAAAACCCGCTGCGGCGCCAGCCTGGTACAGATTTACACCGGCTTCATCTACCGCGGTCCCCAGTTGATCGGAGAGATTGCCCGCCAGCTGGAAAGCGGGGAATGCACGGCATGCAGGTTTGCCAAATGATCGACACAGTTTAGCCGGATTACACAGGAGAATGCTCCGATGCTGATTGGCGTACCGAAGGAAATCAAGGACTACGAATTCCGCGTCGGCGTGACGCCGGCCGGCGTCCGTGCCCTGGCCGATGCCGGCCACCAGGTATTGATCGAAAGCCATGCCGGCGAGCGCATCGGCTTCGACGACGCGCTCTATCTCGCGGCCGGCGCGAAAATCGCCGCGACTCCCGCCGAAGTGTATGGCTGTCCGCTGGTGGTGAAGGTGAAGGAGCCCCAGCCGAGCGAGGTCGCGCTGCTCATGGAAGGCCAGGTGCTGTTCACCTATTTCCACCTCGCCGCCGACCCCGTCCTTGCCAGCCGCCTGATGGAAAAGAAAATCGTCGCCGTCGCCTACGAAACCGTGACCGACGCGGCGAACTCCCTGCCCCTGCTCACGCCGATGTCGGAAGTCGCGGGCCGGATCGCCATCCAGGCCGGCGCCACCGCGCTGCACCTCGCCAACGGCGGCTGCGGCGTGCTGCTCGGCGGCGTGCCGGGCGTTTCCCCGGGCAAGGTGGTGATCCTCGGCGGCGGCACGGTGGGCGCCAACGCCGCCAGGATGGCGCTGGGACTGGGGGCGGAAGTCACCCTGCTCGACGTCAGCCTGCCGCGGCTGCGCCATCTGGAAGACGTGTTCGGCGCGCGCCTCAAGACCCGCTTCGCCGAGGCCCACGCCATCGCCGAGCTGACCGCGGGCGCCGACCTGGTGGTGGGCGCGGTGCTGGTGGCCGGAAAACGGGCGCCGAAGCTGCTTACCCGAACTCTCGTCCAGCGCATGAAACGCGGAGCGGTTTTCGTGGACGTTTCCATCGATCAGGGCGGTAGCAGCGAAACTTCGCGCCCCACCACCCACTCCAATCCAATTTATATCGAGGAAGGCGTGGTGCATTATTGCGTCACCAACATGCCGGCGGCCTGCGCCCGCACCGCGACCCAGGCGCTGACCAACGCCACCCTGCCCTATGTGCTGGCGCTGGCCGGCAAGGGCTGGAAGGACGCGATGAAGGCGGACCACGGGCTGCGCAACGGGCTCAACCTGCATCTCGGCCAGGTGACCCACGCCGGACTCGCCGCCGACCTGGGATATCCGTGGGCTGCGGCGGAGACGGTGCTGGGCTAAATACAATACTGTTCACCTACGCGAAGTTTTTCATGTAGGTTGGGTTGAGCGGTTTTATCGCGCAACCCAACAAACTTTATCATCATTAAAAACAATATGTTGAAGATTGGGTTTGTTGGGCTAAAAAACCAGCCCAACCTACATGGGGACGGGCGGCACTTAAGTAAACAGTATTGGGGCTAAATAACCAGAACTACGGAAAACATGAGGTTTCAAGGCGAAAATGGAACACTACTTTTTCATCCTGATCGGCACGGTGCTGGTCAACAACATCGTGCTGGTCAAGGTGCTGGGGCTATGCCCGTTCATGGGCGTGTCCAAGAAGCTCGACGCGGCCGTCGGCATGGGTGCGGCGACGGCTTTCGTGCTGACCCTGGCTTCCGGCATGAGCTACCTGGTGGATCGCCACCTGCTGATTCCCAACGACCTCGCCTACCTGCGCACGCTGTCGTTCATCGTGGTGATCGCCGCCATCGTGCAGTTCACCGAAATGTTCATCCGCAAATCCAGCCCGGTGCTGTACCAGTCGCTGGGCATCTACCTGCCGCTGATCACCACCAACTGCGCGGTGCTCGGCGTGCCCCTGCTCAATGTGCAGGAAAACCACAACTTCGTCGATTCGCTGCTTTATGGGCTGGGCGGCGCCGTCGGCTTCGCCCTGGTGCTGGCCCTGTTCGCCGCCATGCGCGAACGGCTCGAAGGCGCGGCCATTCCGGCGCCGTTCCGGGGTTCATCCATCGCCATGATCACGGCGGGCTTGCTGAGCCTGGCGTTCATGGGCTTCGCGGGGCTGGTGAAATAACATGTTGAGTGCCATCCTGGTCATGATCTTGCTGGGCGTCGTGCTGGGCGCCATCCTCGGTTACGCGTCGATCAAGTTCAAGGTCGAGGGCAACCCGATGGTCAAAAAAGTCGGCGCCGTCCTGCCGCAGACCCAGTGCGGGCAATGCGGCTACGCCGGCTGCGGCCCCTACGCGGAAGCGGTCGCCAGGGGCGAGGCCGCGCCCAACCTGTGCGTGCCGGGCGGCGATGCCGTGGCAAAAAATCTGGCCGACCTGCTCGGCGTCGAATTCCAGCCGGTCGGCGGCGGCGAGGGCGCCGGGCCGAAACCCAGGCAGGTCGCCTTCATCGACGAAAACAACTGCATCGGCTGCACCGCCTGCATCAAGGCCTGTCCGGTGGACGCCATCGTCGGCGCATCGAAGCTGATGCATACCGTCCTGCCCGACCGCTGCACCGGCTGCGAGCTGTGCGTGCCCGCCTGCCCGGTGGACTGCATTTCGATGGTGCCGCTGGAGGAGAGCATCGCCAACTGGAAATGGCGCTACCCGGTCATAGAAATTAAAAAGGCGGCGTGAGGAATTCAGTTCTTAATTCTGAAATTTGAATGCTTAATTAAAAAAACTTGAAATTCAAAATTGCTCATGCTCCACAAATTCCACGGCGGCGTGCACCCGCCGGAACATAAAGCCGAATCGAATAGCCTGCCGATCGGCGCGGCGCCGCTGCCGCGTCGCTTGGTGGTACCGCTGCGCCAGCACATCGGCGCGCCCGCCAGGCCCGTCGTCGAGGTCGGCGACCGGGTATTGAAGGGCCAGATGATCGGTGCGGCCGACGGCTTCGTCTCCGCCGCCGTGCATGCGCCCACGTCGGGCATCGTCAGCGCCGTCGATCTGCACGCCGTGCCCCATCCGTCCGGCCTGCCCGACCTGTGCATCACCATCGACGCCGACGGCGAAGAGCGCTGGATCGAGCGCCAGCCGCTGGATTATCTCGCCGCCGACCGCGACGCGGTGCGCGCGCGGCTGCGCGATTTCGGCGTCGTCGGCCTGGGCGGTGCGGTGTTCCCGACATCGATCAAGCTCGACCCCGGCGCGCTCAGAATCGGAACCCTGGTGCTGAACGGCGCGGAATGCGAGCCCTGGATCACCTCCGACGATAGGCTGATGCGCGAGCGCGCCGCCGAAATCGTCGAAGGCGTCAAAATCATGGCGCACCTGGTGCAGCCGGAACGAGTCCTGATCGGCATCGAGGACAACAAGCCGGAAGCCGTCACGGCGATGCGCGCCGCCTGCTCGGGAACGAATTTCGAGGTGGTGGCGGTGCCCGCCCAGTATCCGGGCGGCGGCGAGAAGCAGCTGATCCAGGTGCTCACCGGCAAGGAAGTGCCCAGCGGCGGGCGCCCGGCGAACATCGGCGTGCTGTGCGCCAACGCCGGCACGGCCTATACCGTGCACCGCGCCGTCAACCACGGCGAGCCGGTGATTTCCCGCATCGTCACTGTCACCGGCAACGTGGAAAAACCGCAGAATTTCGAGGTTTTGATCGGCACACCGCTGTCCGAAATGGTGCAACTCGCCGGCGGCGCCAAGGCCGGCACCAGCCACTACATCGTCGGCGGTCCGATGATGGGCTTCGACCTGAACAACCTGGCCGTTCCCGTCGCCAAGGCGGTCAACTGCGTGATCGCCGCCTCGCCCGCGCTGTTTCCGCCCAAGCCGGCGGCCGTGCCGTGCATCCGTTGCGGCCAGTGCGCAGAGGTCTGCCCGGCCAGCTTGCAACCGATGGAGCTGTTCTGGTTCTCGCAAAGCCGGAATTTCGACAAGGCGCGCGCCTACAACCTGTTCGACTGCATCGAGTGCGGCTGCTGCAGCTACGTCTGCCCCAGCCACATCCCGCTGGTTTCCTATTACCGCTTCGCCAAAAGCGAGATCGCGGCGCAGGAGCGGGAGAAAAAGGCGGCCGAGCAGGCCAAGGCCCGTTTCGAGTTCAAGCAGCTGCGCGAGGAACGCGAGAAGGCCGAAAAAGCCGCCCGCTTCGCCGAGAAAGCGGCGGCGGCCAAGGCTGCGGCCGGCGAAGGCGACGACCCCGCTGCCGCGGCGAAAAAAGCCGCGATCCAGGCCGCGGTGGAACGCGCCAAGGCGAAGAAGGCCGAGGCGGCGGCGCAGGCCGGACAATGCGACGTCACGCCCATCGCGGCGGTCGAGACGCCGGCCGAATCCCTCTCCCCTTGCCCTCTCCCGCCAACGGGAGAGGGGGACTTGGAGTCGCTGCGCGACGGCTCGCTTAATACAACGGAACCCCCATGAGCTCACCCCACGTCCTCACCCCCGGCAGCAGCGTCAGCCGCATCATGCTCACGGTGCTCGCCGCGCTCGTGCCGGCGATCGCCGCCTACGTTTATTTCTTCGGCCCGGCCATCTTGATCAGCCTGACGCTCGCCAGCATCACCGCACTCGCCGCCGAGGCCGCTGTCCTGCGCCTGCGCGACTACCCGGTGAAGCATTTCCTGTTCGACGGCAGCGCGCTGCTCACCGCCTGGCTGCTGGCGCTGTCCATCCCGCCGCTGGCGCCGTGGTGGCTGATCGTGGTCGGCACCGCTTTTGCCGTCATCGTCGCCAAGCATCTCTACGGCGGTCTCGGCAACAACCTGTTCAACCCGGCGATGGCCGGCTTCGCCGTGCTGATGATTTCCTTCCCCTCGTTCATGACCCACTGGCCGGCGCCGCTCGCGTTGGCGCAGCACACGGTCGGCTTCGGCGACGCGCTGCGGTATTATTTCAGCGGCGGCCTGCCCGGCGCCAGGCTCGACGCGGTGACCATGGCGACTCCGCTCGACACCCTGAAAACCCAGCTGAGCCTGCAGCACACCATGGACGAGGTGAAGCGGATGCCGATCTTCGGCAGCTTCGGCGGCAAGGGCACCGAAACCGTCGCCGCGATGTACCTGCTGGGCGGGCTGTTCCTGCTGAGAAAACGCATCATCACCTGGCATACCCCGGTTTCCTTTCTCGTCGCCTTGATTGCCGTTTCCGCCTTTTTCAACAGCATCGACGCCAGCCGCTACGCCACGCCGCTGTTCCACCTCTTCACCGGCGGCGCCCTGCTCGGCGCATTCTTCATCGCCACCGACTACGTCACCGCGCCGGTCACGCCGCGCGGCAAGCTGATCTTCGGCACCGGCGTCGGCGTGCTGGAATACCTGATCCGGGTGTTCGGCGGCTATCCCGACGGCATCGCCTTTTCCGTCCTGATCATGAACGCGGCCGTGCCGCTGATCGACGCCTACACCCAGCCGCGGGTCTACGGCCACAACACCGGGAAGACGCCATGAGCAGCCATATCCTGCGCCACGCATCCAGCTCCGCCGCCATCCTCGCCGCCTTCGCCATCGTCGGCACCGCGCTCTTGGCGGCCACCTACACGGTGACGCGGCCGATCATCGCCGAGACGGAAAAACAGGCCAAGCTCGCCCTGATCGGCCAGATCCTGCCGAAGACGCTGTACGACAACGACATTCTGAAGGATGCCGCACAGCTGCCGCCGGCGGAAGCGCTGGGCAACCGCGACGCCACGCCGGTGCTGCGCGCCACCAAGGACGGCAAGCCCTCCGCCGCGGTGCTGGAAGTCACCGCGCCCGACGGCTACAGCGGCAGGATCAGGATGATCGTCGCAATCAGGGCGGACGGCGCGGTTTCAGGCGTGCGCGTGGTGTCACACAACGAGACACCGGGCCTGGGCGACTATATCGATATCGCCAAGAGCCCCTGGATCGGGGTGTTCGAGGGCAAGTCGCTGGCGAACTATTCCGACCGGGACTGGAAAGTCACCAAAGACGGCGGCAAGTTCGAGCACATGGCGGGCGCGACCGTGTCGCCGCGCGCGGTGGTGAAGGCGGTGCATAAATCCCTGCAATATTTCGCCGCCCACCGGGACGACATCTTCGCGCTGCCGGCCTATCGTCAGGAGTCCGCAAAATGAACCAGGTCAACTACAAGGAAATCGTCTGGAACGGCGTCTGGAAGAACAATGCCGGCATCGTCGCCCTGCTCGGGCTGTGCCCCCTGCTCGCCGTCAGCGCCACCGTGGTCAACGGCCTGGGACTGGGGCTGGCCACCGCCATCGTGATGGCGTTCAGCAACGCGGCGGTCTCGGTGGTGCGCAACTGGGTGCCGAACGAAATCCGCATCCCCGTCTTCATCCTGATCATCGCCGTTCTGGTGACCATCATCCAGCTGGCGATGAACGCCTACATGCAGCCCTTGTACCTGGTGCTGGGCATTTTCGTGCCGCTCATCGTGGTCAACTGCAACGTGCTCGGCCGCGCCGAAACCTTCGCCTCGAAAAACGCGCTGGCGCCCTCCATCGTGGACGGCTTCATGGTCGGCTTCGGCCTCACACTCACCCTCGGCGTGCTGGGCGCGCTGCGCGAAGTGTTCGGCAAGGGCACCCTGTTTTCCGGCATCGACCTGGCGCTGGGCGAATCGGCCAAGGGCATGGTGATCACGGTTTTTCCCGACTACCAGGGCTTCCTGTTCGCCATCCTGCCGCCCGGCGCCTTCCTCGGCCTGGGGCTGATGATCGCCGGCAAGAACTGGATCGACCAGCGCGGGGCAAGAAAAACAGAAAAAACGCAGATCATCGGCAACCTTCAAACGGACACGGGCTCGTAGGTCGGGCACCCCGTGCCCGACGGTTGGTTGCGGTATTGAGAAGTCTGTCGGGCACGGGGTGCCCGACCTACACATCCGAATGGTGCAATGCGCTTCGCTTATTGCACCCTACATCAAAAGAAAGAAAAAAATGGAAACCTCTGCCTCGCTCGAACTCGCCAAGCACACCCTGCTGCTGTTCGGCATCGTTCTCGCCGTAGGCACGTTTTCCGGCCTGCTCGCGCGGCTGGCGCGAGTGCCCGACGTGGTGGTGTTCCTTCTCGTCGGCATGCTGCTCGGCCCCGGCGCGTTCGGTCTGGTGGACATCAATGCGGATTCGGCGATCAACCAGCTGATCCTGATCTTCGGCTCCAGCTACATCCTGTTCGACGGCGGCGCCTCGATCCGCCTCAAGGTGCTGAAGGAAGTGTGGATCACGGTTGTCGTCATCGCCACCGTCGGCGTCCTGATCACGGCCGCCATCACCGGCGCGGCCGCCTATTACATCCTCGGCGTGCCGGCCATCGTGGCTTTGCTGCTCGGCGCCACCCTCGCCTCCACCGACCCGGCCACGCTGGTGCCGGTATTCAAGCAAATCAGGATCAAGGATCGCGTGGCGCAGGCCGTGATGAGCGAATCCGCCTTCAACGACGCGATGGGCGCGATCCTCACCTTCACCGTGCTGGGCGTGGCGATGGGGGCGGGCGGATTTTCGGCCGGCGACGCGCTGGCCGGCCTCGCCAAGCAGTCGGTGATCGGCATCGCCATCGGCGGGGTACTGGGCTACCTCGCCGCTTTCCTGATTTCCCACGCGAAATTCGGCTTCCTCGCCGAATACGCGCCGGTGGTCTCGCTGATGGCCGTGATCGGCGCCTACATGAGCGCGGACGGCCTCGATTCCAGCGGCTTCATGGCGGTGTTCGTGTTCGGCATCATGCTCGGCAACCAGGAGTCGCTCGGCTTCAAGCTCGCCCACGCCGAGGAATCCAGCCTCGAAGACTTCGTCGCCACCACCGCCCTCATCATGCGCATGTTCATTTTCATCCTGCTCGGCACGCAGGTCGATTTCGCCCTGATCAACCAGTACCTGCTCGGCGGCGTCGCGGTGGTGACGATTTTCATGCTGCTCGCCCGGCCGGCCACGGTGTTCCTATGCGCCCTGCCCGACCGCCGTGCCAAATGGAGCTTCAAGGAGATGCTGTTCATGTGCTGGACACGCGAAACCGGCGTGATTCCCGGCGCGCTGGCCGGCATGCTGGTGGGGATGAAGGCGCCGGGCGCACAGATCGTCGCCTCGATCACCTTCATCGCCATCCTGATGACCATTTTGATCCAGGCCACCACCACCAAATGGCTGGCGCGCAAGCTCGATTTGCTGGTCGAGGATAAGCATTAAGCCAAAACCGAGCAATCAACCGCCGATAAACACCGATAAACTCCGATAAACTCCGATAAACTCCGATTAATCAGTATGTTGCGCATCAGCCATGATCCACCTTTCGATGAATGGCAAAAACTTTGCAACGCATATCGGCGTTAATCGGCGGTTAAATTTTAAGGGATAAAACTGATGAACGCCGCCAAGCGCCGCGAAATCTTCACCCGCCTCCGCGCCGCCAACCCCCATCCCACCACCGAGCTGGTCTATCGCACCCCGTTCGAGCTCCTGGTCGCGGTGGTGCTGTCGGCGCAGGCGACCGACAAGAGCGTCAACCTGGCGACGCGCAAGCTGTTCGAAGTGGCCGACACGCCGCAGAAAATGCTCGATCTCGGCCAGGACGGCCTGGAGTCCTATGTCAAATCCATCGGCCTGTACAAGAGCAAGTCCAAGCACCTGATCCAGACCTGCCACATCCTGCTCGAACAGCACGGCGGCGAAGTGCCGCGCAGCCGCGAGGCGCTGGAAAAACTGCCCGGCGTGGGGCGCAAGACCGCCAACGTGATCCTCAACACCGCTTTCGGCGAACCCACCATGGCGGTGGATACCCACATCTTCCGCGTCGCCAACCGCACCGGCATCGCGCCGGGCAAGACCGTGCTGGAGGTGGAGAAAAAGCTGCTAAAATTCGTAGAGGCGGAATTCCACCATGACGCGCACCATTGGCTGATCCTGCATGGGCGCTACGTGTGCAGGGCGCGCAAGCCGGACTGCCCGAACTGCCTGATCAACGATTTGTGCGAATACAAAGAAAAAACCATTTAACGCCTGGCCGCGAATGAACGCGAAAATAACGGATCGAGTGAGATTGTGAGATTTCCTATCATCGAGAATTCAAGCAATGGCAATAAGAGCCTATTTCAGTAAATTTCATGACCCCGCGCTTACCGGCGGTCGATTGCCATTTTTAAAATGACCATCGCCACCGGACTCGCCACCGCCCCCATCGCCGAACCGCAGCTTGCCGCAATGGCGGTCAAATCGGCCATGGAGAAAGCGGGGCTGACGGTCGCCAACAGCGTGCTGCTGTTCCTCACCCCGGAATTCGCCCGCGACCCCAGGCCCGCGCTGCTGGCCGCTTCCCGCGCCAGCAACTGCACGCGCATCATCGGCTGCACCGCAGCCGGCATTTTCACCGAGCAGGACTGGGTGCTGGATGCGCCGGCCACCGCCGCGATGGTGTTCGGCGGCGTCGGCCTCGCCCCCGCCATCCATCCACGGGCCAACGAGCTCATCCTGTCCCTTGCCGCACCCAACGCGATCAACTCGGCCTGGATCAACGAACCCGGCCGGCGCTTCGGCGCCGTCTCGGGCGATGCCACCGGGCAAGGGCCGTTCAAGGTCTGGTGCGGCGGCAGGATCAGCGAAAACGGCCGCTGCGAAACCGTGCTGTCCGGGGCGACCGGCCGCATCGGCATTTCCCAGGGCATCCGCGCCCTGAGCGGGCCGATCGAAATCACCCAGGCCAGCGGCTACGACATCGTCACCCTCGGCCGCCAGCCGGCGCTGAACGTCCTGGCGCGCGACCTGCCGTACGACCTGCGCGCCGAGGACAATCTTCCGCTGCACCTCTTGATGGTCGGCATCATCGACGGCGACCCCGCCACCGCCATCGACGAGGGGCGATTTCGCCTGTCCCCGATCATTTCCACCAACCCGAACGACCGCTCCGTCACCCTGTCGGCGCAGCTCGCCGCCGGCGAGCGCATGTTCTGGGCGGTGCGCCAGCCTCTCGCCGCCGAGCGCGACATGCGCCTCACCCTAGACCGCCTCGAAAAAGAACTCGGCAGCGAGCCCGACTTCGGCCTGCTGTTTCCCTGCATGGGCCGCGGCCCCTACTTCTACGGCGGGGTGGACCGCGACCTCGACCTGGTGCGGCGCCGCTTTCCCGGCCTGCCGCTGATCGGCTTCTACGGCAACGGCGAGATCGGGCCGCTCAACGGCGCCAACCAGCTGCTCCAGTACGCCGCCGTGCTCGGGCTGTTCCACGCCACCGATGTTTAACCCCAGCCGCGACCAGGCGCGCCGCTTCTTTTTCGACGCCTGGCGCAAATACCGCGAACGCCAGCCGCTGTCCGGCCTGGAAGCCATCGCCCTCGAACTGATGCAGCAGCACGCGGAATACCACGCCATCTTCGACGACCCGGAGCGCTATTCCGAGCGCGACTATGCGCCGGAAGCCGGGGAAACCAACCCGTTCCTGCACCTCGGGCTGCATCTGGCGATCCGCGAACAAGTGCCGATCGACCAGCCGCGCGGCATCGCGGCCCACTACCGCCGCCTGCTGGAAAAAACCGGCGCGGCGCACGATGCCGAGCACCTGATCATGGATTGCCTGGCGGAAATGATCTGGCAGGCGCAGCGCAACCGCACCGCGCCGGACGCAGGGATTTATCTGGGCTGCCTGGCCAAGTGCTGAACCTTGAAACTTGTTTAACCGCAGATAAACGCAGATACTTCATGCTTTATAAATTTTTTGCCAGCCACCCGCAAGATGATCCCGTGTTGATATGTAACACCATGATTAATCCTTAAAACCTCAGTTCAAGCCACAGAGAACACAGAGAACACAGGGGACACAGAGATGAAGCGGGTTTCTGAACATTTCCGCGTTCACCTCATGGGTGAGAACCGTAAGGCCGGCAACCTCTTGTTTTTCCTCTGTGAACTCTGTGTTCTCTGTGGCCAAATGCTTTTTCTAGGTTAATAGTCGTTTATCTGCGTTTATCGGCGGTTAATTTCTTTTAGGTTAAAATGCACCAAGGTCGATTGACAATAATCGTGGCGCATCGAAAAATTCCGCATTACGCTTCCGCTATTTTTCACCCAACAAGACAAAGGATTAGAAAATGAAAAGACGCACACTCGCTTCCCTGCTGCTCGCGGCGGCCTCCCTCCCTGCCATGGCCGACGACATGGCCAAATATCAGGAGGAAAGCCGCAAAGTGGCGAAGGAATTCGTCTCGCAACTGGGCGGCGAACTGCAGAAGGAAATGAAGGCCGGCGGCCCGGTCGCGGCGATCAAGGTGTGCCGCAACGTGGCGCCCACCATCGCCTCCGAAGCTTCGCGCAAGAATGGCTGGAAGGTGGCGCGGGTGTCGCTGAAAACGCGCAATCCGCTGCTCGGCATGCCGGATGCCTGGGAACAGAAAGTCCTGGCCGATTTCGACCAGCGCGCCGGCAAGGAAAACCCCGCCGCGATGGAATTCGCCGAAGTCGTCACCGAACCCCAGGGCAAGTTCTACCGCTACATGAAGGCGATCCCGGTGCAGGAAGTCTGCCTCGCCTGCCACGGCGCGGAGGATACGATGGCCAAGGAAGTGAAGGAAGCGCTCGCCGCCGACTACCCCCACGACAAGGCCACCGGCTACGCCGTGGGCCAGATTCGCGGCGCGTTCACCATCAAGCGGCCGCTGTAACTGTCGGGGTGCTTTTTCAAAAAATGTAACTGCTCAGCCCTATGTGAAAATGCCGAATATAAGCCCCTCTCCTTTATGCCCTTCGGGTACGCCTACGGGAGAAGGGGGTCAACTCACTGAATAGTTACGTATTTTGTTTTCCCCGTGTTCCCCGTGGTTAATTTTTTCAAACCAAATTCGACCTCTCCTCAGCCAGGTTTCCAAATGCACACAGAAAGCTTCATCGCGGGCAAGGACGCCTCGCTCGAATCGTCCATCGGCGCCATGCAATCCCGGCTGGCCGCGCTCGGTTTCCACGTCGAGGAACGCTCCTGGCTGAACCCGGTGGAGGGCGTCTGGTCGGTGCACATCCGCGAGCGCGACTGCCCGCTGCTGTTCACCAACGGCAAGGGCGCGTCCCGGCCGGCGGCGCTGGCGAGCGCGCTGGGCGAGTTTTTCGAGCGCCTGTCCTGCAATTATTTCTGGTCGCATTATTACCTGGGCGGGGCAACCGCCCTGCGCGGCTTCGCGCATTACCCACAGGAACGCTGGTTCAGGCCGGGCGACGACGGCGAGTGGCCACGCGAATTGCTCACGCCCGAGCTGCGCGAGTTCTACAACCCGGAAGGCGGCATCGCGGCCGCCGCGCTGGTCGATCTCAACTCGGGCGACGCCGAACGCGGCATCTGCGCGCTGCCCTATGTCCGCGTCCGCGACGGCGCCGAGGTCTGGTTCCCGGTCAACATCGTCGGCAACCTTTACGTCAGCAACGGCATGGCGGCGGGCAACACCCCCGCCGAAGCGCGCACCCAGGCGCTGTCGGAAATCCTGGAGCGCCACGTCAAGTTCCGCGTCATCGGCGAGGGGTTGTGCCTGCCGGATGTGCCTGACGAGGTGATCGCCCGCTATCCGCGCATCGCCGAGGGCGTGCGCGCCCTGCGCGCGGCCGGCTTCGGCATCCTGGTCAAGGATGCTTCGCTCGGCGGCGAATACCCGGTGATGAACGTGACCCTGCTCAACCCCCGCGACCAGGGCTGCTTCGCCAGCTTCGGCGCCCATCCGCGCTTCGAGATCGCGCTGGAGCGCGCTCTCACCGAGCTGCTGCAGGGCCGGGCGCTGGATGCGCTCTCCGGCTTCCCCGAGCCGGGCTTCGACCTGGACGAAATCGCGAGCGCACCGAACCTTGAAATCCACTTCGTCGATTCCAGCGGCACCCTGAGCTGGCGCTTCCTCGGCGACACGCCCGATTTCGCTTTCCGCGACTGGAATTTCAGCAACACCACGGCGGAAGACTACGCCTGGCTGGTCGAGCGCATCCACGCCGACCAGTGCGACATCTACATCGCCGACCATACCCACCTCGGCGTCTACGCCTGCCGCGTGCTGGTGCCCGGCATGTCGGAGATTTACCCGGTGGACGACCTCGAATGGGAAAACAACAGCGTCGGCAACGCCGTGCGCCCCGCCATCCTGCGCCTGCCGGAGCTGGACGACGACGAATGCGCCGACCTGCTCGACACCCTGAACGAACTCGGCCTCGACGACCAGCGCCCGGTCGCCGCGCTGATCGGCCTCGCGCCGGACGCCGGCTCGATCTGGCAGGATCTGCGCGTGGGCGAGCTGAAAACCCTGCTGGCGCTGGCCATCGGCGACACCGAAGCGATCCGCGAGGGCTGCGACTGGATCCGCCATTTCGAGCAACTGAACGAGCAGCGCCGCAACGTCTACCGCTGCATCGGCAGCCTGCTCCACATGGAGAATGCCGCAACCTATGGCGCAGCCCTGCGCCACCTCTACGGCGCGGATACGCTGCGGCAGGCACAAGCCCTGCTGAATGGAGAGCGGCGCTTCTTCGGCCTGGATGCGCCGGGAGCGGCGCTTGACGGCTGCGACATGCACCGGCATTTGCTGGAGGCTTACGGCAAATTGCATCGGAACGACATTCCTACGAGCCATGGCATGTCCAACACTGAGAATATAACTGGAGATATCCCGTGAACAACAACGACGTGTTACGCAGTATCCGCTACGCGCTGGACCTGAGCGAACCGGCCATCGCAGACATGATCAAGTCATCCGGACTTGAGATCGACCGCCCGGCCGCGGCCGCTCTGCTGAAGAAGGAAGACGAAGAAGGCTATGTCGAGTGCCGCGACGAAATCCTGTCGGCCTTCCTGGACGGGTTGATCGTCAAGAAAAGAGGCCAGATCGAGCCCAAGCCGGAACAGGCGAATAAACCGAGCGCACGCCTCAACAACAACACCATCCTGAAAAAACTCCGGATCGCGTTCGAACTGAAAGAAGATGACGTACACGGGATTCTGGAGCAGGCAGGCTTCGCCCTATCCAAGCCCGAGTTGAACGCCCTGTTCAGAAAAAAAGGCCACAAGAACTACCGGGAATGCGGCGACCAGATCCTGCGGAATTTCCTGAAGGGAATTACGTTGCGCTATCGAAGTTAGCCAGGAATAAGCGTTCAGCCACAGAGAACACAGAGTTCACAGAGGAACAACAAGGGGTTACCGGCCTAACCTTTCTCACCCATCAGGTGAATGTAAAAATGTCCAAAACCCGCTTTATCTCTGTGTTCTCTGTGATCTCTGTGGCTTGATCTGAGGTTTTAAGTGTTAAATGACGGTTGCCGATGCCTTATAATGCGTGACCCAAACTTTACCGGAACGCCATCATGACCACTACGATCCCCGCCTGCCCCCAGTGCACCCTGGAGAACTCCTACCCGGACGGCGACAACTACGTTTGCGCCGACTGCGGCTACGAATGGCCGATGAAGGCGGAGGACGCGGGCGACGAGGACGGGAAGGTGATCAAGGATGCCAACGGCAATGTGCTGGCCGACGGCGACTCGGTGGTGCTGATCAAGGACCTGAAGGTCAAGGGATCGTCCATCACGCTCAAGATGGGCACCAAGGTCAAGAGCATCCGCCTGGCCGGCGGCGACCACGAAGTGGATTGCAGGATGGACGCCGGCAATTTCATGCTGAAGGCCTGCTATCTGAGGAAGGGCTGAGGGTCTGCTCTTCCGGCGGCTTGACGCCACGGAACGAGCGATACAGCAGCACATCGTAGGCGATCTTCATCCCCGCGCCGATGACCAGCGGCGTACCCAGGGATAAATACTGCATCAGCAGACCGGCGAGGGAAGGGGCGACCGCCCAGCCGCCGAGCCGTACCAGGTGGGTGATGCCGGAGGCGAAAGTGCGCTCCTCCGGCCGCACCACCGCCATCACATAGGACTGGCGAGTCGGCACGTCCATTTCCACCAGTCCCTCGCGCAGCAGGAACAGCACCGCCGCCGCCCAGAAATTCGGGGCGAAGGCGACTGTCATCAACAGCAGGCTGGACGGGATGTGCGTGAACACCATGGTGTTGACCAGCCCGATTCGGCGGGCCAGCCAGGCGGCGCCGAGGTGCGAGACCGCGTTCATGCTGCGCGCACCGAGGAACAGCAAGGCAATCGCCGATTCGGACACGCCGAAGCGCTGATAGAAAAAATACGACAAGAGCGCGGCGCCGAGAAAACCACCGGCCACGCTGTCCAGACCGAACAGCAACGAAACGCGCGTGAGCACCTTGCGGCTGTGCGGGGAGACCACCAGCCGTGGCTGCTCGCGCGGCCCATCCACCTGGGGCGACAGGCGCAGGTAAAGCACGGCGGTGGCGAACAGCAGCAGGGCGTACAGCATCACCGCGACCTGGAACGACGCCGTGTCGCCGATTCCCGCCGCGCGCAGCACGGCGGGCAGCGCCGCCAGCAAGGCGCCCACACCATGCCCGACATCCTGCAGCACGTTGTACCAAGCGAAAACGCGGGTGCGTTCCTCGGGCCGGGCGGTGGCCGGCATGATCGCCTGCTCCAGCACCAGCGCCGCACCGCGGTCGCGTCCCATGCCGTTGAGCATGCCGATAAAGGCGGCGCATCCCACCGCCAACGGGCTGGAAACCAAGGCCGCCACCGCACCGCCCAACGCACTCAACAGCCCCAGCCAGAACAGCAGGCGGCGCCGACCCAGCCGGTCGCCGGCGAAAGTCACCAGCAAGGCGGCCAGCGTCGCGCCCGCCAGCCCGATGCCGATCACCACGCCGATCTGCGCCGGCGTGAACGTCATGCGGGCCAGATAGATACCGAGCAGCACGCCCATCATGCCGGTAGCAAGGGCGCGCAGGAAGGCGGCGGTGTAGAGGAGGCGGCGGTCGGGGGTCATGATTTCCGGACAAACCGCTGCCGCGCCCACGGTTGTGGGTCAGCCCTCATGCTGATATGTTGGGCTGAAGCCACCCACCTGGGGATATTGGATAGCCGGGTTAATACGATCAACTCACCCCACCCAATGGCGCGTCAGCTTGCTTATTTTCTGCAGCGGCGTTTCCGCGCACCAGGCGTAGAGCGCATCGTAGACCACCATGCCGTGCCTGAGCATGACGTGGTCGTCCTCGAAATTGAGCGACAAGCCTTTCGATATCGCCAGCAGCCCGGCGGCTTCCGGCGCCAGGTCGGGCCTGCCGGTGTCGGCGGCGCGCACGATGCGGGCGAGTTTCGCCAGGGCCGGGCCGGCCAGCCGATACCTGGCGATGAAGGCGTCGAAGCTGCACTGGTCGCCGTGGTGGCCCAGCTCCGCGCCGGAGACGTCATAGGGAACGGCGCCGGTTTCGGCGGCGATTTTCATCACTTCCCCGCCCGGCACGTACAGGAACTCCGGTGCTTCGTCGATGAAGCGCGCGATCAGCCAGGGGCAGGCGATACGGTCGATCTTGGGACGTTCGCGGGTGATCCATTTCATTTTTGCGTCACCTCGCCGCCCGCCGCCTTCCAGCCTTCGATGCCGCCCTCGATGAAGCGTGCCTTGACACCTTTTTCTTGCAGCGCTTCCACCACGCTGTTGCTCACCGAGCCGCCGCGCACGCAATAGAGCACCACTTCCCGGTATTTGGGTATCTTATCGGCCCATTCAACCAGCTCATCCGGGTCGCACCAGGTGGCGCCCAGCATTTTGTCCCTGGAGGCATCGAGATCGCTTTTGCGACGCACGTCGAGCAACGCCACATGCGATGATCTCAGCAGTTTTTTGAGATCGGCGGGGGAAATCGAGCGGTCCATGGTTGCCTCCTTAAAAGATCAGTTTATACGCCAGCCCCGCCACGGCGCAGGCGCCGATCGCCGGCATGATACCGATCTTGTAGCGGAACAGGGCGATGGCGGCGGCGAGGCCAATTAAAGCGGAAAACCCCTCGAACGAACCGCCAAAGCCCTGCGGCCACAGTACGTGCCAGGCGAAAAACACCGCCAGGTTGAGGATCACGCCCACCACGGCGGCGGTGATGCCGGTGAGCGGCGCGGTGAACTTGAGGTTGCCGTGGGTGGCCTCCACCAGCGGGCCGCCGATCAGGATGAACAGGAACGACGGCAGGAAGGTGAAGAAGGTGGCCACGGTCGCGCCCGCGGCGCCGGCCAGGAGCAGGCCGCCGATGCCGAACAGTTCGCGGGTATAGCCGCCGACGAAGCCGACGAAAGCCACCACCATGATCAACGGCCCCGGCGTGGTTTCGCCCAGCGCCAGGCCGTCGATCATTTGCAGGCCGGTCAGCCAGTGAAAATGTTCCACCCCCGCCTGATACACGTAGGGTAAAACCGCATAGGCGCCGCCGAAGGTCACCAGCGCCGCCTTGGTGAACAGCCAGCCCATCTGCGTCAGCGCGCCGTCCCAGCCGAAAGCGGCGGCCAAGGCGCCGATGACACCGGCCCAGATGCCCAGCCCGACCGCGCTGTAGCCGATCAGCCGGCCCCAGGAAAAACTCGCGTACGCCGGCGAAGGCGTGTGATCGTCGATCAGCGCCGCACCATAACCCTTGCCCGACGCGCCGTGGCCGCCGCCCACCTTGAATTTGTCGGGCGCCACCTGACCGCCGACATAGCCGAGGAACGCCGCCACCAGCACGATGGCGGGGAACGGGACATCGAAGGCGAAAATCGCGACGAAGGCGGCCGCGGCCATGGTCCACAGCAAGCCGTTCTTGAGCGAGCGCGAGCCAATGCGCCAGGCGGCGAACACCACGATGGCGGTCACCGCCGGCTTGATGCCGTAGAGTATGCCCGCAATCACGGGCACCGTGCCGAAGGCCATGTAAACCCAGGTCAGGCCGATCAGGATGAACAGCGAAGGCAGCACGAACAGCGTGCCGGCGATGATGCCGCCACCGACGCCGTGCATCAGCCAGCCGATGTAAACCGCAAGCTGGGTAGCTTCCGGCCCCGGCAGCAGCATGCAATAGTTGAGCGCGTGCAGAAACCGCTTTTCGGAGATCCAGCGGCGTTTCTCCACCAGTTCCTGATGCATCATCGCAATCTGTCCGGCGGGCCCGCCGAAGCTGATGAAACCGAGCTTGAACCAGTATTTGAAGGCCTCGCCGAAGGATACCGGCTGGGGCGGCTGGCTGATTTCTTCAGCGGTGGCGACGATGGCGGTCATTGCGGGCTCCCCGAAAAATATTTCGCAATAAACTTGGCTAATCCGCCGTTGATGGCTCGGAATAAGCCGCATACAAAGACTCGAACGTGCGCGCCGCTTCGGCCAGCAGCGCATCGTCGTCAGAACAGCGCTGCCGTGCGCCGCCCAGCACCATTTCCACCCCGGCGGCTTCGGCCACGGCGATGCCGCCGACATCGAGGCTATGCACCAGCGCCCCCAGCCTTGCCAACGCGGGGTCGGATTCCAGCCCGAAACTCGCCAGCAGCACTTCGAACGTCACCCGCTTGCCGATATGGGTGAATGCGGCGCCGTCGAAATCGAATCCCAAGGCTTCGGCCGGGCAATCCCGCGGCTGTTCCAGCCAGACGAAGCGCGCCGCCGGGTCGATGAAGCGACGGACCAGCCAGGCGCTTGCCATGCGGTCTATCCACAGGCGCTTGCGGGTGGCCCATAGGCGGCCCTGATATTCCGCCGCGTCGCGCTGGATGACGCAGCCCGGTCCGGCCTGGGGCTCGCCGGGCGAAAGGCTGGCGAGGAACATCGATTCCGCCTCAGCCAGCAAGGCGTCGGTCTCCGCCCGGCCCCGGCTCGGAAAGTAATCCAGCGCCGCCAGCCCTTCCAGGTCGCGCCGCAGCAGCTTGAGCTGGCGCCGCCCGACATTCGGGTCGAGCGCAGCGATTTCCGCCTGGAAGTTGCCGATTCTGGCCGTCAGCTCGCGGTAGTCCTCGCTGCGGTCGAACAGGCGCCGAAAATCGCCTTTCTCCTCAACGTTGGAATCGACAGCATCCAGCAGGTAAGCGCTTCCGCCGCCCTGCCGGATTTCCTCGATCTGCATGCGCAACGTCTGGCGCAAGCCGCCCCGATTCGGCAGCAGGTAAACGCCGTCGCGCAGCACGCCGCACCCCAGGCTCTTCAGGGCGCGCCAGATGCGCATGCGCAGCGCCGGGTTGGAGGCGGGCAAGCTGGCCACCAAAAGCAGCCACGCTTCGGCGGTATTGGTTTTCTCTGTCATGTTTATATTGTTACATATCATAGTTACAATATAAACATCTTTTTAAGATGCGGATGATTTGTGGGTTGCGGGTAACGCGAAAAAGCAGGAAGAAGGGAAACGGGAGGGGGAATACCGCCGATCCGAAAGAGTTCCGGAACGGCATGCAGCAAAGGGGATTTTCGGCGCCGGCGCTTTTCGGGGGGCAGTCGCCGAATGCAGGAGCGGCCTCCTGGCCGCGATTCAACCTGTCGCGGCCAGGAGGCCGCTCCTGCACCGGGGAGCTAGCGCACTTCGCCGCCCGGCAGGGCGACCTTGCATTCCTTGAAAATCCTGGCCGGGCAATTGCGGCAGATTTCCGGATCGAGCGTATTGAACACCGCCATGGTCACGTTGGACTTTGCGGGGAAGAAGCCGCCTTCCCCGATGTCCTTCACGTAATGCCCCTGTTTCAGGAAATTGTAGACCGAATCCTTGAGCCGGTAGAAATACAGGCCGCCGCCCATTTTTTTGCGCCGCTTGGCTTCCTGTGCGAGCATTTCGGCGCCGGCGACGTCCACAAAATTGATGCCGCTGCCGACGATCAGCACGCTCTTCTGCTGTGGATTGATCTCGTCGATTTGCTGCAGGGCGCGCTGAACGTGGTCGACCGCGCCGAAGAAGATCGAGCCGTTGATGCGCACCATGCGGAATTGCGGGCATTCGGCCTGCCCCTTGGCGTCCTCGAAATGGTACGAACCTTCCTCGCCGGCGGGTACGACCGGCACCACCGCCGGCTGCGAAGTGCGCGCCAGGTAGAGCATCAGCGACAACATCACGCCGACGTAAATGGCGAATTCCAGCTCGACGAACAGCGTGGACAGCAGCGTGGTGACCAGCACGATGGTTTCCGAGCGGCTGGTGTGGAAAATCGAGTGGATATGATGAAAATCGATCAGCCCCCACGCCACCAGGAACAGGATGGCGGCCATCGCCGGAATCGGCAGATAGGCGGCGAGCGGCGCCACCAGCAGCAGCGTGGCGGCGAGGAACAGGGCGGAAAACACGGCGGCGAGCGGAGTTTGCGCGCCGGCGGCATAGTTGAGGCCGCTACGGTTGAACGAGCCGCTCGAAGCATAGCCGGAGAAAAAGCTGCCCAAAATATTCGACAAACCCTGGCCGACGAATTCCTGGTTGCCGTCGATGCGCTGTTCCGAGCGCACCGCCACCGAGCGGGCGATGGAAACCGCCTCGGTCAGCGCCAGCATGGTGATCGCCAGGGCGCTGGAGGACATTTTCTTGACCGTTTCCAGGGACAGGTCGGGCATGGAAAGCGGCGGCAAATGCGCCGGCAATGCGCCGACCGTGCGGATCAGGGTGACCTCGTTGCCGAACATGCGGTTCAACACCGCCGCCAGCACGCTGCCGATCACCATCGCCGCGATCATGTAGGGAATTTTCGGGAAAAACTTCTTCACCAGGATGCCGGAGGCCAGCGTCGCCAACGCCACCGAAGTCACATACGGATTGATGTCGCCGATTTGCAGTATCAGCTGGTGAATGATCTCGTAGAAATGCGAGCCGCGCGGGATGTCGATGCCGAAGAAATTCTTGATCTGGCTGGCGGCGATCAGCACCGCCGCACCGGCGGTGAAGCCGATCACCACGGTGTGCGAGATGAAGTTGACCAGCACCCCCATGCGCGCCAGGCCCATGATGAGCTGGAACACGCCGGTGAGGAAAGTCAAGGTCAGCACCAGGCTGATGAATTGCGCGCTGCCCGGCTCCGCGAGCGGGCTGACCGAGGAGAAGATCACGATGGAAATCGCGGTGGTCGGCCCGGACACGAGATGCCAGCTGGAGCCGAACAGGGCGCCGATGATGGCCGGCACCATCGCCGCATACAGACCGTATTCCGGCGGCAGGCCGGCGATGGTGGCGAACGCCACGCCCTGCGGCAGCACGATGATCGCGCCGGTGAGCCCGGCGATGAGGTCGGCGCGGGTGGATTCCTTGCCGACCATCGGCCACCAGCGCAGGAATGGGAAAACTTTATAGAGCCAGAGATTGCAGGCGAGAATATCCTTCAACACACATCCTATCTGTTGCAGATTTAAACAATTATGTTCTGAATTGCATCATATTCTACAGAATCTGGCCGCCGCCATCAAGGAAGATAACGCTCGCTTGACGCTTGTTTGACACTCGCTTGACGCGATGTAGCGCCTACAATCTGGGCAGGATGTGCTGACGACGGGAGCGCATTTTACAAGCTGGTAGCCCGTAGCTGGTAGCTACCAGCTACCAGCCACCAGCCACAAGCCACAAGCTACAAGCTACAAGCTACAAGCCCCCCTCACTGCTCGCTCTCGTAGTTCTTCAGCTTGCGCCACAACGACACGCGGTTGATGCCGAGCAGCTGCGCGGCCAGCGTCTGGTTGCCGCCCGCCTCGTTCAGCACCCAGCGGATATACGCCTGTTCCTGCTCTTCCAGCGAAGAAATGCGGCCATCCTTTTTCCGGTACGAGCGCGCGCTCAGTTCGCGCAGGTTGTCCGGCAGATGGGCGACCTCGATCGCGCCCCCGGTATTGATCGCCACCCCGCGCTCGATGACGTTCTCCAGCTCGCGCACGTTGCCGGGGAAGTCGTAGTTTTCCAGCACCGACAAGGCGTCCGGCGAGATTTCGACGACTTCCTTCCTCATCAGGGTGGCGAATTTCTTGAGGAAAAAATAGCAAAGCAGCGCCACGTCGCCGTTGCGGTCGCGCAAGGGCGGGATGTGCAGGTTCACCACGTTGAGGCGGAAATACAGATCCTGGCGGAACGCCCCGCCCCTGGTCATCACGTCCATATCGCGGTTGGTGGCGGCGATGTAGCGCGCGTCCGCCTTGACCGCCTGGGTGCCGCCCAGGCGCAGCACCTCGCGCTCCTGGATCACGCGCAGCAGCTTGACCTGCATTGCGGTGGGCATTTCCGTGATCTCGTCGAGAAACAGCGTGCCGCCCTCGGCCGTCTCGATCAACCCCTTTTTCAGCGCCAATGCGCCGGTAAAGGCGCCCTTCTCATGGCCGAACAGCTCGTTGGCGAGGAGCTGCTCGCTGAACGCGCCGCAGTTCACCGCCAGGAAAGGCCCCTCCGCCCGCACGCTGTTGTAATGCAGATAACGCGCGAACAGCTCCTTGCCGGTGCCGGACTCGCCGGTGATCAGCACATTGCAGTCGGTCGGCGCGACTTGCCGCGCCATTTCCAGCAGGCGCAGCATGTGCGGGTCCTGGGTGATGATCTTGACCCGCCCCTCGTAGCCGTCGATCTGCGCGCGCAACTGCCGGTTTTCGCGCTTCAGCCGGGTTTTCTCCAGCGCTTCGCCCACCACCTTGCGCACCTCGTCCAGGCGGAACGGCTTGGCGATGTAGTAAAACGCGCCCTGTTTCATCGCCTCCACCGCCGACTCCGGCGTCGCGTGACCGGTAATCACGATCACCTCGGTTTCGGAACTGCGCTCGCGGCATTTTTTCAGCACCTGCATGCCGTCCACTTTTTCCATCTTGAGATCGGTCAGCACCACGTCGAACGCCTGCCCCTCGATCTGCGCCAGGGCGGCCGCGCCGCTGGCGACGCCGGTCACCTCGTAGCCTTCCTTTTTCAGGACATGGAGCAGGTTCTTCAAGGCGATTTTCTCGTCTTCGACGACCAGCAGTTTTCCCTTGTGCGGCATATTTTCCATTTTCCTTGTCATTGCCCGGCGGCATCCAGCGGCAGCCTGATGTGAAAAGCCGTGCCCCTGCCGGGCTCGCTATCCACCGAAATGCAGCCGTTGTATTCCTCGATGATTTCATAGACGATGAACAGGCCGAGTCCCATCCCCCGCCCGACGTCCTTGGTGGTGAAAAAAGGGTCGAAGATGCGCGGCAGGACGTCAGCCGGGATGCCCGGTCCGCTGTCGCGAATCTCGATGTCCACCGCCGCCGCGCCGGGGTAGCACTTGCCGAGAAAACGCGAGTCGCGCCCCGGCGCGGCGGCGAAACTCTCTGCGGTCAGACGGTGCCTGGCCGCCCCGATCCGGATTTCGCCGGACGAACCGGTCGCTTCCAGCGCATTCTTGATCAGGTTCAGGAACGCCTGCTCCAGCCGCTGCCGGTCCGCATAGAGCGCCAGGCCGGCGGGAATATCGGTCACGATCCGGACCCCGGGCGGCGTTTCCCCCTTGAGAAACAGCACCACCTCGTCGAACAGGGCCGCCACGGACACCTTTTCCCGCTTGACCGGCCGGTCCCGCGCGAAATCCAGCAAGGCCCGCACGATCTTCCGCGCCCGCTCGGTCTGCTCGTCGATCTGGTCGAGCAGCTCCTTTTTCCGCTCCGGCTCGTTTTCGCCGACCTCTTCCAGCATGATCTGGCAGGACAGCGAAATATTCGACAGCGGGTTGTTCAGCTCGTGCGCGACGCCGGCCAGCATGGTGCCGAGCGAAGCGAGTTTCTCCGAGCGCAACAGTCTTTTCTGACGCAGCTCCAGCTCGCCGATCATGCGGTTGAAAGCGTGGGTGATCGAAATGATTTCGCGATCGCCCGAGGGCACGGCGATCCGGTCCAGGCGGCCGCTCGACACCGCCTCGACGCAACGGTCCATGTGCCGCAACGGGCGCACCACCATGCGCGACAACATCCAGCCGATGCCCATCATCGCCAGGGAAAGCAGGGCGATGGAAATCAGCAGCGTGGCGCGAAACCGGTCCAGCGTGGCGCGAATCAAGCGCTGCTCGGTTCCCGCCATGCCCTCGGTGATTGCCACCACATCCTTGCCGACCTTCCTGATCTGCGCCTCCAGCAGTTCGGCCCGGCGCGGTTCGGCGATGCCGGCCCGGACGTATTCCGCCATCAGGGCGCGATAGGCCCGCACCTCGTTCTTCACCGTCAGGATTTGCGGCGCCAGCGCCAGCCCGGTGAAGTCCGCGGCGCTGCTCTCCAGCAGTTCGTCCACCTTGGCGGCGTAGCGGTTGACCTCCCGGAAATCGGCCGCCTGCCGGTACAGGAAATAGTTCTTCTCGAAGCGCCGGATTTCCAGTGTGGCATCGAACAGCTCGGTGATGCGCTCGCCCACCCGGATTTTTTGCTCGATCAGGCGCAGCTCGATGTAGGTGAACAGGGAAAGCGCGACGATCAGCAAGGCGATGGCGTAGTAGCCCAGGTAGCCGAGGGTGATTTTTTGCCGCAACGAGGACTGGAGCTTCATAACCCGCATGCTACCGCCACTCGTTGCATTACGCAACATACGCCAGCGGCCGTGTAACACCGGCGCAAAACGCCGGGATCGTTCACTGGAGCCGCGCCTGGCCGCATAGCCCAGGCCGGGGACAAACGTGCGTTGCTATTTGCAATAAAACCAGCAACTTCGGAAAACTCCGCCGGCACCAACAAGCCCCGTAAAAACAATATCCTACGGATGGAACACAGGTATGGCACGGACCATGCTTATTGAATTTTCACACACAACGCCGACCTGCGGAAAAGGACTGGTTATGACCGACTTGATAAGCAAACTGAGGAATATGTTCACCGCCATGGCACTGGCCGACGCCGGCGATTTCGACGGCGTCAAGGACATCCTTCGCGAAAACGCGGAGGACCGCGACAGCGCGCAAACCAACGCACCCCCCGCGCGGCCCTGCGACATGATCGATGCCGCCGGGCTTGCGAAATAACCATTCAATCAATCGACCACATCAGGAGATCATTCATGACCAACGAAAGCCCGCAACGGAACATCAGCCCGGCGACCAAAACCGCCGTCATGGGCGCAATCACCCTGGCAATATACGTCACACTGTTTTCACTTGAAGGGCACATTCTCAATCTGACGTCCCAGGGCAAGTGGTCTTTCGTTATCCCCATCGGCATCGCATTTACCGTTTCGTACTTTCACGGCGCGTTCACCAGCGGGTTCTGGGATGCCCTGGGCGTAAAAGCGAAGAAATAGGGTAACTGCTCAACCCTACGCAAAAAATGCCACATGAAGCCCCTCTCCCCCAGGCGGGAGAGGGGTTGGGGTGAGGGAGTTTGCGCATAGACGACATTCACCATGACGCAAACACCCTCATCCCCGGCCCTTCTCCTTTATGCCCCTCGGGTACGCCTGCGGGAAAAGGGATACAACCTGCTAAGTAATTACGAAATTAGAAAGAGAGCGTTCAAGTGGAAGTATCTGCAAACTTTATCGATCTGACTGCGGCCGGGATGGCCTACCTGTTCATTGTCGGCTTCGTCGGCGGCCTGGTCAGCGGCTTCATCGGCTCCGGCGGCGCCTTCGTGCTGACCCCGGCGATGATGAGCATCGGTGTGCCGGGCATCGTGGCGGTGGCGAGCAACATGTGCCACAAATTCCCCAAGGCGCTGGTGGGCGCCATCAAGCGCGCCAAGTACGGGCAGGTGGACCTCAAGCTGGGGCTGGTGATGGGCGCCTCGGCGGAAGCCGGCGTGCTTTACGGCGCGCATATCCAGGAGGCGATCAAGAAAACCTTCGGCGACGCCGGTTCCAACCTGTATGTCAGCGTCGCCTTTGTGGTCGTGCTGGCCATCGTCGGCGGCTACGTGATGCGCGACGCCATCAAAATCTATCGCTCCGGCAACATGCACGAAGAAGAAACAGCCGGGCCGCTGGCGCGCTGGATTCAATCCATCCACATCCCCGGCACCATGGTGTATTTCGACAGCATCAAGGCCAAGGTATCGGTGCTGATCACCATACCGCTCGGTTTCGCCACCGGCATGCTGGCCGCGACCATCGCCGTGGGCGGCTTCGTCGGCGTGCCCTCGATGATGTACGTGCTGGGCGTGCCCTCGATGATGGCTTCCGCCACCGAGCTGGTGATCGCCTTCGTGATGGGCGTCGGCGGCACCATCAAGTTCGCCTGGGGCGGCTTCGTGGACATCCGCCTCGCCATGATCATCCTCGCCGGCTCGCTGTTCGGCATCCAGATCGGCGCGATCGGCACCACTTACGTCAAGCCTTTCATGATCAAGGTCGTCATGGGCGTGATCATGGTCACGGTGCTGTTTTCCCGCGCGTTCGTCATCCCGGTCTATCTGTCCCAACTAGGCCTGATCGAGCCGATGACCGAGGCTACGACGAAACTGCTCAAGAACATCAGCTTTTCGATCATGATCCTGGCGCTGATCGTCGGCGCGGCCATCGTGCTCAAGGCGCTGATCCAGGGCATGCGCGAACACAAGCAGCAGCACGCATCGATCGAGGAAGCGGTCGCCGCCGACTAAGCGCGTCCGCCAACCCGAAACGGCCAGGCGCGATGCCTGGCCGTTTTTATTTGCCCGATTCAGGTAAAATCCCGTCCTCGCACCCTCTCAAGAAACCCTCATGATCAGAAAAAATCCCAGCGGCGATATCCCCGTCATCCACGAATCCGCTTACGTGGACAAAACCGCCATCATCTGCGGCAAGGTCGTCATCGAACAAAACGTGTTCGTCGGTCCCTATGCGGTCATCCGCGCCGACGAAGTGGACGAGAACGGGCTGATGAACCCCATCGTCATCGGCGCCAACTCCAACATTCAGGACGGAGTGGTGATCCATTCCGTCGCCGGCGCTCCGGTCGAGATCGGCGAAAACACCTCCATCGCCCACCGCTCCATCGTGCACGGCCCGTGCCGGGTCGGCGACAACGTCTTCATCGGCTTCAACTCCGTGCTGTTCAACTGCGTCGTGCACAACCGCTCGGTCGTGCGCCACAATTGCGTGATCGACGGCTGCGAACTGCCGGAAGGCTTCTACGTCCCCTCCACCACCAAAGTCAATTACAACACCGACCTCGCCACGGTGCCGAAAGTCACCGCCGCCGATTCGGATTTCTCCGAAAACGTGGTGCGCGCCAACATCGAACTGGTGCAAGGCTACAAGAAGCTCCAGAACGAGTTTTGAACCTGCCAGCCAAGCAGGGTGCAGGAAAAGGGTCAGACTAGCGAATCGTCGGTTCCGCTTCGCTTGAACCGACCTACGCATTACCACGGACCGATTCTGTAGGGTGCGCAATGGCGCACCCTAATGGTGTTTTCACCTCACCGGTCTCGCTATCGAAGGAACATTCGCGCCCGCTTGACTGGCCGCCCTATTTCCCCTACAGTAAATTGCATTGAATGAAATATATTTTCCGACAATGCAAATTCCGGAATCCTCCCCGCCCCACGATACGCCCGACGACGAAGCGGCCCGGCATCAGCGCCTGGCGCTGGCTGCGCTGGGCAAATTCCGCGAAGTGCTGGGCTCGGTCAAGCGACATGTCGGCTGGGTCGAGGAGCAATGCGGGCTGAGCGGCACCAAGCTGTGGGCGCTGCACGAAATCCAGAAGCGGCCGGGCCTGAAGGTCACCGAACTGGCCCAGGCCATGTCCATCCATCAATCCACCGCGAGCAACCTGGTCGATAAGCTGATCAAGCGGGGCCTCATCCGCCGCGACCGGAGCAGCGACGACCAGCGGGTGGTGAACCTGACCATCACGGACCAAGGCGAAAAGCTCCTCGCCGCCGCCCCGCACCCGCCCATGGGGGTATTGCCCGACGCGCTGGTGAACCTGCCCGAGCCCGTTCTGCGGGAACTGGACGCCAACCTGGGCGCGCTGATCGAGACCATGAAAGTCCGCGACGCCGAATCGGCGCTGGAGCCGCTTTCCGATGCTTTCACCGCCTCCTCGCGGCATCTTGACGTTCCCTTAACCCAAAAAAAGCCAAAATAGCGCCCCGGCGTTTTTAGGAAAAACTATTCGTGAGTGCTGTCACCCCGCTTGACCTGCTTGGCGCATCCATCCTCGGCTGGATGGCACTTGGCCTGGGCGGTCTGTTCGCGCCGCGGCGGGCCATACTGGCGCTGATCTTTCCTGCCGGCGCGGCGGCGGCTTTGCTGGTTGCGGGAGCCGCGCTGTGGGCGCTGGGCGCGCCGGCCGAGACCGCGGTGCTGCCGCTCGGCCTGCCCGATCTGCCGTTCCACCTGCACCTCGACACGCTGTCCGCCTTTTTCCTGTTGCTGCTCGGCGCGACGACGGTGGGCATTTCGGTCTTCTCGATCGGCTATTTCCGCGACATGGACCGGGCGACGCTGTCGCTGCTGTGCCTGGAATACCATTTTTTTCTCGCCGCCATGGCGCTGGTGTTCCTCGCCGACGACGCCTACCTGTTCATGGTGGCGTGGGAAACCATGGCGCTGTCTTCCTATTTCCTCGTCACCACCGATCACCATGTACCGGAAATCCGCCGCGCCGGATTTCTCTACCTGCTCGTCGCCCACGTCGGCGCCATCGCCATCCTGATGTGCTTCGGCGTGATGCAGGGCGGCCACGGCGACTATACCTTCGCCACCATGCGCGATGCCCACCTGACTTCGTTCTGGGCCAGCGTCACCTTCCTCCTGGCGCTGTTCGGCTTCGGCGCCAAGGCGGGCATCCTGCCGCTGCACATCTGGCTGCCCGAAGCGCATCCGGCCGCGCCTTCGCCGGTTTCCGCGATGATGAGCGGCATCATGCTGAAGACCGCGGTGTACGGCATCCTGCGCGTCACCTTCGACCTGCTCGGCAGCCAGCAGTGGTGGTGGGGCACCGTCGCGCTGACGCTGGGATTGCTCACCGCCCTGTTCGGCGTGATGTTCGCCGCGGTGCAGACCGACATGAAGCGCCTGCTGGCCTACTCCTCGATCGAGAACATCGGCATCATCCTGGTCGGCATCGGCCTCGCGGTGACCTTCCACGCCTTCCACAAGGATGCGCTGGCCGCGCTGGCGCTCACCGCCACGCTGTACCACGCGCTCAACCACGCCTTCATGAAGGGCCTGCTGTTCCTCGGTACCGGCTCGGTGCTGCACGCCACCGGCGAGCGCAACCTGGCCAAGCTGGGCGGCCTCATCCACCGCATGCCGAAACTGGCCCTGCTGGTGCTGGTGGGCTCGCTCGCCATCGCCGGCCTGCCGCCGCTCAACGGCTTCGTCTCCGAGTGGCTGCTGTTGCAGGCGTTCCTGCTGTCGCCGGGGCTGCCCCAGTCCTACCTCAACATGCTGATCCCGGTCGCCGCCGCCGCGCTGGTGCTGGCCGCCGCGCTGGCGGGCTACGTCATGGTCAAGTTCTACGGCATCATCTTCCTCGGCCAGCCGCGCGACGAAAAAATCGCCGCGGCGCACGACATCGGCGTCTGGGAGCGGATCGGGCTGACCTGGCTGGCGCTGGGCTGCATCCTGCTCGGGCTGTTCCCGGTGTTCGTCATCCTGCACATCGACCCGGTCGCCCAACTGCTGGTCGGCCATACCCTGGGCAGCAGCGCGGCGCAGACCGGCTGGCTGATGCTCACCCCGATCCTGCCGGAACGCGCCAGCTACAGCCCGCTGGTGCTGTTCCTGATCATCGCCGTCGGCATCTTCTTCACCCTGTTCGCGGTGAAGAAGTTCTATCACGGCCGCCTGCGCCGCGGCCCGGCGTGGGATTGCGGCTTCCCCGAACAGACGGCGCGGATGCAGGATTCCGCCGAAGGCTTCGGCCAGCCGATCCGGCAGATCTTCGAGCTGTTCTTCGGCATCGTGCGCGAAGTGCCCAGCCCGTTCGACAAGAAGCCCCACTACCACGGCGAAACGCGCGACCGCCTGTGGGACCTGGTCTACCTGCCGATCGCCCGGCTCACCGAAACGCTTTCCGCGCTGGTCGGCCGCCTGCAGCACGGCCGCATCCACATTTACCTGCTGTATAGCTTCGTGACGTTACTCGCCCTGCTGGCCTTCATCCGATGACGATTTCCGCCGTTCTCCTGCAATTGTTCCAGGACACCCTGGTGGTGCTGATCGCCCCCCTCCTGCTGGGCTGGGTCAACCAGTGCCGGGCCTGGCTGCAAAACCGCAGCGGCGCGGGCGTGCTGCAGCCCTACCGCAACCTGGCCAAGCTGTTCCACAAGGACGCCGCGCTGGCCAACAACGCCTCGCCCCTGTTCCGCGCCACCCCTTACATCCTGTTCGCCGCCATGTGGCTGGCGGCGGCGCTGGTGCCGGTGATCGCCACCGACCTGCCGCTTTCGCCGGCGGTGGACGTGATCGCCCTGGTCGGCATTTTCGCCCTGGCGCGGGTGTTCATCTCGCTGGCGGCGATGGACATCGGCACCTCGTTCGGCACGCTCGGCGCGCGGCGCGAAATGCTGGTCGGCTTCCTCGCCGAGCCGGCGCTGCTGATGGTGTTCTTCACCGCCTCGATCATCAGCCAATCCACCTCGCTCATCACCATCGTCGAAACCCTGGCGCACAAGCAGTTCGTGCTCTACCCCAGCCTGGCGTTCGCCGCCGTCGCCTTCGTCATGGTGCTGCTGGCGGAAAACGCCCGCATCCCGGTGGACAACCCCTCCACCCACCTCGAACTGACCATGATCCACGAGGCGATGATCCTGGAATATTCGGCCCGCCATCTCGCCCTGGTCGAGTGGGCCAGCGCGCTCAAGCTGCTCGCCTACACCACCATCGGCATCGCCCTGTTCCTGCCCTGGGGCATCGCCGAAGCCGGCGACTGGGGTGCCTTGCCGCTGGCGCTGGTGGCGCTGTTCGTCAAGCTGACGGCGGCGGGCGCCAGTCTGGCGCTGCTCGAAACCATCTCGGCCAAGATGCGCATTTTCCGCGTGCCGGAATTCATGGGCACCGCCTTCCTGCTCGCCGTGCTGGGCATGCTGATCCGTTTCCTGCTGGGAAGCTAGACGCCAAATGACGAACCTTTTCGGACAACTCATCAACCTGTTCGCCGCCCTGCTGCTGCTGATCGCTTTCGCCATGCTGTCGCAGCGCCGGGTGCTGTCGCTGATCAACCTGTTCGCGTTCCAGGGACTGGTGCTGTCGGTCAGCACCGCGATCGTGGCCTGGTCCTCCAGCCAGCATCACCTCTATTACTCGGCGGCGCTGACGCTGCTGCTGAAAGTGCTGGTCCTGCCGTGGATCCTGCATCGCCTGATCCGCCGCCTCAACGTCAAATGGGACGTCGAGACCATGTTCAACATCCCCACCACCATGCTGGTCGGCATCGCGCTGGTGGTGTTCGCCTTCAACCTGGCGGCGCCGATTTCGCAGATGGCCGGCACCATCACCAAGGGCACCCTGGGCATCGCCATGGCCAGCGTGCTGCTCTCGTTCCTGATGATGATCACGCGCAGCAAGGCTGTGCCGCAGGTGATCGGCTTCCTCGCCATGGAAAACGGCCTGTTCTTCGCCGCCACCAGCGCCACTTACGGCATGCCGATGGTGGTGGAACTGGGCATCGCCCTCGACGTGCTGGTCGGCATGTTCATCCTCGGCATCTTCTTCTTCCAGATCCGCGAAACCTTCGACAGCCTGGATTTGAAGCACATGGAAAAACTCAAGGAAGAATGACTTGGAAATACTCTGGACACTGGCCATCCCTCTGATTGGCGGCCTGCTGCTGGCGCTGTTCGGCGGCCGCCGCTTCGCGCCCGAGCTGAATTCCGCGATGAGCCTGGGCACCTTCGTCGCAGCGGCGGCGCTGACCGTCCGGGTGATCACCGACGGCCCGATCACCGCGCTCAACGAGCAGTTTTTCGTCGATTCGTTCAACGTCTTCCTGGTCGCCCTGACCGCCCTCGTCGGACTCACCACCTCGCTGTTCTCGCGCCCCTACATGCGCATCGAGCAGCACCACGGCAAACTCTCGGTCAACATGCTGCGCCTCTACCACAGCATGTACCAGCTGTTCACCTTCACCATGCTGCTCGCGCTTCTGACCAACAACCTCGGCATCATGTGGGTGGCGATGGAAGCCGCGACGCTCACCACCGTGCTGCTGGTTTCGCTCTACCGCACCCCGGCCAGCCTGGAAGCGGCCTGGAAATACTTCATCCTGTGCGGCGTCGGCATCGCCCAGGCGCTGTTCGGCACCATCCTGGTCTATTTCGCGGCGGAAAAGCTGCTGGGCGCCGGCGGCAATGCGCTGCTGTGGACGCACCTCGACAGCGTCAAGGCGCACCTCGAACCCACCGTGCTGTCGCTCGCCTTCGTCTTCCTGCTGGTGGGCTACGGCACCAAGGTCGGCCTGGCGCCGCTGCACAACTGGCTGCCCGACGCCCACGCCGAAGGCCCGACGCCGGTATCCGCCGTGCTTTCCGGCCTGCTGCTCAACGTCGCGCTGTACGCCGTGATGCGCTCCAAGGTGCTGGTGGACGGCGCGCTGGGCAGCCATTTCGCCGGCGACCTGATGATGGGGTTCGGCCTGCTTTCCGTGGTCATGGCCGCCTTCTTCCTGTCGCGCCAGAAGGACGTCAAGCGCATGTTCGCCTATTCCTCGATCGAGCACATGGGGCTGATGACCTTCGCCTTCGGCATGGGCGGCCCGGTCGCCACCTTCGCCGGCATGCTGCACATGACGGTGCATTCGCTCACCAAGTCGGCGATCTTCTTCGCCGTCGGCCACGCCACGCAAAAGGCCGGCACCCAGCTGATGGAAAACATCCGCGGCCTGATCAAGACCAGCCCCACCATCGGCTGGGGCCTCGTCATCGGCTCGCTCGCCATCCTCGGCATGCCGCCGTTCGGCGTGTTCGCCAGTGAATTCATGATCATCACCACCGCCATGCACACCTACCCGTGGACCACGCCGTTCCTGCTCACCGCGTTGGGCGTCGCGTTCGCCGCGATTTTCAGCCGCGTGCAGACCATGGTGTTCGGCGAGACCGTCGGCCAGCGCCTGCCCCATCCGCCCGCGCTGGTGCCGGTATTCGTGCACCTGGGGCTGGTGCTGCTGCTCGGCTTGTACATCCCGCCCTATCTCGCGGTGTGGTATCGCCAGGCGGCGGCGTTGATTGGCTAATTCATGGAAGTCCGTAGGTCGGGCACCCCGTGCCCGACAACAAGGTAAAAAATGAGACTGGACCAGTTCCCGAACAAATTTCCAAAACTCCCCGGCGTGGCGCCGATCTGGCACGGCACGGTGGATGCGCAGGAATTCCGCAACCTGTGCGAGCAGGTCGCGCGCGGCGGCGGCAAGCTGGTGGCGCTGTGGGGCAGCGACGAAGTGGCGCGCGACGCCGGCTACGCGCTGCATGTTTCCCTGGTCACCGCGCTCGGCATGCTGTGCCTGAGCCTGCCGATCGCCGTCGAACGCCCGACATTCCCCGACATCAGCGACCTGTTCCCCGCCGCCAACCGGATGCAGCGCGCCGTCGCCGATCTGCTCGGGCTGCATGCCGCCGGCAACGACGACCACCGCAAATGGCTGCGCCATGGCTCCTGGCCGCGCGACGTGCATCCGCTCAGGAAGAATTTCGACGGCAGCGCCGCGTTCACCACCGAAACCGACGCCTACCGCTTCGTCCCGGTCAGCGGCGACGGCGTCCATGAAATTCCGGTCGGCCCGGTGCATGCCGGCACCATCGAGCCGGGCCATTTCCGCTTCTCGGTGATCGGCGAGCGCGTGCTGCGCCTGGAAGAGCGCCTCGGCTATACCCACAAGGGCATCGAAAAACGCTTCGAGAGCATGAACCTGGAACAGGGCGCCAGGCTCGCCGGCCGGATCAGCGGCGACAGCACCGTGGCCTACGCCTGGGCCTACGCGCAGGCGGTCGAAAGCGTCACCGGCACCACCGTGCCGCCGCGCGCCGCCGCGCTGCGCGCCGTCCTGCTCGAACTGGAGCGCATCCACAACCACCTCGGCGACCTCGGCTACCTCGGCAACGACGTGGCGCTGGCATTCGGCTTCGCCCAGTTCTGGATTCTCAAGGAAGACCTGCTGCGCCTGCAAGGCGAACTGTTCGGCCACCGCTACTTGATGGACAAGGTCGTCCCCGGCGGCGTGGCCTGCGACCTCGACTCCAGCGGCTGCGACACGCTGCTCAAGTTCTTCGGGCATCTCGAACGCGAGATCGCCACGCTGAAAAACATCTACGACGAACACGCCGGCGCCCAGGACCGCTTCCTCACCACCGGCCGGGTCTCGCCCGACCTGGCGGCGCAGCTCGGGCTGACCGGCCTGTGCGGACGCGCCAGCGGCCAGGCGTGGGACCTGCGCGCCCAGTTTCCCTGCGCGCCCTACGACGATCTGGAAGTGCGCATGGCGACCCACCGCAACGGCGACGTCGCGGCCCGCGTCACCGTGCGCTTCGAGGAAGTGATGGAATCGATGCGCCTGATCCGCCTGCTGCTGAAACAGCTGCCGCCGGGCGAACTCTATGCCGCGCCCGGCGATGCGCCGGAAAACGTGCTCGGGCTGGGCTGGGTCGAAGGCTGGCGCGGCGAAATCCTGGTCGCGCTGCACACCGGCAAGGACAACGCCATCCACCGCCTGCATCCGCACGACCCGTCGTGGCAGAACTGGCCGGTGCTGGAGCATGCGATCATCGGCAACATCGTGCCGGACTTCCCGCTAATCAACAAATCCTTCAACCTGAGCTACACCGGGCAGGACCTGTGATATGTACCAGATCATCAAGCAAATCCTGAAGACCGGCATCAAGACCGAAACCCCGCCCGCGCCGGACGATGCCCTGCGCGTCGAAGCCCAGCACCTGCAAGGAGAAATCCTGCGCCACCTCGGCGGGGCGCTGGCGATCCGCTGCGTCGATGCCGGCTCCTGCAACGGCTGCGATCTGGAAATCCACGCCCTCAACAACGCCTACTACAACCTCGAAGGACTCGGCATCCATTTCGTCGCCAGCCCCCGCCACGCCGACCTGCTGCTGGTCACCGGCCCGGTTTCGCGCCACATGGAAACCGCGCTCAAGCGCACCTACGACGCCATGCCCGAGCCGAAGCTGGTGGTCGCCGTCGGCGACTGCGGCTGCGACGGCGGCATTTTCGGCACGAGCTATGCCACTTGCGGCAGGGTCTCCAACGTCATCCCGGTGGACGTCGCCGTGCCCGGCTGCCCACCCACGCCGATCGCCCTGATGCAAGGTATCCTTACCGCCGTTTCGGGTGAAACGAAAGCCGGAAAGACATAAAAGGCGCGGCGCTTTTTCGCCTTTCCCGCTGCGGCTCCTGCATGCGCCACGGCCGACAGCCCCTTCCTGGCGTGGTACCATGTCGTCCACTGTAACCACCAACGGTCGAGCATGACTAGAAGCCTGTCGGACTTAAAGGAAATCGGCTGCAAATCCGCCTGGCCGGTCCATATTTCGCCGCTTTCTTGGTCAATAGAATGACTATTGACCTGCAAAACCGGCAAAATCTGTCCTCGCCCAGCCGAATTTTCGCTTCGATTCTTCAAGTCCGACAGGCTCCTAGCATCCTCCGCGCCCGGAACCTGCGCCGATGTGCCGGAATAATTCCCGTCTCCCTTTGCCTGCTGGCTCCGACACTTTCCGCCGCGACGGAAGACGAGATGGTGTTGTTCCGCGACATCCCGTCGGTTTTCGGCGCATCCAAACACGAGCAGGAAATCGGCGAGGCGCCTTCATCCGTCAGCCTCGTCACCGCCGATGAAATCCGAAAATACGGCTATCGCACCCTGGCCGACATCCTCGCCAACATCAGGGGCTTCACCGTCACCAACGACCGCAACTACGCCTATCTCGGCGCGCGCGGGTTCAACCGCCCAGGCGATTACAACTCCAGATTCCTCGTTCTCGTCGACGGCCACCGGATCAACGACAACATCTACGATTCCGCCCTGATCGGCACCGAGGGCGTGATCGACGTGGATCTCATCGACCGCATCGAGATCATCCGCGGGCCGAGTTCGTCGCTTTACGGAAACAACGCCTTCTTTGGCGTGATCAGCATCATCACCCGACGCGGCGGACGCGACCTGAAAGGCGTCGAACTGGCCGCTGCGGCCGCGAACAACGCCACGGGCAAGGGGCGGGCCAGCTATGGCAACCGCCTCGAAAACGGGCTGGAAATACTGCTTTCTGCCTCCGCCTATCGCAGCGGAGGCTACGGTGGCCTGTACTACCCGGAATTCGACACGCCGGCAACCGGCAACGGCATCGCCCGCAATGCGGATGCCGACCGCAGCGACAGCGTGTTCGGCAAATTCCAGTTTGAAAATTTCACCCTGCACACCGCGTTTTCCACTCGCACCAAGAATATCCCCACCGGCTCCTTCGGCACGGTCTTCGGCGACCCCGGCACCCGCACCACCGATGAACGCAGTTATGTCGACCTGCAATACGGAGCGGACCTGACCGACGTTTCGGACATCATGACGCGTGTCTACTATGACGGCTATGGCTATCGCGGCGATTACATCTACAGCACGCCCATCTATCGAGTGAATCTGGATACCGCTCGGGGAAACGCACTGGGCGCCGAAATCCTGTATAGCCGCAAGCTGATGACCGGACACAAGCTGACACTGGGCGCCGAGTACATGGACAACCTGCGCCAGGAACAGGGCAACCGCGACGTCACCGGCATCTTTCTGGACGACCGCCGCAACTCCACCAACTGGGGGGCTTACGTGCAGGACGAATTCGCCTTCAGCGACAAGCTGCTGATGAATGCCGGACTACGGCACGATCACTCCCAGACCGCAGGCGGCAGCACCAATCCCCGTCTGGCACTCATCTACCGCCCCAGCGAGGCGGCGACCTGGAAGTTCCTGTATGGCACCGCCTTCCGCGCGCCCAACGTCTATGAGCTGTACTACAACGATGGCGGCAACACCCAGAAGCCCAGCAACGGCCTCAAGCCGGAAACCGTCAAGACCGCCGAGATCGTGCTGGAACAGCCATTGGCCAGGGGTTGGTTCGCAACGGCCAGCGTTTACCGTTACCGGATCAACGACCTGATCGACCAGGTGATCGACCCGGCTGACAATCTGCTGGTGTTCCGCAACCTGGACAGCGTCATGGCCACCGGTCTGGAACTGGAGCTCGACGGCAAAACCGGACAAGGCTACGAAGGCCGCGCCAGCATCACCTACCAGGAAAACGCCACCTCCAGCGGCGGGATGCTCACCAATTCTCCCCGCTTGCAGGCCAAGCTCAACCTGATTGCGCCGCTGGCGTCGGAAAAGCTCCATGCCGGACTGGAAATGCGCTATCTCAGCAGACGCAAGACCGTCCAGGGAAACATGGCCGACGCCGCCCTGGTTGCCAACTTGACGCTGTTCAGCCAGGGCTTGCGCAAGGACGTGAAGCTGTCGGCCAGCATCTACAACCTGTTCGACAGAAAATACTACGACCCTGGTGGCACCGAGCATATCCAGGACCAGATCGAGCAGGACGGACGAGCGTTTCGGCTCAAGGCCGAGTTCAATTACTAGTCGCCATGTCGAAGTACCCCAATTTCCTCTGCACGGCCCTGGCCTTTTTCATGGCCTGGGCTCCCCTGCCCGCGGCAGCCAGGGACTTTCACATCGTAGCCATTTCCAGCCATAACGAAGCCCCCTACCGGCAAGTACTGGACGGTTTCCGCCAGTTCCTCGCGGACAAGGGCACCCCGGTCGCCCTTGAATCCTTCTCGCTGGATACGGATAGTGCGGCCGCCGAGCAAGGGATGCAAAAAGCCGCGGGGAAAAGCGACACGCTTTTCCTGACCCTTGGCGCCGCCGCCACTCAGGCGGTGACACGACAAAACGGCACCAGCCCGGTGGTTGCCTGCCTGGTGCTGAATGCGGACAACCTGCTTCAGTCCGGCAACGTCACCGTGGTGGCGCTCGATTTCCCGCTGGAAACCCAGGTTGCATGGATCAGGAAGTTCCTGCCCGACGCCAAGAACATCGGCATTCTTTACAATCCGGCGGAAGGCAGAAACAGGATCGAACTGGCGGATCGCTTGCTGCGAAAAGCCGGAATGACGCTCTATACGAGGGAAGTTGCGAAACCGCAGGATTTGCCGGAAGCTTTGGAAAAAATGGCGAAGAAACCGGTGGACGCGCTGTGGAGCCTGCCCGACCCGCTGATCTATTCTCCACAAACGGCGAAACCCATTCTTCTGTTCTCTTTCCGCAACCGGATACCCCTGATCGGGCTGTCCGATGCATGGGTCAGGGCGGGAGCCCTGTACGCGCTGGAATGGAATTACGAAGAAGTCGGCCGGCAATGTGCGGCAACGGCGGTAAAATTGACCCAAAGCTCCAAAGGTCTGCCGCTCGCACTGCCGAACAAGGTATATTACTCCGTCAACGCCCGCACCGCGAGGCACATGAATCTGGAAATCCCCTCGGAACTGCAAAAAGAAGCCAGCCAGGTGCACGAGTAGCCCGACACGATGCTTAAGCTCACAGCCAAACTCAACCTTCTGAGCATTACCATGATCGTGGTGACGTCGATGGGAATTGCCCTGTTTCTGGTGCGCCAGGAAATAGCCGATTCCCGCCGGGAACTGCACAGCCAGGGCAAGATTATCGCTTCCATGCTGGCCGACAACAGCGAATACGCCGTCTACACCACGAATCACGAAAGTCTGGGGCAAGTCATCCAGAACCTGTCCCAACAACCGGACGTAGCCTATGCGGCCATACTGGATGAAAACAGGAAGGTGCTGGCGGAGCGGATGTTCCGCTCCGCCGGCGTCGTGCCGCCCGTCCCCGCCTACAGATCCGGGAAAGACATGTGGGTGGCGGATATCACCGACCCCGGCAGCGGGGGCGGCTACCTGGATTTCCTGATGCCGATCATGGGCACCGCCACACCCGCCCCGGAAGCCAGCCATCTGGGCAACCTGGAAAACAGGAAAAAACGGGACATCATCGGCTATGTCAGGCTGGGCATGAGCCAGGAGCGGATGCACAGCGACATCCGGGAGTTCCTGGTCGCAACCGTCATTTTCACTTCAATACTCGTGGTGCTTGGGACATTCGTCACGGTAATGATTACCCGGCGCATTGTCGCCCCCATCCGCAACGTTGCCACGATTGCCCGTGAAATTTCCGAGGGGCAGCTCGGGCGGCGGATGGAGGTCGCCTCCCACGACGAGATCAGCGACCTGGCTTTATCCTTCAACCAGATGATCGACCATCTTCGGGAATATCGGGGGCAGGTCGAAGACTACCGCCGCACTCTGGAAGAAAAGGTCGACCAGCGTACCCGCCAGCTTAAAGAAGCCACCGAACACGCCTTCCAGCTCGCCCAGCACGACATGCTGACCGGCCTGCCCAACCGGGCCATGCTCACCGAACACCTGCACCACGCGCTGGCACAGGCATCGCGCCACGAAAGGCGGGTGGCGGTGCTGTTCATCGACCTCGATCATTTCAAGAACATCAACGATGCGCTGGGCCACGATACGGGTGACATCATGCTCAGAAGCACCGCGGCCAGGCTGCTCGACTCGGTGCGGGAAAGCGACACCGTTGCCCGCCTGGGCGGCGACGAATTCGTGGTAATCCTGCCTGACGCGGACAACGAGCGCGACACCTCCGCAGTGGCGCACCAGATCCTCGACGCCCTGGCCAGACCGTTCGAACTGACCGGCAAGGAATTCCATATCTCCTGCAGCATCGGCATCAGCCTTTATCCGGAGGATGGCTCCGACGCCACGAGCCTGGTAAAGAATGCCGACACGGCAATGTACAACGCCAAGGACAGCGGCCGGAACACCTATCGTTTCTACACCCCGGACATGAATGTCCGGGTGATGGAACGCCTGAAAATGGAAAGCAGCCTGCGCCGCGGCCTGGAGCGTAATGAATTCTTTCTGGTTTACCAGCCCCAGGTGGACCTCGCCGACGGCGCCGTAATTGGGCTGGAAGCTCTGCTGCGCTGGAAGCAACCTGACGAAGGGCTGATTTCCCCGGCGCGGTTCATTCCCGTGGCGGAAGAGTCCGGCCTTATTCTTCCCCTCAGCGAATGGGTACTCCGTACCGCCTGCGCCCAGACCAAATATTGGCTCGACCAGGGCATCGATCCGGGGCGCGTGGCGGTAAATTTTTCCATGCGCCAGTTCGAGCAGCAGAATCTGGTGCAACTGGTGGCGCAAATCCTGCGCGAAACCGGACTGGACGCCCGCTACCTGGAGCTGGAGTTGACGGAAACCCTGATCAGCCGCAACCCGGGCAAGGCCATTGCCACCCTCTCCGCATTGCGGGAAATGGGCGTGGATATCTCCATCGACGATTTCGGCACCGGCTATTCCAGCCTGAGCTACCTAACCCGCTTTCCGATCCACAAGATCAAGATCGACCGATCCTTCGTCCTGGGCATCGGCAACGACCCCAGCGACGAAGCGGTCATCAACGCCATTATCGCCATGGCCCACAGCCTCGGGCTGACGGCCATCGCCGAGGGCGTGGAAACCGAGGCCCAGCTTGCATTTCTGCGAGCACATGGATGCGATCAGATTCAGGGGTTCCTGTTCAGCCGGCCATTGCCCGCCGAGAAAGCCGCCGAGTTCGTGGCCGATGCCACGGTGCGGGCAGGGCAGCCGGCCGGCTGGCCCAGGATATAACCACGCATAATCCCAGGAGCCTGTCGGACTTGAAGAATCGAAGCGAAAATTCGGCTGGGCGAGGACAGATTTTGCCGGTTTTGCCGGTCAATAGTCGTTCTATTGACCAAGAAAGCGGCGAAATATGGGCCGGCCAGGCGGATTTGCCGCCGATTTCCTTTAAGTCCGACAGGCTCCTAGGATAATTCATACGGTTTTTCGATAGCGGTAGTCCACACAAATTCACGGTTCGCCAGCCCGCCAGCAACTCGCGTATCGCGCGGACCGGGCAGCGTGAACCCGGTTTCCAGGTTTATCAAACCCGCCGAAAGAAGAAGCCGGTCAGCGCGCGCGCTCAATCTGCCCGCACATTTGCCGCGCGCCGAGAAGGATGCGCGGCGTCTGGCGCTGAATCAGGTCGGGGTCGATGATGAACAGATTGCCGCGGCGTACCGCGGAAAGGCGGGGGTAGCGATGCCAGCCTTGCAGGGAATGACTGGCGACAATCGCCTCGGGACTTCCCGCCAGCACGTCCTCCGCCGAAACCGCCGGCGTCAGGCTGCCGGCCGCGGCAAAAATATTGTTGCCGCCGCACAGCCCGATCACATCGCTGATGATGTGCGCGCCATTGATCGTCAGCAGCGGGTCGTGCCAGATTTCGTAGAACACGCGCACCGGCCGCCGGCCGCCATAGCGCCGCCGCAGTTCGGCCGCTTCCGCGCGGAATCCGGCCGCCGCCGCCGCCGCCTCCTGCCGGGTATCGGCCAGTTCCCCGATCGTTTCGATCAGGCGCGGAATGTCTTCCAGCCGGCGCGGCTCGGTGAGGAAAACCGAGAGTCCGAGCCGCTCCAGTGCGGCGATGTCGGCTGCGCTGTTGCCGCTTCGCCAGCCGATCACCAGATCCGGCTTGAGCGCCAGGATGCGTTCGGCGTCGATCTTGCCGTAATCGCCCACCAGGGGGAGGCTCTTCGCGGCGGCGGGATAATCGCTGAAGGAGGTCGCGCCGGCCAGCTTGGCGCCGGCGCCGGCGGCGAACACCAGTTCGGTGACGTGGGGCGCGAGGGAGAGGATGCGCCGGGCGGGTGCGGGCAAGGCAACCGTCCGTCCGGCATCGTCCACCGCGGTGACGGATGCGGCGGCCGATGCGGCGAGGACCAGCGCCATGAGCGCGCCGGCAAACCGGCCAACGGCAATCGGCATTGAAGCGGCGAAAATCTCAGCCGCCGACCCAGCCCGCGATCGCCAGCAGCAGGAGCAGCACCAGCCACAGCACAGCGGCACGCCATACCAGGCTGACGGCGCTGTTCAGGTAGTCGGCGTCGGCTTCGTCGCCGAGGCCGAGCTCGGGGCGGAACTCGACGTTGCCGCCGTAGCGCAACGGCTCTCCCAACTTGACGCCCAGAGCGCCCGCGCCGCTCGCCAGCACGATGCCGATGCCCGCCGGCAACCAGGCCGAGGACTGCGAACGCCAGCAATACACGGCGTCCTCGAAATCGCCGACCACGGCGAAGCTGATGGCGGTCAGGCGCAACGGCACCCAATCCATCAGCTCGAACACCCGCGCGGAAAATTGACCGAACTGGCCGAAATCCTGCTCGTCGAGCGCACCCCATTTCTGGTTGAGCAGCTGCGACAGGCGATAGAGCACGGCGCCGGCCGGGCCGGCCACCACGAACCAGGCGATGACGCCGAACAGGCTTTTATGGGCGCAGGCCAGCGCCTGTTCGATGCCGACACGGGCGATCTCCCCCGCTTCGAACTCGTCGGCCGGACGTCCGTGCCACTGCGACAGCACGCGCCGCGCCGCGTCCAGATCGGACGAACGCAGCGCGTCCGCCACCCGTTCGGCCTGGCTGCCAAGCTGCTTCAGGCTCAATACCGCATACAGCACGGCTGCGCCGAATGCCCAGGCAAACAGGATGTTGACGCGGTACAGCACGCCATAGGCGGCCCCGACCGCGACGGTCGGCAGCAACACCGCCAGCAGCCAGGCAAACACGCCGTGCATGTCCTGGCCGGAGTTGAAATGACGCGCCAGGGAATTGGCGTAGCGAATGAACAGCAGAGTGACCGAATTGCGCGCGCCCAGCGGGCGGAAGTATTCGAGCAGCAAGGCGGCAATCAGGGAAAAAAGGCTCATGGCAACCTCAGATGTCCATTTCGACCGACAATTCGCTGTTCCGGTAGATTTCCACCGTGGGCACTTTGAGCCGCATGCCATTCGTATCAAGGTATTTCAACAGCGCCGCATACACCTTGCCGGTCGCGAGCCGGGGAGTAGCCCGCACATGCGCCACCACCACCTGCCGGGCGGGAATATCCGCCAGCCGGAGCGGCTCGCGCACCTTCGCGTCGGCCGCGACCAGGTAGCCGGTCTGCGCCATCAGCTTGTCCTTGGCCGTGGTGCGCGGATCGTTCTGCATCACCGTCAACCCGGCGCCGTGCTCGACGCCCTGGGCTTTCAGCTCGCCCAGCGCCTGAAGCTGCCGGTCCGGCAGCTTGGAATAGTCGCCGCCGTTCGCCAGATAAGCGTAATGGTAGGGGCCACGCATCTGGCTGGTTTCGACCGTGACATCCGTAAAGGCGCCGACCCACCACAATATCGCCACCAGCGGCACCACGAAAGCCAGCAGGAAATATTTCCATTGCGTTTTCAAACGACTCCCCCAATCCAGCAAACACCAAAGCGCGAAAATACCACATTCGGACGCGCTTGTCCCATCAGCGGCTATGGTTGCCGTAGCGCCTTCGCCCCCCACACCGCTACATACTGCACGCCGGAGACCACCGCCGCCGCTGCCGTCAAGACATGCAGTGCCGGCAGCCAGGCGGAAACGTCCAGCCAGGATGCGGCCTGGAACAGCACCAGCAGAATCAGGCTGATCTGGGTGAAGGTGCAGGCCTTGCCGGCAGGCAGCGGCGCCATTTCAAGATGGCCGTAGCGCAGGCGGAAACCCAGGGCTCCCGCGACGATCACCACATCCCGCGCCACGATCACCAGCACCAGCCAGAGCGGCAGCAAATCCCGGACAGCCAGGGCAACGACGCTGGAAACGATCACCAGCTTGTCGGCGATCGGATCGAGGGTCGCGCCGAAGCGGGTGAGCTGATGCAGGTGCCGCGCGACAAAGCCGTCCAGCGCATCGCTCAGCCCGGCGACAAGGAACGTCCACAGGGCGCACTCGTACAAACCGCGCGCGAGCAGGTAAACCAGCACGGGCGCCAGTGCCACCCTGACCGAAGTCACGGCATTCGCCAGGTTGCACCACTCAGCGCGCCGCATGGATGCGCAAATCGCCGCAATCACCGGCCGGCATGGGAAATCTCTGTGAAAACATATCTGTAATATGATAGCATCGAAGGCGGCGGATTGATGAGCTACGACCTGCCGCCACCGGGACCCTTCATGAAACGAATGCTGATTTGCCTTGCCCTGGCGCCGGTGCTTACCGGCTGCTCCTCCAGCAACCTGCCTGGCCCCAACGCAAGAATACCGATTCTTGCCGCGCTCGGCGCCGGCGCGATCTACCTCTACCAGGACAACTGGACGCTGAAGGAAACCCCGTCCGGGCAGGACAAGTTCCGCATCGAACTGAAAAAGAACATGCTGCGGCAGGACGGAGATTCCGAAGCCGGCATGCTGTTCCGGCGTCGCGCCGGCGAAATCGCCGCCGAACACGGCTTTAGCGGCTACCGCATCATGGAATACACTGAAGGCATCGAATCCGCGGCACTCGGCTCTCAACGGGTCGCGCGGGGCGTGATCCAGTGCTACCGGGAGCTGGCGCCGGTCGAATGACGGCGGCCTGGAATGCAAGGCGAGCCGTGGATCGCAGCGATTCAATCGCAATTATTTAAATAAAAAAATAGGCCACAACGGAGAACACCATGAAAACCAGCGTCCTGCGCACCCTGCTACTCTCCTTCCTCGGCTTCGGCCTGCTGGTGGCAGCAGTCTTCCCCTTTTACGCCAACTTTTTCGTCGCCTGGAATCCGGGCATGCTGCCCTGGTTCGTGGTCGGCTGCCTGATCGCCGGCCTCGGCATCGGCGTGGTGAACTACCTGCTGCTCAACGCCATCCTGCTGAAACGGCTGCGGCGCATCTCCGAGGTGGCCAACGCCATCTCGAACAAGGATCTCACCCACACCTGCCTGATGCAAAGCGCCGACACCATCGGCGAAATCATCTACAGCTTCAACAGCATGGCAGCCAACCTGCGCGAGCTGATCGGCCAGGCCGCGACGCTCAGCGGCAACGTGCGCCAGGACAGCGCCGGCATCCATTCCGCCATGTCCGGGATCAGCGGCAACCTGAACGAACAGGCCGGCAGGGCCGGAGAAATCAGCCAGGCCATCGACCACATGGCCGAGACCGTGGGGCAAATTTCTGACCATTCCGCCGAAGCGGCGGCCAAGGCGCGCGAGGCCACCGAACAGGCGCGCCAGGGCGGCAACGTGGTGCGCGACACTATCCAGGGCATGGACAAGATCAGCCGGGCGGTCAACGAGGCGGCCCAGGCGGTGGAGGAACTGGGGCGCAACTCCGACCAGATCGGCGCGATCGTCGCGGTGATCGAGGAAATCGCCGGGCAGACCAACCTGCTGGCGCTCAACGCGGCGATCGAAGCGGCGCGTGCCGGCGAGCAGGGCCGCGGCTTCGCGGTGGTAGCCGACGAAGTCAGGAAGCTGGCGGAAAAAACCAGCGCCGCCACGGCCGAAATCGGCGGCATGATCCAGGCGATCCAGCAAAAGACCGGCGAAGCGGTCAACACCATGAAATCCGGCACGGCGGACGTGCAAAGCGGCGTGATCAACGCCCGCGAAGCCGGCAACTCGCTGCGCAACATCGTCGAAAGCGCGGAGCAAGTCACCGTCATGGTGCAGGAAATCGCCCAGGCTACGCAGATGCAGAACAAGGACGCGCAGATGATCCGCCAGAACATCTCGGAAATCGGCAGCCTGATCGAGAACACCCTGGACAGTACGCGCCATTGCAACGCCAAGGTCGGCAACCTGACCGGCCTCGCCGAGAGCCTCGACAACACCGTCACCGCTTTCAAGCTCAAGTAAATTTCGCCGCGCATGAAACGCAGCCTGGCGCCGACCGTCACCCGGCTCGAAGTGTGGGCCTGGGCGATGTACGACTTCGCCAACTCCGGCTACACCACCGTCGTCATCACCGCCGTCTTCAATGCCTATTTCGTCGCGGTCGCGGCCGGCAACGCGCCGTGGGCCACTTTCGCCTGGACCGCCTCGCTGGCGCTATCCTACGCCCTGATCATGCTGACGGCACCGCTGGTGGGCGCCTACGCCGACCTCCACGCCGCCAAGAAGAAGCTGTTGCTGCTCACCACCATCGGCTGTGTCGCCGGCACCGCCGCGCTCGCCCTGGTCGGGCCGGGGCAGCTCTGGCTGGCGGTGCCGCTGGTGGTGCTGTCGAACTATTTCTACGGCAGCGGCGAGAACCTGATCGCCGCCTTTCTGCCCGAACTGGCGCGCGGCAAGGCGCTCGGCAAGGTATCGGGCTGGGGCTGGAGCCTCGGCTACCTGGGCGGCCTGGCGAGCCTCGGCGCCTGCCTGGCCTATGTCGATTGGGCGCAGGCGCACGGCGAGGGCGCGGCGGATTTCGTCCCTGTCGCCATGCTGATCACGGCCGGACTGTTCGCCCTCTCCAGCCTGCCCACCTTCGTCTACCTCAAGGAACGCGCCGTGCCGCAAGCCCATGCCCGCCGCCGGCTGGTGCGCGAAGCCTTCGGCCGCCTCGCCGGCACCCTGCGCCAGGCCGCGCTGTACCGCGATCTGCGCCGCTTCCTGGTATGCACCGTGTTCTACCAGGCCGGCATCCAGGCGGTGATCAGCCTCGCCGCGATCTATGCCGAACAGGCCATGCATTTTTCCACCCGCGACACCATCCTGCTGATTCTGGTGGTCAACATCACGGCCGCCCTCGGCGCCTTCGTTTTCGGCCACCTGCAAGACCGCATCGGCCACATCCAGACCATCGCGCTGACCCTGCTGCTGTGGATCGTCATGGTGCTGCTGGCCTGGGGCGCCCAGGGCGCGGCCATGTTCTGGGTGGCGGCCAACCTGGCCGGCGTGGCCATGGGCGCGAGCCAGTCGGGAGGGCGGGCGCTGGTCGGGCTGCTCAGTCCGGCAGCGCGACGCGGCGAATTCTTCGGCTTGTGGGGGCTGGCAGTGAAGCTGTCGTCCATCCTCGGCCCGATTACCTACGGCCTGGCCAGCTGGCTTTCGCAAGGCGATCACCGCCTGGCCATCCTGGTCACCGGCAGCTACTTCGTCGTCGGGCTGGCTTTACTGGGCGGAGTGGACGTGCTCCGCGGGCGGCGCGCAGCGCTACGCGGAATTTCACTGGGCGCCGGCTTGCGGCAGCCAAGACGGATGGGGTAAGCCTGAACCAATAAGCAGGGAATGTTGGTACACTGTTTATCCTACTTGATTCGGCCATTGGATATCGCCATTCCGGGCTTGGCCGGGAATCCACGGGTGTTGTCGATAATGGATTCCCGCCTGCGCGGGAATGACGGAACTTCAATATTCAGTGGCCGCCCCTATAATAACGGCAGTGGATTGGGTTGTAGGCGCGAATTCATCCGCCCGGTCAGAGCGGCGAATTCATAACGGCGGGATACCATATGGCAAAAGACCAAAAACTCGAATTGCCGGAGCGATTCACCAGCGAAATTTCCATTCCCCCCTGCCCCACCGTCCTGCTCGCAGTGATCGAGGAAATCAGGAAGCCGACGCTGAGCTTCAAGAAGCTTTCCGCCATGATCAGCCAGGATCCGGGCCTTAGCGGCGCAATGATCGGCGCGGCGAATTCATCCTATTTCGGCCTGTCGTCCAAAGTACAGACCCTGCAACATGCCATGGCCGTCCTTGGGCTGGACGTCGTCAGGGACATCATGATGGACCTGGTGCTGCGCAACACCTTCAGCCAGAACGACGGCATTTCCATGGGGCGCTTCTGGGAAAGGTCGAATTACTTCGCGAAATCGTGCTCCGGCCTTGCCGCGAAACTGACCAATCTGCCACGGGAGGAAGCCTATTCCTTTGGACTTTTTCACGATGCGGGCATCCCGCTGATGATGAAAAAATTTCCCGGCTACAAGGACACCCTAAAAATCGCGAACGAATCGGCCGATCGCCCCTTTCTCGAAATAGAGCGAGAGCGGCACGGCGTGACCCATGCCGCGATCGGGCACGATCTGGCGCGCAACTGGGCACTGTCCGACAGCGTTTGCGAAGCGATTCTGCATCATCACGACATCGCCCTCCCCGGCTATATCGAAGGGAACAATGCCCCGGGGAGCCTGAACATGGTCGCGGTCGGCGTACTGGCCGAGCACCTGACGAACACCTTCCTGAGACGCCCGATCGAAGCGGAGTGGCAACAAGCCCTGCCCGCCGCCCTGCAACACTTCGAACTTTCCGCCCCCCAGTTCGAACAGCTTTCCGCGAGCGTCTGCGACGATCTTTGTCGGCAGCGGAACGAGGAAGGCTGAGACTCCTCACTCCCAACTCCTCACTCCTGGCTCCAGCCCGACAAATCCCCGCCCTCCGACCGCTTTCTTGACACTCCCTTGACGCGCCCTTGACACCGGCTTGACAGCCCCCCCGGTAGGATTGCCTTGTACGATGAACCGCGCCTCCGCGACGGAACTGCGGCCCGAGTCAATCCTATTCGCGAGCAAAAATCATGAGAATCTCTTCGCTATCCCCCTCGTTCATGGAGCCCCCCGCCGATCCCGATCACGGGTTCGAATCGCCGCTGGTTGCGGTGCGGCTCGGGGTGAAACGCTGCTTTCGGAAAATCGACCGGATGCTGACGGCCATGGCCTGCGCCGACGCCGGCGATCTGGACACCGTGAAGGAAATGCTGGCGCAAGACCGCGCGCGAGCCAACCGATGAACGCCTGGGTTCATCGCCTGCCGATCGCGAAACTGTTCGCGCTGGATGCCGGCGCGCTCAAACACGACCTGATCGCCGGCATCACGGTATCGCTGGTCGCCATTCCGCAGTCGCTCGCCTACGCCCAACTGGCGGGCGTGCCGGCCTACTATGGCCTGTATGCGGCGCTGATCCCGACCATCGTCGGCGCGCTGTTCGGCTCTTCCCGCCAGCTCTCGACCGGGCCGGTCGCGATGACCTCGCTGCTCACCGCAGCCAGCGTGGCGCCGCTCGCCGCGCACGGCAGCGAGGCGTTCTACGCTTTCGTGATCCTGCTCGCCATGCTGTCCGGCCTGTTCCAGGTGCTGTTCGGCGTGTTGCGGGTGGGTGTGCTGCTCAATTTCCTGTCGCATCCGGTGCTGATGGGCTTCATCAACGCCGCCGCGATCATCATCGGCCTGGCGCAGCTGCCGACCCTGCTCGGCATATCGGTCCACCAGTCCGACCACTTCCTGCTCGACATCTGGCAGGTGCTCGCCCACATCGACACCCTGCACGAAATCTCGGTGGCCTTCGGCCTGTCGGCCCTGACGCTGCTGATCGTTTTCAAGAGGCTGGCGCCCAGGCTGCCCGGCGTGCTGATCACCGTGGTGGTGCTCACCTGGATCAGCTACCTGGTCGGTTACGCCGAATTGGGCGGCAAAGTGGTCGGCGCCGTGCCGCAGGGCCTGCCGTCGTTCAGCGTGCCGCCGCTGGATTGGCACGCGACCATGTCGCTGCTGCCGGCCGGCTTCGTCATCGCCCTGATCAGCTTCATGGAAGCCATGTCCAGCGCCAAGGTCATCGCCATCAAGACGCGCCGGCCATGGGACGAGAACAAGGAACTCATCGGCCAGGGCCTGGCCAAGATCGCCGCCGCGTTCAGCCACTCGATGCCGGTGAGCGGTTCGTTTTCGCGCTCGGCGCTGAATCTGGCGAGCGACGCCAAGACGCCTCTTTCGTCGGTGATCTCGGCGGTTTTCGTGCTGCTGACGCTGCTGTTCTTCACCTCGCTGCTGTACCACCTGCCCAAGCCCGTGCTGGCGGCCATCATCATGATGGCGGTGATCGGCCTGGTCAATTTCCGCACCATCGCCCATGCCTGGCAAGCCAGCCGCGACGACGGCATTGCCGCCGCCGTCACTTTCGTCGCCACGCTCGCCTTCGCCCCCAACATCCAGAACGGCATCCTCACCGGCATCATCCTGTCGCTGGCCCTGCTGCTGTACCGCATGATGCGCCCGCGCATCGCTGCGCTCGGGCTGTTCCCCGACGGCACCCTGCGCGATGCCCACCGCCACGGCCTGCCGCCGCTGCACGCCAAGCTCGGCGCGGTGCGCTTCGACGGCGCGCTGAGGTTCGTCAACGTGTCGTATTTCGAGGACGCACTGCTCCAGGTCGAGCGGGAAAACCCCGAGGTGCGTTATATCCTGGTGAAGGGCAACGGGATCAACTACCTGGACGCTTCAGGCGTCGAGATGCTGTCCAACCTGATCATCCGATTCAAGAGCAACGGCATCGCCCTGGGCTTCAGCGGGCTCAAGAAACAGGTGCTGGACGTGATGGAGCGCACCGGTCTGAGTGCAAGCATCGGCGCCGACAACCTGTTCGCGACCGACCGCGAAGCCTTCGACCGGCTCTACCTGCGCGGCACCATCGACAATAAAATCATGTAGGTCGGGCACCCCCGTGCCCGACTTTTTTTCAATCGTTATCAGGAGTGTTTCATGAAGGGTTTGTCTGTCTGCCTGTTGGGTTTATTGGTTCTGGCCGGTTGCGCCGGACAAAATGTGAAGGAACAGGCCGCTTCCGCGCCGAAAGCCGCGCCGGCGGCGCATGCCGATTCGGCGCCGGCCCCGTCCCAGAACGTGGCCGCCGATCCGCTGAACGACCCCAAGAGCATTCTGGCCAAACGCAGCCTCTACTTCGGCTTCGACCAATACAACGTGAAGGACGGCGACAAGCCGATGCTTGAGGCCCACGCCAAATACCTGGGGAGCCATGCCGGCACGAACGTGGTGTTGGAAGGCAATACGGACGAGCGCGGCAGCAGCGAATACAACCTGGCCCTGGGCCAGCGCCGGGCGGAAAGCGCGCGGAAAATCCTGACCGCGCTGGGGGCGTCAGACAAGCAGATCGAAGCGGTCAGCTACGGCAAGGAAAAGCCCAAGGCGCCGTGCCATGAGGAATCGTGCTGGGCGGAGAATCGCCGCGCGGACATCGTTTACAAGAAGAATTGATATGTAGGTCGGGCACCCCGTGCCCGACAAACCAAAACCGATTCGAGAAAAAATCGTCGGGCACGGCGTGCCCGACCCACCTCTCGGAGCCGGTATTAACCCGTACTCCACCCCCGTGGCCGCTTCATGCCCGAAATCTTGCAGGCCTGCTTGACGTAGCCGTAGGGAAACAGTTCGAACAGCTTGTTGCGCGCCGTTTTACCCATCCGGTCGGACAGGTGTTTAATCGAATAGCGGGCATCGGGCGCGACCTGATGCTCCTCGTAATACTCCCGCATGAAGCGGATCACGTCCCAGTGGTCTTCCGAAAGCTGGATGTTTTCCTGGCGGGCGAACTCCTCCGCCAGCGCCTCGTTCCAGTCATTGGGGTCAACCAGGTAGCCTTCGGCGTCGATCTCCGGCATTTGCACAGTTGCTTCCAACATTCACCTCCACGAAAAATACCGCTTTTTGAGTATTAGAGGAATTATATATCACAGCATGATATTATTACAACCCGATATTGCACGCCGATCAATGAACCCGGTAGTATTCGTTCCCATGACCAAAGACGCTATCAGCAAGAGGGAATTCGCCACCCTCTCCCACTTCCGCTATCAACTGCGTCGCTTCCTGCGCTTCAGCGAGGAAGCGACGCGCCAGCATGGCGTCACCCACCTGCAATACCTCCTGCTGCTGCACATCAAGGGCTACTACCGGAACCGCGAATGGGCGACCATCGGAGAGCTGGCGGAGCTGCTCCAGTCCCATCACCATGGAGCAGTTTCCCTGGTGTCGCGCTGCGAAAAGCTGGGCCTGGTGTTCCGCAAGAAAAGCGCGGTGGACCGGCGCGAGGTGGAAGTCCATCTCACCCCGGTGGGGGAAAAAACGGTGGATGAACTTGCCCGGCTGCACCGAGACGAGCTGATGAATCTGCAAGGCATCTTCCAGGTGCCCGGCGCCAAAGAGCTCGGGGGGGATGAACAGGGAACGGAGCGCACGGAACGGTAAGCGGGGGAGCAAAAAATCCCCGCGGCAAAGCGCACCGCCACGGCTTGCCGCTTTCTGCTCACTGCTTTTGCTTCGCCTCCCACCTGCCAAGGCAATCCAGACCGCAGAAATAATAAACATAATCCGGCCCGTCGAACGTGAGTGCGAGGGAGGATGGGATCTCGCTCAGACAGATATCGCAGGCGACCGTTTGATGGGGTACGTTGATATCCACGTTCTTGTCGGAGATCCGCTCGACTGAATGCCGCTGATCCTTGGCTGAATTGACCATATCGCTCCTCGCCGAAGCCACCCCGAAAATCATTCCAGGAACTTAGAGGGCAATCCAGGGCGGCGAGTTCAAAAACCGCCCCCAAACCCCCGCGATCCGACATGCCCGCCGTCACGGCCGCGGAGGACCACCATCACGCCGCGGGGCGCGCTGCCGACCATCCCCCGGCGAGACCGCATTATTGGGGTTCATCGCCGCACTCATCACTGGGGAGGCGCAGCGGCCGGAGACGCGGGCACCATGCGCCATCCTGACGGACAGCTCGGCACGTAAGGATAGTAGGCATTAGCCGAATCGCAGTAATACCAGTAAGACCCCTGAGTCGGCGGCGGGGGCTGCTGAATGACCACGATGGGCGGGGTGTAGGGATCGGGGTAGGGATAGATCGGCTGCGGGTAGAAATACCACACGCCACCCACTATCCACCACCACCCCAGATGCCCCTCATGGACGCCGTGACGCCATTGGCCGCCGCGCCAGCGCGGCAGATCGTGGGCGTGGAATTCCCGTATTTCGCCGTGCCAGCGGCGGCCTTCGTCGTGCCTGCCCTCGAAGCGCCGCCCCTCGTCATGACGGCCATCGAAATGGCGTTCCTCCTCGTGGCGGTCGGCAAAGGCCGGTAGGGGCGCGATGGCCAGTAATGCGAGGATGGCGAGTAGCAGGCTTACCGTCTTGGCGATCTTCATTTTCGACTCCTCAAGCGAAGTTGCGAAAGTGCCGATTTCTCCAACGAATTCGTCATTTCCGCAAGTTCTCTCCCACACACTCTCCCAGGACGGGGCTGCCAAAGACCAAAGAATCGGCGAGTTCGCCAAGGTTCGCGTGGGTAACGCTATTCCGGCATCACCGACACCCGCACCGGCAACGGCCCGCCGATGCCCACGCCCGGATCGCGCTGCATCACGGTGGTGTACTCGCGCCCGCCATACCGATAGGTTACCGAATAGCCGGCGGGCCGCTCGCTCCAGCTGTCTTCCATGTGGCAGCGCTGGATTTCGCGTCCGCCGGTGCCGGAATCGTTCTGCATCCGGTCCCCCACCATCGCGCCCGTCACGGCACCGACGGCGGTAGCGGCGGTACGCCCGTTGCCGCCCCCCACCTGGTTGCCGATGATGGCGCCGGCCAGCCCGCCGATGATGGCGCCACCGACGCTACGTTCGGCCGGCGGGCTGCCCGGAACGAATTCCGACATGCAGACCTGGCGCGGGGTGTTGACGCGGATCATCTGCGGAACGATGCTCCTGACCGTGGCCACGTCGTCGAAGGAAGCGGCAAAGGCCGCCAGGGGCGCGGAAACCGCCAATGCGGCAACCGATAAAACCAGCTTTTTCATAAATGCTCCATTCGCAGAGAAGGCGTTCGCTTTCGATAAAAATCCGGAATCAACCCGTCATTCTGCCGGCGGCTGCGGCGAGACCCGCTGCCAGCCTTCCGGGCATTGCCTGACGTAAGGGTAATAGGCTTTGGAGCCGGGGCAGTAATACCAGCCCCCCGGCGGCTGCGCGGGCACGGTCTGGGCATAGCCCTCCTGCTCAATATAGACCGGCGCCGGCGCATAAGGCGGCGCCACCGGCGGAGGGTAATAGTAGGGCGGCGGCGCGTAGTAATAAGGCGCCGGGTATGGGTAATAATAGCCCGGCCCGTAATACGGACGCGCCAGTTCGAGGCCCAGACCCAGCCCGAGAATCACGCCCACGCCGACGCCCGCGCCGCCGTGGCCGCCATGGCGATCCGCCAGCGCGGGGCCATTCGCCGCCAGGCCCAGGGCAACCATGCTTCCAACCAATACTGCGTTGACCAGCTTCATGACCGTCTCCCTCCATCGGGATTTCGAAGGGCGCAACAAGCCTTGCGCATGCTTGAGCCTGTTTCGGCGGATTTCGCATCTGCGAAATCCGCCGAAACAGGCTCTTATATTAGAGCCCGCCTATGAGTAAATTGTTTCAGGCCGGACCAAAAACGTAACAATTTATTGCATAAAACGCGGCGCCCGGACCGTGCCCTGTCAGGGCCGCGCGGCGGCGTCCGCGACGCGCCCCGGCAGCGCCGGCGCGCTCCAGCCGCCGCCGATGGCCTTGACCAGGAGCACGCTGGCGCTCAGGCGCCGGCCGAGGATATCGGCCGCGGCACGCTCGCTGGCGAGCACGGCGGCCTGCACCGCGACGACATTAAGGTAACTAACGATGCCGGCCCGGTATTGGTTGACGGTGAGCGTGACGGACTGCCGCGCGGCCCGCACCGCTTCGTCCTGCATCGCCGCCTCCCGCTCCAGAATGCGCAAGGCGGACAGATTGTCCTCCACCTGCTGAAACCCGCCCAGGACGGTCTGGCGGTAGGTCGCCACGCTGGCGTCGTAGGCGGCGATCGCCTGATCGGTCTGGGCGCGGCGCAGGCCGCCGTCGAATAGGGTCTGCGCCAGGGCCGGGCCGAGCGACCAGAACCGGTTCGGCGCCGAGAACCAGCCCGCCAGCGTCGCGCTCTGGTAGCCGCCGGTCGCGGACAGGGTGAGCGAAGGGAAGAAGGCGGATTTGGCGACGCCGATCTGGGCGTTGGCGGCGGCCACCCGCCGCTCCGCCGCCGCGATGTCGGGCCGCCGTTCCAGCAGTTCGGAAGGCAAACCGGCGGGAATCGCCGGGAACGTCGCGGCCGTCGCCGACGGCGCCAGGGAAAAGTCCGCCGGCGCCTTGCCCACCAGCAGGGCGATCGCGTGTTCGAGCTGGGCGCGCTGCACGCCGAGGTCGATCGCCTGCGCCTGGGTGGTCTTGAGCTGGGTTTCCGCCTGCGCCACATCGGCCCGCGCCGCCACGCCCTGCGCATAGCGGTTCTTCGTCAGCGCCAGCGATTTCTCGTAGCCCGCCACCGTGGCGTCGAGCAGGCGCTGCTGGGCGTCCGCCACCCGCAGCTGGAAATAATCCTGCGCCAGCTCGGCCTGGGCGGAAAGGCGGGCACCTTCGAGATCGGCTGCGCTGGCCTGGAAGCTGGCGTCGCCGGACTCGACCGAGCGCCGCACGCGGCCCCATATGTCCGCCTCCCAGGACGCATTCAGGGAGAAGTTGTAGTCCGTCGCCGTGCTGTCGCCGCCGGCGCCCTGGCGCGCGGCGCCCGTATGGCTGCGCGTCGCCGACACGTCGCCGCCGACGGCGGGGTAGTAGGCCGCCCGCGCGCCCTGCGCCAGCGCCCGCGCCTGCCGGAACTGGGCCTCGGCGAGCTGCACGTTCTGGTTTGAAATGTTCACCTGCTCTTCGAGCGCACCGAGCTCCGGATCGCCAAAGATTTCCCACCACTTGCCGCGGGTGAGATGATCCGCCGGCGCGGCGACTTTCCAGCTTCCCGCTTCCTTGTAGGCGGCCGGCGCCTCGATGCCGGGCCGCACGTAATCGGGGCCGACCGTGCAGGCGGCAAGCGCCGGGATGGCGGCAAGCAGAACCAGCCTGGTTTTGTGGAACATCGTTAAATCTCCCTTAGCCCAAAAGGCATTTCACCGCGGAGGACGCAGAGGAAGAGCCAATACCCCAGCGATGTCCTCTGCATCCTCCGCGCCCTCTGCGGTTCAATAAATCAAGAAATCATGCCTCAACCAATCCCCGCCCACTTCCGTCCCCACCACAACCGGAAGCGCTCCAGATAAAGATAAACCACCGGCGTGGTGTACAGGGTGAGCAACTGGCTCACCATCAGGCCGCCGACGATGGCGATGCCGAGCGGGCGGCGCAGCTCGGAGCCTTCGCCGCCGCCCAGCGCCAGCGGCAGGGCGCCGAACATCGCCGCCATGGTGGTCATCATGATCGGCCGGAAGCGCAGCACGCAGGCCTGGTAGATCGCGGCGGCGGCGTCCATGCCGTGCTCGCGCTGGGCGTCGAGGGCGAAGTCGATCATCATGATGGCGTTTTTCTTGACGATGCCGATCAGGAGAATCACCCCGATCAGCGCCATGATGGTGAATTCGGTGTTGAAGGCGAGCAGGGCCAGGAGCGCGCCCACGCCGGCCGACGGCAGGGTCGAAAGGATAGTGACGGGATGGACGTAGCTCTCGTAGAGCATGCCGAGCACGATGTAGACCGTCAGCAGCGCAGTGAGGATCAGCCAGGGCTGGGATGCCAGCGAATCCTGGAACGCCTTGGCGGTGCTCTGGAAGCTGCCGCGCACCGTGCCGGGCACGCCGATGCGGGCCATGGTGTCGTTGATGATTTTCACCGCGTCGCCCAAAGCCATGCCGGGCGGCAGGTTGAATGAGATGGTGGACGCCGCGAACTGGCCCTGGTGGTTGACCGACAACGAGGTGCTGGTGGGCTCGTAGCGGCTGAACGCGGCGAGCGGCACCATCTGCCCGGAAGGGTTCTTCACCTCTACGTCCGCCAGCGAGGCGGGGCGCTGCCAATATTCGGGCGCGACTTCCATCACCACGTGGTACTGGTTGAGCTGGGAATAGATGGTGGAAACCTGGCGCTGGCCGAAGGCGTCGTACAGCGTGGCGTCGATCAGCCGCGGCGTCAGCCCGAGGCGGGCGGCGGTGGGCCGGTCGATGACGAGGGAGGTTTGCAGGCCCTTGTTCTGCTGGTCGGTGCTGACGTCGGCGAGCTTAGTCTCGTCGCGCAGCGCGCGCTCGATCCGCGGCGTCCAGGCCACCAGCTCGTTCAGGTCGTCGGCCTGCAGGGTGTACTGGTACTGGGCGTTGCCCGGCCGCCCGCCCATGCGGATGTCCTGGACGGCTTGGAGATAAAGGTTGGCCCCCGGCTCCTTCATCAGCTTCTTGCGCAGGCGCGCGACCACCTCGTCGGCGGAAATCTTGCGTTCGGCGAGCGGCTTCAGGGTGACGAACATGAAGCCGCCGTTGCGCTGGCCGCCGCCGGTGAAGCCGACCACGTTGGCCACCGCCGGATCGGTGCGCACGATCTCCATGAAATCCGCCAGCTTCTGGCGCATGGCCTGGAACGAAATGCTCTGGTCGGCCTGGATCGAGCCGGTCAGCCGCCCGGTGTCCTGCTGCGGGAAAAAGCCCTTGGGCACCGCCGTGTACAGGTAGACGTTGAGCCCGACGGTGGCGGCGAGCAGCAGCATCATCAGGCGCGTGTGGCGCAGCGCCCAGGCCAGGCTGCTCTTGTAGTGCGCCAGCAGCCAGTCGAAGGCGCGCTCGGCAAGCGGCATCAGGCGCCCCGGCTGCGGCTGTTCGGCCTTGCGCTTCAGCATCCTGGCGCACATCATCGGCGTGACGGTGAGCGACAATACCAGCGAAATCGCCACCGCCGCCGACAGGGTGACGGCGAACTCGCGAAACAGCCGGCCGATGATGCCGCCCATCAGCAGAATCGGGATGAACACCGCGATCAGCGACAAGCTCATCGACAGCACCGTGAAGCCCACCTCGCGCGCGCCTTGCAGCGCCGCCTGGAAGGTCGGCATGCCCTTCTCGATGTGGCGCGAAACGTTCTCCAGCACCACGATGGCGTCGTCGACCACGAAGCCGGTGGCGATGGTGAGCGCCATCAGGGAGAGGTTGTCCAGGCTGTAGCCGGCGAAATACATCACGCCGAAGGTGCCGATCAGCGACACTGGCACCGCCACCGCCGGGATCAACGTGGCGCGCGCATTGCGCAAGAACAGGAACACCACCAGGATCACCAGCGCAATCGAGATGGTCAGGGCGATTTCCACGTCGTGCAGGGAGGCGCGGATGGTCGGCGTGCGGTCCATCACCACTTTCAGGTCGATGGCGTTGGGAATCGAGGCGCGCAGCACCGGCAGCAGCGCGTTGACCCGGTTCACCGTCTCGATGATGTTGGAGCCGGGCTGGCGGCGCAGGATCAGGAGCACCGCCGGCTGGGCGTTGGCCAGGCCGGCGTTGCGCAGATCCTGCACCGAATCGGTGACTTCGGCCACGTCGGACAGGCGCACCGCCGCGCCGTTGCGGTAGGCGACCACCAGCGGAATGTATGGAGCCGCCTGTTTCGCCTGGTCGGAGGCGCCGATCTGCCAGTGGCGGTCGCCGTCTTCCACCGCCCCCTTGGGCCGGTTGGCGTTGGCCGCGGCAAGCGCCGCGCGCACGTCCTCCAGGCCGATGCCGTACTTGTTGAGCGCCTTGGGATTGAGCTCCACCCGCACCGCCGGCAGCGAGCTGCCGCCGACGTCCACCTGGCCGATGCCCTGCACCTGCGACAGCTTCTGCGCCAGGATGGTGGACGCCGCGTCGTACATCTGGCCGCGGTCGAGCGTCGCGGACATGAGCGACAAAATCATGATCGGCGCATCGGCCGGGTTGACCTTGCGGTAGGTCGGATTGCCCGGCAGGTTCACCGGCAGGTCGGCGCGCGACGCGTTGATCGCCGCCTGCACGTCGCGCGCGGCGCCGTCGATGTTGCGGTTGAGCTCGAACTGCAAGGTAATGCGGGAATTGCCGAGCGAGCTCGACGAAGTCATCTCGGTCACCCCGGCGATGCGCCCGAGCTGGCGTTCCAGCGGCGTCGCCACCGTCGCCGCCATGGTCTCCGGGCTCGCGCCGGGCAGCGAGGCCTGCACCGAAATGGTGGGGAAATCCACCTGCGGCAGGGGCGACACCGGCAACAGCGGAAACGCGAACAGCCCCGCCAGCGCCAGCCCCAGGGTCAGCAGGGTGGTGGCGACGGGGCGGTGGATAAAGGGGGCGGAGATGTTCATGGCTGCCTTCCCCCCTTTGCAAAAGGGGGGGTAGGGGGGATTTCTACGACGTCTCGAATATTGGCACCGCTGAAATCCCCCCCCGCCCCCCTTTTGCAAAGGGGGGAGGCCCGTAGCCCGGATGCAGCATAGCGGAATCCGGGGTTCAAACGCGTTCCCCGGATTTCACTACGTTTCATCCGGGCTACCCATCTCTTCCGCCACCACCGGCCGCCCGCGCCACGCGGCAAAACGCCGCGACATCCGGTCGAACGCCAGGTAGATCACCGGCGTGGTGAACAGGGTCAGCACCTGGCTGAGCAGCAGGCCGCCGACCATGGTGATGCCGAGCGGCTGGCGCAGTTCGGCGCCCATGCCGCCGCCGAGCATCAGCGGCAGGGCGGAAAGGAGCGCCGCCATGGTCGTCATCAGAATCGGCCGGAAGCGCAGCAGGCAGGCCTGGTGGATCGCTTCGCGCGGCGACTTGCCTTCCTTGCGCTCGGCGTCGAGGGCGAAGTCGATCATCATGATGGCGTTTTTCTTGACGATGCCGATCAACAGGATGATGCCGATGATGGCGACGATGCTAAGGTCGTTCCTCGACAGGATCAGCGCCAGCAAGGCGCCGACACCGGCGGAAGGCAAGGTGGAGAGAATGGTGACGGGGTGGATGTAGCTTTCGTACAGCACGCCCAGCACGATGTACATGGTGACCACCGCCGCCAGGAGCAGGAACACTTCGTTGGCGAGCGAGCCGCGAAAGGCCAGCGCCGCGCCCTGGAAGCTGGTCTGCACGCTTTTCGGCAGGCCGATCTCCCGCTCCGCGCCTTCGATGGCCTTGACCGCATCGCCGAGCGCGGCGCCGGGCGCGAGGTTGAACGACACGGTCGCCGCCGGGAACTGGCCGAGATGGTTGACCGACAACGCCATGGGCCGCTCGACGATGCGGGCGATGGCGGAAAGCGGCACCTGCTGCTGCGGCTGGGTGCCGGCGGCGCCGGTCTGGCCCGTCTGCCCGACCGGGACGTAAATGGCCTCCAGCGCCGCCGGCCCCACCTGGAACTCGGGCCTGGCTTCCAGCACCACGCGGTACTGGTTGGCCTGGGTGAAGATGGTGGAAACGATGCGCTGGCCGAAGGCGTTGTAGAGCGCGTTGTCGATCGCCGCCGGGGTGATGCCGAGCCGCCCGGCGCTGTCGCGGTCGATCTCGACATAGGCCTGCAAGCCGTTGTCCTGCATGTCGCTCGCCACGTCGGCGAGCTGCGGCAGCCGGGCGAGCTTGTCCACCAGCAACGGCACCCACTGGCTGAGCTCGCGCGGATCGGTGTCCTGCACCGCGAACTGGTACTGGGTGCGGCTGACGCGGGTTTCGATGGTCAGATCCTGCACCGGCTGCATGTACAAGGTGATCCCCGGCACCTCGGCGACCTTGGGCTGGAGGCGGCGGATCACGTCCGAGGCGCCGTCGCGCTGGTTGCGCGGCTTGAGGTTGATCAGCAGGCGGCCGCTGTTGAGGGTGGCGTTGGTGCCGTCCACGCCGATGAAGGAAGACAGGCTTTCCACCGCCGGGTCTTGCAGGATCACGTCGGCCAGCGCCCGCTGCCGCGCCGCCATGGCGGGAAACGACACCGACTGGGTGGCGTCGGACACGCCCTGGATCAGGCCGGTGTCCTGCACCGGGAAAAATCCCTTGGGAATGAAAACGTACAGGATCACCGTCAGCACCAGCGTGCCTATCGCCACGCCCAAGGTGGCGCGCTGGCGGTCGAGCACCCAGTCGAGCATCCGGCCGTAGCGCGCGATCACTTGGTCGAACATCCGCCCGGTGACGCGGTAGAACCGGCCCTGCTCGGATTCCGGGGTGTGGCGCAGCAGCTTGGCGCACAGCATCGGCGTCAGGGTGAGCGAGACCACCGCCGAAATCAGGATGGCCACCGCCAGGGTGATGGCGAATTCGCGGAACAGCCGGCCCACCACTTCGCTCATGAACAACAGCGGGATCAGCACCGCGATCAGCGAGAAAGTCAGCGAGATGATGGTGAAGCCGATCTGCTCGGCGCCCTTCAGCGCGGCGTCCAGGGGCTTTTCGCCCTGTTCGATGTAGCGCGAGATGTTCTCGATCATGACGATGGCGTCGTCCACCACGAAGCCGGTGGCGATGGTGAGCGACATCAGCGTCAGGTTGTTGATGCTGAACCCGGCCAGGTACATCACGCCGAAGGTGCCGACCAGCGAAATCGGCACGGCAAAGCTGGGAATCAGGGTGGCGGGCACGTTGCGCAGGAACACGAAAATCACCATCACCACCAGCGCGATGGCCAGCAGCAGCTCGAACTGGATATCCTTGACCGAGGCGCGGATGGTGACGGTGCGGTCGGTCAGCACGGTCATCTCCACCGCGGCGGGCAGCGCTTCCTGCAACTGCGGCAGCAGCTTCTTGATGCGGTCCACCACTTCGATCACGTTGGCGCCGGGCTGGCGCTGGATGTTGAGGATCACCGCCGGCGCCTGATTGCGCCAGGCGGCGAGGCGCACGTTCTCGGCATCGTCCACCACGTCGGCCACGTCCGACAGGCGGATCGGCGCGCCGTTGCGGTAGGCGATGACCAGCGACCGGTAGTCGGCGCCGGACTTGAGCTGGTCGTTGGCGTCGATGGTGTAGGCGCGGCTGGGGCCGTCGAAGCTGCCCTTGGCCTGGTTGACGTTGGCGTTGCCGACCGCGGTGCGCAAGTCGTCCAGACTAAGGCCGTAGGACGCCAGCGCCTTGGGGTTGGCGCGCACCCGCACGGCGGGGCGCTGGCCGCCGCTGATGCTGACCAGGCCGACGCCGGGCAGCTGCGAAATCTTCTGCGCCAAGCGGGTATCGGCCAGGTCTTCCACGCGGAACAGCGGCAGGGTGTTCGAAGTCAGCGCCAGCGTCAGGATCGGCGCGTCCGCCGGGTTGACCTTGCTGTAGATCGGCGGCGCCGGCAGGTCGGTGGGCAGGAAGGTGCCGGCCGCGTTGATCGCCGCCTGCACCTCCTGCTCGGCCACGTCGAGGGAAAGGTCGAGGCTGAATTGCAACGTGATCACCGACGCCCCGCCCGAACTGGCGGACGACATCTGGTTCAGCCCCGGCACCTGGCCGAACTGGCGCTCCAGCGGCGCCGTCACCGAGGAAGTCATCACGTCGGGACTGGCGCCGGGATAGAGCGTGACCACCTGGATCGTCGGGTAGTCCACCTCCGGCAGCGCCGAGATCGGCAGCATGCGGTACGCCACCAGGCCGGCGAGCAGGATCGCCACCATGAACAGCGAGGTGGCGACGGGTCGGAGGATGAAAAGGCGGGAGGGGTTCATCAGCTTTCCGTCCTCTCCGCCGCCGGCAAGAATATCCCCCCCTTTGTCTCGCCGTGGTCGCCGCGAAGCGGCGGGAACCCGGCGGGGACACTCCTCGCGGGTGAAAAAGGGGGGTTAGGGGGGATTTCTACGGTGTCTCGAATATTGGCGCCGCTGAAATCCCCCCCCGCCCCCCTTTTGCAAAGGGGGGAGTTAGAAGAATCACTGTAGGATGCGCCGTGCGCACCATTGCGGCCACTGGTGCGCACGGCGCACCCTACAGAAACTCTCCCGCAGGCGTAGCGCCTCACTGCCCGCCCCACTTGCGCTTCCCTCCGCCCCCTTGCTTGTGCGCGCCATCCTTCTGGCTCATGCCCGCGCCGCGCGTGGTCAGCTCCACCTTGGCCCCTTCGCGCAGCTTGTCGGCGCCGTCCACCACCACCTGCTCGCCCAGCGCGAGGCCGCTGTCGATGGAGGTATTTTCGCCCTCGGCGGGGCCGATCTTCACCGGGCGCACCGTCACCGTCCGGTCCGCCTTCACCACGTAGACGTAGGTCCCCTGCACGCCGCGCTGGATGGCGGCGGTCGGCGTCAGGAGGACGTTGCGGCGCGTATCCACCAGCATGCGCGCGTTGACGAACTGGTTGGGAAACAAGGCGTTGTCGGTATTGGCAAACAGCGCCTTGAGCTTGACCGTGCCGGTGGCGGGGTCGATCTGGTTGTCGGCGGTGAGCAGCGTGCCGTCGGCGAGCTTCGTCTTCTGCTCGCGGTCGTAGGCCGCCACCGGCAGTTGTTCTCCGGCCTGCAGCCGGCGCATGACCGTCGGCAGGTTGTCCTCGGGCAGGGTGAACACCACGGTGATCGGCTGCAATTGCGCGATCACCGCCAGCCCGCCGGCGTCGCTCGCGTGCACCATGTTGCCGGGATCGACCTGGCGCAGGCCGACGCGGCCGCCGATGGGCGCGGCGATGCGGGTGTAGGCCAGCTGCAGGCGGGCGTTATCGACCTGGCCCTGGTCGGACTTGACCGTGCCTTCGTATTGGCGCACCAGGGCTTCCTGGGTGTCGAGCTGCTGCCTGGCGACGGAATCCTCGGCGAACAGGGCACGATAGCGCGCCAGATCGACCTGGGCGTTCTTGAGCAGCGCCTGGTCGCGCGCCATCTGCCCCTCGGCCTGGGTCAGCTGCACCTGGAACGGGCGCGGATCGATCTCGGCCAGCAGATCGCCCGCCCGGACCAGCCCGCCTTCGCGGAACGACAGGCTCATCAGCTGCCCGTCCACCCGCGTCTTCACCGTCACCACGTTGCGCGGCGTCACCGTGCCGAGACCGCCGAGATAAACGCCGATATCGCCGGTCTTCACCGCCGCCGCCACTACCGGAACCGCCTTCCCGGCGAAATCGCGCTTGCCGTTGCCGCGCTGGTCGGGGGAAGAGGACGGCGCAAGAATCCACCAGGCGCCGGCGGCGAGCAGGCCCAGCGCCACCAGCCAACGCCAGGGCCGGCCGGGTATCTTCTTCGGGGTGGCCGGCGGTTCAGTCTGTTGTGGGGATGTCGTATTCATCGTCGTATTGTTTATTTTGTCGATCAAAAGGGAGCCGGCCTGCGGGTCAGGCTTTCCGATGAAATTTACCAGAAAGACGTCACTGTAACATTCCAAAATTGAAACAAATTGTTTCGCGCCGCCAACTAATTTTAGTTTGTCAGATTGAATTCGCATCGGATTCGCATAGCGCCTTCCCCCTTTGAAAAAGGGGGATTGAGGGGGATTTAAAAATGCCGGCAGGTCGTGGTGCCGCTTTAAATCCCCCCTACCCCCCCCTTTTTCAAAGGGGGGAACATTACCGCCAGTCGAACCTGACAAAGTAGAGCTAATGATAGGTCGTGGTTTCTGCCTATATTTATTTTTTACGGTATTGACATATGGTTCTAACTAGGACTATTATTGTCCTAACTAGAACCAATTAAGCCATCATGCCCAACGCACCCTTCCTCCCGACCTTGCGCCAGCTCGCCGGCGCCTACCAGGCTTTCGAGGCCTATTCGTCCGCCCACATCCGCACCCTCGGCCTGACTTCGGCACAGTTCGACATCGTCGCCACGCTCGGCAACACGCCGGGCATGTCGTTCAGGGAGCTCGGCGAAAAAACGCTGATCACCAAGGGCACGCTGACCGGCGTGGTCGATCGCCTGGCGGAGAAGCAGCTGGTGCGGCGCATCGCATCGCCCAGCGACGGCCGCAGCCAGATCGTGCAGCTCACCCCGGAGGGCGAGGCGCTGTTCGCACGCATCTTCCCGGCGCACCTGGCGCACATGCAGCAGGCCTTCGACGGGCTGGCGGCGGACGAACTGGCCGCCATTGGCGACACCCTCGGCCGGCTGCGCGAGGCGTTCGTCGCGGCACTCGACGTAAAACTCGCGAAGCGAGACCTCGCCCCCCCTCTCCCGCTTGCGGGAGAGGGCTAGGGGAGAGGGTTAGCCGGATGGAGGAAGATTGATGAATCCCCGCTACACCCGCACCGCCGTCGCGCTGCACTGGCTGGTGTTCGGACTGATCCTCGCCAACTTTCCGCTCGGGCTGTACATGGCCGATCTGCATTTTTCGCCGCTCCAGCTCAGGCTGCTCAGCTACCACAAGTGGATCGGCGTCACCGTGTTCCTGCTCGCCGCGGCACGCCTGTCCTGGCGCGCCGCGCACACCCCGCCGCCCCTGCCGGCAAGCATGCCGGAGTGGGAACGGCACGCCGCCCACGGCCTGCACTTCCTGCTCTACCTGCTGCTGTTCGCGATTCCGCTCACCGGCTGGCTGACCAGCTCGGCCAAGGGCATCCAGACCATCTATCTCGGCCTGGTGCCGCTGCCCGACCTGATCGGCAAGGACAAGGCGCTCGGCCAATTGCTCGGGGAAGTGCACAGCGGGCTGAATTTCGCCCTGCTGGCGCTGGTCGGCATCCACGCCGGCGCCGCGCTCAAGCATCACTTTCTCGACCGCGACGGCGTCCTCGCCCGGATGCTGCCGTTTCTCGCCAAGGAGACCACCCGATGACCCGACTTTACGCCGCACTCGCCCTGCTCGCCTCCGGCGCGCTCCATGCCGCCGAATTCCGCGCCGTGCAGCTCGACAAGAGCTCGATTTCGTTCGTCTCGAAACAGATGAACGTGCCGGTCGAAGGCGCGTTCAGGAAATTCACCGCACAAATCGCCCTCGATCCGGCCAGGCCCGAGGCCGGGCGCGCCCATGTCGAAATCGATCCGGCCGGCATCGACACCGGCAACGACGAAGCCAACGAAGAGGTCAAGGGCAAAAACTGGTTCAACGTGCGCGAATTTCCCACGGCCGCCTTTACCGCGACCAGCGTCAAGCCGCTCGGCGGCGGCCGCTACGAGGCGGCCGGCAAGCTCACACTCAAGGGCAAGACCGTCGAGCTGCGCGCGCCGTTCACCCTCAGGCAGGAAAAAGGCGGCCTGGCCATGGACGGCAGCTTCCCGCTCAAGCGCCTCGATTACGGCATCGGCTCCGGCGTCTGGGGCGACACCTCGGTGGTCGCCGACGAGGTACTGATCAAGTTTCATTTTGTTTTGAAGTAGCACCCACCACAGGAGAACCACCATGAACAAAACCCTGCTCGCCGCCCTGGCTCTTTCCTCCACCCTGAGCGCAACGGCGTTCGCCGCCACCGACAACTACACCATCGACCCGCAGCACACCTTTCCGAGCTTCGAGCTGAGCCACCTCGGCTTCTCCACCCAGCGCGGCCGCTTCGACCACAGCGCCGGCAAGATCGCGCTGGACCCGGCCGGCAAGAGCGGCAGCATCAGCGTGATCATCGATGCCGCATCGATCGACACCGGCCTGCCCGATCTGGAAAAGCACCTGCGCAGCGACGATTTCTTCGACGTCGCGAAGTACCCGACCATCACCTTCGTCTCGAACAAGCTCAAGTTCGCCGACGACAAGCTCGCCGGCGCCGACGGCGAATTCACCCTGCACGGCGTGACCCGGCCGGTCAGCCTGAAGCTCGACCACTTCGCCTGCGGCCCCCACCCGATGACCAAGAAAATGCGCTGCGGCGCCAACGCCACGACCACGATCAAGCGCTCCGAATTCGGCATGGCCAAGTACGTGCCGCTGGTCGGCGACGACGTGAGAATCGCGATCCAGGTCGAAGCGGACAGGGATTAGCAGCAGGTCGGGCACCCCGTGCCCGACAAATCACGCGCCCAAACCTAAACCGTCGGGCACGGGGTGCCCGACCTACAGCCTTATCAACGTTTCCTCTTGTGCGAATGAATTCGCACCTACCAGCCCGACGCACGCCGTTTCCGGGTTTATCTCTTCCCCGCCTCGCGCCTCAAATTTGAGTATTTTCCTTATTGCATGCCAAGGTAATTTACGGCATCGTATTCCCCGGAGAATTCATACCAATTACTCGACTGTTTCCACGCGAAGCCGCCAATCGGAGCAATAAACCCCCGTGCCGCAAAAAATAACCCGCAAGCCGGCGAAACCCCCCAAAAAAACCGACGCCGAGAGTGCCGCGGTAAAACCCGTGTTCCCGGTGGTGGGCATCGGCGCCTCCGCCGGCGGGCTGGACGCGGTCACCAGGCTGCTGCACACGCTGCCGGCCGACACCGGCATGGCTTTCGTCATCGTCCAGCACCTCGACCCCAAGCACGCCAGCCTGCTGCCCGATCTCCTGGCGCGCGCGACGCCCATGGTCGTCGCGGAAATCCGGGACGGCGTGGCGATCGAGCCCAACCGCGTCTACGTGCTGGGGCCCAACCACGGCCTGGCGATGCTGCACGGCACGCTGCACCTGCTGCCGCGCCGCGAGGGCAAACACCTGCCGATCGACGATTTTTTCTCCACCCTGGCGGAAGACCGCCAAACCAACGCGATCGGCGCGATCCTGTCGGGCACGGCTTCCGACGGCACGCTGGGCCTGAAGGCAATCAAGGCGGCGGGCGGGATCACCTTCGCCCAGAGCGAGGAGTCCGCCGAATACGGCGGCATGCCGCACAGCGCCATCGCGGCCGGCCACGTCGATTTCACCCTGGCGCCGGAAGCGCTCGCCGAGGAGCTCGCCCGCATCGCGCGCCATCCCTACACGCGGCAGGAAATGCTGGAACAGCACGCCGTGGCGCAGGCCGAGGAAGGCGGCGACCTGAACAGGATTTTCGTGCTGCTGCGCTCGCGCACCGGCCACGATTTCACCTACTACAAGCAAAGCACCATCCAGCGGCGCATCAAGCGGCGCATGGTGCTGCACCAGCTGGAGCGGATCGATGACTACGTCAGGCTGCTGCAAAAACAGCCGGCGGAGCTGGACGCGCTGTTCCAGGACATCCTGATCAACGTCACCAGCTTTTTCCGCGAACCCGACACCTTCGAGGCGCTGAAGACGGAAGTCTTTCCGCTCCTGCTGGAAAAAAAGCGCCTTCCTCTTCAAGGGGAAGGTCGGGATGGGGGCAAACCGGACGCCACCCATCCCGCCCCAGCGCTCCCCTTGAAGGGGAGGGAGGATTTGGAATCTCCCCTGCGCGTCTGGGTGCCCGCCTGCTCCACCGGAGAGGAAGCCTATTCGCTCGCCATCGCCCTGATCGAGTTCCTCGGCGACCGCGCCAGCCGCACGCCGTTCCAGATTTTCGCCACCGATATCGACGACAAGGCCATCGACCAGGCGCGCCGCGGGTTTTACCCGGAGGGGATCAGCGCCGACGTTTCCGCCGAACGGCTGCAGCGCTTCTTCATCAAGACCGGCGACGGCTACCAGGTCGGCAAGGCGATCCGCGACGCGTGCGTATTCGCGGTGCAGAACGTGATCAAGGATCCGCCGTTCTCCAAGATCGATCTGGTGGTCTGCCGCAACCTGATGATCTACCTCGGCGCCACGCTCCAGCGCAAGGTGCTGCAAACTTTCCACTACGCGCTGCGGCCCGGCGGTTTCCTGATGCTCGGCACCTCCGAAACCATCGGCGCGCTGGCCGGCCTGTTCGCCCTGGCCGACAAGAAACACAAGATTTACGCCAGGAAAACGGCGTCCACCCGCCTCGACTACGACTTCAGCGCACATTCCCACGCCGCCGCCCAGACGGCGGAGGAAAGGCCGCCGCATGCGCCCGCCGCGCCGGACATGCAGCAGGAAGCCGAGCGCACCATCCTGTCGGCCTACGGCCCGCCCGGCGTGATCGTCAACCAGGACTTGCAGATTCTCCATTTCCGCGGCCAGACCGGCCCCTATATCGAACCGGCCCCGGGCAGCGCCAGCCTCAACCTGCTCAAGATGGCGCGGCAGGATCTCGCCATGGACCTGCGCGAGCTGCTGCGCCAGGCGATCGACGGCAACGTCAAGGTGCGCAAGGAGGGCTTGTGCATCCACCAACACCACGGCCGCACCCTCGCGCTCAATCTCCAGGTCATCCCCCTGCGTCAAACGCAGATCGCCGGACGCTGTTTTCTGGTGCTGTTCGAACGAGTCAGCGAAACGGCGCGGGAAAAACCCGCCGCGGAAACCGCCGCCACGCCCGATGCCGCCGCCCGGCGCCTGCGCGAGCTGGAGCAGGAGCTGCTCAGCAGCCGGCAATACCTGCAATCGATCATCGAGGAACGGGAAGCCGCCAACGAGGAGCTGCAAGCCGCCAACGAGGAAATCCAGTCCGCCAACGAAGAACTGCAAAGCACCAACGAGGAACTGGAAACCGCCAAGGAAGAGCTCCAGTCCACCAACGAGGAGCTGGCGACGATCAACGAGGAACACGACATCCGCAACCAGGAATTGGGCCGGGTCAACAACGACCTGACCAACCTGCTGGCAAGCGTGGATCTGGCGGTGCTGATCCTGAGCGAAGACCTGCGCATCCGGCGCTTCACGCCGAAGGCGAAAGCGCTGCTCAACCTGATCGACACCGACGTCGGCCGTCCGATCGGCAACATCCGGCCGAACGTCGTCCTGCCCGACCTGGAACAACGGGCGCTGGAAACGATCGAAAGCATGACGCCGCAGTCACTGGAGATTCAGGACATGCAGGGCCATTGGTACGCCCTGCGCATCCGCCCCTACAAGACGCTGGACAACCGCATCGAAGGCACCGTGATGACGTTCATCGACATCGACAGCATCAAGGGCGCCACGCCCGCCCGCGAGGCGTTGCGCCAGGAACAGCGCCTCGCCGCGGTGCTGCGCGACGCCGCCGACGCCGTCACGTTGCAGGATTTCGACGGCCGCATCCTCGCCTGGAACACGCGCGCCGAAGCCCTCTACGGCTACAGCGAAGCGGAAGCGCTCAAGCTCGACGCCGGCAAGCTGATTCCGGCAGGGGCGAATGGCGAGACCGCCGACCTGATCGGCCGGCTCAAGCGGGGCGAAGCGGTGGCGCCGGTCGAACTCGCGCGCCGCGCCAAGGACGGCCGCGAGATCATAGTGTGCCTCACCGCCACGGCGCTGCCGGACGAAGCCGGCAAGCCGGCGCTCATCGCCATCACGGAGCGGGAGATTGGGCAATAAACACGGGAACGACATTACCCGCCTGCCAGCCTTGCCGGGGCCGTAAGGCCCTCCCAGATCGAGGCCCGGCGCGCCACTGCGCTGCCGGAAGAAGCCCGCAAGGCGGCGTTCATCGCCATCACGGAGCACCGAACCCGAGAACGGCACCATGAGCAACGAAGACGAGATCGAACAGGTTAATCACCGTCGCCCCGAGGTGGAGCATCTGCTGCACGAGCTGCAGACGCACCAGATCGAGCTGGAAATGCAAAACCGCGAGCTGCGCGAAGCGCAGGAGGCGCTGGAAGAAGCGCGCGACCGCTATGCCGACCTGTACGATTTCGCCCCGGTCGGCTACCTGACGCTGGACGTCAAGGGCGGCGTGCTGGAAGCCAACCTGACCGCCGCCGCCCAGCTCGGCCGCGAGCGGGCGCACGTGATCGGCAAGCCGTTCATCGCCTGGCTGGCAGAAGGCGAGAGCCCGGCGTTTTTCAGCCACCTGCGTCAGGCATTCCGCACCGGCGGCAACACGTTCGTCGAGCTGAAAATAAAGGCGGGAAACGATATCCGCGACGTGCGCCTGGAAAGCGCGGCTGCCTGCAAGGCGGGGAACCAGCACTGCACCTGCCGCATGGCGATGATCGACATCACCGCGCAAAAACGCCTGGCCCACCAGGCGATGCGGGATTTCTCCCAACAGGAAGCCCTGTTCAACACGATTCCGGCGATGGCGTACTACAAGGACCTGAACCTGCGTTTCATTGCCATTAGCAGCCAATGCGCCGAATTCTTCGGCATTCCCCGGGAAAAAATGCTCGGCAGGAAAATCTCCGAGATATTCCCCTCGAGGTTTTCCGAGCAATGCGAACTCGAAGACCGGGTGGTGCTGGATACCGGCCAAGCCGACATGAACCGTGAGATGGAAGCCCAGAACGGAGTGGGCGCACGGGTCCGGCTGGCCTCCTTCAAAGCGCCGTTCCTCGGGCCGGACGGCAAGATCGCCGGACTGGTCGGGGTGGCTCTCGACATCTCGCAGCTGCGCGAAACCGAACAGCAGGCCCGCGCGCTGACCGAGGAAAACCGCCGCCTCGCCCGGCGCATGTTCGCCGCGCAAGAGGATGAACGGCGCCGCCTTGCCCGCGAACTGCACGACGAACTGGGGCAATGGTTGACCGTGATCCAGACGGAGGCGCTGGCGATCGCAACCCTTGTCGTTTCGAACGAACGGCGCAACGGCATGAAGAAAAGCATCGCCAGCGCAACGGCCATCGCCGACAGCACCGCCCGGGTACAGCAAGTGCTGCGCCGCATCCTGCGCCGTTTGCGCCCAAGCACGCTGGACCAACTCGGCCTGGAGGACAGCCTGCGCGAACTGGTGAACCAATGGAGCCTCCAGCATCCGGATATCGCCTGCGAGCTCCATCTGGACGGCCCGCTGGGAGATTTGGAAGAAACCCTGAACATTTCGCTGTACCGCATCATTCAGGAGACGCTGACCAACGTTTCCCGCCACGCCGCTGACGCAAGCCGCCTGTCCGTCACCCTGCGCCGTGCGCCCGATGCGATCCTGCTGTCGATGGAAGACGACGGCAAGGGCATGGACCCGCACCAGCCGCGCCATGGGATGGGGCTCCTGGGCATGCGCGAGCGCGTTATCGCCGCCAACGGCATATTCACCCTGCACAGCGCGCCAGGCCGTGGCCTGCATATCGAAATCAAGCTGCCGCTTAATCAACCGGAGGAATACGATGCAAATTTCCAGCAAGAAGAGTAACAAGGCCATCAAGGTGATGCTGATCGACGACCACCCGGTGGTGCGCGACGGCTACGCCCGCCTGCTGGAAAACACGCCGGACATCCGGGTGGTGGCGGAGGCCGACGACGGCGAGACCGGCTGCGAGCTCTATGCGATGACCCACCCCGACGTGGTCATCCTCGACCTCTCCATGCCCGGCATGGGCGGGCTGGAAGCCCTGCGCCGCATCATGGCGAAAGACCCGGCGGCGCGCATCCTGATCTTCACCATGCACGACAGCGAGACCCTGATCCTGCGCGCCATGGAATCCGGCGCGGTGGGCTATCTCACCAAGCACAGCGGCATCGGCCAGATGATCGAGGCGGTGCGCCAGGTGGCCCAGGGCAACATGTTCATCGACCCGAAATACATCCCGGACATCATGCGCCAGCGCCTGAAGCCCTCGTCCGACCCGCTGCAGTCGCTGTCGGCGCGCGAATTCCAGCTGTTCCAGCTGCTCGCGGAAGGGCATTCGGTGATCGAAATCGCCGAAATCCTCTCCATCAGCCCGAAAACCGTCGGCGTCCACCACACCAACATCATGAAAAAACTCAGCATCCAGAACACCGCCCAGCTCACCCGGCTGGCGATCAGGCATGGAGTGATACAGGCTTGAAGAGGCAAGATTCAAGAGGCAGTTGATTCGGTCATTGAAGGCTCGACCCGGAATAGAGGGGTCTTAGCGATACTGGATTCCCGCCAACCCTCTATCCAGCGCTCCCCCAAAGGGGGAGAAGGTTTGGGTGAGGGTCCGCAGGAATGGCGAGAGCTTCAGCATTTAGTGGCCGTTCCTAAAGTGGCAAGGGAACAAGAGGTAAGACCTCTCCCCCTCTCTGCTCACCCGCACTCTTGAATCTTGTCTCTTGCAACCTCGCTGTTAACTAAAATTAATTCCCTCCCTCCGCCATGCGCAAAACCCATTTCGCATGCGACCTCCCCCGAATCCACGCCCATCAAGACATCGGTTTAAATCATATATATTTCCCTATGATCTTTAAAGATTTTCTTTAGTAGCGATTACGCGCACAGCTTATATATTTAGGCTTTGCGTTCCTCTACAGTTACAACTCATCGACACCGATGAAAGCCGCGCAGAATCTCCGCCTCAGGCGGGAGGCGGCGGCCCTGACCGCGAGAAACTGTCACATGGGAGCAACAACATGCAACTGCAACCAGCGCAAGTTGACCACACGCAAACGAATGACGGAATGAGCGTGCGCGACACGGTGGTGCGGGAAGTCCACCACCGCATCAAAAATCATCTTCAGGGCGTCGCCGGTTTGCTGCGCCAGCACGCTGACGAGCACCCCGAAATCCGCTCCCCGATGGAAGTCGCCATCACCCAGATCCAGGCCGTTGCGGCCATCCATGGCTTGCAAGGCAAGCAGACCGGCAGCCTGGTCAATTTGTGCGACATGGTCGCCAAGATCGCCGGTACGGTGAGCGACCTGACCAACGCCCATATCGTGACCAGCATCATGGCGGATTCGGCCATGCCGGCGCAGATTCTGGAAAGCGAGGCGGTTGCCGTGGCCCTGATCCTGAACGAACTGATCATGAACGCGGTCAAGCACTCCCCCAACGACAACGGCAGGAAAAGCGTCCGGCTGGGCGTAACCTGCGCCCGCAAGGCGGCCCAGGTGCGGATTTTCAATCGGGGCAAGCTGCCGCTCGGCTTCAGTTTCGAACGCGGCCAGGAAACCGGCAACGGCCTCAACCTGGTGCATTCGCTGCTGCCCTCCGAAGGCGCCAGCCTGCGCATCGCGGCCGCCAACGGCGGAGTGGAGACCGTTATCGACCTGTCCACCCCGCTCGTGACGCTGCACTAACATGAACCACGCGAAGCGTACCTTGTCCCCCTCGTCCGTCTCGCCATGGTCGCTACGCAGCAGCGGGAACCCGGCGGGGACACTCCTTGCGGGTGCGGGGAGAGGGCTGGGAGCCTGTCGGACTTGAAGAATCGAAGCGCAGAGGGTCAGGCAGGCAAGCCGCGAAGCGGATGCTCGCAAAATTCGGCTGGGCGAGGACAGATTTTGCCGGTTTTGCAGGTCAATAGTCGTTCTATTGACCAAGAAAGCGGCGAAATATGGACCGGCCAGGCGGATTTGCAGCCGATTTCCTTTAAGCCCGACAGGCTCCTAGGGGCGAGGGAAACGATGATGGCGCAACGAATTTCATTTTCCGGGGTCGCGATTCACCACTATCGTTAGGAGCTATGCATGCCACAGAATGAAATGTTCGCGGACAAGGCGCAGCCACGCAAGACCCGTGTCCTGATTGTAGACGACGATCGCCTGGTGCTGGCGACGCTGGCCAAGGGCCTGCGCCAGTGGGGCTACGAGGTGGCCGAAGCCTCGTCCGGGGAAGCCGGGCTGAAATTCGCGCTTGAAACCAAGCCGGACATGGTGCTGCTCGACGTGAACATGCCCAGGATGTCGGGCCTGGAAGTGGCCAAGGCGTTGCGCGCCCAGACATCCATCCCGTTCATGTTCCTGACGGCTTACGGCAACAGCGAAATCGTCAAGCAGGCAACCGAGCAGGGCGCCATGGGCTATCTCGTCAAGCCGGTGGATATTTCGCAGATCGTCCCGGCGATCGAGGCGGCGCTCGCCCGCGGCAAGGAACTGGTGCACCTGCGCGAGACCGAAACGCAGCTCAGCACAGCCCTGGCCAGCAGCCGCGAAACCAGCATGGCGATCGGCATCCTGATGGAACGCGAACACCTGGGCCGCGTTGCGGCTTTCGAACTCCTGCGCGATAACGCCCGCTCGCAGCGGCGCAAAATCGGCGACGTGGCCGAGGAACTGCTCGGTGCCGTCGAACTCGTCAACCACATGCGCAATGGCAAGTCCGCCCCGGTTGTCAGCGCGATCGAACGGAAGATGTGAAACAAAACAACATCCGACTAGCCAAAATGTTCAGCCCATAAATTGAATTGATTGAAGAACATGTTTATCGAAAGGGCTCTGCACCCGCCCGACTACAGCGCTTCAGCCACACGTCAAAGAGCCGCCCGGTTTTCGCGGCTCGCCAAGCAGCTTGGCCCAGCACCCGCCTGACCCACTTAATTTTTGTCGATGCGCCGCATTCGCGCGCGGGGTGATCCAATGGCTATCGCCGGCGCAAACAGCGGAATCATCCGTCAACAGGAGAATAGTGATGATGCAATTTGAAGATAAGCGCACGGCGTCGGGCCTGGCCAGGCCGACCGGCTATCACGGCATGCTGGCAAGGGGTGCGGACGAGCCGGATTTTGCGGCAAACGGATGTGTGCTGGATTACGCGGGAAACGCGGGCAATTTGAACCGTGCAATGGGGGAACAATTGCGCCTGCGCTATCAGCCGCAACTCGACATGCACGGCGGCCGCATCGTCGGCGCGGAGGCGCTGCCGCAATGGACGCGGGCGGCATCCGAAGCCGCATCGCATGGCACGGCCTCCGCCCTGGGCAACGACATCTCGCTGGAATATTCCGCGGCGGAATGGGCGGTACGGGAAGCCTGCCTGAATCTCCGGTCCATCAGCAGGGCTGGCCTGCCCGCCCTGCGCACCACGCTGCGCCTGTCGGCGCGCCAGATCGCCGACCCGCGCCTGCCTGGTTGCCTGCGCGAGTCGCTGACGGAGGCTGGAGTCCAACCCGGGCAGATCGAATTCGGCATCGGCGAAAACGCAATCTTGAGCAACGACCCCGAGGTGGCTTCGGCGTTGCGCAAGCTGGCCGATGCTGGCGCTGGCATCGCCATCCGCGATTTCGGCTCGACCCATTCCAAACTGTCCTACCCGACCGGTTTTCCGGTCGATGCCATCTGGATCGACTGCCCGTTCTTCTGGCGCTTCGCCAGGGGAGGCGATGCAGCCGAAATCGTCAGCGCCATTCTGTCCCTGGCGGAGAAACTGAAGCTGAACGTGGTCGCCTGGGGCGTGGAATGCGCCAGCCAGATGACGATGCTGTACGACGAAGGCTGCAACGTGATGCAAGGCAGCCTGCTGTGCCGGCCTTTGCAGATCAGCCCTTTCACGGCCCTGATGAAGCAGCTCGGAAATTCGCAGCCCACCGTGGCAGGCGGCGTCATGCACGCTTGACGCACCATTTTTCATATCTTTCCGGAGCAATCGTGCGGAACATGACTTATCGCCAAAACCTGTTGGCCAACTGCAAAGGGCTGCTGGCCTGGCGCCGACCGCACAGCATGGCCGCCCCGGCAAACTTGCCCGGCGATGCGAGCCGCCCTGCCGGTACGGCAGCGATACGCACCGGGACGAATTCAGGATTCGGCGCAAGGGAAGACGACTGGCTGGGCGCCGAGGCTTACATCGAGCCGATGTTTTAACCTGCAAGCCGCCAACCGCTTTTTACAGGCTTAAACGAACCAGCCGAAACCATAACGCAACACAAATCGAGGAGAACAAAACATGCCCAACGTAAACAAGTACCCGTTGAAAGACAGATTGGACCGTGTCAGCGACCTGTCTCACACCATTGCCAGCTTTCTGGAATGGACCGAGCAGAAGAAAGGGCTGTGCCTGTGCGAGCCGTATAAGCCGCAATACGCGTGGTATGTCCCGTTCCACGCCAGTCGCGAAAAGTTGCTGATGGAATTTTTCGATATCGACTTGTCGGCGCTCGAAAACGAAAAGCGCCAGATGGTCGAGGAACGCAGCAAAGCCGCATAGGCCCGCCGATGATCCGGGAACCGGCTTTGACTGCTTCCGGACGATTAGCCACATGTTGTCGATTCGCTTTGGCATGATTTGAGGATTCAACCGATGGTTGAGGTTCCTTACGGGACGGATTGCACGTCACTCACGGCGCCATGCACCGCGAAAGACGCTCTCTCCGCCCCGTCCGGCTGGCGTTTTCGGGATGGCGCGAACCGAAGAATACCAACAAGACTAGAGGTACTCGACATGGAGAGCCGCAAGCTGCTTTATCTTAAGCCCCCTCAGATCACTCCCGTCCTGCTGCCGGACATCCGTTCGGCGGGGTGGGACGTGACGGTGGCGGAGCATTTCGACGAGGCCAGGGACATGATTGCGTCGCAACGCTTCAATGTCGGCCTGGCGCTGTTCGATTCCCCGGCAAATGAGGATTTGCCGGACGAAGACCTGATTTCGTCGAGCGGGAAAATGGCATGGATCGCCATGCTGCCGCCGGCATGCCTGGAAAACGAGGATATCAGCCAGATGATCAAGGACCATTTTTTCGACTACCACACCCTCCCCGCCGACTGCAAACGCCTGTTGCCCATACTCGGCCACGCCTACGGCATGGCGAGCATCCGGCGAAGCCCGTCGGTGGAGGACGAGGAATACCCGGGCGAAGACGAAATGGTCGGCGCCAGCCCGGCGATGCTGGCGCTGTTCGCCGACCTGCGCAAGGTCTCCGGGGTCGATGCCCCGGTGCTGATCACCGGGGAAAGCGGTACCGGCAAGGAGTTGAGCGCAATCGCCATCCACGAGCGCTCCAGCCGCGCCAAAGGCCCCTTTGTCGCGGTGAACTGCGGCGCGCTGCCCCCCAGCCTGATCCAGTCCGAATTGTTCGGCTACGAAAAAGGCGCCTTCACCGGCGCTCAGCAGCGCAAAATAGGACGGATCGAGGCCGCGGCCGGCGGAACGATTTTCCTCGACGAGATCGGCGACCTGCCGATGGACATGCAGGTCAACCTGCTGCGCTTCTTGCAGGAAAAAACCATCGAGCGCGTCGGCTCCAACCAACACCACGCCGTGGATGTCCGTGTCATCGCCGCGACCCACGTCGATCTGGAAGCCGCGGTGAAGGAAGGGCGCTTCCGCGAAGATCTCTACTACCGGCTGCACGTGCTCGACCTGAAAATGCCCGCCTTGCGGGACCGGGATGGCGACGTCGAACTGCTGGCCCGTTTTTTCTTCAAGAAATTCGCCTCGGAAAAGCGCCAGAACGTCCAGGGTTTCACCCAGGAGGCGCTGCGGATCATGAACGACCACGACTGGCCAGGCAACGTGCGCGAGATGATCAACCGCATCCGGCGCGCCATGATCATGTGCGAAAACCGCCTGATCACCCCCGCCGATCTCGGCATGGAACGCCGCGAACAGCGCCGCTGCATGCTCACCCTGGACGCGGTGCGCGTGGCGGCCGAACGCGAAGCCATCCAGACCGCGCTGCGCCGTACCCACCGCAACGTTTCCAGGGCGGCGCAGGAGCTGGGCGTTTCGCGGGTAACGCTGTACCGGCTGATGGAGAAATGCGGGCTGCACGCCCAGGGAACGATGTGACCGGAGGTGGACCGGTCGCCCCTCGCCCGACGGATGAAAAATGGACTTCCATCGGGAAATAGTTGCCGGGCGTGGGATGCCCGATTTCACACCACTGGCAACTATTCGTTACACAACACCAACCCATTGAAATACCTGTAAATTAGGCTCGCAACACCATCGCAGGCAACAAAATATTTACACCGTCCTCCCCAGGAATGCCAGGGAATCATAAATACATAAACAAAAACAGTGTATTGCGAAATTGGCACAGCGGTTGCTGGGTTAATGTACTCAACATGAATATACGAGCGAGTAACCATCATGAGTAAATACATCCGCCTGGCCGCGCGGCCCGCCTGCACCCAACGCCTGCTGCCGCGGGCCTTCTGGCTGACGGTCTGGTTGTCGATCTCGCCGATGGCGATGTCTTCCCAGGCGCCCAACGGCCCAGGGAACGAAGCGGCGCCCGAAACCAGCACCCAGTCAGTGCCGGACAGCGCATCGGGCGACACAGCGCCGAAGCGCCGCCTGCCCGCCGATTATTACCGGGCCACGCCGCCGGCGACGAAAATCCCCGTGATCATCCTGTGGGATGAGACGGGAAAAACCGGCGCCCCCGGTTCCGGTCCGATCAAACTGCGGGCGAGCATCACGACTTGCAGGAAAGGATAGCCGCCATGAAAAAAGTCACCATCGTCGCCGCCGTCGTTACGGCCTGCACTACCATGGCCGCCACCAGCTTCGCGCTCGGTTACGTCCTCAGGCATGCGGGCCTGTTTTGAGCGCAATCGACGCCTGCAACGGGACGGCCATGCCCTCTTCCACGGCACTCACCAGGGCGATCCGGACATTGGCCGGCGCGGCGGCAGTCCTGGCGATCCTGCTTGCGGGGATCGCCATTGGCCTGTACTCCACCGTCTATTTGGCCGTCCCGGACCTTGCCGCCGAGGGCGGCAAGGGCGCTGCCCAGAGCCGGGAAGAAGGCTTGACCAACCCGGTTTTGCACCTCGAACCCGAACCGGGCCGCGCCGGCCGGGAGGAGGACCGCCGCAGTTGGCCCTGCAAGCCGCAGGATGCCGCCGGATCGGCGGCGGATAAATGCCGTTCGGTGCAACCATCCATCCAGAGCAGCCAAAAACTCCTGGTCATGTTGGCTCTGTTGAGAGTCAAGCCATGAGGCAGAAACCGGCATGACCGACAAACGAGCCGACCTGTCCGAGCCCATCGACCTGCCGAGAGCGGAGGCCGATTGGAGCCGGCACGACCGCAGGAAACCGCAGCAACACCCGAACCCCGCCTGCGATCTCGCCATCAAGGTGTTCCGCTTCAGCCGCGAAGCCATCCTGATCACGAACGAGCAATCGATCATCCTGAGCGTCAACCATGCGTTCACGGAAACCACCGGCTACACCGCGGAAGAAGCGATCGGCAAGAATTCGGCCTTTCTCTTTTCCAACGATGAGGATGTGCTGTCCACTTCCTGGATACGCGAAAAAATCCTCGCGCAAGGCCACTGGCAAGGGGAAACCTGGGGCCGGCGCAAGAACGGCGAAGTATTTCCGCAATGGCTGACGGTCAGCACGGTCGCCGGCGAAAACGGCAAAGTCACCCATTTCATCAACCAGTTCATCGATATCACCGAGAAAAAACGGGAAGAAGCAAGGTTCGAATACCTTGCCTACCACGATCCACTCACCGCGCTGCCCAACCGCATCCTGTTCAACGAACGGCTGTCCGGCGCAATTGCGCTGGCGCAGCGCCACGGCCATTCCCTCGGCGTGCTGTTCATCGACCTCGACGGCTTCAAGCAGGTCAACGATTCCATGGGCCACGGCACCGGCGACCTGCTGCTGCAACAGGTCGCCAAGCGCCTGACCCAGTGCGTGCGGGAAAGCGATGCGGTCGCCCGGCTCGGCGGGGACGAATTCGTCGTCCTGCTCAATGAGCTTTCCAGCGAGCACAGCGCGGAAGGCGTGGCCGATAAAATCCTGGACCTGCTGCACACGCCGTTCGTCCTGGCGGACCAGAGAATCGACGTCAGCGTCAGCATCGGCATCGCGCTGTTCCCGGACCACGGCATCGACGGCACGGCTTTGCTGGAAAAAGCCGATGCCGCCATGTATCAGGTCAAATCCAGATCCAAGAATAATTTCAAGATGTTCGACGGCGCAGCCACTCCGTGGATCGGCTGAACCCTGGCAATCTTTGGTTACACATGAAAAATGTATTGTAGTTCATGATATTACCGACATTCCGCAAGGATATTGGCGTGCCGCCGTAATGAAATCGATACACTTTATCCTCCAGCGCCTCCCGGAACAGATCAAAACAATCATAAATAACATGATGTTGAAATTCTGGCATGGCGGTTGCTGCTCACTTGTCATGGCCGCTTTGACGAGAAACTTGCCGATCAAAAAAGATTCCCGCCAATGGCCCGTGCCGGTGGCGCCGATTCATCCGGATGACTGCCCGGCTTGTCATTCGGGAAAGGAATCGATCATGAACCAGACATCAGAATCATCGAAACTGGCCAAGGCATTGATGGACATCGCAGTAGTCATGGGCACCCTGCTGGCGGGCGTGGTGCTTGCGATATTGACCGATACGGATTCGATCCCGCTCATTTCCCGCAGCGAGGCGCGCATACAGGAAACCGCAAACGCGCCCGAGGAAAGACCCGCACGCCTGGCAGCCGAGGCCGCCAGGCGCGAAGCGTACCACGATGCCATGGCTGCCTGCCAGGCCAGGAGAAACGCGGATCCGGCGCCCGATGTCTGCCGCCAGTCCGATCAGCATAAACAGAAGCTGCTGGTCCTGCTGGCACTATGGCGGGTCTTGCCGTAACACGCGCTTGGTTCGTCGGCAATCGACTTGAAGCCGATTGCCGTTTCTGGCGGGAAAGTCACGCTCTATAATAAAAATAACAGCAAAGGGCGACCCGAGATGATCAAAAACGCACGCATTCGGCGAACCGGCGCCACGATCCTGGTGGCGCTGGGCGCAATCCTGATATTCCTTGCCTCGGCCGTCTGGCAAGGCGCGGTGCTGCTCGCCCTGGGCGTGATTGTGGAACTGGTCGGCATCGCCCTGGAGCGTAAAGGCGGTGAGCGGTGAACGGAGAGGGGAGTTTGCTTTTCCGCTCACCGCTCACCGAACTCCCTGATACAGCCCCACCAACTCCGCCTGGCCGAGAATATGGCCGCGCATCGCCTTTTCCAGCGCAGTCTTGGTGGGACTGTTCAAGTCGGGAAGAACAGTATCCAGGGCATAGAGTTTGTGGAAATAGCGGTGGCGGCCGACGGGTGGACACGGCCCGCCATAGCCTGTGCGCTGCCAGCTGTTCTGCCCCTGCAGCGTCTCCTGCGGCAGCGCCTTGGCCGGAATGCCCTCGGGCAGTTCGCCCGCGCCGGGCGGAATGTTGTACAGCACCCAATGCACCCATGTCATCCTGGGCGCGGCCGGATCGGGCGCATCCGGGTCGTCGACGATCAGGGCCAGGCTCTTCGTCTGCGCCGGCAGCCCCGCCCAGGCGAGCGGCGGCGAAGCGTCCTGGCCGTCGCAGGTATAGCGCTGCGGGATCACCCCACCATGAAAAAACACCGTGGATGTCAACATCATCATCGCCCCACCTCCCCGGACACTCTCCGCCGCAACCAACGCCATAACCGCCGTGCACCGCAACGCGGCGCCCCATAAGCCATGCAGATTTCGATTCATCTCGCCCACTCGGCAATTAATCCGGCAACCCCCCGTCCATGTATGCCGGGAGATGATTTAACTTCCAGATCGTTTCAATATAGACCATTCCGCGTGCTCTATTGCCCATCCCTCCGCGCCGGGATACTATCGGCTCAAGGTCCAAAAAAGGGAAGCAGCATGGCGAATGTTCAAGCACTGGCCCAGCCGAAAATCGAGGATCGCGAAGCGCTGAACGAATATCTGGACGACCTGACCGACCTCGCCCCCAAGGTCGAGCGCGATGTCGCCCTGCTCAAGCAAAACCCGACCGATCAGAAGGTCGTTTCCAACCTGTTCCGCACCCTGCACAACATCAAGGGCGATGCCGCCCTGTGCAAGGTGGAAATGGGCGTGCTGATCAGCCACCCACTGGAAACCCTGCTGGGGCGGCTGCGCACGGACGAACTGCGCTTCACCGTGCTGCTGGGAGAAATCGTCCTGCTCTCGATCGACCGCCTGGAACAGGCGGTGGAAATGCTGGCGGCGGGCAAGCCGCTCGCCGGTTTGAATCTCGTCGGCCTGGTGAAGGGCCTGGAACAGCTGATCTCAGTCCCGCAAGACCGGCTGGACGAAAAAATCGGCGAAGTCATCGAATCGGTCACCGGATTCCGCCCCAGCACCGCCGGCCAGCTCGGTGACCGCCGGGAAACAATTGTTCCGCGAACTCCGGAGACCGTCGCCGGGGATTTGCTGTTCTTCCGGTCGCTGGCGCAGCAGTTCGAAAGCCGCTCCCCCCACTTCGAAGGGCGCAGCGCCCGGACACTGCACCTCGCCCTCGACGCCAACGGGATGGCCGGCATGCCGGTGGCCCCGGTACAGCTGGAGGCGGCGGTTTACATGCACGACATCGGCATGATGCTCCTGCCGGAACAGGTATGGCTCAAGCGGGAACGGCTCAGCGAGCGCGACAAGCAAGCCTTGCGCACCCATCCAGGCTTCGGCGCCGGCCTGCTGGAAAGGATGGACGGCTGGAAAACCGCCGCCGAGATCGTGGCGCAGCACCATGAAATGCCGGACGGCGCCGGCTATCCGATGGGCCTGACGGCAGGGCAGATCTGCCCCGGCGCGAAAATCCTCGCCATCGTCGACGCGTTCGAGGCCGTCATGCTGAAACACTCTCATCGCGGCCACAACCGCTCCCTGCTGCGCGCCATCGCCGAGGTCAACGCCTGCAACAACCAGTTCGCCGCGGAATGGATCGACCCGTTCAATCGGGTGATCCGGCGCATGATCGAGGCTTGATCTTAGGGGGACGGCCACTAAAATATCGAGGCGCCGCCATTCCTGCGGGTTCTCACCCAACCCCTCTTCCCCCTTCGGGAGAGAGTTGGCGGGAATCCTGTATCGACAAGCCCCCCATATTCCGGGTCAAGCCCTCAGGGCACAAGTTTAAGCCCTCGATCACCCCGAAAGGCGCTGTAATTTAGTGCCCCGATACGCCGAAGTGGTAGGATTTTGCTGCGAAACGAAATCCAAAAACCATTTCGAGGCCAGCCCGGATTGAAGAATAACGAAATTTTCTGTTTCGCGGATTCTGAGCCCCCCCCCAGCCCTCCCACGTCAAAACCTGACCCCTTTCCCCGGCGACGCCTTGTAACAGCCGTCTTCGTTTGCTATACATAAACATAGAGGGAAGTCCCGGCGGGATAAACGCTAGGAGCCTGTCGGACTTAAAGGAAATCGGCTGCAAATCCGCCTGGCCGGTCCATATTTCGCCGCTTTTTTGGTCAATAGAATGACTATTGACCTGCAAAACCGGCAAAATCTGTCCTCGCCCAGCCGAATTTTCGCTTCGATTCTTCAAGTCCGACAGGCTCCTAGAAGCCGCCGTTCTTCAACACCGAGGAGGAACGCGCATGTCGGTTGGGCGGGCGACGTCGATACTGCTGGGGGGGCTGGCCGTTTTCGGCCCGGCGCCGGCACAGGCCACGCTGACCTGGAACCTGCCGACGCCCGCCACGCCACTCGCCCTCGATACCCTGCACGTTCACAACACCTTCATGGCGATCACCCTGGCGATTTTCTTCGTGGTGTTCGCCATCATGATCTACTCCATCGTCAACCACCGCAAAAGCCGGAATCACGCGCCGGCTTCCTTCACCGGGCCGGGCACGGCGGCGCAGATTTTCTGGACGCTGATCCCGTTTTTTATCCTGGTGTTCATCGATTTCATCGTGATGGGCATTCCCGCCTACCACAGCGTGGTCGTGATGCAGGACACCCGCACCGACGCCGACATGGTGGTCAAGGTCACCGGCAGCCAGTGGAAATGGCAGTACGAATATCCCGAGGAAGGGATCAAGTTCGTCAGCTCGCTGGCGACGCCGCAGGCCCAGCTCGATGGCCAGGCGGCAAAGGGCGAGCATTACCTGCGCGAAGTGGACAATCCGCTGGTGCTGCCGGTGGGCAAGAAGGTGCGCATCCTGCTCACTTCGACCGATGTCATCCACACCTGGTGGGTGCCGCAGTTCGGCACCAAGCGCGACGCCATTCCCGGCTTCATCCGCGAAACCTGGGCGACGATCGTGCAGCCCGGCATCTACCGCGGCCAGTGCGCCGAACTGTGCGGCAAGGGCCACGGTTTCATGCCGGTAGTGGTGCAGGCGGTGACGGAGCCGGAGTACCGGCAGTGGGTGGCGCAGAAGAAAGCCGAGCAGGCCGCGCAGGCCGCCGGCGCGCAGCGGACCTGGCCCCGCGACGAGCTGATGAAGCACGGCCAGGAAATTTACGGAAAGATCTGCATCGTCTGCCACCAGCCCAACGGCCAGGGCATACCCGGCACTTTCCCCGCCCTCGCCGGCAGCAAGCTGGTCAACGGCCCGTTCCTCGATGCCGCCGGGCGGCTGGTGAAGGACGGCCACCTCGACCGGGTGATGAACGGCAAGCCGGGGACGGCGATGCAGGCGTTCAAGGCCACGCTGTCGGACAGCGACATCGCGGCGGTGGTGACTTTCGAGCGCAATTCTTTCGGCAACAAGATGGGCGATATGGTGCAGCCGGCGCAGGTGAAGGCGCTGCGGTGAATATGGATGCGCCCATAGGAGGCATTCATAGTGAATAACGGGGATGAGGCAGGGCTGACCGCCTCCCCCTTTGAAAAAGGGGGATTGAGGGGGATTTAACGGTGGTGGTCATTTGGTCACTTCTTTAAATCCCCCCTAGCCCCCCCTTTTTCAAAGGGGGGATACCCAGATTTTAGATTGACTGGCTACTAGCCTTCCCCTTAAAGGGGAGGCCCAAAAATGGAGATACAAACGATGACAACCGCTGAACTGGCGCTTCACGGCAGCCACCACGCCCCGCCCAAAGGCCTGATGCGCTGGCTGACGACCACCAACCACAAGGACATCGGCACGATGTACCTGGTGTTTTCGCTGGTGATGTTCTTCATCGGCGGAATCATGATCCTGCTGGTGCGGGCGGAGCTGTTCCAGCCCGGCATGCAGATCATGCGGCCGGAGCTGTTCAACCAGCTGATCGGGGTGCATGCGCTGGTGATGATTTTCATGGCGCTGATGCCGGCCGCGACCGGCTTCGCCAACTGGATGATCCCGCTCATGATCGGCGCGCCGGACATGGCGCTGCCGCGGCTCAACAACTGGAGCTTCTGGCTGCTGCCGCCGGCGGCGGCGCTGCTGCTGATGCCGTTCGCGCTGGCCCTGTTCGGCGTCGGCAGCGGCGCCATCGCCACCGGCTGGACGTTTTACGCGCCGCTGTCGGTGCAGGACGGCATGGGGCTCGACTTCGCCATCCTGGCGATCCACCTGCTCGGAGTTTCGTCGGTGATGGGGTCGATCAACATCATCGTTACCATCTTCAACCTGCGCGCTCCCGGCATGACCTTCATGAAGCTGCCGCTGTTCGCGTGGGGCTGGCTGATCACGGCATTCATGCTGGTGGCGGCGATCCCGGTGCTGGCCGGGGCGGTGACCATGCTGCTCACCGACCGCCATTTCGGCACCCATTTCTTCAATGCCGGCGGCGGCGGCGACCCGATCCTGTTCCAGCACCTGTTCTGGTTCTTCGGCCATCCCGAGGTCTATATCGTGCTGTTCCCGGTATGGGGCATGACCCCCCACATCCTCTCCGCCTTCGCGCGCAAGCCGGTCTACGGCTACCGGGCGCAGGTCTATGCCTTCTGGGTGATCGGCGTCCTGTCGGTGGCCGTATGGGGCCATCACATCATGACTTCCGGCATGTCCACCGGCGCGCTCTTGTATTTCATGTACAGCACCATGTCGATTTCCCTGCCGCTGTCGGTGCTGTTTTTCTGCTGGATCGCCACCCTCTGGCGCGGCGCGATGACCTTCGAGGCGCCCATGCTGTTCGCGCTGGGCATGATCGTGCTGTTCGGCATCGGCGGGCTGACCGGCCTGGTGCTGGCGGATGCGGCGGCGGACGCCCAATACCACCACTCCTACTTCGTGGTGGCGCATTTCCACTACACCCTGTTCGCCGGGGGAATCATGGGGATCATGGCGGGGGTGTATTTCTGGCTGCCCAAGATGACCGGGCACATGATCGACGAAACCCTGGCGAAATGGCATTTCTGGCTGACCGCCGTCGCCTTCAACGTCACCTTCCTGCCCCAGTTTTTCCTCGGCCTGGCGGGGATGCCCCGGCGCATCCCGGACTACGCGCTCCAGTTCACCGAGTTCAACATGGTGTCCAGCATCGGCGCCTTCATCCTCGGCGCGGCACAACTCCTGTTCCTGACCGTGGTGGTGAAATGCATCCGCGGCGGCCCGCCGGCGCCGGCAAAAGTGTGGGATGGCGCGGAAGGACTGGAATGGACGGTGCCGTCGCCGCCGCCGCATCACACGTTCCAGACGCGGCCGGTGGTCGGGCAGTAGATGATGAGACATCGGCGAGACACAAGATGCAAGATGCAAGATGCAAGATGCAAGATGCAAGGCTGGTCCTTGCATCTTGCATCTGACAAGGTCTGGCCGTGAACGCCCGACAGCGCAGCGCCAATCTCGCCTTCGCGCTGAAGCTGGGGCTGGCGGCGCTCGCCATGTTCGGCTTCGCCTATGCCCTGGTGCCGCTCTATGACGTGTTTTGCCAGGCGACCGGGCTGAACGGCAGGACCGGCCGGGCGCAGACGGTCAACGCACCGGCGGTGGTCGATGCCCGCTGGGTGACGGTGGAGTTCAACGGCGACGTGATGCCGGGCCTGCCCTGGCGCTTCGAGCCGCGCCAGCACCGGCTGAAGGTGCGTCCCGGCGAAGTGGCCACGGCCTGGTACCGGGTGAAGAATCTGGCCGACCGGCCGCTCGACGGGCGGGCGGTGCCGAGCGTGACCCCGCCGGCCGCGGCCCGCCATTTCACCAAGCTCGAATGCTTCTGCTTCAGCCGGCAGCGGCTGAACGCCGGCGAGGAAAGGCAGATGCCGGTGACTTTCGTCATCGGCCGCGAGCTGCCGCCCGAGGTGCGCACGCTGACGCTGTCCTATGCCTTTTTCCCGAGCGAGGCGACGACGCTGGTGCAAGGAGAAAAACCATGAGCGAGATCGAACAAGGCTATTACGTCCCCGATTCCAGCCCCTATCCGGCGCTGCTGGCGGGCGGGATGTTCGTCCTGGCGCTGGGCTTCGCGCTCCAGATCAACGGCGAGCCGGTGGGCCGCTGGTTCATGATCGCCGCCGCCGCGCTGATCGGATTCGTGCTGTTCGGCTGGTTCGGCAGCGTGATCGCGGAAAACCAGGCGGGACGGTTCCTGCAGTGGGAAGACCGCTCCTTCCGCTGGGGCATGGCCTGGTTCATCGGGTCGGAAGTCATGTTCTTCGCCGCCTTCTTCGGCACCCTGTTTTACCTGCGCAACATATCCGTGCCGGAGCTGGGCGAAACCCAGCTGGTCTGGCCGGGCTACCGCGGCACCTGGCCCACCAGCGGCCCGGCCGGACAGCCGTTCACTCCCATGGCGGCATGGGGCATTCCGGCGCTGAACACGCTGATCCTGCTCTCCTCCGCCGTCAGCGTCACCTGGGCGCACTGGGGATTGCTGAAACAGCGCCGCGCCCAGCTCGTCGGCGGCCTCGCCCTGACCATCGCGCTCGGCTGCCTGTTCCTCGGCTTCCAGGCTTACGAATACCACCACGCCTACACCGAGCTGGGGCTGAACCTGGGCGCGGGGGTGTACGGCGCCACCTTTTTCATGCTCACCGGCTTTCACGGCCTCCACGTCACGATCGGCGCCATCGGCCTGGCGGCGGTGCTAGGACGGGCGATCAAGGGCCACTTCACGCCGGAAAATCACTTCGGCTTCGAGGGCATCGCCTGGTACTGGCACTTCGTCGACGTGGTGTGGCTGATGCTGTTCGTGTTCGTGTACTGGTTGTGAGTCGTTGTGGGTGCGAATTTATTCGCCCAGGGCGGCGCCGGTTTGTGCGAATAAATTCGCACCTACAGCCTGCTACGTCTTTTGGCGGTCACGCATAGGGGTGGATAAACCCCAGATAGAAGCCGGCCATCAGCACGGCGAACAGCAGCAGCGACAACGCGATGCGCAGGGTCAGCGCCCTGGCGGTGCGCTCACCGCGGCCCTGGTCGCGGGCGAGGAAGATCAGGGCGGAGAACAGGCTGCCGACGACGAGGGCGAGCAGGAGGATCACGACAATCTTGAACATGGCTGGCTCCGCGGATGGCGACAATTCAAATATAGAGGATGGATAACCGGATGTTGGCCTACCGCTTCCGCCCCAAGCTGGCACCGACGCTGGCCGCGCTGGCGCTGCTGCCGCTGCTGATAGAGCTCGGCCTGTGGCAATGGCACAAGGCCGAGGCCAAGCGCGAGCTCCAGCAGCGCATCGACGCCATGGCCCGCGCGGCGCCGCTGCCGATCGGCCCGCGCCTGGTGCCGGAAGACGGGCTGCGCCGACAGCGGGTGGCGCTGCGGGGGAGCTACGAAGCCGGCTACCAGTTCCTGCTGGACAACCAGGTCAACGGCGAACAGGCGGGCTATTACGTGCTGACGCCGCTACGCATCGACGGCGGCGACATCCGGGTGCTGGTCAATCGCGGCTGGGTGCCGCTGGGGAGGAGCCGGGACGACCTGCCGCGCATCGACCCGCCGGAGGGGGTGGTGGCCGTCACCGGCACGGTGTGGCGGCCGGCGCGGCAGCGGTTCGTTCTGTCCGCGCCCGAACCGGCCGGCCGGAACTGGCAACCAGTGCGGCAAACCATCGATCTGGCCCGCTACCGGGCGGAAGTGCCGTTCGCGCTGCAACCGTTCGTGGTCCGCCTCGACCCAGCCGCCGCGGGCTGCTACGTGTGCGACTGGCCGCGGGCGGACGAACGGGTGGGCATGCACATGGGCTATGCCTTGCAGTGGTTCGGCATGGCGGGCGCGCTGGTGGGGTTTTACCTGATGGCCAGCATTGAACGTGTAGGTCGGGCACCCCGTGCCCGACAATCGGCCAACCGTTAACAATTTGTCAGGCATGGGGTGCCCGACCCACATAAAAACGAAGGAGCAACGACGATGAAAGCGCATCCGCAATCCCTCTCCGCCGGCGGGCCGGTCGTCGTTCTGGTCGCGGCGCTGTTCGCCATGCCGATTGCGGTCGCGTCGGGCCTGTACCTGTCCGGCTGGCGGCCGGCGCCGTCCGCCGCGCACGGCACGCTGGTCAGCCCACCCTTGCCGCTCGCCGGGACGGTGCTGGGCGCGAATGGCGGCAAGACGGTCCGTCTGGGCGATTTCCATGGCAAGTGGCTGCTGCTCCATCTCGGCCCGGCGGATTGCCCCGCCGATTGCGAGCGCCAGCTATTCGCCATGCAGCAGGTGCAGGCCGCCCAGGGACGCGAACGGGAGCGGGTGCGGCGGGTGTTCGTCGCCCAGGGGCGGATGCCGGTGTGGAAAAAAGACAGCCTGTCACGGAATTTCCCCGGCGTGGCGATGGTGACGGGTTATGGCAAGGACTGGCCGGAACGCTGGTCGGGCGAGTGGAAAACCTTCCTGATCGACCCGATGGGCAACCTGGTCATGGCTTACGGCGCAAACGCCGATCCAAGCGGCATGCGCAAGGATCTGGCGCGGCTGCTGGCTTATTCGTGGGTGGGGTAGGTCGGGCACCCCGTGCCCGACCTACAACGGAGGAAGCATGTCCCTGACGCGATTGATCATACTGGCAACGGCGCTGGCCTGGGCGGTAGTGGCGCTGGGCGCCTATGTGCGCCTGTCCGGCGCGGGGCTGGGCTGCCCCGACTGGCCGGGCTGTTATGGGCATATCGGCGCGCCTTCCGGCGCGGAGCAGCAACGGGCGGCGCTGGCGGCGTTTCCAGACCGGCCGGTGGAGGCGCCCAAGGCGTGGAAGGAAATGATCCACCGCTATGCGGCGGGAACGCTGGGGCTGCTGATCCTGGCCATTTTCATCGGCGCTTGGCACGAGAAGAGGCGCGCCTTGCGCCTGTCCGCCGTGCTGCTGGCGCTGGTAGCGTTCCAGGCACTGCTCGGGCGGTGGACGGTGACCGAGCTGCTCAAGCCCGCTATCGTCAGCGCCCACCTGCTCGGCGGCATGGCGACCCTGGCATTGCTGGCGTGGCTCGCGCTGGCGCGCGGGCGCTTTGCTACCGGCGTGGAAAACGGCGGCGCCCTGCGGGTATGGGCCGTCCTCGGCCTGGCCGCGGTGGCCGGGCAGATCGCCCTGGGCGGCTGGACCAGCGCCCACTATGCCGCCCTCGCCTGCGGCGACGGCCTGACTTGCCAAGGCGCCTGGATTCCGCCGATGGACTTTGCCGGCGGCTTTTTCGGCAGCGCCGCGACAACCCAAGCGCTGACCGCGATCCACTGGAGCCACCGCGTCGGCGCGCTGGCGGTTTGCGCAATCCTCGCTCCTCTCGTGGTCGGCCTGTTCAGGAAGAGAGAACGCCATCTCGGCGGACTGATCGCGGCGCTGATCGCGCTCCAGCTCGGCCTGGGCGCCGCCAACGTCGCGCTCGGGCTGCCGCTGGCGAGCGCCGTGCTGCACAACGCCGTGGCCGCTGCGCTGCTGGTCGCGCTGGTGGCGGCGAACTGGAAACTGGCACCTTCCCTCTTTGCAAAAGGGGAACAGAGGCTGTAGGTGCGAATTCATTCGCACAATCCGGCGCCGGCCGTGCGAATGAATTCGCACCTACGGCTCACGGCACTTTGTTATGTATTGATTTTTAGACATCCGAAAGGAGCCTGCCATGAATACTCTCGCCCTGCTCCGCTCCAGTCCGCTAGCGGACAAGCTGCGCGAATTCTACGCGCTGTGCAAGCCCAGGGTCACCGGCCTGATCGTGTTCACCGCGCTGATCGGCATGGCGCTGGCCTCGCCCGGCATGATCCCGCTGCGGGCGCTATTGGCGGGCACCGCCGGGATCGCGATGACGGCGGGGGCGGCGGCGGCGCTGAACTGCCTGATCGAGCGGCGCATCGATGCGCTGATGGCGCGCACCCGCCACCGTCCGCTCGCCGCCGGGAGGCTGGGGGCGTTCGAGGCGCTGGGGTTCGTCGTCATCCTGGGCGGCGGCGGGCTGGCGCTGCTTTATCGATTCGTCAATCCCCTCACCATGGCGCTCACCCTCGCCACTTTCGTCGGCTACGCCGTGATTTACACCGTGTTCCTGAAGCCGGCCACGCCGCTCAACATCGTGATCGGCGGCGCGGCGGGCGCCATGCCGCCGGTGCTGGGCTGGGCGGCGGTCAGCGGCGGCTTGTCCAGCGAAGCGCTGATCCTGTTCCTCATCATCTTCGCCTGGACCCCGCCGCATTTCTGGTCGCTGGCGCTTTACCGGACCAACGACTACGCCAGGGCGGGGATTCCCATGCTGCCGGTCACCCACGGCAGCGAGTTCACCCGCCTGCATATCGTGTTGTATTGCGTGATCCTCGCCACGGTTTCGCTCATGCCCTACGGCAGCGGCATGAGCGGGGCGCTTTATTTTGCCGCCGCCGTGCCGCTCGACGCCGTTTTCCTGTGGCATGCGGTCAAACTTTACCGCGCCTACAGCGACCAACTCGCCCAACGCACTTTCCGCTATTCCATCACTTACCTGACTTTGCTGTTCGCGGCGCTGCTGGCGGATCATTACCTCTAGGAGCCTGTCGGACTTAAAGAATCGAAGCGAAAATTTGGCTGGGCGAGGACAGATTTTGCTGGTTTTGCAGGTCAATAGTCATTCTATTGACCAAAAAAGCGGCGAAATATGGACCGGCCAGGCGGATTTGCAGCCGATTTCCTTTAAGTCCGACAGGCTCCTAGTGATCCGATTCGCGGCTATATTGAAACCGTCGCCACCGAAAACAAGAGCGCTCAAATGAAAAACATCTTCCTGGCCGTTCTTCTCGCCGCCCCGGTTCTCGGCCATGCCGGCCAGGGCATCTGCCCGCCCGGCTTCGACGAAGCCATCGTCCAGCCCGGCGCCTACGGCGCGGTGAACGAAAGGGCGTACCGGTTGATGTTCACGCCGTTCGACCAATACGACAAGACCGCGCTGGAGCAGCTACTCGCCGGCGGCGCCGCGGTTGCGTTGCAGGCCCACTCCCGGGTCTGCGTGGAGGGCGGGGACAATTTCTTCTCCCGGGCGAAGGTCCATATCCCCGGCCAGACCGCCATGTACTGGGTGCGGGAAACGGATATCGCCAAGTGATGGGGTGTTTTTGGCCGCGAAAAGGCGCAAAATTCACAAAAATGTCTTTTGTGAATAGGCGCAATGGTCGGCAGACCACGATAGTGCCTCTCCCTTTGAACAAAGAGGGGAACATTTTCGTCAGCCGAGTCCGACAAAGTCGGAACTAATCACGATGTATTTTGTGCTTCTTGCGCCTTTTCGTGGCTGGATTTTGCTCCGCAAACCTTAAACAAAGGGAGAGCGTCATGGATCCCATCTCCGTCGCCGCGCCGCCCCCCACTATTCATCCCCTGGTGGTGCGCATTTGCCACTGGGTCAACGTCGTCGCGATTTTCATCATGGTGTTCAGCGGCTGGCGCATCTACGATGCCTCGCCGCTGTTCCCGTTCCACTTCCCGCCCGACCTGACCCTGGGCGGCTGGCTGGCGGGGGCGCTGCAATGGCACTTCGCCGCGATGTGGCTGCTGGTGGCGAACGGGCTCGTCTATGTGCTGTACGGCATCGTTTCCGGCCACTACCGGCGCAGCTTCTTTCCGCTGGCGTGGGGCGCGATCCTGCATGAATTCGCCAACGTGCTGCACGGCCGCGTCTCGCACCGGCTCGGCGTTTACAACCCGCTGCAGAAGGCGGCCTACCTGGCCGTGATCGTGCTGGGGGTCGCGCTGGTGCTGTCCGGCCTGTCGATCTGGAAGCCGGTGCAGCTGCAGGAACTGGCGGCGCTGATGGGCGGCTACGAAGGCGCCCGCCGGGTGCATTTCTTCGCCATGGCCGGAGTGGTCGGGTTCGTCGTGGTCCACGTCGTCATGGTGATGCTGGTGCCGCGCACGCTGGCGCCGATGTTCACCGGCCATGCGCCTCGGGGAGAATGACATGAAAAAAACGCCGCCGCGTCTTGCGCCCGTGCTCGAAAGCCTGCCGCCGAAACAGATTCAACTTCTCGAACGCCGGCTGTTCCTCAAGCACTCGCTGAGCCTGGGCGCGCTGGCGCTCCTGACCGGCTGCGACGTCACCGACGCCGACGCGGTGCAGAAAGTATTGTGGGCGATGTCGAAATGGAACGATCGGGCGCAGGCGCTGTTGTTCAACCCCGGCAAGCTTGCCCCCACCTATCCGGAAAGCAGGATCGCCAAACCGTTCCCGTTCAACGCCTATTACGGCGAGGACGAGGTGATCGAGGTCGATCCGGGCAGCTACAAGCTGGCGCTGTCGGGCCTGATCCGCGACAAAAAGCCGTGGACGCTGGCGGAGCTTTACGCGCTGCCCCAGGTTTCCCAGGTTACGCGCCACGTCTGCGTCGAAGGCTGGAGCGCCATCGGAAAATGGACGGGAGTGCCGTTCCGCCTGTTTCTGGAACGGGTCGGCGCCGACCTGACAGCCAAATACGTCGGCTTCACCTGCGCGGACGACTACTACACCAGCATCGACATGGCCACCGCGCTGCATCCGCAAACCCAGCTCACCTTCAAGTTCGCCGACCGGACCCTGCCCGCCAAATACGGCTTCCCGATGAAGCTGCGCATGCCCACCAAGCTCGGCTTCAAGAATCCCAAGCACATCGCGGAAATCTTCGTCACCAACCAGTTTCCCGGCGGCTATTGGGAGGATCAGGGGTATAACTGGTTCTCGGGTTCGTAGGCACCTCCGGCTCGCCAAACATCGGACGGAACGTCGGGCACAGGGTGCCCGACCTATATCGTTTTTCCATCAGGCTCGTAGGTCGGTTCAAGCGCAGCGGAACCGACGTGGCACAGTGGAGCGTCGGTTCCGCTGCGCTTGAACCGACCTACCCGATTACCGCACCGCCAGGTAATGCACGCTGAACAGCCCATCAGCGTCGGTCCAGACCCGGACCGGCTCGAAGCCGGCGCGCTCCGCCAGTTGCTGGAACTGGGCAACGGTGTATTTGTATGAATTCTCGGTGTGAATCCCCTCGCCCGGCTCGAAATCGAATGAGCGGTCGCCGATTCTCACCCGCTGACGAATCCGGCTGACCAGATGCATCTCGACGCGCCCTTCGGCTTGGTTGTAAAAAGCATGGTGGCGAAACCGCTCCACCTTGAAATCGGCCGCCAGATCGCGGTTGACGCGCACCAGCAGATTCCGGTTGAAAGCGGCGGTCAGGCCCTGGGCATCGTTGTAGGCGGCGTTGAGCACGGCGGCGTCCTTCTTCAGATCGACGCCGATCAGCAAGCCGCCGCCCGGCTGCACCATGGCGGCGAGATGGGACAGGAAAACCACGGCCTCGCCGGGATCGAAGTTGCCGATGCTCGAACCGGGGAAGAACGCCACCCGGCGTGCGCCGCCGGGCCGGCACGGCAGATCGATCGGGGCGGTGAAGTCGGCGCAAACGGCGTGGATTTCCAGCCACGGAAATTCCGCCGCCAGCCGGCATGCCGCCTGGCGCAGCCAGGCACCTGAAATGTCCACCGGCACGTAGGCACACGGCCGGACCGCCGCCAGCAGTTCGCGCACCTTGCGGCAATCGCCGCTGCCCGGTTCGATCAGCACGCCGCCCGAGCCGACGCAGGCGGCGATTTCCGCGAGGCGGCGCCGGATGATGCCGGTTTCGACGCGGGCGGGGTAATACTCCGGCGTGGCACAAATGGCGTCGAACAGCCGCGACCCGGCTTCGTCGTAGAAAAATTTGGGCGGGATGCTGCGCGGTTCCCGACTCAGGCCGCCGATCACCTCGGCGTATAGGTCGGCCGGGGCGGGATGGCAATCGTAATAGCGAAACGCGGCAACGGCGGCTTCGACCATCACCGATCCTCGGCCAGGCGGATTCCGCTGAACTGCCAGCGGTCCGCCGGATAGAAGAAATTGCGGTAAGTGGCGCGGATATGCCCGGCCGGCGTGGCGCAGGAACCGCCGCGCAGCACCGTCTGGCCGCACATGAACTTGCCGTTGTACTCGCCCAGCGGGCCGGCGGCCTGGCGGTAGCCGGGATAGGGCGCGTAGGCGCTGGCGGTCCACTCCCACGCGTCGCCGAACATTTGCAACGGATGCGGGCCGCCCTGCCGGACGGCAAGCGGCTGCAGAACGCCTTTCTCGCGCAGATTGCCGTCGACCGGCACGCCCGCCGCCGCGACTTCCCACTCCGCCTCGGTCGGCAAACGCTTGCCGGCCCAGTGGGCGAAGGCGGCGGCCTCGAAGAAGCCGACGTGGCACACCGGCGCATGCATATCCAGGGGGCGCATGCCGGCGAGCGTCATGTGCCACCACTCGTTGCCGCAGCGCTCCCAATACAGCGGCGCCGCCCAGCCCTGTTCGCGCACGGCCTGCCAGCCGTCGGACAGCCAGTGCGCGGGCTGCCGGTAGCCTCCCGCCGCGACGAATTCGGCGAACTCGCCGTTGGTGGCCAGGCGCGAAGCGAGCCGGAAGTCTTCCAGGTAGACCTTGTGCCGCGGCCCTTCGTTGTCGTAGGCGAAGCCGCCGCCGGCATGGCCGATCTCCCTGACGCCGCCGGCGAATTCCAGCCATTGCAGCGGCAGTGCCCGGCCGGCCGGCGGCTGTGCGGCCGCGGCGCTGTAGGCGGGGCGCAGCGGACTGGCGGCGAAGTTGTGCAGGATGTCGGTCAGCAGCAATTCCTGGTGCTGCTGTTCGTGATTGATCCCCAGCACCGTCAGCCGCTCGATCTCGCGCCACTGCGGCAGGCCGGGCTGGTCGAGCAGCCGCGCCATGTATTCGTCCACGTGGACCCGGTAGCGGTACGCTTCCGCCACCGTCGGCCGCGACAACAGCCCACGCTGCGGCCGCGGATGGAATTCGCCCAGAGTCTCGTAATAGGAATTGAACAGCCGGCCGAACAGCGGATGAAATTCCTTGTAGCCTTCCAGATAAGGCTTGAGCACCAGCGTTTCGAAGAACCAGGCGGTGTGCGCCAGATGCCACTTGGGCGGACTCGCCGACGGCATCGACTGGACACCGTAATCCTCGATTTCCAGGGGGGCGCACAGCCGCTCGGTGTCGCGCCTGACGCCGATATAGCCGGGCCACAAATCCCGGCCGGTGATTTTGGGCGGTTTGGGGGTTTCCATCGATCGGTTCCTTGAGAAAAGCACGACGCGTCTTTTTTCAGACTAGGCGTTCGAGCCGCCGCAACCCAAGGAAAACGGGAATTTTTTTATCGAATGACCGCGACCAGGCGCCTCGATGAAGTCAATCGGAGGGTTCTATAATCCTAGAAACCTCAGTTGGACGGGTTGGAGTGTGCGGTTTTGCGGGTGCAGGGCTAGGCGCAACGACGCGGAATGGCTATTCCCTTCCAAGGAGTTGCAACAACGCCATGCGCCCGCAAAACCGTGCAATCCGGCCCGTAGCGCTGTCACCATACGGGTGAACACAAAAATTCATCACAAAGCTGTTTAGAACCCAAATCTTGGCCTTCATGGCAAGCGATCAACTGAGGTTTCTAGGATAATGATGCTGACAGCCAAGGAGAAGAAGCCATGCCCAAACTGCACCTGGTAAGCCACGAAATCTGCCCCTATGCGCAGCGCGCGGCGATTGCGCTGCTGGAGAAAAAAGCGCCGTTCCAGCGCAGCAACATCGATCTCGACCACAAGCCCGACTGGTTCGACAAGCTGTCGCCGCTCGGCAAGGTGCCGCTGCTGCAGGTTGGCGACGACGTGATTTTCGAATCGGCGGTGATTTGCGAATACCTGGACGACACCATCGAACCGCGCCTGCACCCGGCCGATCCGCTGAAGCGCGCGCGGCACCGCGCCTGGATCGAGTTCGGCTCGGCCATCCTGGCCGCGCTGTGGGAGTTCAATACCGCCAAGGATGCGCAAACGTTCGAAGCCACGCGCAAGGAACTGCAAACCCGGTTCGAAACCGTCGAAGGCGCGCTGGGCGAAGGGTCTTATTTTGCGGGAGAGAATTTCTCGCTGGTCGATGCGGCCTTCGCGCCGATTTTCCGCTACTTCGACGTGTACGACGGCTTCGTCGATTTCGGCCTGTTCGCGAATACCCCCAAAGTGCGCGCCTGGCGGCAGGCCCTGGCGCAGCGGCCATCGGTCAGGAATGCGGTCGCCGGCGACTATCCGCAGAAACTGCTGGGTTTCCTCAAGAAGCGCGATTCCGAGCTGGCGCGGCGCATCGGGGCGGCGTGAAGCCCAACGCCTTGTCTTCCGCACTCATCCCGCACGCGGCAACCGCACCCGCACCGTGGTTCCCTTGCCGGGCTCGCTCGTGATTTCGGCTTTTCCGCCCATCATGGCGGCGCGCTCCCGAATTCCGATCAGGCCGAACGATTTCGGCTTCCTGACCTGGGGATCGAAGCCCTTGCCATTATCCTTGACGGTCAACATCAGCGATCCATCCCACAAACTCAAGACAATACCGATCTTGTCCGCCTCGGCATGCTTCGCCACGTTGGTCAGCGATTCCTGGACAATCCGGAACAGCGTGGCGGCCAGGTTTTCATCCAGATTCAGTTCCTCTTCCGGCAGGCGAAGATCGCACTCGATATGGGTGGCGTCGCAAAACTCCTGTGTGTACTTTTCAATAGCGGATTTAAGCCCCACCTCGCCCAGGAGGCACGGCCTCAATTCGGTAACGATCTGGCGCATGACCTGTACCCCGTCGGCGACCAGCTTGCCCAAGGAATCCAGTTCGGCAGAGAGCACCGCCCTTTTGACCGGCGGGTCCGCCGCCAGCAGAGCGACTTTCATATTGAGCGCCGCCAGCGCGCCGCCCATGCCGTCATGCAGTTCCCGCGCAATGCGCTTTTGTTCCTCCTCCCTGACCACTTCCAGGTGGGTAGCCAGCCGCTGCAGTTCCCTGTTCGATTCATTGAGTTTGTCCTCCGCCAGCTTGCGTTCGGTGATGTCATGGAAGCTCCACACCCGCCCATGATATCTTGCGCCGGGTCCGAACATCGGTGCTGAGTAGCGTTCGAACGTCCTGCCATCTTTCAGCTCGATCTCGTCCTGGCTGGTTTCTTCCCGGTGGGCATAAAGATGCGCCACCTTATCGAGGAAATTTTGTGGCTCCGCCAGCTTGTCCAGCACCGATTTCAACGCGAGTTCATCTGAGCGTGTCGCGATCACTTCGGAAGGAATGCCCCACATGTCGACAAGTCGCTGGTTGAACAACAGAATGCTTCCGTTTTCGTCGACGACCAGGCTGCCGTCGATGGAACTCTCCGTCAGCGTGGACAGGAGGGTATTCCGATATTCGATATCCGCCTCCACCCGCCTGCGCTCGGTGATGTCGCGAATGATGCCCTGATAATACTTTTTCCCCTCGATGGTAATTGCATGCAAGCTGGTCTCGACGGGAAACTCCGATTTGTCCTTGCGGACGTGAACCGACTCGAACCTCAGTCCCCCCGTTTTCTCGACCTCATCCAGCGGCAGGTCGACGCCAGGGCGAAGCAAATCCCGAATCGACATTCTTTTTAGCTCTTTCGCCGAATAGCCATAGGCCAAAGCCGCGCGGTGGTTCGGCTCGACTATCCTGCCCTGAGCGTCCACCAGCAAGACGATGTCGCTGCCGAACCTGGACAGGTAATCGAAATGCCTGACCAGCGCTTCGCGCTCTACCGCGGCATCGTGCAGTGCTCTAAGGCGCTGGAAGCGCGCATGGGACGCCCGGTACCAGGCGATGACGAGAATGCCGCCAACCGCGCTGAGCACAATCGCCAGCGAGGTAACCCACTGTTGCAGCATGGTGATCGGGGCAAGCAGTTCATCCTTGTCCATTTTCGCCACCATCACCCAAGGCGTATCCGGCACTTTACGGATGGCTGAGACGACAGGAACTCCGCGATAGTCGACGCTCTCCATCGGGTCATGCTGCCCGCGCAGCCACGTGGCGCTCGCCAGATTGGGCGTAGCGACCGGCATGCGCAAGGAAAGCGCGGTTCCTTTCCTATGGCGCAGTTCGTTGAGGAACAGGACATCGTCGCCCTCGCGCCGTACCAGCATCGTCTCGGCACTCCGGCTTGGGGTCGGCCAATACCGGATCATCGGGTACAAAAACGAAGCGGGGTCGATCACCAACAGCACGGCGCCGACAACATGGTTACCTTGCCTATCGGTCTCCACGAGTGGGGCGGCGAAGCTGATCTCGATCGGATGGCCCGGTTCGGCCGCACCCCGGTGGAAATCGAGAAACAGGACCTTTTTTTCTCTCATCGCAGCTAGGGCCAGTTGTTTTTCTTCCGTATCCAGCCGCTTCCCGACATCGGTGGAAATGACCACGCTGCCATGCACATCCAGCAGCGAAGTGTTTTTGTAGCCATGCGTTTTCTGCACGCCCGCCAGAAAAAGCAGGATTTTCCGTTGTTGCCGGCCGGGCCGCGCACCGCTGTTTAGCCAAAGCCCGAATTCATCCGGCAACAACGAGCCATGCAAAAACAGTGCGGCCCGGCGCCGCTGAATTTCGGCCCAGGCGGCAATTTGGGCGGCTTTCAGATCGGCAATGGCGCCGAGGTTCTGGATTTCCGCTTCCTCGATATACCGCTTGTTGCGCTCGAATATGAAGCTGCTTGCCGCTCCGATCGAAAAGGCAAGCAGAGTGAAGACAAGCAGCGGCATCCACGGGGAAAGGTTGGAAGGAAAAGGCGATTCGTTTTGTGGCTCAGACGCCATCATTCTTGTTCCGGCAAGTATTGTCTCAAACGCCGTTTCATCCCGGACAGAAAAGGGAAAAACGAAAGTCGATCGGGTTGTCGCTAAAAACGCCCGTGGATTCGCGCCGACACACTCTCCCCTCCATTGGGTGAGGGCCAGGGTGGTTCCACCGGAACAACGATTGTTCGGTCGCCTTTACAAAACATAGCCAGCCGGCGGCATTGTTTCAACTCTCTTTGAATGCGTTGCATCCCGCAACGGCGCCGATGCAACGTTGGTTGAACGGCTTTAATGTAACAAATTAAGTAATTTTCTTGCATTAAGGGTTGGTAATTCGGCCTCACGCCCGCCCGCCGGCTAGCTTCAACCTATACTTTCAGTCTATAGGGGCGGCCACTAAATATTGAAGCTCCGCCATTCCCGCGCAGGCGGGAATCCGGCATCGACAAGCCCCCCGGATTCCGGGTCAAGCCAGGAATGACGACATTTAATGACCGACTCAATAAGAAGCCGTATTTTCACCCCTGCGCCATCAGAAGGAGAGTGCGATTGAGGTGGCTCGACTTTTCGACGCTGAAAACGCGTCTGCTCATCCTCTTCCTGGTAGCCCCCCTGCCATCGCTGGGCATCGCCGTCTATGGCGCAATACAGGAATACGACACCGGCGTGGCCGACGCACAAAGGCACGCGGTGCAGGAAACGAAGGCGGGAACGGCCCATTTCCAGCGCAGAATCGCCGAGACGCGCAGCCTGCTCGAGACGCTTGCCGCCACATCCGCCATCCATGCAGGCCAGGCGGGAAACTGCGCCGTGTTCCTGTCCCGGTTTCTGCGCAGTTCGCGCGATTACCTGAATCTGGGCGTGATTCGCCCCGATGGCAGCCCGGTTTGCAGCGCAGCTCCACTCCAGCCGGCTGAAAATTATGCGCACCGGCTATTTTTCCAGCGCGTCCTCGCCGGGCGCGCTTTCGCGATAGGGGATTACCATGCGGCGACAGCGACGGACAAGCCTGCCGTCACGCTCGCGGTTCCCCTGCTGAACCGGGCCGGCAAGGTGGAGGCCGTGGTTTTTGCGACGCTCGACCTGATGCGCGCCAACGAGGTGCTGATCGACGAATTGGCGCGGGAAGGTGGCATATTCACCTTGATCGACGAGCGCGGGCTGGTGCTCGCGCGTTATCCGGATCCGAAAAACGTCGCCGGCAAATTTCTGCCGCAAGCGTCCCTGCTGGTCGCCATTCTGGCAAAAAACGGCGAGGGAACCGCAGAAACCAGCGGCTTCGAAGGCGCCCCGCGCATCCATGCCTTCTCCACGCTGGCCACGTCCCAGAATCAGCGGGTTTTCCTGGTCACCGACCTTTCCCGCGAGGGACCGCTGCTGGCGGCGAGACGCATTATCACCTGGCAGGTGGCCAGCCTGGCTGTCGCCGTGCTGCTGATCGTCGTGATCGCCTGGGTAGGAACCTCCCAGTTCATTTTCCGCCCCATCTCGATCCTGATCGATGCGGCCAAGCAGATGCGCGCCGGCAACCTGAGCTCCCGCACCGGGATCGAGCACGACCATAACGAAGTAAGCACCCTGGCCGGCATACTCGATGACATGGCCGAGTCGCTGGAACTGAGGGAGAACGACCGGACGTACACGATAGCGGTCATCAAGCAATTGAACAGCGAGCTGGAAAACCGGGTCGCGGAACGCACCGCGCAGCTGGAAAACGCCAAGCAAGAGGTGGATCTGGCCAACCAGCGGCTGTCCGGCTCGCTCGATCTCTTGCAGCGCCATTCCATCGACATGGCCAACCTCGGCGAGATGGGCAACTTGCTGCAAACCTGCCGCAACGTCGATGAAGCCAATAAGGTCGTCGCCCAATTTATCGAACGCTCTCTCCCCTACCGCTCCGGCGGGCTGTTCATCATCCAGCCTTCGCGGGGAATCGTCGATGCCACCATCACCTGGGGCCAGATCCCGCCGAAAGACCGGGTTTTCTCGCCGGAGGACTGCTGGGCGCTGCGTGGCGGGAAATTCCACTGGGCAGACCCTTCGCATCCCCGCCCTTGCTGCAATCACGTCGACCAGTCCTCGTGCGCCGATTACATGTGCCTGCCCTTGATGGCGCGCGGCGAAACCATGGGCATCCTGCATCTGAGGGATTTGTCGCCGGCGGCTCACGGGGTTTTCGACACGGAAGTCCAGGAACAGGAAGCGCAAACCCGGCTGCAACTGGCCCAATATGTCGCAGAGCGCACCGCGCTGGCGATCGCCAACCTGCGACTGCACGACGAACTGCTGGCCCAGGCGATTCGCGATCCCCTCACCAGACTTTATAACCGCCGCTACATGGAGGACATGATGGCGCGGGAAGAACTGGTCGCCCAGCGCACCGCCTCATCGGTCGGCATCATCATGATCGACATCGACCACTTCAAGAACCTGAACGATACCTACGGCCACCAAGCGGGCGATATGGTGTTGCGGGAGATGGGACACTTGCTGGAAAGCCACACGCGGGGCGCGGATATTGCCTGCCGTTACGGCGGCGAGGAATTTGTCGTCACCATGCCCGGCGCCTCGCTGGACATCACTCGCCAGCGCGCGGAACAGCTGCGCCAGGACATCGCTGAGTTCCGCCTGGACTATGCGGGAGAAGCGATAAAAATCACCATATCGCTCGGTATCGCCATCATTCCGCTGCATGGGTCATCCTGGAACGTCGCATTCCGGGCGGCCGACACCGCACTTTACAAGGCTAAACAGGAAGGGCGAAATCGGGTGATTGTCGCCAGGACGCCGGAAAACGGATCAGGCAATAATTCGAGGGGAAACCGGCAGAATTCCGATACTCCCGCCCCCATCGACGGCGGCGGGAGTTAACCGGTTCCTAACAGCGGTCCTTCTGCGCCGAATACTCGGACAGCAAAACCGTTTTGGCCGTATCAGCCACTTCCTGCTTGGCGCCGCCGACGCCGTAATCTTCAATCAATTCTTTCTTGTAGGCCTTGAAGAAATCGTCGAAGCGCGCGCCGCCATAGACGCCTTTGGCGTACAGTTCGTCGGTGGCCGGATCGTATTCCAGCCGGATCGACGCCAGGGGCTGCGTCGCCTTCTTGTTGGTGGCGATCATCTTGCCGCCGTGCGCCGGATCGTAAACCCGGTCGTGTTCGCAACAGACGATGACGCCGGCCACGCCCGCATCTTCGCTTTTCTCGGTAGCGTAATAGCTGATCGGTGTGCCGTCTTTTTTCGGGTAGGACAGCTGGTGCGCGCAAATCGCGGTCATCGCCACGATGCTGCCGTTCGGCCCGGTGCCGCCTTCCCAGGTGTATTCGCCGTTATCCGACATCAGCTTCTCGCCGCCGGCCGGCTTGTTTTCCAGGTTGATCAGGAAGCACGGGGTACCCGCATAAGGGTAGTTGAAAACATATGCATCCTTGGTAGTCAGCGATTTCGCCTTGATCGGCTGCCCTTGGGCATCGACCAGCTTGACCCGACTGTATTCCTTCAGTTCCGCAGCTTCGACCGACTCCGTGTATCTTGCCTGCAATCCGGCAACTGCCGCCGTTACGCCGCATATTTTCATAAAACGCCGACGATCCATATCCTCTCCCAGCGTATCAATTCATATAAAAAAGACGGGGGCCGGAGCCCCCGTCAAAGAGGAAAATCAAATTAAGCGAACATGTCCCGGTACAGGCCCTTCGCCCACGACAACGTGCCGCGGCCCTTGGAGGCGTCGCGATCTTCGAACATCTTGGTGTCTTTGGAGAAGGAGAACTGCTTGGTCTTGGGATCGTAAGCGTAGGTCGCGTCGACCGAAATGCCTTCCAGCGGGTTGGTGTTGACCAGCGAGAAGCAGATCGTTTCCGGGCTGAACCACTCGATTTCCTTGCCTTGGGCGCGCGCAGCCAGCACCTTGGCGACGTACTTGCCTTCGGTGTTGGAGGTGTTGGCGCTCTTCGAGTAAGGATGCGGACGGGAGTCGCCCGTCACGTAAACGCGGTCGTCGCCGATCACGTTGTACTTGAGGGTGTCGATCATCGCTTCTTTTTGCGGATTTTTCGGGTCCATGATGCCGAACTGCTCGAGCAGCTTGGATCCGCGCACGCCCGGATAAATCGACGCATCATCGAACTTGATGGTGTCGAACTCGGTCTTGATGGTCTTGTTGGCCAGATCGACGCCCTTGATCTCCATCGACGGCTTGTACTCGATGTAGTCCTTGTACAGCTCGTTGAAGGCCGCATGGAAGCCCTTGGCCTTGATGGTGATGTCGGGGTTGTGGTCGAGCACCAGCACCTTGGCCTTGACTTTGTTCTTCTTGAACGCGGAAGCGATCATGCAGGCGCGCTCGTAAGGAGCGGGGAGGCAACGGTAGTTGCCGCCGGGAACGTTCAGCATGAACACGCCGCCTTCGAAACCCTGGACTTTCGCCTTGATGGTCGAATGCTCGGTCGGCATGGTGAAGCCGGCCGGGTAAACCGTGCGCAGCGCGGTTTCGGTTTCCGCATCGTTCACGCCGATGCGGGAATAGTCGTAGCCGATCCCAGGAGCCAGCACCAGGTAATCGTAGTCGATTTCGCCCTCGCTGGTGTAGAGCTTGCGAGCCGAACGGTCCAGCCCGGTACAGGTGGCGTTCAGGAAAGTGTAGTTGTTGTTCTTTGCGGCATCGAGGAAGCTGTGATCGGCCAGGAACTCAAGGTCGATCACGCCGGCGTACCACAGGTTGCTGGAGAAGCAGGAAGAATACATGTCCCGTTTTTCCACCATCACCACGTCGAACTTCGGATATTCCTTCTTGGCGTACTTGGCGATCGTCAGGCCGGAAGTACCGCCGCCGACAACGACCAGGCGCGGCCCTTTGGCCTTGGGCAGCGGAGCCTTGGTACCGGCACCCACCATGTGCGTTTTCTTGTCGTCCGCCTTCGCTGCCTGCGAAGTCAAACCCACCGTCGCCAAGGATGCGGCTGCAACCCCGCTCATCTTGATAAAACCGCGCCGCGAAATTTCGTTATTGCCTTTATCCACTTGCCACCTCCATTGTTTTGATTTATTTAAATAAAGACTTCTTGTTACGCGCCAATTTCCGTGTTGGGTTTACCCCACAAACTCCCCCAACAGCAATAAGCACAATTTATTCTAACATCAGGCTTCGTAATAGCAACACCCCAATGTTCATTTTTTGACGAAATTTACAGTTTTGCGCGAACTGGGCATACTTCCGCGGATGAATATTCTCCTGATCGAAGACAACCGCGACCTGGCGCTCAACCTGTTCGACTATTTCGAGGCCAAGGGCCACACGCTGGATCTGGCCGGCGACGGCATCTCCGGGCTGCATCTGGCGGCATCCAATTCCTACGACGTGCTCATCCTGGACCTGATGCTGCCCGGCATCGACGGGCTGGCGCTGTGCCGGCGCCTGCGCGAAGCCGGCAAGCAGACGCCGGTGTTGATGTTGACCGCGCGCGACTCGCTTGACGACAAGATCGCGGGACTGGAAGCCGGCGCCGACGATTACGTGGTGAAGCCGTTCGCGCTGCGCGAAGTGGAAGCGCGCCTGCGCGCGCTGGCGCGGCGCGCGCTGGCGCGCGGAGGCCCGGCCATGCTGCGGGTCGGCGACTTGTCGTTCGACCCCGCCACGCTCAAGGTGACGCGCGGCGAACGCACCATCGAACTGCCGCCGATCCCGCTCAAGATCCTGGAAATCCTGATGCGCCACTCGCCGCGGGTGTTGCCGCGCGACGAACTCGAACGCGGCATCTGGGGCGATTCGCCGCCCGACAGCGATGCCCTGCGGGCGCATCTGCACATCCTGCGCAGCGCCGTCGACAAGCAGGCGGACAAACCGCTGATCAGAACCCTGCGCGGCATCGGCTACCAGATCAGCGATGAATAGCTTTCACCACAGCCTCCGCTTCAAGCTCGCCGCCACCTTCGCCTGGTTCGGCGCGCTGGTCAGCCTGCTGCTGTCGCTGGGCCTTTCGTTTACCGCGCACAACCTCGGCGAGCGGCTGATGGACGAGACCCTGCGGGCGGAAATCGAGGACTACATCGCGCGGCGCTCGCGCAACCCCAATTCCCTGCCGCCCGCCACGGTCAGCGTGCGCGGCTATGTCCACGTGCCCGGACGGGCCGCGGAGGATATCCCGCCCGCCCTGCTCCAGCTCAGCCCCGGCAAGCACCAGCTGACGCTGGACGCCACCCCCTACCGGGTCGCCGTGGCCGACAAGGGAAACGAGCGCTATGTGATGCTGTTCAACGAAAAACGGCAGCGCCAGCGGGAAGAACAGTTCCTGGTCAACCTGGTAGTCGGCGCGCTGATCATGACGCTGGTTTCGGCGGGAGTGGGCTGGTGGCTGGCGGGAAGGGTGGTCGCGCCGGTCGCCGAACTCGCCAGGCGCGTCGCCAAGGCGAAACCGGAAGACGAAATGCTCGAAATCGAAAGCGGATTCCCGCCGGATGAAATCGGCAAACTCGCCCGCGTGTTCGGCGGCTACCTCCGGCGCATGCGCGCCTTCATCGAGCGGGAGCGCGCCTTCACTTCCGACGTCAGCCACGAGCTGAGGACGCCGCTCGCCATCGTTCAGGGTGCCGTCGAGCTGATGGAAGACGACGAACACCTCGATGAAAAACAGCAAAAGCGCCTCGCCCGGATCGGCCGCGCCGCCAGGCAGATGATCGACCTCACCGCCGCCCTGCTGCTGATGGCGCGGGAGGAGTCCGCCGGCGAGCCGGGCGAACGCGATTGCGACGTCTGCGAAGTGGTCGGCTGCGCCGTCGAAACGCACCGCTACCTGGTCAGGCCGGAAACCCGCGTCGAGCTGGCCTGCCGCAGCCACCCCCGCGTCGCCGCCGAACGCACCCTGCTCGGCATCGTCGTCGCCAACCTGGTGCGCAACGCCTTTGCCTACACCGAGTCCGGCACGGTCGCCATCACGGTGGACGACCGCTGCCTGACCGTAGCCGACACCGGGCCGGGCATTCCGAGCGAAGAAATCGGCAAGGTTTTCCAGCGGCATTTCAAGGGATCGGCCAGCACCGGAGCGGGCATCGGCCTGTCGCTGGTGAAGCGCATCTGCGACCGCTACGGCTGGGAAACCGTGATCGAAAGCACCGAAGGGCGCGGCACCACCGCCCAGTTATTCTTCGCGCGGTCGTCCTTGTAGGTCGGGCACCCCGTGCCCGACAGCCGGGTTGGCACACGCGGGGGGGTGGAATTTATCGGGAAATTTGTCGGGCACGGGGTGCCCGACCTACATTAGAATCTCTCGCCTTCCAGTAAATAGCGCCACTGCCCCAGCGGCAGATCGCCCAGCTTGATCTTGCCGATGCGGATGCGCTTGAGGCCGACCACCTTGAGGCCGACCAGCTCGCACATGCGGCGAATCTGGCGTTTCTTGCCTTCTTTCAGGATGAAGCGCAGCTGGTCCTGATTCTGCCAGGACACCTTGGCCGGCTTGAGGGCCTCGCCGTCCAGGCTGAGGCCGTGATTGAGCTTGGCTAGGCCGGCCTCGCTCAGGCGCCCTTCCACCCGCACCAGGTATTCCTTCTCGATCCCGGAATCGGCGCCGATCAACTGCTTGGCGATGCGCCCGTCCTGGGTCAGCACCAGCAGCCCGGTGGAGTCGATGTCGAGCCGCCCCGCCGGTGCAAGCCCGTGCAGGTGCTCGGCGGAATAGGCCTGCGGCGCGCGGTCTTCCCGGTAGCGGCTGTCCTTGCCGATCAGCGTCACCGCCGCCTGGTAGCCCTTCTCCGGCTGGGCGGAAACGTAGCCGACCGGCTTGTGGAGCAGGATGGTGACACGCTGCGCTTGCTGCTTCTCGGCCCGCTTGTCGAGGGTTATGATCTGGCCGGGATCGACCTTGGTACCGAGCAGGGTGACGCGCTCGCCATCGACCAGCACCAGGCCGCGTTCGATCAGGGCATCCGCCTCGCGGCGCGAGCACAGGCCGCGCTCGGACATGAGCTTGGATAAACGAACCAACCCCGAGTCGGCCCCCGTGTCATTCGATCCGGCAGGCCTGGCGCGGGGAACGCCGGCTTTCGCCGCGGCGGATCCGGCTGGCCGCACAACCACGGGCGCCGCCCTGGCGGCACCTTCGGGCCGCCGTTTGCCGACCGGCCCCGCCCGGCCCCGTGCCGGCCTGCGCGTAATCATCGGGGATGGATCAGAGGATTTTCAGCAATTCGACTTCGAACACCAGCGTAGCGTTGGGCGGGATCACGCCGCCCGCGCCGCGCGCGCCGTAGCCGAGCTGGGCGGGAATGGTGAGCTTGCGCACGCCGCCGATTTTCATGCCCTGCACGCCTTCGTCCCAGCCGCGGATCACGCGGCCGGCGCCGAGCGGGAAATCGAACGGGTCGTTGCGGTCCTTGCTCGAATCGAACTTGGTGCCGTCGGTGAGCCAGCCGGTGTAGTGGACGTATACGTGCTTGCCGGCAACGGCGACATCGCCTTCGCCTTCCTTGATATCTTCGTAGACAAGCCCGGAGGCGGTGGTGGTTTCAGCCATGATGATCTCCAAATTTAGCGAGCGCGTATTTTAACCGGAAATGGGCGATCCCGCTGCTAGGATCCGCCCGCCACGCGGTTGCGCCCGCCGTGCTTCGCCCGGTACAGCGCCTGGTCGGCCTGGGCGACCAGGCGCTGCGCCAGCGCTCCGATATTGGGCGCGCGGCTGGCGTCGCGCAGAGTCGCCACGCCGACCGAGATCGTGGCGGCAACGGCGGCGTCCTCTTCCCCCTTGAAACGCTGGTCGGCGATGCTGAGTCGAATGCGTTCGGCGACGTTGAGCGCACTGTCGCTGTCGGTCTGGATCAGCAGGACGGCGAACTCCTCGCCGCCGTAGCGCCCCAGCACGTCGATGGACCGCAGCTGGCCCTTGATCCGCCAGGCGGCCTCGCGCAGCACGCAATCGCCGGTCTGGTGGCCGTGCTCGTCGTTGATGCGCTTGAAATGGTCGATGTCGAGAAACAGACAGGACAACGGATAGCCCTGGCGCTGCGCCCGCCCCATCTCCTCTTGCAGGCGCTGGTCGAAATAGCGCCGGTTGTGCACGCCGGTGAGCGGGTCCGTCAGTCCGAGATGCTTGAGGCGCTCGCTGTTGGTCACGTTTTCCAGGCAGACGCCGGCAATCACCGCCAGGCGCGCAATGAAATCGGTAGCCATGCCCGGAGCGAAGCGCTGGCCGTTTGCACTGCCGAGATTAAGGCTGCCGATCAGTTTTTTCTGCCGCACCATCGGCAGGATGGCGATGCTGGCCGGCGCCGCGCCGGGCGGAAAGAAGGGGGCGCGGCTGGCGGCGTTGTACTGGCCCAGCACCGGCGTCAACAAAGTGCCGCAAAGGCGGAGAAATTTCGCGGGGCTGTCCAGGAAAATCAGGCCGGGAAAGTCGGCGGCGGCGATGCCCAGATCGATCAGCATGCGCCGCACCTCGTATTCCGGGTCGATCAGCGCCAGCGTCACCGTGTCCAGCTCGAAGCTGTCTTTCAGCTCCAGCAGCACATAATGCAGCAGCTCCTTGAGGCCGCCGATGCCCAGCATGCGCAGCTCCGCCTCCTGGAAGCGGCGCAGCACCTGCTCGTTTTGCCGCGCCTGCGCCAGCAGCGATTCGAGCCGATGCCGCAACTCGCGGTTGTCGGTAAGCGTTCCGCCGGGCATTGGGTCAGAGGTCATAAAAAACCGCGGCCGGAACAATGAAACCTGGCCGTACCCTGATGGCTTCCCTCTCCCCTAGCCCTCTGATGAAATTACCAGCCATTCGACCAGCGGCAAAGCCGCAAGTCGCCAGTTGTCCCGCCAGCCCTAAAAGGCTCCGATCCGCTATGGGCTGAAGCCCGTGCGGAGTCGTATGAGGGAAAGGGGAGCGAGGGACGCTTCGCGTGTTTCATAATTAAGCGCCTACCACCTCGGCCTTGACGATCTCCAGCGCGTCGCGCATCGTTTCCTCGGACGCGGCGTTGATGCTTTCCGCCAGCATTTCCGCCGCTTCCAGGGTTTCCGCCGGCAGCATGTCGGCCGCCAGCTCAGCGACGAAGGCGGCGGCAGCGCCAGCAATGCGCAGCAAGGACTGGCGTTCGCTCATCAGCATTTCGAGCTCGCCGCGCAGCATGGCGATTTCCTGGTCTTTCAATACATGAGGCATGATTTTTCCGTTCTTGTCTTGTTGGTCGAGATTGGCGGTCAGCGTACCATGCCCGCCACCAGCTGCGCATCGGGCAAACCCTGCGCCAACAGCCATTTCTTCGCCACGTTCAGCAGCGGTTCCGAGCCGGCCACGTAAACTTCGAAATCACTCAGTCTCGGATGGTCCTCGACAATTCGCTGCAACAGGCCGTCGATCAAAACTTTCTGGCGCCCGGCCGCGGTTTCGAGATCGCTGCCCGCCACCAGCGGCGTGAAGACAAAATTATCCAGTGCATCGGCCCAGGCGCGGGTCCAGTTGGAGAAATACAGGTCGTCCTCGTGCGACGCGATCCAGTAGAGCTGCACCGACTCGGCGCTGTCCAGCGCCATGGCGTGCTCCATCAGGCTTTTTACCGGCGCGAACCCGGCGCCGAAGGCGATGAAAATCAGCGGGCGGGTGGAATCCTCGCGCAGCACGAATCCGCCCGTCGGCCCTTCCACCGTCACTGCCTCGCCCTTTTTCAGCCGGGTGGCGACATAATCGGCGAAATGATTGCCCGGCGTATTATGGATATGGAACTGCAGGTTGCGGTCGTCGCACGGACAGCTCGCCACGGGGAATTCCGCCGAAATCGAATGGCCGAGCTGGAGCACGACATTCTGTCCGGCCAGGAAGCGCAGCCGGTTATTGCGCGGGGTTTGCAGGTGCAGGAGCAGCATGGCGTCGCCGAGCGGATCGATGCTCTTGACGTGCGCAGTGACGTGCTGGAACGGGATCTCGGCAGCGGTTTCCGCCTCGCCCGCCTCGATCACCACGTCGGTCACGGCGGTATTCGAACACATCAATACCTGGCCGGCAGCTTTCTCGGACTCGCTCAACACATAATCGTGAGGACGAACTTTCAGCACTTCGCCGGAGACGACCTTCGCCTTGCACTGGCCGCAATTGCCGTTGCTGCAGCCGTAGTTGAGCGCGAGTCCTGCGCGCAACGCAGCTTCCAGAAGCGTGTCGGCGCCTTCGACAAAAAATTCGTGGCCGCTGGGTTGAAGTTTTACGTGCGCTGCCATAATCCTGAGGAAATTGTCCTGCATAGTCAAATAGGGGATTCCGCTGCCGGAATCACCCGCAGCCAGTTCCCGCTGCATCCACATTCTGAGGGAAGAGGCCGCCGCCTGCAATTCCCCCCCGGCGCGATCCCATGACTTGAGCCGCGCCTCCACCCCATCGACCGCCGCGCGGTATCGCTTCAGCGAGGACTGGGCCAGCGACAGCTCCCTGGCCAAGCCGGTCAGCCGCGCCGCGAGGACTTCCTTGTCGGGCAGGGCGCGCTCGAACACGCGCTTGCCGAAGGCCCGATCCTTGATCTGCGCCACCCGTTCATAGGCGGTATTATCCTCGAACTGGACATCGGGATATACGCGCAGCAGATCCTCGGCGGCCACCATGCCGTCGAACGAGGGCAGAAGCCCCTCCTTGATTTTCTTTTGCAGCGCCACCCGCGTGACGCCCACCAGGCGCGCTGCCCGTGACAAATTTAAAAGTTGCGGCATACCGATTTCCCCAGGTAACCAGCTGTCTGTTTGAAACGCGGCGATTTTCCCGCCTTTCTTTTTCTGCCGGACCTTTCGGTGATTACAACTGGCTCAACATCTCCGGCTCCATGTCGAAACCCACTTCGCAGCCGGGATTGAGCGCCACGCCGCGGCCGGCGCCCATTTTCTCCAGTATCCACTTGAACTCCGTCAGCAGGCCGCCGCCGTAGCCGGGAAAATCCAGGAGGAAAGGTTTGGCGCGCTCCGGACTGGTGAACACCACCAGCAGCGACTCGCCCTCCTCGGTTTGAAGCACCAGCGGCTTGGCGCTGGAAGAACGCTGCAAGCCCTGGATCACTTCGTCGTTCTCGATCGGCATGAAGACTTCGGAAACCAGCAGTTCCCGCATGAAGTCCTCGCCCAGCATCTCGCCTTCCCAGGCGGCCAGGAGCTTTTTTTCCAGCTCGTTTTTCGGCGCAAAACCTTCGCTTGTCATTGTCGCTTCCCTCGAATTTCCAAGATTTTAAAATCGGCACAATTAACTTGACCAATACGCTCGACTAATCTAAACATAAAAGATGATAGTACAGAATTCGTGTGATGCCGCCAGATGGCGGCAATGTTCCGCATAAGGCGGAGGAGGTGCAACATGTATGACATCAACCAAATCGTCGAGCGCGAAGGCCGCGTCGTCGAGGGCGATCCTCTCGATTTTGAAAACTGGTCCGAGCTGGCCGCACAGAAATCGGCGGCGGAGGAAGGCATCGACTTGTCAAAAGAGCACTGGGAAGTGATCAATTTTCTCCGCGACAATTACCAGCGATGCGGTCCCTGCCCGAACGGGCGCGCCGTTCTCGGGTTGCTGGAAGAAAACTTCATCCGGCAGGGCGGAAAAAAATACCTCTACCATTTATTCCCCCGTGGCCCGGTAGTCCAGGCTTGTAAAATTGCGGGGCTGCCCCTCCCGCCATACAGCGCGGACGCCTCGTTCGGCAGCGTGATGTGACCGGCCCGAACCGGCGGATTCAAGACTTCAGCGGGATGACATTGATCACCGCCACCGGCTCTTCCTGATCCAGCCTCTCGCCCAATTCCAGGGCGATGCCGTCGATCCCCTCGGTGGTAAACAGGTCGTGCGGCGTTTCCACCGACGCGGAATAGAACGTCCCGTCGCTGTCCACAAAGGACACGTGGTAATGGTTCATCGCATTATCTCCCGAACAGGCCGCGCAGCTTGTTGATGATGCTTTCCTCGCGCTCGTCGAACGAGAACAGCGGATCGGCGAAGCCATGCTCCTTGGCGCGTTCTTCCGCCACCGCCAGATGCAGGAATTCCTCGTAGTATTCCTGCTCGGTGCAGGTCACCTGGGTGATGAAAACATCCGATTCGTGGAAATCGTTGACCCCGAGCACATAAACCGTCACGGTGAGCACTTTTTCCCGCGGGAAGATCACCGGCTCCGTTTTCAGATCCACCACGCAGTCCGACACCGTCGCCTCCTTGCCGTCCGGGTCCAGCGTCGCGCCGTATGCGGCTCTTAACCGGGTTTCTATGGGGTTGTCGCTCATGGTCGAGTCACCTTAATAACCGGACGTTACACCAATCGCACCGCCGAAGTCGAGAGTCAACGCTACGCGAACGTGAGACCGGCGCCGAGCCGGGCGAGTTCCGCCTGAATGGCGGGCTCGTCCAGGCGTTCGTAATCTTCCCGGTTGAAGGCGATGATTCCGCCCGCCAGTTCATGCCAGGTAAAACCGCTGGTCCAAGCGGGCTGGGGATAGGTTCCCTGCTTCGGACGCGGGAAGACGAACAGTTTGCCGGGAAGGTAAAGCAGATTGTAGGCTTCGTCCCGGAAGTGCAGAGCCTCGATGCAACGCCATGCCTCGCGGCTGTCGTCGAAAGCCAGGCACGGCGCCGGATAGGCCTCGCCGCCGCCGTTATGGCGCCAGTCGGCATTCATCACCGGGAAGCCCGCCGGCTTGAGGAACATCTGGAAATGCAAATGGTTGACCGAGGCGAACGCACCGATGGAATTGTAGCCGAATCCCACGCCGTCCAAAGTTTGCGCCAATTGCTGCGCCACCTCCCAGACATAAGTGTGATATTCGACCGTGAGGAATTGGGGCTGCCTGCATTCCCGCTCCGGCACCAGCAGACCATGGAAAGGCGCGAAGGGATACTTGTTGTAATACAGCGTGGCGTTCTTGCCGCCGAGTTCCCCTTCCCAGAATGCTTCCTTCCGCATGAATCCCTTGTTGAAATGGAAGCCGGCCTCGTCGAAATCCACCCGGAGTCCGGCGGGCGCCCGCGCCGCGATGCGTTTGGGGCGGAACGAGCGCAGATGGTTGAACTGCACTTCCCATTTTCCCACACGCCTCTGCTCCGTATGTTTCAGGCGTTCCAGTCCGACCGCCTGGATCTTGAGGAAGACCAGCAAATCCTCCTCCACTTCCTGGATCGCGGCGCCGCTTTCCAGGGCATGGACATATTTCTCGCGCAGCGCCCGGTACAGAGCCTCGAGCCCGTCCGCGGCGGCATGGGTGTCCGGGTCGAAAGTCGCATTGGCGCATACCAGGATAAACGGCCCCAGGCCGCCGCCGTTCAGCAGCGACGACAAGCCGGCGGAAAAGGCGCGCGAGAAAGCGCCGGGGGAAGCGAAAATAGCGGGTGTCATCGGTTAATGCGCGGCACCCGTCTAGGGTGGGCTGCGTAATGAATTTTCAGGCCGTGGATTATAAAGGTGGAATCCCGTCGGGGAAACCGGATGGACCGAAATTTAACAGGGTTCATCTGCTACAATTCTAGAATATCCTCGTTATTTTTGGCAGTTCCATTGCGATGGTATATGATATTCATGCCATTAATTGTAATTGAGCTTGTAAACAAAAAACAGGCATCGGCTTCAAACTCAAGAATCAACTTCAAGAAGGAAAAACAACATGAAAATCTCTTCGGCAAAACGCCTTGCCTTGGGCATCGCGCTGGTATCCGCCGTCGGCGCCGCCGCCGCCGACAACGCGTCCAACACGGGTTATCTGATCGACACTCGCGGCGACGTCGCCAAAAACAGCTACAACGAGTGCTGGCACACCGGCTACTGGACCCCGGCCATGGCCACCGAAGAATGCGACCCGGCACTGGTGAAGAAGGAAGCGCCGATGCCGAAAGAGAAGGAGAAGGAACCCGAGCCCAAGGCCGAAGCGCCCATCGCCGGCCCGGAAAAACCCGCGGTGAAGGCCGAGTTCAAAGCCGAAACGCTGTTCGACTTCGACAAGGCCGTCGTCCGGCCGGAGGGCATGAAAACGCTGGATGATAAAGTGGTCGAAGGCATGAAAGCCCACCCCGAAGTGGAGCTGCTGCTGGTGACCGGCCACACCGACCGCATCGGCACCGCCAAGTACAACCAGAAGCTGTCCGAGCGCCGCGCCGCCGCGGTCAAGGCCTACCTGGTCAAACAAGGCGTCGCCGCCGACCGCATCAAGACCGTGGGCAAGGGCAAGTCGGAACCGGATGCGGATGCCGACACCGTGCACAAGTGCAAAGGCACCAAGAAAACCAAGAAACTGATCGCCTGCCTGCAACCCGACCGCCGCGTCACCGTCGAGCCGGAAGTCCAGGTCCCAACCAGGAAGTAAGCCCCCTGGTCGAAATATCCCGCAGCCGCGGGAGCCTGATAAAAAAACCCCCATCTTCCGAAAGAAGATGGGGGTTTTTACAACGGGGTATATTCGGCTACTTCTTTTCCATCGGACAGGTATTCAAGCCCAGCAGCGGATAGAACGGGCACCAGCCCATCAGGCCGGTAGCCAGCGGAATGATGCCGATCAGACCGACCATCATCGGCACCACGCCGGCAAAGCCCAATCCCAGCAGCACCACGCCAGCCACGATACGCAAAACCTTGTCGGTTCCACCAACGTTTGCTTTCATCTTCAACTCCTCCAGTAAAAAATTGCGGCATGTGAATCTTAGCCACGGCAGGAGCGAATGTATGTGACTTTGGTTACATTCAGGATAAAGCGTGCGCGATTTCGCGCAGGGCGGTTGCGTCTACGATCCGGATCTGTTCGCGCCCGAGCGCAACCAGCCCCTGGTCCTGAAAATGCTTCAACAGCCGGCTGATCATCTCGCGCACGCTGCCGAGCTCGTCGGCCAGGCTTTGGTGAGTGGCATTGACGGTCTCGCCTTTGGCCAACAACAACGCCGCCAGACGTTGGTCGAGCTTGTGGAAAGCCACTTCTTCCACCAGTTGCATCAGGTCGGCGAGGCGTTCGCCGAACAGGTTGAAAATATACGCGCGAAACGGCGGGTGCCGCTCGATCAGCTCGGCGAATAATGGCCGCGGCACCACCACCGCGGCAAGATCGCCCTGCGCCACGCCGCGCGCCGGATAGGCGGCATTACCCAGCAGGCAGCTGCTGGTGATGACGCAGCTTTCCCCCGGGGAAACGCGGTAAAGCTGCAATTCGCGCCCGTTCAGTCCGGCCTTGGCCACGCGCACCGCACCGGACAGCAGCATGGGAAATGCCTGGCACGGGCCGCTCGCCTCGAACAGCACCGTCCCCGCCGGCACTTCGATGTAGGCCGCGTCCCGTTCGAGCCGTTGCCATAGCTCGGCAGAAACATCCCGTAGCACGGGAAACAGGGTAAGAAGCCGATCCCGGATCAGGTCGTCCATCTCAGAGTCCGTAAAAAAAAACGGAACACCCACCGCAAAGACGCGCCTTTGCGGTGGGTTTTGAATTTTCGAAAGCGATCACTTGGCATGCAAGCCGTAGCGGTTCAGCTTGCGGTACAGGGTGCGCTCGCTGATGCCGAGAATATCCGCCACCCGGCGCCGGTGACCCGTGTGCTGTTCGAGCAATTCGCGGATATGGCGGATCTCCAGTTCCTCGATGGAAAGCCCCGGGGAAATATCCGCAGCCGCCGGAACCGGCGCCTCCGTTTGCGGTGGCTTTTTCGGTTTGCCGTCGCTCGCCCCTTCGAACTGGATATGCTTGGCGTGGATAATCCCGTTGCCGGTCAGCGCTGCCGCCTTCTGCAGCACGTTGCGCAGCTCGCGCACGTTGCCGGGGTAATCGTAGGCCTTCAGACGGTGAACGGCGTCCGCACCGAGCCGGGGGGGCTGTTTGCCGGCGCCGCTGATGCGCGCCAGCAGCGCGTCGGCCAGCGCAGGAATGTCCTGGCGCCGTTCGCGCAGGGGCGGCAGGGTAACGTCGATGCCGGCAATGCGGTAGTAGAGATCCTCGCGGAACAAGCCTTGATCGACGCGGTCCAGCAAGTTGCGGTTGGTGGCGGAGATGATGCGCACATCCGCCTTCAGCACTTCCGTCCCGCCCACCCGGCGGAATTCGCCGGTTTCCAGCATGCGCAGCAGCTTGGGCTGCATCGACATGGGGATTTCGCCGATCTCGTCGAGGAACAGGGTGCCGCCGTGCGCCAGTTCGAACAGCCCCTGCTTGCGCCCGACACAGCCGGTGAAGGCGCCGCGCTCGTGGCCGAAAAATTCGCTCTCGAACATCGATTCCGCAATGGCGGCGCAGTTCACCGCCACATACGGCCGGCCGCTCCGGTCCGACTGCTTGTGCACGAATTCGGCCGCCAGTTCCTTGCCGACGCCGCTTTCCCCATACAGCAGGATCGGCGCTTCCGACTCGGCCACGCGCCCCAGCTTGTCGGCGCATTCAAGAAAGGCGGGGGACTGCCCGATCATGCGCATATCATCGCAATCCAGCTCGTCCGACGAACCCAGCGGCAGGATCGATTCGCCCAGATACAGGCTGCCGTCGTGGCCGCGAATCGGGTGGCCCTTGAGGCGCACGCGTTCGGCGTGGTTGTGGTTGTCGTAATGAATGTGCAGCACCTGGCAAGGCTCGCCGCTGGCGAATATCTTCTGGTGCGGGCAAACCTCGCCGTTTTCGTGGCAGGGAACCTGCGAATGGTGGGAAATCTCATGGCACAACCGTCCCACGATCTCCGCCTGGCTCATGCCGTAGACCAGGCAGTAAGCGTGATTGGCGGAAACCACGCGGTAATTCGCGTCGATCAGGACGAAAGGGTTGTCCTGCATATTGATCAGGGATTGCAAGTCGATGGCAAGGCCGTTCATATTTCGCGTCGCTTCTGACAGATTGTCATGACACAGTATTCCATAGCCAATCCTCCATGTAAAACAGAAAGTTGATCCAGATCTACTGTTGCCGTAACGACGACCGTCACCGGCCTGTCTGCCAACTTGTCATGACGGCCTGACGCGCATCGCCTGCCATACGAAAAACAGTCAATATAAACAGCGACATAAATACTGGCACACCGCTTGCTAACAACAGGCCCAGGCAAACCCTAAGCTCACGACGTCATAGGAGAGAACGAATGTCTGAAACCTGGCAACTGCAAGAAGGCGTAAAGATGGACGCCGCAACGGCTGCCGAAATAGCCAAGATCGCCTGTGCGCTGAAATCGCTGTCGGTTTATACCAGCCTGGCCATGGAAAGCGAGGATGCGCCGGAAGACCTTCAGACCATCGTGGATGAGGGGCTTGACGCGATGGCCAGGATTTTCGTCTGGTAATCGGCATCATTATTTTGAGACACAACTAAAACCATTATAAATTAAGGAGTTCGTGCATATGGCACATATCGTAATCCTGGGCGCCGGCATCGGCGGCATGTCGTGCGCATATGAAATGCGGGAGCAGGCGCGGGCCGAAGACAAGGTCACCGTAATCTCGGAATCGCCCCAGTTCCAATTCACCCCCTCCAACCCCTGGGTCGCCGTCAACTGGCGCACCAAGGAAGACATCACCATTCCCATCGCGCCCTATTTCGAGCGCAAGGGCATCAACCTGATCGACACGCCGGCGAAACGCGTCCACCCGGAAAAGAACCAGGTCGAACTGGCCGACGGCAGGACTGTCGATTATGACTTCCTGGTGATCGCCACCGGACCGAAACTGGCCTTCGACGAAGTGGAAGGCATGGGGCCGGGCAAGAACACCCACTCGGTCTGCCACGTCGATCACGCGGTGGAAGCGGGCAAGGCCTGGGACCAGTTCGTGCGCGACCCCGGCCCGGTCGTCGTAGGTGCCGCACAAATGGCCTCCTGCTACGGTCCGGCTTACGAGTTCGCCTTCATCATGGAAACCGACCTGCGCAAGCGCAAAATTCGCGACAAGGTGCCGATGACTTTCGTCACCGCCGAACCCTATATCGGCCACCTCGGCCTGGGCGGCGTGGGCGACTCGAAGGGGCTGCTTGAATCCTCCATGCGCGAGCGCCACATCAAGTGGATCTGCAATGCCAAGGTCACCAAGGTCGAGCCGGGCAAGATGTTCGTCACCGAACTGGATGACATGGGCAACGTCAAGAAAGAGCACGAACTGCCGTTCAAGCACTCGATGATGCTGCCTGCATTCAAGGGCGTGGACGCCGTGTTCGGCATCGAAGGCCTGACCAATCCGCGCGGCTTCATCCTGATCGACCCGTTCCAGCGCAACCCGAAATACAACAATATCTACTCGGTCGGCGTGTGCGTCGCCATCCCCCCGGTGGAAGCGACACCGGTGCCGACCGGCGCGCCCAAGACCGGCTACATGATCGAAACCATGGTCACGGCCACGGTGCACAACATCCGCAACGTGCTCGACGGCAAGGAACCGGACTTCAAGGCTACCTGGAACGCCATCTGCCTGGCCGACTTCGGCGATACCGGCGCAGCTTTCGTGGCATTGCCGCAGATCCCGCCGCGCAACGTCAACTGGTACAAGGAAGGCAAGTGGGTGCATCTGGCCAAGATCGCCTTCGAGAAATACTTCCTGCGCAAGATGAAAAAGGGCACCACCGAACCGATCTACGAGAAATATGTGCTCGGCGTACTCGGCATCAAGAAGAAGAAATAGTTTTTTGTAGTTGTGTCTCCGTTTTGGGTGGCTTCGGCCACCCTTTTTTTTGGGGGGTGCCAGGAGCCTGTCGGACTTGCAGCCGACTTCCTTTAAGCCCGCCGGCTTCTGGGAAAGTCCGCTGTAATGGTTTAAGTCGCCTTGCAATACCGGATATAATTAGCACTGGCCGAATCGCCTCGTTACCCGAGTACATCCCCATGCTAAAAGCCTATCGTGACCATGCCGCCGAGCGCGCCGCGCTCGACCTGCCGCCGCTGCCCCTGAATGCCGAACAAACCGCCGCCCTGGGCGAGTTGCTGAAACACCCGCCGGCGGGAGAAGAAAGCTTCCTGCTGGACCTGCTGGAAAATCGCATTCCGGCCGGGGTGGACGATGCCGCCAAGGTCAAATCGGCCTTCCTCGCCGACATCGCCCACGGTCGCGCCAGCTCGCCGCTGGTCGGCAGACCGCACGCGGTAAAACTGCTCGGCACCATGCTCGGCGGCTACAACGTCACCGCGCTGGTCGAACTGCTCGACACCGACCTGGCGGCCGACGCCGCCGAGGCGCTGTCGCGCACCATCCTGATTTTCGACGCATTCCAGCAAGTCGCGGAGCGCATGCATGCGGGTAACCCGCATGCCCGAAAACTGGTCCAGTCCTGGGCCGACGGCGAATGGTTCAGCGCCAGGCCCACCCTGCCCGACACCATCAGGGCCGTGGTTTTCAAGGTGCCGGGCGAAACCAACACCGACGACCTCTCGCCGGCGCAGGCCGCCTGGTCGCGCCCCGACATCCCGCTGCACGCCAGGGAAATGCTGGTCTCCAAGATGCCCGGCGCGCTGGACGACATCGCCGGACTGAAGGCAAAGAACCTTCCGGTCGCCTACGTCGGCGACGTGGTCGGCACCGGCTCCTCGCGCAAATCCGCCATCAACTCGGTGCAATGGCACATGGGCGCGGACATCCCCTGCATTCCCAACAAGCGCACCGGCGGCATCGTGCTGGGCAGCAAGATCGCGCCGATCTTCTTCAATACCGCCGAAGATTCCGGCGCGCTGCCGATCGAATGCGACGTTTCCGGCCTGAACACCGGCGACGTGATCGTGATCCACCCCTACCAGGGCAAAATCGCCGACGAGGCCGGCAAGACACTCAGTACCTTTACCCTGACGCCCGTCACCCTGGCCGACGAAGTGCGCGCTGGCGGTCGCATCCAGCTGATCATCGGACGCGGCCTCACGGCCAAGGCGCGCACCGCGCTGGGCCTGCCCGCATCCGACCTGTTCGCCCTGCCCGCCCCGGTCGCCGATAGCGGCAAGGGCTATACGCTGGCGCAAAAAATGGTGGGCCGCGCCTGCGGCGTGGCCGGCGTGCGCCCCGGCACCTATTGCGAGCCGAAGATGACCACCGTCGGCTCGCAGGACACCACCGGCGGCATGACCCGCGACGAGCTGAAAGAGCTCGCCTGCCTGGGCTTTTCCGCCGATCTGGTGATGCAGAGCTTCTGCCACACCGCCGCCTACCCCAAGCCGGTGGACATCAAGCTGCAGCACGAGCTTCCCGGCTTCATGGCGATCCGCGGCGGCGTCAGCCTCAAGGCGGGCGACGGCATCATCCATTCCTGGCTCAACCGCATGCTGCTGCCCGACACCGTCGGCACCGGCGGCGATTCCCACACCCGCTTCCCGATCGGCATCTCGTTCCCGGCCGGCTCCGGCCTGGTGGCCTTCGGCGCGGCGATGGGCATCATGCCGCTGGACATGCCGGAATCGGTGCTGGTGCGCTTCAAGGGCGAAATGCGGCCCGGCATCACCCTGCGCGACGTGGTCAACGCCATTCCCTACGCGGCCATCCAGGAAGAAACGCTGACCGTGGGCAAACAGGGCAAGAAGAACATCTTTTCCGGCCGCATTCTCGAGATCGAGGGCCTGCCCAGCCTGAAGGTCGAACAGGCGTTCGAACTGGCCGACGCCTCGGCCGAACGCTCCGCCGCCGCCTGCACCGTGCGCCTCGACCGGGCGCCGGTGATCGAGTACCTCAATTCCAACGTCGCCCTGCTCGGCAACCTGATCGAAAACGGCTACCAGGATGCCCATACCCTGCAGCGCCGCATCGACGCCATGAAAGCCTGGCTGGCCCAGCCCGAACTGCTGCAGCCAGACGCCGACGCGGAATACGCCCACGTCATCGAAATCGATCTTTCCACCATCGAGGAACCGCTGCTCGCCTGCCCCAACGACCCGGACGACGTCAAATCGCTTTCCGCCGTCGCGGGCGACAAGATCGACGAAGTCTTCATCGGCAGCTGCATGACCAACATCGGCCATTACCGCGCGGCGGCAAAAATGCTCGAAGATGCCAGCCTGATTCCCACCCGGCTGTGGGTGGCACCGCCCACCCGCATGGACGAAGCCGAGCTCAGGGACGAAGGCGCCTACAGCGTATTCGGCCGCGTCGGCGCGCGCACCGAAATGCCCGGTTGCAGCCTGTGCATGGGCAACCAGGCGCGGGTGGCGGACAGCGCCACGGTGTTTTCCACCAGCACGCGCAACTTCGACAACCGCATGGGCAAGGGCGCCAGGGTCTACCTCGGCTCGGCCGAACTGGCCGCGGTCTGCGCCCGCCTCGGCCGCATCCCGACCGCGCAGGAATACCTCGACCTGGTGCAAAGCAGGATCGCCCCCCAAGGCGACGGCATCTACCGCTATCTCAACTTCGACCGGATGGAATCCTACCGGCCGCGCAAAACCATTCCCCTAACGGTCATGGCAAATCGCCGCCCCGAACGATGAAACGGCGATTCGCCATAACCGTTCCCTCACCCCTAGCCCTCTCCCGGCACCCGCAAGGAGTGTCCCCGCCGGGTTCCCGCTGCTACGCAGCGACCACGGCGAGACGGGCGAGGGGGACAAGGTCTCGCTTCGCGAGTTTCACACTAATGCAAGGTTGACCAAAATGAAACTGATCATGTCGCTGACCAGCCCTTTCGCGCGCAAAGTCCGCATCGTCATGGCCGAAAAACGCATCGAATACGAACCGGTGGTGGATATCCCCTGGGATGCCGGCACCCACGTGCCCGACTTCAACCCGCTCGGCAAGGTGCCGGTGCTGGTGCTGGACGACGGCCACACCCTGTTCGATTCCCGCGTGATCGTCGAATACCTCGACACCATCACCCCGGTTTCCCGCCTCATCCCGGAAGAGAATCGCCCGCGCATCGCCGTGCGGCGCTGGGAGGCGCTGGCCGACGGCGTCGCCGACGCGGCTTCAGCCATTTTCCTGGAACGGAAGCGGCCGGAATCGCAGCAAAGCCGGGAATGGATCGCGCGCCAGGAGCAGAAAGTGCAGCGCGGCCTTGAAGTCATGGCGGACGAACTGGGCGACAAGAACTGGTGCACCGGCGAATTCTTCAACCTGTCGGATATCGCCGTGGGCTGCGCCCTGGGCTACCTCGACCTGCGCTTCCCGGAAATCGAATGGCGCAAGGCCCATCCGGTACTGGCCAGGCTGGCCGACAAGCTGTCGCAAAGGCCGCCGTTCAAGGATACCCTGCCGCCGGCTCTTTAACGGAAAACTCGCGAAGCAGGAGCGCAGGGGAATCCAGGAATCCGGATTCCCATATCGGCTATATTGAAGGAACCACGATAGGTTCCTTGATATGCGCACGCTCTTCCTGCTTTTGCTCTGCCTCGGCGGGCCGCTCCAGGCCCACGCCGCGGAGCCGTACACCGAAATCGCCATCATCCAGCCGGGCGACGACGAAACCATCCACGACAACAACGGCACTCTGGAAGTGGCATTGACGCTTTCACCGGCCTTGCAGGATGGGCATAAAATCAAGCTGTTTCTGGATGGCGAAGCTCGGCCCGGAATCCGCCCTTCGACGCATTTTTCCCTGACGAACATCGACCGCGGAACCCACTCCCTGCAAGCCGCCGTGATCGACCGGTCGGGTCGGACGCTGATCGTTTCCGCGCCGGTCGCCTTTCACATGTGGCGGGCATCCGTCCTGTTTCCCTCACGGCAAAAACCCAAACCCTGAGGAATTGTCCTTGCCGATTATTGAATCACGCCCCCGCCCAGGCACACTTCGCTTTCATACACCACCACCGACTGGCCGGGCGTCACCGCCCACTGCGGCTGTGGGAAATCGACGACACAGCTTTCGCCGTCCAGGTATGAAATGCTGCACGGCGCATCGGCCTGGCGATAGCGCACCTTGGCGCCGTAGACCCAGCCGGCATGCGGCGCCTGCCCCGACACCCAGGACAGGTCGGCGGCGGTCAGGCGGTCCTTGAGTAAGGCGGGATGGTCGTGCCCCTGCACCACGATCAGCACGTTGCGCGCCATGTCCTTGCCGGCGACGAACCAAGGCTCGCCCTGGCCGCCGATGCCGAGCCCCTGGCGCTGGCCGATGGTATGGTAGGCGAGTCCTTCGTGCTGACCGACCACTTTGCCTTCCGGCGTTTCCATGTCGCCCGGCTGCTTCGGCAGATAGCGGGAAAGGAACTCGCGGAACGGCCGCTCGCCGATGAAACAGATACCGGTGCTGTCTTTCTTGGCGTGCACCGGCAGCCCGGCCTCGCGGGCGATTTCGCGCACCTCGCGCTTGTAGATTTCACCGAGCGGGAACATCGCCCTCGAAAGCTGCGCCTGGTTGAGACGGTGCAGAAAATAGCTCTGGTCCTTGCCGCCGTCTTCCGCCTTCAACAGCTCGAACAGCCCGTCGCGTTCGCGCACCCGCGCGTAGTGGCCGGTGGCGATGGCGTCGGCGCCGAGGTTCAGGGCATGGTCGAGAAACGCCTTGAACTTGATCTCGGAATTGCACAGCACGTCCGGATTGGGCGTGCGGCCGGCCTGGTATTCGCGCAAAAACAGCGCGAACACCCGCTCGCGGTATTCTTTCGCAAAATTGACCGCCTCGACCTCGATGCCGATCTTGTCGGCGACGGCGAGCACGTCCATGAAATCCTGCTTGGCCGGACAGTAGCCATCCTCGGTGTCGTCGTCCTCCCAGTTCTTCATGAACAGGCCGACCACCTCGTAGCCCTGCCGCTTCAACAGCAGCGCGGCCACGGCGGAATCCACCCCGCCCGACATGCCGACCACCACTTTTTTACTCATTGGGATGCGCTCCGTCCAGCCAGTCGTCCAGCCTGAAAATGGCGGCCGGACGGCCATTGTCGAAAAACCAGGAATCCACCGCGAATTCCCGGCCGGTTTGTTTCTCCGCGATGTGCGCCGCCCAGTGCACATTGATCCAGTACGGCGCCCGCTTCACCGGTTCCAGCACGCGGTGATGGCGCAGCCAGCCGTGGCTTTCCAGCAGGCGCAAATAGGTGGTGGCGTTGGTGGACTCGTCGATGCAGTCCATCCGGCCATTCACACCGTCGTCGTTGACGTTGCCGCCCTTGTCGGCCCAGGTCGGCGTCTGCTGCCCGGCGACGGTTTCGAACAGCCCGATCACGCGCGAAATCGCCGCACGCTCCCCGGCTGCGTCGTCGGCGCGCGACAGCAGCTGCCGCGCCGAGCGCAGCGCGCTGTCGTCGATTTCGATCCTGGCGCGGACGGCGCAGCCGTAGTTGTAGCAAATGCCGACTTCATCCGCCTGCGCCGTCAAACTCAGGCAAGCCAGCAGAATCGAAACGCCCTTGCCCATATCAGGCGTAGTGGGTCACGATTTCCAGCGGATAACGCTTGCCGGCCAGGTAGTCCTCCACGCATTGCAGCACCAGCGGGCTGCGGTGGCGTTCGGCGGTGGCGCGGATTTCGTCCGGGGTCATCCACACCGCGCGCAAAATGCCGCTGTCCAGCCGACGCTGCGGCTCGTGTCCGAGCACCTGGCCGGTGAAGGCGAAGCGCAGGTAAATGACGTCCTTGCGCGGATGCGCCCAGCGGTAGATTCCGAGCAGGCATTCCGGGGAGAAGTGGTAGGCGGTTTCCTCCAGAGCCTCCCGCGCCACGCCCTGCTCCAGGGTTTCGCCGGACTCCCAATGCCCGGCGGGCTGGTTGAAGCGGATGCCGTCATCGGTTTCCTCTTCCACCAGAAGGAACTTCCCGTCCTGCTCGATGACTGCGGCCACGGTGACATGAGGCTTCCAGATCATAAGTTTCACCTGCAAAAGGGAAGAATTTTATCGCTTTTCCCGTTCGATTCAAAACGCCTGCCGCGAAGGGTACAATTGACCATCCTAACAGCCATGGCGCCCCCCCAATGAAAATCGCTCACGCCATGACCGTTCCCTCACCCCTAGCCCTCTCCCTGCACCCGCAAGGAGTGTCCCCGCCGGGTTCCCGCTGCTTCGCAGCGACCACGGCGAGACGGGAGAGGGGGACGAGGGCTCGCTTCGCGAGTTTTATGTTAATCAGGGAAAGCCATCTTGAATAAAGCAGTCGTGCTGTTGTCCGGCGGGCTGGATTCCGCCACCACCCTCGCCGTCGCCAGGGACGAAGGCTACGCCTGCCACGCCCTGAGCCTGGATTACGGCCAGCGCCATCGCTCCGAACTCGCCGCCGCGCAGCGCGTCGCGCAAGCGCTTGGCGCCGCCGAACACCGCACCGTCAAGCTCGATCTGACGGCGTTCGGCGGTTCGGCGCTGACCGACGCCGGCATCGCCGTGCCGACCACGCCGGCGGCGGGCATTCCCGTCACCTACGTGCCCGCGCGCAACACCATCATGCTGTCGCTGGCGCTGGCCTGGGCCGAGGTGCTCGGCAGCCGCGACATTTTCATCGGCGCCAACGCGGTGGATTATTCCGGCTACCCGGACTGCCGCCCGGAATACCTGGACGCCTTCGAAAAAATGGCCAACCTCGCCACCAAGGCCGCCGTCGAAGGCAGCACCACGCGCATCCGCGCGCCGCTGGTCGATCTGTCCAAGGCCGACATCATCCGGCGCGGCACCGTGCTGGGCGTGGACTACAGCCTCACCGTCTCGTGCTACCAGGCCGACGAAACGGGCATGGCCTGCGGCCAATGCGATTCCTGCCGGTTGCGCAGGCTGGGCTTCGCCAGCGCCGGCATCACCGATCCGACCCGCTACCGGCGGGAATAAAATCCCGGCAAATTAGTTTTACTTTGTCAGATTGAATTCGCATCGGATTCACATTGCGCCTTCCCCCTTTGAAAAAAAGGGACTGAGGGGGATTTAAAAATGCCGCCAGGTCGTGGTGTCGCTTTAAATCCCCCCTACCCCCCTTTTTCAAAGGGGGGGACCATTACCGTCAGCCGAGTCTGTCTAAACAGAATTAAGTCATAGTCCATCCAGACTATTGAGATCGCAGCGGATTGGATTAGAATTCCCTCTTCACCTGGAGGAGAAAATATAATTATGGATACATCTAATCTGGCAGCGACAATTGCCTGGTGGGGGTTTGGACTGGGCGTCGTTTTCGGCTTCATCGCCAACAAAAGTAACTTCTGCACCATGGGGGCCGTTTCCGACGTGGTCAACATGGGCGACTGGGGCCGCATGCGGGCCTGGCTGCTGGCCATTGCCGTGGCGATGATCGGCACCAACGCGCTGGCCTACTTCGGCTATCTCGACCTCTCAAAAACCATCTACACCGGCAGCAGCTTCCCCTGGCTGGCTTATATCGTCGGCGGGCTGGTGTTCGGTGTCGGCATGACCCTCGGTTCCGGCTGCGGCAACAAGACCCTGGTGCGGGTCGGCGGCGGCAACCTGAAATCGGTCGTCGTGTTCATCTACATGGGCTTCGCCGCGATGGTGACGCTGAAAGGCATCCTCGGCACGTTACGCGTCAAGGTGCTGCAAGCCCCGGCCGTCACGCTCCAGCTCGACCACGGCCAGACCCTCCCCTCGCTGCTGACCGGATTCGGCGGCCTGGACGCCAAAACCCTGCAACTGGCGGTGACCGGAATCATCGTGCTGGCCATCCTGATTTTCGTGTTCATGGACCGCGAATTCCGCAAGCACTTCGACAACAACCTGGCCGGCCTGATCATCGGCCTGGTCGTGGTCGGCGGCTGGTACGTCACCGGTCATCTGGGCCTGGCGGAAAACCCGGAAACGCTGGAAATCACTTACTTCGGCACCAATTCGCACCTCGCCGAATCGATGTCCTTCATCGCGCCGACCGCCTACACCATGGAACTGTGGGCATACTGGACCGACACCTCGACCATCGTCACCTTCGCCATCGCCACCGTCTTCGGCGTCGGCATCGGCTCGTTCATCTATGCGCTGATCACCAAGTCCTTCCGCTGGGAGCATTTTTCCTCCTCGCAGGACATGTTCTACCACATCATCGGCGGCACGCTGATGGGATTCGGCGGCGTCACCGCCATGGGCTGCACCATCGGCCAGGGCATCACCGGGGTTTCGACGCTCTCGCTGGGCTCGTTCCTGGTGTTCGCCTCGATCGTCGCCGGCTCGGCCATTACCATGAAGATCCAGTACCACATGATGATGCGCGAAGCCTGATCGCGAAACCCCCGCGGTTCGCGGCGAATCGAAGAGCCCCGCTTGCGGATGCAGGCGGGGCTTTTTTATGGCGCTGCCCCTTGTGTAGGTCGGTTCAAGCGCAGCGGAACCGACAATTCTCCCCTGGAAAGTCGGTTCCGCTGCGCTTGAACCGACCTACCGGTGAACACGGCTGTTTTTGCGTCGCACTGACTGATTTTTACGCCATTTTTATTTCTTTTTGCTCACAATTTGCATTGCTTCAATCAGGTTCCCTGCCGAAAGAAATCGATGGATAGCGAGTCGCCCCTGCTGCCCGTGCATGCCAGCGCCAAACATGGCTACGGCTGGGCATTGCTTGCCTGCGTGGCCACCACGGCGGTCGCCACCCCGCTCATCGGCCGCCTCGACCTGACCAACATCGTCATGCTGTTCCTGCTCACGGTACTGCTCGTGGCCCGGCGCTTCGGCCGGGGCCCGGCGGTGCTGGCGGCGTTTCTCAGCGTCGCGCTGTTCGACTTCTTCTTCGTGCCGCCGCGCTTTTCATTCACCGTCACCGATGCGCAATACCTGGTGACGTTCGCCGTCATGCTGGCGGTCGCCCTGATCACCGGCCAGCTCACCGCCGGCCTGCGCCGGCAGGCCGAAACCTCGGCCCTCCGGGAACGGCAGACCCGCGCGCTGTACGAAATGGCGCGAGACCTCGCCGGGGCGATTTCCGTCGAAAAAGTCGCCGACATCGTCAACAGCTTCCTCGCCAGCGGCTTCAACCTTGAAGCGGTCCTGCTCCTGCCCGACGAACAAGGCCGCCTGAACGCGACTGCGCCGACAAGCGGCAGGCTTCAGGTCGAACAGCGCTTCGCCCTGATCGCCTTCGAACAAGGCAGCCCGGTCGAGGACTACTCGCTTTCCGGATACGGCTACGGCGCGGGTTATTTCCCGCTCCAGGCGCCGATGCGGACGAGGGGCGTGCTGGTCTTCGTTCCCAACGACCGCGAACCCGACGCGGTGCGCGAGCACAAGAATCTTCTCGCCACGCTGTCGTCGGTGGTCGCCATCGCGGCGGAACGCCTGCATTACGCCGACGTGGCCCACGCGGTACAAGTGGAAATCGTCTCCGAACGGCTGCGCAGTTCCATCCTGTCCGCCCTGTCGCACGATCTGCGCACTCCGCTGACGGCGCTGGTGGGCCTTGCCGATTCGCTCACGCTGGCGCGGCCGCCGCTGCCCGCCGAGCCGCTGGAAACGGCCGAGGCAATCCGCGAACAGGCGCTGCGTCTTTCCGGCCTGGTCGGCAACTTGCTCGACATGGCCCGCCTCCACGCGGGGCGCGTCACGCTGCGCAAGGAATGGCAGCTGATCGAGGAAGTGGTCGGCGCCAGCATCCAGTTGTTGGGCCGCGGCCTGGCGGATCACCCGATCCGCGTCGCGCTGCCGAAGGACCTGCCGCTGGTGGAGTTCGACGCGGTATTGATCGAGCGGGTGCTGTGCAACCTGCTGGAAAACGCCGCCAAGTATTCCGCACCCGGCTCCCCCATCGAAATTTCGGCGCATATCGCAGACAAAAACATCGAGGTTTCGGTCTGCGACCGGGGCATCGGGCTGCCGCTGGACAGGCTGGGCGCCCTGTTCGAAATGTTCGAGCGCGGCGCGGCCGAATCGGCGACGCCGGGCGTCGGGCTGGGCCTGGCGATCTGCCGGGCCATCGTCGAAGCGCACGGCGGCGCCATCGATGCCGCCAACCGCGCGGACGGCGGCGCCTGCTTTACGTTTTCGCTGCCCGGCGGAACGCCGCCGGCGGTGGAGGAAGAGCGCGAACCATGAGCGAATCCGCCGCCACCATCATCGTCGTCGAAGACGAAAAGCAAATCCGCCGTTTCGTCCGTTCCGCGCTGGAAGCCGAGGGCTGCCGGGTGGTCGAGGCCGAAACCGGCAAACAGGGCTTGGTCGAGGCCGGCATCCGCAAGCCCGACCTGATCGTGCTCGACCTGGGCCTGCCGGACCTGGACGGCGTCGATTTCATCCGCGACCTGCGCGGCTGGTCGGCCGTGCCGATCCTGATCCTGTCCGCGCGCTCCACGGAGAACGACAAGATCGTCGCTCTCGACGCCGGGGCGGACGACTACCTGACCAAACCCTTCGGCGTCGGCGAACTGCTGGCCAGGGTGCGCGCGCTGCTGCGGCGGCAATTGCCGGACCATGCGGGCAGCCCCACCGTGTCTTTCGGCGAGATCGAAGTCGATTTCTCCCGCAGGCTGGTGACCCGCCGCGGCGAACCGGTCCATCTCACGCAGATCGAATTTCGCCTGCTCACCCTGCTGATCGCCAATGCGGGCAAGGTACTGACCCACCGCCACCTGCTGCGCGACGTGTGGGGGCCGTCGTTCGTCGAAAGCAATCACTACCTGCGCATCTACGTCGGCCACCTGCGCCAGAAGCTGGAAGCGGACCCCGCCCAACCCCGGCATATACTGACGGAAACCGGCGTGGGCTATCGTTTCCAGGCTTGAACGCTTGCACACTTGAACCCAGAAAAACTTATTTAACCGCCGATGAACGCCGATAAACGCCGACATTTCAACAACCGTTCGGTCCGAATCAGCCGCAGCAGCAACAATTCGATTAATCTGCCTTAACTGGCGGTTAACCGCCTTTTTCAGTTGAAAGAAGTAAACATGTCAAACCACACCCCCGACGCCACCAACCGCACGGCACCGCTCGCCCTCGCCGCTCTCGGCATCGTCTACGGCGACATCGGCACCAGCCCGCTTTATGCCATCAAGGAAGTCTTCGCCGGCGCGCACCCGTTGCCGATCACGCCGGACAACATTCTCGGCATTCTTTCGCTGGTGCTCTGGACGCTGGTGATCGTGGTGACGATCAAGTACGTCGCCTTCATCATGCGCGCCGACAACCGCGGCGAGGGCGGCATCATGGCGCTAATGGCATTGACCCTGCGCAAGGCCGAGAGTCCGCGCGGGCGGATGGCGATCATGCTGGCCGGCATCGCCGGCGCGGCGCTGTTCTATGGCGACGGCGTGATCACGCCGGCGATTTCGGTGCTGTCCGCGGTCGAGGGGCTGGAAGTGGCGACGCCCGCGCTCAAGGCCTACGTGATTCCAGTCACCATCGGCGTGCTGTTCGCCCTGTTCGCCTTCCAGCGCAAGGGCACCGCCGGCATCGGCGCCCTGTTCGGCCCCATCGTCTGCGTGTGGTTTGCCGCCCTGGCCGTGCTGGGCATCGTCAACATCGCAGCCGAGCCGGGCGTGCTGAAAGCGCTGAGCCCGAGCTACGCCCTGGACTTTTTCCTGGCCGGCCCCCGCGTCGGCTTTCTCGCGCTGGGCGGCGTATTCCTGGTGGCTACCGGCAGCGAGGCGCTGTACGCCGACATGGGACATTTCGGCCGCAAGCCGATCCAGCTCGCCTGGTTCGGCGTCGTCCTGCCGGCCCTGGTGCTCAACTATTTCGGCCAGGGCGCCCTGCTGATCCACCATCCGGACGCCATCGAAAATCCGTTCTACCTGCTGGCGCCGAGATGGGCGCTGTATCCGCTGGTGGCCCTGGCCACGGCGGCGACGGTAATCGCCTCGCAGGCGGTGATCTCCGGCGCCTACTCGCTCACCCGCCAGGCGATCCAGCTCGGCTACTCGCCGCGGATGGAAGTGCAACACACCTCGGAACGGGAAATCGGCCAGATCTACATGCCGGCGATCAACTGGACGCTGCTCGTCGCCGTGGTGGCGCTGGTGCTCGGCTTTCGCAGTTCCACCAGCATGGCGGCGGCCTACGGCATCGCCGTGTCGAGCACGATGGTGATCACCACCGCCCTCGCCTTCATCGTGGTGCGCCGCATGTGGGGCTGGGGCTGGATCAGGAGCGGCCTGCTGATTTCGTCCTTCCTCGCCATCGATCTCGCCTTCTTCGCCGCCAATGCCACCAAGATCGAGGATGGCGGCTGGTTCCCGCTGGTCTTCGGCCTGGGCGTATTCACCCTGATGAGCACCTGGAAGCGCGGCCGTCAGTTGCTGAACAGCCGCATGAAAAGCGAAGCCATCGCGCTCGACCCGTTCATTCAGGGGCTGGATGTGGAATCGGTCACGCGAGTGCCGCGCACAGCGGTGTTCCTGGCGGGCAATCCCGATGCCGTGCCCCATGCCCTGCTGCACAACCTGAAGCACAACATGGTGCTGCACGAGCGCGTCGCCGTGGTGACCGTGCGAGTGGAGGATGTGCCTCACGTCCCCGAGATCGACTGGGTCGAAGTGGAGAAACTGCCGAAAAACTTCTACCGCATCCTGGTGCGCTACGGTTTCAAGGACGATCCCGACATTCCGCGCGCGCTGGAAATGTGCGGCCGGTCCGGCGTGGCGTTCGACATGATGAACACCTCGTTCTTCCTCGGCCGCGAAACCCTGATCCCCAGGCTGGGCTCGGAAATGCCGCTGTGGCGCGAGAAATTGTTCATCGCCATGTTCCGCAACGCCGGCAGCGCCGCCGTCTTCTTCAACATCCCGCCCAACCGGGTGGTGGAAATGGGAACACAGGTGGTGCTGTAATAAAAGCCGGCAGGCCGCTCCTACAAATTTCCGCCTTATTCCGTGCGGCGCAGCAGCAGCCCCTTGAGATATTCCCCCTCGGGGAAATTCAGCACCGCCGGATGATCCAGACCGGCGGAGAAATGGCCGACGACCTGCGCGGTGGCGCCGGCGTCCAGCGCGGCCCCGGCGAGTATCTTCTGGAACAGTTCGGCGCTCACCCCGCCCGAGCAGGAAAAGGTGGCGAGCAGGCCGCCCGGCCGCAGCAGCTTGAGCGCCCACAGGTTGATGTCCTTGTAGGCGCGCGCGGCCCCGGCGGCGTGCTGGGCGGTGGGAGCGAACTTGGGCGGATCGAGCACGATCAGATCGAAGCTCCTGCCCTGGTCGCGCAGCAGGCGCAAATGCTTGAACACGTCGGCTTCGAGCCATACGGCGCGATCTTCCGGCAACTCGTTCAGCCTGACGTTGTCTTTCGCCATGGCCAGCGCCTCGGCGGAACTGTCCAGCGACAGCACCGAGCGCGCGCCGCCACGTAGCGCATAGAGGGAAAATCCGCCGCTGTAGCAGAAGCAGTTGAGCACGTCCTTGTCCCTGGCCAGCTCACCGATGCGGCGGCGGTTGTCGCGCTGGTCGAGGTAGAAGCCGGTCTTCTGGCCTTTTTCCACATCGACGCCGAATTTCAGCCCGTGCTCATGAATCGCCAACTGCGCCGGCAGCACACCGCGCAGGATGCCCTTGCGCAGCGCCAGCCCTTCCATTTCGCGCACTTCCGCGTCGGAGCGCTCGTAAAGGTTGGCGCAGCCGGTTAGCTCGATCAGCAGGCCGGCCAGCGTATCGCGCCAGTGCTCGACGCCGGCGGACAGCACCTGCATCACCAGCACGTCGCCGTAGCGGTCCACCACCAAGCCGGGCAGCCCATCCGATTCGCCGTGCACCAGCCGCACGCCGTCGGTCTCTCCGGCCAGATCCTGGCGCAGCCCGATCGCCCGCGCCAGCCGCGCGCGGAAAAATGCCTCGTCCACCGTTTCGCTTTCCCGGTAAGTCCATACCCGCGCCCGGATCTGCGATGCGGGGCTGTAGGCGGCGAGCGCCAGGAACGCCCCGTGACAGTCGCGCACGGCCACCGTTTCGCCCGCCGGCTCGCCCTTGACACGCTCGACGGCGCCGGAAAAAACCCAGGGATGGCGGTGTTGCAGGGACTTCTCCCTGCCGGGATTGAGAATCAGTGAGTTCATGGAGGTTTGGTCTGGAGAAAGAGGGAAGCGCAGTATAGCAGCTGTAGGTCGGGCACCCCGTGCCCGACAAATCTCTGCCCACCATCGAAGCCGTCGGGCACAGCGTGCCCGACCTACGGGATGCGGTCGCCGACGTAGGGATTGGTGCGGCGCTCGTGGCCGAAAGTGGATACCGGGCCGTGGCCGGGGATGAAGGTGACATCGTCGCCCAGCGGGAACAATTTCTCCCGGATCGAGCGGATCAACGTGCCGGTGTCGCCGCGCGGAAAGTCGGTGCGGCCGATCGAGCCCTTGAACAGCACGTCGCCGACGAACGCGGTGCGGCTGGGCCGATGAAAAAAAACCACATGACCGGGCGTATGGCCCGGACAGTGCAACACTTCCAGCGACGTGTTGCCGAGAGCAATCCGGTCGCCCTGTTCCAGCCAGCGGTCGGGCATGAAGGCCGACACAGGCGGAAAGCCGAACGTCTCGGCCTGCTGCGGCAGCATCTCGAGCCAGAATACATCGTCGTGCTGCGGCCCCTCGATCGGAATCCCCAGCTTTTCCGCCAACTCCCCCGCCGCACCGACATGGTCGAGATGGCCGTGGGTCAGCAGCAGCTTGGTCAAACGAAGCCCTTTTTCCTCGACCGCCTCCAACAACAGCTCCGCCTCGCCGCCCGGATCGATCAAGGCGGCGGCGTGGGTTTCCTGGCACCAGATCAGGGAACAGTTCTGGTCGAAGGGGGTGACGGGAATGATTTGGTATTTCATGGCGAGATTATAAGCCCAATGTCGGCTCGGCAACCAAGCCCCCACGGCTTATCAGGGTATTGAAAAACGTAGCGAGGGGGCGTCAGGCTAGGAAAAAACAGGCGAAGAAGCGGAGTTTACATCGAGTAAATGAGCATTCTGAGCCTGTTTTTGACAACGCATCACGCCCCCGCAGTAGTTTTTCAACACCCTGTTAAGGAAACGCTGAACAAATGAAAAATCGTCATTCCGGCGAAAGCCGGAATCCAGGTTTCTCAATGGGTTACTGATAGGGGTTTCCTTGACGATACCCGATTCCGGCGGCTGGACGATCTTGAGGTAGCTCTGCGGGACGAGTTTGCCTTCCGCGACGGCGACGATATCAAGCTGGCCCAGCACCGCCCAGAGGACGAGAGCGGCGAGCAGGACGAGCAACGCCACGAGCACCGCCCGCCCAAGGGGGTTGCAGCACAAATGGGGTCGGAGTCATTTTTCCTTCTCTTCAAATGAAAGCTGATCCCTCTCATCCTTTACCGGCACTTGTTCTCCGATCTGTTTTAATGGTCGCCCTCGCTTAGCCGGTCGCACCCGTCGATCAAGCATTGTCTCGATCTCTTCCGTGAATCGGTCGCTTCCCGTCACCAGTCCTTGGTTTACCGCCTTCCGCAGTTCACCTAGCGTTTCCGTATCGAGTTGGCTGTAAAACAACTCCCGGTAGGCGTTCTGCCGCTCCTCCGGCGTAGTTCCGAGAGCGAGGTATTCGGTGTGAGCTCGGAGCAACCTATCCTCTGCGCCTTGCGCATTCGCCCGGTAGCTTGACCACGGGTACTCGTCCGGGCGTGACACCATGTTGGCTCGAACAGGATTCAGTTCGATATATCGGTAACAGGTCAGAAGGTATTTTTCCGTCTGCACCAGGCTGGCTTTATGCCGGCCTTCCCATAGGGTGCCGCTACGCTTGTAGTGATAGTTCACATATTGCACATAACGTCTCCCCACGGATTGCATTGTCCGCGAGACGCTATCCGGTGCGCGGGGTGTAACCAGCAAATGGACATGGTTGGTCATAAGTACATAGGCATGGACCGTGCAGCCGTACTTGATTGATGCTTCGTCCAGGCAGTCGAGGTAAAACCGGTAATCGTCCTCGCTGAAGAACGATGCCTGTCGATTGTTCCCCCGTTGCACGATGTGCTGGGGGATTTCAGCCAAGTTAAATCGCAGTTTTCGTGCCATATCTCCCTCAATGAATCATTTTTCGATAGATTTCAGAAAACAGTTACTTTTCTCAGAAAATCATCGAAAAGCGGCTTCGACCCCAATTTTCGTACTCCGACAAGCGTATCGTTGCAGAAGCCTCCGATAATCAGGTCAGCCGCGCTATCTCTGGCGCGGTCAATTTTGCTGTCGCCGGCGCTTGCTACCCAGATATGCAAAGGATCGAAGGTTTTTCCGTGGCCGTAATCTTGGATCAGCTGATTGGCTGCTGGCTGAAGGGATGTTGGTAAATCCTCTGCATCGGCAAGACTGCCCAGTGCGCTATTAGCATTCGACAAGGCCACGCTGTGCGCCTTATCATATAATTGCATAGTGGTTGCATGCTGGGTGTATATCCGATAGGTAGCAAGTGCCGCACCATCGGTCATCGCCTGTCCGGGCGCAACCAATCCGAACATTGCCGCTTCCATGTAAGAACGCTGCTCCCAGCCTAACTTGTTTAGGTATCGAATGGTGTACCAGGCTTGAGCTCTCGCATCGTTCGGATCACTCTGATTCAAGGCTGTGTTGAGCGAATCCTTCATCCCGCTGTTCATCGCGCCTAAATATTGCATGGCGAAAAAGGCAATACGTTCGTTGGTATCTGGCACTGTCACCCAAGGTGATGAATCTAGACGAGCATCTATCACCGCCTTGATTATATTGAATGTTGCAGAAATCTGATCTGCTGTGCTGTATTTGAATTCAAGTGACGGGGTCCCAATGGCGGCCTTGTCGCTCGCTGTATATCCATTGGTACCGTTTGCAATATCGGCTGCGCGACTGGCGAGTATTGCGTTCAGCGCAACTTGAAGGGCTAAGGTGGATGGCCCATTCTGATTTTTTGTTAAGTCAGCAGGCCAGGTTTTGTTCAGGGTGGCGATAAGCGAATTTTCAAATCCCTGCTCGCTATCGCTGGCAGTTTGTGAAAGCATACGATTAGGGGTGTTAACGCCAAGAACAGTCTCAATGATGTCCACTAAGGCTTTCTTAGTTGTCAAGTGTGCCGCATTTAGCGCAAAGCCCCAGCCTATCGTTGGGTTGCCGGTAATATCCACATAGGGACTGAATTTTTCGCCTTCGACGGCCTTGATGAACGCTCTCAATCGTTGAATATAGGTGGCGGAACCAAGCGTTGCCGAGTAATTGATAGTCATGGGTTACTCCTTATGTGCGACTTTTTTGAAGTGGTAAAGACAGACGGGTTCGAGGTGAATCGGGTGGTTTACGCGAAGTTCAGACACTTTGACGTCGCCATTCTCACGATATAGCTCGCTATAAATATGGTCATTGATAAGCCACAGGTTCTGACCAGAGTAGCCTCTCCAGTCGAACAATCTGGAATATATGCGGCTTAAATCGTTAGTCACGACGAACAAGTCAAGTTGAATTTGGTGGATATCGCTTGACATCACCCGTCCTGGGCCATCGTGGCAACGCCATGACCAATCCTGATTGTCAGGATTAGTAACGTCATACCCATACTGAACAATGCTGAACTTTTGTTCTGAAAGTATGCGATTACTGCCTTTTTCGACGGCCGGGTACCCTTTCAAGACAAACTTGAGCCGACGGAACACGATATTTCCCGCCCTGATTTCGCCTCGTATGAAATTCAGGCTTACTTCCGACGGTTCGGAATGCCAAGCATCTTTTACGACTTCCTTGAATAGATCGGAATGCTGGTCTGGATCAAGATTTTCCCATTCCGCTTTCCTGATTTTTCTATTCAACATTGGCGCAATCGGCTGCTTGCAAGACATCGGTTCGTTGCGCCGTGTGAAATAACGCAAATTTTCAAGGTAGAGCATACAAACTTCCTTATCTTGTGCGGCCTCGTATGGCTCATCGTTCCAAGTGATGGTTTCAATGGGTGCAGGGTCAAGAATATAATCGTCTGCATAACTGAACCCTTGGAAACAAAGCAAACCAAAAAATATCGCGGAATAGGGGGCAAACCACGGTTTTCGACTTACCCCGACCACGGTGTTGTTGCCGCTGCCGACGGCAATGAAGCTGCCCTTTTCTCCCGAGGCGATCCCCGCTTTTGCTTGGTGGATGGCAGTGGCGATATCCGTTTCCGTATCGCCATAGATATGGTTGTCGCCATTGCCGGCTACGATGATGTTTTCCCCACCCCCACCGCTGATGACGTTGTTGCCGCTCCCGCCATAAAGCGTGTCGTCGCCGCTTCCTCCGACAATGGTGTCATTTCCTGCTTTGCTATATACAAAGTTGTCGCCATCCCCCGTGTTGATCAGGTCGTTTCCCGCACTGCCATAAAGAGTGTCGTTTCGGCCGGGGTCCGGTGCACCTGGATCGGTGATGAGGTTGCCTAGATTGTTATATCGATAATTGGTGCTTCCGTTGGAGCCAAAATCGATGGGCTTGAGGTCGCCGGTGATCGTGTTGTCGGGTTGGACTTCGGAGGGCGGTGTGCCCGGATTGTCAAAGGTAATGGTCAGGTGATTGCTGGTGGCCGTGGTGCCGTCGGCGCTAACCAGGGTGGCAGTCAGTTGAGCGGTGTCAGCCTGGTTGGCGGTATCGATCAAACTCACGGTGACGCTGTCCTGCCCGGCGGGAATGGTTAAATTGACCGAACCGGAAAAAGGGAGAAGATCCGCGCCCGTGCAAATCATGTAATTCGATGCGCCACCGGACAGGGTCACCGTTTGAGCCGTGTCGCTCACTGCGGAGGCGTAAATGGTGAAGGTTTTGAGGTTGCCGGACACGTCGGCGGTCTGGTCGGCCGGGGCGTAGTTGCCGGCGGCGTAGGGGTCGGAGGCGCGGCTGGTGCCGGGCTCGATGGCGAGCTGTTCCGCAAATTTGATGCCGAGGTAGCCGTTTTGGGTCTGGGCTTGGTTCAGGTCGAAGTTTTGAATGACGATCTGGTTGCCGGCACCGCCCAGGAGCCCTTGGCTGATCGTCAGCGTGCCGGTTGTGGCGCTAACAAAAGCCGGCTCGAATACGTACTGGGTTCCGTTTGCATCCTTCCAGGCATAACTCTGGCTATCGTAGGTTCCACCGGTCAGTTGCTGACCTTTTACCCATACCGAACCTTGGCCATCGCCGTCGCTGATGTGTTCAATGCCGGTTTGGCCTTGGCTGTCATACTCATAGTGGTCGTTGCCGGCGCCGCCGTAGAGCCAGTCGTTGCCGCTTCCTCCGACCAGCGTGTCATCGCCGGCGCCTCCGTTCAATGTGTCATTGCCGGCACCGCCAATCAATATGTCGTTGCCGGCACCTCCAACCAGTATGTCGTTGCCATTTCCGCCCAGGAGCAAGGCAGGGGCGTTTCCGGTTTGATAAGGGTTTACGTCGAGAGTACCTCCCAGTTTCATGCCGCCAGCGACGGTGTCCGAGGCAACATAAATGTTGGTGGACAGGAAGGCGGAAGCGCCAAGCGGGAAAGAGATTTCCGAGTATTGGCCTTGGAGGGATTGAATCAATGACACTTCGGCTGGATAGAGTGACGCAGCCAAATCGGTCGCTTTGGGAAGTGCCGTGGGTAAGTTCTTGGCTGCATTCAAGTCCGCGGAATGTGAGCTATCGAACCCCAGCATGTGGTCTCTATGCTGGGTAAACATTTGGCTCTTCACGGTTTTCCTACGGTAGTCAGGCGAGTTGGTGGCGATGCCGTTGGCATGGTGTGATAAAGGAACGACGGCGTGTCCTTGGTGTTGAGCTGGAAGATCTTGAGCTTGAAG